>NZ_LR738855.1:0-1225509 GCF_902702935.1 Corynebacterium rouxii | reverse complement strand
GCTTTACAAAAGCGAAAATAGATATCAATCGGATTCCCCGCGAGAGCACTGGAAAACTCGTGCTCGTGACAGGAATTTCTCCGACCCCAGCCGGCGAGGGCAAATCGACTGTCCTCATTGGCCTTTCGGACGCAATGCGATTACGCGGCCATAATTCTATTGTTGCCATTCGGGAACCTTCTCTAGGCCCTGTAATGGGAATTAAGGGCGGAGCCGCAGGTGGTGGATATTCGCAGATCGTTCCTATGGAAGATATCAATCTGCATTTCACCGGAGACTTTCACGCAATCACAGCAGCCAACAACACACTGGCAGCCATGATTGATAATCATATTCACCAAGGAAATGCTCTTGGAATTGATGTCCGCAGGATTACTTGGCAACGGTGCCTTGATGTAAATGACCGCTCTTTACGCAAAGTCGTCACTGGCTTAGGCGGCAAAGCACATGGAGTACCAACTGAAACAGGATTCACGATTACAGCCGCGAGCGAAATCATGGCAATCCTATGTCTGGCAGCAGATCTCACAGATTTGGAAGCACGCTTGGCACGCATTGTCGTCGGCCAGACATTCAGCGGTGAACCTGTTACCGTTGGTCAACTTAATGCGCAAGGAGCACTTGCAGCATTGCTCCGTGATGCAATCAATCCGAATTTAGTGCAAACATTGGGTGGAACCCCAGCGTTGTGCCACGGTGGACCATTCGCAAATATTGCCCATGGTTGTAACTCTCTTATCGCTACAAAAATAGCGCTGTCGCTCGGTGATGTTGTACTGACGGAAGCTGGATTTGGGTCCGATCTTGGTGCTGAAAAGTTCTTTGATATCAAGTCGCGTGTGGGCAACCTCAATGTAGCTGCAACCGTAGTTGTCGCCACGGTAAGGTCCCTCAAATACAACGCCGGCGTTCCTAAAGATGAGCTCACAACCGAAAACCTTGGCGCTCTTGCATCTGGAGTCGTCAATCTCGAACGGCACGTTGAAAATATTCGCGCGTTTGGTATCGAACCAATTGTTGCGCTGAATAAATTTGCCTCGGACACTGATGCAGAAATCAATCAGCTCAAAGCTTGGGCTGAAACCATGTCGGTTCAATTGATTCCGGTCGAAGTTTGGGCTCATGGTGGGCGAGGGGCGTTGGAACTTGCCGACGCAGTCGCAGTCTCGATGCAAAATCAAACTTCGCATCACCTTTATGACCCCGAACAGGGAATTGAAGCATCACTTCTCACAATTGCGCAAAAAATCTACGGCGCGGCAGATGTTGAGTTGTCTAAGCAAGCGCGTCAAGATCTGGCTTATTTGCAAGAAAATGGATGGGATCGCTTGCCGGTATGTATTTCCAAGACGCAATATTCGTTTAGTGATGATCCATCTCAGCTAGGGCGCCCGGAAGGACATACTCTTCACGTTCGCAATTTATTGCCACGAATCGGTGCAGGATTTATCGTTGCCCTTACCGGCGATGTTATGACCATGCCTGGGCTTCCGAAAAAACCAGCCGCCGAAAATATCGGAGTTGAAAACGGTGAAATTAAAGGCCTTTTCTAAAAGGTAATTAAGCGGGAAGCAGTCACCATACAATGGATGCTTCCCGCTTTGATCTTTCATCTAGCGCTCTTGCTCTAAAAAAGTATCCCAATCTTGTTGTCTGCGAATCCATAATTCTGGTGACTCTCTAAAAACATGAGCAAGACCGAAAGCCAAAACATCATCTATGTCGGTTTCTCCCGCAATGAAGTGATCGAGAGAGGTTTCTGTAACATGTAGTTGTTTGGCAAGATCATAATGTGAGATCTTTTGTGGCACAAGGTACTCGTTCTCCAGCACCTTGCCAGGATGGCGGGGCACTGGATTGAACGGAGCGTGTGCACTCGACATTCTGGAATTCAGCACAATACTTTCCACCCTTTCCTGCAATAGCTGTAGTCTTATTCCATGCTATGCGTGACTAGGCTTCTAGCTCTACCTTGGTTAGCCTGTCAAACCCTTTGAGGTATTGACAGTGGAACACTGAGGAGCATCAGCTATGCCTGGCCAACCTGGATAGGCTGGCGGTGTTCCGTCAAAAGCTGGGCAAAGGTTCTGAAATGAACACCAGCCACAGAGTTTCGAAGTTTTGGGGCGAAACTGACCGGTTTGTCCGTCAGTGACAATTTTCTCCCATAGTTCTTGGATATCACGTTCGAAATATTCGAGTTCTTCGCGTGATGGAGTAAGAAACATCGAGTCGGCGACTTTGAGATACATCAACCGCAACTGATCTGGGATACGTCCGTAGATTCGCCAATACACCAGAGCATAAAAGCGCATTTGGAATTGAGCTTGCTGGCTAAAACGAGGAATTGGCTTTTTACCCGTTTTATAGTCCACGACGCGAATTTCACCCGTCGGAGCTTTATCAACTCGGTCGATGAATCCTCTGACAGGTACTCCGTTAGGCAATGTCGCATTGACGTACATTTCACATGCCAGTGCATCGAATCCTTGAGGGTTTTCCATCTCAAAGTATCCTCGAAGAAGGGAGCGGCATTCTACGAGAAAATCATAAGTATCTTCTTCTGGCACCAGCGAAACTAATTCAGAATCTTTGCTGCACATTAATGCCCAATGGGGTTTCAATCGTTTGACTGCAGCTGGGAAAAGTCGCTCATTTCGAGACCAACCATGCATTTCTTCAAGCACGGCATGTACGAGGGTGCCTTTGACTTGGGCTATGGTTTTGGGCTCTGGAAGTCTGTCAATGGCACGAAAGCGGTACAGCAATGGGCATTGCTGATAATCATTAGCACGAGAAGGCGATAATGCGAGGGGAGAAGCGGAAGAAGTTGAGGTTGTCATCAAGTCCAATATTGTATGAGGCTAGTCAGAGATTTGCATGTTGCTAGTCCCACGCTAGAAAAAGAAACACGCGTTGTTTAGGCTATGGGAAGGTTAGACTAGTTGATTATGGGTTCATCATTATCTGATCGTTGCGGTATTCCTAAAGCTGATCTGGAACACAGCGAACACGTTCGTTCACAAATCGAAGCTATGGCTTGGGAACTAGTTAGTTTCATCGCTAATTCCCCTAGTTCTTTTCATGCTGCTCAACAAGGCGCACAGTTGCTACAAGAAGCAGAATTTCATGAGGTAGATGAATCAGGCGATTGGGACAGCACCCCAGGCGGTCATTTTATGATTCGCGGTGCGGCACTGATGGCATGGTATATCCCGGCATCAGCTGATACTTCGTCGGGCTTTAGGATCATCGGTGCACATAACGATTCACCTGGTTTTAAGCTGAAATATCACCCTAATCTTGTGTCTGCGGGATGGCAACAAGCATCAGTAGAGGTCTATGGTAGCCCTATTTTAGCTTCATGGTTCGATCGTGAACTAGTTTTAGCCGGTCGAATCGGGCTTATCGACGGCTCCTCACGCACTGTCGCTACTGCTCCTGTACTAAGAATTCCGCACCTTGCTATTCATTTAGACCGAGACGCAAACACGTCGTTATCCATTGATCGTCAGCGTCATACCCAACCGATATTTGCCGTTGGCGAACCAGATTTGTCCATTATGGATGTAATCGCAACGGCAGCAGGCGTTAACAAAGAAGAGATTATTTCGCATGATTTGATTACGGCAGATGCCCAACCTGGTGAAATTTTTGGAGCAACCTCGGATTTTCTTGCTGCAGGACGATTGGATAATCTTTCCAGCGTATTTCCTGGACTTAAAGCATTTGTGGAGGCAGCTGAAGATAATGTACTCGGCCGTGCACCGATGAAGGACATTCTTGTTTTCGCCGCTTTTGACCATGAGGAAGTTGGGAGTGCCACAACAACTGGGGCTGCCGGACCTATTTTAGAAGACGTCCTAACCAGAACAGCTGCTGGATTAGGTGCAGACGCTGAAAAAACCAAGCAAATGATCACACGCTCCACATGTATTTCGGCAGATGCAGCTCACTCAATTCACCCAAATTATGCGCATCAACACGATCCATTAAATCATCCTGTTATGGGTGGTGGTCCTGCATTGAAAATCAATGCGAACCAACGATATGCATCCAATACTGAAACAGAAGCTATGTGGATGCGCGCTAGCATGAAAGCTGGGAGTAATCATCAAGTCTTCGTGGGAAATAACAGCGTCCCATGCGGTTCGACTATTGGCCCTATAACGGCAACTCGGCTGGGTATTCCTACTGTAGACGTCGGTGTTCCGTTGCTCTCCATGCACTCTGCTCGAGAATTAGCCAGCATTACAGACATCTATTGGCTATCACGGTGTCTGCATGCGTATCTGGTAGGTTAAATTCTCATGGCAAACTCTGGACCATTTCAGCCTGGTGACCGCGTACAACTCACAGATCCTAAGCGCCGGCATGCAACGATTGTTCTTGAATCAGGCGGTGCGCATCACACACATAAAGGCATGATTCATCATGACGATATCATTGGAAACGATGAGGGTACTGTCGTTAAATCTCAGCAAGGATACGAATATCTGTGTTTCAGACACTTGATGGTCGATCACGTGCTTTCTATGCCTCGCGGCGCTGCAGTGATTTATCCCAAAGATTCTGCCCAAATTTTGGTCGAAGGAGATATTTTTCCCGGCGCGCAGGTGTTAGAAGCCGGCGCAGGCTCAGGTGCTCTCTCGATGGCGCTATTGCGGGCTGTTGGCAACGAGGGACATGTCTTTTCTTATGAAATCAGAGAAGACCACCTTGAATACGCCAAAAATAACGTTGATGAGTTTTTCGGTTACCGTCCTGAAACTTGGTCCCCTCGCTTAGGCGATTTGCAGGAAGTATCGGTTGAAGATCTGGGCGGTCCAGTGGACCGCATCATCTTGGATATGCTCGCCCCTTGGGAGTGTTTGGAGACAGCGTCTCGATTGCTCATCCCCGGCGGAGTTCTCATGACGTATGTAGCGACTGTCCCTCAGCTAATGAAGGTCATGGAGGGAATTCGCGAACTTAAATGTTTTACCGAGCCTCGCGCTTGGGAATCTCTCGTCCGTGAATGGCGCGTAGAAGGGTTGGCTACGCGCCCTGAACACCGTATGAATGCTCACACTGCATTCTTGATTTGGACACGTCGACTTGCCGACGGCACCGTCCCGCCACGTCCGCAGCGACGTGCACGTAAGTAGGCTCCCAGCAGGCTTTTAAGCGGCACCTTTAAAAAAGGTGCCGCTTATTGCCGTCTAATGACAACACCAGTGTTGGGAAATTAGTAAGGTAAGGGTCATGCTTACATCTGATCCATCCGAGTCGACGGCGCATCTGCAACGAACCATTTCGGACCTGAGCGCACGTAATGCGAAATTAGCTGAATTGCTCAAGGCTTCTCGGGACAAGCTGTCTATTTTGCAGGATCAGCTGGAGGATTTAGCAGCTCCTCCGTCCACGTATGGCACGTTTCTTGAATTTTCTGGGGGTCGAGAAACTGCAGAGGTTTTTACCGCCGGTCGACACATGCGTTTACGAATATCACCTGATGTAGAAAAAGCCGAACTGGTTCCTGGTGTGCAGGTTCGCTTGGGCGAGGCAAGTCAAGTAGTAGAAGTATGCGACATAAGTACTACTGGACAACTGGCTACACTAGTAGAACTTCTCGCTGATAATCGTGGTTTAATCTGCGATCATACCGGCGAAGAGCGCGTTGTTAACCTTGCCGCAGCACTGACAGAAGGCGTCGATAAGCTGCCTAAAGCAGGTGATACGCTCCTCGTCGATCCACGCGCCGGCTATGCCTTCGAAGTAATACCCAAAACGGAAGTGTCCACATTGGCGCTGGAAGAAGTTCCTGATGTGACATATGCAGATATCGGCGGTCTAGATAGCCAGATTGAGCTTATTCATGATGCTGTAGAACTTCCGTTTACTCAGCCTGATCTTTATCGTGCTTATGATCTCAAGCCTCCCAAGGGAGTTTTGCTCTATGGTCCACCTGGTTGTGGTAAAACTTTGATCGCTAAAGCCGTGGCCAATTCTTTGGCGCAAAGAATTGGAGCGGGTAACCGTAGTTATTTCATTAATGTCAAAGGTCCCGAACTGCTGAACAAGTATGTCGGTGAAACTGAACGTCGAATTCGACTGATTTTCGAGCGAGCCCGCGAACTCGCTGAAGAGGGACGTCCTGTCATCGTATTTTTTGATGAAATGGAGTCGATTTTCCGTACCAGAGGATCTGGAGTTAGCTCTGATATGGAAACCACCGTGGTTCCGCAACTTTTAACTGAACTTGATGGCGTAGAATCCTTAAGCAATGTCATCATCATCGGTGCTACAAATCGTGAAGAATTAATTGATCCAGCTATTTTGCGTCCAGGCCGTTTAGACGTGAAGATTCGTGTAGAACGTCCTGATAAACAAGCAGCCCGTGACGTTTTCGCACGCCATTTGAAACAGAACATTCCGACTGCTGAGCCTATTGATTCACTGATAAATAATGCTGTCGATCATCTTTATGCTGATAATCCCTATGTGGAATTGTCGTTAATCGATGGCAGCACTGAAATCCTGCACTATCGGGATTTTGTTTCAGGGGCGATGATCGCCAACATTGTCGATCGTGCAAAAAAATGTGCGATCAAAGACCATATCGCAGGCCGACACTCAGGAGTTGCCTCAGAACACCTGATTGCAGCGATTGACGCTGAAAATCATGAGAGTGAAGACTTGCCGAATACATCTAATCCTGATGATTGGAGTCGTATCATCGGCCGCCATGGACTTCGAGTAGCACACGCCCGAGTACTGGGAGGACAACGATGAGCAGATTTGTTGGTACAGAGACAGAATACGGAATAGCGACCCCGTCAAACACCATACTGAGCCCTATCGTCACGTCGACTCATGCAGTGGTGGCGTTTTCGTTGGGGGAGCGGTGCGCGTCTCAAGCTCGTTGGGACTTTTCAGAAGAATCACCACTAAGAGATCTTCGTGGCTTCGATTTACGTCGTTACCGCACAGTTCCGGTCGTGGATCCTCATGCTTTGGGCGTAGCTAATTCAGTTCTCATTAACGGAGGACGGTTTTATGTTGACCACGCGCACCCAGAGTATTCATCGCCTGAAACAAGTTCTGCTTTCGAGGCGATGCTCTACGACGCCGCAGGTGACGTAATAATGAATCGTGCAGTGGAACTTGTTGCTGAAAATTCCCAGCGTAAGCATTCGGTGTTAGAACATCATGATCCATGTCCACCACTAAAAATTTATAAAAACAATGTGGACGGTAAAGGCGCCAGCTATGGTAGCCACGAAAATTACCTCTATGATCGCGCAACTCCTTTTGAAGAGATTGCTTCAGGTTTAATTCCCTTTTTCATTACTCGGCAAGTAATCATTGGAGCGGGTCGAGTCGGATTAGGGCAACATGGCGAAAAATCTGGTTTCCAGATTAGCCAACGTGCCGATTATATTGAGCAAGAAATTTCACTGGAAACAACGCTTAATCGTGGCATTATCAATACCCGCGATGAACCGCATGCAGATAGTGAGCATTTTGGTCGCCTGCATGTCATCATCGGCGATGCCAATATGTCGCAAACTTCTACCTTTTTGAAAATTGGCATGACTTCGTTAGTGCTCGGCGCGATTGAATCTGGAATTGATTTTTCCGACCTTGCGGTTGCCAATCCGGTCGCAGAGGTAAGTGCGATTTCACATGATCTCACGCTTACGCACAAAATTGTCCTTCGCGATGGAAGAACTTTGACGGCACTCGAGCTCCTCGACGAGTACCGCAAACGCGTATCTCCACAGTCAGATGACGATCTTGACGTTTTGAAGGAATGGTCTGAGATACTGGATTTGCTGCATAAGGGACCTTTCTATGCTGCCGACCGACTTGACTGGTGTGCCAAGTGGCAGCTTATTTCTTCATTCATTAAGCGTGGAGTATCGATTGATGATCCTAAGATTCAGCTCATCGATCTGCAGTACGCTGATATTGATCCGGCTAAAAGCCTTTATCATGCGCTCGTCCGCAAAGGTCGCATGAGAACTCTAGTGTCTACCGAGCAGATTAATAATGCTGCTTGGTCACCGCCAAAAGGTAGCCGTGCTTATTTACGGGGCAGCTTAATCTCACGTTTTCCTGACAGCGTTGTCCAAGCAAGTTGGGATTCCATCACACTTCAAACGTCTAGTGATCAAGCTACAAAGATCAAAATGCCAGTGGTTCAATCACTATCGACGGAAGCAATCACCACTGTCGACACTGCCTCTTCAGCCAAAGAGGCTGCCACTATTTTGTCTCAGTGGTTACCGGTCACAACTATTTCCTTGACATAAAACTTTGTTCTCATGCAAGGGTACGCTAATAACTTAGATCTTTTAAGGAGCAATCATTATGAACCAGAACGGTAGCCAAATTCATTCCGGCGGCAATGGACACTCTGACGATACTGACACTCATGGGGTTTCAGCTGGTCAAGTAAGTATCAACACTGCTGGAGTTGATGATCTTTTGGACGAAATTGACGGTCTTTTGGAATCAAACGCTGAAGAGTTCGTTCGTTCCTATGTTCAGAAAGGTGGACAGTAAATCCGTGGGCGAGCACGAACGCACAGTTTTTACACGACGAATCACGGGCATAGAGACCGAATACGGAATCACTTGTGTCGGCGTCAACAGTCGTCGGTGCTTCGGTGCGGATGAGGTAGCACGCTATATGTTCCGTCCCGTTGTGGAGGAATGGGGAGGCTCCAACGTGTTTATCCCCAACGGGGCGCGGCTATACTTGGACGTGGGTTCCCACCCCGAATATGCTTCTGCCGAATGTGATTCGCTTTCCCAGTTAATCGCCTATGACCGTGCTGGCGATAAAATTGTTGATCAATTAGCACGACGGGCGGAAACTGCACTAGCAGCGGAAGGAATTGGAGGCAGGGTTTACCTATTTAAGAACAATCTTGACTCGCTCGGAAATTCCTACGGCTGCCATGAGAATTATCTTGTAAGCAGAGACGTTGTCCTCAAAACTCTGGGAAAACAACTTCTGCCGTTTCTAATTACCCGTCAGCTTATTTGCGGAGCTGGATCGATCCAAGATGGGCAATTTCAAGTCTCTCAACGAGCTGACCACGTGTGGGAGGGCGTATCTAGCGCCACCACTAGGTCCCGTCCAATTATTAATACTCGAGATGAACCGCATGCAGATTCCCATCGTTTTCGAAGACTCCATGTCATCGTCGGCGATTCAAACATGTCCGAGACAACATGTGCGTTGAAGATAGGCTCCACACAACTGGTCCTTGAGATGATTGAAGCTGGTGTTTTAAGCCATGACCTTGAGCTGAGCAATGAAATTGCCGCCATTAGGGAAATCTCTCGAGATATTACCGGCATGGCTCCAGTGCCGCTGAAAAACGGAACATCGATGGCAGCCATTGAAATCCAGCGTCGATATGCCGAAAAAGCTCTGCGCTGGCTCGAGCAACGCGACGACGCAGAAGGAACGCCAAACACTGAAATGCACAAGGTTGTGTCATTGTGGCTCGATACTATCTCGGCTATCGAATCGAACGATCTCCAAGCTCTATCTCGGGATATCGACTGGGCTATCAAATTATCGCTATTGCGCCGAGCTCAGCGTCGCATTGGTTGCAGTGAGTCTGACTTTACTCATCCAAAATTGGCGCAATTAGATTTGGCATACCACGATATTCGCCTTGACCGAGGCATTTTTCCTGTTTTGGAATCGAAGCAGTTAGTCAATAGGTGGATCAACGATACCGATATAGAAAATGCCACACGCATTGCGCCGTCAACCACCCGCGCAGCTCTGCGCGGAGAGTTTTTAGCTGCGGCTAGACATCTTAACGCGCCCATATCTGCTGATTGGCTGCGGCTTAAAGTAAACCGACCAGAACCTCAAATTATTGAGCTTACTGATCCATTTGAAAACACGGATGACCGTGTGGATCAACTCATTAGCTACATGAGAGCTCATGCAGATTCGTACAATACAGAAACTGCCAATTCATAGGTGCGGATAACATGGAGGCTTGTCATGGGTAAAGATGTAGCGCTGGAAAGAATCGTGAATTTGACCTTTGCATTTTTGCGCGCCGAAACCCAAGGCAGACACTATATTTCAGCTGACTGGGTTATCAAACATGTTGATGGTTATGCAAAAAATTCTGCAGGTCAGATCCGCAGCGATGCTGCTGCGCATCAATTATTCAAACGTGATCGCGCAGCCCTTGACCGCGCCGGTGTTCCGATCGAAACAATCGCTACCGGTGCACAAACTCTTTATCGTTTGCGCACTGAAGATTATTCACTTCCTGAAGTGACTTTCACTCCTGAAGAAGCGACGGTTTTAGCACTGGCTGGACAAATGGGCCTAGGAGACGAATTAGCTACTTTTTCTCGATCTGGGTGGACTAAAATTGCAGCTAGCGGTGTTCAACGCGAGCTCACGAGCACTCCTCGGTACACGCCAGTAAACGACGTTAATGCTATTGCTGTCCGCGATTTTGATGCGATCTTAGCTGCCCGCACACACCGAAGTGCCATAACTTTTGATTATTACGAAACGTCTACTTCGTCGCCTCAACAACGCGTTATGGATCCGTGGTCGATTGTGAGCGAACGAGACCGAGTTTATCTAGTTGGCTACGATCATGATAGACAAGCACCTCGTTGTTTTCGCATCACGAAAGTTGCTGGGATCCGACGCGTTGATTCAGAAACTGATTTTGTAGAGCCAGATGCCAACATTGACCTTCAACAATTAGTAAAAGAACAACTTCGTCGTGGGAAGCTGCTCGTCAACTCAGTGATCGCGGTGCAGTCAGGCAAGGCACAGGAGTTGACAAGTAGGGGAGAATGGCAACAAGACGGCACATTGTTACTTCGCGATGTCGACCGTGATTGGTTGGTGCGAACGCTTGCACGATATGCGCCGCATGCACGAGCGCTCAGCCCTACCGATCTCATTACTGATGTCGTATCGCTGCTCAAACAAGCTGCAGGGGTTGATTAAAATAGAGTCTACTTATCGCAATAACGCCAATCACCGACTTGCTGATCTGGTCCGTTTGCTTAATTTGTTGCCCTACTTTCAAGCTCACCCAGGACGTTCCATGATGGAGGCTGCGGTTGATTTAGGATCGACGCCAAGCCAAATTAAAGAAGACCTCAACCGACTGTTTTGTTGTGGTCCAGGCACCTTTCCCGATGAACTAGTTGATCTTGATGCACAACTTCAATCTGTAACTATCCTTGATAGTCAAGGCATGGACGCTCCGCTTCGACTTACACGAACTGAAGCAGGTGCGTTGCTACTATCTTTGGAATATCTCGAACAATTTCCTGAATTAGTTCACATGGAAACGGTAAAAAGTGCAGCTAAAAAACTTCGAGAAATTATGGGCCCCGAATCTTCCGCTGTATTCGATTCGCAGCATTTTGAAGATACTCCTCCCGCAGAACCAGTTATTGATGTCATTCGCGACTCTATGGCTCAACGGGTGCAACTTCGATTTGTTTACTATTCCCGCGCAAAAGACACCACAACAGAACGAATAGTTAGCGCTACTCGGCTTTTTAGCGCTGATGGATCCACCTACTTAGTTGGTTGGGACCACAAAGCTCAATCACACCGAACGTTTTTGACGACTCAGATTCGCGATGTGTGGTTGAGTACAAAACCTGCCCAGCCACACGTATCTTCTTTGCACTTCGATGCCTCCGACCCGTTTGAGCTCCAAACAGCTGAACAACACATTGAAATTGAAATATGCGAATCCGCCCAATGGCTAACCACGGTATTTCCACTCGAAGACGTTCAGCCCGCACACAACGGCTGGATTCGAGCGGTCATGCCAGTATTCTCCACTTCGTGGCTCATTGATACTTTAAAACGCAATGCAGACCGCATGCGTTTAAGAGACGTCAGATCTCCTCTAGCTAATAGCGTGCGTGAGTCAGCCAAATTGGGCTTGACCGCGTATGCTAGTGAACATGCCGAGGGCAATCAGTTTGAGGGGAAAGAGTCCTTAGAATGATTGCTTACTATCGACCTTGAAAGAAAGGCTCATCATGAACCTAGGACCTACCGAAATCCTGTTAATCCTCGTCATCGTTGTACTGCTTTTTGGCGCCAAAAAGCTCCCCGATGCAGCGCGTTCTCTTGGCCGCTCTATGCGCATCTTTAAGTCTGAAGTAAAAGAAATGAGCAATGACGATCAACGCTATGAGGAGCAACAGCAGCAGCGCCAGATCGCAGCACAGGCTCAGCAACAAGTTGTCAATCCTGTAGAGATTCCACAGCCACAGCCAACTGATATTCAGCGTCCACAGCAATAACACTGGTATTTATGCGTAAGCCCCAACCATATATGGAAAGGGGTTTACGCATAATGTACTTAAGGAACTCAAATGAGCAACGTTGATGTTCAGTCCGCTACCAAGGCGACGAGGGTTCGTCGGAATCGGATTCATAATCCTTTTTCTGTGCGTCCGAAACGTCCTACCGATGGCTCGATGTCTCTTGTAGAGCATTTGCAAGAACTTCGCCGTAGAGTAATCATCTCAGTTTTGGCCTTAATTGTTGGCACCATCGTGGGGTTCATGTGGTATCAACACCCAGTCAATCTCCATTGGTTTACGCTACGTTCCCTTGGCGATATCTTGCGCGGACCATACTGTTCGCTTCCACCTGAAAACAGGGCAGTGTTAACTCTTGACGGTGAATGCAGACTCATCGCCACCAGCCCGTTTGAGATGTTTATGCTTCGCCTCAAAGTTGGCGCGCTTGCAGGTTCAGTCTTCGCTTCGCCAGTGTGGCTGCAACAGCTGTGGGCTTTTATCACGCCAGGATTGATGAAAAACGAACGCCGGTGGACGTTATTTTTTGTCACAGCGGCAGTTACCTTATTCGTTTCCGGTGCTGTTTTAGCCTATTTTGTTATCGCAGTTGGTCTGCAGTTTCTACTCACAATGGGTGGTGAGTTTCAGGTAACCGCGTTGTCTGGCGGCCAATACTTCAATTTCATCCTCACCCTGCTTGTCATGTTCGGTGTGAGCTTTGAGGTACCACTTATTATCGCAATGCTCAATCTCGCCGGAATTTTAAGCTATGAATCAATCAAAGATAAGCG
Organism: Corynebacterium rouxii; assembly: GCF_902702935.1. Lineage (NCBI taxonomy): Bacteria > Bacillati > Actinomycetota > Actinomycetes > Mycobacteriales > Corynebacteriaceae > Corynebacterium > Corynebacterium rouxii. Next base: position 1,212,394 of record NZ_LR738855.1, on the reverse strand, counting down.
ACGCATCATTATCGTATCTGTCTTTATTTTTGCTGCATTCATGACGCCAGGCCAAGATCCATATTCAATGGTGGCGCTCGGCGCGTCATTATGCCTGCTTGTAGAACTCGCGATTCAATTCACTCGGTTGAACGACAAACGGCGTAAGAATACACGTCCAGATTGGATGGACGTTGATGATGAGCATGCATCTACGCTCACACCAGCATCCGATTCTCTTGACAGCAGTACACTTATTGCTTCTTCAGATCCAATCACACCAAGCAGTCCTATCGCCGCATCGGCCCCAGAATTTCCGGCAGCTGTGACTCCTTCCGCATTAGAACGACCACAACGGCTTGATACACAATCAAATTTTGATGACGTACTTTAGCTAGAAGCCATTCAGAATAGATAAGGGAGCAGCAACGCTGTATTAAGGCGTTGCTGCTCCCTTATCTATTCTGAAGCGTTGGAACTATTGTGCCCCTTCAAAGCCCAACTGGCGCCAGGCTTCATAAATCGCGATGGATGCGCAATTAGAAAGATTCATGGAACGACGTGCCGGTAACATGGGGATTCGTACCTGCTGAGTAACGCGAGGATGTTCAAGGTGTTCAATTGGTAATCCTGTCGGTTCGGTACCGAATAGGAGGACATCACCTTCTTTATATTCGATATCGGTGTACCAAGTGGTTGCATGAGAGGAAAAAGCAAAGACCCTAGAAAGCGGTAAAGCATTCATGCAGGCATCGAAAGTCGAATGAATATGGACATCAGCTAAGTCGTGGTAATCCAATCCTGCACGTTTGAGGTTCTTGTCTTCAAAGTTAAACCCCAGCGGCTCAATAAGGTGCAAACTTGCACCAGTTACGGCGGAAGTCCTAATAGCATTACCTGTGTTATTAGGAATTACTGGATTATCAAAAACGATATGAAGCTTACTCATAGTAAAAGAGTGTAGGGCTACATTATCTAAAACGTGACACCACCATGATCCATCACCCTATTTACGTTTTCTCCGCATCTAGCAAGTAGCCTTGAGAGCATGAATGCCACCGTGGAACCAGAATCACATTTAAGCTATTTTGCTGCACGTCAAAATTTTCCACTTGATGAATTTCAAATCCGAGGGTGCCAAGCGGTCGAAAGCGGCCGGGGTGTCCTCGTTTGTGCACCTACGGGAGCTGGAAAGACTATTGTCGGTGAATTTGCGGTTTCCCTAGCCCTTTCGCAACAGACTAAGTGTTTCTACACCACACCGATTAAGGCACTTAGTAATCAGAAATTCCACGACCTTGTAAAAGCTCATGGTGAAGATAAGGTCGGCCTGCTTACTGGTGATGTTTCCATCAACCGAGATGCCGACATAGTCGTCATGACTGCTGAAGTTCTTCGTAATATGATCTACGCAGATTCAGAGGCTTTAGATCGGCTCAGTCACGTCGTGATGGATGAAATTCACTTTTTGTCTGACTCCTCCCGTGGTGCAGTTTGGGAAGAAGCAATCCTTGGCCTTGACGCAGCTGTAAACGTGATCGGTTTATCCGCGACGGTGAGCAATTCAGAGGAATTCGGCCGGTGGCTTAATACTGTTCGCGGTGATACCAAAATTATTGTTTCGGAAAACCGCCCTGTGCCTCTCAACCAATGGATGCTCGTTGCCCGTCGTATGCATCCCTTATTTGAGCCCGGCACAACAGGAGAAGTCAATAGTCGTCTCGTCGAGCACATCGAGCGTCTCGAAGGAACGGCCACAGATGGCACAGAGTACGGCCGCGCCCAGCTCAAAGCTGGAGGATTTCGAAATAGATCTCGTGCGATGGACTCAGATAACCGAGTTTCTCGACGATCCCCGCACCACCGTTCGGACAAGCATCGAGCCTTATCACACCCAGATGTCCTTCATATCTTGCAAGAACAGGACATGTTACCTGCGATTACGTTTATTTTCTCTCGCGCCGGTTGTGACGCCGCGCTCCATCAATGTATGCGATCGAGCCTAGTCCTTACTACTCAAGAAGAATCACAAGAGATCTCCGATATCATCACCGCTGGAGTAGCGGGAATACCCGAAGATGATCTCCGTCTACTTGACTATCGTCGCTGGCGCCAAGCACTGATGCGTGGATTCGCGGCACATCATGCAGGTATGTTGCCTGCTTTTCGCCATGTCGTGGAAAAGCTATTTACCAAAGGACTAGTTCGAGCGGTGTTCGCCACAGAAACATTGGCACTTGGTATCAACATGCCGGCGCGCACGGTTGTTTTGGAAAAACTCGTGAAGTTTAATGGTGAAGGGCACGCCGACCTAACACCTGGACAATATACGCAGTTGACTGGACGTGCAGGCCGTCGAGGTATCGATGTCATTGGAAACGCGGTGGTGCGATGGGCACCGGCGATGGACCCAGGACAAGTTGCTGGACTTGCCTCTACTCGCACTTATCCATTGGTCTCTACCTTTGCGCCGGGTTACAACATGTCGGTGAACTTGCTGAAGACTATCGGCTTTGATCCAGCTCATCGCTTGTTAGAAAAATCTTTTGCCCAGTTCCAAGCTGATGGCAGTGTTGTCGATGATATTAAAGCAATCGAATCCTTAGAAAAATCCGTCGATCAATTAACTAAACAACTCCATGCTGCCTTTGATAGTCACGATCAAGACGGTGCAGGAGCCGTCGATAGTTTCTTGGAGTACATCCACATACGTCGTGAGCTCACCGAAGAAGAACGCAAACATAAGCGATTGGCTATTGAACAACGTGACATGGAAACGACAAGGGTATTAAGCAAGCTGCAGCTTGGTGATGTGATAGCAATGCCCGGTAAAAAGCATCCGCTACTAGCTGTAGTGGTTAATCCAGCCAATAATAAAAAAGACCCACGGGTATGGATCACGATGGAAACGGGTTGGTCTGGACGCGTAGGACCAGATGCATTTGCCATGCCTCCAGTAGCTATTGGGCATATGCGTTTGAGCAGGCAAACTATTGCACAACCACGGAAAAATTCGCGTTTTGTAGTTGACCAGTTCCGAAAAGCGAATTTCCAACGTCCTAGACGGCTGAAAACATCTCCGCGGAATCGTCCAAATGCGACTATTTCGGCGCTGAGGGAGCAGCTTCGTTCACACCCTGCACATCATTGGCGCAAGAGGGAAGATCTTGCTCGGGTGGGGGAACAGTTGGTGCGACAGCAACGCATGCTCGAGGCAGCTCAACGCAAAGTCAACGAGGCAACCGATACGCTTGGCCGTACTTTCGATCGAATTGTTAACTTGCTCGCCGAATATGATTACGTCGAATTCCGTGATGGGGTTCCTGTCATTACTGAAGAAGGCGAAAACCTCTGCCAGATTCATAACGAGTCTGATCTATTAGTGGCACAATGTCTCAAGCGGGGAATCTGGGATGACCTAGATCCTGCTGAATTAGCTGGTGTAGTTAGCATGTGTACTTTTGAAAATCGCCGAGAAACTCGTGGAGAACCTGACGCTGCAACCGAAGAAATGGCGAAAGCCATGAACAACACCGTACGGATTTGGGAGGAACTTAGCAGTGACGAGCGTCGTTATAGGCTACCCGTCACTAGGTATCCCGAAGGTGGATTCGCATTGGCGATGCATCAGTGGGCGGCCGGCGCTCCGCTCGGTTATTGTATTGCTGCTGCCGCGGAATCCGGAGCCGAGCTTACGCCTGGAGATTTTGTTCGCCAATGCCGACAGGTTGTCGATTTGCTCGAACAAGTACGATCGACTGCTTACAATAATGACACCCGGCGCGCAGCGCGCAAGGCTATCGACGCTATACGCAGAGGCGTCGTAGCGATCGGAAACTAGTTTTCATTAACTACCTCGGTGTGTGACACCGAGGTTTACTATTAATCCCTATGATCAATACATTTCCTTCAAGTGTGTATGCAAAAAGACTCCAGCAAGCTTCTCAAGGGGCAATCAATCACGGGCTTCGCGGTGTAGTAATTGGCCCAGGACCACAACTGGAATATCTCACTGGTCTACGCATAGATACCCACGAGCGTTTTAGTGCTTTGATAATCCCTGCAGATTTTTCTTCACTATCTGATGTGGTCTTTGTGGTGCCCTCAGTGGATCGAGGCGATGTAGTTCGCAGTGCCATAGCTGAAATGGGCGTTACAACCCAGTATTGGGATGATGGGGAAGACGCGCATACCCTAGCTATGAATGCCTTATCGCCGCTAAAAGACTCAGAGGTAATCGGAGTTGATGATCACCTTGAAGCGGCACATCTTATTAACCTGATGGGACTTGCAGGACAAGGGGTTTCATTTGTATTAGCAAACACTGTGATGAGCGAACTTTTTATCAATAAAGACCCTGATGAAATCGCACAACTTCGCTCTGCAGGTGAAGCAATCGACAAAGTTCATGCCGAAGTTCCCCACCTGATTACTGCAGGACGCACAGAAGCCGAAGTTGCAGAAGATCTTCATCGACTTATAGCCCAAGAGCATTCCGCAATCGATTTCATCATTGTTGGAAGTGGCCCGAATGGAGCGAATCCGCACCATGATTTTTCAGACCGTATCCTCAATACTGGTGACATCGTGGTCGTTGATATCGGAGGAACATTTGGAGCTGGATATCATTCGGATTGCACGCGCACTTTTGTCGTTGGTGGCCCGCAACACGCACCTTCCGAAGCTAAAAACCTATACGCAGTACTAGAAAAAGCCCAAGAGGCTGCAGTAGCTCACGTCCGCCCAGGGGTAACGGCCGAATCTGTAGATAATGTCGCGCGAGAGATCATCACGCAAGCAGGATATGGAGAATATTTCATTCACCGAACCGGACACGGAATCGGACTATCTACTCACGAAGAACCATTCATTATGAAAGGGAATAAGCTAGTACTTCAACCTGGAATGGCGTTTTCCATTGAGCCAGGAATCTATATTCCAGGAAAATACGGCGCCCGAATCGAGGACATAGTCGTCGTTACTGAATCAGGCTGTGAACGTTTAAATAACCAGCCGCGAACATTGCAATGAGCTACAACATGGAAAAAATAACAGAAACAGTCGTCATTGTAGGAGCTTCAAGCGAAATCGCAGGGAGGATTGCCATCAATCTTGCCTGCAACCGCGACTTTGTTCTCTTAGCGCGACAATCAGAACGTCTTACAGCCCGTGGGGGACTAGTGTCGGTGCTCAAAGAGCTAGGTGCACGTAGCGTCAAGGTCCAAGAATTCAACGCAACAGATTGTACGTCGATAAGGCCGATAATCAGCCAAATTCCACGCATTGATCACGCCGTAGTCAGTTTCGGAATCCTCGGTGACCAGAATAAAGCCGAATCAGACGAATCGCATGCAGCTGAAATCGCGACGATAGATTACACGGCACAAATTGTTGTGCTTACGGTGCTTGCCGACATCATGAAACGACAAACACATACATCTACGATCACTGTATTTTCATCTATCGCAGGATGGCGGCCTCGACGGGCCAACTACGTATACGGATCGACAAAAGCCGGACTCGATGCATTCAGCCAAGGACTTGCCGACTCTCTTCATGGCAGCTCAGTAAAAATGATCATCGCTCGACCAGGTTTCGTTATCGGACACATGACTCGAGGAATGAAACCCGCTCCTATGTCAGTTACTCCTAGCATCGTCGCCGAAGCGATTTGCTCAGCAATTACTCGATCAACAAAAGAAAAATCTACAAGCACAACGCTATGGATACCGTCGAAGCTAGCGATTCTTGCCGCAATAATGAAGCTCGTCCCACGCCGAATTTGGCGCAAAATGCCACGCTAAACGGGGTAGAATAGAGTAACTATGAGTATGGAAGCAACCGCGCGCGTTTCTGAATTAGGACGCCCCAAAAACGACGATGGCCAAGCACACACCGGTACCATTACCGTCGTCGGAATTGGAGCTGGCGGTGTAGAAGAACTCGGTGCACAAGCTCGCACCGCACTACGCCAGGCCACAATCATCATCGGGTCCAAACGCCAACTCGGACTTCTCCCCGAAGATTTCCAAGGCGACCGAATCGCATGGCCATCTCCGCTTGTTCCGGCAATCCCAGCACTCTTCGCTGAATTCATCGACAAAGAAGTCGTAGTCCTTGGATCCGGTGACCCCATGTTTCACGGTATCGGCAGCACACTCCACCGACTGCTTCCGAATCACAGCATGACTGTGATTCCACAGCCATCATCGGCATCGCTAGCATGCGCACAACTCGGTTGGGCGCTAGATACTACAAGCGTCTACAGCCTTGTTACCCACCCCATCGCACATCTCACGTTAGCGATCGAACAAGGGGACCGTTTCTTAGTATTAGGACGCAACCATGAGTCTCCACGCGAGATCTGTGAACACCTCATTGCTTTAGGACAAAGCACCGCAGAAGTAACCGTTCTGAGCGATATCGGCAGCGTTAGCGAAACAATTACTTCAGGAGTAGCTACTGACTACCCGTCGAACGATTCAGCATTGAACGTTATCGCGATACGCCCACTCGCCGCCACCCGAAGTAGAGTACCGGGACTACCAGACTCCGAGTACGTCACCGATGGTCAGCTCACAAAACAACACGTCCGAGCACTCACGATATCTGCTTTGGCACCTAAACCTCATGAAAATCTGTGGGATATCGGAGGCGGATCCGGTTCCATCGCTATCGAATGGCTGCGTTCAACACCACAAACGACAGCTGTCTGCTTCGAAATATCTGAAGAACGTCGCGAACGAATCCTCAGCAATGCAATCAACCTCGGGGTATCCGATAGGATAGCAGTGCAGCAAGGCGCCCCCAGAGCATTCGACGATGTTCCAGACAACCCCGACGTCATCTTCATCGGCGGTGGGCTTACCGCGCCGGGTGTGTTCGAGACCGCATGGAAACGCCTACCAGTAGGGGGTCGATTAGTAGCCAACGCAGTGACGGTAGAAAGCGAACAAGTGCTTTGGGCACTGCGTAAACAATTTGGTGGAACTATGAGTTCATTTGCAATTTCACGTGAACACACAGTGGGCTCATTCATCACCATGAAACCTGCATTACCGGTACACCAATGGACCGTAGTAAAAGCATTGACAAAGGAACTCTGAGTAGAAGGCAATAAGGTTTAATTCATTATGACAGTTTACTTCATTGGTGCAGGCCCCGGTGCTGCAGATCTTCTTACACTTCGTGCGCATAACATCATCAAATCGGCACAGGTGTGCATGTACGCTGGATCTATTGTTCCACCAGAAGTGTTGGAATCTGTTCCACAAAACGCTCAGGTGATTAATACAGCCCGTATGCCGCTTGACCAGATCATGGAAACAATTGTTGCTGCGCATAAGAATGGGCACGATATCGCTCGGCTGCAGTCTGGTGACCCCTCAATTTATTCGGCTGTGGCAGAGCAAGCTCGCAGGCTCACTACGTTGGGAATTGACTATCAAATTGTCCCAGGAGTACCCGCTTTTGCGGCTGTTGCCGCAGCATTGGGACATGAGCTTACCGTCCCTACTGTCGGTCAAACAGTCATCCTCACTCGAGTTTCGGGTCGTGCATCAGCTATGCCACAAGGTGAGGACCTGTCTACTTTAGGTAAGAGCGGCGCAACTTTGTGTATCCATCTCGCAGTGCATGACATTGACCGTGTCGTATCAGAGCTGCTTCCTCACTATGGTGAGCATTGTCCAGCGGCTGTGGTTGCTTACGCCTCTCGTCCAGAGGAGGCAATTGTCCGGGGAGCACTTGCTGACATTGCAGAAAAGACACGAAGCGCTGAGATTACCCGTACAGCAATTATTGTGGTTGGAAAAGTGCTCGGAGCTGAAGGATTCCCCGATTCATTCCTATACTCCGATGACCGACCTCGAGATGAGCACGGTAGGACGATTCCATGCGCGCACTAATTTTGGGAGGTACTGGGGAAGGGCGCGACGTAGCTGCAATTCTTCACGCTGCAGGTTGGCGCGTGACAAGTTCCTTAGCTGGACGTGTTTCCAATCCGAAGCTTCCTGTCGGCGAGATCAGAATCGGAGGTTTTGGAGGGCCTGCCGGACTAACACAGTGGCTTTTGCGCGAAGGAGTTGAAGTCATCATTGATGCAACCCATCCTTTTGCAGAACGTATTAGTGCTTCAGCCGCCGAAGCAAGCAGAGCTACTGGTATTCCTTTGATTGCATTACATCGCCCCGAATGGAAGCAAAGGCCCCGTGACCGGTGGATTCCAGTGCCATCAATGCAGGAAGCCGCAGAAAAAGCTACTCGTGACTATCACCATATTTTTCTAACAATTGGCCGACAACAACTAGCTCCATTTGCTCACGACGCTCATAACCTTTACGTCGTACGTGCCGTAGAGCATCCCCAAGTGACGTTACCTCTACGTCATCGGCTCATACTTTCTCGTGGTCCTTTCACACTGGAAAGCGAGAAAAAATTGATGATTGATAACCAGATAGACTGTGTTGTTACCAAAAATTCTGGTGGGCCGCTCACACACGCCAAACTTGATGCCGCCCGCGACCTAGGTATTGACGTAATAATGGTGCAACGACCTCAATTGCCCAAGGTTACTCATGTTGCCACCTCAGCTGCAGAGGTAGCTGAAATTATTGATTCCTTGTAACTCAGGATGTAAATAATCGGTGTGGCCTCGGGCTTTTCTCATCTAAAAGTTCGAGGCCACACCGATTCAATTGCTTAAAGACTAGGTGTACCACCGCGAGGTAAATACTCGGACTCCATCGCCACCTTGATAGGTTTTAGTCGTCGATGCTCCAATAATGACCATTGTTCGCATATCAACAATGCCCGGATCAAAGTCGTCAAGCGTCGTCACCGTCACTGCTTCTTGATCGGATCCTACAGCACGAGCGACGATGACAGGTGTTGATCCCGCCTGATACTCACTAACGATTTCTTTCAGGCGCGCGACTTGCCAACGTCGCTCTTTCGACGCAGGGTTATAGCAAGCAAAAGCCATATCAGCACTGGCTAATGCCCGAATTCGTTTTTCTACAATTTCAAAAGGCTTTAGACGGTTAGACAACGAAATCATGCCAAAATCGTGCCCCAAAGGTGCACCTACGCGAGAAGCAACGGCTTGAGCTGCAGTCATTCCTGGGATGATGCGTACTGGTACTTCACGCCACTGATCGTCATCAGCTGTTTCCAAGACTGCTGCTGCCATCGCAAATACTCCAGGATCACCAGAAGAAACTACAGCAACTTTGCGGCCTTGTTTTGCCATGTCCAATGCCATGGCTGCCCGTTCCGCTTCGACTTTGTTATCAGAAAGGTGTCTACGTTGTCCCGCTTGCTGCGGTACTCGTTTTACATACGTAGAGTATCCAACGATGTCGGTGGCTTGTTTAAGCTCAGCCATGACTTCGGGAGTTGTCCAACGATGAGCGCCTGGGCCGAGTCCAACAACTACTACTTCGCCTTGTTGTTTATCACCTGAGTCTCCATTGGTATCAGTTATAGAAGGAACCACAGCTACGGAGAAATAGGGAATGGCCTGTGGGTCTGCTTCCATGACAGGAACTGAGTGCTGATCGGCCATTCCGACGCGTACTACCACGTGAGCACGATCTGCTACGCCAGCTTCGATCATGGCTTTGCGGACTTTATCAAATGTTCGGCCGAGTTTCATGACGACAGCGCCATCAGAATCTGACAGCCGTGCCACGAGCTCGCTATGAGGCAATGTTCCCGGAAGGATCGTCAGTACATCGTCATCTTCGCATAGAGGTTTTCCTAGCACATCAGCAGCTGAAGTGATCGAAGGAATACCAGGAATGATTTCAGTATCAAAATCTTCAGACAACAATCGATGAATATGCTGGTATGAGCTATAAAGCATCGGATCCCCAAGTGCAAGAACTACTACGTTCTTGCCTTCGATCAGATGATCACGTAAGCGTTCGCCCACGCTGGCATAAAATGCTGCCATAGCACCAGCATACCCACCCGGATGCTCAGTGACACCGGTCGTAACGGGGTATTCCAGCAACTCGAGTACTTGGTCTTGGCGAGTATACGACTCCACAATGCGATAAGCGGCCGATTGACCATTCGGCTTCGCATGGAACGCAATAACATCTGCCGACTTAATTGCTTTTACTGCTTTAACGGTAAGCAGTTCAGGATCACCAGGGCCCACTCCGACTCCCATAAGCTTTCCTGCGGTCACAGCTGTCATGGAAGAATCTCCTTTTCCGTAGCCAGAGCATTGATCGCGGCACAGGTGATAGCTGATCCGCCACGACGCCCGTGAACAGTGACAAATTCGACGCCTAAGTCGTGGGCGACATTGGCTAATGCAGCTTTAGATTCTGCGGCACCAACGAACCCCACAGGAATACCTAAAATCGCTGCAGGTCGTGGACGTTGTGGATCCTCAGCAAGCCAATTAAGCAGGTGGAAGAGGGCCGTAGGAGCATTACCGATAGCAACAACTGCACCGGCAATATATGGTTCCCACAGCTCGACGGCGGCAGCAGATCGAGTTGTACCAAGTTCCCGAGCTAGTTCCACCGTACGAGGTTCATTGAGCAGACAGATTACTTCGTTGCCTGCAGGCAAACGTTTACGAGTCACGCCGCTTTTCACCATGTTGACATCAGTCAAGATTGGTGCGCCTCGGCGCAACGCATCACGGGCGGTATCAACAACATTCGTGGACAATTCTATGTCTTCCGCCAAATCAACTTCACCTGCTGCGTGAATCATTCGAACCGCGATTTGTGCCTGTTTGTCATCGAACCGGCTTAAATCCGACTCTTCACGAATCATGGCAAAGGATTGCCTATAGATCTCGTTACCGTCTGTGATGCACTCGAAGCTCACCGTTCTGAAACCTCATATTCTCCGTCGCCGACTGCGACGTATTCAGTGTGATGTGACAAAGGGTGACCGCACCTGCGATCACACCCTGAAAAGTGTACTAAACCATTGATCTCATCACCGGATTGGAGAAGCGTCATCGCATCTTGTTGAGTATTGGTCAGCGACTTTTGGCAGCCTGGAAGGCCGGTACAAGCTGTGACCTTGAGCCAAGGGGAGTGGGCATCAAAGATAAGACCTTGCGGCGCCAAAACCTTTGTTACTGCTTCCGCTTCATCTTCTTTCAAACCATGAATAACAAGCGAAGCCCAGGGCGTAATCGATGTTTCAGCTCCTACAGCCGCAAGAATGCGAGCAACCTTCGACGTCAGGAAACCAAACCGCAATCCTGCGCCCAAGGTCACGGTACCGTCGTCTGCTGAAATCCAGCCAATCGGACGAGCAGATCCTTGAGCACGTGGGACAGCAACCTCACGACGTCCTACGTCGAAACGCTCATGAAGCTCCTCAGCGATCCGTTGACGTGCAACAGGACTTTCGTGTAGCCGCCATTCAATTTCACGCATATTTTGCCAAATCTCCGCAGCTGCAGTGAGAATTGTGGCAACTTCATCAGAATCAGCTATAGCGACGCTCGTTGCTTTACCACCCAAAATCAACTGGTGAGCTCCGTCTACATACACCACGCCGAAATCGGGATTCTGACTCACGATATCGCCAGAACCAGCATCGAAACCAAAAAGAGTACGGCCGGAAAGGCCAGCAACCACGTCGTTTTCTTGAAGAGATTGATCCAAATCATCCGTAAGCGTCCACAGCTCAGGGCTCAGCGGTGAGCACAAAATGTTTCGGATCTTATCGTGACGACGGGAAGGCAAAAATCCTGCAGCTTCAACCACATCGGCAAATGCTGCCTCATCCGATACACCTCGGAACTGCATGTTGCCTCGAGTCGTGATGTGAATGCTGCCATCACCTAGCTCATCAGAAATCCGAGCAATGTCTTCCCATTGGGACGCACGAACACGACCACCGGGGAAGCGGACACGACCAATGGCACCATCATTGGCATGGTGAAGTTTGAGCGCCCCAGGGCACATATCGGAGCGGCTTCGGTCAGGATGTGCGATAAGTACAGCAGCAGACTTCACATCTGCGCTCTTCTGAAAAGTCATGGCGCTCATAGTAGTCACATAAAACCAACAAAACTCACTAATGTGAGGTGTTCAATGTTGGCTTTTGTCACATTAGGTCATCATAATTTTTGATTAGTGCCCGATCGAATTGAACCCGAGTGCACCAACTCAGTGCGACATGCAGTGGAAATCCTCGCGCTCAGTTAAGCTAGACCGGAACCATGACGTAGTCACAGAACACTTTCAAGGATAAAAATCACAGTCGTGAACTCGGTGAAAACCCGGACGGTCGCGCCATTGTTACAGTCAGACCACAACCGTGATGCTTTTCTTTCGAAAGACGTGCTCTGAAACAGGACATATGCCATGCAACTTTTACACCTGCGCTGGGCGCGCCTCCCACGAAAGGAATTGACGTTTTACAATGATCACATTGCTCTCCACCTCCGATACCGATTTGTTATCGGCCAAAGCAGCTACATCACAATCAGAAGTAGAATTCCAGTACTTCAATCCCAACTATGTGAATGAAGAAAAACTAGGCGAGCTCATCTCCACAACTGACATCTTTGTAGTTCGTCTACTAGGTGGAAAACGGGCTTGGGAAGCAGGCCTTGATACGCTCCTTTCTACACATATTCCTGTTATCGCAGTTTCTGGTGAACTAGCAGTCGATGCAGAACTCACTGAGTTATCGACTGCCCCCGCAGGCGTCGTCACAACGGCACACACTTACTTAGCCGAAGGTGGAGCAACAAACCTCGCCAATTTACACAACTTCTTGTCTGACACGCTGCTGTTAACTGGTCTTGGATTCGATCAACCTCAACACATGCCATCTTGGGGATTTTTGGATTCCGCCACTCACCAGAACAGCTCTGAATCATCGCTACCTAAAATCGGCATCATTTATTACCGAGCCCAACACATTGCAGGAAACACTGCATATATCACCGAGCTTGCCAACGCTATTGCAGCTCAAGGCGCAGTACCCGTACCAATCTTCTCGGCTTCCTTGCGCCAAGCATCAGAAGATCTACTCGCTGAACTTTCTACATGCGATGCCTTAATCACTACAGTTCTTGCAGCTGGTGGTACAAAACCAGCAACCGCAGGCGCAGGCGGAGATGATGAAGCATGGGACGTCGCCAAGCTAGCTGCCCTCGACATTCCTATCATCCAAGGCTTAGCTCTCACCAATTCCAAGTCCGACTGGAACGACAACGACGAAGGACTAAGTCCCCTCGACGTAGCAACCCAAATCGCCGTACCAGAATTCGATGGACGACTGATTACCGTCCCATTTTCTTTCAAGGAATATGACGAAGACGGACTCATCGCCTATGTTCCTGATACCGAACGCTGTGCTCGACTAGCTGGTATCGCAGTACGCCACGCCCAATTACGCAAAAAAGAAAACAAGGACAAAAAACTTGTCCTCATGCTTTCCGCATACCCAACAAAGCACGCTCGTATCGGCAATGCAGTCGGCCTTGATACACCACTATCTACGCTAAGAGTTCTGGAAGCGCTACACACCTCAGGCTACAACATCGGTGACCCCGCCAATATCCCCGGTTACAGCACCAAAGGAGACCACGACGGCGATGCCCTCATGCACGCCATCATTGCAGCAGGCGGACACGACCCAGAATGGCTCACCCAAGAAGTACTAGACAACAACCCCCTCAAACTTGCAAAAGACGACTACCTCGACTTCTTCGCAACCTTACCTAGTGCAATGCAAGAAGAAATGACCGAACATTGGGGTGAAGCTCCAGGAACTCACTACGTGAACCCCAAAACACACGAGCTTTACATAGCCGGACTACAGTTCGGCAACGTCGTCGTCATGGTCCAACCACCTCGCGGCTTCGGTGAAAACCCAGTAGGCATCTATCACGACCCCGATCTACCTGCTAATCACCACTACCTCGGCGTCTACTTCTGGCTCCGCGAAAAATTCCACGCTGACGCCATCGTCCATATGGGAAAACACGGCAACATGGAATGGCTACCTGGCAAAAACGCCGGCCTATCACCAGAATGCTACCCAGACCAAGCGATCGCAGATCTCCCCTTGATCTACCCATTCTTAGTTAACGACCCAGGCGAGGGGACTCAAGCAAAGCGCCGAGCACACGCCACGCTAGTTGACCATATGATTCCACCAATGGCACGAGCAGAAACCTATGGTGACATCACTCGACTCGAGCAGCTACTCGACGAACACGCAACCATTGCAGCCATGGATCCAGCTAAACTTCCCGCAATCAGGCAAGAAATCTGGACCCTCCTTCAAGCCGCAAAAATGGATCGCGACCTCGGATGGGATGAACGACCAGACGAAGACGCATTCGACGACAAAATGATGGAGATCGACGGCTGGCTCTGCGAAATCAAAGACGCAGCTATCCGTGGTGGCCTCCATATCCTCGGCGAAAACGTCACCGGAGAAATTCGCGTCGAACTCGTCCTCGCCATGCTCCGCGCACGCCAACTTTGGGGAGGAGAAGAAGCAATCCCAGGACTCCGCGAAAGCCTTGGACTCTCCGAAGCAGGCGACGAAAACCGTCATCGCGTCGACCAAATCGAAAACATCGCACACAGAATGCTCACTCGCCTCGAGGAAAACAACTGGGACCCTACAGCAGTAACCGAAATCGTCGACAATGCCGAGCTACCAGATGATGCCAACCGCGCCGGGGTTACATCGCTGCTCGTTTTCGCGTGCAACGAGATCATTCCACGTCTCGAACAAACATCCCGCGAAATCGATCAAATTCTCCGTGCTCTAGACGGACGCTTCATTGAAGCTGGCCCATCGGGTTCTCCAATGCGCGGTCTGGTCAACGTTTTGCCTACCGGACGTAACTTTTATTCAGTAGATCCGAAATCCTTGCCTTCACGCCTAGCGTGGGAAACTGGCCAATTGCTGGCAGATTCCTTAGTTCAGCGATACCGCGATGAGCACGATGGACAGTACCCTAAGTCTGTCGGACTTTCCGTATGGGGAACGTCCGCAATGCGAACTTCTGGCGATGATATCGCTGAAGTATTCGCACTGTTGGGTGTTCGTCCGGTATGGGACGAGGCTTCTCGACGCGTTGTTGATCTTGAAGTCATTTCGCTAGAGGAACTTGGGCGTCCCCGAATTGATACAACCGTTCGCATCTCGGGCTTCTTCCGTGACGCATTCCCACATGTGCTAGCCCTTATCGACGACGCAGTTCAGCTAGTTTCTCAACTGGACGAACCAGCAGAACAAAACTTCATTCGTGCGCACATGATGTCGGATCAGCACGATCACAATGTACCGGTTCGGCGAATCTTCGGATCGAAACCAGGGACCTACGGCGCTGGACTCCTAGAACTCATAGAATCTGGCAATTGGCGCGATGATCAGGATCTTGCAGAGGTATACACCAACTGGGGCGGATATGCGTATGGCCGAGGAGTCAACGGCGTAAAAGCCCACGAAGAAATGCGAAGTGCGTATCGACGCATCCAAGTGGCTGCAAAAAATGTTGATTCTAAGGAACATGACATCGCAGACTCCGATGATTATTTCCAATTCCACGGCGGAATGGTAGCTACAGTTCGTGCGCTTACCGGATCAGATCCTGAGGCATACATCGGGGATTCGACTCGCCAAGAAACGGTCAAGACACGAACGCTACATGAGGAATCTCGTCGCGTATTCAGAGCACGCGTAGTAAATCCTCGCTGGATTGAAGCGATGCGTCGCCATGGGTACAAAGGCGCTTTCGAGATGTCCGCAACTGTGGACTATCTCTTTGGATACGACGCCACCACTGGTCTCATGGACGACTGGATGTACGAAACGCTGACCGATACATACGTAAAAGACCCGAGTAATCGCGAGTTCTTTGAAAAATCAAATCCTTGGGCACTTCGTGATATCTCGGAGCGTTTGCTCGAAGCTGTCGATCGAGGCATGTGGGAAAACCCAACAGCAGAGGCACTGGATACCTTGCGTAATACTTTCCTAGAAATGGAAGGAAATCTCGAAGAAGGCACACAAAACTAGAAGCCTTGTTTCGTCTCATGAGCAGGTAGGGTAGGGGCATGCGTCTTTATTTTGCTTTGCCCTACTTCCTCATCGAGGCTATAGCTTTTTGGGGAGTATCTCGGTGGCTCGGAACTGGGGTCGCCTTGATCCTCCTTTTTGCGTGCTTATTCGGTGGACTCATTCTCGCTGCTTGGGAAATGCAAAATATTTCTCGCAAACTTAGCCGCGGGACGGCTTCCGCAGGACGTGCAGTAGGAGACCTTGGTTTGATAGGTGCCGGAGCAATGGGCGTTGCAATGCCTGGGTTTATTACCTCAATTGTTGGTCTATTGCTTATCTGCACACCCACGCGTGCTTTAGTGAGAAATCTCTTAGCGAAAAAGCTTCGGACGAAGATCGAAGAACTAGGGGCAAAAAGCTTTGAAGCTACAAATGCGTATCGACAACAAGCACACTACGGATCGTTCGCTCAACCTCATGCCTCTGAACAAGTAATCGATGAGGAAGAAATACAATCATGGACTCGAAACCTAAGGCCGGAAGATTTCGGTACCGATGGTTCAGGCTCTAACGATTCGGGCCGAAAGTAGCTCATAAGCGTGAATCGGAAAAGGTCCCGAGCAGCTCGAGTGCTTCTCACACGTTTCGCTGCAGCGGTAGTCGCAGCATTGCTCGTTTTCTCGTCTTATCAGCCTCTAGGCTGGTACAGCTGTGCACCAATCGGTATCGCATTGCTGCTATGGTCACTAGCTCCTCGGCATTCAGAATGTCTTTCTTCGCGAATGAGCACACTTATCGCGATCGCTCATTCCGTAACACTGTTTTTATTACTTCTCCCGTGGATCGGCGAATTTGTAGGGGCAATGCCTTACGTTGCTTTGTCGATATTTTTATCTTTGTATTCAATTCTGTGGGGAGCACCGTTAGCAAAACTGTTATCTACACGAAAAGGGTGGATTACAGCCCCGTTTGTACTGCTCGCAGTGGAGTGGCTGAGGTCCAACTATCCATTTGGCGGTTTTGCATGGGTTCGCCTCGCATGGGGTCAGATAGGTGGCCCTTTAGCACCCTTTGCAGCATGGGGTGGCCCTGCGTTAGTCTCATTTGCCACAATGTTGGTAGGTGCATTGATCTTCGCACTGCTCCAGCGCACAAATACACGATTGGCTCTCACAATCTCTGTCATCATGAGCGTGGTCACGGCTGGCACGTGGTTTAATCTCAGGTCTTCCGAAAGCCAAGATTTAACAGGGCAACACCAAGTCACCGTGGCTGCTGTTCAAGGCAATGTTCCTCGACTTGGACTGGATTTCAATGCTCAGCGTAGAGCTGTATTAGCGAACCATGTACAAGAAACGAAAAAAATAACTGAACCAGTTGACTTCGTAGTGTGGCCGGAAAATTCCTCGGATGTCGATCCTTTTGCAGATGTTCGCGCACGCAATCTCATCGACTCTGCGGTCGTTTCAGCACAAGCGCCCATTGTTGTCGGGACGGTTACAACCGATGAAGTAGGCGCTCGAAATGCCATGGTGGTTTTCGATCCGGAAACTGGGGAAGGAGACTGGCATGTCAAAAAGTTTTTACAACCTTTTGGCGAGTGGATGCCTTGGCGCGACTTTTTCCGAAAGTTTTCTTCGCTCGTTGATCTCGCCGGCGATTTCAAACCAGGTGAAGGTAACGGCGTTGTACGAGTTCATGCTGCTCAATTAGGAGAAACAGTCAAGCTCGGAATAAGCACTTGTTACGAAGTGGCATTCGACCAAGCAGGACGAGACGCGGTACTGGCGGGGGCACAAGTATTAGCGACCCCTACGAATAATGCCACTTTTGGGTTCACAGATATGACTTATCAGCAGCTTGCTATGAGCCGTATGCGCGCAATCGAACTCGACCGAGCAGTGGTCGTAGCAGCTACTTCAGGTGTTTCGGCTATAGTGACACCGAGTGGTGAAGTACTCCAACACTCGAAAATATTCGAATCGGCAACTCTAGTACAATCGCTTCCGTTGAAAGAAACCATCACTTTTTCCGCGCGGTATGGCACGCTATTGGAGGAAGTCTTGGTTATTATTGGAACTCTATGCGCAGTATCTGCGTTAGCTATACGCAGAAAGATGCCACAAGCATCATCTCGAGCACCACGCAAAAAGAATTGATCAATTGAGGAGCTACGAAAAACTCATGTCCATGCCCAGCGAAAAAACCTTGGTGATCATTCCAACGTATAACGAGTTGGAAAATCTCCCATTGATCACGGGCCGTGTACGTAAGACAAACCCTAACGTAGACATCCTCGTCGTGGATGACAATAGCCCAGATGGCACAGGAGAGGCAGCCGACGCCTTGGCGGCTGCAGACGCGCACATTAAAGTGCTTCACCGCGAGGGTAAAGGCGGTTTGTGTGGAGCCTACGTGGCTGGCTTCCAATGGGGCCTAGAACGCGACTACACCGTGCTATGTGAGATGGATGCCGACGGCTCACATGCACCCGAACAACTCCACCTGTTGCTTGCACAGGTGGATAACGGCGCGGATCTCGTCATTGGTTCCCGTTATGTACCAGGTGGCAAAGTTGTGAACTGGCCTAAGAATCGTTGGGTGTTATCTAAGGGCGGTAATATCTACATTTCCTTAGCCCTTGGCGCAGGACTTTCTGACATGACCGCGGGTTACCGTGCTTTCCGTCGAGAGGTACTTGAGACAGTTGATCTCAACGAGCTATCTAATGCTGGCTATATTTTCCAAGTAGATATGGCGTGGCGTGTCATTCAGCTTGGTTTCGATGTGCGCGAAGTTCCGATTACTTTCACAGAACGAGAAATCGGTGAGTCTAAGCTTGACGGTAGTTTTGTCAAGGATTCCCTCCTCGAGGTGACAAAGTGGGGTATCCAGCACCGCAAAGAACAGATCACCAATCTTTATACAGAGTCTTCACGTCTCATTCGCCATGAGGTTAGCTCTTTCCGTAAGAAGCATCTTATCTAGAGCCCATCTCGAATAGGGGGCGGTGCGCAGGAGAAATCCTGTGCACCGCCCCCTATTAGTTTCAAGTCGAAATCTGACTTTAGGAATTTTGAGCTGCGGCAGCTTCTTCCTGCTGTTGTTTCAGCAAACGCGCAGCATTGCGACGTCGTTTACGAAGCATTTCAATCCGCTCTTCCAAAAGAACATCAAGTTCTTCAAGAGAACGACGTTCACGAAGCATATCCCAGTGTGTACGTGCTGGTTTAACAGGCTTGGCTTCTACACCTTCACCTTCCATGAGGATGCCCAGCTGACCATTCTTGCACAGCCACTCACTTGGAATTTCAGCGTCATGAGCGAAAGGCACGTCAAAAATTTCACCCGTTTCAGTTTTGTAACGGACCATCTGACGTGGAGCGAGATCATGATCACGGTCAGTTTCGTAGCTCACAGCACCCATTCGACTGCCACGTAGTACGCGATCTGCCATAAGAGGAATCCCCGTCCTTTCGTTCTAGCGATTCAAGCATTGGATGTTCATAGTCTCATGTTTCTTCACGAGTAGGAGAGAAGAAGACATAACTACACAGATCTTTTACTATAACGTATGGCGGCTAGCTTTTTGTTCCCAGCATGGCCTTTATAGGAGTTTTACCGCCATAAAAATATAAAATCTATAAAATTCACCTACAAAAAGGGCCTTTGATATAAGTCGAATATACGGTAGGGAGTTTCGTTCGCTATGATATGGCGGATGCCTACGAAACGAATCCCGACCTGCGCCTGGTGCGGCAAAGAGCTAAACTCCAACGGCCGAGGTCGCCCGAAGAAATTTTGTAGCCAATCCTGCAGACAGCGCGCATATGAACAGCGACATGGATCCGGAGCAAAAACCGCACTTCCAGAAGGAGCAGTTGTTTTAGTTCCTGAAAAAGTAGACAACCTCCGCGATGCACTGTATGAACTACGATGTTCCGCCGAAGATATAGCCACCGCCGCAGACGAAGGCATCAGCGCCGAAGATATGAAAGAGCTTTGTGCAGAGCTTGTCTCATTGGCAAAGAAAATCGAGAGATTAAGGTAAAAGAGACATCACTATGGATAACAAGCAAAAGCCCATTATTATTGGCACTTTTATAGCGGTCGCGGTTCTCGCCATCGTAGCGGTAGCCATAGCCCTTATCCCATTGCTCACAAACCCGGGGGTAAAAACCGAACAGATAGACACCTCCAATGCACAGCCAGCTTCCACAGATATTGATGGAGAATGGTCCGTTACTTACGGGAAAGCCCCTAATATCAGTTCTGCAGGATTCACCTTTCATGAAGTTCTACCTGGTGACAAGAGAGTCACATCAGGGTCAACGCGGTCAGTGTCAGGAAATGTTTCCGTTAAAAATTCACGCTTAACTTCCGGAACCGTCACGATCGATATGGCGGATATCCATACCGACAATCAAAAACGCGACACAAATGTACGCTCAAAGATTTTCGAAACTGCCAAGTTTCCTGAAGCTTCCTACGAAATTTCCCAAGCAGTAGATCTTTCGGCCGTGCCAAGCGATGGAACATCTATTGAGCTTAGGATTCCCGGAAAACTCACCATTCACGGTGTAACACGTGACGTGACACCAGATTTCACAATTATTCGCGACGGCAATACGGTAAAAGTATCGACGACCATTCCGATTAATCGGCTCGATTTTAATGTACACATGCCTGAGTTTGTAGCCGCAAAAATTGACGAAAACGGAGAAATCAACGTCTTACTAAACCTCGAAAAGTCCGGATCCTAGGAAGAAGCTCGTAACGATGGCGCATAGAATGATTCCTGCGTTGTGGCTCCGGATTGTCGTGCTCATAGCGTTCATGGCGTATATGATCCAACAATCTTTGCCTTGGTTGGCTCTTATCGCCGGAGCATTTGCTTTACTTACCGGTCTACAGCTGTGGGTAGCGTACCGCTCTAAAAAAGATGATCGAAATCTTCTTAATTCAGAAATGTAGGCCAATGGAAGGACCCTACTATTATGTCACTGTGACGTAATAGTAGGGTCTCGATGTCTTACCAACTGCCACCAAAAGGAAAGTTATAGCCTTTTCTATACCCATATCCCAGACATTCAAACAGGAGCTATCATCACACATAAACTTGGACCTCAATGCCGAGCCGCTTAAATATGAATCTTCATAAAGGTTAAATGCCACAGACAACGCAGACAATGAACACTGGGCATACAAACCGCATAAACTGGCTTAGCTCTCCAGAAATTTTCAACCGACCCCAAATGTCCGATAATGTACATTATGTCATTTAAGCCTTTCCCTCGCAGGAAAGGCTGTAATGCACTTCTACATCACAGCCGATTTATTCTTGCTTCCTTTCCTACAGCGCCCTACGTCGAACTATCGCCGCATAAAACGCGCCAGAGATATTTGCATAGATTGTCGCAACCGCGCCAGGCAACGCTGCTTCCGGAGTAAAAAACTGTGTTGCCATCGAAGCTGCCAGCCCAGAGTTTTGGGCGGCAACTTCGATCGACGTAGTCCGACACGAAGCTTCTGGTTGACGCATAAAGCGAGCGCTCCAGTATCCAGCAACAAACCCAATAAGATTTTGAATCGCAACACCTAGCACAACCACGATGCCAACTGTAGCTAATTTGGCATGGGCCCCAGCCACAACCGTCATCATCACGATCCCAATCACCGCGATCGAAAGCCACGGCAATACCGGTAGTACAGCATCAACAAAGCGCTGGGCGAAAAATCTTAAAATGAGCCCAACCCCAACCGGAATCAATACAGTTTTTAGCAAACTCACCATCATTCCAGAAGCATTGACCTCAGCGCTTTCTCCAGCTAAAAGCACCATGATCAACGGTGTAGCAAACGGCGATACCAGTGTAGAAACTGAAGTCATTGCCACAGATAGCGCAACATCGCCTTTTGCTAAATACGTCAATACATTTGAGGAGGTACCCCCAGGCACGGATCCCAAGAGAATTAACCCGATGGTAAGCGACTGATCGAAGCCCAATATTGAAGATATTGCGACGGCAGACAAAGGCATGACAATAAATTGACACACCACCCCCAGTGCTATTGGCCATGGTCGCCGAGCGACCTCTTTCAAATCAGGAAGTGTGATCGTCAATCCCATCGCAAACATAATGAACATCAGCATTGGATTTAGATATGGCTTGAAGCCGACAAAAGTTTCCGGCGTTTGATACGCAATAACTGCGCCTACAATCATCAAAACCGGAAACACGAGGACGGCAATTACTGAAGACCTATCCTCGGTAGTTACTTCCCCAGCGTCTCCGCGCTGTTTTTCATGGCTATCAACCATTGACATCCTAGGCACCTCCTATGGGCCATACTCCTGCTTTGTTCTACATCACACATCATAACCACAATTCCCACATGCTGGAATTTAATTCCCGCCATACGGGTTAAATATTGAATTTAAGTAACGAAATGTGGGGGTAACTGTGCGCGAGATGACAAATAAGCACTAACGTGCAATGTATGCGCAAACTACTTCTACCCGATCCCCACGTAATAGGCCGTCCGCAAGGCACCACTAGTCAAGCCGATGCGGTAGGCCCTGAGCTGATAGACGGTGCCCCTAATGAGCTCATAGCCCAGTTGTCTAAAATAGTTGGAAGAAGCAATGTTTTGGGAACCTTGTCCGACCTCGTGCGCTATGCGTCGGACGGTTCGCCTTATCGACGTGTACCGCAAGTAGTTGTTCGGCCCCGTAATGAGCACGACCTTTCTCGGCTTATGCAATTTGCACGAAACCACGGCCGAAAGCTCACTTTCCGCGCAGCAGGATCATCGCTCAACGGACAGGCCACAAGCGACGATATTCTTGTAGACGTCAAGACACACTTTTTAGGGATGGAAGTGCGTAATGACGGTGCACAATTGTGGGCGCGTTCCGGTGTGGTCCTTGGTGACGCGCAAGCAGTACTAGGCCGACAAGGGGTCATGCTTGGACCAGATCCAGGCTCAACTGCGGTTTGTACCATTGGTGGCGTAGTTGCTGACAACTCTGGTGGCATGCGCTGTTCGGTGGACCGCGATGTCTATCACTCAATTGTTGACGCTCGCATTGTCCTTCCCAGTGGCACTATTGTGGATACATCCGCAGGCGACCTACGTTTCCAAGAACAAGAACCCGAATTACACGCAGGGCTCATAGAGCTTCGCGATCGGATTCGCTCAGATTCAGCTCTCACTGATCGGCTACGCAAGAAGTTTTCCATCAGAAATACAAATGGAATCCGTCTCGACGCTTTCCTTGACGAAGATCAACCAGTAAAGATTCTTCTTAAGCTAATGGTGAGCTCCGAAGGCATCTTTGGTGTAGTCACTGAATCGGTCATTAATACCGTTCGGTTGCCAAGAAAAAAGGCTGTCGCTTGGGTACTGCTTAGTGATCTGAGAGACGCAGCTAACTACGTAAGCCCACTAATGGGGATTGGTGCAGAAGCATGTGAGTTACTCGTCGCACCTGTACTAAAGCGATCTGTTGCAAATTTCCGAGAAGCGCCTCGTGAATGGAATAATATCCCTGATACATGCGCTGCATTGCTACTTGAAGTTGGTGGTGTTGATGACGCCGATCTCGATTCGACTATTGAAAAAGCACGCTCTGTATTGGCTGACGCCGACCTTATCGCGCCTCTAACCTTCGACAAAACTGTAGACGGACAAAGAGGCGCGTGGCATATTAGAAATGGCTTGTTCGGTGTTATTGGTTCTGACCGACCTCAAGGAACTGCCCTTATTACCGAAGACGTCTGCTTCCCACCAGCCTTAGTAGGGCAAGGTGCAGCCGATCTTCTTGATCTATTAGCTTCCTATGAGTATCCCGAAATGGTCATGGGACATGCAGCTTTTGGTAACCTGCATTTCTTTATCCTTCCCCACTTTGGAATTGAGAAGGAACGTGAAAAATATGCACAGTTTCTAGAGGACTTATCAGAACTCGTAGTTGATAAATACGATGGTTCCCTTAAAGCAGAACATGGTACTGGGCTTAATATGGCTCCATTCCTGCAACGTGAATGGGGTACCCAAGCATGGGAACTAATGTGGGAGGTGAAAAACCTTCTCGATCCTTCAGGAATCTTGGCTCCTGATGTTAAGCTCACCCGGAAGCAAGACATCCACCTTCAGAATTTTAAGAGTTTCCCCAAGATCGAGCAGGAAATAAATTCTTGTGTGGAATGCGGATTTTGTGAGCCTGTTTGCCCTTCTCGTCATGTCACGCTGACCCCACGCCAACGCATCGTCTTACGTCGAGAAATGGCTCGACAAGAAGAAGGCTCTGAAGTATTGGCAAAACTTCAAGAAGAATACCAATACAATGCTATTGACATGTGCGCAGCTGATGGCTCGTGCTCGATAGCTTGCCCAATCAGTATCGATACCGGCAAAGTGATGAAACACTTCCGCGAGAAGCAAACAAGCGCTACCTCAGGAAAAGTTGCTTTGGCAGGGGCGAAAAAATGGGAGGTCATCGAAAAATTAGTTCGAGGCGGATTGGTCAGCGCGAAACTGCTCGGCACCTCATCATTACAAAATATAACTAATGCTGGGCGTGAATTGATTAATCCAGATCTCCTACCGAGTATCCCTGGTGATCTTCCCCAAGCAGCTCAAAAACTACCCACGACACACAAGGCCGGAGCGCAAGCTGTCTACTTCTCTGCTTGCATCAATCGTATGTTTGGAAAGTCCGCCCATGCGCATCCCGCAAGTCTGTCATTACCCCAAGCCGTGGTCGAATTAGGACGAAGAAGCGGTGTACCCGTGTGGATTCCGCACGACGTTGGAGGCCGCTGTTGTGGAACACCTTGGTCATCAAAGGGCTACAAAGAAGGCTTTAAATATCATGCTTCCCAGATTGTTAACGATATGTGGCGCTGGTCCGACCAAGGTCGACTTCCAATTATCGTCGATGCATCGAGCTGTACTCACGGGATCCTCGAAAATATCCCTACAGTTTTATCTGGCACCGATAAAGAGCGATTTTCGCAACTTCGCATCTTAGATGTGGTGGAATGGCTCGCTTCTGAAGTCATAGATCATTTAACAATCACTGAAACTTTGGGAAATATTGCAGTCCATCCCACTTGTTCCATACAACATCTAGGACTCGATGCTGATCTGTTGAAAGTAGCACAAACCATGGGTTCAGCATCGGTACCAGAAGGTACTCATTGCTGCGGTTCGGCGGGCGATCGAGTACTACTTCACCCAGAACTTACCGGATCAGCCACTGAGGAAGAGCGTCGTTCGCTCAATTCTGGAGACTATGACTGCTTTGTTGCCTCTAACCGCACCTGTGAAATGGGATTAGAAATGATTGCTGACCGACCGTTCGAGCACATTGCCGTTGTTCTCGAGCGAGCCTCTCGACCAGTGATTTCCCCCTAACCCCGTAAAAGGTCTTACCTACCACCACGTCGATGCCGTGTAGTCGCAATACACTGCACGGCATCGACAGCACCTGCAACAAATAGCGCTTCGCGCATCGCTAATTGGTAGATCCATAAGCGCCGATAAACCACGTCAAAACCATCAGCCGCAGCTTGGCGAATATTGCCTTCAAACGTTTCTCTCTGCAAACGGAGACCTGCCTGATAGTGACCAGGAAAATGGGTCTGGGAGATAATTCTTAAATTGGTAAAACGGTCTACTAGTTTATGCATTTCCGACAATCGCATAGGGCTAAATGCAGGCCAAACATAGGCTTTATGCACGCTCATGGCTGCTGCAGCAATATCGGCTTTTGCCTCGTTTAAAACTACACTTTGGCATGCAAGTGCTCCGCCAACTGCAAGCATCCGATCGATGGCTTGTACATATCGTTTCTTCATCCCTGGTTGCATCAGTTCGAGTTTTTCGACGCTCGTAATCGCGTCATACTGTGTAGGCCAGGTTTTGGATACTGGGATTGGATCGTCGATAAGCTCAACATGAGCACTGCCTTCTACGTTCGCTAAATCCAATATTTCGCGAATATCAGTGGCAAAATCCAAGTCCGTGGTAAGCGCATCAACCGTAGCTCCTCGATGGCACGCATTAATAGCTAAGGCGCCGCCTGAACTTGGGAAATCCAGTAAGTGTGTTCCCGCATGAACTCCAGCTGAATCCAAAAGTGCAGTTGTAGAACGCAATTGACCTGCACCAAGGTCAGCTTTTTCCACCAAAGTTGGATCACTTAGAGTAGTTTGGTCAACAAAATGGGTAGCCGGCTCATTTGCGCGCCCCGCACCTCTTACGTAACTGCGTACTGCAATACGCTCCGTTGTGGGAACGCCAGAGGAAAACAAAGTTCCTTGAACGCTCATGCCGTCCCCAGAAAATAACTTAATAAGCTGGGTGTCGATTTCCATCCCAGAATAGTCGCCGCCGAGATCTAGCTTAGGCATCTTGGGGTGATAGCCCGCAACAATCAGTTTTGCCAAAACATCTACTAAATTTTCGGCGTACCACTCACCTGCCATATACGATTCAGCGACACCCAACCAACCAGCTGCTGCGATGCGTTTAAATAGCGAATCCTCTCGGACAATGACGTCTGGGGCATCACCAAAGAGCTGAATTCCCGCTTTTTCACATATAGCGGCAAACTCCGATTCAGCTTTACGCGCTTTGACTTCTATACGACGACCTTGCGGAACCAGTGCAATATTTGGCCATCGATCTGCATTAATTCGGGCACGTTGGTCGTTGACATTCACAGTGGTCAAGCCTACTAACTCTGCTAGATATACGGGTGGAGGCGCGCACCAACCTCACCTCAATTCATCTGTTACCACCAAATAGGTCTAATATTGTGACCATCATCGCGTTAGGTTAAATATCACACTAAAATTTAATGCGCTTTACAAAAATGTTTGAAGGAGCATTCCATCACCATGACTAGTACCCCATTTCGCCCAGAAGGTGGACGCCACCACGTCGTAGTTATTGGCTCCGGCTTCGGTGGACTATTCGCAGTTCAAAACCTCAAAGATGCAGATGTCGATATCACCCTCATCGACCGGACAAACCACCATCTTTTCCAACCACTGCTTTACCAAGTAGCAACCGGTATCCTGTCGTCTGGTGAAATCGCACCACAAACACGTCAAGTTCTTGCACAGCAAAATAATGTTCACGTTCTTAAGGCTGAAGTCACCGACATTGACACCGAATCAAAGACGGTCGTCGCAGACTTGGATGATTATTCGAAAACAATCGAATACGATTCCCTAATCGTCGCCGCTGGCGCAGGGCAGTCTTACTTTGGAAATGATCACTTCGCGGAATTCGCGCCGGGCATGAAAACAA
Organism: Corynebacterium rouxii; assembly: GCF_902702935.1. Taxonomy (NCBI): domain Bacteria; kingdom Bacillati; phylum Actinomycetota; class Actinomycetes; order Mycobacteriales; family Corynebacteriaceae; genus Corynebacterium; species Corynebacterium rouxii. The sequence continues at coordinate 1,185,073 of NZ_LR738855.1, read as the reverse complement.
TCGATGATGCGCTCGAACTGCGTGCGCGTATCATCGGCGCTTTCGAACGCGCAGAAATGTGCGAGGATCCCAAAGAACGTGAACGTCTCTTGACTTTTGTTATCGTTGGCGCAGGACCAACCGGTGTAGAACTTGCAGGTCAGCTCGCAGAAATGGCACACCGCACGCTGTCCGGAGAGTACACACAGTTCACGCCTTCCAACGCGAAGATCATCCTGCTTGATGGAGCCCCTCAGGTGCTTCCACCATTTGGCAAGCGTTTGGGACGTACCGCACAGCGTGAATTAGAAAAGATTGGTGTAACCGTCAAGCTGAACGCAATTGTTACCGGCGTAGACGAAAACTCAGTGACGTATAAGTCCACCGTTGACGGGTCTGAGCACACGATCGACTCCTTCTGCAAGATCTGGTCGGCAGGCGTAGCTGCTTCCCCACTGGGCAAGCTTGTTGCAGAGCAACTTGGTGTTGAGGTTGATCGCGCAGGACGAGTTCCAGTCAACGAGGATCTTTCTGTTGGGGACGATAAGAACGTCTTTGTCATTGGCGACATGATGTCACTCAACAAGCTTCCAGGAGTCGCACAGGTAGCAATCCAAGGTGGTGAATACGTTGCTGAGCAGATTGCTGCTGAGGTCGAGGGCCGTTCCTCATCTGAACGCCCAGCCTTCGAATACTACGACAAGGGTTCGATGGCTACAGTGTCGCGCTTTAACGCTGTTGTAAAGCTCGGAAAAGTTGAGGTTACGGGATTTGTTGGCTGGGCCATGTGGCTTCTCGTCCACCTGATGTTCTTGGTCGGCTTCCGTAATCGAGCAACTGCAGCTTTCTCTTGGGGCATTAATGCACTTTCACGTAAGCGCTGGAATCTCGCCACCACTCGCCAGCAGCTTCACGGCCGTACTGGACTGCAAAAACTTACTGCGCTGGTTGATACTTCTGAAAAGAAGTAACTAGCCCGCCAACTGTTTAGAAACACCAGCGAACAGGATCATTTCGACGCTTCAAATTCGCTGGTGTTTCTTTCGCTCATTCAGGTTTACGCAAAAACGCTACGAGAAATTGAGACCGGTTGGTCAATGGATCTAGATCCCATGACTCGAAGTTATTTTCAATAATAAATCCTACGTTACGGGCATCTTCGAAAAATTGCGGAAACACATATCCTCTGCCAGCACCAAAGCCGATAATGCACCTGCCACTTGGTCGCAACGCTTCAAAAATATGCGCTAAAGCGGCTTCTTGTTTATCCGGCTCTATAAAAGTAATAACGTTCCCAGCGCATACAGCAATATCGAATCCCTGATCCGGAATCGATTCACTCCCTAGGTCACCTACATGCCACGTTGCGCCTGGGAATTTCTTTTCCGCCTCAGAAATCAAATAATCATCGATATCTATGCCAGTTACGATATGACCTCGTGCCGATAAGTATCCACCGACGCGTCCTTGTCCACACCCTGCATCAAGGATTTTCGATCCACGCTGAACGAGGGCGTCGATAAGCCGAGCTTCACCGTTGATATCATTACCTTCAGCTTCGAGATTTTCCCAGCGTTTTGCATAGTTGTGTGAATGCTGGGGGTTTCGTGCTTTGATGTCGTTCCAAGTTGGCATACGTTCGATAATAGACACTAAAACACTAAAAGAGGTCTGCATAAAGCTATGAAGGAAAAGAATCGCCAGCTACCAGCATTCACCCCGCGAAATCGCCGCGCGCACCCCATAAGCGCTGAGCGTAAGCAACTTGGTGTTGACGATATTGTTGATCACTGCATGATTTATGTCGATGGACGAGCAATTCAAGGGTGGTTCGATTACGAATCAGGCTTGAAACGCGTGAAGGACTTCATTGCTTCGGGCCATAAAGCTTTCATGTGGTTATCTCTCGAAGAACCCAGCGAACAACACATGATTCAGGTTGCTGATGATCTCCACATCCACGAACTTATCGTCGAAGACGCAGTAACTGCACATCAGAGGCCTAAAGTCGAACGCTACGACGATCAAATCTTCATGGTGGTCCGATCAGTTTTCTACCGTGATCACGAAACGGTAGATGACGCAAACGAAATTATTAAAACCGGTGAAGTTCAAATGCTGATTGGCGAACACTTCATCATCACAATCCGACACCGCACCCCTATGCCTGATTTAGCGATGCGTCTCGACGAACCGCAAGAAATCAGCAGCTACGGCCCGATGATCATAGCTTGGGCGTGGGCAGATTATCTTGTCGACGGATACCTGCGTATCGTCAATACACTTGCCGAAGAAGTTGATGAGCTTGAAGAAGAAGTATTTACCCCAGGTAGCAGCTTCAACATCGAGCACATCTACATGATTAAACGCGAAATTTTAGAAATGCGACACGCCATTGATCCGTTAGATCCCGCATTACGCATGCTCGTTACACAGCATAAGGATATGATCGCGAAACAACTCCGGTCGTATCTGCGAGATGTCCTTGACCATGAAATGGTAGCCAAGGACTTTGTCGCAAACTTTGACGAACGTCTTAGTTCCCTAATCGACGCTGGCGTAGCAAAGATTTCACTACAGCAAAACTCTGATATGCGTGCTATATCTGCCTATGTTGGCATGGCAGCGGTTCCTACACTTATAGCCGGAATTTACGGAATGAATTTTGAAAATATGCCGGAACTAGCAACCAACTACGGCTACTACATTGTAATTCTTGTCATGGTACTAACCGTGAGTCTCATGTGGTGGTACTTCCGAAAGATGAATTGGATTGGAAACTAAACCTTTTTATCTTTCTGGGGCTTTTCTGGTTGCGGAGCTACTAACAAAGTACGAAGTGTTGCTCGCGCCACTAGTTTGCCCCTGTGGTGCATGTCAACAGCCACCACGTGGGTAGTACGGCCACGATGGATGATCTCAGCTGAAACGTCGATTACTCCAACATGGACCATTCCCAAGAAATCGGTCGCGCAATGTACTCCTACCGCCATTGCCTCATCTGCAGCAACGACACTTGCTATTGATCCAGCTGTCTCAGCCAGAGCTGAATACACACCACCATTGACTACACCTGATACTTGAAGATGCTCAGCTACTACCGGAAGTTCCGCATGCACACCTTCAGAATTGATTTGTGTGAAACGTAGACCGAGTGTCTTAGAGAATCCTTCTAACTTTTCGTTAAATTCTTCTAGCTGTTCGATACTCAGGCCTTCGACATTGGCGCTTTTGAGCAATTCCATAATGTCATCGTTGTTACTCATGTTGCCCAATCTAGTCTTTCTCCATGTCCATTCCGCAAGCTGGGTGGGTAAAATTGTTGCTGTCAGGGTATTGTCACAGTCATGACTGATCAAACACAACTAGCGCAGATCGGCGTTGTCGGTCTCGCTGTCATGGGTTCGAACCTCGCACGCAATTTTGCTCATAAAGGCCACACGGTTGCTGTTTTTAATCGCAGCTTTGAAAAGACCCAAGCGCTCATGGATCAGCACGGAGACGAAGGCAACTTTATACCGTCAGCCACTATCGAAGAATTTGTCGGTTCGCTAGAAAAGCCTCGTCGCGCCATCATCATGGTTCAAGCAGGACCAGCAACTGACGCCGTAATCAACCAACTTGCCGATGCGATGGATGAAGGCGACATCATTATCGATGGCGGCAACGCGCTCTACACCGATACGATTCGTCGTGAAAGCGAAATTGCTCAACGAGGCCTCAACTTCGTTGGCGCCGGTATTTCCGGAGGCGAAGAAGGAGCCCTCAACGGTCCTTCTATCATGCCTGGTGGCCCTGATAAATCTTGGGAAGCACTTGGCCCACTACTCGAATCCATCGCCGCACAGGTTGACGGCACACCATGTGTTACTCACATTGGCCCTGACGGCGCTGGCCACTTCGTCAAGATGGTTCATAATGGAATCGAATATGCCGATATGCAAGTGATCGGCGAGGCATACCAATTGCTTCGATATGCCACCGAAATGCAGCCTTCTGAGATTGCAGATGTGTTTAAGATGTGGAACCAAGGCGATTTGGACTCCTACCTCATTGAGATTACATCTGAGGTGCTCGCTCAGGTCGATTCTGAAACTGGCACACCACTTATCGACCTCATCGTCGATGAAGCTGGACAAAAAGGCACTGGTCGTTGGACGGTGAAGGCTGCTCTTGACCTTGGTATTGCAACTACTGGTATCGGCGAAGCAGTATTCGCTCGCGCTCTTTCTGGCGCGACTACTCAGCGCACGGCTGCCCAAGGTAACTTACCAGCCGGCACATTGGAATCGCTGGCGTCGTTGAACATCGATAAAAACCAGTTCGTAGAAGATATTCGCCGTGCGCTTTATGCTTCAAAGCTCGTCGCTTATGCACAGGGCTTCGACGAAATTATCGCCGGATCAGCCGAGCACAACTGGGATGTCGATCCCCGCGATCTCGCTACCATCTGGCGCGGTGGCTGCATCATTCGCGCAAAGTTCCTGAACCGCATCGTTGAAGCTTACGACGCCAATCCAGAACTACCGTCCCTCCTACTGGATCCCTACTTTAAGACTGAGCTGGAATCGCTTATCGATTCATGGCGCCGCGTAGTCGTTGTAGCTACACAACTGGGATTGCCTGTTCCAGTGTTCGCTTCATCGTTGTCCTACTACGACTCTTTGCGAGCCGAACGCCTACCAGCTGCGCTTATCCAAGGCCAACGTGATTTTTTCGGTGCACACACTTACCGTCGCACGGATAAAGACGGAAGCTTCCACACCTTGTGGTCCGGTGATCGCAGCGAGGTAGAAGCTTAACGCTTCTTCTCGACGAAACATTCACCTTAGATTTTAGAAAACAGGCTGGGCATTTTCGCCCAGCCTGTCTGTTTTTCACACAGATTGCAGTAGAATTGCCCCAATGACTTCTTTTCTCGACCTCGGACTTCCTAACGGTATCGTCCAGGTTCTATCTCGCCTGGGCATTGTTGAGCCGTTCCCTATTCAAGAGGCGGCTATTCCCGATGCGATAAGCGGACGAGATATCCTCGGCCGAGGCCCCACAGGCTCAGGTAAAACTTTTACTTTCGGCCTACCCATGATTACTCGGCTGCAGGAATCTGGAGTGTCAAAGCCTGGTAAACCACGCGGCCTCATCTTAGTTCCTACCCGTGAGCTCGCCGCCCAAGTTCGCGAACGTTTGGAAGAACCTGCTTCTGCTATGGGCTTACGAGTCCTCGAGGTAGTAGGCGGAGTCAGCATCAAGCGACACATCACATCACTAGCCTCTCCAGTCGACATTCTGGTAGCAACTCCAGGACGCGCCCAAGATCTGATTAATCAAGGAAAACTTTCCCTATCTGAGGTAGAGATCTCTACGCTTGATGAAGCCGATCAGATGACAGACATGGGTTTTCTACCACAGGTAACCAAGCTACTGGAACTTACCCCGAAGACTGCTCAGCGATTGTTGTTCTCAGCAACACTCGATGGAGACGTGAATAAACTGGTCGATCGCTTCATGTCGGATCCAGTAACTCACTCGACCACCGCAGTAAAAGCAACCGTAGAGACTATGTCGCACTACCGATTCCATGTGGGCGACAGAGAAGCACGAAATTCTATAGTCGAACGTATTGCTGGTCGCGATGGCAAAACAATCATGTTCATGCGTACAAAACATGGCGTTGATCGACAAGTAAAGAAACTTCGCCGCATTGGCATTAACGCAGCTGGTTTACATGGCGATAAAGGACACAACACACGTGCTGCTGCCCTAGCTGGTTTTGCAGACGGCAGCGTTCCCGTGCTTGTTGCCACCGATATCGCAGCCCGGGGAATCGATATCGACGATGTCGATCTAGTGGTTCACGTAGATCCCCCAGCTGAGCACAAAGCTTACGTGCATAGAGCAGGCAGAACCGCCCGCGCCGGGACAGTCGGTAAAGTTGTCACACTTGTCATGGATAACCAACGTGAGGAAGTAGACAAGCTCCTCGGCAAAGCTGGAGTTTCTCCCGTTATCGTCGATGTGCATGCCGATTCAGCTGAGCTGACGAATATTACTGGGGCCCGCAAGCGTAATGGCAAAGCGTTGCAACCATTCGGTGCGCAGCAACAGACCTCACAGCGCGGAAAGAAACAAGAGACAACTACACAGGCAAATCAGCCCAAGCGCGGCAAATCTCCTTCATTCCGTACACGGCAATCCAAAAAGAAACGTCCCATCGCAACGTTTGGTGGGCACAAGAAGAAAGATGGTCAAAAGGGTCGAAGTTAATTCTTTAACCCAGCATTTCTTACGATGGACATTCTGTTAAGTATCCTCTCGCTCTTAGGTTTTGTGCTTCTCACCGCCAGCACAGGACTTTTCGTTGCCATTGAGTTTGCGCTCACCAGTTTGGAGCGCTCAACCATTGAAACCGAAGTAAATGAGCGTGGGGATAAAAAATCTCGGGCGGTACAACGCGATTATCAAAATCTCTCCTTCGTCTTGTCTGGTGCCCAATTAGGTATCACCATCACTACCCTTGCAACGGGTTATCTAGCAGAACCAGTTCTTGCAAAGTTTTTAACACCGCTTTTGGAATTGATGGGCTTGGAAGCGTCGACAAGCACAGCTGTCGCTTTAGTGTTGGCGTTGATCATCGCGACGTTCTTGTCAATGGTGTTTGGCGAACTCGTGCCCAAAAACGTTGCAATCACAAACCCAATGGGTACCGCGCGCCACGTTGTCGGACCAGTTAATGCCTTCAATACCGTATTTAAGGGCTTTATCAAGTTTTTAAATCACTCGGCTAACTGGGCAGTACGAAAAATGGGAATCGAGCCAGCCGATGAGCTCGCCACAGCTCGTTCCACTCAAGAGCTCACGGCCATCGTCAAAAGTTCTGCGGAAACTGGCGATATTGATGAAAATACAGCCCTTGTTCTTGACCGCTCACTAAAATTTGGTGAGACAACTGCCGGTGAGTTGATGACTCCTCGGTCTACAGTTGAAGTTCTCTCAGCAGAAGACACCGTTCTTGACCTCATCGCATTAGCTATAGAGACAGGACACTCACGCTTCCCAGTCATTCGTGGCGACCTAGATGATACGATCGGCGTCGTCCATTTTAAAGATGCATTTTCTGTTCCTGAAGATCAGCGCCACGTAATCCCATTAAGTTCAATAGCACGCCCTGTGCCCATTGTCCCTGAAAGTCTAGATGGTGATGCCGTCCTCAATGCGGTGCGTTCTGCTGGATCCCAAATTATCCTCGTTGCAGATGAATATGGTGGAACTTCAGGACTCATTACGATCGAAGACGTCGTGGAAGAAATTCTCGGTGAGGTTTATGACGAGCATGACGACGCAGACGCAGAACGCGACTTCAACAAATTTGGCAACAGCTGGGAAGTTTCCGGCCTAGCGCGTATCGATGAAGTTGCCGAAACAATTGGATACGTTGCCCCAGACGGCCCCTATGAGACTCTCGGGGGATTAGTAATGCAAGTCCTGGGCCGAATCCCTGAAACTAACGACGAACTACTGCTACCTGAAAGTGACAATCCAGCATTAGCTGAGTTCGAATCCGGTTACAGTTGTCGCTGGCTGGCTAAAGTCTCCGCAATGGAAGACCGAAGAGTAGACAAGGTGATTATTTCACCGCTGCAAGATAATGAGGTCGCCCAGTATGAAAAGGAACAGAATTCATGAGTCTCAGTAGCACCGTTTTACTGATTATTCTTTTGCTCCTTGCCAATGCTTATTTCGTCGCATCCGAATTTGCGCTTGTTTCTTCGCGCAAAGATCGAATTGAGAATCTGATAGCTCAAGGACAGCCACGGGCACAAAAAGTTTTGTTGTCGATGGAGCATCTTTCTATCATGCTTGCAGCATGCCAATTTGGCATTACGATATGTTCACTCATCTTGGGCAAAGTTGCTGAACCTGCTATTGCACATTTTATTGAGCAACCCTTCCACTCCCTTGGGTTACCCGCTCACCTTCTGCATCCTGTTTCTTTCGTCATCGCACTGGGAATTATTACTTTTCTTCATATTCTCGCCGGAGAAATGGTTCCGAAAAATATTGCGCTTGCCGGGCCAGAAACTCTTGCACTTTGGCTAATCCCTTCGCTGCTATGGTTCATGCGTTTGACAAGGCCGATCATTACAGTAATGAACTGGCTAGCTCGTATAAGTCTGCGTGCCGTTGGAATTGAACAAAAAGACGAACTTGATTCTGCAGTAGACCCAGATCAGCTAGTAACCATGCTCTCTGAGTCTCGATCAGAAGGCTATCTCGATGCAGAAGAACATGCACGGTTAAATAAAGCACTCCGAGTTGAAGACAGGTCTCTTCAAGAGGTCATGATTCCTCTCGACAAAGTGCGTTCCCTAAACTTTGGGGTGAGGGGGCCGCTTCTCCAAGAATTAGAAACTGCTGTTGCAGAAACTGGTTTTTCACGTTTCCCAGTGACAGGAAAAGACGGCTCATATCTTGGTTACGTGCACATCAAGGACGTACTCGATCGTTTTGATCATTCCAGCCCTGACACCATCATTCATCGCTCAGAGATTCGGCCATTAATCATCGTGGATGCAGCTGGAACTATGGATGAGGCTTTGCAATCGATGCACTCCAAGTCAGCACACATGGCCCAAGTTCGTGATCGCGGCCTCCTCCTGGGCGTTATCACCCTAGAGGATCTCATTGAGGAATACGTTGGAACCTTCTCCGACTGGACACACGAACAATCATGAGCAATTTTGATCTAATTCGTCTTTCTGAAGCTGAATGGCATGCCCATGAATCTGCTCACCAACTTCGAGCAGATCGACTTACAGCCGACCACATGAAACGTCGGCGTGCGGGTATTAGTCACCCAGTCTATGATTTTCTTTTTGAATACTATCCAGTACGCGTTGCTCACATGAAAAAATGGCATCCCGGTGTCGGTGTAGGACTCGAAGGAAATCCCCCGCATTCAAGCTGGAAGGGGTACACCACCATCAACGGTCTGACCGTAGTCGACGTTGAAGCCCTCAAAAAGAAACGAGGCTCAACGCTTAGCTACGTATCTAATCTGTTGAAACAAACGCAGCTTAACCCAACTCATTTTGATTGTTTTGGGCTTCACGAATGGGCTATGGTCTATCAAACTTCTCAGCCACGACACACTCTTCCATTGCGGCTAGGCGCGCAAGGCAGCAACAAAGTCGTAGAATCCCACAACATAAGATGCACGCACTTTGATGCATTCCGGTTTTTCACCGAACCCGCCGTACCACTCAATTTTCAGGTGCTTACACGCGAAAATCAACCGTCATGCGAACAACCAGGTTGTTTGCACGCCATGATGGACCTCTACAAATGGTCCGCCAAACTTGGCCCCCTCATACCAGGTAATCTCTGGCTTGATACCTTTGAGCTCGCTTGGGACTGCCGAGTGCTAGATATGGAAGCATCTCCATACGATTGCACCGATTATGGCTTGGGAATCGTCCCGATTGAAACCGCCGAAGGGAAAGCTGAGTATGTTCGCCGTCAACGTGAACTGTCTGAGCGTGGCCAGCTACTACGTCAACAGCTTGTCGCAGAGCTAGACCGAATCGACCGGTTTACACTTACCTCCTAGATCTATTTCCAATTCCAGAAAGGCGCCAACTATGGCTAAGCATTCGGACGGGAAAAACAACTATCGACTTTCGCCCAGTGTGATCGCGATAGCGATCGTCATCGTACTAGTAGCCGCTGGTGTTTTCTTGTGGACCCAGGCTAAACAAGAAGACTCAGCAAAATCCTCCTGTATCAATGGGAACTTAACTCTTCCTATTGCTACCAATAATAAGGATGTAGCAAGCCATATCATCGATGCCTACAACGCTTCAGGGCGTGTCACTCGCGACTACTGTGTTCGTGCTGAACTTACCAATTCTGTCGCTCAGGCTGGGGTATACCTCAGCGACGAAAGTGATCATCAGATCAACCAAGTCTTATCAGCCGAAAAACGGTCATCAGCAACTTTAGAATGGCCGACAGTAGCAACTGACAAAGTTGGTATAGCTCGTCGTGAAGATGCCGCGGAAGATGCATCCGTAACTTACCCAATGAAATCCGATGCGGTGGCTTCTGCGCTTGTTGCGGCATTTACGCACAATAATGATGCTACTGCTGCGACAACGATGCTTCATGCTTTTAGTGAAACAACGATTGATTCTGCTGTCGCTCAATCAGCGCCCAAGATTGCCGTCTCAAAGTCCCAGACTCCACATGGATATTCATTTGAAGAAATTCCAAACTTGTCTAAACCGCTACGCGCAGTGGCTCTAAACCCTACCGATTCAGTAAATGAGGAAGTCGTTCGAGCAGGAGCTGACTTTGGTACCGCAATTGCTGCAAACTCGCCTGATGCTAAAGCACCACAAAAATTGTCGAAAGAAGTCGCAACTGCAACAGAAATTTTAGCTTCACTCGCTGATAACTCACCAGCTATAGGTGCGCAATCAGATCAAAGTCCAAGGGATATCCTGATGCTTCTCGATACCTCGGAGTACATCAATGGTGTGAGCACGGATGGAATCCGTTGGTTCGATGCAGCATCACAAGGGCTCATCAATATTGCCCAAAAACAAGAAGAACGCGGCAAAGCCACAGGACTGTGGAATTATTCTTCCCCACTGACTCCCGGAATTACCCAAGGCTGGCGGTCGAACCTCAATTTCGAGACCCCTGACGCTGCTCGTCAAGTCAAAGATGTTCTCAGAAATTTTGGAACAGGTGGACAACCACAAACTCTTGCGGCTACATCAGCAGCGTTAAATTATGCCGTAGAACATGCCCAGCATTCTGGAAAAACAAGCGTGGTCATTGTGTTCACAGGAACAAATGATTCATTCAACGGTTTAGCTCAATCAGTCAGCAAAGCTCGAGAATCCCAAGTTTCACTTCATGCGATTCAAATCGGCGATGGACAAGATGATACAAATATGACGCAAGCCACGAAAGATACCAATGGCAGTTACGTGCATGTAACGTCGGCAGCAGAACTAGACAGAGCTATCGCTTCCATAACAAAGTAACCATACTGAGAGCGCCCTCGTTTCTATCAGCCAGAGAAATGATAGAAACGAGGGCGCTTTTGCATATAACGCGTTACGACGTCTTCCGAAGGCGACGTGCTGCTAACTCATCAATTCCGCCTGCAGCTGGGCTATTGGACAAAAAATCGCTGATCTTTTCTGATGGGAATGAAGAAATAGTTCCGGTAAGTTCTCTAACAATTCCAGGTACAGCAATTCCAAACACTCCTTGCCCACCGCCGAGAAGGTCGATTACTTCTTCGTTCGAACGGCACTCGTACACTGTAGTGCCATCCGAAACAAGTGTAATCTCCGCTAAATCGTCTACTCCACGATTACGCAATTTATCCACAGCGAGACGAATGTTTTGCAAGGAAATTCCAGTATCCAGAAGTCGCTTGACAATCTTCAATACTAAAATGTCTTTAAAAGAGTACAGACGTTGAGATCCCGATCCTCGTGCAGTGCGAATTGTCGGTTCCACTAATTTAGTGCGAGCCCAATAATCCAATTGACGATACGTAATTCCCGCCACTTGGCATGCAATAGGAACACGATAGCCAACTTCTTCATCAGGTCCCATATCAAAAAGCGCTTGTTGCACTGGGACGTCGTTGTCGTGCATTTCTTCCATCAGGTTGTCTCCCCTGCGATCTCTGGCTTCGCATCGAGCTTGGGCGGTAGGTATTGCTGTTAAGCAACAGGTTAGAGCACGAACGTATAGAAAACGCGCGACACGCCCGAAACCTCAACCTCAAGTTGAAATTTAGATATTTATCGAAGCTTTAGCTATCCCCCAGATCAAAAGAATCGTCCCCAAAGTCATCCGATCCCAAAAGATCCTGTTCACTTACACCTAGACTTTCCATAAGGTTGGAAAAATCGGCATCTGCTTGAGATTTGGTGGGATCCGAATCTATTTCATCATGAACATCTTTAGGAAAAACAAATCCTAAATAGGCTTCCATATCGGATTCAGAAATGAAAACGCTAGCTTGGTTAAGGACTTCATCGTCCACAGAGATTGCAACGCCAATCAATTCTGAAATCGCAATCGCATCACTTGGTCGACAATCAATTTCTTCTTGATTATCAAGCACTAATGAACAGATAAAGACACCTTCGTAGTAACTCACTACGCGGATTGCCTCGACGCTACCCCCCATACGGTTAATGGTTTCAATAAGCACATCGTGTGTCAAAGGCCTACGAGGAGCTCCATGCTCACTTCGCTCCGAAAGCCTGATACCTTCTTCAACATCGACCCAAATGGGAAGAATTCGGCGCCGTTCTGACCAGGAGAAAACTAAACAAGCATCATCTTCTGGTGGGAAAAAATGGACGCCTCTATATTCAACTTGGCGAAAAGCCATAAATTAATTTCTCCCCAAAAGTTTAACGGTTCAGCTCATCGCGCAACATCGAACGCAGCATCGTAGCGTTCAATGATACTACCAATGCGCTAAGTTGCTGTGACATTTCTTCTGCACGTTGGCGCGCGCTCTCACTCTGAGAACGAGCGACAGGCATTGTAGCGCGAGAGATTAAATCGGCATGGCGCGAAGCAAGATTACGCAGTGACTTGAGGTGCCTAACATCAAAACCAAATTCCTTCAGCTGCACCGCGACCGATACCACTTGTACATCATCCGCGGTAAAGAAACCTGAGGAATCCGGTCTAATCAATCCAGCTTCGGCAAATTCACTTACTTCTGATTCAGAAACTTGGGCTCTCGCCGCAACATCGCTATCGGAAAGTCTAGTGACCACCGAAGCGCGGAATGACTCTGGGCTAATTAGAGGGGCATTGTTACTGCCCCGCGAAATAGGCGTGACCGCACCAGAATCCATTGCCTCAAGTTGTTCCCTAATAACCTTAAGCGGCAAGTAGTTATCCCGCTGTGTGACAAGGATGTAGCGCAACCGTTCGACATCATCTTGGGTAAATCGACGATACCCGGTTGAAGTGCGCTGGGGAGTAATCAGTCCTTCGGACTCGAGGTAACGAATTTTCGACACCGTGACATCAGGAAATTCCGCAGTGATTTTTGCGAGCACGACACCAATCGACATCGTCTTTTTCGACGAAGACAGCGACGATGACTGCGGCCTAGGCTGGTAAGAACCAGCCGAACCTGAATCATTTCGTTGCGGAAGTGCACTCATAATCTTGTGAATCATTTCTTTCGATGACGTAGGCGGCTAATGTCACGGGATAATCTGAAAGCAGCAGGATTTAATGCCTACGCACGAGGCCCCTCAATGAAGACCAAACGGAACTTACCAATCTGCACTTCATCGCCACTGGAAAGCACTTCAGAGTTACGTGGCTCACGATTAACGTAGGTGCCGTTGAGGCTTCCGACGTCAACGACCTCAAATGATCCGTCTTGAAGGCGGAATTCAGCGTGACGACGAGACACTGTGACATCATCCAAGAAAATGTCACTTTCAGGATGGCGACCAGCTGTTGTTGTTGGACGGTCGAGCAAGAAACGAGCGCCGGCATTGGGCCCACGCTTGACGACCAGCATGCCTGCACCTGCAGGTGGAGTCACATCACTTCCTGATGCTGGAGCTGCCCCTGCCCCCGATTCCATTTCCTTGAGTAAATCTGCACGGAAAACGGAAGTGGTCTCGACCTGAACGTCGGGAGCACCGGTGTTGTCGCTCATTATTCAACCTCCGATAAAAGACAAGATTCGGCTTCACGCCGAACTTTCAACAATGCTTTACATCATAGCGCTAGTTTGACCGTGATGACCAAGGAGAGAGGATTATTTTCCAATATCTACCTTTGAGCTGCCATTTTAAAGCAAGTTTACACACGGCAGCACAACGGCTATCTAAAAATACTTCCTATCCCATTTATTACTGAACGATTATTATTTGAAAGCGGATTATCGCTAACCATGTAGGTCCACGTTGCAGATGGCCGCATTAGGCCAGCGTCCGCCAAATGCGCCCCGTCTTGATCAATAGTTACATCCCGAAAAGTCTCTACAGCAAGATCAACCGCACGTTGCGCTAACTGTTTAAACTCTCGTACTGCAATTCGGTGATATTCATCAAGAGGAGTTTCTCGTGCAATAGCACGTAAATGTATGGACTCACGGACATCATCCATAAGCGCTAGGTGATTACTCCAACAGCGGTCAAGGTGATAGAGCATGACCTCTCGTGCAGCCTGAACAAGAATCGCTGTATCTAATTTGTCGCTCAATTTATGAGCTTTTTCAGGCACTGCCTCGGATAGTTCCACCCACGCCTGATCCGTGTCGAGAAGTCGCGCACGACGCTCATCAATAATGACTCGTTGATCCGCCAACAATTTATTGTATTTCCATGTTTGAGAATGAATTTCCAATAACTGACCTTCGGTTACACGTTGACAGTGCGCTACAAAATCATTGATTCTCTTGGAATCAATGCGACCATCAGCATCCGGCAAGGCTTTAATTTCTTCTCCAGCACCGCCTACAACAACAACATCGTCTTCTAAAGACACGAAAAACAGAGAAAGGCCTGGGTCCCCTTGACGACCGGCACGACCACGCAGCTGATTATCCAAACGGGAACTGCGGTGACGGCTGGATCCGATAACCGCAAGTCCCCCCCTTGCTACTACTGCGTCCTTATCTTTTTCGTTTGCTCCACCGAGGCGAATATCGGTTCCACGGCCAGCCATCTGAGTAGAGACCGTCACCCGGCCAATGTCTCCCGCCTCTGCAATGATCTGCGCTTCTTCCGCGTCATTTTTAGCATTCAGTACATTGACCGTGATGCCCCTTGCCTGTAAGGCTTGCGCTAATTCTTCAGATTCTGAGACATCGCTAGTACCGATCAAAACTGGTTGTCCAGTGGTATGGAGCAGCTCAATCTCTTTCACCAGTGCACGAAATTTTTCAGCTTGGGTGGCATAAACGCGGTCAGCTTCATCAAATCGTTGGGACTGTTTGTGCGGTTCAATCACTGATACTCGAAGGTCATAAAACTGGCGCAATTGATCCGTAGCTTCGACAGCTGTTCCAGTCATACCGCAAACAATTGGATACCGCCCCATCAGCGATTGGAGCGTGAGAGTATCGAGGATTCGACCGCCTTCAGTAACGACTAATCCTTCTTTAGCCTCTACAGCTGCTTGAACTCCATCAGGCCAACGCTGCAGCTGAGCAACACGGCCTTTGGAGGCGTCAATAAGAGCAATCTTTCCATCTCGAATGATGTAATGAACATCTCTAATAAGTAATGCCTGCGCATGTAGAGCTAAATTCACTTGTACTAGCGTTGTCCCTACATGAGCATCATCGTAAAGACTTTGAATACCAAGCGCCTGTTCCACCAACGCAGCACCTTTATCATTTAGTGATACATTCCGGCGGTCTTCGTCCACGCTGTAATGCTCGTTTTCTTTTAAGCGCCGCACTATTTCGGTAATCCGACCAACCGGAGCCGTACCTGGTTCGTTTCCTGCCAATACAAGAGGCACGAGAGCTTCGTCGATAAGCACTGAGTCCGCTTCGTCAACAATTGCAACGTCTGCTCCATTTTGAACAGCGTGGCTACGCTGCGTAACCAACTGATCCCGCAATACATCAAATCCAATTTCTGTCACTGGCGCATAAACAATCGCAGACGAATACGCGGATCGGCGTTGCTCACTATTAAGAGATTCGGTCACTGCACTGACTGTGAGCCCGAAGTATCGAACCAGATCGCCCATCCACCGAGCATCACGTTCCGCCAAATAATCATTCACGGTAATGGAGTGAACCCGTTTCCCTTGCAATGCGTATCCGACAGATGCCATTGCCCCAACCAAGGTTTTACCTTCACCAGTAGCCATATGGATTACATCGCCTTCTAGAATGCGTAGCGCTGCTTGTAGCTGTACATTGAAAGGACTCATGGATAAGGAGCGCTGGGCCCCAATCGATAGCAATGCTAAAAGATCGGCCCGACTTTCATCGTCTGAACGCTGAGCACACTCATGCGCGCGCGCAACAACGTCCGCATCTGAAAGAGAAGCAAACTGCACGCAACGCCTAGTAGCTTGGGCTACGATGTTTTTACTCTTCGTTTGGTTACGGGTAGTTTTCCCGCCCATCGCATCCCAAAACCAACGAAATCCAGCCACTCTCTTGCCTTCCTTTTAGCATTTGCAATTGAATCTGCTTGTAAAACTATTTAACTCTATTTCAGAACTTCAATCTAATGGCTGAGCCTGTCAACGCCTGACAGGGATCTCACATGACTTCCATGAACAATCGTGAGTTAGCTTTCATTGACAGTAGCAACTTGATCAACAAAACACTCAGGATCTGTGCATCTGTACAACAAACACCTATAGTCTGAAACCTGGAAACACATACTCGGTACAAAGGGATAATAAAGGAGCATTAGGAATGCATTCGCGCAGCGTGAAGTTCCCCTCAAGCAAAGGGCACCAAATCGCCGGAACTATTGATTTTCCTGACGGCACTCCACGTGCATTCGCGATGTTTGCACATTGCTTCACTGGATCGCGTTTTACCCCTGGTGCAGCGAGAGTATCCAAGGAATTAGCTGAGCGTGGCATTGCATGTCTTCGTTTCGATTTCCCAGGCCTCGGGCAATCTGAAGGTATTTTCTCTGAAACTTCTTTCAGCGAAAATGTTGCCGACATCAAAGCAGCAGCAGATTGGCTTGGACAACATTATTCCGCACCTCAGCTCCTCATTGGACACTCACTCGGAGGCGCAGCATCGCTTAAAGCTGCGACCTCGCTCAAATGTCTACGCGGCGTCGCGACGATCGGTGCTCCTTTTGACCCAGCTCATGCTGTATTGCACTTTGCGGACCGTATCGGTGAGGTCGACGAAAACGGCGCCGTTACGCTAACTCTTGGCGGACGAGACATCACCATTTCCCGCGAATTCTTGGAAGATCTTGCAGATACCAATCCAGAAGCGTACCTGCCACGTTTGCGGAAGCCTCTGCTCATCCTGCACTCTCCCATTGACCAAACAGTGGGAGTAGATAATGCCCAACTTATTTTCAGAACCACGCGATATCCCAAGTCATTAGTTGCGTTAGACAAGGTTGACCATCTGTTGACTAAGCAAGGTTCTGCACAACAGGCAGCGCGAATAATTAACACATGGTTTGAGCAACATATAGTTGCTGAAAATGAAGATCCCAACGCTGACACTCTGCCTGAGGGCGTAGCAGTAGCTCAGTCTATTCCAGCAGGTAAATTCGCTGACATCGTCCATACCGGTACACATTCTTTTACCACCGATAGAGAAAAGGCTCTTGGCGGCAAGAACCTAGGATTCTCCCCAACCTCGCTGCTTATTTCTGCGCTAGCAGCTGCCACATCTCAAGAAATTCGCTTGGCAGCAAAGGAATCTCGCATTCATTCGCTTGACGATGTCAACGTAACTATCTCAAAGACCGTAGGAGATGGCGAACGCGTGCACTTACGTCGAGATATATCTCTCGTAGGCGATCTTACGGATGACGAACGCCATGAATTGCTTCTTGCTGCTCGCAATAGTGATATTGAAAAGATGCTTCAAGGAAACGTAACCATCAACGACCAGGACGTTTAGCACCTCATGATGAATTGCCCATGCGGTTCCGGCAGGAGCTATTCAGACTGCTGTCAACCGTTTCACACCAAGGCTAAAAATGCACCAACTGCTGAATCGTTGATGCGGTCACGCTATTCGGCTTTTGTACTGGGAAATGAAGAGTACCTTCTATACTCTTGGGCACCTGAAACCGCGCCTCACAGCTTGAATCTTGAAGAATTTGTTACGTGGCACGGACTCACCGTACATCAGTTTTGTCGTGGTGGTCTTTTTGATTCCACAGGGATTGTCGAGTTCACTGCTAGGTATAGCGCCGGTGGACAAATGCAATCACAACATGAAACGTCTAGGTTCAGACGCCATGATGGGCGTTGGGTCTATGTTGACGGAGATCTTTAATAGCCAAGATTAGTACAGATCACCCACCTCCTACCGAGGTGGGGCTGATTTTATTCCCAGTCCCTTTTATATAGCTATTCACCGTGTATCAAGGAGTACATAAACAAAACCGGCGCCCTCAGCCGAAGGCACCGGTTGATATCTAACACCGAGGACTGGGCATCGACCAGAAACTCGCTATCAAATTAATTTGTCGGACTAACAGGATTTGAACCTGCGACCCCTTGACCCCCAGTCAAGTGCGCTACCAAGCTGCGCCATAGTCCGTCCGCTTCCGTTAAAAGCATAAGCTCAACGTCTGCTGCTACAGGCTACAACACTCTTAACCAATATGGCTAATCGGCACGTCAAGCCGTTGTTATACGTCATGATCACAGACCGCCGAATTGGGCACTTAAAGCAAACGTTGCTCGGATTGCCTCTCGCCAAGTTCCAAAATCATGACCTCCTGGCACTTCAAGGTATTGAGTGTGCATTCCTGCGCGCTGCGCTAGATCATTCAAACGCTTCAAACCTTTCTGGGATTCAGTGTCTTGAGAGCCTGCTACAAAGACACCCGAAATAGAACCAAACCGGTTACCAGCACTATATTTCTTCAAAATCGCAGCAGGATTGGAATCGTCGTAACGCTTTTGATCGCCACCAAAAAACTTCGCTAATGTTTGTTCGTGAGTACCCGAAACTAACTCATCTTGGCCTGAAAAATCTAGGAAATGGCCATAAACACCAGGATGTTTAGTAATTACCTGAAAGCTACATGTTCCACCATAACTTAGCCCTCCAATAGTCCATTGAGACTGATCAGAATTGACTTTAAAAGCATTTTTAATCCCCGTTGGAACATCTTGGGTAAGATAAGTCATCACTTTAAACTCAGGCCCATCGACGCAAAGCGGATCACCACCCAGAGTTGCCGTAGCATCAACGCTAATCACGATCGGCGACATTCCATCATGTTTACGCTGATATTCGTCAGCAACGGCGTCTACTCGTGCAGATTCGAACCAATCCGAAGGACTCCCAGGATTTCCCGCCATGAGTACCAATACGGGTAACGAATCAGCTTGTTTCGTCCAATAACTAGGCGGAATGTAGGCAATGGCGTCACGTGCAGGAAAAGATGATTTTTCTCCTACTAGTGAAAAAGTCACCTTCGCTCCTATCTCTCTACCCTGAGCAGTCGGCGCCTTGGAAACGTGAGCAAATTCGCTATAAGACATCTCACGCGCAACTTCGACCGGGGCAAGCGAACGAAGATCTGGGTACAACTGGTACGTTACATTTGCAACTCCAGCGGATCCAACAAGAGACAAACATAGTGCAATGAACAAGAGGATACGACGGCGAATGAACGTTGTTGCCAAAAGAGCGATTACAGTCAATGCCACGCCAAAATATATAGATAATGGTATGGAATCTGGAAAAGGTCGCCAAAGTTTTTCTACGATAACTTTAGCCGCAAATGCCCCAACGATGATCGCAACTAGCGTAATAATCACACCTTTTACACGCCACGGTCGCCAAGCAGCGTAAACTATCATCAGCAATGAAACAACGCATAACCCCATGAAAAACCACATCATGAGTGGTTGCGTAAGGCTAATCGATAAAACCCGACTCATGGAGATTCATTCTTCCGCGGTTGCAGAGGTTTTTCCAGTTTGTCGTATCCTTCTAGGAAAACTGCCAGCACATTCACATAATCGTTCGGTTGCCCCACGGGCTGCGACTATTATTCCCAAATAATGAAAACTCATAATTCAAAAATGACCACTCAACACAGTTCCGATATTCGGAACTCACAAAGCATATCCGCGTCTTTTGTGGCTCCTCATGATGCACCCGTTACTTCACGCAAGTATGTTCCTAAGTTCAATTCCACTAACCATAGAATAAAAACTGCAGCAGCCTTCGAAAATGGCTCCGACATATATCACGCAGTCCGCCCCAATTATCCCAATTCGGTAATTGAACTTTTAAATCTCTCCCCTCATAGCAGTGTGCTCGATATCGGATGCGGCACCGGTAAGCTAACGGAGCAAATCGCACAACAAACGAGCTCCGTCTATGCTCTGGACCCAAGCAAAAACATGCTTGATTCGTTTCGGTCCAAACTTGAAATCCCCTCTTGGCAAGCTACTGCTGAACAAACTGCAGTTTCAGATTCTCGCTTTTCGACGCTTACTTGTGCACAAACATGGCACTGGGTAGAACCTCTTGCAGCTAGTGCTGAACTCGACAGAATTAGCACCGACGACGCACAGTTGCTCTTAGTGTGGAATACTCTTGATGTCTCCATACCGTGGGTACACCGCCTTAGCCGCATTATGCATTCAGGCGATACCCTCGCCGAAGGGTTTATTCCCCACGTCGCACAACCATGGGAACTAGTATCTGTTCTCCGCGGAAAACATGCCCAAGAGCTATACCCCGACCAGATACATACTCTCGCCCACACTCGTTCGTATTGGCTACGTGCATCCGAAAAAACAAGAGAAAAACTAACGCATAACCTCTCGTGGTATCTCACCGATCACCTCGATTTACCTAGCACATCTTTGGTGGAAATCCCTTATCGTTTCGACGCATTTTTATATAAAAAAGCGCCAGTCAAAACTCAATAAGAGCTTGACTAGCGCCTACTCACCTCTACTCTAAAGAAGTACTTGGGCTAATACAGTTCCCACAATGCAAGACACAATAACGCATATAAAGCCAGGAATAATGAACGAATGGTTCAAGACATACTTACCGATTCTGGTAGTACCAGTCTTATCAAATCCAATACAAGCCAAATCTGACGGATACGTTGGAAGAATAAAGTAGCCATACGCTGCACCAATAAAGCCGATAACCGTTGCAGGATCCAGACCAAGCTTGAGGCCCAACGGTACGATCGCTACGATCGCTGCACCTTGAGAGTTAACAAGTTTAGAAACAAGCAGCAAAACTAGCGCGTAGGCCCATGCATGACTTTGCACCACTCCGCTGAGCACATCTACGAGAGAATCTAAATGCGCTTGGAAAAATGTGTCAGCCATCCATGCAACACCGAACACGGAGAACACAGCGGTCATTCCCGCCTTGAACACAGTTGTAGAAGCAATCTTTCCAGGTTCAACCTTGCACAACAGCATCATGAGGGCACCTGCCACCAACATAATCATCTGGATAACGAGATTCATAGACAAGGGTTTCAGATCACCATTGGAATTAGGAAATGATGGGCGCAACCATTCGATCGCGCCGAGTAACACTACGATCGCAATAGCACCCAAGAAAATTCCAGTGGCACGATACGCACCCTTTTCAAATCGCTGTCCGATCAAAGAATGCGACTCACTGTATACACACTTTTTAAACTCTGGATCTTTAAGACGTTCTTGGAAGGCCTCATCTTTATCCAAGTCTTTTCCTCGATGCAGGGACCACACTGCGGCCACCAAAACACCGCATAACGATGCAGGCATTGCAACCGCCAAGATTTGCGGAATAGAATATGCGGATTGAGTTACACCAGCATGCTCCGCCAAAATAGAAGCCAATGAAACAATAGCTACCGACACTGGCGAAGCTGTGATACCCATCTGTGCAGCTGTAGAAGAGACAGCCATAGGCCTTTCTGGGCGGATATTTGTTTTAATCGCAATGTCTTCAATGATCGGAAACATTGTATAAACAACATGTCCAGTACCACACAATACGGTTAATAGCCAAGTAGTAATCGGGGCCAAAATCGTGATTCGCTCGGGATGCTTTCTTAAAATCTTTTCCGCAAATTGCATCATCACATCAAGACCACGCGCCTGCTGCAAAGTAGCTGCACAACCGATGACCGCAATAATCGTAAGCATCACTGATACCGGCGGCTCCCCCGGCTTGAGGCCAAATATAAAGGCAAGGATGAACAAACCAATACCAGAAATAAGACCTAGCCCCATTCCACCATATCTCGTGCCTAACACGAGACAGGAAAGAATTACCGTAATTTGTAGTAAAAGTGCGATACCAGATGTGGGATCGAGAATTGAAGCGAGCATACGCAGAAGCCTTTCAAATTAATGCCGCCGATTGCCTAATGTTTTAACAATCATTTCTCAATCTATTCCCGCATTATTGAAAATCCATAACTGGATCTCCGTGTCATTTTTCACATTAATAAAATGAATTAAATTCACTTTGGAGCATATGGAAATTGAATGCAAAAATCACCCACTTGCATAAACATTGCATAGCAAATGGGTGATTAACGATAAATTTTTAAAGAATTATCACTTCTTTGATCGACGTTCGCGCACACGAACTGCAATCTTGACTGGGGACCCCTCAAAACCAAAGCTTTCCCTAAACTTGCGTTCAAGGTAGCGACGATAACCAGCGTCTAAGAAACCAGTGGTAAATAGCACAATCGTAGGCGGTTGAGTAGAAGCTTGCGTGGCGAACAATACACGAGGAACACGGCCCCCCTTCATTGGTGGCGGATTCTGCGCAATAGTCGCACGCAGCCAGTTGTTTAGCTGACCTGTGGTAACACGCTTATCCCAGCTTTCCAGCGCTTCCAGCATGTACGGCTCTAGTCTTTGAAGGGCACGTCCCGTCTTAGCCGAAATATTTATACGCTTTACCCACGGAATGTGAGCAAGTTGCAGATCAATTTCACGTTCTAGTTCCCAACGGCGATCTTCTTCCATAAGATCCCATTTGTTGAAAACAAGGACGAGCGCTTTACCTGCTTCCAAGATCATGGACAACACACGTTGATCTTGCTCCGAGACTGGTTCCGAAGAATCGATCATGAAAATACATATTTCAGCAGCATCAATAACGCCACGAGTACGTAAAGACGCGTAATACTCATGCCCTTGGGCATTTTTCACTTTTTTGCGCAGTCCCGCAGTATCAATGAACTTCCAAAGGTGCTTGTCGAGTTTTACGATGGAATCCACCGGATCCACCGTTGTACCGGATACATTATCGACAACTGATCGATCTTCGCCAGACATTTTATTTAGCAAAGATGACTTGCCCACATTGGGTTTACCCACAAGGGCAACGCGACGCGGTCCTTCAACAATTGAGGTTGCACGTGGGGTTTCTGGGAATGCTGCCAAAATTTGCTCGAGAACGTCTGCGCCGCCTCGTCCATGCTGCGCAGAAACCGGCCAAGGGTCTCCCAAACCCAATGCATAAAACTCTGCCATATCGGCATACTGGCTATCAGAATCAAATTTGTTAGCCACCAAAATTACTGGAACTTCAGATTTTTGAAGTTTACGGGCCATCACCGAATCGGTTTCCGTAATACCTACCTTGGTATCGACAACCATAACGATAACGTCAGCTGTAGCCATCGCAGTTTCCGCCTGCCGGGCAATCGCCGCATGGATTCCCTTAACGTTTGGATCCCAGCCACCAGTATCTTGAACCCAGAATCGACGTCCTCCCCAATCCGCTAGATACGAGATTCGATCTCGCGTAACGCCAGGGAAATCCTCAACCACTGCTTCTCGGCGCCCTAAAAAGCGATTAACAAGCGAAGACTTGCCAACATTTGGGCGACCTACGATGGCCACCGTGCAGAGGTTCTCCGACTCAATCGCCCGAGCTTCAACACCAAATGCACGCTCGAGCTCTTCCCAATCTTCATCGGTGTAGTCCTCACCAAAGTCGGCTTCCCCAAAATCAGCTTCATCGAATACGACATTGCCTTCAGAGTCATGTTCAAAATCGAAGTCAAAGTCATTCTCATCAAAGCCGTCAGAAGCATACCCAGCCCCATCGACCACGACGTCTTCTTCTACAAATGCTTCCTGAGCATCGACTTCACCATGTGCAGTGTGATAAACGAAAACCGTTTCTTGGTCTTCATCTGAGGAGTTATTTCCGCCAAGCGGTGCATTGTGCGCATTGCTCATCGTGCGGTCCTTTCAGCAGATTTTTCAATCAGAGTCATCAAAGTATCGACGACTTGATCAAGGGTTAACGTAGAAGTATCGACAACGGTTGCGTCACTAGCTGGCGCTAATGGAGAAACAGATCGGTTACTATCGAGCTCATCACGACGCTTCACGTCGGCGAGAACGGTCGCCAAATCTGCTTGCCGTCCAGCTGCTACATCTTGGTCATACCGCCGTTGTGCGCGCACCTCAGCCGAGGCAGTCAAGAATATTTTTACAGGTGCATCTACCAGAACGGTCGATCCGATATCGCGACCATCGACAACGCACCGATGCGCAGTAGCTGCCAGTTCGCGCTGTAGAGCTACAAGATTTTCCCGAACTTCTAGGATGGCAGCAACAGCAGAAACATTTTGTGTTACTAGACGGCCACGAATTTCACTCGACACATCTTCCCCATCAAGAATCACTTCACGTGAAGCCGGATCATCATTGACGGTCAGCGGCAGTTCCTTAGTGGCTTGGACTACCACAGCGGTATCACTAGGGTTGATTCCTTGGCGTAACACATGAAGCGTCGCAACGCGGTACATAGCGCCAGTATCCAAGTACTTTGCCTCGAGCATAGAGGCAAGTCGCCGACAAACCGTAGATTTGCCTGCTCCAGAAGGGCCATCGACAGCTACAATCAGCCCGCCCTCAGGCATATTGCTCAGTACAGTGCAGTCAGATGTATTCATCTTACATCCCTACTGCTTTGTACAAGCTAGCTAATTCACTACTGTTGAGTGCGCGGATCGCTCCTGGGGTTTGTTCACCAAGCTGAATTGTGTGAATTTTGGTACGAACAAGGCGTTGAACTGGGAATCCTGCAGTTTTGAGCATACGTCGCACGATGTGCTTGCGGCCTTCGTGCAGCTCAATACGAATCAACGATTTACCTTGGAATGTATCAATGATCTGGACAAGATCTGCCTTAGCTGGACCATCATCAAGCTCGATACCATCACGCAATTGCTTAACTAGGCGCTTATCCGCCTCGCCGAGCACAGTAGCCAAATAAGTCTTTGAAACTTCATATCGAGGATGCATCAACCGATTGGCGAGTTCTCCGTCATTAGTGAGAAGCAGCAGGCCTTCGGTAGCTGCATCGAGACGACCCACGTGAAACAAACGCTGACCCGCAGAAATTCTCTCTCCCACAATGTCACCGACACACGGCCGCCCCATGTCATCGCTCATGGTCGATTGCAATCCACGAGGCTTATTGAGAACGAAGTACTGCAAGTTTTCATTAACATTGACGCGTACACCGTCAACGCGGATAACGTCGACATTTGGGTTAACCCTCATGCCCTGAGTCATCACGATTTTTCCGTTGACCTCAACGCGGCCGGCATCGATCAAAATCTCAGCGTGTCGACGAGATGCAACACCTGCTTGAGCAAGGACTTTTTGTAGACGAACACCTTCAGTGCTGCCATCTCCTGCTTCGCGACGACCCACATGTTGATGACGTGCTGGACGCGCATTCGAAATCAACATTTCCGAATCACGCTGTTTACGTTGTTTTACGGGACGGCCCGAATTTGCCGATTGCGACTTGGCATAGCTACGTTTCACTTTTCCGTGGTCTCCCTGAGAGCCTCGACGAGGCTTTTCCGGTGTGCCGTCACGGCGAGCGGTTCTATTCACGATACTTCCTATCGATCAAATTATGCGGTTATAAATTTCTGCAACTGTAACGCAGTAGAATAAAGAATTCTAGCTTATCCACCATCCATTGCCTATTTAAGCCTTAAAAATACTCATCGATACTATCTACATCCGGCAAAAGTGGAGCTAAGTCTGGCAAACGCTCAAGCGAATCGATTCCCAATAAATCGAGGAACAACTCAGTAGTCTCATAGCGATGCGCACCATTATTCGGCCCTTCCGTGCCAGGATTAAAAGCAACCTCACGTATTAGGCCACGGAGCTGGAGCGTTCGCATGACTCCATCAACATTGACGCCTCGAACTGCAGCGACCTGTGCACGAGTTGCTGGCTGGCGATACGCAACCACAGCTAGCGTCTCCAAAGCCGCTCGTGAAAGCTTGCTATGCGAACCATCCAATAAGAATTTCTCCACTACATCTGCGTTACGCTTAGCAGTATAAAGGCGCCACCCCTCTGGGGATTCTCTGACTTCAATACCACTGCCTCGATCCTCAAGCTCTTGAGCCATCGAACGTAAAACCGAGGTGACTGTTTCTGGTGCAGACTCCGTAGCTCGTGCCAATGCAATAACAGAAGCCGGTTGGTCCACGACCAACAAGATCGATTCAATTTGCGATCTCAGTGCTGTCATCATGATGAAGGAATGCCCTCTTTATCTCGTTGATTTCTCCGCGGCAATGATCTGGCTGTCGATTTCAAATAGAACTTCATCAACAATCATCGGGTCGACGTCTCGTTCACTTCGAGCTCGGAGTAGCTCAGCTTGAGAAGCATACAAGGCTTCAAGCCGTACTTTATTAAACAAAGCAAAACGGCGCTCTTGTATCTTTCGACGCTCTTCTGGCGTCATGGCATCGTCGTCATCTTCATCCGCATTAATATCATGTTCGAAGCGACGTCGTAAGGAAGCCATAAATTCTTCTGGAATGTCGTGAGAATAGGAATCCAGTACTTGTCGAGCAGCAAATCTAGCGCGAACAAATAGCTTTTCACGTGCGTAATCGCCAAAAGCATCCGGCCCTTCTTCAAGGTTTAATACCCTCATGAGAGCAGGAAGTGTCAGGCCAGGAATCACCATCGTTACAAGCAAAACAGTAAGTGCGACGATAGAAAGCTCTCGGTAAATCGCAAATCCTGTGGTCATTGGGATTGACAATACGAGCGCCAAAGTGACTAAACCGCGCATTCCACCCCAAGTTAGCAACAACACTTCTTGGAGTCGCAACGGTGCACCAGTTCGTCTACCCGCCTTTTTGTTCCCTACATAGAGCAAGTACAGCCACAGTGCCCGCACTGCGATGGCAGTCATTGCCAGCACTAGGCCGAACCACACCCCATGCCACAGGTTCGCTCCAGCAGAATGGATCGCATCACGCACCGAAATTCCAATGAGCCCGAATGCCACACCAGTAAAAAGCAGCTCAACTACCTGCCAAAAAGCCGATCCAGACAGTCTATCCTCGGCACCAGCTTGACTCTTGGAATTGAATTGGATCGCAGCAATAACGATGGCAATAACACCCGAAGCGTGCAGTTCCTCAGCAGCGATAAAAGTAGCAAACGGAATGACCCACGTGAATGCATTCCTAGCAACTGATGAAGTCATCCAAGAATGGAGTTTTGCAGATCCGGTTCCCAAGACAAAACCAATAACCACGGCGACCGTTGCTGAATATATAAACGTAGATAGCGCAGACCACCAAGTGATATCATGCCCAGACTGCACCACCGACAATGCCAAATTAAAAACTACGATCGAAGCAGCATCATTAAAGAGGCCTTCAACTTGAAGCGTATTAGATAACCGTCGTGGAACACCTGCCGGTTCTGCAACAGCATCAACAGCTACGGGGTCTGGAGGAGAAATGGCTGCGCCAATAACAACCGCTGCCGCAAATGAGAGAGTTGGTACTAATAAATACGCAACAAGGCCAACCGTGACTGCCGTAATAATAACCAATAATACGGATAGCAAAACCACAGTTCGCCACTGCCTTTTAATCGACGCCCAGCTGCTATGTCGCGCCAGTGCCCATAGCAATGGCGGAATAAAAATCGGGAGGATCATCTCTTCAGGAATCGCTACTTCGGGAAGCCACGGAAGAAAAATTCCACCGGCAGCAACCAAGGTAAGTAACGCAGGCCATGGCAGACCGGTTCGGTCTCCGACGGCCACCATGATGACCGTTGCAAAAAGCAACGCTAGCAAACCAATAAGAATCTCCATCTAACCCGATGAGCTCCTTGAATTAACCGTGTACAGTGACATAGCCAATCATAGCGATTGCACTATCTTTAAGGAGCTCACCGCGCGATCAACCAGAAGCCTCGATCTCCTTGAATTACGGCCACATAGCAGGAAGGTTTAAATCTTCTACGAGCTGACAAAAATCTTCGCGGCTCAATTGACCTGCACCCTCGGCGATAGACCCCCACAAAGGAATGCCAGTCACTTTTTCCATTTCTGCGACGTTAAGCAAAGTAGCCAAGTCAGGATTTTTTGGGATACTTCCACCAATCAGCCCTAAAACCTTCAAACCACGTCGATGTGCTGCTTCTACAGTGAGTTCTGCAACATTGAGTGAGCCCAACGCCATACTTGTTACAACAATGAGCGGTGCGTCAAGTTGCGCCGCGACATCTGCAATCGTAAATGTATCAGCCAAACGAACTAAAAGTCCTCCGGCCCCCTCGACAACAACAACTGTTTGAGGTCCATCAAGTTCACGAATTTTACTAACTATATCTTCCAGATTTAACTGCTGCATGCCAGCCCGCTGCGCAGAAAGATTAGGCGCGAGTGGTTCTGGGAATCGGGCGAAGCACTTTCCTACCATTCCGGTTAGTTTTTCAATGGTTTGTGCATCGCCTGAACCCTCTGGTTCCCCTGTTTGGACAGGCTTTACTGGAACGACACGGAATCCTTGTCGTGCATAATGCTGACATACTGCAGCGGAAGCAATTGTCTTGCCTACATCAGTGTTTGTACCAGTTACAACCACGATTGCCATGACGGTTCTCCTTTAACGTCCGAAACGTTCTTGCTCCGTATGCACAATAGAAGCAATTGCACGCGAAATCTTTTTTATTTGTTCATGAGTACACACAAATGGCGGCATCGTATATACGAGCCTGCCGAATGGACGAAGCCATACACCTGCGTTCACAGCAGCATGGGTAGCAAGTTTCATGTCGACAGGTTCTTTCATTTCGACTACACCAATTGCTCCGAGGACCCGTACGTGACGAACTGTGGGGTTGGAAGCTAGCGGAGCAAGCCCCTTTTTTAACTCGTCTTCAATTTCTGCAACCTGCTGCTTCCAATTACCTTCTGCAATAATGCTTAATGCTTCGCTAGCTACAGCGCATGCCAATGGGTTTCCCATAAAGGTTGGTCCATGCATCAGTGCTCCCCCTCCGGCAGCGGAAGAAATACTTTCTGCTACAGCATCCGTGGTGATGGTTGCAGCTAACGACATAAACCCACCAGTTAATGATTTCCCAACACAAAGAATGTCGGGAGTGACTTTTGCAGCTTGGGTGGCAAATAAGTTACCCGTTCTACCAAAACCAGTCGCAATTTCATCTGCGATAAATAAGATTCTATGTTGATCACAAAGCTGTCGAATACCTTTGAGAACCTCTGGGGCATGGAATCGCATGCCACCAGCACCTTGAACGACGGGTTCAACGATGATGCCAGCGATAGTTGAATCAATCAACGAATCAAGATGATCTATGTACGCAGAAATTTCATTGGACGAGGCGCCCCACAACGGTGGTCGAGACGCAAAAACATTGTCCATCACGCGCCCCTCCCACATTGCGTGCATTCCCCCCTCTGGATCACACAAACTCATCGTGGCAAAGGTGTCACCGTGATACCCCCCGCGCCAGGTCAGCATACGACGCCGTTCAGGATGCCCTTGACCGAGCTGGTATTGATACGCCATCTTTAGTGCCACTTCTACTGCAACGGATCCCGAATCAGAGAAGAAAACCTTGGTGAGGGGTTCATCAGTAAGGTCACACAATTGTTGAGCAAGCTTAATCGCCGGCACATGTGTCAAGCCGCCAAACATGACATGGCTCATCGTGTCTATTTGGCGATGAGCGGCCGCTTTGAGTCTCTCGTTTCCATGCCCGAAAGCGGCAGCCCACCATGAACTCATTCCGTCGATTAAGCGCGTTCCGTTGTTTAGAATAATGTCCGTGTTGTCAGTGGCAACAACCACGTAGGGAGCAACCGTCGCTGGCATTGGGCCATATGGATGCCAAATATGATCACGGTCAAATTGGGCGAATGAATTATTTTCCAACTCATCAGTATTGAACACCGTTTAATTGTACGACCAATCGACTGACAATTCCTCCCATTTTGGCGATAATGTACGGTATGCGATTAATTGAACAGCGTTCAATCGACTCTAAAAACAACCGCGCGATGTTTTGGCACCATCCTCGAATGATGGCATCCGTCGTCAGTATTGAAGCATGGGAACGCTTCAGCTTCTACGGCATGCAAGCGATACTAGGTTTCTATCTTTATTATTCAATTGCCGACGGCGGACTCGGTATAGCCCAAAAAGATGCGACAGCCTTAATCGGAGCATACGGTGCATTGGTATACCTATGCACGTTCATCGGCGGCTGGGTGGGCGACCATCTCCTTGGAGCAGAAAAAACACTTCTGAGCGGTGCCTTCTTGCTCGTTATAGGCCACATTAGCCTATCTACGTTTCCTGGATTTTACGGATTAGCGATAGGTTTACCCCTGATTGCAGCAGGATCCGGCTTACTAAAAACAGCTGCAATCACCGTCCTTGGCGCAGTTTACGATGAAAATCCGAAACAGCGCGAAACCGGCTTCCAGTTCTTTTATCTAGGAATCCAAGTTGCAGCATTTTTCGGCCCGCTCCTTACCGGCCGGTTAGCTCAACAGTATTCCTTCCACATCGGGTTTATAGCAGCAGCCTTCCTCATGATCATTGGTATAACGCTCTATGTTTTCGCACGTTCTGCTGCCATGGCGTCACTTTGCGCACAAACTCGACAACGCATCACCCAACCTCAATTGACAGCCACTACTACCCAAACAATATTCATTGTGGGGGGCAGCGCCCTCGCTTTATTTAGCGCAACATTCTGTGTCGCAACAGGCTTGGTTAAACCAGTAGCCCTTGCAACATTTCTATTAGCACTGACACTGGGAGCAGCTCTGCTTCTCTATGCTTCTATATTTCGTAGCAGTGAAGTCACGCCAGCAGAAAAAGTACAACTGCTACGCTATGTCCCTATCT
This sequence comes from Corynebacterium rouxii, assembly GCF_902702935.1. NCBI lineage: Bacteria > Bacillati > Actinomycetota > Actinomycetes > Mycobacteriales > Corynebacteriaceae > Corynebacterium > Corynebacterium rouxii. The sequence goes on along the minus strand of NZ_LR738855.1, from coordinate 1,154,153 downwards.
TTTTAGCATCAGTAACCTTTTGGGCGATTATGAACCAAACCTACGGAGTTTTAGCAGTTTACTCCGATGTACGCCTTAACCGTTCAGTTGGCGACTTCTTAATACCAGCCGCCTGGCTACAATCGCTGAACCCTTTTTATGTGTTCGTGCTTTCACTTCCGCTTGCTTACCTATGGTTACGCCTTGGCGATCGCAGCCCCCGCCCTGCCACCAAGCTTTCGATAGGCGTTGGAATTGCTGGTTTAGGTTTTGCCATTTTAATCCCCTACGCAGGTGGCGAACCTAATTCCACACCATTTATTGTGCTTGCAATCAGTATTCTTGTAACAGCAATTGGTGAACTGTTGATTGGCCCAATCGGCATGGCAGCAACTGCTCAATATGCGCCTCGGAAATACTCCACACAATTTTCGGCGATGTTTTTCCTTACTATGGCGATAGGCACAGCGTTATCAGGTCACATTTCTCAGTACTACAACCCCGACAATGCCCAAGCAGAAGCTCGCTATTTTATAGCATGCTCGGCTACTGCAATGGTTATAGGCGTCATTAGCTATATGCTGACCAGAATAATCACGACCAAGACTCAGTAGTTACCACTCGTCGGGAATAAAAATCGTCGACAATGCTTCTGCAAAAGGCTCGCAGCCGAGCGAGCCTACGCCGTCGTTCAGACTGCCAATGAATGGTACGCCAGAGGCACGCGACGCCTCCACCAGAGTTAAGCGAGTACGTAAGTCTGCACCCGCCGGAAGTTTTCCACCCAACAACCCCGCAACATTTGCGCCACATGCTCGCGCAAAACCAACGGCATTTACTGCAAGTTCTACAGCACCGCGATTCATTCCCGAAACGACCACTAACGGAGCATCTAGTTCAGCCGCAATATCCGCGATTGTTTTCTTTCCTATTAAGGCAACACTCAATCCACCGGACCCCTCAACCACAACAGTTTTTCCGTTTTTAGAAAGATGACGCACTTGGGCCAATGGATCATCCAACTGCGAAAAGTCTTCTCCTCGGATACCAGTTAGTTTTTCAATTGTGCCAATATCTGGAGAAGCACCCTGGTTTTGCAATCGAGCAATCTTAGCTGGTACGACATTTCTACCTTTTGCTTGCAAGATTTTCACAATTGCTGCAGTTGCCGTCGTCTTACCTACTCCCGATGCTAATCCAGATACAACGACAATACCCACTTCGCTTCCCTTCCTTTTCACCCCACGCGAGGCATAACCACAATTTTACCGATGGTAGACCACTACAAGACCTTTTATATTGGACTCCCCCATATGTAGCCTTACTCCGGATCTATGCCCAGTTACTTGCTGCGACTATTTCGGGATCCACATGAATTCCCGTCCATGACACCCGCAAAACACCTAATGATTCCTCTTGTTCTAAAGAAATCGCTCGGGCTTTATACAACTCGAGCAGAGCTAGAAAACGTCCAACAACTTCTAATGAAACTCTGCAACCAGTAATCAGATCCGGAAAATCCATCCAGACTCCCTCACCGCACTCGACAAGTAGATCCAAAACCTTGCCAGCTTGTTCTGGAACAGAAACTTCTACACCATGCACATGACTTGTACCAACCGTTTCCGGAGGTTTGGGCCTAAAAACACTTGCAGCCAATTCAGCAAAGGACTTAGGAGTATGACTAATTTTAACTGGGGGAAGTAAAGAAGAAAATTGTTCTTCCATTCCTACGGCACGCGGATAACGTCGCTGCGCCGCCAATTGCCAGCGAGCAAATTGATCTGCAACCTGTTTATATGCTTTGTACTGGAGCAACCTAGCAAACAAAAGATCGCGCGACTCTAAAAGCTCAAGATCAGACAGATCATCCACTTCACCCCGTGGAAGCAATCGAGCAGCTTTAAGGTCCAATAACGTAGCTGCTACAACAAGAAACTCGGTAACTTCATCCAGCTCAGCAAATTCCCCTAGTGCACGCGTATACGTTACAAAATCATCTGTAACTTTATGCAAAGCTACATCAGTTACGTCCAGCTTTTTCGCACTAATCAGCTGAAGTAAGAGGTCAAACGGTCCTTCAAAATTATTCAGGACGATACGAAAACCCGTTATCTCAGGTTGGTTATCCGGAACAGAAGTTCTCGCCATAAATCCTCAAATTTTCAAGCCTACTATGCCTAAGCGCATGAGCTAGGCAGTGCGCTCGATCACTTCGCGTGCAAGCTGCCGATACTGCTGAGCACCTTGAGAACTCGGAGCCCACGTAGTAATAGGTTCACCGGCAACAGAAGTTTCTGGAAAACGAACTGTCCGAGTGATCACGGTATCAAAAACTCTATCTTCAAACACTTCAATAACTCGAGACATAACCTCCCGAGCATGGGTTGTCCGCCGATCGAACATCGTCACCAAGATTCCAACGATCTCAAGATCAAAATTAAGTCGATCACGAACCTTTTCAACAGTATCTGTCAACAATGCCAATCCGCGCAACGAGAAATACTCACATTCCATAGGGATAATGACACCATGAGAACAAGTCAACGCATTAACAGTAAGAAGACCCAAGGATGGCTGACAATCTAGAATAATAAAGTCATAATCCCGCATCACAGGCCGCAGCGCCCGTGCTAGAGTTTGCTCACGTCCAACCTCGTTGACAAGCTGGATCTCAGCCGCCGAAAGATCAATGTTCGCAGGCACCAAATCCAACCCATCAACCGAAGTGTGATGGATTGCTTGGTGAATCGATGTATGCCGATCAACCAAGAGATTGTAAACCGTGATTTCGAGTTCTTCGTGGGGAATATTCAAACCGGCCGACAACGCACCTTGTGGATCAAGGTCAACGAGAAGGACTTTCCTCCCCGCTTCCGCCAAGCAAGCTCCAAGGTTAATCGTCGAGGTAGTCTTTCCGACCCCACCTTTTTGGTTACACATCGAAATAATCTTCGCAGGACCATGTTTATGCAGTGGTTCAGGTTCAGGGAATTCCCGCAATGGACGCCCTGTGAGGCCGACCTTTTGATCGGGTGTATCAAACAATCCCGATTCGCCCATGTCTATCCCTCTTCCTTGATTTTCACCCTGAAAATTATTTTTATTTCACGTACCGCCAAGTCGAATTTAGCCTAACAGCACACCAATAAACTATAAATTACACGCTTCGGATTCATTCCGTATCTTTGGAGCAATTTTATGAAGAAAAAATCCATAAATCTAGCCCACTACCTTTACAAAAGGTAACCATGTCAGTGAGCTCGCGGATGCGAACGTGACCAGACCAAACGTAGATTATCTGCAGTTACATGGGTGTATATCTGTGTAGTTGTTACTGACGAATGCCCTAACAATTCTTGCACTACCCGAACATCAGCCCCGCCCTCCAAAAGATGAGTAGCAAAACTATGACGCAAAGTATGTGGAGAAATATCTTTTCCGATTCCTGCACGTTGAGCTGAGCTTTTGAGAATTTGCCAAGCGCTTTGTCTGGATAATTGTCCTCCACGTTTATTGAGGAAAAGTGCATGCGTTTTCCCTTTTGACATTGCTGGCCTGCCTCTCACGACATATCGCTCAAGCGCTAACAAGCACTGGTCACCAACAGGCACAATACGCTGTTTTTTGCCCTTTCCAGTTATTCGAACTATGCCTTCGTTTTCGACGATTGCAGCCACATCGTCCACCACAAGAGCTACCGCCTCCGATATACGAGCTCCAGTGGCATAGAGAAACTCCAGTAGAGCACAATCCCTAAGATCTTCAGGCGAAGCTGCTTCATCTATGGGTATGGCCTCTATAAGACGTTTCGCTTCTTCGGCTGAGAGAGTATCAGGCAGATGACGTCCCATTGCCGGTGGAGAAACATCAGCCGATACATCCTTCTCCACCAAGTTTTCTAACAAAGCAAACCGATGTAGACCACGAGCCACGATCAAAGCACGGGCCGCAGACGAGGCAGCTAGAGGTTTCTTTCCGGTATCACTATCCCCCTTCCGCAATTCTTGAACATACCTCTCAATATCTTGTGCAGAGATATTCTCAATATTTGCAATTCCTTGTACTTGCAGCCACCGTGTATACCGTTCGAGATCACGACGGTAATTAGACAACGTGTTATCGCTAACCCCTTTTTCCACTGCTAAGTGAGTTAGCCATTGACGGGCAATATTACTGATTGAAACCATAATTATCGACGATGTACTGCTGAATCTTGATGCCGTTGCGCCAAGGAAGTAGGTCTAAGTTCAAATTCGGTAGCTGTACTCGGTAAAGACACTCCAGTCTCAATATGCTCTCGTGCGGCAAAAATACCTGCGATCGCGATGGAATTCACGATTTTTCCCCGCATGACCATTTCAATAGCATCGTCGAGCGCAACCCATTGCGTAGTAATTTCAGCTTCTTCATCCGAAGCCACAGGTCGAGGCACTGCATAGACTCGATCAGCCAAAAAGATTCGAACTGCTTCATCGCAAAAACCAGGACTAGTAACTAAATCAATTATGCAAGACCAATGATGCGATGCGAGTCCTGCTTCTTCTTGTAATTCTCGCTGAGCAGCCTGCAAATCAGATTCAGATGGGATATCAAGCAGCCCAGCTGGAAGCTCCCACATTCGTCTGCCCACGCTATGCCTATATTGTTTTATGAGTAGAATTCGCCCAGATTCATCGCGAGCTACTATCGCAACGGCGCCATAATGCTCGACGATTTCTCGATAGCTTTCGTTCCCTTTCGGCATAAGCACCTTGTCCCGTCGCACCGCAATAATTGGAGCATCCAAAAGCAAAGCACTATCTGTCACGACAAACGAATGAGGAGTCATGATCTCAACGATAGCTGCAATCTACTCAGGATTTTTAATTCCCGGAGATGTAGCGTCGGCGTTCCCCGCTGCACCATACGCACCAGACTTGCCGTCGAGTTGTTCCTTAAGCGCTAAGATTGCAGCAATTTGTGCCCAATTCTGGTCAATCGAATCGATGGTAGAAACAGATTGTTTATCTTGTGCCGAGGACCGAATTGCTTCCAATAGACCAGTGTCACTTGCGGTATGAATTCGACCTGCAACAAGCAGGCCAGAGCCTTTGGATTTCAGAGCGGTGGCAAATGCGGCTTGATTTTTAATAGAAAATGCAGCTTTTGATCCGTCAGAATCCCCAGAAAGAAGAACGATCGCATGAGCCGGTTTTACGCTCGACTCATCAAAATCGATATAGCCGCTTTCCCTCAGTGCACCTAGTACGATTCCGCGATCTTCCTTGTTTGCCTGCTCAGAACCATCGTCTTTGTTCAATAAGAGCGCACTACCCAAGGCTTCTCCGGCATGAGTACCAGAATCCATTTTCTCAGTAGAAAGTTGGGCACCAGCTGGAAGCGTCGTAGCAATAATATTTTTTAATCCATCAGCGCCTTCTTGAGTGAAAAATTTCTCCCCCAATTTAATGGTTCCAGCATTTTCCGCTCCTGCATTCTTTAGCGCTTCAGAAAGGGCATCCGCATCGCTATCGAGCGAATCTGAGGTGCGGAACACCAATACTTTCTTTTCTTTCAGGAGATCAGTAGTAATTCCCCGACCTAGGGCCGAAACTATGCTATCAGCGCTTTTAGCTTGTGCCTTTGCAATCTGGGCTGATTCAAGTGCATCGTCACGTTCACGTTCCAAGGTCGAAGTTGTTTGATTTGGGCCACCAGGAACATTTGGAGCCAACACATACATCCCAGCCCCGATGCCTAATGCAAGACCGAAGGAAAGACCTGCAATAGTAGTTGCAGCGCGTCCAGATTTTCTAGCCATATTTTTGTTCTTCCTTCGAGGGTCTTACTTAAACCAACTTTGCACTGTCAAAGCAAAGTTATTCCATGTGTCAATTAGATTCTGACTAAATGAACCATCGCCTGATGTACCCGCAATAGCGATAATGACCGCAGCTGCCACCAAAATTCCTAAAATTGCCCATAACCAAGCAAGACCAGTTGAAGAACGAACTGTATAGAGATCTGTGATAGCTGTAGCGTCTACTAATCGTGACCCCAGTTTGGAACGTGTCAACAACGTAGCAGGTGATGCGGTCTCTGAATCAGCGAAAATCAAATCCAAGTCGAATGGAGAACCAGCGTTAACCACTAGCTCTGCGCCATGATAATCAGCTAGCAAAAGAGCTAAGTTGGTCGATGAATCAACAGAGGACGGAAAAGTTACTGCACCAACACCTAGGTCTTGGATTCGTTCCAATCCCAAGGCATGACCATCTGGATCCGCGGGAAGAACTACTTGGGCACCACTACGTAATGCATCGGATCCAATCATTGAAGGATCACCAACGATAAAATCGGGTTTGTACCCCAACTCCACTATTGTATCAGCTGCTGCATCGACACCAATCAAAACTGGCTCGTACTCTCGAATAAAATTACGAAGACCTTTTAATTGTGTACGGTGTCCTGAACCTGGGCTGACCACCAATACTTTGCGCCCGCGGAGTATCCCACCGCGATCAGGTACGCCAAGTCCATCGATGAGCAATGGAGCCTCAGCATGAATAAACTGGATGGTATTACCAAAATAGGCTTCCATTCGGTCAATTAAGGACCCTTGAGCCTCTACGAATATAACTTCAGCATGTTCTGCAGTGATTACTGTTCCAGAAGCGACGAGTTTTTCGCCATAGAAAATCTGACCGTCTTCCGTTACACGGGCTTTCTTTCCATCTTTAAGACTCGTCCACACATCCTGCCCAACTGAATCAATCAGCATGATGCCCGCATCGAGTAGCATTTGTGGACCGAAATTAGGAATCGCCCCTGTGGAGAATTGCCCACTATTGACTACTGCAAGAGGCTTGGCATCGATCAACTGCTGTGCAATGGATCGAGTTATGTCGGGTGCGTCAACGACTGCGATCTCTCCGCTTTTCAGCCTTTTAAGACCTCGATTAAGCGATGAACAATCGCGCGTCACTGCATGAATACCGGGAAGATCCGCAGAACGGTTGAACAGACTCATGGTGAGCATTGTGCCTTCCATCAATGAATTGTGTACAGAGGCGCGCGGAAGGGAAAGCCTTATTTCGCATAAAAATTCGGCATCAACGGTATTTGTACAATGCTTATCACTGTCTACCGTTGAACGCGAAGCGCACGATTTTCCTCTTGAGCTTTGTCAAAAAGCTCCCTGGCGTGCGCCCGACCGGTATCAGTATCCTCAAGACCCGCGAGCATACGGGCAAGTTCTTCAACTCGGCGTTGTTCCGATAAATTTTCTACGCCTGAAGACACAGTTGAGTCACCAACGTCTTTTGCTACATGCAGATGGGTATCTGCATAAGCCGCCACTTGCGGCAAATGCGTGACAACGATGACTTGATTATTCTGGGCAAGACGGGCTAATCGACGCCCTATTTCTACTGCAGCACGCCCGCCAACTCCTGCATCCACCTCATCGAATACAAGTGTATTCCCGTGTTGTCCGGCCGAGAGAATAACTTCCAAAGCAAGCATGACACGAGACAGCTCGCCTCCTGATGCAGACGAAGCCAATGGCCGAGGATCAGTAGTTTTATTTGGCGCTAAGCAAAACTCAACTTCATCGAATCCAGAAGGTTGTGGTTCCGTTGGATTCACAACAACGGAAAACATGGCCTTAGGCATAGCCAATCCCCGCAGCTCTTTCGTAACTGCATTACTAAGTTCCGCCGCAGCTTCGATACGAGCTGCACGCAAAGCCATACCGGCATCATTCATTTTTCGCTCTGCGAGAGCTGTTTCTTTTTTGAGCTGATCAAGAGCTTCAGGTGAAACATCAATCGACTCCAGTTTTTGCTCAGCTTTAAGCTTCCATTTTATAACTCCATCGATATCGGAAGCATACTTACGCGTTAGCTGTTTAAGTGCCTGCTGCCGTTGAAGCAATTCATCTAACATTTGAGGGTCCGCTGGTAAATCATCCAGGAATCCACCTAATTGCGCGGAAACTTCCATCAAAATTGATGTAACGGCTTCTAGCTGTTGCGAAACACCTTGTAGTGTTGGATCACTACTTACTCTGACACTTGATAGTGCTTGACCAATAAGATCAGAAGCCGCATTATCCTCACCAGAGTTACACGTAGCATATCCTTCAACCCCTGCAGCACCATCAATTACAGAAAGCGCCCCTACAGCCTGCGCTCGAAGATCATCTACATCCTGTAGTCGTGTGATTTGAACAAGAAGATTTTCTTCTTCACCTGGTTGCGGATCGACCTCACTAATCTCTCGAATAGCAAACTCTAGGCGATCAACTTCTTGTGCAAGTTCTCGTTTCGATTCTTGACGTTCTCGGAGGTTCTTCGAGAGATTTTTCCACGCCCTATACGCTTCGGAATAAACTGCCATCAAAGCACTAATCTTTGAGGAAAAACGATCCAGAGCATCTCGCTGGCGATCCCCATTAAGCAGCCGAAGCTGGTCATTTTGACCATGAATTGTGAGAACTTCTTTCGAAAACTCCACTAGATTCGCTGCAGGAACGGATCGACCTCCAAGGTGAGCCCGAGAGCGGCCTTGCGCACTCACCGTGCGGGAAACTATAACCTCACCATTTTCATCCAGAGCGCCTCCTGCCGCGGATACCACCGCGCGTGCCATTTCGGCTGAACCGGGGGCAATAGAATCCAGCAAAAAACGCCCTTCTACAACAGCTTGGCTGCTACCACTTCGAACACGTTGAGCATCGGCACGGCCACCTGCCAACAGTCGCAATCCTGTAACAACCATCGTTTTACCGGCACCTGTCTCACCGGTCAAAACGGTAAGCCCCTCACTCAGCTCAAGTGACGCACTCGGAATAACCCCAAGGTCGTGAATGGTGATATCTGAAAGCATAGAGTCATGGTACATCAAAACCATTCAATTAAGGAACAGATGTTCTATTATGTTCGAATATTAAAAATTCTTCCCCGGTATTTTCGCTATGTTCCAACTAAATCTAAACAGCTTTAGTGGAGATTAACCTGTGGAATCATGCTTCTTCGGTCCCCTCCACCCTTCTACAGGCAGTCGCAATTTTGTAACAAGTCTGTCTGTAAACGGGATATCATCCAACCGCACCCACTTAATCGATTGAGCACCGCGTCTGACTTCTACTCGTGCGCCTGGCGGGACAGAAATCGAACGAAATCCATCCATGACGGCAGTTGCAGGAAATGCACTAGGATGCGATTCCACGGCCACCGATGACCGAGGACTTACTACTAGAGGCTTGGTGAATAGTGCATGTGCGTTGTTTGGAACGACCAAAATTGCGTCTAGCTCAGGCCACAATACGGGACCACCTGCGGAAAAAGCATAAGCGGTCGAGCCTGTAGGTGTTGAAACAATGACGCCATCACACCCAAATGAGCTTACAGGCCGACTATCAATTTCTAATGTTGCATCCAAAACACCACTTCGATTGCTATTTTCGATACTAACTTCATTCAAAGCCCACCCTCGACCAATAGCAGCACCATCTGAATCGTAAACGCTGACATCGAGAGTCATGCGCTCTTCAATTCTGAAACTTCCTTTTGTAACTCTACGGACAGCTTCGTCTAAAGAATCTTTCTCCCATTCGGCCAAAAAACCAACATGGCCTAGGTTAATACCTAACACTGGTAGATCAGCACCATGGGCGAGATCAGCTGCACGCAGAAATGTACCGTCACCGCCTAATACCAGTACTAGATCAATACTTCGAGTCGCTTCCGGAGAATGAGAAACTCGCTCAAATTGTCCCAAAACTGGATGTGTTGCAACCGTCGTGTCTTCGGCCGGAACGAGTACACGAACTCCCACACCTGAATCGTCGAGAAGCTCAGCAGCCAATGCAGCTGAAGCAACATTTTGTGGTCTTCCGGTATGGGGAACTAGTAAAACTCTGCGATCTTCAAGGGAATCAATAGTCATTACTGCGGACCTTTCTGCACTGCTTCCACGACTTTTTCATGAATCTCTTGTAAGCTTCTAGCAGACCTGCCTGCATCCTTTTTCAACCAAAGGAAATACTCAACATTTCCTGATGGGCCAGGTAACGGTGACGCAACTGCGTCGATAAAGCTAAGACCTAGTTGCTGAGCAAATAATGCGATATCTTCGGTAACTTCTGCCCGAAGCTTTGGGTCACGGACGACCCCGCCGTGACCCAGTCGTTCTTTACCTACCTCGAACTGAGGTTTAACCATAGGTAAAAGGTCCGCACCATCACTCATGCAAGTTGCGATAGCTGGCAACGTGAGCTTGAGGGAAATAAATGAGAGATCCCCCACCATTAAATCGCAGGGGCCTTCTGTGATTTCCAAGGTCAGATTTCGAATATTGGTACGGTCCAAAACCTTAACGCGATCATCATTTTGTAGCCGCCAAATTAGCTGACCATACCCAACATCGACTGCTACGACCTCAGAAGCAGACTCCCGTAATAAAACATCTGTGAAACCGCCAGTTGAAGCACCTGCATCAAGCGCACGACGTCCAGAAACATTCAAGCCTTTAGATTTAAACTCTTCGAGCGCACCCAATAATTTATGAGCCCCACGAGATGCCCAATCATCCAAACCGGCGTCCTCGACACGAATCGACGCCTCTGGGGTCACTTGAGTAGCTGGCTTTTGGGCAATGAAACCCTGTACGTAGACTCGGCCATCTTTAATCATCTCTACTGCTTGCTCGCGAGAGCGTGCGATTTTACGACGAACAAGCTCGGCATCGAGGCGCCTTTTAGGTTGCATCTGTTGTAGCTCTTTCCGATAACGATGTGTGCCATCCCCATTTTAGGAAAGCGCATCATGTAATAGTGAATGAGCCCGCATTAATAGCTGGGCTTCATCGTGGAGACTATTGGGATTTTGTGCCAATACTTCACTTATTTTTGCCGCAATTTGAGATGGGTTAATAGAAACACTTTGAGGATCATGAGGCTTAGGAATTTCCATTGGACACGATCCACTCATTAACGCCAGTCAGACATACACCGAACAGCATGCTCACTGATTGGTTTGACGGTGCCTCCAAAGCCAGCATTTTGCCAAGCAACAGACAACACTGATCTCAATGCTTCCATCGAAGTCGAAACCATCGAACCACCATCAAGAAGAATGTCACATCCTTGGAGATAAGCGTTAAAACCTCCCTGCATATGAGGCATTAACGACCTTCTATCAGAACTAAGAGAACGTAAATCCTCTGCTATAAGAGTTGGGCGTTCCGATTCAATAGCATTAATGAGCGCCCAATGCTGGGATACGCCTGTAAGAAGATGCAGGGTATCAAAACCCGCAGCCACGCCGCCAGCAATATCGGTATTTAAACGATCGCCGATAGCTAACGGACGCGCTGAAGCCAGTTTTTCAGCGGCAACATAAAACATAGCGGCGCCCGGTTTGCCCGCCGCAACGGGTTGAACACCAGTTGCGCTCACAACAGCCGCCACCATAGAACCATTGCCGATACAAAGCCCTCGTTCACTCGGAAGAGTTGTATCTAAATTTGAAGCGTAATATTTCGCGCCACTTCTAATTGCCAGAGCGGCCTCGCTCAACTCAGTCCAACCGGTGGCTGGGTTATGACCATGGAAGACAGCAACTGGCTTCATCTCTGCAGAAGCCACAACCGTATATCCAGCGTCAGCAGCCAGCGATTTAAACGAATCAGTGCCTAACACCAAGACGTTGCTACCTACAGGTACCTCTTTACGTGCTAGATCAATGGCCGCCTGAGCTGAGGTAAGAACCTGTTCAGGTTGAGTAAAAATACCCATATCCGACAACAGAGAAGCGACTGCTTCTGGACCACGCGAAGCATTATTGGTCACATACATAAGCGGAAGATTTGCTTGATTAATTGAATCAACGGCAAAGGGTAACGCCCTACCGCCTTCCCAGACAGTACCGTCTAAGTCAAACAACAGGGCATCATACTCATCCAAAACAGTCATGCGTATCAGCATAGTGGACGAAAGAGATCAGAGTTCAATCAAGCACAAATTAATGGCTGAGGGACTCCAAGCGATCAACTACATCGGTAGTCTCATCAATATCTTGTTCTTTGCAAATTGTGAACCAACGACGAGCATCTTCTTTTCTTCCAGCTTGCAGCAATGCATCAGCATAGGCATAAGACAGCCGAGCTGCTTCGAGTCCAGAAGCACTTTCTTTTGGATTCATGCTCTCTAAAATTGCTACTGCAGACTCAGATTGGCCCAAATCAAGACGTGCGCCAGCAACCACGATTGCAAGCTCGATACGAGTATCGTGATCCAGATGCTTAGTGTCTTCATCACGAGCTAGTTCAATAGCCTTTTCTGGACGTCCTAAACCACGTTCACAGTCAGCCATGACTGCGATAAGCCCTGGGCCGCCACTCATTCGACGCGCAGCACGAAGCTCAGACAAGGCTTCTTTCCATTCACCTGCATGGTAAGCAGCAATACCGCAGGTCTCACGAGCGATTGCAACTCTTCCAGCGCGGTCTTTGGCAGCACGTGCGTGCTTCAAAGCTAATTCTGGATCTTCAGCCATCCAAACGGCAGCCATAATCATATGCTTTGCAACTGCGTCGGCGTTATCCTTAGCTAATACCTTTAGATCTTGAAGCACCATAGGGTCAAGATCTCGCACGTCGATATCCGCGGGCAATGCTGGCTCATTTAGGCGCTTGGTAATACGTTCTTCTCGATATCCAGAACGCATAGGCCCATTGAAATGCTTATCACGATCAGAACCGCCACGCTGGCTATGCTGGCGCTTTAGGCCCTTTGACTCGAAGCGATTTCCGCGATCACCACGATAATCATCTCGACGTTCACCGCGGTTGCCAGGACGATCTGAACGATAGCCCTTACGGTCACCACGTTTCCGTTCGCCACCGTCGCGGTCATTTCGCCGTTGCGAATTCTCAGAATCTCCTCTATAGCTACGACGGTCGCCGTCCTGTTTTTCCCATCGCTTACCGTGGCCTTGACCACCACGTGACTCAGAGTTTTGGTTACCAGAGCGCCGAGGTTTTCCACCTTCTGAACGCTTTTTACCGTAGCTACCTCCACGTGGTCGCCCTTCGTTGGAACGGCAAGGTCCGTCGTGTGAGCTACGTGATGAGGAATCAGCCATAGAGAAAGTCCTTTGAAATTACGTAATATGCGATAAAGCGTGCACAGAAAAGAATATTCTCTTCTGCACACGCCTTACCATATCATTTTTAAGTTTTAGGTTGGCGGCGACCTACTCTCCCACACCCTCCCAGGTGCAGTACCATCAGCGCAATCGGGCTTAGCTTCCGGGTTCGGAAAGGGACCGGGCGTACCCCCGACACAATAACCACCAACACACACAACCAACCACCCACACGAAGAAGGCGTGTCATGCCAGACACTGCACAGCAGACGCGAGAAACACTTTCATACCTTCACTATCACCCAACAGGTGACACGCTCAATAATGCTATATATTTTTGCTCGTTACACACAATGTTATTACTCGGTCATATTAGTACCAGTCACCTTAACGCATTACTACGCTTCCAGATCTGGCCTATCAACCCCCTAGTCTAGAGGGAACCTCAAAAGAAACCTCATCTCAAAACAGGCTTCCCGCTTAGATGCTTTCAGCGGTTATCCCTCCCGTACGTAGCCAACCAGCCCTGCCACTGGCGTGACAACTGGCACACTAGAGGTACGTCCGTCCCGGTCCTCTCGTACTAGGGACAGCCTTCTTCAAGTTTCAACGCGCGCGGCGGATAGAGACCGAACTGTCTCACGACGTTCTAAACCCAGCTCGCGTGCCGCTTTAATGGGCGAACAGCCCAACCCTTGGGACCTACTCCAGCCCCAGGATGCGACGAGCCGACATCGAGGTGCCAAACCATCCCGTCGATATGGACTCTTGGGGAAGATCAGCCTGTTATCCCCGGGGTACCTTTTATCCGTTGAGCGACACCACTTCCACAAGTAGGTGCCGGATCACTAGTCCCGACTTTCGTCCCTGCTCGACCTGTCAGTCTCACAGTCAAGCTCCCTTGTGCACTTACACTCACCACCTGATTGCCAACCAGGCTGAGGGAACCTTTGGGCGCCTCCGTTACACTTTAGGAGGCAACCGCCCCAGTTAAACTACCCACCAGGCACTGTCCCCAACCCAGATCATGGGCCAAGGTTAAGGTATCCAATCCGATCAGAGTGGTATTTCAACTTTCGACTCCACAACCACTAGCGTGACCACTTCACAGTCTCCCACCTATCCTACACAAACCGAACCAAACACCAATACCAAGCTATAGTGAAGGTCCCGGGGTCTTTTCGTCCTGCCGCGCGTAACGAGCATCTTTACTCGTACTGCAATTTCACCGGGCCTGTGGTTGAGACAGCAGGGAAGTCGTTACGCCATTCGTGCAGGTCGGAACTTACCCGACAAGGAATTTCGCTACCTTAGGATGGTTATAGTTACCACCGCCGTTTACTGGGGCTTAAATTCTCCGCTTCGAACCACAAAAAGTCCTAACAGGTCCTCTTAACCTTCCAGCACCGGGCAGGCGTCAGTCCGTATACATCAACTTCCACGTTTTCGCACGGACCTGTGTTTTTAATAAACAGTCGCTTCCCTCTATTCTCTGCGACCACCACCAGCTCAACCACGTCGGTCACCAGCAATGGTCCCCCTTCTCCCGAAGTTACGGGGGCAATTTGCCGAGTTCCTTAACCACAGTTCACCCGATCGCCTTAGTATTCTCTACCTGACCACCTGTGTCGGTTATGGGTACGGGCCATATATGCACTCGCTAGAGGCTTTTCTCGACAGTACAGGATCACCAACATCAACCAAACGGTCTACGCATCACGCCTCACCCACAATGCGACACGGATTTACCTATGCCACGGGCCACACGCTTACACCACAATCCACTAAGTGGCTCAGCTACCTCACTGCGTCACCCCATCACTTGGCTACTACCAACGAAGATCCCACGCACATCACCACCAACCACACAAAAAGCATGACCAGAAGATCAGCGGATGGTTAGTACCATTGATTCACCACTGGGCGCACATACACGGGTACCAGAATATCAACTGGTTATCCATCGACTACGCCTGTCGGCCTCGCCTTAGGTCCCGACTCACCCTGGGAAGATTAGCTTAACCCAGGAACCCTTAGTCATCCGGCGGAAAAGTTTTCCACTTTTCATTCGTTACTCATGCCTGCATTCTCACTCGCACACACTCCACACCATCAAGTCACCCAGGTGCTTCACAGCAGTGCACGACGCTCCCCTACCCAACCAACAAAAAATGCTGACTGCCGCGGCTTCGGCGGTGTACTTGAGCCCCACTACATTGTCGGCGCAGAACCACTCGACCAGTGAGCTATTACGCACTCTTTCAAGGATGGCTGCTTCTAAGCCAACCTCCTGGCTGTCTTCGCGATCCCACATCCTTTTCCACTTAGTACACCCTTAGGGGCCTTAACCGGCGATCTGGGCTGTTTCCCTCTCGACCAACGGAGCTTATCCCCCGCAGTCTCACTGCCATGCTTAACATTACCGGCATTCGGAGTTTGGCTGACATTGCTAAGATTGTAGTCCCGCTCAACCAACCAGTAGCTCTACCTCCAGCAAGAAACACACAACGCTGCACCTAAATGCATTTCGGGGAGAACCAGCTATCACGGAGTTTGATTGGCCTTTCACCCCTACCCACAGCTCATCCCCTCAGTTTTCAACCTAAGTGGGTTCGCGCCTCCACAACCTCTTACAGCTGCTTCACACTGGCCATGGGTAGATCACCCCGCTTCGGGTCCAGGACATGCCACTAACAACACCCTCATTAGGATTCGCTTTCGCTACGACTACCCCACACGGGTTAACCTCGCGACATGCCGCTGACTCGCAGGCTCATTCTTCAAAAGGCACGCCATCACCCCACAAAAAGGCTCTGACGGATTGTAAGCACACGGTTTCAGGTACTATTTCACTCCCCTCCCGGGGTACTTTTCACCATTCCCTCACGGTACTAATCCGCTATCGGTCATCACAAGTATTTAGGCTTACCGGGTGGTCCCGGCAGATTCACAGCAGATTCCACGAGCCCGCTGCTACTCGGGAACATCATCCACTCGCATGCATGCACTTTCACGTACGGGACTCTCACCCACTACGGCAGGCCATTCCAAACCACTTCCGCTAACACACACATATCACAAGCGAGGAGCCGGCAGCCTCCTCCAACAACGCCCCACAACACCACACACGCAACCCCTGCCAGGTATCACACGCATACGGTTTAGCCTCATCCACGTTCGTTCGCCACTACTAGCAGAATCATTAATTATTTTCTTCTCCTACGGGTACTGAGATGTTTCACTTCCCCGCGTCACCCCCACACCAGCTATGAATTCACTGATGGGTAACCACACATAACCATGGCCAGGTTTCCCCATTCGGACACCCTCGGATCAACGCTCTATTGGCAACTCCCCGAGGCCTATCGCGGCCTTACACGTCCTTCATCGGCTCATAATGCCAAGGCATCCACCGTGTGCCCTTAACAAACAACACGAATATAACAAACAAAACACCAAGAACAATTAAAGAATAAAGATTACTCGCGTCCACTATACAGTTCTCACACAACACACCAACCACAAGACCCCATGACAGCACAACCAGCACACAACCAGCCACACCACACGAAACCACGTGAGTGATCAACCAGAACAACCACGTTGTCCCAGACACCCAACAGCGCACCAACACACAAACCTTAAGAAAAACACACAACAACACAACACACACAACAACCATGACACCCCACACCACACAGTGCAGAAAAACCATCACAGGTCACACGCATCCACCCGGATAAAAAACAAAAACAGGTAACAACTGTCACCCAACAATAAAAACTCCTTAGAAAGGAGGTGATCCAGCCGCACCTTCCGGTACGGCTACCTTGTTACGACTTCGTCCCAATCGCCGATCCCACCTTCGACAGCTCCTCCCACAAAGGTTAGGCCACTGGCTTCGGGTGTTACCAACTTTCATGACGTGACGGGCGGTGTGTACAAGGCCCGGGAACGTATTCACCGCAGCGTTGCTGATCTGCGATTACTAGCGACTCCGACTTCATGGGGTCGAGTTGCAGACCCCAATCCGAACTGAGGCCGGCTTTCAGCGATTCGCTCACCCTCACAGGCTCGCAGCGCGTTGTACCGACCATTGTAGCATGTGTGAAGCCCTGGACATAAGGGGCATGATGATTTGACGTCATCCCCACCTTCCTCCGAGTTAACCCCGGCAGTCTCTCATGAGTCCCCACCATCACGTGCTGGCAACATAAGACAAGGGTTGCGCTCGTTGCGGGACTTAACCCAACATCTCACGACACGAGCTGACGACAACCATGCACCACCTGTATACAGACCACAAGGGAAAACGTATCTCTACGCCGATCCTGCATATGTCAAGCCCAGGTAAGGTTCTTCGCGTTGCATCGAATTAATCCACATGCTCCGCCGCTTGTGCGGGCCCCCGTCAATTCCTTTGAGTTTTAGCCTTGCGGCCGTACTCCCCAGGCGGGGCGCTTAATGCGTTAGCTACGGCACAGAAGTCGTGGAAGACCCCTACACCTAGCGCCCACCGTTTACGGCATGGACTACCAGGGTATCTAATCCTGTTCGCTCCCCATGCTTTCGCTCCTCAGCGTCAGTTACTGCCCAGAGACCTGCCTTCGCCATCGGTGTTCCTCCTGATATCTGCGCATTCCACCGCTACACCAGGAATTCCAGTCTCCCCTACAGCACTCAAGTTATGCCCGTATCGCCTGCACGCCCGAAGTTAAGCCCCGGAATTTCACAGACGACGCGACAAACCACCTACGAGCTCTTTACGCCCAGTAATTCCGGACAACGCTCGCACCCTACGTATTACCGCGGCTGCTGGCACGTAGTTAGCCGGTGCTTCTTATCTAGGTACCGTCACAAAAAGCTTCGTCCCTAGCGAAAGAGGTTTACAACCCGAAGGCCGTCATCCCCCACGCGGCGTCGCTGCATCAGGCTTGCGCCCATTGTGCAATATTCCCCACTGCTGCCTCCCGTAGGAGTCTGGGCCGTATCTCAGTCCCAATGTGGCCGTCCACCCTCTCAGGCCGGCTACCCGTCGACGCCTTGGTAGGCCATTACCCCACCAACAAGCTGAT
Organism: Corynebacterium rouxii; assembly: GCF_902702935.1. Classification (NCBI taxonomy): domain Bacteria; kingdom Bacillati; phylum Actinomycetota; class Actinomycetes; order Mycobacteriales; family Corynebacteriaceae; genus Corynebacterium; species Corynebacterium rouxii. Next base: position 1,135,966 of record NZ_LR738855.1, on the reverse strand, counting down.
AGGCCGCGGGCTCATCTCGTACCGAAAAAACTTTCCACCACACACACTAAAGCATGGTCCTATCCAGTATTAGACCCAGTTTCCCAGGCTTATCCCGAAGTACGAGGCAGATCACCCACGTGTTACTCACCCGTTCGCCACTCGAGTACCCCAGCAAGCTGAGGCCTTTCCGTTCGACTTGCATGTGTTAAGCACGCCGCCAGCGTTCGTCCTGAGCCAGGATCAAACTCTCCATAAAAAAAATCAGTCAAAAGACCAACCTTCAAGCTGGAACAAGCCCAACCAACTGGCTAAAAACCACCACAAACAACAATTGTTTGCAACTGGCAAAATAAAAAAATAATGATTTGCTCTATCAAACATGGTCACCATCCCTTGACGGGGAAAAAATAACAATGACCACCAATACAACAATTCACAACAACCACAAATGTTATTTACAAGCCATGGCACACTTGCCGGCCGTATGACACATCATGCCTGTTATCATTGCATGTATCTTTTTCTTAGAATCCAACCCCCACCCAAGATCAATCAAGGATGGGAATCAAAAGTACATTGGCACACTATTGAGTTCTCAAACAACACGCACACACAACACCAACCACCATCACAATGACGATCAGAACTTTGCGGTGAATGAAACGTTAAACCCTGATGAACATAAAGTCAAACAGAATCAACACTATTTCTAAAAATTTTGTCTTATCCGAACAACCTCTCAGCGTCGGCGACTCGCTATAAGTTACACACGTTCACACAAACACACAAACCCGCAGGTAGAACGGTTTTGAAGATATTAAAATGACTTAAGGTCCAATCTCACGAGAAAACGTGAGATTGGACCTTAAATATCGATCTTTATGCGGAGTACTTCACACCTGCAAAGTTTTTCTTGCCTTTGCGAAGCACCAACCATGTTCCATGTAGCAAAACCTCATCAGTTGGTTGCCAATCTTCTGATTCAATTCGCTCATTATTGACGTATGCACCGCCTTCTTTAATTGTTCTACGGGCTGCACCCTTCGAATCAACAAGACCTACACCAATTAGAAGATCGACAATCGTGGGCGATTCGCCTTCAGCTACTTCAAAAATGACGGTTTCAGACAATGCGCCTTCCAACGTAGCTTCATCTAAATCTCCTAACGAAGCTCGGCCGAAAAGTGCCTGAGCGGCCAGCTCTACCGAAACAGTTGCAGCGTGCCCATGAACTAAATCGGTCATCTCTTGAGCAAGTCGGCGTTGTGCTGCTCTTTGGTGAGGACGCTCTTGCACTTCAGTTTCTAATTCGGCGATTTCTTCTTGAGTTAAGAAAGTAAACCATCGAAGGTAATCAATGACTACAGAATCTCCCGCATTGAGGAAATATTGATACCACGAATATGCAGAGGTTTTCTCGGGATCAAGCCAAAGCTTTCCGCCGCCCGTTGACTTACCAAATTTCTGCCCCTGGGCATCAGTTACAAGAGGAACGGTCAGTGCATGAGTTTTTGTTCCGGATATTCGACGATTGAGATCGACACCCGAAACAATGTTGCCCCACTGATCTCCACCACCGATCTGCAATACACAGTCGTATTCACGATTCAGCTGAACAAAATCATTAGCCTGGAGCAGCATGTAGGAAAACTCTGTGTAGGAAATTCCGTCCGTTTCCAAGCGTCGCTTAACAGTTTCACGATCAAGCATCGTATTTAGTGAAAAGTTTTTTCCGACATCACGCAAAAAATCCACAACAGACATCGACATAGTCCAGTCCGCATTGTTTACCATGATGGCTGGATTATCACCGTCAAAGCGGACAAATGACCGAAGTTGTTTTTTAATCGACTCAAGATTGTGCTCGATAGTATCTTGGGACAGCATAGAGCGCTCCCCCACATCGCGTGGATCCCCAATAAAACCTGTTGCACCCCCAGCAAGAGTAATCGGTCGGTGACCAGCTTCTTGGAAACGTCGGAGCATAATCATCGGTACCAAGTGACCTGCGTGTAGAGAGTCACCAGTTGGATCAAATCCGCAGTATAGTGTGATCGGTTTTTCGCATGCTTCTCGCAACGCGTCGATGTTGGTGGACTGATTAATCAGGCCACGCCATTGGAGTTCGTCGATAATGTTCATAAAAGATCCCTAATTATTTTTCTGCTGGTGGCCACGCGATTGATTCGTCGACAAGCATTACTGGAATGCCGTCATCAATTCGATAGGCAATCCCGAGGCGTTCATTAACGAGGACTTGTTCCGCCTCGAGATATTTTAGTGGGCCTTTATCCTGAGGGCAGGCCAGCACTTCAAGCAGCTTAGGGTCAATACTCATGATTGGCATTGTACCTATCCCAACAGGCAATACTCATATCGCTACCCCAAATAAGAAAAATGCCAGTGCATCTCTTCACTGGCATTTTCTATGTCACTTACGAATAGGAGTAAGCGCCCATTCCTTGAAGGATTGAGAAGCCGCTTCTACTCGAGCACGTTGTTCCTCAACTCTTACACCTGCTGTCCCGCCGCGTGTGGCTCGCGATGCAACCGCGCCTTCTACAGTAAGCACGGTACGTACTTCTGGCGTCAAGCGTATATCCACGGAAGCAAGTTCATCATCAGTAAGCCCGTCTAGGCCGACACCACGAGATTCTGCAATCCTGACGCATGCTCCGGAAGCTTCGTGAGCTTCGCGGAATGGAACACCTTGACGTACCATCCACTCTGCCAAGTCAGTAGCAAGGGTAAAACCTGCTGGAGCTAATGAGAGGAGTCGGTCTTCGTGGAAGGTAAGCGTAGAAACGAGGCCTGTCATAGCTGGAACCAGCAAATTCAGCTGAGCAAACGAGTCAACAATAGGCTCTTTATCTTCCTGAAGATCTCTGTTGTAGGCAAGCGGCTGTGCTTTAAGAGTTGCCAAAAGCCCCGAAAGATTTCCGATCAAGCGTCCAGTCTTGCCACGAGTTAGTTCAGCGACATCAGGGTTCTTCTTTTGTGGCATGATTGATGAGCCAGTTGACCACGCATCAGAAAGAGTTACGTAGCCGTACTCTGGCGTACACCAATAAATAATTTCTTCTGCCAAACGCGACATGTCAATGGCAATTTGCGCTAAAACATATGCAGTTTCCGCTGCAAAGTCACGCGAAGACGTACCATCAATCGAGTTATCACACGCTGAGTCGAATCCTAACTCCTGGGCAATCGCCTCAGGATCCAAGTGTAAAGATGAACCAGCTAATGCACCTGAACCATACGGAGAAATAGCAAGGCGTTTATCTAGATCTTGAATACGATCGATGTCACGAAGCAACGGCTGCGCATGAGCAAGCAACTGATGCGCTAGCAAAACAGGCTGAGCTGCTTGAGAATGCGTCTTTCCAGGCATAATCGCACGGGGATGCTGAGTCGCTTGATACACCAAGGCATCAACAAGCTCGGTAACCTGCAAGGCTACTGAACGCACGGCATCGCGAACCCACATCCTAAACAAGGTAGCAACCTGATCGTTGCGGGAACGACCAGCACGCAGACGTCCGCCTACTTCAGGCCCCACGATGTCGATAAGTCCGCGCTCCATGGCGCCATGAACGTCCTCATCGGTCGGCAACGGTTTAAAGTCGCCTGAAGCTACGGCCTCGCCCAACTTGTCGAGTCCGCGAAGCATCGTCTCTAAATCGGAGTCAGAAAGTAGTTTCGCCTTATTTAAAACACGAGCATGGGCTTTTGAGGCTAGAACATCGTACGGAGCTAAAACCCAGTCAAAGTGCGTAGATACAGATAACGCGAACATCGCCTCTGAAGGGCCGCCAGAGAAGCGGCCGCCCCAAAGCGCGCCTTCATTAGTACCGTGTTTTTGCACTATTGTGCCTCACGGTCACGCTTGTTCGAGATCTTGGACGACAAACCGTGAAGTTCTACGAAGCCCTTAGCCAAAGTCTGGTCGAAGGTATCACCGGTGTCATAAGTAGCCAAGTCGAAGTCGTAAAGCGAATGCTCAGAACGACGTCCATTTACGGTGCACTTACCAGCATGCATGACCATGCGAATGTCACCTGTTACGTGCTCTTGAGTATTTTCAATGAACGCATCCAAAGAACGCTTGAGCGGCGCGTACCACAATCCGTCGTACACCTCTTCAGACCAACGAGCGTCGATTCCACGCTTGTAACGTGCAAGCTCACGCTCAATGGTCACATCTTCCATAGCTTGGTGCGCTGTAATCAGAGCAATTGCGCCTGGCGCCTCGTAGATCTCGCGAGATTTAATACCAACGAGACGATCTTCCACCATGTCCAGACGGCCAATGCCTTGTGCACCTGCACGACGGTTCATTTCTTCAATTGCTTCAAGTACGGTGACTGGACGTCCATCGATTGCTACCGGAACACCAGCTTTGAAGCTAATAATGATCTCATCAGGAGCATTTCCGAGAGCTGGATCTTCAGTGTAGGAGTAAAGATCTTTTGTTGGTGGGTTCCAGAGATCCTCGAGGAAACCGGTCTCTACGGCGCGTCCCCAAACATTTTGATCGATGGAGAATGGCGACTTCTTGGATTGCTCGATAGGTAGATTAATCTCTTCAGCAAAAGCAATCGCCTTATCGCGAGTCCATGCGTAATCACGGGCTGGTGCGATGATCTGCAGTTCTGGGGCAAGGTTGCGGAAACCTACCTCAAATCGAACCTGATCGTTTCCTTTACCAGTACAACCATGGGAAACATGGGTACCACCATGTTCTTTAGCGGCTTCTACCAAGTGCTTCACGATGAGCGGACGAGAGATTGCAGATACCAAAGGGTACTGCTTCATGTACATGCCGTTTGCTTTGATAGTAGGCAGGCAGTAATCATTGGCAAACTCATCTTTAGCGTCAATGACGATAGATTCAACCGCGCCACAATCGAGCGCACGCTGACGAACGGACTCCATGTCCTCTCCGCCTTGGCCAAGATCCAAAGATACTGCGACAACTTCGCCGCCAGTCATCTTAGCCAGGTATGGGATTGCAACGGAGGTATCGAGTCCACCTGAATAGGCGAGGACGACACGATTGGTCATGGTTTTCTCCTTCGAATAAAGCTTTTGCAATACAGAAAGTTCAAAGTATCTACAGCACCAAGAAATTCTGCATATATTAAGTCAAACGGATAGTTTACGCCTTTTATAGAAAAGACAACACACTGGCATGGAGTTTAGTGAAACTGATAACTCATTTTTAGAGTGAGGTTCGTCGTTGGCTTAGAAATTCTCCCAATTCTTTGCCTGTCATAGGGTCACGCGCCAGCACAAACACGGTGTCGTCGCCCGCAATGGTCCCTACAACCTCGTCCATTCCAACACGATCAATAAAGGAGGCTAAAAAGGGGGCCCCCGCCGGAGGTGTACGCAACACTGCAATGTTTCCAGAGTGGTCTACTGACACCAAAAGATCGTCTAACATTTTTCGTAATTTTTCACGAGTTCCCGCCGTCGTAGAGGACGTAGCATCCTCAGAAGTCCCTACGGCATAAAATGCACGCCCACCATTAGGGCGGATTTTTTTAGCTCCGAGCTCATCTAAATCGCGCGACAAAGTACCTTGAGTGATGTCGACGCCGCGTTGTTTTAATAATTCCGACAACTGCATCTGACTCGACACTTGGTTTTGCTCGAGCAAATCCAAAATAAGTGCTTGACGAACCGTCCTAGTAATCGGGGCAATGCTCATAGATTCATCCTTAAAGAACTTAAAACGCGGGGAAAAGTCTGACTTCACGCCTGATACTAAATAGTACAAAGTCAGACTAAAACAAATGAAATGCCAGTCGATAAATTATCGCGGTTGGTTTTCCATAAGCCAGACAAGCAGGGCTTTTTGCGCATGAAGTCGATTCTCTGCCTCATCAAAGACCACTGATTGAGGTCCGTCAATAACCGATGCTGCAACCTCACTACCCCTATAGGCCGGCAAACAATGCAAGAAAATTGCCGACTTTTTTGCCAAAGCCATCACCTCATCATTAACCTGATAAGGCAAAAATGGAGTGCGGCGGTCGATACCGTCATTTTCCATTCCCATAGATACCCATGTGTCTGCAATTACTACATCTGCACCAGATACTGCGGAAATATCAGCTGTGACCGAAACAGTTGCTCCAGTTTCACTGGCGCGCTTTTCCGCCCTATCGACGAATTCTTGCTTGGGTTGGAATTTTTCAGGCGCAATAATAGTGATATCAAGACCAGCGGTAGCGAAACCAATCATATAAGAGTTAGCCATGTTGTTATCACCATCGCCCAAATAAACAGCTTTCAGCCCTTTCAAGCCAGGTACACCTTCTTGCGGGCATAAATGCTCGATACAAGTTTGCAAATCAGCCAATATTTGGCAGGGATGCAAGTCATCTGACAATGCATTGACAATAGGAACAGTTGCGGTTTCTGCCATGTCCAAAAGATTTTGATGAGAACTCGTTCGCCACACAATAGTGGAGACAAAACGAGAAAGAACAGCACCAGTATCTTGGAATGTCTCCCCCTTACCCATTTGCGATTTGCCGGAGTCGACTACGATCGCATGTCCACCCAGTTGTGAAATACCAGCATCGAAGGAAAAACGCGTGCGTGTCGACGTTTTATCGAATAGGACTGCTACTGATTGCGGACCGTCGTATGTCTTTCGTGAATATGGATGTTGCTTCAATTCCGAGGCGAGTTCCAGAACCTCACGTTGCTGCGCAGGAGTAAGGTCATCGTCCGCTAAAAAGTGGCGTACACGCGTTTGAGTACTCATATCTATTCTTTCTTCCGAAGACAACACCCTAATGGCATTCTTTCTTCTTTATCTTAGTCAGCACTATTGAAAGGCGTTCAATTGATTCATAGATTTCTGCGTCACTGATAACTAACGGCGGAGTAAGACGCAGTACAGATGCAGAAGGCGCATTCAAGATGAGCCCATGTTCCAGAGCAAGTTTTACGCAGTCCTTAGCAACCGGTTCGGACAACACCACACCAAGCATCAGACCACGTCCGCGGATCGACTCGACTAAAGGCAGTCGGCTCATTCCTTCGACTAACTTGTAACTCTTACGCTTGACGTTCTCGAGGAAATCGTCGTCAATTGTGCGCAGAACTGCCCCTGCTGCGGCACAAGACACCGGATTTCCACCAAAAGTCGTGCCATGTTTGCCAGGACCTAACAAATCTTTCGCTTTTCCCGTTGCAAGGCATGCACCAATCGGTAACCCCCCTCCCAAACCTTTCGCCATAGTTACGACGTCGGGAATGACACCAGTTTCATGCTGAAATGCGAAAAAATCCCCCGTTCGTCCGATTCCGGTTTGGACTTCATCAACGATCATCAGAATGTCAAATTCATCGCATAATCCCCTAACCGCTGACAAAAATCCAACTGGTGCAGGAATAACACCAGTTTCACCTTGAATTGGCTCTAAAACTATGGCTGAGACATCTGTCGAGTTGATTTGGACAAGCTTACGCAAATAGTCAATGTCACCATAGGGATAAAATTCAACGCCTGCGGGCAGCGGATAAAACGGCATTTGTTTGTCAGGTTGGCCCGTCATAGCAAGTGCGCCCATCGTACGACCGTGAAAACCATGCTGCGCTGCTAATATTCGGTTCTTTCCAGTCATACGAGCCAACTTGAAAGCCGCCTCATTAGCTTCAGTACCTGAGTTACAGAAAAATACTCGGGTATCGTGAGCAATTTGAGTTGAGTCTGTGGTTCCTTCAGCAAAGCGTTGGATTAACCGAGCTGCGACATCGATAGCTGGCTGCGATCCGAAGAGATTTGAAACATGAGCAAAATTTGAAATCTGTTCTGTTACGGCCTCAACAATGGCCGAATGCGCATGCCCCAAAGAGTTTACGGCAATTCCTGCCAGTAAATCGATGTAGATTTTACCTGTAGAATCCGTAACGGTGGCGCCTTTCCCTCCTGTGATCGTCACGGGGGGCGTGCCATAAGTATTCATAATGACATCGGCCCATTGAATCTCTAACAATTGCGAATCTGCGTCCGCCTCATTCTTAGACATGATTATCCTTTCGATACACTGTTCCATTTGTCATTTCTGTATCGGGAACCACCATGGTCCCAACGCCGCCCGAAGTCAGTAATTCCAGAAGCACTGAATGTGCGACTCGCCCATCAATTACGTGAGCTGCTGAAACACCATGAGTGACCGCGTCTGCACAGCTTTCCATTTTAGGAATCATTCCCGAATCCAACGATGAAAGCTTTTCACGCAACTTCTCAGCACCAATCACTGATACCAACGACTCTTTATTCGGCCAGTCGGTATAGAGACCTTCAACATTAGTAAGGATAAGTAGGCGTTCGGCGGACAGCGCAGCAGCCAACGCTCCTGCAGCTGTATCAGCGTTGATGTTGTACACCGACCCATCATCACCTGGAGCAATGGTCGAAACTACCGGAATTCGACCAGCATCAATGATATCCATCAAGCTTGAAGCGTTGACTGCTGTAATATTGCCAACTTGGCCAATATCGGTTAGCTCCCCATCGATTTCTACAAGTCGCTTCTCGGCTCTGAAAAGACCAGCATCCTCGCCAGAGGTACCCACCGCATAAGGACCGTGTGAGTTAATCAGTCCAACTAGGTCACGACCTACTTGACCAAAGAGGACCATCCTAACGATTTCAAGGACTTCCGGCGATGTAACGCGAAATCCTCCCTTAAATTCACCTTCGATGCCAAGGCGCTGCAGCATTTGTGAAATTTGAGGGCCGCCACCATGCACAACAACCGGACGAACGCCTACAGTGCGAAGAAAGACCATATCTGCCGCAAAAGCGGCTTTGAGCTCTTCGTCTACCATGGCGTTGCCACCGTATTTAACTACGACGATTTTGTCGCGATAACGCTGCAACCATGGCAGCGCATCGGCCAGTACGGTTGCACGCTCTCGTGAGGTCAAGTTATCGATAGTGGCTGTCATAGCCCCACACCGGCTTTCTTGTCTGAAATGTTTGAGTTATGAGGAATACGCTGAGTTAATTTCAACGTATTGATGTGATAGATCGGTCGTTCGAACAAAAGCCTTTCCAGGTCCCCCTGTTCCAAGATCAACTCGAACATCGATATCAATTCCAGAGAGGTCCACCTGACGGGCTTCTGGAGTACCTCCAGATTGCAGGCATACTGCTTGATCATTGAAATATACCGATATGTTATCTGGATCCATGTCAACATCAGCCATTCCAACTGCAGCTAGAACTCGCCCCCAGTTCGGATCAGAACCAAACATCGCACACTTGAACAGGTTGTCTCGCCCCAAAGTTCTAGCCGCATTCAGCGCTTGGGAATCCGTAGTTGTTCCGGTCACAGTAATACGCACACGTTTTGTCACGCCTTCAGCATCAGCTTGCAGCTGATCGGCAAGATCAGCACAAGCCTGAAGGACAGCGTCGTTAAATTCTGATTCAGGGGGCGCGATTCCCGATGCCCCATTTGCCAACAAAATTACGGTGTCATTGGTAGAGGTTGAACCATCAATATCGAGAGTATTAAAAGTCACGTCGCATGCCTTGGACAAAGCAGCGTGAGCTTGTTCTTGGGTCACACAAGCATCAGTAGTAAGACATACCAACATCGTGGCGAGGGAAGGCGCCATCATGCCAACACCTTTACCCATACCCCCTAATGTCCAGCCATTACACTTGACAATAGTTTCTTTGGCGACCGTATCGGTCGTCATGATCGACTCTGCCGCTTCCCTGCCGTTATCCCCCAATGCAGGAATTAGCTTATCGACGCCTGCTTTTATCTTGATCACTGGAAGCGGCTCTCCAATGAGACCAGTGGAGCATGCCGCTATGTCTAGTGGATCTATCTTCAAATTTGAGGCAAGATAGTCCACGATTTCGTGCACGTCCTTGTCCCCTTGCACACCATTACAAGCGTTCGCATTGCCAGAATTGTAAAGAACTGCACGCAAAGTACCGTTTGCAACCGCTTTCTTTGTGTACTTGACTGGCGATGCCACCACCCGATTCCGAGTAAATACCGCTGCACCAACAAATTCCGGCCCTTGGTTTACAACCAACGCCATATCTTTGTTTCCGGATGGCTTAATTCCTGCAGTCGCACCTGCCGCAACAAACCCCAGTGGAGCAGTTACTCCTTGTGAACTCATTTTCATTCCCTTCGCATTGCCAGTTGTGTTGTACGCTACCCTGTTTAATCTCATGGTGAGAGGATTTTTCAATTCCCTATGGCGCAACTCCACCACAAGGTAGACCTGAAGTTTCGGAAACCTCGAGGGATAAATTCATACATTGAACCGCAGCCCCAGCCGTACCCTTTGTTAGATTGTCGATAGCAGAGGTAACGACTAGTTTTCCCGAATGATCGTCAACATCGACTTGAATGTGACACATATTGGAACCTACGACTGCCTGAGTTTGAGGCTGCTGCCCCGAAGGCAATATATGAACAAACGGCTCATTCTCATACGCGTTGAGATAAACCTCCCGAATTTCATCAGACGTTATCCCACTCGCTAACTTTGCAGTCGCGGTAGTGAGAATTCCGCGAGGAAGCGGAGCCAAAACGGGGGTAAAGCTAACGACGACTTTTTGGTCTGCATATTCGCTAAGATTTTGAGATATTTCAGGCGTGTGACGATGCTTTCCAGCCACGTTATAAGCTTTCAAAGATCCCATCGTCTCCGCGCCTAGCATGGCAACTGATGCTTTTTTCCCAGCTCCAGATACTCCCGTAATTGAGACCACAGAGACGTCAGGTTCAATAATATGTGCGGCAATTGCCGGCAATAGTGCAAGCGTTGCACCTGTCGGAAAACATCCCGGCACTGCAATACGCTTTGATGATGCAATCAAATCCCTATGCCCTGGCATTTCTGGGATGCCATATGGCCATGAACCTGCATGTTTTCCCCCGTAGTATGCATCCCAGTCTTTTTGATCCCTAAGCCGAAAATCTGCAGCACAGTCAATCACCGTAATTTCGGGAGGAAGCTGCTGAGCAATTTCCGCAGAAAACCCATGAGGCAACGCTAAAAATACGACATCATGACTTTTGAGTATTGCAATATCGGTTGGTTCGACTATGCGATCAGCCAGTTCGGGCAGGTGTGGCATGAGTTCGCCAACTGTCTGGCCAACAGTTGAAGAGCCCATCAGCGCTCCAATGCTCAGCTGACCTGATAAATACAACGGATGTTGCAGTAAAAGCCGAAGGATTTCTCCTCCGGCATATCCACTCGCGCCGACGATAGCTACCTTGATATTCATAGCAGCTATCATACACATACTATGCATTCAAATGTAAAGTATTCGCTATTAATATAGCGAATCCCCATGTCAATAGAAAATTATTTCATTGACATGGGGATTTTCACTGAAGAGTCGTCGCTATTTTATGCGCGCATCGTCGCACCGAATAGCTCAGCAGCCCGACCCGCAGCTGCAAGCCTACCTTCAGAACATTCATCGTCTGTCAGCGTGCGATCCTGAGCACGGAATTCAAGAGAAAAAGCGAGAGATTTTTTCTCTGCACCTAGCGCCTCAGAACGGTAAACGTCGAAAAGCTCAACTTTTTCCAGTAACTCTCCTGCTGCCTCCTCGATCACTTTACGTACGGATTCTGCCGGTACTGACTCGTCTACGACAAGTGCTAGATCTTGATGTAATGCAGGAAACGCTGATAGAACCGGCGCTGGAAATGATTCCTTCAATGGCAGCGCAGATACATCGAGTTCCATGGCGCACGTACGTGCTGGCAGATTCAATGCTTCAACGATCTGAGGATGCAATTCGCCAGCATATCCGACAATGTGGTCACCAGCTTTTAATGCAGCACAGCGCCCAGGATGCCAAGGTAGCATCTCTACATTTTCGACGTTAAGTTCAACGCCTGCTGCACGAGCGACAACTCGAGCCGACTCGATAGCATCAGCAAACGAATACGTTCGGCCATGACCCCATGGGCCTTCCAGCTCCACAAAACCAACGCCAACTGTTGCCACATGTAGTGGTTGTACTGGCAGGGAATTCAGTAGCTCAGCGACTTCTTTATCGCTAGGACGCTGACGGACGTCGAGCATTGGCGAGATACCTGAGCCGCGTTTAAAAGAAACCTGCTGAAGACCGAAAAGATTGACAGAAGTTTGTCCTCGGGAAACATTGCGGTTAACAGCCTCGAGCATAGAAGGCAACAATGTAGTCGCAAGAACTCCATACTCAGCATCGAGTGGATTTTGTACCGTGACGACGCTTCGACGCTCATCGTCTGCTGCAAGACCCCACACATCAAACGTATCGTTTCGAATGAAAGGCGTAGGTAGGATCTCCGCATAACCACTGTAAGCTAGCGCATGCCCGATCGCACGACGACGCAATTGCGCAGGCGAGAGACCAGATCCCACAGGCGCAAGTGGAACGATTGTTGGAATGTCTTCCAGTCCTTCTAGACGAAGCACCTCTTCAACCAAATCAGCAGACATAGTCATGTCTGGACGCCACGTAGGAGGCGTGACAAGAAGATCATTACCATCGACTTCGACGGCACATCCGACTTCTTCCAACCTCGCAATCACAGTAGCGTCCGAGTAAGCTACTCCAGCCAACTCGGCTGGGCGAGACGTCTTCATACGGATTTGAGGCATGCTTGGCGCAGATCCAATCAAAGTACGGGTGGATTCCACAGAACCACCAGCAATACTGACGAGTAAGGCACAGGCAACGTCTAGAGCTACCTCAATAATTTCTGGATCAACGCCACGCTCGAAGCGTCGTGACGCTTCGGTGCTGAGCTTATGGCGACGCGACGTACGTGCTGTAGTAATTGGATGCCAATTGGCAGCCTCAAAAAATACATCAGTTGTTTCGTCTGAAATTTCTGAAGTAGTTCCACCCATAACGCCGGCCAAGGATTGAATACCAGCATCATCGGAGATAACGACGTCTTCTGCAGACAAAGTACGCTTTACATGATCAAGAGTCTCAAAAGACTCCCCTTCTAGGGCATTACGTACAACTAATCCGCCCTTAATTAAGTTGGCATCAAAGGCATGCATAGGCTGCCCCAAAAGTAACATGACGAAATTGGTCACATCAGTTGCGGCATTCACGCAACGCTGGCCTGACAACATGAGCTCACGCTGCATCCAAAATGGTGTGGGAGCCTTTGGATCGATTCCAGAAACTTTACGAACTCCGAAACGACGTGCCTGCGTTTCTGGTCGCAGATCAACCTTAATTAACTCACCTGAGGCTTCTGGAACATCCGAAATATCGACGCCAGTCACGCTAAGATCTACTGCAGGATCAGTGAACTTTAGGTCAAAAGCAGAAGCCAGTTCTCGAGTCAATCCACGTGCAGACAATGCATATCCACGATCTGGCGTGATATTGACGTCAAAAACGGTATCGTCCAGACCAAGAATGCTTCGTGCATCAGTTCCTGGTTCAGCAATTGCATCCGGAAGCGTTATAATTCCAGAATTTTGCTTGTCAGATAGCCCCAATTCCGCTGCCGAGCAAATCATGCCAGCTGACATACGTCCATATGTCTCACGTGCCGAAATTGCGAAATTACCAGGCAAAACAGCACCTGGAAGTGAAACTACTACATAAGAACCTTCTTGGAAATTATGAGCCCCGCATACAATGGACTGAAGCTCTCCAGTGCCATTCGCATCTCCAACGTTGACGAAGCAGTGACGAATTGGCTTTTTAAAGCCCTCTAGCTCTTCAATTGTTTCAACTCGACCGATGACGAGTGGACCAGTCGTCTCAGGGATTGCGCTATAGCCCTCGGTTTCAAATCCGACTCGGACATATCCCGAATCCAGCTCAGCTGGGCTAACTTTCCAATCTGGGTTCGATCGACCTAACAATTCGGTGACCCAGTTTTGTGAAATGAGCATGAAATCTAACTCCTGTTTATTCTTTGGATACTCGAATTGCTCTACGCCTGAACACCAAATGGAAGAGTGAAACGAACATCGCCTTCCACCATGTCACGCATATCAGTCAAACCATTTCGGAACTGCAAAGTACGTTCCAATCCCATTCCAAAAGCGAATCCTGAATACACTTCTGGGTCAATACCTGCGGCTTTCAACACGTTAGGGTTCACCATGCCGCAGCCGCCCCATTCGATCCAACCAGCACCGCCCTTTTTATTGGGGAACCAAACGTCCACTTCAGCTGATGGTTCAGTAAAAGGGAAGTAATTGGCACGCATACGGGTTTTTGTTTCTGGGCCAAACAAAGTCTTAGCCAAATGATCAAGTGTGCCACGCAAATGAGCCATAGTTAGGCCCTTATCCACAGCAAGACCTTCTACCTGATGGAAAACTGGAGTATGTGTCGCATCTAATTCATCCGTGCGAAACACGCGGCCTGGGCACACAACATAGACCGGCACCTCCCGGGACAACATGGTTCGCATTTGTACCGGTGAAGTGTGAGTGCGCAAAACTTGACTCGAACCAGGCTCGCCGACGTGGAAAGTATCTTGCAACGTACGGGCAGGGTGATCAGGGATGAAATTTAGCGAATCGAAGTTGAAGTACTCTGCTTCTACTTCAGGCCCGTCTGCCACCTCATAGCCCATTGCTACAAAGATATCCGCGATCTTTTCACTAAGGGTCGTAATTGGGTGTAGAGCACCTGTCTGATGACGCGTTGTAGGAACAGTGACGTCTACCCGCTCAGCCTTCAGCACCTCTTCGAGATGTTTAGCTTCCAAGACTTCTTTTACCTGAGCAAAGTGTTTCTCTACACGGCCCCGAGCCATGTTAACAAGACGACCGGCATCTTTACGCTGATCTTTAGGCAGAGTGCCTAGGCTACGTCGCGCTTGTGGAATCGGTGCCTCATCACCTAGATGATCTCGACGAGCGATATTTAACTCATCTAAGTTTGAAGCAACGTCAAAGGCACGGATCGCGGCATCAGCCGCTTGCGCTAGGCCCTCCTCAGTCAGCTCGACAGCGGGATAGTCCGGTTGTTCAGACACTCGATGCTCCTCGTCATAGTTAGCAGAAGTTATAGATAACCATGACATCATACCCCGTTATGCCAAGCCGAAGACCAACTCGCCCACTACTGGGAAAGTGGGCCAATTACTTGTGAGAGGAACTCACCTACTCAGTTATCTTTGTGAGCTTGTGCTTTTGAAGATTCATACATACAAATACTTGCAGCAGTTGCGAGGTTGAGAGACTCTGCCCTACCACGAATGGGAATACGAACCGAATGATCCGCAGCAGACAATGCCTCATCATTGAGCCCATGAGCCTCATTTCCCATCAGCCATGCCGTGGGCTTTTCTAACAATTCACCTGCTGTATCCAAGTTAATTTCACCTTGGGCAGTCGTTGCTAACATCTGCACATTTCGAGCCCGAAGAATCTGCCAAACTTTTTGCATGTCCGGTTCTCTCACGACAGGAATATGGAATAAAGATCCAGCACTTGCCCTGACAGCCTTTGGCGATTGCGGATCTACCGTTGATCCCGCGAATATCACGCAGTCTGCCCCCATAGCGTCTGCCACACGAACCAACGTACCTGCATTACCAGGTTCACCAGTTTCGACCGCCACGCACACCAATGATGGATTACCTTTTAGCGCTTCTCGAGCACTCCACAATACTGGAAGGCAAACCGCAAAAATCCCAGTAGAGGTCATGGTGTCCGACAGGCTCTTTGCAGCACGATCAGTAATCGGGTGAACAAAAACCCCCATATGCCCTGCAGCTGTAACAATTGCTTCAAATCGCTCAGCAGCTTTTTTGGTAACAAAAAGGTCTGTAGCAGCACCCGTAGCAACTGCAGCCTCAACTGCATTTTCCCCTTCAGCAAGAAAATGATCAGCCTTCTTACGGCCCGCAGAACGCAAGAGTTTAGCGGCGTTCACTACACGAGGGGTTCTTTCAGTAAAAGGGGAGGAAAAATCAATCGGCATAGTTTTCTACCCTATCAGCGCACTCTAAATAAACCCCTAGTTGACCACAATATTCAATTGTGGACTTTCCATCTACCATATCCATGGGTCTGACTAAAAATTGGTGGCATATCCGATAAATCGCACCGTCAAAGCGCGGTTTCCAGTGGAAAGTACACACGTCGCTGATCTAACTTACTAAAGGAAAGCAAAAATATTGCTTATACCACAGTGGAGTTCTCCTACCACTGTCGCAGAAGAACCCCATGATTAAAGCAACATACGGTGTGCTCGCACGAGTTTTTGCGATTATCCTCATAGTCGTTGGCACCGCAGCTATTTTCGGCGGAACCTACGCCCATGGTTTTGCGACTGAACAGCTAAAACAGGAAAGAATTACAATGCCAACGCAAGAAGGCATCGACAAACTCGAAGATCAAGCTTCAAAAGAAATTTTGCAGCAGTGGGTCGGCCAAGATCTCACTACTGGACCACAAGCTAAAGCATGTGCTGACAATTACATCTGGCAGCACATGATGGCTTCCTCTGGTGGCAAGACTTTCCAAGAATTTGGCACTGTTATTACGCAAGCCAAAAGGATGGAAAATCGGCCGATGGGATTGCAGCACTTCAAAAGAGGCACGATAGCCTCTTTTGAAGTGCTGCCCTCCGCGGCATTCTTTTGAGCGCCTATGAATGTGGCTTGTTGGCAGCATTGCTTTGTGGGCAGGAATTGGCTTGATCGTTTTGGGTCTTATTCTTGCTGCACTCGGATTTGTTACTTGGAGTGCTAAAAAGACTCAAGCATAAATCTACAAATTTGTTTCTCCCCTTTCACATATCATTTTGCTACGCATTAGGAAGTCTGATTTCCGAAAGTAGCCGCGATATGTGAGGGGGTTTTAATCTACTAGTTCAGCCTTTTACTTCTAGCTTTAAACACACTGGCAAAAGTGTCAACCACATATGTCTCAACGCGAAAGGCCACACTCTTCGAATAAGAGTGCGGCCTTTCGTTGATATCAATGGAGCATACGCTCACATTGATTAAAACCTTATTAGGCAGCCTTAGGAGCGTTAACGTCTGCCGGCAAAGCAGCCTTTGCAGCTTCGCAAATTGCGGAGAACGCAGCAAAGTCGTTAACTGCCAAGTCAGCCAAAACCTTACGGTCAACCTCGATCTCAGCAAGGCGCAGACCCTGGATGAGACGGTTGTAGGTGATGTCGTTCATACGAGCAGCTGCGTTGATACGGGTGATCCACAGCTTGCGGAACTCAGACTTACGTGCGCGACGATCGCGGTAAGCGTAAGTCATGGAGTGCAGCCACTGTTCCTTAGCCTTACGGTACAGGCGGGAACGCTGACCACGGTAGCCCTTGGCGGACTTCAGAATCTCGCGACGCTTCTTCTTGGCATTCAGTGAGCGCTTGACACGTGCCACGGTGTTACTTCCTTATCAGTTATATAGGTCTAAAGGGTAATGAGAATGAAGGGGAAAGGAATTAAGCCTTGCCCAAGAGACGCTTGATGCGCTTGGTATCAGCCTTAGCAACATCCTCGGTACCCTTCAAACGACGAGTGCGCTTGGAAGGCTTGCCCTCGAGAAGGTGGCGGCGGTTAGCCTGCTCACGACGGAGCTTGCCGGAACCGGTGATCTTGACGCGCTTAGCGGTGCCCTTGTGGGTCTTCTGCTTCATGAAAATTACGTCCTTTTTGTTTTAAGTGTCTACTTCTTACCCTTGCGCGCTGGACCAAAGACCATGGTCATATTACGACCATCCTGCTTTGGCTTGGACTCAACGATGCCATACTCGGCAACATCGCCAGCCAGGCGCTCAAGGAGACGGAAACCAAGTTCAGGACGAGACTGCTCACGTCCGCGGAACATGATAGTGACCTTTACCTTGGATCCCTTTTCGAGGAACCGGATCACATTGTTCTTCTTCGTCTCGTAATCGTGGTCATCGATCTTGGGACGGAACTTCTGCTCCTTGACCACAGTCTGCTGCTGGTTCTTCCGAGCTTCACGCGCCTTCTGCGCCTGCTCGTATTTGAACTTTCCATAGTCCATAATTTTGCAGACTGGCGGTTTAGCATTCGGAGCAACCTCAACCAAGTCAAGGTCTGCTTCGTAGGCAAGCTTACGGGCGTCGTCGATACGCACGATGCCCACCTGTTCACCGTTCGGTCCGACTAGACGAACCTCGGGAACTCGGATGCGCTCATTAATGCGAGCTTCAGCGCTGATGGGGACTCCTCAAGTAGCAAATGTATGTGATATACCGCGCCCATCGCTTATAGAAACTTCTTCAAAGGAAGAACACACAGAAAAAGCCCGCCTCACAAGAGGCGGGAGATCTGCTTGCTGGGGTTAAACCCATACCCTTTGACCTTTGTCCAGCTGTAAACAGCGGCTTCAGGTGGGAAGATCTCCACTTGCGACCCGATCAGAAGAACCAATCAGGCGGTAGTACGGAAATACTAACAGAAGACAGCAAGATTTGTAAAATATCATTCGTTATTTCGAAGCTGCTAGAACTTCTTTGAGGAAGCCTCCCGTATACGAACCCGAAACTTCAGCTACTTGTTCAGGGGTTCCTTCAGCAACCACTGTTCCGCCTCCAGAGCCACCTTCCGGCCCCATGTCGATTACCCAATCGGCTGCCTTAATGACGTCCAGATTATGCTCGATGATAATGACAGAATTGCCTTTATCAACTAGTCCTTGGATCACCAACATAAGCTTACGAATATCTTCAAAATGAAGACCTGTTGTTGGCTCATCCAAAATATAGACTGTTCGACCATTCGATCGCTTCTGAAGCTCCGCGGCAAGTTTCACTCGCTGTGCCTCACCACCAGACAATGTGGTAGCCGACTGTCCCAGACGCACATATCCAAGACCTACTTCGGTAAGAGTTTTAAGATACCGATGTATAGAAGTAATGGGTTCAAAAAACTCTGCAGCCTCACTAATTGGCATGTCTAATACTTCAGCAATGTTCTTACCTTTGTATTTAACCTCTAGCGTCTCTCGGTTGTATCGAGCACCGTGACATACTTCGCACGGCACATACACGTCTGGCAGGAAATTCATCTCAATTTTTAAAGTGCCGTCGCCTTGGCACGCCTCGCAACGACCACCTTTGACGTTGAAGGAAAATCGACCAGGCTTATAGCCCCGAACTTTTGCTTCTGTTGTTTCTGCAAAAAGGTTACGAACTTTATCAAAAACGCCGGTGTATGTAGCGGGGTTTGAACGCGGTGTTCGACCAATGGGAGATTGATCAACCTGAACTAATTTATCGAGGTTGTCGATCCCTTCTACTCGCTGGGCACGCCCTGGAACAGTACGAGCTCTATTAAGTTCATTGGCCAAGACTTTTGCCAGAATCTGGTTTATCAGTGTGGATTTGCCCGAGCCCGATACTCCTGTCACACATGCCAAAACACCTAATGGGATCGTGACGTTGATCCCCTTGAGGTTGTTCTCCTTCGCACCAACAATTTTCAGTGCTCTGTCCGGATCAATCGCACGCCGTTTCTCAGGTACTCCAAGGACTTTTTTCCCAGATAAATACGCACCTGTGATGGACTCTTTACAGTCAACAATTCCCGCAGGTTCACCTTGGTAGACGATTTCGCCACCGTATTCTCCCGCTTTTGGCCCTACGTCGATAAGCCAATCTGCTGCCCTAATCGTATCTTCATCATGCTCGACAACGATCAGTGTGTTTCCGATATCACGGAGTCGCTCGAGCGTTGAGATCAACCGCTGATTATCGCGTTGATGTAGTCCAATAGAAGGTTCATCGAGAACATACAATACGCCTGCGAGGCCTGACCCAATCTGGGTGGCTAGACGAATTCGCTGAGCCTCGCCGCCAGACAGCGTCCCTGCTGCACGATTCAAGGTTAGGTATGTCAGCCCGACGTCCAAAAGGAACCGCAATCGCGCATTTATTTCTTTAAGAACAGCGCCGGCAATAATTTCTTCTCGTTTGCCCAGCACTAAGTCCTGAAGAAAATCAGATGCGTCTTGAATAGACAGCTCACTCAATCCTGCGATTGAAAGCTCTCCATGGCTCGATGATGCTAATCGGACAGCCAAGATTTCAGGTTTTAGCCTCGATCCATGACACGTAGGACATGCAACCTCACGTGTATATTGCAGCAACCGATCTTTCTGTGACTCGGTATCCGCTTGCTCCAATTTACGTTCGATGTAACCCAAGACCCCTTCAAAAGGGGCGGTCCACGTTCTCACACGGCCATACCGGTTTTTATACCGTACGGTTACTTCTTCTTGACATCCATGAATCAACGCATCGCGCTGGTCTGCTGATAGTTCATCGAAAGGAGTGTCAGGATCAAAATCTTTAGCTTTAGCGAGGGCTTCAATGAGTTTTTCAAAATACTTGTGGTTGGGACTTGAATTCCATGGCTGAATTGCTTTTAACGCTGGGGCGTGCGTATCAGGAATCAATAGTTCGGCATCAACCACTGTTCGTGTACCTAAGCCATCGCATGCGGGACATGCACCGTAAGGTGAATTAAAAGAAAATGCCCGTGGCTCCAATTCATCGACGCTTAATGTATGCCCGTTAGGACATGATCTTTTCTCGGAAAATCGAACGAATCGCTGTGGATCATCTTCACTCAGGTCCACAAATTCGAGAGCTACAACGCCGTCGGCAAGCTTCAGTGCCGTTTCTACCGAATCAGTCAAACGCTGCTGTTGCGATGCCTTTACCTGTAGACGATCCACAACAACGTCAATATCATGCTTGACCTGTTTTTTAAGCGTCGGCGGCTCCGAAAGTGAATAGATGGAACCATCGACGCGAACACGCGAATAGCCTTGAGTTGCTAGGTCCGCAAAAAGATCAACGAACTCCCCTTTGCGCGTGCGTACTACTGGAGCAAGAACCTGGAATTTTAGCCCTTGTTCCATATCCATGACTTGATCAACAATTTGCTGTGGCGTTTGTCGTTCGACTTTGGCGTCACACACAGGGCAGTGAGCAGTGCCAGCGCGAGAAAACAATAATCGAAGATAGTCATACACTTCAGTGATAGTGCCAACGGTGGACCGAGGATTACGATTTGTTGACTTTTGATCGATCGAAACCGCAGGTGACAATCCATCAATGAAATCAACATCCGGCTTGTCCATTTGGCCTAAAAACATGCGCGCGTAGGAAGACAACGACTCAACATAGCGCCGCTGCCCTTCTGCAAAGATCGTGTCGAACGCTAGAGAAGACTTACCGGATCCCGAAAGGCCAGTAAATACAACCATAGCGTCGCGTGGGATATCAATATCCACACCTTTGAGATTGTGTTCACGGGCGCCGCGGACTACAAGACGATCAACCACTAACGATTCTTCCTTACGCATGGGGATGGGAAAAGAACAAAGTCCATTGCGATAACCAGCACAAATCGCTAGTTCACGCTTGGACATGCCCAGACTATCGAGCTATATACAACCAACACTACATCATTTCGAACATACTACCGAAGGAAAATTGATTAGTGTGGACACTATGACTAACACATCTTCCGCTGAAGGTATTTCACTACACCACATCTCAGTATCTGATCTAGACAACAACTGCTATCTACTAACCACGGAGTCGGATGAAGGCACTCAAGGCTTGCTTATCGACGCCGCCGACAACGCGCCAGCCATCCTAGACTTGGCCGAATCAGCGGGCGCGCGCATCACCGCTGTTGTAACAACGCACCGGCACTTTGATCATGTCAGAGCACTTGAGGATGTCCTGGACGCGACTAAGGCAATACATTATGCCAGTTCCGGCGATAGCCCTCGTCTCCCCCGATCCGCTGACACAACGCTAGGCGAAGGCGACGCCCTCCACTGGGCAGGCCATATCTTGAGAGCCCATATTCTCCGCGGCCACACCCAAGAAGGGCTAGCACTCAGCATCAAAATAGATGGCATCTACCATCTATTTGTCGGAGATAGCCTTTTCCCAGGAGGGGTAGGAAAAACCTCAACACCAGCGGACTTCAATCAATTGCTCACAGACGTTAAAACTAGGCTATTCGATGTATATCCAGATACTGCTGTTGTACATCCTGGCCACGGAAAACCTACTACTTTAGGAACTGAGCGTCCACATCTGGAGCAATGGCATCAACGCGGTTGGTAATTACCTCAGTTCATCCCACAGATCTTCTTACATAAAGCCCATAGTCTTTACCAACTTGTTGCAATTATCGCGAGCAGGAACAAGCAATGGTCTGTAGCATGGGCATCGTATTCTGGTTTGATGATCCGAACACTAAACGATCAAAACTAGTGATTTTAAGGGCTTAAGAGAAAGGGAATTCTATATGATCCGCAAATTTGCTCGCCCCATGCTCGCCTCCGTTTATGTGGCTGACGGTGTCGACGTTGTTCTCAACAGCCAAGCTCATGTGGAAGGCACGCAGGCCGTTATCAACCGACTGCACACGGTTGTTCCTCGCAAATATATGAAAAAACTTCCAGAGGATCCACAAGTAATCACTCAGGCAGTTGGAGCAACCAAAGTATTAGCTGGCAGCTCACTCGCACTCGGTAAAGCACCTCGCACCTCCGCTACTGTTCTGGCTGCTATTAGCGTTCCAACTATCATCGCTCGCCACGCGTTTTGGGAAACTCAAGATCGTGAAGAAAAAATTGCCCGACGTCAGGGCTTTTTAACGAGCATCGCATTACTTGGCGGTTTGGCAATCACGAGCGCAGATACCGCCGGAAAACCAGGTTTGAAATGGCGTGCTGATAAAGCTGCACAAAAAGCATCCACGCAGATTCAGCAAGCCCTGCCTACTAAATCTGAGACCAAAAAATTTGGCGACCAAGCATCTACTGTTGCAAACCAGACAGCATCCGCAGCGAAGGATTTAGCGAAGGATTTGTGGAACGAAGCAACTGATGCCGTTTCTGAATACAGCCAAACAGCGCAAGACTACCTCGAAGATAACAAAGATGATTGGCTAGCTCTTGCACAAAAGAACGCTATTTTGGCTAAAAAGAAAGCCGTAAAAGTTGCAGCACGCGCTCAAGAACGCGCAGCTCAAGCATATGAAAGTGCAGAAAAATCTACTGGCCGCAGCGCCAAACGAGCTTCTAAAAAAGCTAACCAACTGCAGCGAAAAGCAGAAAAATCTCTGAACAAAGCAATGAAACGATTCGATTCAGCTTTCTAGAATCACCTTCATGCAATCCAGAAACTAGTGCTGGCTTTATCACCTAACGAGAGGCGGTGATAAAGCCAGCACTCGCATTTCCCACTACAACGATTAAATGCTAACCGTAGTTTAGAAGCGGTATGATTGACAGCTTGTTCTTTCATAACCACACGAAAGGCACGCGATCAATGAAACACCCCATTGACTCAACTTCTGCAGAGATCCAAGATGAACAGGCTTACGTCGATAAGCTATTTGGAAAACTCGACGAGGAAGTTGTAGCAGCGAATCAACGACTCAACGACGTTATGTTGCACGTCGACCCTGCCAACCCTGATGCGGAAGCATTGGTCAGACGTGAAACTGAATATCACGCATTGAATGAAAAAATCGACCGCCTCAACATTGCCCAATTGGGATTAGCGTTTGGCCGAATCGACGTAACTACCCAGCGCACAGACCTTATCGATAATTTGGTCGCAGGAACAGAAAACGTCGACCGTCGTTATATCGGACGCATGGGGCTTGACGATCGCCAAAATGATTACCGGACTCTCCTATTGGACTGGCGTGCGCCATTAGCTCGACCGTTTTACTTGGCTACTACTGCCCGCCCCGAAGGCGTCTTGCATCGTAGACACATCCGTACACAAGGACGTTCAGTCGTAGGTATAGATGATGAAGTGCTCAGTGGTGCTGGTGCAGAAAATACTCACAATGAGTGCGCAGATGTAGTGAGTGAAACCGCTTTGTACCGCGCTATGTGTTCTGCACGCACCGGCCACATGCATTCCATTGTAGAAACCATTCAACGCGAACAAGATGATATTATTCGCGACCCGACACGTGGAGTCATGGTCGTTGAAGGCGGACCTGGTACAGGTAAAACTGCTGTAGCGCTGCACCGAGTGGCGTACCTTCTCTATACTTGGCGCGATCAACTCGCAAAAACTGGAGTGCTCATCGTAGGTCCAAACCGTAGTTTTTTGGACTATATTTCTCGAGTTCTTCCAGAATTAGGCGAAACTGGTGTCGTGTTATCAACTGTTGGGGATCTCTACCCTGGTATTAACGGCACCTCTGTTGAAGATTCACTCACACGTGAGATTAAAGGCAGTGAGGAAATGGTCACTGTTCTCCGGCGGCTGGTGCAGGAGTATCAGCAGGTTCCTTCGGAGCCATTTGCCATCAAAATCGATGGCCTAGAACTCACAGTCACTCCAAACATGGTAAAAAAAGCGCGAACGCGCGCTCGCAGATCAAGGCGACCTCACAATGAAGCAAGGCCACTATTTACCGAGCAGTTGACTGAGCTGCTTTCACATCAAATGGCAGACCTTATTGGTGCTGACCCCATGGGCGGAAAGAATTTGCTCTCGGCTGCCGATATCGCGCAATTACACGATGACCTGCTAGAAGAATCCGTCGTTGCCAAGCTAGTCGATGAGTACTGGCCACAGCTTAATCCTCAAGACACATTGATGAGTCTGCTTGAATCGCACAGCATGATCAGCAAAGTTGCCTACGACTACGACGAGGAAACTCAAGAGGCTCTATGGAGACAACAAGGCAGCCCATGGGCTGCCTCAGATGCAGCACTGTTGGACGAACTAGCTGTCATCATCGGGGTACCGGATCCAGAAAAAGAGCGAGCCGAACAAGAAAGAGCGTGGCGCGAACAAATCGAAGAAGCTCGGGATGTACTAGAAATCCTCACCGGTTCAGCTAATACAGACCTAGATGATGAATCCGACGCTGAGATCCTTTCAGCTCATGATGTCATCGATGCAGAAACGTTAGCCCGACGCCAAGAAGTTCGTGATATTAGATCAACAGCGCAACGTGCACGTGAAGATCTAGCGTGGGCGTACGGCCATGTCATTGTCGACGAAGCCCAAGAGCTCACTCCCATGGAATGGCGAATGGTTATGCGTCGCTGTCCATCACGATGGATGACCCTCGTAGGCGATACCGCACAAACTAGTTCTCCGGCCGGAGTTGACTCTTGGGCTGAAACCCTAGAGCCGTTCGTCAGCGGTCGCTATGTAACCCACCACCTCACCATTAACTACCGCACGCCAACAGAAATCATGGAATGGGCTAATAAAGTCCTTCACGTTTTTGCACCTGACGCAGTAGAAAGCACAGCGCTACGACAATCAGGTACCCCAGTACGCTTCGAAAATAGTGATGTTCATGCAAGTGAGATTGCACAAGAGCTCCGCCGAAATGATCCGTCACGACTTACTGCCATCATTGGACCTGACAGCATGGCGAACAACGATATTCTCGGCGTTTCAGATGTCAAAGGGTTGGAATACGATCATGTTGTTCTGATCAACCCGATCAATATTGTTAATGAATCCCCACAGGGATGGCAAGATCTTTACGTTGCACTAACTCGGGCCACGCAGTCCCTTTGTATCATCGGCGATCTTCCTGATTTATCATAAAAAATGGTGCCATGCGATAAAGCATGGCACCATTGCGTATTTGCTCTTTAGCTTACGGTGTGAACAATCATGACGTCACAATCCGACTGACGTGCAACATCAGCAGGAACCGAACCGAGCAGACGACCGGTCAGGGAGTTAATTCCGCGGTTTCCCACAACGAGTAGATCTGCGTTGTGCTCGCGAACGATTGCCATCAATGCCTCAACTGGAGTTCCTGGACGAATGGCAGTCTCAATCTTGGTAGCGCCAATCTCCTTTGCCACTGCAGCTGCTTTATCCAAATTCTGTTGAGCTGGATCGTTACCCAACACAGTGACAGAATCTTGTCGCAGGGTCTTGGAAGCATCTTCTTTATTTTCGTAATAAGCACAGCCGACAACCAAGGTGCAGTCCATAGCAGCAGCAATCTTTGCTGCACGCTCGACAGCTAGCATCGAGGACTTGGAGCCATCTGTACCGACAACGATGGTGGAATAATCGCTCATGAGAGCCTTTCATTGTTGAACTCGCGTTACATGCTTAATTGCTAGCCAGCCTACTCCTAAATTAAGAGCATGGCAGGCAAGCGCAATAACTGTAAGTTTAACAATATATTGCGTTTTTAAATACCAATCGAATGGTGACGTTATAACAAGCAGATAGCAGGATTAAGGCACGTCACAATAGGAAAATTCAATATCCATACTCACAACAGTGGCCTAGAAAACACCCATTTATGCAAGCCCTATTTCTTCCATACCGCGAAGTTCTTTCTTCAATTCGGCGATCTCATCACGTAAACGTCCAGCTAATTCAAACTTTAATTCCCGCGCTGCTGTACCCATCTGGGTCGTAAGGTCGTCGATAAGCGATCGCAACTCTGCCACGGGCATCGACGACGTATTCGCTTTAGAAACAACCACGGCGTCAGACGAAGGTGCCGTACCTTCGGCCTTACTTTCTTGAACCTGTTCCAAGATATCCGCGATCTTTTTGCGTAGCGGCTGTGGATCGATTCCATGCTCCTTGTTGTATGCAATCTGTTTTTCTCGACGCCGCTCGGTCTCATCGATCGCATATTGCATAGAATCTGTGATCTTATCTGCGTACATAATCACAGCGCCTGAAACATTTCGGGCTGCACGACCAATAGTCTGAATCAACGATTTAGTTGATCGAAGGAATCCTTCTTTATCGGCATCCAAAATAGCTACGAGAGACACCTCCGGTAAGTCCAAACCCTCGCGCAACAAGTTGATACCAACGAGAACGTCATATTCCCCTAATCTGAGCTGCCTCAGTAACTCAACACGTTGCAAAGTATCGATATCGGAATGCAGGTACCGCACTCTAATACCATTTTCTAGAAGATAATCTGTGAGGTCTTCGGCCATTTTCTTTGTCAGAGTGGTTACTAATACACGCTCGTCTTTGGCGGTCCGCTGTTTGATCTCATGAATGAGATCGTCAATCTGGCCCCGAGTCGGTCGTACATCAATTTCCGGATCTACCAGACCAGTAGGTCGAATAACCTGTTCCACGTACTCACCGCCCGAAGCCGCAAGTTCGTAATCTCCAGGAGTTGCCGACATATACACCGTTTGCCCAACGCGTTGTTCAAATTCTTCCCACGTTAGGGGACGATTGTCGAGAGCCGAAGGTAACCGGAATCCAAATTCAACCAAGTTGCGCTTACGCGACATATCTCCCTCAAACATTCCGCCAATCTGCGGAACTGTCACATGGGACTCGTCGATAATCGTCAAAAAATCTTCAGGGAAATAATCAAGCAACGTTGCCGGTGCGGACCCAGCTGGTCGGCCATCTAGATGCCGAGAATAGTTCTCAATACCAGAGCAAAAACCGACCTGCTCGATCATTTCTAGGTCATATTCGGTGCGCATACGTAACCGCTGTGCCTCTAGAAGCTTGCCTCTGTTTTCTAAATCTTCGAGACGATCATGCAACTCAGCTTTAATATCCTCAACAGCTTTTGCCATGCGTTCTGGCCCCGCGACGTAGTGTGTCGCAGGAAATATACGAACTTCGTCTACCCGTCGAATAACGTCTCCAGTTAAAGGATGAATGTAATACAAAGCGTCAATATCATCACCGAAGAACTCAACGCGGATCGCAACCTCTTCATATGCGGGAATGATATCGACTGTGTCACCTTTTACGCGGAAAGTTCCTCGCGTAAAACCAACATCATTGCGATCGTATTGAATATCCACGAGTAGTCTCAAAAAACGATCTCGTTCAACTTCTTCATCTACGCGTAAAACAACAGATCGATCCAAATATGACTGAGGAGTTCCCAAACCATAAATACAGGAAACTGAAGACACCACCACCACGTCGCGTCGAGACAGCAACGAACTGGTGGCTCGGTGCCTAAGCCTTTCGACGTCATCGTTAATAGAGGAGTCTTTTTCAATATAGGTATCCGTTTGCGCTATATACGCTTCAGGCTGGTAGTAATCGTAATAAGAAACGAAATACTCAACCGCATTATTAGGAAGCAATTGACGTAGCTCATTAGCCAATTGCGCCGCTAGAGTCTTGTTCGGGGCCATCACAAGAGTAGGCCGCTGCTGTTGCTCAATAAGCCACGCAGCTGTTGCAGACTTACCAGTGCCCGTTGCACCTAATAAAACAACGTCTCGTTCTCCCCGTGACAATCGTGCGTCTAATTCCTTGATAGCAGCTGGCTGGTCACCAGCCGGCTCATATTCGGAGATGACCTCAAATCGCGCATCTGCACGCTCAATATCACCCACCGGACGAAATTCTGAAACCGATAACTCTGGATGTTCCGCCGCAAAAGCCATATCCAAAAGTGTAGTGGCTGAATCATTTTCTCGCCCGAAACACCAATTTTTAATCTTCTACGCCAGAATGACCCGCATCTAACCACGGCTGCGGTATATATACACACGTAGGATCTGAAGCACGAACGTCACCAGTGAGCGCATAAGCAGTCGAACGCGAACCACCACAGACATCATGAAACTCACATACTGAGCATTTACCATGCCAGTGGTTAGGGTCTCTTAAAGCTTGAAATGTTGGCGATTGTGAATAGATAGTCTTAATTGAGGCTTGTTTTACATTGCCGCAGTGAATTGGCAAGAAACCACTAGGATAGACATCTCCGATGTGATCAATAAAAACAAAACCTGATCCCGAATTTACTGCCATCGGCGGACGTGGGCGGCGTGGTTGAACTGGGTGGGCCCCTAGTAATTCCGTAGTTTTTTGGGTTAGGTATCGATAAAGTTCACCGCCAAGATACTTATCAAGCTGGCCTTCTTTCCGTAAGCGCTGCTGGATCACTACGCGGCGATATTGTGGCGCTTCAGTAGTTTTAATCGCAATACGATCGGATACGTCGGCAAGCCAATGCAAAACATCTTCACGCTCGTGAGGGTTTAACGCATTTAAGGCAGCACCACGCCCAGTTGGCACAAGGAAAAATACGTACCACATTTTTGCACCCATCCCCATCACTGTCTTCAATAATGCTGGAGCTTCTCGGATGTTGGACTTCGTAAGGGTGGAATTAATTTGCAGCCTAAAACCTGCTTGAAGAATATCCGCTGCGCGCTCAACCGTCGTGTCGAAAGTCCCACTAAAACCGCGAAAGGCATCATGCGTTTCTGCGGTTGCTCCATCTAAAGACATCGACATTGCTTTGCCGCCGAGTTCATGAAGTCGGTGAATTCTTTCGGGTATCAAACGCGGGGTGACCGACGGCGACAGAGAAACATTTAAGCCAAGAGAAGTACCGTAATCCACCAACTCTTCAAGGTCTTGACGCTCAAAGGGGTCGCCCCCCGTAAGCACTACCAATGGCTTAGGTCGTTCATATGATGCTAGGTCTGAGAGCAATTGTTTTCCCTGTTCAGTGGTCAGCTGTTCAGGGTGAGGTTCGTGCTGTGCGTCCGCCCGACAATGCTGACACACCAAGCCACAAGCCCTCGTTACCTCCCAAATTGCGATGAATGGTTTGAGGTTAATGTCTCCTCGAATGTGCCGGACCTCTTTAAAATCAGCAACATCACTTGATGTATGAGGAACTTGAAGCGAAGTTGGGTTGAAAGTTGTTGACACCTGACGTCGACCTCCGGCTTGGGGCAAAAGTAACCACTGAGCTGTAATCTACAAATCAACCTTTTGATTGATTTCCATATCAACCATTTTGAAACTAGTTGCCTACCTAAATCTAGTTAGGCAACAGTAATCAAGGCCGCGCCATCTCAATCACAATCTCAACTCCAAAATGCATAACTTCCTGCTCATTCCACTTGTTCAACAAAACGTTGCCATAATTCACAAGCCGAACACTCTAGAGCATCCCTAGATCCAGAGTTATCAATCACATAATCCGCGCGCATTCGACGATCCTCATCGCTCATCTGTCGCATTATCCGATGGCGCGCATCATCCTCCGCCAGGCCTCTCAACTTCACAAGCCTATGAACTCTCAGCTCGGCCGGAACATCCACCACAACCACATCGTCCACTAGATCCGACATTCCAGATTCCAACAGCAGCGGATGATCAAGCACTAGGACTTGAACTCCTCCCACCCGAGCACGCTCGATACCCATCCCAATCTGATACCTAATTGCCGGATGAGTAATGGAATTTAGTTGCGCTGTTTTCTCTTCGGAGATAAAAACGCGCGCGGCCAACTCCGCTCGCCGAAGTTTTCCTTCCACATCAAGGAGATCCCTGCCAAAAGCTTGAGCAACTTCTTCAAGCACCTTCGACCCAGGTTGCATCAGGTCACGAGCAATAGCATCAGCGTCTATAACGATTGCTCCACAACCTTGCCAAATCCTCGCGACTGTAGATTTGCCACTGCCAATACCGCCAGTTAATCCAATAATCCGCATACTCGTACTGTAACCCAACGACCATCACGCCCCTCCACCCCCGAAAAGATCAAAATGTGATTCAGATCCAATTAACCCCATCAGACTTACTAAAATTATTTAAAAACTTCTCTTTACCTGCTTTTTTACAAAGAGTAACAATCCTTAGAGGCATTGATACCAATGGATCGGTCAAGCTTTAGACCTTTGCATAACAACGGTCACACCTTTCCAACAAGGTAAATACACATCACGATTGTCTTTGCTGCGTAGCTAGCTGTATTCTCAAACATGGATTGTTACTTCGGGCAAGACCTAGGACGTTTAATTGCAGCGCCCTAGGTCTTTTGTGGTTTCTAGGCTTTTTACATGAGATCGAGCCCGTCTATAAATGAAAGGAAAAGCGAATGTCTACGCAAACCCGCGAAGATACCGCTCGGGCCATCCTTGATGGCATCGGTGGTGCGGGCAACATTACATCGTTTACGCACTGCGCGACCCGCCTGCGTTTCGAGCTTGCCGACGCCTCCAAGGTTGATAAAGCAGCCCTAGAATCTATCCCTAAGGTCATGGGTGCGGTCCCACAAGGCGGCCGCAATTATCAGGTCGTCATTGGTGGCGATGTAGCCAACGTCTACGACGACATGACCCACCTCCCTGAAATGAGTTCTGCAACTCCTTCAGATGCCGATATCAAGGCTGCTGCCCGTGCAAAGTCTAAGGGCAAACTGCCATGGATGGACTCTTTCTTTGAGTACCTATCCGACTCTTTCCGTCCAATTCTGGGCGTGCTGCTGGGCGCTTCCCTCATTATCGCTTTTACCGCTGTACTCGATGCATTCCACATCGTCGACTTCCGCGCAGCCGACAAGTCGGCTTCTTGGGTCTTTGTCGATGCGATGTGGCGCTCGGTCTTCTACTTCCTGCCAGTCATGGTGGCCTTCAACGCGGGTAAGAAACTGCGTATCGACCCGTGGGTTCCAGCCGCCATTATGTTTGCGCTATTTACCCCAGAGTTCCTTGGACTTAAAGGGAGCTCTACGGCTGAATGCGTAACCAACGCAGCCTTGGGCACCGAAACCTGCCATGCTCCAATCTTCGGCATCAACATGACCTTCCCCGATTACGGCGGAAACGTCTTCGTGCCGTTGATCATGGCCGCTGTCGCTGCAGTTGTTTATAAGAGCTTCCAGAAAGTCATTCCTACCGCAGTCCACATGGTTTTCGTGCCATTCTTGACGTTGGTCATCATGATTCCTGTGACCGCCTTCATCATCGGCCCATTTGGTACTTGGGCTGGCAACGGTATCGGCCTTGGCTTGTCGTGGATGAATGAGAACGCACCATTCGTTTTCGCACTTGCTATTCCACTGCTATACCCATTCTTGGTTCCACTCGGCCTACACTGGCCTCTCAACGCCTTGATGCTCATCAACATTCAGACCTTGGGCTACGACTTCATTCAAGGCCCAATGGGTACCTGGAACTTCGCTTGCTTCGGCGCCACCGCCGGCGTCTTGGCACTGTCCATCCGCGACAAGGACACCGTAATGCGCCAGACCGCTGGCTCTGCTCTTGCGGCAGGTCTTCTCGGCGGCATCTCCGAGCCTTCCCTCTACGGCATTCACCTCCGCTTCAAGCGCGTGTACCCACGTATGCTCGCCGGTTGTTTTGCAGGTGGCTTGACCATCGCTGTATTGTCCACCATCTTCGAACCAGTTACCACCAAAGCCTTCGTCTTTACTTCGATCCCAACCATGTTCGTGTTTAACCCCGCATGGATCTACATGGTTTCGATCTTGGTCGCTTTCACTGTGGCATTCCTCGCCATCTTCATTACCGACTATCGCACCGCAGAAGAAAAAGCAGAAGCCTTCGCTCGTCACGACAACGCTGACGACGTTCCCGCAGCAACAGTCCCAGCTACTACCCCAGCGCCTGCAGCTGCAGCTGTAAAGCCCGCCGGTGAGTGCAATGTCGGTTCCCCTATCACCGGCGAGGTACTCCCTATGGCCGAAATCGCCGATCCTGTATTTTCCGCAGGCACTCTAGGCGATGGCGTTGGAGTCAATCCAACGGCTACCGCTGGTGCTGGCACAGAGGTTTATTCGCCAGTCTCCGGCACCGTTAAATCTGCAATGAAGTCCGGACATGCTTACGGAATTAAGACAGATGACGGCGTCGAGGTTCTCGTTCACATCGGAATTGATACCGTTCAGATGAAGGGCGAAGGTTTCACGCCTGCAGTCCAAAAGGGCGATCGCGTAGAAGCAGGGCAAAAACTCGCCACAGTTGATTACGACAAGGTCCGCGCAGCAGGATATGGCACCACCATCGTCGTTGCAGTTACCAACACCAAGGCTATGAAGGCCGTAACCCCAACGGGCGTCAAGCATGCCAGCGCGGGTGACACCATCTTCACTGTTACGCAATAAACTGAACATTCGATACTGCACCCTGTTATAGGGTAGCCTTCGAAGTCACTTATAGCCAAGAGCAGGGTCGCTTCCTTTCTGGGAAGCGACCCTGCTTTAGAATGAGTACTCATGCAAATTCTGCGCGTTTTTAACAACAATGTGGTTCTCGCCCGTCGTGGTGATGAAGAGGTCATTGCGACCGGCCGCGGCCTGGGATTCCAAGCTAAGACTGGGGATGACGTCGACCCCACAAAGGTGGCACGCGTTTTCGTTCCTGCTGATGGCCGAGATCCAGACCACTCCGCGCTCATGCTTGCCGCTATTCCTGGTGAGTACATTCGGTTGGTACTCGAAGCCATGGAACGCGCTGGTTTGTCAGAAAAACTACGCAGCACACTCACTCTCGTGATTGCCTTAGCCGATCACGTACATGCAGCATCGACTCGCACCAAATCAGTTGAGTACCCGCTAGAGGCAGAGGTTCGCCACCTTTACGCCGAAGATTTTCATAGTGCGCAGCGGTTACTCAAAGAAATTAACGCCGATTTACAAAAGCCTCTCGATGAAGCCGAGGCAATCGCATTAACACTCCACATTGTTAATGCTGGTTTTTCAGTAGGAGACCTATCTGGGACGTATCGGATGACCGGTCTTATTGAACAGCTCTTGGAGAT
This sequence comes from Corynebacterium rouxii, assembly GCF_902702935.1. NCBI lineage: Bacteria > Bacillati > Actinomycetota > Actinomycetes > Mycobacteriales > Corynebacteriaceae > Corynebacterium > Corynebacterium rouxii. The sequence continues at coordinate 1,102,422 of NZ_LR738855.1, read as the reverse complement.
TATCGGCGGTTTTTATGGAACGACACTGAGTGGAGAAGATATTTCCGTCGCTCGGTTTATTACCCATCTGCGCTATCTTTTCGTCCGCATGGCCGAGCACAAACAGCTTGACTCACCTAAAGCACAGGTAGCAAGCACAATTGCCGAGCAATACCCCACCGCTGCGCAATGCGCCAAAGCTCTTTCGGCCATCATTGAATTACGTATGAATGCCCCTCTAACAGCAGAAGAAGTGTCCTACCTCACCTTGCACGTCGCTCGCCTCGGCGCAGACAATCGCTAGGCAATTGTCGTAGTATTTCTCGTGTCAATGGTCACAAGTAGAAGATATTCTCCACAGAGGTCATAACCTCTAGCTAAAGTGGTTACTACATGAAAGTGTTAGATTAAGGCCACACGGGGAGATCACCGCGTCAGTTTGGCAAGATCGAACGTTTTCACCAGCAAAGGCCAGTACTCCTTACATGACGCGGATGGTCGCTATGCCGAAGGACCTCAGATAGTGCTTTATCTCCTCATAGCCCTCATTTCCTTCGCCGCAGTGATGTACCTGATTATCAAGAAAGTCAATGCTGCTGCTGCGATTTTCTTCGTTGGTGTACTTCTTCTTATGATTGCGGCTATTTCCGGAAAAGCCGAGCCGTCAGTAGAAATCAAACCATCTGGTAATAGTTTTTACGATGAGTTGCTTGTCATAGAGGCACTTTTTAAATCCAGATTTTCTGGAATTGGCATGGCCATCATGGTGCTCTTTGGTTTTGTCTCCTACATGCGCACAATTGGAGCCGATGCCAAAGCAGTCGTTCTTTTATCTGCACCCCTCCAAAAAATGCGCGGTTCTTACTGGATGGTACCGATCGGTTTTACCATTGGAACTGCGTTGTCACTGATCGTGCCCTCAGCGTCCGCACTTTCCTTACTATTGGTAGCTACTCTTTTACCAGCACTCGTCGCAGCCGGTCTAACTCCACTCACTGTGGCCGCTATAATCGTCACCTCATCAACCATCGTCGCTACTCCTTTGGAAGCTGGTCTTATCCAAGGTGCTGATCTCGTGGGTATGCCAATTTCAGAATATGTGTACGGCAACGTTGCTAAGGCCACTATTCCAACTCTTGTGATCACCGCTTTTGTTCACATGGCTTGGCAACATCATTGCGACAAAGTAGATGAACGCAAATCAGCGCTTCTCTCAAGTGACACGACGTCGATTCAACATGACACGTCAGCAGTAGACGACGCGCTCCGTCGCGCAGCTGGACTTCCCGCCTACTATGCCCTCCTCCCCTTGCTACCACTTCTCCTTATTTTGGTGACGGCCGTCTTACATCGCGCCGACCTATTATCTTTTGAAGCTGGCATTTTACCGGTCACAATTGTGTCTCTATTCATTTCACTAATAATCGAATCCATCCGTCATCGTAGCCTCATGGATGCACTAGAAACTGTGAAACTCTTTTTTAAGGGCATGGGAGAAGGTGCTGCAGGTGTCGTCGCACTATTGGTTGCAGCTGCGGTACTCGTCGAAGGCGTCACCCAACTAGGTGTGATCGATATGCTGATTAATGCTACTGAGGGATCCTCTGGCGCTGCTGTAATTATCATTTTGGCATTCGTTGCTTCCACAGCACTCATGTCAGCTTTAACGGGATCTGGTACAGCTCCTTACTTCGCATTCTCTGAAGTCGTACCGTCGCTTGCAGCCCAGACTGGCGTTTTACCTGTTCAAATGCTTACGGCAATTTGGGGAACGTCCAATTTGATGCGCCAGGTGTCCCCCGTTAACGCGGCAGTCATTATTGTTTCGACTGCGATTAATGTCAGCCCTATCAAACTCGTCAAACGTACATCTGTACCCATGATTGTTGCCACGATTTTGAACGTGGTGTTTGCGTTCATTTTCATTCACGTTTAGCACGCCATGCGTCGAAGAAAAAGGTGGTAGCCCTAGCACATTTGCTAGGGCTACCACCTTTAAAGGCTTCTAATCAGTACTGATTAGCTACCAGCGAGCTTCTCGCGCAGAGCAGCGAGCTGCTCGTCGGAAGCCAAGGAGCCACCTTCTGCCTCGGTGTTAGCTGCGGCCGGAGCTGCCTCAGCGGACTCAGAGGAGTAGTTGGTAGCTTCGCCTGTTGCTGCAGCTTCAGCGGCAGCAACACGGTTCTTCTCAATCTGAACAGTGTGGAGCTGGAAGCGACGCTCGGACTCAGCGTAGCGAGCCTCCCAAGCCTGACGCTGCTCGTCGAAGCCCTCGAGCCATTCGTTGGTCTCTGGATCGAAGCCCTCAGGGAAGATGTAGTTACCCTGCTCGTCGTAAGAGTCAGCCATACCGTACTTGGATGGATCGAACTCTTCGGTGTAGTCTTCGTCAGCCTGCTTGAGGGACAAGGAGATACGACGACGCTCAAGGTCGATGTCGATGACCTTGACCATAGCCTCATCGCCGACGTTAACGACCTGATCTGGAACCTCAACGTGGCGCTGAGCCAACTCGGAGATGTGAACCAAGCCCTCGATGCCCTCTTCGACGCGAACGAACGCACCGAATGGAACGAGCTTGGTGACGCGACCTGGAACGATCTGGCCAACAGCGTGGGTGCGTGCGAATACGCGCCATGGATCTTCCTGAGTTGCCTTCAGGGAGAGGGAAACGCGCTCACGGTCGAGATCGACGTCGAGAACCTCAACGGTGACCTCGTCACCAACGGTGACAACCTCAGATGGGTGATCGATATGCTTCCAGGACAGCTCGGAAACGTGAACGAGGCCGTCGACACCGCCGAGATCGACGAATGCGCCGAAGTTGACGATAGAGGAAACGACACCCTTGCGGACCTGACCCTTTTGCAGCTGGTGCAGGAACTCGGAGCGAACCTCAGACTGGGTCTGCTCAAGCCATGCACGACGGGACAGAACAACGTTGTTGCGCTGCTTGTCCAACTCGATGATCTTTGCTTCGATCTGCTGACCGATGTAAGGATCGAGGTCGCGAACACGACGCATTTCAACGAGGGATGCAGGCAAGAAGCCACGCAGTCCGATGTCGAGGATGAGGCCACCCTTGACAACCTCGATAACGGTACCGGTAACTGGCTCGTCCTTCTCCTTGAGCTCCTCGATAGCGCCCCATGCACGCTCGTACTGTGCACGCTTCTTGGAAAGGATCAAACGGCCTTCCTTGTCCTCCTTGGTGAGAACAAGTGCGTCGATCTGGTCGCCGACTTCGACAACCTCATCTGGATCGACGTCGTGCTTGATGGACAGCTCGCGGGAAGGGATAACACCTTCGGTCTTGTATCCGATGTCAAGCAAAACCTCATCATGGTCAACCTTGACCACGGTGCCCTCGACGATGTCACCATCGTTGAAGTACTTGATGGTTGCGTCGACTGCAGCGAGGAAATCCTCAGCGGTTCCGATGTCGTTAATCGCAACCTGAGGGACGTTGTTGGTTGGCATATGTATAAATGCTCCGAAAATAATGCAGGAATCGTTGATGGACAGGAACGCGTCTCTCAAAACACCGCATAACCTTGGTGTTTGATCCCACTAGAGTTACAGTGCCATCCTCCTACTAAGACAACCTGCAACTTAAGCACAGACACGCTGTGACAACAGTAGTACATAATCCCAGCTAGATCAAGCAGTTTGAATGGAAAAGAATGATCGATGATGAACACCTCTTATAAAGACCACCACAACAATCAAGAAATCTCGGACGCCAATCGAGATTGGTGGGATTCAGATGCCCAGCGTTATCACAACGACCATGCGGCATATCTCAATGGATTTCATTGGTGCCCAGAAATGCTCGCAGAAAGCGAGGCACATCTATTGGGTGATATTTCAGGACTAAATGTTTTGGAGATAGGATGCGGATCTGCCCCATGTTCTCGCTGGCTATCAAATAATTATGATGCCTTTGTTACGGGATTTGATCTATCAATGGGCATGCTTCGGCACTGCCCCCTCAACGTGCCTCTCGCCCAGGCTAACGCCATGAATCTTCCCTATAAAGACAACAGCTTCGATGTAGTATTTTCCGCTTTTGGCGCCTTCCCCTTCATAGAAAATTTGGGCCCAGTGTTAGAAGACATTGCACGGTGCCTTAAGCCTCGTGGCAGATTCGTGTTTTCCACAAATCATCCCATGCGATGGATCTTCCCAGACGATCCCACCGAAGCAGGATTATGCGCTGAGCTGTCTTATTTTGATCGAAGTTACATAGAACGCGATAAGAATGGCAAAATAACCTACGCAGAATTCCATCGCACTATGGGTGATTGGATCGAGCTCCTTAATGCCTCTGGATTCATGCTAGATCGTCTCATTGAACCAGAATGGCCTACCAATCTCACTGAAACATGGGGCCAATGGTCACCGCTGAGAGGTCGAATCTTTCCAGGAACGGCTATTTTTGTCACTCATTGCCGTTAGCCCGTGACTGAATTCCATGCTCGGCCACGGGCCCAATTCCAGCTTGGAATTAGTGTGCAGCTTCTTCCCAGTTAGAACCGACACCTGCAGAAACCTCCAGCGGTACGCGCAGTGAAATAGCCGCGTCCATTTCTTCTTCTACAAGTTGTTGAACCTTTTCTTGTTCCCCTGAAGCTACCTCGAGTACTAATTCGTCGTGAACTTGAAGAAGCACCCTCGATTGACAGTTTTCGGCGGTAAGGCGGGCGTCGACACGCAGCATTGCAATCTTAATAATGTCTGCTGCCGTGCCTTGAATTGGAGCATTCAAGGCAGCTCGTTCGGCATTTTCCCGTGCCACTCGATTATCTGAAGAAAGCTCCGGTAAGTAACGTCGACGGCCAAACAAGGTCGACGTGAACCCATCCTTTCGGGCTTGTTCGACTACTTGATCAAGGTATCGCTTTACCCCTCCAAATCGTTCGAAGTAACTCTCCATGATCACTTTGGCTTCACCAGCAGGGATGTTTAATTGCTGCGAAAGCCCAAATGCAGAAAGCCCATAAACCAACCCATAGCTCATCGCTTTAACTCGGCGGCGTAATTCAGGAGTTACCTGATCAACTGGCACATCGAAGACCTTCGAACCCACGTAATTGTGGAGATCCTCGCCCGTTTGATAAGCCTCGATCAAACCTGGGTCCTCAGAAAGGTGCGCCATAACACGCATCTCAATCTGTGAATAGTCTGCAGTAAGCAGGGACTCATATCCCTGGCCTACGACAAAAGCTGAGCGGATTTTCCTTCCTGCCGGAGTACGCACAGGAATGTTTTGCAAGTTCGGTTCGGTTGAGCTTAAACGACCAGTTGAGGCGACTGTTTGATTAAACGTAGTGTGAATACGGCCGTCATCTCCGACTGCTTTAATGAGGCCGTCGAGAGTCGTTTTCATCTTTTGGAACTCTCGATGCGCCAAGAGATGATCAAGGAATGGATGGGGATTTTTAACAGCCAGCGATTCTATTTCTTTTGCTGCCGTGGAGTATCCAGTCTTGGTCTTCTTAGTCTTAGGAAGCCCCAAGGTGTCGAACAAAACCACTTGAAGCTGCTTAGGGCTCGACAGATTTAACGCCTCATCCCCCGCAAGTTCCCGAGCAGCGCGTTCTTCCTCCCGAACCTGCTCAACAAATACGTCTCGCTGTTCCCGCAATGTGGCCACATCGACACAAATTCCAGTTGCCTCCATGCGCGCCAGCACACCGACAAGTGGAAGCTCCATTTCCCGGTAAAGCTCATACGCATCGATGGCTTGTAGCTGCGCGGTGAGCGAACTGCTTAATTCCAAAATCGCTACAGCATTGTCAACAAGTTCTTGAGCATCAGGCGCGTCAAGCAACGAGAGTTGACCGCTTTCGCTAGTGCCCCCACTTAGTTGACGTTGCAAATGGCGCTGATACACATCTTTCAGATCATACGTACGCTGACCGGGACGCAATAAGTACCCTGCGATTGCAGTATCATGCTCAATCCCGTTGAGGGTGTAGCCCCTGCCTGCGAGCATATGAAATACAGCTTTAGCTTCATGTAGGTATTTAGGCGAATCACTAGCAATCCACTGCGCAAATGCTTGGTCATCATCTGCGTCAAGATCACTGAAATCAAGTGCTACGGCATGATATTGCTTATCGACGATCGCCGCCGACTCAGCATCACCGCCGGCGGGGCTACCATGGCCGCGCACATACAATGCCAGCGACTGCCCAGCGCGATTGGCAAGCCATGATGCTAGTTTTTCATGATCGATGACGACTTCAGGTTTGTCTTCTTCAGACCCCTCAGGCACATTTCCCTGCGCATCAACTGCATGGATCACACGATCACGAAGATTCGATCCAAATTCGAGTTCATCAAACTTAGATGCAATTGCCGAGGCATCAGCGGGTTTGCGCTCCAGCTGATCTGGGACATAAGGAAGTTCGAGATCCTTGACCATCTCAGTCAAAGTCCGATTCATCCGCACTTGGTCTAAACGCTCGCGGAAGCTATTACCAGCTTTGCCTTTAATCTCATCGGCATGAGCAAGCAAGGATTCCAAGCTTCCATATTGGACAATCCACTTTGTGGCGGTTTTCTCGCCAACACCTGGGATATTAGGCAAATTATCTGAAGGATCCCCTCGCAATGCCGCAAAATCTGGATACTGCGCTGGCGTTAACCCATATTTCTCTTCCACCGCTTCTGGGGTGAAACGATGAAGAACAGATACACCACGCATGGGATACAACACCGTGGTTGATTCGTTTACTAATTGGAAAGAATCGCGATCACCAGTAACGATATACGTCTCAAAACCAAGTGGACCCGCCGCCGTAGCCAACGTGGCGATAATATCGTCCGCTTCAAAGTTGTCTTTTTCCAAGGTGGTGATTCCCAAAGTCTCTAGGACCTCTTTAATAATCTCCACCTGTCCCTTGAATTCTGGTGGTGCAGCCTCACGCTGCGCTTTGTATTCAGGGAACATCTCGGTTCGAAATGTTTGGCGGCCAACATCGAACGCAACTGCTACGTGGGTTGGCTTTTCTTCAACGAGCAGAGACGACAACATCGACAGAAATCCGTAAACGGCATTCGTCGCCTGTCCACCAGATGTAGAGAAGTTCTCCGCAGGCAGCGCGTAGAACGCGCGGAAGGCCATCGAGTGGCCGTCGATAAGCATGAGTCGGTTCGCATTGGAAGTCACGGCAGCCAGTCTAACGAGTACATCTAACATTTGCCCGAATCCACCCTACGAACAGGCGATTTGGCATAAACCTACCTTGATGGTCTATAGTTTTTTCCAGCGCCCCTGTATCCCAATTGGCAGAGGAAACGGATTCAAAACCCGTGCAGTGTGAGTTCGAGTCTCACCAGGGGCACTACTTATAACGTCTTGTCGCTAGAATTTTCTCTAGTACAAGGCGTTTTTCGTTTTTCCTACTTTCCCTAATCCAATAGACAGGCTCACATCCGAGCGCGCTTTCTTAATCGCGTCACAAATTTGACGAGATTTCACAATAAAAACAGGTTCTCTTAACGCAGTAGGTTACAGTGGAGAGTTCATTCAACCGCGCTCTTTGAGACGAGAAAGTAGAACCATGACCTCCCCTGTGAAGGCCAATACTAGTAAGACTCGCCCCATCAACGCAGTAATCAATGTGGTTTTTGGTGCATTGATCGGACTCGCAGAGTTGGTGCCAGGCGTTTCTGGCGGCACCGTTGCTCTAGTCGCCGGCATTTATGAACGAGCAATCCACAATGGCAACGCCCTGGTCCATATTGTGCGTGTCCTAATAAGTGATCGATCCCAGCTTAAAACTTCCATCCAAAATGTGGAGTGGGGATTTTTGGCATCGGTAGCCGTAGGCATGATCGGCGCCGTATTTACAATGTCTTCCGTGATGCACCACTTTGTTGATCACCACCCTGTGACAGCGCGTGCCCTGTTCCTAGGAATGGTTGCGATATCAATCGTGGTTCCATTGCGTATGATCCGGGCTGAAAGTTTGAACTCTCAGAAATTGCCAGCCCTACTTCTGTTTGTTATTGGCACTATTGCTACGTTCTTTGCCACGAGCATGACCTCAGAACCTAAGACTGACCCATCGCTACTAGCCGTTTTCTTTGTAGCAATGGTTGCCGTGTGTGCGCTCGTCCTACCTGGCGTATCCGGCTCATTTATTTTGCTGGCGCTGGGTTTTTACGAGCCAATAATCCAAGCGGTAAGTGACCGTAACTTCACCATCATCGCAGTATTCGCTGCTGGCGCTATCACAGGCTTGGCATGTTTTATCAAGATCCTCGATGTTCTCATGACTCGCCACCACACGCTAACCTTGGCCACCATGGCTGGCATGATGCTCGGTTCCCTTCGCGCACTATGGCCATGGCAAACGGACAATGCCAATCTTCTCTGGCCACCAGCTAGTTCAGGCACAACATTTGGATTTATTGCCTTGGGCGCAGCAGTTGTAGCTTGCGTAGTGCTCACGGAAATTTTGCTCGAGCGCAAGAACTTACACCACAAATAGCTACCCCGTTTTGTGGATACCCGCGATAGGAATTCTTAATATTATGAACATCACTGTATTATTTTAAGAATGACAATCCGCTCTCACGTTGTGGCTGTATGCGCCACGGCCGCGTTGACATTACCGCTTACTGCGTGTGTTACCAACGAAGAACAAGGCCATCCGGATTCTTGGGTGGAAGTAACCCCAGCCGTTGTCCCCGAGATCGCCGCCATGGTTCCGCAAGATCTAGCCAATCGCGGCACCTTGGTGGCAGGCGCTAACCCACCGTTCGCACCATTCGAATTCAAGGACTCCAATCACAACATCATTGGGATGGAGATGGATTTGATGCGGGCAGTATCAGCGGTAATGGGTCTGAAATATGAGGCTCAGCAGCAAGACTTTTCATTGATTCTTCCGTCGTTAAGCGCAGGAACAATCGACGTGGGTGCCTCTGGTTTTACAGATAACGACGAGCGTCGTGAAAACTATGATTTCGTCGATTTTTTGTATGCCGGCATTCAATGGGGCGTGCAAAAGGACTCTTCGGTCTCTCGCGAAGATCCCTGCGGTCTGACCATCGCAGTACAACGCACCACGGTGGCAGAAACCGACGATGCGTATCCTTTGCGGGAAAAATGTATCGCCGAGGGTAAAAAACCAGTAGAAATTCTTCCTTATGCCACATCTGATCAGGCGGCTACCGCGCTAGTTCTAGGGCGCGCAGATGTCTTTTCCGCGGACTCCCCTGTGTTGGGATGGGCTGTCGAACGTGCAGAGGGCAAGCTCACTACTACTGGTGAAATCTTCGACGCGGCTCCTTACGGTTTTGCCGTGCCTAAAGGTTCGCCCTTGGGACCAGCAATCGCCGCAGCTTTAGAACATCTCATCAAGACTGGCGATTACCAAAAGATTTTGAACATGTGGGGAGTCAAAGAAGGTTATGTTGAGCAAGGAATGATCAACGAAAAACCCGTCTAAATCGACACTTTGCGTGCAACTTCCCTGTTTATTTCCCCTCGTTAAAAGGACTTATCCATGACTTCCCCACAACCTATTCAGGCAAAACCATTGCGGCATCCGGGCCGCTGGGTAGCTGCCATTATTATTCTCGCGCTGTTTGTTTGGTTTCTTATTAGCGCTGCTACTAACGATGCATACGGCTGGGATATTTATCGCCAGTACCTTTTTGATACACGCATCGCTTCTGCTGCAGTACATACGCTAGCTATCACGATTTTATCGATGCTCATGGGTGTCATTTTAGGCTGCATTGTAGCGATTATGCGTATGTCGCCAAACCCCGTTTTGCGTGGTATTTCGTGGTTCTATTTGTGGATCTTCCGAGGTACTCCGGTCTACGTCCAGTTGGTGTTCTGGGGACTATTGGGATCTATTTACAGTGGCATCAACTTGGGCTTTACCGAAATTTCGTTGGAAAACTTGCTTTCCAACATGTTTATTCTTGCAGTCGTTGGTCTTGGACTTAATGAGGCTGCTTACATGTCTGAGATTGTCCGCTCTGGTATCCAGGCAGTTCCCGAGGGACAGACAGAAGCATCTAAGGCTTTAGGTATGAGCTGGTGGATGACCATTCGTCGTACTGTATTGCCACAGGCGATGCGTATCATCGTCCCACCTACTGGCAATGAGTTTATTTCTTTGCTGAAGACCACCTCGCTGGTTGTGGCAATCCCTTACACCTCTGAGTTGTACGGTCGCGCAACCGATATCGCAGCGGCGCTTTTCGACCCAGTACCGCTTTTGCTCGTGGCGGCAACGTGGTACCTGGTGATTACGTCGTTGCTCATGGTTGCCCAGCACTACTTGGAAAAGTATTACGATCGTGGCGCAACACGCCAGCTCACTGCACGTCAACTCGCAGCACTTGCTGACGCTGAAGGCACCCTTCCAAAGAATGTTGACATCATCGCAGAAGCACCCAAGCCTCACACTCCCCGCACCCCTAAGAAAGGCGCCTAAGCCATGACAGACAATCTCATGATTGATGCACAGAAACTGTGTAAAAACTACGGCCAGTTGAGTGTGCTCAAAGGTATCGATCTCCAAGTTCCCCAAGGAACAGTTACTTGTCTTATCGGCCCGTCTGGCTCAGGTAAATCCACACTGCTTCGCTGTGTGAATCACCTCGAGAAAATCTCCGGTGGTCGCCTTTATGTTGACGGTGAACTCATTGGGTATCGCGAACGCGGTGGAGTTTTGTATGAAATCTCCGAAAAAGAGGCTGCCCGACAGCGTTCCGGTATCGGCATGGTGTTCCAAAACTTCAATTTGTTCCCGCATAGGACAGTCATTGAAAATATTATCGAGGCGCCTGTGCATGTTAAGGGCGTTTCGGAATCGGAGGCTCGTTCTCGCGGAATGGCGCTCCTCAAGCAAGTTGGATTGGAACATAAGGCAGACGCGTATCCAGCCCAGTTGTCCGGTGGTCAACAGCAGCGTGTAGCGATCGCCCGCGCGGTTGCTATGGAGCCAAAGCTCATGCTTTTCGACGAACCTACTTCGGCTCTCGACCCTGAGCTTGTTGGTGAAGTTCTACGCGTCATGCGAGAGCTTGCCCAAGGTGGAATGACCATGCTTGTGGTTACCCATGAGATGGGCTTCGCACGCGAGGTTGCCGATACCGTTGCTTTCATGGATGGCGGCGTCATTGTAGAGCAAGGCCCAGCTGAACAGGTCATTGATAACCCGCAGCACGAGCGCACCAAGGCGTTCCTTTCAAGCCTTCTGTAAGTGCTGAGCCCATAAAGGTACGAGGGTGCCCCACGACGATCTCTGTCGTGGGGCACCCTTTTTTATAGGATCCCCACCAATCCGCGAACAACAGCGGATACCCCACCACCGGTAGCTAGGAGCAAAGCGAGCTTTCGTGCGTGGGTTCTGCTCACTATTCTCGAAGCCCTGGCACCGAGACTGATACCTATAAACATTCCCGCAATGCCTAGGATCCATACCCATGCCGATATCTGCGAAATTGTTCCTGCACCTGAGACAATTTTTACGATGAAGGATACAAGGCCCGAAATAACAAATATGGGTTGTAGAGTGGCAGCGAAGCGCTGTTGGTCCCACTTTGACGCTTGGGCATACACGGTGATCGCAGGACCTGCAACCCCTGCAAGGGTATTCATAAACCCACCAGCGATACCCGCCACTATTGCAGGAATCTTTCCACGTGCCGGTGGCAGATAAACCGCTCCGAATACCACTAATGCCAATGCGACTAGGAGAAGAAGTCCTACTAGAAGTTGAAGTAATGATGTCGAAACTTGGGTGATTAGCCAGGCGCCTGGGATTGCTCCAAGAATGAGCACTGAACCGATCAACGCGCACTTTTTCCATTCGACATGTTTACGAACATTGATGGTGATGAAAACCGCGTTGATGGCCGCCAATATATTGAGTACGAGAATTCCCTCGACGGGGCCAAGGAGTAATGTAAGAATGGGGCCGGCGACAAGCCCAAGCCCCATTCCAGACACTCGTTGAAGTAATGAACCGATAATTACGATTATTAAGACAACAAGTGCAAATCCCATAGTTAACTTTTTACTTTCTCCACAATCGCTGCGGCTACAGCTGATGGCAACATATCAGAGACATCTCCACCATATTTAGTTACTTCCTTACAAAGTGTAGAAGAAATGTAACCATATTGTGGATCTGTCATCAAAAACAGGGTGTCTACACCAGATAGTTTTCGATTCATCTGAGCCATGGGTAGCTCATACTCGTAATCCAGTGCCGATCGAAGCCCTTTGACGATCGCATCGATACCGTGAGCGGTAGTGTAATCCACGAGAAGGCCTGCCCAGTTATCCACTTTGACGTTCACAAAATGTGCAGTGGATTCTTTAATAAGAGCAAGGCGTTCATCGACAGTGAACATACCTGAAGGCTTATTAGGATTAGCAGTCACTAGGACAGTGACTTCGTCGTATTGCTGAGCGGCCCTTCCGATGATATCGAGATGCCCCATAGTCACAGGGTCAAAAGACCCTGGGCACACTGCTTTACGCATGATGTGTTTACTCCTCTACCAGCTCAGCGTGGAAAACGGCCATGTCCATCCGCGCAATACCGAATGTGCGTTTTTTTAGTTTCTGAGTGGTAGGCACGAAGCATGATGGCCATGCCGTTTCGGCAGAATCACGGTGCCGTTCAACCACTACTGCTGCCCCGTCTACCAATGCCGGAATGAGCGCATGGAGCATTTCGACGACTGCCTGATCATCAAGATCATAGGGAGGGTCTGCTAACACCATATCGAAATGATTTTGCGGCGCTGAAGCGACATAGGTAGATGCTTTCATCTCTACGACGTCAATGTGGGGGTGTCCAACAACGGCAATATTATGACGGATGATAGCGACAGCCTTCGGATTGTTTTCTACCAAAACAACCGAGTCGGCACCACGGCTAGCAGCTTCTAACCCCAATGCACCAGATCCAGCGAATAAATCAAGGACACGTGCACCGGCAAAACCAAAACGTACTTGCAGTGAGGAGAATAGGCCTTCGCGCGCTCTATCTGATGTGGGCCTCGTCCCATGCTCTGGAACTTTAATGGTTCGTCCACGGGCTTCCCCTGAAATGATACGGGTCATGGCTTCTCCTGACTCACGACTCGGAGGAGTATGTCTCCCCCAACAACATCGTCAAAATCGTTACTCGTTATCTCAGCGACGATACCTGGCCCTGGCGCGATGATGGGTGCTTCGAGTTTGGTTGCTTCGACGGAGGCGAGTTCTTGTCCGGTGGTGACTGCGTCTCCTTGGGAGACTTTGTAACGGACTATTCCGGCGAATGGGGCGCAGATTTTCATGGTTTTACTCTATCGCATGGGGGCGGTTATGACTTATCGATGTAGGTCTGGGTGGTGTCGTCAATGTCGGCGACGAGGTGGCGTGCTAGTTGGGGGTTGTGTGTGACGATGTGGGTTGCGTCTGTGTTGGCGCGTTCGATGAGGTCTTTGTCGTGGATGAAGCTGATGATTTTGTTGGTGTGGCCGGATTGTTGTGTGCCGAGGATGTTGCCTTCGTGTCGGTATGTGAGGTCGATTTCGGCGAGTTCGAATCCGTCTGTGGTTGCGGCAACGGCTGTGACTCGGTTGTGGGCGGGAGTTGTTGGTTGTGCTGTTGTGTGGAAGAAGCAGATGGATTCGTTGCCTCCTCGTCCGACTCGGCCGCGGAGTTGGTGGAGTTGTGATACGCCGAAGTTTTCGGATTCGCGGATGAGCATGACGGTGGCGTTGGGGACGTCGATTCCGACTTCGATGACGGTGGTGGCTACGAGGACGTCGATAGTTCCAGCGGCAAAGGCTTTCATGGTGGTGTCTTTGTCTTCGGGGTGCATGGCGCCGTGGAGCATGGCGATGCGGTAGTTGGCGAGTATGCCGTTGGTGAGTTGGTGGGTGGTCTCTTCTACTCCGCCGGAGTCTTTGATTTTGGGGCAGACTATGTAGATTTGGTGGCCTTTGTCTATTTCTTCGCGTATGCGTTCCCACATGCGTGTGGTCCATGTGATGTGTTGGTGGTCGATGACGTAGCTGTGTATGGGGCGTCGTCCGCCGGGGAGTTGTTTGAGGGTTGAGACGCTGAGGTCGCCGAAGACTGTCATGGCGATGGATCGTGGGATGGGAGTTGCTGTCATGACGAGGACGTGTGGGGTGTTGGTGTCGCGTCCTTGGTTGCGGAGGTGGTCGCGTTGTTCGACTCCAAATCGGTGTTGTTCGTCGACGACGCAGAGGGCTAGGTCGAAGAATTCGATTCCTTCTTGGATGAGGGCGTGGGTTCCGATAATGAGGTTTGCGTCGCCGGAGATGATGTCGAGGAGGGCTTTTTTGCGTTGTTCGGTGGGCAGTGATCCGGTGAGGAGGGTGACGTTGATGTTGATGCCGGCGTTGGTGAGTTGTTGGGTGATGGATGTCGCGTGTTGTGCTGCGAGTACTTCTGTGGGTGCGAGTAGTACGCATTGTTTTCCGTCGTCAATGACTTGGAGCATGGCGAGGAGTGAGACGATGGTTTTTCCGGAGCCTACTTCGCCTTGTAGGAGGCGGGACATGGGGGTGGGCTGTGCGAGGTCTGCGCTGATTTCGGTGAGGACGTTGTGTTGGCCTTTGGTGAGCTCGAATGGGAGGTGGCTGAGCATGTGTGCACGTAGGCCGTCGTTGGTTGGGGGCATGGGGTATGCGTGTCGACGTTGTGTGTCGGCGCGTCGTAGTGCCATGACGAGGGCGAGTGTGAGTGCTTCGTCGTATTTGATACGGGTGATGTAGGGTTGGGGGCCCTGCTCGTCTGGTTCGTGGATGCCGCGTAGTGCTTGGTCGAAGCTGGGAAGGTCTTGGGGTGCGAATTCGTGGAGTGGGTCTGCGATGTGTGGGGTGTGTGTAAGAATGTTGTGGACTGCACCGAGGATGCGCCAGGTGGGGATTGCTTTTTTGGCTGGGTAGACCGGTAGGTAGCTCATGGAGACGAGGATGTCGGTGATGTCGTCGAGTTCGCCGGTTGTTGATAGTGCTTGCATTCCGCCGGTTCCGGTTGCTTTTTTGCCTTTTTCTGGGAAGAGAAAGAAGTCGGGGTGCTGGAGTTGTGGGGCGTTTCGGAAGAATTTGAGTTTTCCGGTGAAGATTCCTTGTGCTCCGCGGGTGAGGACTTTTTTGATCCATGTGGCACGGAAAAATGTGGCGGTGCTGCGGGTAAAGCCGTCGGAGATTACAACGGAGTAGATGCTGTATCCGTTGCGATCGGGGTGCTCGTGGGTGTCGACAATGGTTCCCACGCAGGTGATGATGTCACCTTCTTCTGCGGCTTCGGCTGCGAGTCCAGTGCCGTGGGCTGCATATCCGCGGGGAAAGTGTTGGAGTAGGTCTTCGACGGTGGTGAAGCTGAAGTGTCGAGCGAACGCTTTTGCTTCTTTGGCTGGCAATAGTTGTGCCAGTGGTCGTTGGTCGTGCCAGCCGAGCATGGTGTTATTCCACTCCGATTTCGATGAGAGCTCCGAGACGATCTACATCGTACTGGTTGATTTCTACATCGGTGTGTGGACTGGTCAGTGAGTGGTTATCGGGGGTAAGGGCTAGTTCTTTGCGTGCGAGGATGAGTATTTGCTCGCCGCCGATGTCGAGGAGGCGGCGGCAGGCAATTCGAAGTGCTTCGTCGGGTTGTTCTGCTACGGCGATGGGTTCGGTGCCAAGGTGGACGAGGAGGTCGCCTTTGGCGCAGGCGCCGGCAGGGGTGAGTGCTGCATGCTCTGCGCGTTCGATGACTGCGGTGCGCATTCCGCTCATGGCTTCGGTCATGGCATAGGTTGCTACGGCAAGGCTTTGTTGTGGGTCGTGGACGGATAGTGCCGCGAGGCCGCGTACGAGGCTTCCAGTGGGCAGCATTGTGATGGATTGTTTGAAGGCTTGGCTGGAGCGTTCGACGGCTGCCATTTCTTGGGTGGTCAGTAATCCGTTGGGTAGGAGTATGACTTCTTGTGCTCCGCTTTGGTGGGATCGTGTGACGAGTTCGTTAACAATCTCGATGCCGTCGGCAAGTGGGGTTTCGGCTTGGCCTAAGTTGGTGCTTCGGGCAATGGCAAAGTGGTGCCCGTCACGAACGACGACAAGGGCTCCTGCGTCGGTATAGAGCCGGGCAAGGTCGCCTGGTGGGGTAAGTGCGAGAACGATGCGTTTGGGGTGAACAACCTTGGGGGTTTCGGGGAGGACTTCGATGTGGAGGTCCGTGATCGTTCCTGTTGCGTATAGCGCTGAAATCACGGTAGCTGCGTCGGCGGAGTGGATATGTACGGTTGCCGAGGTATCATTGATCGGCCCGATAACAAGGCAGTCTCCAAGGGGTGCTAGCAGGTCATGAAGGTGGGATACTTCTACCCCCTCGATGAAACACATAACTTCTAGGTAGCCACTGGTGCCGTGAGATTGCTGTTGTTCTGTTGTTTCGATTATGTGGGGGTCGTAACTTGTTGCGGTACCGGTCACGACGTGTTCGAGACAGTCAAGGAGAATGACAAGGCCTTGGCCACCGGCATCGACGACTTTTGCGTCACGGAGGACTTGTAGTTGTGATGGTGTTTCTGCCAAAGCGATGCGCGCAGCATGGGCAGCTACGCTTACCACTGCTGCGAGACTTCGATCTTCGGAGTTCGTTGCAGCGATAGCAGCTGTGCGTAGCACGGTGATGACAGTTCCTTCAACGGGATCTGAGATCGCTGCGGCTACGAAGTCTAGGGAGGATTGCAGAGCTTCCTGAATCGCGTGGGCGTCGATACGCCCGCTGTCCGCGTGGTGTGCGATGCCGCGAAGGACTTGGCTGAGCACGACGCCAGAATTTCCCCGCGCGCCTTTCACCGCTCCGGTGGCCAATGCCATGGCGACTGCTGCTAGGTCGTCTGGGTTGTCAACGCCTTGGGCTTGTTGCACAGCGGCTGTCATCGTGTGTGCCATGTTGGATCCGGTGTCGGAATCTGGCACGGGAAATACGTTAAGGGCGTTGATCTCGTCCCGGCGCGCAACGAGTTCTGCGGTGGCGGTGGTAGCCCATGTGAGAAGGTCGTGTGCACCGATGAACGTGATGTTTGGCATGGAAAAATAGTGTAGTGGTTGAAGGTGGGTGGGGGTTGGTTTGGCACAGGGTTTTTATAGTTCCCAGTTGATGGGGGTGGTGCCTAGTTGTTCGAGGATGGTGTTGGCTCGGCTAAAGGGGCGGGATCCGAAGAAACCACGGGATGCTGATAGGGGTGAGGGGTGTGGTGAGGTGATGACGGGGGTGTTGCCGAGGAATGCTTGGGTTGTTTGGGCGTCTTTGCCCCACAGGATTGCGACGAGTGGTGTGTTGCGTTGTGCGAGTGCTCGGATGGCGGTTTCTGTGATGGTTTCCCATCCTTTTTTGCGGTGAGAGCCGGCGTTTCCAGGTTGGACGCTAAGGACTCTGTTGAACAGTGCCACTCCTTGGCGCGACCATGCGGTGAGGTCGCCGTCTGTGGGAGCTGGGATGCCGAGGTCGGTGGACAGTTCTTTGAAAATATTGGCGAGGCTGCGTGGCAGTGGGCGTACGCCGGGTTGTGTGGAAAAGGATAGGCCCATGGCGTGTCCTGGTGTTGGGTAGGGATCTTGGCCAACGATGAGCACTTTGATGTCGTCGAATGGGTATTGGAATGCGCGGAGGATGTCTGATCCTGCGGGCAAGTAGCCACGGCCTTGGGCGATTTCATTGCGGAGGAAGTCTCCCATGGCGTGGATGTTGTCAGTCACGGGCGCTAGTGGTTCTATCCATGAGGGATGAACTGGCAGTGGTGTGTTGTTCATGTTAGAAGCTCACCCATCCGTCGTCGTATGCTGGTGCTTCGCCGCCGACGAGGACTTCGCCGGCAGCGTGAGTTGGTTGGTTGCTGCGTTTGATTACTGTGCCGATTTTTCGGAATCCGGTAGGTACTGCGTGCGATGTTGTTCCCATGAGCGTGTGGTCTTCCCCACCGCCTAGGACCCAGTGCCATGGGTCTTCTTCGAGGATTTCGGCTGCTTCATACATCAGTGTGCTGGGTTGGATGGCACTCGGGTCCAAGTCCATGACTACGCCGGATTTTCGAGCCATGGTGCGCAAATCCACGATGAGGCCATCGGAGTTGTCGGTAAGGGAGGATACACCTGCGGCACGTGCGACAAAGCCTCGTCCTTCGGGGACGTAGGTTGCGCAGTGTGCTGATACTAGTGGCATGAATCGTTCGGGGACGCCGTCCCTACCAAATCTGTTGAGCAAGGCTAGTCCTGCGGCTGATTCGCCGATCACTCCACTGGCGATGACAGTGTGACCAGAGCGGGCACGGTCGAGGGCAAGTTCGGGTAGTGATCCGCCGAGTTGGCCTACGGCTGTTACGGATAACACGATGGCGTCGCCGTCGGTGATGTCGCCGCCGACGAGTTCTGCTGAGTAGTCGCTGACGCGTTCTGCGATTCCGCGTGCTAAGTCGGAGACGAACTGCAATCGTGTATATGCGGGTGCGGATATGGCTAGCAGGGCTGCGACGGGGCGCGCTCCCATAGCTTCGATGTCGGCGAAGTTTTGGGTGATGGCTTTGCGGCCGATTTCTGCTGGGGTGGACCAGTCGAGGCGGAAGTGTCGGTTTTCTACGAGCATGTCAGTGGTTACGACTGCTCTGGAGTTGGCGCCTGCGTGACTTAGGACTGCTGCGTCATCACCATTGCGGGAGCTTGGTGCGTGTGCGGTGATGACATTGATGGCGGCTTGTTCGCCGACTTCTTTGAGGGTGGGGTTGTTTCGGATGTGTTCTTCAGTCACGGTGGTGGGTACTCCTCGGTGGTGGGGTCCGGTGTGGTTTCGATAGTAGGCCACTTCTTGGCAGGTTCTCTATCTGATCTACTATGTGCTTATGCACTCTGATGATTCTTTTCGCTGCGGCCCGATTGTTGTCGCTTTGGTGTTATCCATTGTGTTGGTTGTCGGTGTTTTGGTGGGCGCAAAACTTGTGTATGACAAGGCGGCACACCAGCCGGTGGCGATGTCGGATGTGGGTTCTCCGTTGGGTGATTCTGCACAATGCCAGGAATTTTTGGAGGCTCTCCCCGAGCATGTTTTAGGTCATAAGCGTGCCCAGATTGCTGATCCTGCGCCTGCAGGGGCTGCCGCGTGGCAGTCCGATTCTACGAGGCGCGTCACGATCCGTTGTGGGGTAGATGCACCGTTGCAATACACCGCATTATCTGAGCGTATCGACGCCGCCAACGCCGCATGGATGGAGGTAGGCGATGCTACGCCGGGTTCCACATTGCGGACGTGGTATTCGGTTAACCGCTTCCCTATTGTTGCTGTTACAGCGGATGCTGAAGCACTAGGTGATCATGCGAGTCCTCTAGAAGAGTTGGGGGGTGTTGTGTCTACTTTGGAGAGTAAAGAAACTAAGCCTCATCCTATTCCGCTGACGGATCTTCAGGTTCATGCTGGCGAGGATCGCTCTGCGACGTGCCGTGCACTACTAAAGTCGGTTCCAGATAGCTTTGGTAGCGACATCACCTACCGCAAGACCACCGATGTTTCGCTTCCTGATGGCAGCGTTGTGTGGACTGCGGCTGGTTTTGAGCCCGTAGTGCTGCGTTGTGGAGTTGAGTTCCCGAAATCGTATAAAGCTGGTGAACGTCTCAACCAGATCAATTCGGTTCCGTGGTTTGAAGACACCACATTGCGTAATGGTACGACCGCATCGACGCACTACGCGTTAGACCAAAAAGCTACGGTCGCGGTGAACCTGCCACATGAGGCTGGTAACGCCGCGCTCGTAGCAATTACTGAGGCGTTGGAGTCGATCCGCTAACGCGAATTATTTGTGCAAGGCTTGCTTGATCAAGTTATCGAGCAGCTGTGCATAACCGATTCCGGTCGCTTCGAATACCTGGGGGTACATCGAGATCGGGGTAAAACCTGGCATCGTATTGATCTCGTTGAGTACGGGTCCGTGATCAGTGATAAAAAAGTCCACGCGTGCCAAGCCACGGCAGCTTAAAGCTGTGAAAGCCTTCAGTGACAGCTCTTGAATCAACTCAGTAGTTTCCGCATCGAAGGGCGCTGGAATGTGAGCGGTCACCACATCATCAAGGTATTTGGTATCGAAACCATAGAAACCTTCGTCGCCCTCATCAGTATCTTGCAGCTGGGCGGGAACAGACGCCACCAAGGAGCCGTCGATACGCTCAAGCACACCGCATTCGACCTCTACACCCACAATTTCAGCTTCGACGATCACCTTAGAATCGTGCTCGCGTGCGAGGCTTAACGCCGCGTCCCATTCGTTCCAATCAGCTACCCGAGAAATACCAATGGATGATCCACCGCGTGCGGGTTTAACAAACACTGGCAGACCGAGTTCGCGCTTATGTTCTTCAGTCAACGTTTCCGAGCCGCGAAGGATAACTTCCTTGCCAACTGGCAAACCTTCAGCCGCCATGAGTTTCTTAGTAAATTCCTTATCCATTCCGCAGGCGGAGCTCAATACACCAGTTCCAACGTAGGGCACACCAGAGAGCTCAAATAGACCTTGGATCGTGCCGTCTTCACCAAAGCGACCATGCAAGACTGGGAAGACTACATCGACTTTGGCATAAAGCGATCCATCCTCGAAACGTAGCTCGCCAGCGGCGGTTGGATTGACCGACAACGATACTTCCCTTGTGAACTGTACCTCGGGCATCACGCGGTCGACAGTCTTAAGACGACTCGGATCCGATTCCCCCACGGTCCACTCACCGTCGTGCGTGATACCTACTGGGAACACCTCGTAGCGCTGCGGATCCAGGTGCGCCATAATAGCGCCAGCAGATACACACGACACGGAATGTTCTGAGCTGCGGCCACCGTAGATGATGGCAACTTTAATACGAGGAGTTTCTGAAGAGTTCTGTGCTGAAAGATTTTGGCTCACAGACGCAAACTTTACCCTGTAGCTACTCAGATTTCTTGGTACGCCCCATCAATGCAGCCACCATGTCGGCAACATTTTGATCACGATGACATACTCCGAATACCGCACGGGTAATGGGCATATCGACCCCCAAGGAATCTGCTAGCCGCGCAATAGATTGCGAGGATATAACTCCTTCGGCTACTTGCCCGTTTGTCGCTGCACGGGCTTCGTCTAAAGTCTTGCCTTCACCCAAACGGGCACCAAAGGTGCGGTTACGCGACAACGGCGATGAACATGTAGCTACCAAGTCTCCCAACCCAGCTAAGCCTGATAGGGTTCGCGGATCTGCACCTATGGCTACACCCAAACGTGAGATCTCCGCTAGACCACGCGTCATCAACGTTGCCAGAGTGTTCTCTCCTAGCCCCCTACCAGATGCCATACCGCAGGCAAGGGCGATCACATTTTTGCAAGCCCCGCCGATCTCACAACCGATAACATCTGTGTTGGTATACGGACGGAAATAAGGAGCCGCCAAAGCATGCTGGATACGCTGGGCATTTTTCTCATTTGTGCAGGCAATAACGGTGGCCGCTGGTTGTTCCTCTGCAATCTCACGAGCCAGATTCGGACCTGACAAGACAGCCACTTTGTCAGGTTGCACACCCGTAACCTCCGCGATTACTTCACTCATGCGCAAAAATGTCTCTTTTTCGATACCTTTTGCCAAGCTCAGCAACAAAGCATCCTGTGGAATATCTCCACGCCATTCGGCAAGATTTCCGCGCAGAGTTTGGCTGGGAACAGCGAGGACAACAACATCGGCATCGCACAGTGCCTGCGTTGGCTGCGTTGTGGCCGTAAGGGTGTGCGGCAACGCAATACCTCGAAGATAGGCGGAATTTGTGTGCTCGGTGTTGATTTCTCGGGCGACTTCTTCACGACGTGCCCACAAGGTGACATCACAGCCTGCGTCGGAAAAGACTTTAGCCAAGGTAGTTCCCCAAGAACCGGCACCCATCACGCCGATCTTCATAACTTGCCTCCTAGTTCGCACGGATAAACTCCATAACACTTGTTGCATTCGACTATATCTGTTCCCAGCATCTCCCTATACATAAGACTATTGCTATGCGATGGTATTGGGGTGATGGCAATGCCACCGACGGCGTAATCAAGGCTTAAGATTGTTGAAAACCGCATGCACTGCGAGAAAGGTCACGCATTTCCATGACGTCTTCTAACAAGCTCCACGAAGTAGACAAAGACCAACAGTCAGCTTTCGACATCACAGGCCGCTACCAAACAATTTCAGCTCATCCCACAAAAGAATTTTCCAAACCAACTCTGGCAGCGGGTGCTGTTCTATGGCGCCACAACTCTACAATCACTGAAAACCCAGCAGTGGAATTCGCTGTAATCCACCGCCCGCATTACGACGATTGGTCCCTTGCCAAAGGCAAAGTTGATCCAGGCGAATCGCTACCAGTTACCGCTGAACGCGAGATCCGTGAAGAGACTGGCTACCACGTTCACTTGGGAAAGCTTCTCGGGAAAGTGTCCTACCCCGTTGGGGAGCGCACCAAAGTGGTGTACTACTGGACCGCCCAAGTTCACGATGAGGCCTTCGAAGAAAATAACGAAGTAGACGAACTACGCTGGCTCCCCTACACCGAGGCTCGAGAAATTCTCAGCTACGACGTTGACCGCCTGGTGCTAGACAAGGCCTATAAACGTCTTACGTTGCCCACCACTACTCGAGTGATTTTGGTGCGTCATGCTAAAGCACATCAACGTCACAATTGGGCAGGCAATGACAGCATCCGACCACTGGAGAAAAAGGGCCAGCGCCAAGCAGACCTACTTGCTCCCATGCTGGCAGCTTATGGCCCAACAAGTATTCACTCCGCCACCCCGGCGCGGTGCCAGCAAACCGCTGCACCGCTATCTGAGCTTACGGGGTTGGAGGTCATAGTTGATGATCGTTTTGATGATGAGGCGTGGCTATCGCGTATGACCGTTGCCCAGAAGGCTTGTGAGGAGCTGATTGCAACTCCTGGTACTCATGTGGTGGTCAGTCAAGGTCTTTTTATTCCTGATGCTATTGCATGGTTGTCCGCTCAGGGACGGTTGCCGTTAGAGACCATTGAGGCGAAGAAGGCTAGTGCTTGGGTGCTGTCTTTCCACGAGGGTGAACTAACAGGTGCGGATTATTTGGTGAGCCCCTTGGGCGTGAAGTAATCACTTTCCTGACACAGCTATGGGGCCTCCTAGAGTTGTTCGCTCTAGGAGGCCCCACTTTTCTTTGCGGCTGAGGTGTTATTGTGTTACGGGTTTGAAGGATGGCCGGCGTGCTTCAAAGGCTGCAATCTCGGCTTCTTTGCGCAGGGTGAGTCCTACGTCGTCAAGTCCTTCCATGAGACGCCACCGCGTATAGTCGTCGACGAAGAATGGGTACACGTTTCCTTCGCAGGTGACGGTGCGTTCTTCGAGGCTTACGGTGACCTGCGCGCCGGGTGTTTGTTCGAGTTGTTTCCACAGCAGCTCGATGTCGGTTTGTTCCATTTGAGCTGCCAGTAATCCGGCTTTTCCGGCGTTTCCGCGGAAGATGTCGGCGAATCGCGAAGAAAGGACGACGGCGAATCCGTAATCCATAAGTGCCCATACTGCGTGTTCGCGTGATGATCCGGTGCCGAAGTCTGGTCCGGCGACGAGGACGGATCCGTTGCGGTAGGCGTCGTTGTTGAGGACGAAGTTGGGGTCGTTGGTGCGCCAGTTGTTAAAGAGTCCGTCTTCGAATCCGGTGCGGGTGACGCGTTTGAGGTAGACGGCTGGGATGATCTGGTCGGTGTCGACGTTGGAGCGGGTCAGCGGTACACCGATACCGGTGTGGGTGGTGAATTTTTCCATTGTTTTTCTTCCTTAGTCCAGATCGGCGGGGGTTGCCAGGGTTCCTTTGATTGCGGTTGCGGCGGCAACTGCTGGTGATACGAGGTGGGTGCGTCCACCTGGGCCTTGGCGGCCTTCGAAGTTGCGGTTCGAGGTGGATGCGCAGCGCTCGCCTGGGGTGAGTTGGTCAGGGTTCATTCCTAGGCACATGGAGCATCCCGCGGTGCGCCATTGTGCGCCGGCTTCGATGAAGATCTTGTCTAGGCCTTCTGCCTCTGCTTGCTCTTTGATCATGGTTGAGGATGGGACGACCATCATGCGCACGGAGTCGGCGATGGTTCGGCCGCGCAGGATGTCGGCTGCAATGCGGAGGTCATCCATGCGGGCGTTGGTACAGGATCCGAGGAAGACTGTGTCGATTGTGATGTCGCGTAGTGGGGTTCCTGGGGTTAGCCCCATGTAGGCGAGTGCTTTTTCGGCTGCAGCTTTTTCGTTGTCTCCTGGGAAGTCTTCTAGTGAGGGCACCACGCTTGACAGCGGTAGGCCTTGGCCTGGGTTTGTTCCCCATGTGATAAATGGTGTGATCGCGGAGCCGTCGATGGTGATTTCGGTATCGAATTCGGCTCCTTCGTCGGTAGGCAGGGTCTTCCAATAGGCGACAGCGTCGTCCCAGTCTTGGCCGGTGGGTGCCATTTCACGGCCTTTGATGTAGTCGAATGTGGTCTCGTCGGGGGCGATCATGCCGGCGCGAGCGCCTGCTTCGATGGACATGTTGCAAACTGTCATGCGCGCTTCCATCGACAGTTTTTCGATTGCTTCGCCGCGGTATTCGATCACGTGGCCTTGTCCGCCGCCGGTGCCGATGGTTGCGATGATAGCCAAAATGAGGTCTTTGGCGGTGACCCCTGGTTGCAGCTCGCCGGTGACGTTAATGGCCATGGTTTTAAATGGTTTCAGTGACAGTGTTTGGGTTGCCATCACGTGTTCTACTTCGGAGGTTCCGATGCCAAAGGCCATTGCACCGAAGGCTCCGTGTGTAGAAGTGTGTGAGTCGCCGCACACGATGGTCATGCCTGGCTGGGTGGCACCTAATTGTGGGCCTACCTGGTGCACGATGCCTTGTTTTTTATCGCCCATGGCGTGGAGGCGCACTCCAAATTCTTCGCAGTTTTTCCGCAGGGTTTCTACCTGGGTGCGTGAGACAAGATCGTTGATTTCCAAGAGGGAACCGTTGTGGATCCCTTCGGTGGGAACGTTGTGGTCTTCGGTCGCTAGGTGCAGTTCTGGGTGTCGCAGTGTGCGTCCGGCCATGCGTAGGCCGTCGAAAGCCTGAGGTGAGGTGACTTCATGCAGTAATTGGAGGTCAATGAAGATAAGATCTGGTTGGTCGCCTTCTCCTTGAGAAACAACGTGGTCACGCCAGACTTTTTCAGCGAGCGTGAGTTTTGAACCCTTCGATGTCATGGGGCTGGTCATGAATCGAATCACCTCTTCTACATAAATTTTCCACTACATCAAACGACCCACAGGTGAATCCCGCGCAATGGAATGCTAATATTCATCTCATGGGAAAGATTAACACAGATCCTGCTGCAACAAGCGGCATTAAGGTTCTCGACCGCGCTGTCTCCATCATGCTCGCAGTCGCGGAACGTCCACTATCACTGACCGAACTGTGCGACGTGACCAATCTCCCCCGAGCCACAGCACACAGACTGGCCACAGCGCTAGAAACCCATAACATCTTGACACGCACCTCCGATGGCAAATGGACCATCGGCGCAGTCTTGAGCTCGCTCGGGGCCGGCAGCTCCACCAAGCTTATCGACGTAGCCACCCCGATCATGGCTAGCCTCATGAACGAAACTGGCGAATCCGTCCAGCTGTACCAACTAGCAGGCGCAACCCGCGTATGCATTGCAGCCCAAGAGCCCACCATTGGGCTACAAAACACTGTCCCTGTTGGTACGCGCCTACCACTTACCGCTGGATCCGCGGCAAAGGTCTTTCTTGCCTACTCCTCCCCTACATTGCGCGATGCCATGCTGGCATCAGGAGCGCAGTTTACCCCCGAAGACCTTGAAGAAGCCCGCGATCGTGGCTGGTCAGAATCGATTAGCGAACGCGAAGTTGGCCTCGCAAGTATTTCTGCCCCCGTCTTCGACAGCGAAGGTCTTTTCATCGCCGTCCTGTCTGTTTCCGGCCCCACCGAGCGCCTGCGCCCATCACCTTCCGCACTATGGTCACAGCAACTAACCGAAGCTGCGGCACATCTATCACAGTCGCTCTAGGTATTACCCATTATGCCTTAGCAAATGTGCTTAGCAGGCGGGCATAGTCCGCCACCCCTGGAAAATCTTTGCCAAGCCTGCGCTCCAGCACATCCCACACGCTGGAATACCACCATAATTGGCGGTCTTTTCCGGCATTAAACCGCGCCCACAAAGCATCACCCACAGCCTCATAATCCGCCACCATGGACATGAGGTTGTGGGTTTTATCGGCTAAACACACAATTAGCGCCTCATGGCTAGCGGTTTCGAGGTGCGTTAAGTAGGAATCCGCACGCTCTTGCCACATAGGCAAGCTCGAGTCTTTAGTCACCTCCTTCACGATAGACACCACTCGGGGACCAAAATCGTTGAGCATGTCGTGCTCGGAATACTCCTCCGCCGCGTCTTCAAGGACGTCGTGAAGCAACGCTGCGATGAACACGTCCTCATCGCGCGTACAGCTTTGGGCTATCACCATCACCGAGTACGGGTGACAGATATAAGGGATGCTGGTGGCTTTGCGTATCTGATTGCGATGGGCATAGGCAGCAATGGAGATTGCGTGGGCAAGTCGCGGGCTAATCATGAGCCCATCCTAAGCTAACGCGTCGAACACCACAGTCGTTACAGCAGATCTTCACGATTGAAAGGTGTTCAATAGAGACTATGACTGCCACATTGAACATAGTTCAGGATCTCGAAGCGTCGGTACTCGCTGGTACTGCCATCACACGCGAGGAAGCACTCGCGCTTATCGACGCACCCCTTGACGAACTCAGCGCAGCAGCCGACCGCATCCGCGCACAGATGTGTGGTGACGGATTCGACATGTGCAGCATTATCAACGCCAAATCCGGTCGCTGCCCAGAAAACTGCACCTTCTGCGCGCAAAGCATCAGGTACCCCACCATCAGCGTGGACTCTTACCCGCTGATCACCGCAGACGAACTCGTACGACAAGCACAAGAAAACAAAGACAAAGGCGTAATCCGATTTTCCATCGTCACCTCCGGCCGCAAGCTACGCCGAGACGAAGTTCGCCATATTTGCGAGGGCGTACGCCGAATCAAACAAGAAGTCGGCATCGAAGTATGTATCTCCGCAGGTTTACTAAGCGCCGAAGACTTCCAAGCTCTCCACGATGCCGGTATTTCTCGCGTGCACTGCAACCTAGAAACCTCCCGCGCATACTTCCCGAGCATCTGCACCTCACACACCTTTGACGATAAAATCGCAACCCTACAAGCAGCACGCGACGAAGGCATGAGCCTGTGCTCCGGCGGAATTCTAGGGCTTGGCGAGTCCATGGAAGACCGCATCGACATGGCACTCTCCGCCCGTGAGCTCGGGGTCAACTCATTCCCCGTCAATGTACTCGTGGCCATCGAAGGCACCCCGCTGGCTGGAACCGAACAACTCAGCCCCGAAGAGGTACAACGCTGCGTAGCCATCTTCCGTTTTATCCTCCCCCAAGCGGCAATTAGGCTCGCCGGCGGCCGCGAACTACTTGGCGACGACGGCAAGGCCTGCTTCCAATCCGGCGCAAACTCCGCCATCAGCGGCGACATGCTCACCACCACCGGCACCACCATCGCCAGTGACATGGCACTAGTCAAAGATCTCGGATACACCGTCACCTTGGACGAATACACCTACGAGATGCCGCAGCCGACGCAGAAGAAACCTCCACGGTGATTGTCGATTCCGTAGGAAACGTTCTAAGCGACGGCGACGCCGTCTTCAAGCCGGAAGTAGGCACCGGACCTGAGGATCACAACATCGAATGCAAAATCGACGGCTTTGGCCAGATGATCCTCAAACCAGCAGTGGTGAAAAAGATCGTATAGATCCCCCTCCTACCCCGCATTACGCAACGCAGTGGCCAAACCATTCATGGTGACCTGAATAGTCTTAGACACCAAGAATTGATCATCGCCACCACGATAACGCCGCAGCAACTCCAGCTGAATGGCATTAAGCGGCAGCAAATACGGGTACCGCCGCTTAAGTGAACGGGCTTGGCGCTGGTTTTCCGACACCAGCGCCTCATTACCAGTAATAGCCAAGTACGCACGACGCGTAAGCTCAAACTCCTCCGCAATCAACGCATAAATCCGGTCAGCAACCTCGGGATCATCCACCAAATCGGCATACAACCTCGCCAGCGAGATCTCTGCCTTGGCCATAACCTGCGCCATATTCGACATCACCGAGCGGAAAAATGGCCACGTTGCATACAAATCACGCAACTCCTGCCACCGTGACTCCCGCTCCTTCTCCGGCACCGCCGACACAAAACGACTCACCGCACTACCAACACCAAACCAACCAGGAATATTGGTCCGCGACTGCGACCACGACAACACCCACGGAATAGCACGAAGATCTGAAATAGCCGTCGTTTGTTTACGCGCAGCAGGACGCGACCCCAGATTAAGCTCGCCAATCTCATGCAACGGAGTCGACTGCGTGAAGTACTCAATAAACCCAGGATCTGCCACCAACTCCTGATACCTCTGACCGCTAAAGCCAGCAAGCTCACGCATAATCGCATACGCACGATCCGGATCCGCAATCGGCTCAGTATCTAAAAGCGACGCCTCCAACGCCCCCGAAACAAACGCCTCCAAGTGACGACGCGCCGTCTCAGGCGCACCATACTTCGCAGAAATCACCTCGCCCTGCTCCGTGATACGCACAGACCCCGACACCGCCCCCTTCGGCTGCGCCAAAATCGCATCGTAAGTAGGCCCACCACCACGGCCCACAGCGCCACCACGACCATGAGCCAAACGCAACTCAATATTGTGCTCACGACACAACTCCACCAAGTCCAGCTCAGCGTCATACAACGCCCAGTTAGCTTGCAAATACCCGCCGTCCTTGTTGGAATCGGAATACCCCAACATCACCTCTTGGATATCCCCACGGGCACGAAGATGCTCACGATAAAACGGATGCGACCACAGCTCGCGCAAAATAGCAGCACCGCAGCGAAGATCGTCGATAGTCTCAAAAAGCGGAACCACATCAACATCACGCAATCCGACTTCCTTCAACAGCACCATAGGCTCCAAAATGTCGGACACCGTAGCCGTCATCGAAATAATGCAATGCGCAATTGACCGCGATCCAAAATCCCGCACCGCCTGCGCGGCAGCTAAGAAAATCCCCAGTTCCTTAGTGGTATCAGCGCTAAACGCGCCCTCGATCTCAAGCGCGCCGGGGAACAACAGCGGACGCGGAGTTTGCAGCTCCTGGATAAGCAGCTCGACCTTTTCTGCCTCAGCAAGCTCCGAATAACGCTTACCGCCGGGTACACGACGCGCTGCCGCGAATACCTCCTCGATCACAGCCTCAAAAGACTCAGAATTCTGACGGATATCGAGAGTATACAAATGGAACCCAAAAGTGGTTACAGCCGAGCGGATACGCGCTAACCGATCATCAGCGATCACATCATCGTTGTGTGCACGCAATGATCGATCAATTGCATCAAGATCGCGCAGAAACTCCTCAGGGGTTGCATAAGGCGTGCGTTTCGACGCCTTCTTCCCCGCTGTTTTCTCCGGACGCTCCAAAGCGTCCACATTGGACTTCATACGAGCACGCATCCCATAGACTGCACGACGATACGGCTCATCAACACGCGATTCCCAGTTGTTGCCCGAAGCCTCGGCCAACGCAAGCAGCTCCTTGGAACAAGAAGAATAACGATCAGACAGCGACAGCTCACGTTCCAATTCACCCAACTGCTCTACGTAATAACGCGCCACTGTCTTGGCGGCCTGACGCGTCGCATACGTCAACGTACGAGCATTAACATACGGATTACCATCGTGATCGCCACCAATCCACGAGGCAGGCCGCATCACTGCAATATCTGGCAACTGCAAACCAAACGTCTCCCTCATGGAATGACGAATCGAACGATTCAACGCCGGAACCTGCTCCAGCAGCGACTTCTTGTAATAGCGCAACCCCACATCGATCTCATCCTCCAGTGTTGGGCGCGCAATACGAATCAGCGCGGTTTGCCACAAGAGCGTCATCCGCAGATACATTTCCTGCTCAATGGCCTGCATATCCCCACCATGATGGGCGTCTTTGAGCAACTGCTTGATCCGAGTCTGAGTGTCAAACACCGTACGACGACGCGTCTCCGTAGGATGCGCCGTAAGCACCGGTGCAACCTCAGCACTACGAATCACACTCGCAGCATCAGCTGCGGATACCCCCTCTTGCTTAAGCTTGGCAAAAGTTTTACGCAATGAAACATCCGCCTCTACGGATTCATCATCAAGATCCTCAGCCAAATTAGCCAACAGCGCAAAATAACTAAAAGCACGAGCAACAAGGTTGGTTTTAGTGATATCAAGATCCCTAAAGATCACCATTAAATCTTCAGGATCAGCATCACCATGAGAAACATCAAACGCCATGCGCCTAGTAGCTTCTACCAGCTCATAGACCTCTTCACCCTCTTGCTGCGCAATAACTCGTCCTAGTACGCGTCCCAGCAATCGGATATCTTCACGGACACGATCAGAAGTGGCAGCAGTCACGAGCTCAGCCTTCCTACAAAAGTGATGGATACAAAGTGTGCCCATCAATGTAGCGCAGATCACCAAGTATGCTCGGCATATTGATTGATATATCCCCCATGTAGGTTAGGTTCGGGGCAGAAAGAGGATGCCGAGACAAAAAGAAAAGCAGCCAACCTTCGTTGGCTGCTTTGTTTGTTCTCCATGTAGCATTCAACATATGTAGCGACTTGTCAAGCATTACTAAGGCAATCCAATATAGCAGAACAGAATATTAAGTTAGAGGGATAAGCCTCTTAAAATGCTACGAAAATTGGCTCAATTGAGCTTGATAGATATCTAAAAGAATAGATCACGCACCAAAGCTAAGAGGTCAATAGCGTTGCCTTGTCCAGACCAAGAACATCACAGAGGCCGTCCATATGTTCGCTATCAAGTGCATTCATAAACTCAAATACTGCGGCTAGCGCTGCACGCGTTTCATCAGGTTGGATTACCGCACCCGATTCAGGTGTGTCATCATGCGAAAGTGCGTGCAAAAAGCGCGTAGTACGCAGACGAAGCGCGTTAGCGCCCTGATATCCCTGTCGCTCCAGTAGATTTCCCGCCTCGCGCATGGAGCCGTCAAAATTTCCGACCATGCTAGGGATCTTGAAAGCCAAGAACGTTTCCAGAACTCGACGAGCGACATTGGGGAACAATAACTGAGCATCCAATCTAGTCTCCATGTTATCCTTCTGATCCAATGATCGTTTTGCTTCTTCTAGGAGCATAAAACCATGATGATAATTCGACCTCATCTTTTTTCGAACTGCACGGTTCGGAGGCCAATTCTTGATTACAGGTTCACGAATAATCTCACCCTTAACGGGACGATGACGCGATAGAATCTCATATGTACAGCCTTTTACATACTTCTTCGCACCTTGCAATTGAATATCCCACTGACGAAACAGCTCAAAATTGTGGGTCATTAAGAACAGCTGACAGATATGGCCCGCAGTAAGAACTTGATCCCATAGGTATGTCGATACGCCCATGAATACTTCACTATCAAGACTCGAGACGGGATCGTCAACAATGATGATGTGGTCCCTTTGGAATTACCCACCGTTTTCGATGCCGCCAAATGGTGGGTAGCAAAATCACCGTGCTAACCGATGAGGTCTTATTTTGGGCTCATTCTCAGCTTCATCCCCTATTTTATGTGCAGCAACTCCGAGAGGTGGGCACCGGCCCGCAGAGCTGAGTGCCAAGCCGATGTCTGATTTTGCACGTCTAGTCAATATTCCACTTCCCTGGCGCCGCCTTGGCATAGCTCACTCCAATGGTCTTGAAATGCTCTGTAGCAGCGTCAATTTTGGCTTGTTCAGTCGCACGCAGGAGATTCTCGTTCATCGTGCTCTTCGTTTCTCGAATCATGTAGAGCGTGTCCTCGCCATCCTCGTGCTTCACAATCGCCCAGTCTGGGTTGTAGGGGCCAACCGGGGTGCCAATCTTGAACTTCGGCGGCAGTTTCAAAAAGAGCTTGATGTCTTCACGACTATCAAGAAGTTCGGCGAACTGTCGCTCCGTCTCAGAGTCGTAAACAATGAAGTCGTAGTCGGTTTTCTCCTGGTTCTTCACCTTATATAGGTTGTCCAGGAAGTATTGCTTCTCCTCTACCCCGTCTTCCTGGAGTTCTGTCAGAGAATAAATGCTTCCGCCAATTTTCTCGTATTGCACGCCCTCGGTCACGATGGCAGCCAATTCAGCTTCGATAATTCCTCTAACCATTTTTATGTAGTCGTTCGGGTTGGAAATGAACTCCTCAAGACGACCACTTTGGATGAGGATATCGATGATCGTCTTACGCGTCAGCGACGTCGCCTCCTGCAGCTCCGTCACAATATCGGGCAGTTTGTGTCCCCCCCCCGGAGATCGGTAGTCCGGCTACTTGTCTCAGCGCCCTTCGTTCCACCACGCGCAATTGTCAGCTTGGCCTTCTTCACCTCAATACGCAGAGGATCAATCTGCTCGGCCCGCTTGATCTTTTGGACCGCATTCTTGATCAGAACATCGCGATCCACCGTCACGCTGTACGTCGTGCGCCGACTAATCTTCTCCCAGAATTCTTCAAACTCACGCGACGTGAAGTACAACTGCTTATTCAGCTTGCGCGTTTTCCGGGCACGCTTCGACTTAACATAATGGGAGATGTTCGCACGACGGAGAATCTCCACAATCGCCGTTTCAACCGGGCTATATTCATCGTCCAGATCTAGGGCGAAACCGTCCTCCTCTGGGGTGAACTTGTCCGTGACATAGCCATCCTTATCTAGATAACCTCGGGCCTTGAGATCCTCCCAGATTTCCATGGACGCGGTATATCCCAGGTTTTCGTCGCCATTAGACTCCGGCTTCGGCAGCTTGGCAAAGTCTCCTTTACGGATATATCCAATTGCCACGCCAGCCTTCTTATACTCATTCTGCAAATTGTTGGCGAACTGCTGGTAAGACTCATTTGCAATAACCGTCAACTGAGCTATAGATCGGTCGGAAACGCGCTCGCCATCCTGGTTCACTGGCAAACGTAGACCGCGTCCGATAGTCTGGCGACGCTCCGTCTCTGACCCCATTTCTCGCAGCGTACAGATCTGGAAAACATTCGGATTATCCCAACCTTCACGCAAGGCCGAGTGAGAGAAGATAAAACGCACTGGCTCGTCCTCGCTAAGCAGACGAGCCTTGTCTTTCATGATCAGATCATAAGAGTCGTCGTCTTTAGCAGTCGCGCCGGAGGTATCACCAAAGACGCCCTTCTTGATCTGCGAGAAGTACGCTCGACGAAGCTCGACCGGATCCTGCGGCAGCAGTTCCTTGTATTGAGGGAATCTCTCCCGTTCTTCAATGAACAACTCATCAAACCACTGGGCAAACTTGCCGTCGGCGGTGGCATTATCAGTGCCATCACCCAAATAACTGGCAACTTTGTCAACGAAAAACAAACTCAGCACTTTGATCCCGTACTTGCGCATCAACGACTCTTTACGGAAATGCTCCCGGATGGTTTCCCGGATCATCTCCTTGTAAACAGCTTCATCGTTGTTGCCAATCGCCTCACCGACATGAAGGATCCCGTGGTTGGTCAGCTCGATAAAACCAGGACCCTCAAGATTGATTTCATTGATCCTCCAGTTGTTGTCGTAGACCGGATTGTTGGTCACTTTCTCTAGGTCTTGGCCTTGCTTGACCTTCTTGACCTGACGATCAAAAGATCCATCCTTCTTCCGACACACCAACTCTAAGGTAGCCTGCCAAGGATTACTCTTAACCTCTAGCAACTTGATATACGGCTTGGCATCCCCACCGTGCTCTGTCGCTTCAGCCACCACAATCTGCTTAACCAACCCAAGCTCATGCGCATCGACCGGATCCAAGCGGTAGGTCACGTTACGGGTCTTGCGGTGAGTTGCACTGTAACGCAGGACAAAGGCTGGGTCCATCCCCACCAGAGCTGACTTAGACAGATCCGACTCCATATTCTGCGGCTCATCCATAATCAGGACCGGACGGGTCGCTTTGAGGAAGTCGATTGGCCTCAGACCATTGAGTTTGTCTCGGTTCTGGTTCATGATCAGGTGATTGCCCCGGCCACGAACCGAACCAATCGTCATGATCATGATCTGGATGCTGGTCGAGGTCGCAAAAGACTGCACCTCTTCGGCATTCTTACCGCTATAGACCATATGGTCAAACGGCAGATCCGGATAGAGCTGTCGGAAATGATCATGCATCAAATCGATGCTGGTCTTCACGCCCTCCCGGATAGCCACACTCGGAACTAAGATAACGAACTTGGTGAAGTTGTACTTCTGGGCTAGTTCGAAGATAGTACGCAGGTAGACATATGTCTTACCGGTGCCGGTCTCCATCTCAATATCAAACTGCAGTCCATCCTTGAGCGCCTGAGCAGGCTCTAGCCCTCGAGCATTCTGAACCACCTTCAGGTTCTCAAGCACCGTCTCCTCATCGAGAAGGAAGTTATTACCGACCGCACCAACTTCTTGACTCAAATCAAAATCCAGCGCCTGCGTACCATCAACTTCCGGTAGCGCGCGCGTCGACCGGAACGTCGTAAGGAAATCACCAGCATCATTCGGCTGACCATCAAAAAGGTCTACAACCGAATCAATCGCGGCAAGCTGGTACTCCTGTTTCGCATCAAACTTAAACTTCATGGACATCCCTATGCCGTCCAAAGTTCAACGTCGTTAGTTTTACAAATCTGCACCAAGTTAGTCTTCAGCTGATCATCACCCTGGAAGGCATCTTCCAAAAAGATGAACTGCACCGGCTTGGTATTTATAGCGGCTCGAAGCTGCGCCAAAGTTGGCTTGGTGTGCTCATCGAGGTAAGCCAACACCAGTGTGTCCTCGTCTCCGTCTTCATCAACACGGACCACCGCCTTGTATGACAGATCGTCAATCTCAACCTCACGAATCTGTTCGACCAATGAATAGCCCTGCTTGATGAGAATTTCGGTCAAGAGCCCGTCAGCCGAAGCATTATCGTCAGCACTGCCACGGAGGTCCAAGAGATGCTGTTCTAACTTAGTTACATCCGTATTTGATTCCGTACACCACTTAACAAAATTAGTATCTGAAAGCTTGAAAGCTCGAAAGCCAACGTCAAGCGGTTTTTCGCGCTCGCCGATCTCCGCAGCGAAGTCTTGCCGAATTTTTTCTCCCGCTCTTCGGGTACGCTCCATCGAGATCTCAAAGATGGTCGACAGCACTTGTTCTCCGATCGTTTGAGTGGGCTTAAGAGGCTCGGGCAATTGCACTTGAATAAAGCGACGATTGCCACCGTCCTCGACATTTTGCAGCATAACAGCGTGACCGGTGGTCCCCGAGCCAGCAAAGAAGTCCAGAACGATAGAATCCTCTTTTGGTAAAGTTGCTACTTGGAGAATACGACAAATGAGCGACGTTGGTTTTGGTGTATCGAAAACGGCGGTTGTACCGAACAAAGTTCGTATCTCTTTGCGCGCAGCATCCGTGTGGCCTGCAAATTCATGCCCCCACCAAGTTGTCGGCACCGTTCCCTGTTGGACCTCGGAAAGATATCGTTTCAGTTGAGGCGCGCCTTCTCCCGTCTTTCCCCAAAAAATTCGATTTTCACGAAGCAATACTTCCATATTTGCTTTAGAAAAGGCCCAACACCGGCCAGCGGGAGGCCTAAAGTCCTGACCAGTATTCGGATTACTGATACTAAAATCATTTGCCGCAGAATACGTTCGAACCGAGAGGTCGCCGGTACGATACCGACCTCTTCCATCGCCGTCGTCATGGACATATGGCTTATTGTTTTCTTCGGTTCTCGGAAATAAATTCCTTTTGAATTTTCCTGATCTTGAGATGAGAACGACATAGTCATGCATATCAGAAAACTTCTTTGCATCATTTGCTGGGGAATACTTTTTCTGCCAAACAATTTGAGCGTAAAAGTTCCCCTCACCAAAAATCTCTTCCAAAATCATGCGTAATCGCGGAATCTCATCGTCATCAATGCTGACCGCCATTACCCCATCCGCTGTAAGTAGATTACGCGCCAACTTCAACCTGGGATACATCATGTTCAACCAGTTCGAGTGAAAGCGACCTTCAGACTCAGAGTTGGACGAAAGCTTCTTCCCCTCTTCGTTGACCTGCTTTGACCACTCAAGGTAAGTATCAAGACCTTCTTTGTAATTATCTGGGTAAACAAAATCTTTGCCGGTGTTATACGGCGGATCGATGTAGATCATTTTGATCTTGCCGTGGTAGTGCTTCTGCAGAATCTTGAGTACTTCGAGGTTATCGCCCTCAATAAAGACGTTCTTAGTGGTATCCCAATCCTTAGAGTTCTCCTTGTCCGGGACGAGCGTTGCAGTGGTTGGGGTCTGCGCGGCACGCATCGCCCGCTTCTTACCAGGCCAGAACAGACCAAAGCGCTCGCTGGTGTCAGAGGCGTCGCCCTCGAGAAGCTCCTTAAGCTTTTCTACATCGATCTTGCCATCAGCAATTGCTTCTGGCGCAAGCTCAGCCAATTGCTCCGCTAGCTCAGTACGAAAATCTGGACTGCTGCCCGAAACTTCATTGATCTCGTTCAGTTCGTGGTCCACTTTGTTCTCCTTGTACATCATTTTTAAGCTTTGACCTGCCACCTGATAGTAAACAGTTCTTTTTCCTGTCGTTTACCCTGTAGCGACTGCCTAATTAGAATAAGCAATTCGTCGACATTGTCGCGCAATTCTCGCTTTTCTTTTCGGTATTTGGCCTCTACCTCGTCGATTTGGTCAGCGAACGCACGAGCTTTCTTTTTTAGCCTCAGCTGGTCCATTGGATCATCTGCTTGGCTTGCTTGCTTGCGTAAATCTTTACGTTTATATTCCAGTTCTCGAACTTCTTTTCGGCGTTCTGTATCGAGATCGAGAATCTGACTTTCGAGAAGTTCTTCCTGCTGGTTGTAGTAACTTGAGTTTCGGTGTTGTACCTCTTTTTCAAGCGAGGCTTTTTGCTGATCAATAGCTCTAGCAAAGCCTGCTGGGTCAATCTTCGCTACTGCTTCATTTTGCGCAGAAACGCTTAGATCCATCATTTCTGCAACGTCTTCTTGATTAAGAGTCTCACCGTTATCAGAAACACCCGCAGCTAAAAGATAACTTTCTGAAACATCGCTGTCGTTGGCCTTCATCGTGAAAGTCAGACCTTTGACCGTCAAGGTGCCAGACTGCCCAACTAATTGTTTCATGCGAGAACTTACTCGGTGAGATTGACCGATGCTGAACACTAACTCCCGTGTAGGAGTGTCGCAGTCTAATGCGCCATCGATCACATATTGAGCGAGTTTGCTGTGGTATCGATATTGCTTAGAGTTCTCACTCGGCAAGGATTTAAAGTGGTAGTGCCCGGTCACAATGTCTTCTTGTGGGGATTGCCTAAGCGTGAAATTACGCCCGTCACCATCAAAATCTGCATATTTTGAAGACGATTGATCGTTAGCATGAGTAAAAGTTGTTCAAACTTATTCAGAACTTCACCGGATTGCTCATCATAAGACTTCAAACGATCTCGAACTGAAGGATCTAGGTTGTCAAACACCTGCGCGCGCTTCTGCCATGTCTTGGCTCACGGTATCGGCATATTTTTCTTCTAGTTCTTCAAATGCCTTATTGATTTCTTCAGCAGTACGGTAGTTGTCATAAATCGCAGCGATTTCTTGAGCGAAATCAAAGCCGCTTTCGATGCGGCCCAGCACCTCATCACTGACTCCGAAGACACTGTCAAACAAATGGAACTTATTCTGAAGCAGCTCTAAGATACGTGCCTCGGCTGCGTTGCCCTCGTTAAAAAAGTTAACGATAACTACGTCGTATTTCTGCCCAAAACGATGAATACGACCGATACGCTGCTCAACGCGTTGGGGATTCCAGGGCAGATCGTAGTTAATGAGCATCGAACAGAATTGAAGGTTGATGCCTTCGGAAGCCGCTTCGGTTGCAATCATGATTGAGCCTTCATCCCAGAAATAATCTACCAAGGCTTTGCGGCGATCAGCTGAAACGTTACCGGTAATAACATCACTACCATTATTTTTCTCAAGCCACGCGCGGTAAATCTGTGTGGCCTCGGGAGAATTGTTTTGACCGTTAAATAAAACGAGGCCATCACCGTACCCAGTTTTACGAAGCGTTTCTGCTAAAAATTCTTGGGTATCTGTGTATTCAGTGAAAATAATTGCTTTTTCTGGGGCACCAATATCACGCAAGCGCGCAAATCCCTGCTCAATGGCTTCTCCAAGTTTGAGCGACTTTTGGTTTTGATGAATAGACTCCGCTAGCAAAGCGTACTTATTTAACTCATCGATTTCTTGCTGAACTTTCTGTCGAATCTTTGGGGTTGTCCAGTTATCCTCTGGTTCTGAAAAACTACCAAAAGATTCTATAGCGGCTTGGTCCTCATCAAGAAGGTCATCCTCGAGATCAAAGAAGAATTTCTGCCCAGATTTACGTCCACCCATCGCTAGTTCTTCTGCCAAACGCTGAGCTGTCTTGCGAAGAGTAATTCCGACTGCGTAGGTGGATGAACCGAGGCGTTTACGCATCACCTGTGAAGACAACGCTCGTTGCGATTTACTAAAAGCGTAAAGCGAATGTACTTTTCGCTTTAACATATCGGTCTCGGAAAACATCCAGAGAGCGGAAATAGTCTGGCTCAAACAAAGAAATAAGTCCGTAGATTTCTTCGAGTTTGTTCTGTAGTGACGTAGCTGTTAACAGCACAACCTTCTTCGCACCATCCATTATGTCGCCGCCGGAAGATGCAACTTTGGCCTGATTACGCCCCTTATAAAAGTTACGTCATCGATGTGCCTCATCAGCCACGATGAGATCCCACACCCGAAGTAAATCAGCCTTGTTTTGCTGAACAAATTCATATGACGTGATGAGGACTTGGCATCGACCTTGGCCGCTAAGCAGGTCAGACTTTGTCTTTGAGTCTAAAAGCTCGGACGGAATCATGAACTTTTCGTATAGTTCCTGTTTCCACTGTTGCCGAAGGCTCGCTGGTGCAATGATCAGGATATTACGTTTACGCTCAGCCCAATGCTGGGTAATCACGATGCCCGCTTCGATCGTTTTACCCAAACCCACCTCATCAGCTAGGATCACGCCGCGTGTAGCGTTACCTTTAAGCGCAAATAGCGCTGCCTCGATCTGGTGTGGTTTAGGCTCTACTTGGGCATCAAATAACAGTCCCGCTAGTTTGCCTACGTGGTCATTGGCATAGCTACGCTCAAGTTCGTGCGCAAAGTATTTTGCTTGATAGTCAGAGAGTTGAGTTGCAAAATTCCTCTCCGTCATTCCATAGGTTTCAACGGCGGTTTCTCTTTGAAAATAAGTATTCAAAATACGTCCCTGCTACGGCTAACGCCACTTAATAACAATGCAATAAATTGTAATGTAAACAGGTATTTTGACGAATGATTTTCATTCCGTGCTTTTGGAATAAACAAAAAGAAAAGCAGCCAACTTTCGTTGGCTGCTTTGTTGGTACCCCGTACGGGATTTGAACCCGTGTTACCGGCGTGAGAGGCCGACGTCCTAGGCCGCTAGACGAACGGGGCGTGTTCGACGTTTCACATGATGTAAACACATCGTGCGAAGCGGTGTAAGAAGATAGTAGATTGAGTTTCTATAAATCACCAAATCCACAGGTCAGATAAGAATTTGGCCCCACGTTTATCGTGGGGCACATTATTTACCCTGTTATTTCTCCGTGTCCGATAAAGGTCTCCTCTCTATCGCGTACATCAACGTTGTGTGCGGCAAGGAATGCGTCTCTATGACTGAGTATGAGTTCGCGTCTCTGAGCGGAAGTCTCGTAAGCCAGCATCTCGCTGCTTCATCCGCTTCATACCTGTGGGTACGCGGGTGACGGGCTCACTTTTTAGTTCAGCATTCCTGCGCAATTGTGAGAAGTTACCGAGAAGATATTGTTCTTTAGCTTCGGGTTCGCACATCCCTGGCGCTTGGAATCCCGAATCATGGCAGTGCCGGCGGAAGACTCACCTACACGGTAACCGTGATGTTCTGGTTGTTCGATTCCTGCCACACAACCTCCTTTTCGCTTGATCGACAAAACGCTGACAAGCGTCACAGTGCCGGTTAGCTCGGATGAAAATGAGTGTTCCCGTTAGATAGCGGGGATTGTTCGAGCGATCCGATCACCCTGACAAGACCTAATTGTAGGAGGGTTATACCTGTTAAAACAGTATTTTTGTTGAGACATAACTCTCCTTGACATTGCGCGCAAGCTAGAGTCCGAAGAACTCCCATACCCCGCGGGCAGCATGATTGCGTTGCCCCAAAATTGAGCTCACAACCCACCAAATTGGCCAACCCATTTTTTGAACGAACGTATGGCGTTCGCCAAGCGTGACGTAGGGTGCACGCACTGAAGGGGTGTTCAAGTATTCGCTAAGCAACTGTGTCATGTCACTATCGATCCAGTCATCGGCGCGCTGCGCACCCACTGTGCTGACCTCACGGCTATCCCCTGTGTAGCTCAGGTGAACGATCATCAACCCAACAGCGAGCTGAAGTTCCACAAGCCCAGTTTGCTTCTGCACAATTTTTTCCAAGGCCATAAGCCGATCGCGTGGTCCACCGCTGCTGAGCCCAGTATCACTAGATCCAACCGCTAGCTGATCGCGCTCTTGTTTAAGGTGCCCCATAAGTCCAGCGATTTCTGCGCCAACCAGATGCAGTGTGTTGCGTTCAGGTTGTGTGAGGCGCGGGTGCATGGAAGCCTCGTCAAAGTGTTGTTTGAGCGCAACCGGATCCGAATCGTACATTGCCCCCAAGATCTTGCTTATCTGGGGTGCAAGCGACATAAAGAATGAGCCGTTGAGCATCATCGTGCGCACTGATTCCACAGGTACATGCTCAAAATCGTTTTGATCGTTTGCCCACTTGCCCACGGATGCCAGCAGGCCTTTGGGATGGACCGCGCAGGCGGGATCACCGCTACTGCAGATTGAGCGGACTTTTCCAGGAAGATTGCTAAATGCCCCTGCCGCGCGTGGCCCTGCAATGCCCACAGAACCTGCACCGGGAAGACCGAGGTTTGTTTCGATCAGCACGGCACCATTTTCAGTCAATGGACCACCTTTGCCCGTCGTCGTTTGCCCTTGTACTGGGTTCATGGGCAGATCCGAGCGACCGGGGTCTGCCAAAAGATAAACGCCAAGAACACGTTCCGGAGTAAGTGCGGGATTAGTCTTGCCACGGGAAATACGCTCAGCCATATCACCTGCGATGTGTGCCCCTTGGGAAAAACCTGCGATCACAAATTGGGTATCTGGACACTTCACAGCCTGCTCAGAGAGGTGCGCATCAAGCGCATCAACTCCGCGGTTTTTAGAAACTGCATAGGGCGGGAACTCTTCTTGTTCAGCGTCATTGCTCGAGGCTGTGATTCCTGCCGATGCGTAATAAGGCAATTGCCACGCGGTGACGTTATGGAATCGCCGCGTCATATTCACCGCAAAGTTGGTTCCCTTGCCAAAGCTGTACACGTCATGGGGATCGTCGCGAATATTTGCTTGAGTTGTTCCGCCAACTACTGCAACCTCGACTGCGCTGCATCCATCATCCGGCACGTGATGTACTACTTGTGCATGCACAACAGGAGCAATAGTGCTAGCCATTGCGGTGGTCGCTGCCGCGACAAATCCGACCCACGATGAACGAATACCCAACGTCGCACGCGACATCTTCGTTTCCCCTAAAACAGCTGAAATTTTTTGATTAAGACTTTCTCAGTCTAAGGCACATTCCCTCTAGTTTTTAATCATGCCTAACCAATTACCCCCTTCGCATGTTAAGGATCTCCTATGAGACAGATGCAGGCTGCGAGGAAGCCTCGTGGCTCTCCTTCCCCGGCTTCGCTGGCAGCAGCGCGCAATCGCCTAGGAAAGTAACGATTGCCGGTGCCATGAGCGGTCGGATGATGAAGGTGACGATCACAATGCCGGGCATCATGGCCATACCGAATTGGTAGAGCTCGCGGATAGGCTGCGGCATCAGCACGGCAAATGTTGCAGCCAGAAAGCTCAGAACAGCGACGAACCGCCATCCTTGCTACCGCAGAGAACCTCCTACGCAGCGGATCCCCTCTCACCTTGGGAAAGGTAGCCCCAATCTTTCCGAAAATTGTCAAAACACCATCACTAGCGAACACAACAAGATCGACCAACTACTTCGCGTTGAACTCACTGTTGCCACCGTGCACGCGGTCGTAATGACCGCAATCCAAACCCCCAGTAGCCCCGAAGCCGACGATTACTTCACCGCAACCATCGGTGCCATCATTGATGGCTTCCCGCTAATGCCTCAACCGAGGGGCAATATTTAGACATAAAAAAGCCTCCACCCAAAAGAGTGGAGGCTATTTGTACCCCGTACGGGATTTGAACCCGTGTTACCGGCGTGAGAGGCCGACGTCCTAGGCCGCTAGACGAACGGGGCATAGAACTTTTTCAAGCTAGCGATTTCTCGCTGCTGGCCTACCAGGACTCGAACCTAGAATGACGGTACCAGAAACCGTAGTGTTGCCAATTACACCATAGGCCACTTGTTTACCAGCTTGCTCTCTGTGAGCCGTGCTGTTCAACGGGGATTAATATAACCATAAGGCAGAGAATCCCACAAATCTGCTGGTAAACGGCACTTTATTTATTTGTGCTGATGATGCAAGAACTCCCACGCCAACGTGGTGGCATGCGGAACCCCATTCCACACATGTTTTTGCCCCAGAACTCGGATATGCTCCACCGGCGCAGCACAGCCAGCAAACCCATAATGCTCTGCAGGGCCCTCAATCCATCGCGGCGGTAATGCAGGCCCACAGCCATTACGGGCAGCAACTCCCGCCACGGTCTGTTCAGCACCAAGGAATGGTGCACCGTGACGCATGCCACCTTGATATGCAATAACCTCATCATGCGTTCCGTGAATGTCGAGAGTTGCCACTGCACCGGGCACACAATCGGCCACCACAGGCTCATAATAGGCGGCTGACACACCCACAACGCCTGCAACGAGATCAGGGGCATGACACGCAAGAGAAGCCGCCATGCCGCCACCGTTAGACATTCCCACCGCATAAACACGACCGCGATCGATTCGATAATCAGCATCAATCGTATTCAGGATTGTTCGCACAAAGTGAACATCATCCCCCACTCGAGTTGCCGCATACGGAGCACCTTCCCACGCACGTGCAATTCCTTCCGGGTAAATAATGATGGCGTTCGCACCAAAGTCGGTGAGCTCAAATCGCGAGTACTCCGCAAACTTTTCCGGGGTATCTTTCCAACCACCAAAGCCGAAGACCACAGGCGTTAATTCTGGGGCATGTGGCCGATAGTTCGTTCCCACATGAATCAGATAACGGCGAATGTTTCCATTCCCCACATCGACAAAGCCTTCACGCAATTCACCCGGCACAAAAGGTGGCTGTGGATTAAAAGTTGGATCAGGATCAACCGGAGCCGGCAATGGTGGTTGCTGGTCTGCCCCTCCCAGATCCACATCATGGATCGGTTCGATAGAACCAAGAGCGTCGTTAGGCAAAGAGCCTTGCTGCGCTGGAGCCCCGGCTGGCGCCGGCTCCACCGCTCTCCCTTGGGTGGGACTGAAGAAAGATGCAACGAGTAACACGCTAATAAAAACGGCCGCCCCCAAAAACGCCGCCCGCGTCGCATCGAACACCACTGCACCTTTTCTTCGGCCACCAAGGCCCACATACCCAAATATCACTTGTTTAACATTAGTCACATAAGCAACATATTCAATAGTCGCAACAGTTTTTCTTCCCCAAA
Organism: Corynebacterium rouxii; assembly: GCF_902702935.1. NCBI lineage: Bacteria > Bacillati > Actinomycetota > Actinomycetes > Mycobacteriales > Corynebacteriaceae > Corynebacterium > Corynebacterium rouxii. The sequence continues at coordinate 1,058,403 of NZ_LR738855.1, read as the reverse complement.
ACAACAAATCCCCTAGGCCAGTGGCCTAGGGGAATGTCTGATGTGAACTTACTCAGCAGCAACCTGATACGGGGTAACCGCACGAGTAGCGCGCAAACGAGTCAACGTCGACTCCTTGCCCAAGAGCTCCATCGACTCGAACAAAGGTGGTGACACAGCCTGACCAGAAATGCCAACACGCAGAGCACCAAAAGCAACGCGAGGCTTGAGCTCAAGATCCTCAATCAGTGCCTTATGCAAAGCAGCTTCAATAGCAGGAGTGGTCCATTCCTCCACCTCTTCAAGGGCAGCGATACCTGCATCCAGCGCAGGAATTGCCGTCTCCTTGAGATTCTTCTTCGCCGACTTCTCATCCAAGGTGAGATCCTCATCAGCGATCGCTAGGAAGCTCAGCAAACCGTAAGCGTCGCCAAGCACCTTGATGCGTGTTTGCACCAACTCGGCGGCGATTGCGAACTTCTCTACCGGATAATCCGCTGGGAAATCCGTGTACTCGGTGAGATATGCGCGCAAACGCTGCTCGAAATCCTTGGGCTCAAGAAGACGGATGTGATCTGCGTTGATCGCCTCAAGCTTCTTCTGGTCGAAACGAGCTGGGTTTGCCAAGACGTTGGTCACATCGAAGTTTTCTACGAGCTCATCAACCGAGAAGATGTCTTTTTCACCGGCAAGCGACCAGCCCAGCAATGCAAGGTAGTTCAGCATGCCCTCTGGGATAATGCCGGCATCACGGTGGTTAAACAGGTTGGACTGAGGATCACGCTTGGAAAGCTTCTTGTTCCCCTCACCCATAACGAACGGCAGGTGGCCAAACTCAGGGGTCTGCTGGGCTACGCCGATTGCCTTGAGAGCCTCGTAAAGAGCCAACTGACGAGGAGTAGAAGGCAGGAGATCCTCACCACGCAGCACGTGGGTAATGCCCATCAATGCGTCATCGACGGGGTTAACCAAGGTGTACAACGGTGCACCGTTGGAACGCGCCACAACATAGTCAGGCTGAGTAGAGCTCTTGAACTCAATCTCGCCACGGACAAGATCGTTCCACTTCCAATCCTGCTCTGGCATGCGCAAACGCCATACCGGCTGACGGCCTTCTGCCTCAAATGCCGCAATTTGCTCATCGGTCAGAGTGCGGTCGAAGTTGTCATAGCCAAGCTTGGGGTCGCGGCCTGCCGCCTTGTGGCGCTCCTCCACTTCCTGAGCAGTCGAGTACGCAGGGTAGACAAAGCCGGCCTCTTTCAGTTTTTCCAAGACATCCTTGTAGACGTCCATACGCTGGCTTTGGCGATAAGGCTCATGAGGGCCGCCAACAATAACGCCCTCGTCCCAATCCATTCCGAGCCACTTCAGAGAGTCAATAATCGCCTGGTAAGACTCTTCGCTATCGCGGGCAGCATCCGTATCCTCAATACGGAAAATCAGCTTGCCCCCCGTGTGGCGAGCATGGGCCCAGTTAAACAAAGCGGTGCGAACCATACCAACATGTGGCGTGCCGGTCGGCGATGGACAAAAACGTACACGAACATCAGACATAACGTTCATCGTAGACTAGTGCACTAGACTGGCAAGACATGTGTGCCCATCGACCCGCTACTGCCCCCGATTTTTTACTCTCTCGTAGCCACGGTTCTATCCGTACCCAAGGTGCCGTAGAGACGTTTTCCGACCCATGGAAAGCGGTAGAAGCCTTACGTAGCGGGCGCGTAGAGCTCGTTGTCGGCGCCCTTGCTTTTCGACGCGACCACGCCTGCGCACTTACGGTTCCTCGCTCGATCATCCGAGAAGAAGGCCCGCTAGAACCACACGCCTATTACCGACAAGGCCCAGGCAGCATCGTTAATGCCCAAGTGGACAAACTCGTCCCATCCCTCGAAGAGCATCACGCTCGCGTAGCAGCGGCAATCAATACAATCAAGTCCACATCCTTGAAAAAGGTCGTCTTGGCGCGCGCAGTGGACATGACGTTCTCCCCCGCCGTCGATCCACGACTTATCGCCGCACGCCTGATTGATCTATCCCGCAACCGCGACGGTTTCATTGCAGACCTCACCCCTGCCGGCGAAGATTTTGCAGGGGCAATGCTCGTTGGCTCGTCACCAGAAGTGCTCATTAAAAAACAAGGGTCAACCGTGACGGCGTATCCCCTTGCCGGTTCCGCACCTCGAAGCACAGATGCCGTCATAGACGCTACCAACGCAGAACTTCTACGACGTTCCCATAAAGATCTACAAGAACACTCTTATGTTGTAGAACATCTTCGCAACGTATTAGAGCCCCTTTGCTCGAAGCTCACCATCCCCACTAATCCCGAACTCACCAAGACCAACGAAATGTGGCACCTTGCCACTCCTGTTGCCGGAACCTTAAAGGACACATCGCTTACTGCACTTGAATTAGCAATGCGTACTCACCCCACCCCTGCCATCTGCGGTACCCCCACAGATGCAGCCGAAGAGCTCATCAGCATTGCGGAAGGAGATCGCAGATTCTACGCAGGAACCGTGGGCTGGGCAGACAGCCACGGCGACGGTGAATTCATGGTGTCTATTCGGTGTGCCGAGGTAAGCGGTGACGGCACCTCCGCACGAGCATGGGCTGGTGGAGGAATTGTCGCAGAATCTGATGCGGCCGCTGAAGTCGAAGAAACAACTGCGAAACTTCGCACCATCATGAAAGCCTTGGGTATTACTTCATTCGACGCTTAAGCACCACAACATCATCAAGATGGTGATGGTGCCCATGCCCACCTGCGATCTCACGATGGCGAGTTTCGCGAACCACAATGTCCCATGCATCACTAGGAGCAAGATCCGCTGCGTCGAAAGGCATAAGAAGATCGTCTCGGCCAAGAAGCGGGTGGCCCTTGGCGCGAAGCTCGTCAAGATTGTGGTGGACGTAGATTAAATATCCACCATCAGCTACCTGACGACTAATATCGCGCCATACTTTCTCACCAGCGACCGGAATATAAAACCCTGTGACAAGGTCGAAGGGCCCGCCGCATCGGTCAAGGTCTTGAGGCGCTTGCCCTTGGATGAACGTCGCATTGGAGGCGAGTTCACGCGATCGCTCAACAGCAATGTCAGATGGTTCCAAACCGACAGCTCGCCAACCAAGGCCGGCAAGCCAAGCGACATCAGCTCCCTCCCCAGAACCAATATCAAGACTGTAACCTAGATTAATCTTCAATTCAGGAATGAGCTGCGTCAGTGTGTAGTTGGGATTACCCGACCATACGTGACCGTGCGAGTCGTAATACAAAGAAGCCTCCCCGCGTTCATCATGATGCTTATCAGAGGATGCAGGGAGGCTATTATGAGTAGTTGACATACCCCAGAGAGTACCGCTACTCCTAGGCTTTAGCTACCGGATTACCTAATCGGCCAATGCCTGGGATTTCGATTTCAATAAAGTCGCCAGGAACCATCGCCGCGGTACCCGCGGGTGAACCAGTACAGATGACGTCGCCCGGCAGCAATGTAAACGATGCAGTAATAAACTCGATGATCTCACCGAGATCCATAATCATCTGATTCGAATTTGAATCCTGCTTGGTTTCCGTAACTCCATCGTGAGTCAGGTGAGCCTTGATCGGAAGATTATCGGTTTCAATAGAATCGATATCCGTCTCAATCCATGGACCAAGTGGCGCGAAAGTATCAATGCCTTTTGCTCGCGCCCACTGACCATCAGCAAACTGCAAGTCACGAGACGACACATCGTTGATGATAGTAAAGCCTAAGACTACAGACTTCCAGTCTTCCTTCTTCACATTCTTACAAGGCTTAGCAATAACCATGGCCAGCTCACCCTCGAATTCCACCTTGGTGGCAAACTCGGGAATCCGAATAGCAGCCCCTGGCCCAACAACAGCCGTTGGAGGCTTTAAAAACAGCGTTGGTGGCAGATGCTCAGCGCTCTTTTGAAAAACCTCTTTAACGTGATCCGCATAATTTCGGCCGATGGCCACGATTTTGGAAGGCAGCATAGGTGCGAGCAAGCGCACCTCGTCCAACTTCCACTGACGTCCCGTAAATTTAGGCTCGGTAAACGGGGTTCCTTCGATTTCTTTGCAGATTGCTTGGGCCTCATCGCCCTCAACAACGCAGAAACACATTCCATCCGGTGTGGCAATTCGTCCAAAACGCATAGAGGCGATCCTACCGAATGCCAGTGGAGGTGATGCAATTTTGCACACAATCACCCACGTTATAAGGGTTTGATTAAAGCTCGTCTACCAGCTTTTTAGCCTCTACCAGCCCCAAACTCGGGTACCAGACGCGGACTTTCCGTACAGCCTCTACGAAGCGACCATCAGCTTTGAGCTCACGAATCGCATCCCGCTGCTGCTCAGATAACTCTCTAAACTCACCAAATTGTGCGACCATCTTTTTCTGATAACGGCGCGTAAACCACGCCCCAACCACCAAAATAACTACCGCCCCGATATACAGCCACGAGATGACAACATTTCGCCCCGACATCAACCACCACACTGCAGTGCATAAGTAATACAAACCTGCACCCACAAGCACTACTCGGAACAGTTTATCCATGCGATCCACTCCTATATCGTTGGGCCAAATAGAGTTCCGCGCAAGCCAATGCATCACTTGCTGCATGGTGTGAGGTGTACGCCGGTAACCCATAGCGTTGACGTACCCGAGCCAAACGCAGATCTTCTCCTCGAGGATACGTGCCCATACGCTCCATGTGTCGGCGTTCAATCTCGAAGGTATCGACAATCCGACCACTAAATGATCGGCCCCAATATTTGCGCATTGCTGCTGACAAAAACCTCTTTTCAATTGCTGCGAAGTGAACGAGCATTGGGGAATCACCTAATACTTCCAAGAGTCTTGCGACGGCCTCTTGCTCCGCAACACCTGTATTTCGCATCGCATCTGTTATGTAGTGAACCGTAGCCGAATCCCCCACTGATTCCCGTACCTGTGCATCATAAACAAGCTGATAACCCGCCTGCCCTACCATGATCACGCCATTTTCAACTGGAATCCAGCCGATAGAAACGATGCTTCCGCGACGTGGATCCAAGGAAGTAGTTTCCATATCAACAGCCAGTAGCCTCGTATCCTCATGGGATTTGCATGCACTTTTCCGTAGTTTTTCCAACCAGCTCATAACACTCACATACTCTGCATCGGGTACTGAGCCCCCAAGCCTTGTTGCATCGACTTAATAATATGGAAAGCGTCTTTGAGATGTTCCCTATCCATTGTGGATAAACCAGCAGGATCGAGATGATAAGACGGTTCATTTCCAGCTAGCACGGCCTCGGAGTTGTGACGTTGAGAAATCATTGTGAGGAAATCAAAAGCGTCGACGAGATCACGAGCACCGCGTTCCGAGACAGCTCCCCCTTGAGCAGCTTCACCGAGTCGCGCACGCGTACTCAACGCTGTGGACCCAACTACAAGTGAATAAAGCCGGGCGAGCTGAACGATCGCGTAAATTCCACCTTTTTTAATATCGAGAGTGTGCGCATATTCCCCACCACGCTGCAATACAAAACCGCGGAAAACCCCAACGGAGGTTCGCGTCGTGACGCTACAGCTGCAAGATGTGCATGCAGCCGTCGTGAGTCGTGCGCCGCAGCAATACTATCGTCGTGCACGCTGCGTACCATTCCGTGATCACCAAACACACTACGCATATCAAAAAAGGTCTGGGCATACATCAATGCATCAGGCTCCGGCGCAGTAATCCAGCCGCGTAACGACTCACGCCACTGCGAATGAGTCAACCGCCAGCGCGGATTGCTCACCATCATCTCCCCTGGGCAGTGCACCTGACCAGTTTGGTTCAGCTCGTCGCACAGCAAAGTTCCAAGCTGAGAAAAATAATCAGAATGCCTATCAGCTCGGAAATCGTCGCTGATAACAAGTGCATTATCTTGATCGGAAACAAATCCTAATTCTTTACGCCCGTGAGATCCCACCACCACGAATGCGTATGGAACTGGCGGAGGACCAAGGCGTTGCTCCGCCAACTGACATAGCCGTTGAGCAATTGAATCTGCCGTCACGCTTAGCAAGGCACTGACTTCTTGAGCCGGCGCACCACGTTGAGCTAGCTGCGCGGCAGTAAGCACAGAACTTGAACGCACGCGCGTCAACTCATCGGCAGTTTGTGCCCGTGCTACATCCCGCCCCAAAAACAATGGATCATTTTTGAGCAAGCGCATAACAGAGCGCGACTCCACCATTCCAACTGCCGCATGCGTCGATTCTTCTACAACCGGCAAATGATGAAATCCATGCTCCGTCATCAACAAAAGAGCATGACTTGCAGGCGTATCGGGATAGACAACTACGGGTTCTTGAGACATTACCTCGCTGACTGGATTCTCAACCGAAAGCGCTTTTCCAACTACCTTGGAACGAAAATCTCGGTCCGTAACTATGCCCACCACAGTGGCGTTGCGAACCACAATGGCCGCCGAGACTGCGCTGGCATCCATTGCATGCGCGACGTCGTAAAGCGAATCAGACGCGGAAACCACAGCCAGCTCACGCGACATAAACTCAGCGCACGGGGTAGCTAGCATTTTCGACGTCGCCCGATGAGCCAATTCTTGAGCAGCCTTACGCATGCGGCGAGATTGATGGGAGAAGAAGTCGCGAAACTGTGGGTTTGCATGGCACACGTCAAGGAATGCATCACGGTGAATCGCTAAAAGCAACGCATCTTCTACTACCTCAATGCGATATCTACTGGCGTTATCCCCAAGGATCGTGGAATAGCCAAAACACCGTCCCGCTTCGCGACGATCCAACAAAACCGTCGCCGAATCCGAATCGTCCTCGCTAGAAATATCTACTGCCCCACTGCGAATCACAAAGCAGTAATCATTGGATTCTTTCGGGGCGACTACAACTGTGCCTCGAGGTGCATAACGCATGGTAGCAGTAGACACAACGTGGCTGATGTGTTGTGGATCGAGTTGGCTAAAGGGTTCCTGACACCTCAGGAAGCCCGAGATCTCCTCGAGTTCGATGGTCATACATCGCCATCATACAAGTGATTTAACTCACGCGTGGCTGCTACCTTGCAACGCGGCAGCGATTCGATCTCCTACTTCGACCGTCTTCACCGGTCCAGCAACCCGCTGTGCAACATCATGAGTTACTGCCGCCTCAATCCGCTGGGCATTGGACTCATCGCCCATATGACGAAGCAACATAGCCGCCGACAAGATAGCCGCCGTAGGATCAGCAATTCCTTGGCCTGCAATATCTGGGGCCGAACCGTGAACAGGTTCAAACATCGAAGGATTCATGCCAGTAGCATCGATATTGCCCGATGCCGCCAAACCGATACCTCCTGTTACCGCACCTGCAAGGTCGGTCAGGATATCTCCAAACAGATTATCCGTCACGATCACGTCATAGCGGCTTGGATCTGTAACCATATAAATAGTGGCTGCATCGATATGGTTATAATCCACCGTAACCTCTGGATACTCGGCAGCAACCTCGTTGACTGTACGCTGCCACAAACCACCAGCATTGACTAGGACGTTAGTCTTATGCACAAGCGTGAGATGCTTCTTACGGTTTTGAGCCCGCTCAAATGCATCACGCACTACTCGCTCCACCCCATAGCGAGTATTCTGCGAAACCTCAGATGCCACCTCATGCGGCGTGCCCTCACGCAAGGTACCGCCATTACCGCAATACAGTCCTTCGGTACCCTCACGAACCACCACAAAATCAATATCCCCAGGATTAGCCAGCGGCGAGGTCGCCGTGGGATATAGCTTGGAAGGGCGCAGATTTACATGGTGATCCAGCGCAAAGCGCATCTTGAGAAGCAATCCACGTTCCAAGACTCCAGGAGGCACCTCACCCGGCGCGCCAATTGCGCCGAGCAAAATCGCATCGTGTTCGCGCAGGGATTTCAGATCGTCATCCGTGAGAAGTTCACCGTTGCGTAGGTAACGGCGTGCGCCGAGGTCATAATCGGTGACTTCAATGTCATCACGTATCACGCGGAGTATTTTAAGCGCTTCAGCGGTAACTTCTGGGCCAATACCATCGCCACCAATAACGGCCAGTTTCATATTATGGAACCTCACTTCCCACTATGTGAACTTTGCACTTGAGTGTAGCAGACCGATCCCAAAAACTAACGCCAAAGCGCAAACGGACCTTTCCCCGCTACTTTCAGAGGGAAAGATCCGTTAAAATCGGATTATAAATTAGGCATCAAAGTCGACAGCAAATGCCTCTGCACCAATTCCGGCAGCGATCTCTTCGACCAATGCATCCGGAACAGGTTTATCAACACGAAGCACCAACGTGGCACCATCGCCTTCAGAATCCTGAGACAAAGCAGCCGCATCAATATTGAACCCCTGAGCGCCTAGTGCCGTGCCAACCTTGCCTAGAGCACCGGGAGTATCGGTGTACTGGAAGTACACGTTGAATCCTTGAGCGCGAAGGTCCAAACCACGCTTGTTAATGCGGACGATCTTTTCCACATGATTTAGACCGGTCAAAGCACCAATGACGGATTCCTTGGAACCGTCGGCTCCAATCACACAGACCTCAAGCACAGAACGGTGCGTAAGGGATTCGGACGCAGTAGTAACATCCAGCTTTACGCCACGCTCTTCTGCAATACGCGGGGCATTGACAAACGTAACTGGTTCTTCAATAAACGAAGAGAATACGCCACGCAGTGCCGACAGACCTAGGACATCGATGCTTTCCGTCGATAGCTCGCCACGAGCCTCAACTTCAACAGCTACTGGAGCCTTATCCAAGAGCTTGCCAGCAACCACACCAAGCTTGCGAGCCAAATCAAGCCACAAAGCGACCTCTTCACCAACGCGTCCACCCGAGACATTCACTGCATCTGGAACAAACTCGCCAGCCAATGCTTTGAGAACAGATGCGGCAACATCCGTACCAGCACGATCTTGGGCCTCAACAGTAGACGCACCCAAATGTGGAGTAACCACGACCTCTGGGCGGTTAAACAGTGGCGAATCTGTGCATGGTTCGGTTGCAAAAACATCGAAACCAGCGCCACGAATGCGGCCAGCGTCAATAGCATCGGCGAGCGCTTGCTCGTCGACAAGCCCGCCACGTGCCGCATTGATAATAATCTGCCCCTGTTTGGATTTGGCCAACAACTCAGCATTGAACATGCCAGCAGTTTCTGCAGTCTTAGGCAAGTGGATGGTGACAAAATCCGCACGCTGCATGAGCGTTTCTAGTTCCACGAGCTCTACGCCCAGCTGCGCAGCACGCGTTGGATTAGCGTAAGGATCGTACGCAATGATCGTGGTTTCAAATGCGGCAAGGCGCTGTGCAAACAGCTGACCAATGTGGCCAAATCCGACAATACCAACGGTCTTGCCAAAAATTTCCACACCCTTGAACGAAGAACGCTTCCATTCACCATCACGAAGCGTTTTATCTGCTGCAGGAATCTGACGTGCAGTAGAAAGCAGCAACGAAATAGCATGCTCACACGCAGAATGAATATTCGAGGTTGGGGCATTTGCCACCATCACACCTTTATCAGTCGCGGTGGCAATATCGACGTTGTCCAAGCCAACACCAGCGCGACCGACAATCTTAAGGTTGGTCGCCGCATTGAGGACTTCTTTATCTACGGTGGTAGCGGAACGAACGAGAAGCGCGTCAGCCTCTGGAACCGCTGCAAGCAGCTCTGTGCGATTTGGGCCATCGACCCAGCGCACCTCCACGGCATCTCCGAGCGCATCAACAGTTGACTGCGCGAGTTTGTCTGCAATTAGGACGACAGGACGGCCATTCTGGCTCACGATATTCTCCTGGAAATTATCCGCATGTCCACCCCTATCTGGCACGACCGCGTCAGATAGCAATGGGTCCGCGCCTGCTCACCGGCGCGCGACTGCAACACAGTGTAAACGAGACTGCGGAAACTCACCTAGTGCATGACAGAATTAGGGCAAATAATGCAGTTAGTCGCGAATTATTAACCCAAGTCGGGGGGACCTTAACGTCCCAGTGGGCTGGAATGATTCACGTTCAGCGACGAACCAATCATCCCGATATAACTGACCGGTCACAGTCGCGTCCTCACCTAAATGTTCTCCACGAGCAGGTAAAATTGCCAATCCCAAACCCATAAGCTCTTGAGGAGAAATTCCACACACACGGCCGCGGATGGCATCTAGGCCTTCAAGAACCACGCCCCGCTGATCGCTATTGCTCTTAATAACTTCGCTATTCCAATACATGAGGCGATCTGCAATTTTTTGACGCGATTGAGGAGATCGGTCACAAACCTGAGCTGCATTCCTCAAAATCACCCCAACTGATGATTGAGAAACGATCTCCTCGACCGAATCAAGAATCTCATCAGCATCACGATGAGCCACATCAATTTCGATAAAGACAAATCCATCTTGTGCGTTGATTGCATCGACCCATGCTTTCCAGTGCTGTTGATCTTGCGAAGACAACGGATGCGCAATGGTACGCACATAATTCGCCCCATAAGGAATGTCCGCACGCTCAGATACATCGGAATCATTAAGATATCGTGCCCTTAACGTACGCAGAGCAAAAACAAGACCGGTCTTATTCGGAAGTGCTAACGGCGCACGTTCACCCAACTCGATTCTTTCACTGAGCTGCTGTGACGTTCCAAACTGTGAGCCCAAAGCAAGGAGCGGCTGATCAGAAAGCCCAGCGACCGCTCGCATTGATTCCACGCTAAGCCGCGGATCCGGAAAACGCATGACGGTCACCGATGCACCATAAGAACGCGCAGTAGCAACTGCGGCCACGCCAGATTCCTGAGTAGCGATCACTTGAGGAGCTGCACCAGCATCGCGCCTCGACTGTACTGGAAAAGCTGATACTTCCGCATCACTTGGACTCGCCTGCACTTTTTCTTGCCGATTAGTCAACAACCACGTGGGATGCGTCCCATCCAACCGAGAGACAGCGGAAAGCGCATTGGAGGCGTCGATACGCTGGGTGCGAAACTGTAAAGACGTGAGCTTTCCCAAAGCTGTCAACGAACCAGAATCTGGAATGACTTTAACGTTCCCAGTGGTCTTAGGTAGGCCCACATCACCAATGGCCAAAATATAGCGAGCACCCAGCCGACCGATTTCTGCTTGAACCGCATCACGATCAGTATCGTCCATAAGAAGCATCGGCGCATGAGCGACCACAGCTATCGACGCCGCCCGCAGCTGGTGATGAATCTCTCGGTCTGAGACCACCACCGTATCCGACTTTTCGAACAACAACTGCGAAACCGCAACACCTGAATCATTGGGTTCACCCACCACCTGCGGCTCCCGTGGAAAATTTTGGGCAACGTGACGCGTGAGATTATCCATCCGTGCTTGCTCAAGCTCGGCGTGAGGCAAAGCCATTCGCACTTTATCCCGGCGCGAGGTATCCACGGTACATCCGCTTGTTCCCATGGCAATAGCCACACCTGTAATAACGGCAACTGTGGCTATCCAAGTCCGTGATACCTTACTTTTCAAAGGCTAGTGGCCCTTCCTCGCCGGCGGTGAGATCGCCTTCGTCGACGTCACGGATTGCGGCGGTGCCCATGGCTTCTTCGATCATGGTAAGGAATTTATTGCGACGGTCGCTGAAAAATTCCTCTGCCTGTCCGGCAAACAGTGCATGCGGATCTGCCAAGTGAGTGGCGAGAACTTGGTCGAACTCTGCATCATCCATGAGTGACTTTGACTGTAGGCGAACCAGGTAGCGTGCTGGCGAAGCACCCTCGACCATGACGTGCGTGCGGCGCCCCATCGGGGTGCGGTTGAGTACCGATGAGCTCAGTACTGGATTGATTCCGTGTTCTTCGCACCAGCTTTCTGGGAATACTGGTCGGAAGTGAACTCCTAGCTGTTCAAAGTTCATGTGATCAAATTCCATACCGGTACGGAAGTCCCGGGCACCACGTCCCATCAGCAGCGCATAAATGCCTTTATACAGTCCGGATTCTGGACCGGCACTAAGAAGTCGGGATTCAACGAATCGAGCGTCTCGGATTGACTTTGGCTTTTCGACGCTCGGGCTCGGGTTGTTGGCATCATCGATCCAACGGGTGACCTCATCTACGTCTACTCCCATTCGGACTGCCAACGCTGGAGATCCATAAAGTTCGCCGAATACGCCGCACCAGAACCACTGGTTCAAACGATCCCAGCTATCTTTATGCGACATATTTTTCGGATCACGCGCTAGTAACGCGATGATTACGGTAAGTGGGATGAGCTGTGCGCTATAAGGCACCTGTTTGATGCTCATGATGCAACGCTCGCGCATGTAGTGGGCCGCTTCATGGAAAGCTGCACGGATTAGGGGTGCTGCTTCGCGATAATCAGCGACGCTCAGCTTAAGAATGTCTTCACGATGACCACTAGCGTGGCCTTGTACTGCGGTTACATACAAAGCCACTGCGGTAAGGAAATCGGTCTGGCCGATCTCATCGAGTGCTGGGAACTGCCTGAGTACCGCTTCGGTCTTGTGCCAGTCTGCACGGAAATCAAAGTCAGGGTCTTGTGCAGCAAAAAGCGATGTGAGTAGTTCGAAGACATCCATCTGCAGCCCACTGGAGTTTGCAGCTGCGAAGATTGAACCAATACCTTCTTGAGCAGTTTCACGATCCAGTCGAACCATTGGCACTGAATATCGCACTACAGGCTTGAGGACGGTGTTATGGAAGTTTTTAATACGTTCGCGTGCGTCTGGTTCAGCATTTTGAGCCAGATCGAACAGCATATCCGTTCCTCGGTTCTGCAAAAGCGATGACACCGGAATGCACTGGTGACGCAACATGTCCTCTTCAGTTGCTAACCGGGGAATGTCATTTTTGGCAAAGTGTGATTTCACCTCACCGTGCTGGTCTACAGAAATAACAGCCTCATCAGGCATTACCTCAGCCGATACAGCCTTTTGAATATCTACGAAGAAACGTCGTTTGATCTTTTTATTTCTAAAATCAACTGACTCCACCAAGCCGTCGCCGGTAAGGCATTGGTACAGCGTTGTCAGGCGCTGTTGGCCGTCGAGAAGCAAAAGTCCAGGTGCCATTCCAGTATCTGGGGCACCAAACAATGGCCGCGGTCTAAACCGCATCTCTTCCCCACGGGTATCCAAGGCCATAATCGAGCCCATAGGGTATCCGCGCAAAACAGTAACGAGCAGCGCACGAATTCTATCGACATCCCAGCGATATTCGCGCTGGAAATCCGGAAGTTGCAAATCGCCTCGATTGATCCGGTTGAACAGATAAATCAGGTCGTAGCTTGGAGTAGAAAAACCCATGCCTTTGATACTAACGCGGAATCTCGCTCACAGGTGTTTGGTTCCCCTCACACTAATGCTGGCATGGTTGCTCATGACTCACATGTTCATCATGCTCTAACTGGATCGTGGCATGGTCAACGCCCGCATGGTGGAATACTTCATGCACTCGATCTAAAACCGAACAATCCTTAATATCTGCGTATTCATCAAGCACAACATGGCTCGTTGCTATGATTTGCTGTCCATCGATCGACCACACATGCACATCATGAACACCGCGCACCCCATCAATATTTGAGATCTCAGTACAGATAGACTCAATGTCTACCGCTTGTGGCACCCGCTCCATCAAGATGCCTAATGTCGAGCGAACTAATGCCAGCGAGCGCGGCAGAATTACCACAGCAAGTACTACCGATACCGCCGTGTCGCACCACATCCAGCCGGTAGCCATGATCAGCAACGACGAAACGATGACAGCGACCGAGCCTCCCAAGTCCACCAAAATATGAAGATAAGCGCCTTTAACATTGACACTTCCATGGCTATGCCCATGAAGTACTACTGCACCGACAATGTTGAATAGCAATCCGATAAACGCAATAACCAACGTCATTCCCGTATCAATCACCGTATGCGATGAAAGACGACGAACCGCCTCGACAACAATCCAGGCCGTAATAAAAGTCACCGACAACGCATTCACTAAGGCAGCCAGTACCTCGGCACGCTTATAGCCGTAGGTAGCTTGCGACGTTGCCTTCCGCCGCCCCATCATCACCGCGAACAAAGCAATGATAAGCCCCGTGGAGTCTGACAGCATATGCAGGGCATCAGACATCAAAGCCAAAGACTTGGCCAGTGCACCACCGACGAGCTCAACAAGGAAGAAGGCGAATGTAAGGCCGGCAACCGACAACAAAGCACGGCTACTCGACAATGCTCCGTGGTGATGATCATGGTGGTCATGGTGATGGTTGCTCATACCGTGCAGCATAGCCCATATTTTCATTTATGGCACATTATTGAAAATAAGTGTACTGATGCCCCCTACCCCGCAAGCCCAACATAAATTAAGGGCCTTACCCCAGCTCACAACTGAGGCGAGGCCCTTAACCACTAAAATCCAAAACTAGGCAGTCTCATCGAGCGGGTTCTTTACCCAGCTCATCAGGTCACGCAGTTTCGATCCCGTAGCCTCGATTGGATGCGCGGCGATCTCTTCACGATAACGCTTGAGCTCGGGCTGACCAGCTTCAACATCAGCAACCATGTCACGGACAAACTTGCCCGACTGAATATCAGCCAACACAGCCCTCATATTCTCCTTGACCTCAGGAGTGATAATGCGAGGACCAGCAACATAACCACCCAACTCGGCAGTCTCCGAAATCGAGTAGTTCATGTTCTCAATGCCACCCTCCCAGATGAGGTCAACAATGAGCTTCATCTCATGAAGAACCTCAAAGTATGCCATCTCGGGCGCATAACCAGCTTCAGTCAAAACCTCAAAGCCCTTCATCATGAGGTGCTCAAGGCCACCACAAAGGACAACTTGCTCACCAAACAAGTCAGTTTCGGTTTCCTCACGGAAGGTAGTAGGAATAACACCCGCACGTGCACCACCAATAGCAGCAGCATACGACAACGCAAGATCCTTGCCCTCACCCTTTGGATCCTGAGCGACGGCAATCAGACATGGCACACCCTTGCCGTCAACGAATTGACGACGAACCAAATGGCCTGGCCCCTTGGGAGCGACCATGCCAACAGTAATATTGGCAGCAGGCTTGATCAGCTCGAAGTGGATGTTCAGACCATGTCCGAACAGCAGTGCATCGCCATCCTTCAAATTTGGTTCAATGTCACGCGCAAAGATCTCTGCCTGCGAGGTATCTGGAGCGAGCAACATGATGACATCTGCCCACGCAGCGGCATCAGCATTTGACTTAACCTCAAAACCTGCCTCCTGTGCCTTTTCCGCAGACTTAGAGCCGTCGCGCAAACCGATAACAACCTCAACACCAGAATCGCGCAGACACTGGGCATGAGCATGCCCTTGGGAACCATAACCGATCACAGCAACTTTGCGCCCCTGGATGATCGACAGATCCGCATCAGCATCATATAGAAGTTCGATAGCCATAAGAATGGATTCCTTTCGTATGTTGTGGGCGTCTGCCCTTTACATCACATATTGAGATATTTTTGCGTTTTTATCTCATTAAATGATGATATTTGTGAATTTTTTAGATTTTTGAGTGCCCTAGGAACGTGAACTTTGCGGCGCCATAGTCTTTGATCCTCGGTTTAGTGCGATCTGACCAGAAGAGATCAATTCCCTGATTCCAAAAGGCTCCAAGACGTCAAGCAATGCGCGCAGCTTACCTTTATTGCCTGTTGCCTCAATAACCACCGAATCTGGGGCGACGTCGACAACATGTGCACGGAAAATTTTGGCAGCATCAACAACCTGGGGACGATTAGACGCATCGGCCGACACTTTCACCAGCATCAATGCACGCGCTACAGTAACGTCCTCATCAAGGCGCACCACTTTTAACACTGGAATCAACTTATTGAGCTGCTTGGTGATCTGCTCAATATCTTGCGTACTTGCATCCACAACAATGGTGATTCTGTTGATTCCATGCATTTCAGTCTTGCCAGACACGAAGGAAACAAGACTAAAACTACGTCGCGTAAACATTGCAGATACACGAGAGATAATGCCATCAACATCCTGAACCAGAACACTGAGGATGTGCCGAAACGTTTCTTGCTGTTGCATCACAGTGCTCCTTTTCTAGATATTTTCTTTAGGTTCTAGGTGACGTTGTTGCGCCTCGAGTGCGAGAAGCGTTGCCTCATCAATAACATCGTCGATATCCTCTGGTGCCTCGGCAGCAGAGCTTTCTCCGTCGAAAAGCGGACGGAGCCCATGAGCATATTCAATATCAGAATTGGAATGCCCAGCAGCAACCATTGGCCACACTTGTGCATCTTCACCCACGATAAAATCAATAACCACGGGACGATCGTTAATCGCTCGTGCTTTTTCAATCGTCGGAACAATGTCAGCCTCTTCCGTCACCCGGAAGGCTGCACAACCCATAGATTCCGCTAACATCACAAAGTCCGGCATATACTGCCCCTGATTGCGGAGCTTGGTATTTGAATAGTTACCGTCATAAAAGAGCGTTTGCCACTGACGCACCATGCCTAGATTGCCGTTATTAATAAGAGCTACTTTAATCGGCATGCCCTCCACAGCTGCCGTCGCAAGCTCTTGATTAGTCATCTGGAAGCAACCATCACCATCGATTGCCCATACCTCTTTATCAGGGCACCCCGCCTTGGCACCCAATGCGGCAGGAACCGAATATCCCATCGTTCCCAAACCACCCGAGTTGAGCCACGTACGCGGCTTTTCAAAGTCGAGGAACTGTGCAGACCACATTTGATGTTGTCCAACACCAGCAGCATAGATCGCATCAGTACCAACGGTTTTAGCGAGCGCCCGAATAACCGCCTGCGGCTCGATCATGCCATCGTTAGATTTTTCCCAGCCACGCGGGTAATTACTCTTCAATCCATTGAGGTATCGCAGCCAACGCTCATGTCGCGGCTGTGGCAAATCCAAGTCTTTGTAGACATCAAGCAACGCGGTCAAAACCTCTTGAGCGTCACCAACGATAGGAACGTCAACTGCTCTGATCTTACCGATTTCCGCAGGATCAATATCGGCGTGAATAACTTTTGCATCAGGGGCAAATGATGCCAGTGCACCCGTGACACGATCGTCGAAACGCGCACCGATAGTGATGAGAAGATCACTCTTTTGCAAAGCTCCCACCGCCGGAACGGTTCCGTGCATTCCAGGCATACCCATATTGAGTTCATGCGAGCCAGGGAATGCACCCAATGCCATTAACGTAGTGACAACTGGAATTCCGGTATGTTCAGCAAATGCTTGAAGTTCTTGAGAAGCATTCGCCTTAATAACGCCACCACCGACATATAGAACAGGCCTACGCGCTTGTGAAATCATCTTGGCTGCTTGTTCAACAGGTCGACTATGCGGAGTAGTCACCGGACGATAACCGGGCAAATCAATGGTTGGAGGCCAATGGAAGTCGATCTCAGCCTGCTGAATGTCCTTGGGAACGTCGACAAGCACCGGCCCTGGCCGACCGGAAGCCGCCAGATAAAATGCCTCCGCGATCGCCTGCGGAATCATGTTGACATCCGTAACCATAAAGTTGTGCTTAGTAACCGGCATCGTGATACCACGGATATCGGCTTCTTGGAAAGCATCTGACCCCAAGAGGGAACGTCCGACCTGTCCAGTGATAGCAACAAGTGGCACCGAATCCAAGTGCGCATCCGCGATAGGCGTTACAAGGTTCGTTGCACCTGGGCCCGACGTTGCGATGCACACGCCTACTTTTCCAGTAGCTTGTGCATATCCAGTTGCGGCATGACCTGCGCCTTGTTCATGACGCACAAGAACATGGCGCAATTTGGTCGATGCATACAACGAGTCATAAAGAGGCAATACAGCGCCGCCCGGAAGACCAAAGACCATATCGATTCCGAGTTCTTCCAACGATCGCACAATTGCGTCTGCACCGGTCATTCGTTCCGGCTTTAATACCTGCGCACGTCGGGCTAACGTCGCTGGTGTGGGCTGATTGGGCTGAGTGGAGGCTGCCACGACATCAAGCTCCTTGTAGTAATTGCGGGGACTGACATGTTGCAACATGTGGCCTCCCGCGACGGGATGTTATCCAATGGTCGAATTAGTACTTCTGCCGAACGAAAGCCAAGGTTTACTTTCTACAGCCAAGTCCTCATGACCTGTGAACACTATTGCTATTTCCGTCAAGTTATCTATCAAGTATGGTGGCCCGATATAAGGAAAGCCCCCGGTCAGCATGTGTGGTGCTGTCGAGGGCGCTTTTCGGAAACGACTTGTAGCCGCTACGGCAAGCGCCGAGTGGTAATCACTACAAGTCGAATAATGTTCATGACACGAGACGATACACCAGCCTTTTTGAGATTTGACAGAGTTTGACCATTTTACCCCCATATGGTGCAGCTCACGTCCACCAATCCCTTCCTAGAACACATGCATTAGGATTACAGATTATGAATTCAGACACGACCGTAGTGTTTCGCCCCGAACGAACCCATCTCTTAGCAGCTGGAGTCATGCTTGCCATCATGTTGCTGGTGATCGGCGCACGCCCAGCGCTTTTATTTTGGCTACCGATCGTCCCACTGGTTTTCATCCTGTGGGTACTTCGATCTTCCACCACCGTGTCTGAATCAGGAATCGAAGCTCGTTACCTTGCCGCCGCAACCAAAGCAGCTCGGTGGGAAGAAATTCAGGGACTGAGCTTTAAAGGGGCAAAGACAATTTTGCACACCAATGATGGCAAATCCTTTCCCCTCCCAGCTGTATCTTTTAATTCTCTCCCACAACTTGAAATTGCGTCCCGTGGCCGAATTCCCGATGCACTGACGCAAGGAAAAATGGCGGCAGATGAAAAAATTGTGATCGTTCACCGCGATGGATATCAGGAAATGCTTACGAAAGAGCAATATGAACAGCGCCAAGCAGAGAATAAATAACTTCACGCTTTAACCACTAGTAGTGCCCGCCGTCTCAGTGGGACGGCGGCCACACCGTTCTCAATCCGGCACCAAAAACCTCACGATTATGGGACATTATTTCCTATCCAGTAAGATTTACTCACTGGATAGGGGTACCCCGTTGCCACTTGGCGGTATCCTCCTAAAGCAGAAGCATGTCACCCTACGCTTCACCATTATCTTCAACGAAAAGTCTCACCACCCCGCCTGCGCTTTCCGTCGAAGTTTGCACTGCTATGAATCTGTTTCACAGGATCGAGAAATCATGTTTCCACTTCGTTCACGAGTAACCACTGTTGGCCGCAACGCCGCTGGAGCCCGCGCCCTATGGCGAGCTACTGGCACCAAAGACAATGAGTTTGGCAAGCCCATTGTGGCTATTGTGAACTCCTATACCCAATTCGTTCCTGGTCACGTGCACCTTAAAAACGTAGGAGACATCGTTGCCGAGGCGGTTCGTGCCGCAGGAGGCGTTCCCAAAGAATTCAACACCATCGCAGTTGACGATGGCATCGCTATGGGACACGGCGGAATGCTCTATTCGCTTCCTTCTCGCGAAATCATCGCAGACTCCGTTGAATACATGGTGAATGCCCACACAGCTGACGCCATGGTCTGTATCTCAAACTGCGACAAAATCACGCCGGGCATGCTCAATGCTGCTTTGCGATTAAACATTCCAGCCGTTTTCGTCTCCGGCGGACCAATGGAAGCCGGCAAAGCAGTTGTAGCAGACGGCATAGCCCATGCCCCCACGGATTTGATCACCGCAATCACCGCATCAGCCAAAGACAGCGTGAATGACGATCAATTGTTATCCATCGAGCAATCTGCATGTCCCACCTGCGGTTCTTGCTCAGGAATGTTTACCGCCAACTCAATGAACTGCTTGACGGAAGCTCTAGGACTGTCATTGCCAGGAAATGGCACTACCCTAGCAACGCACACCGCACGTCGAGAGCTTTTTGAGACAGCCGGAAAACTAATCGTCGACCTATGCCAGCGCTACTACGAAGACGAAAACGAGTCCGTTCTACCGCGAAACATTGCAACAAAAAAGGCCTTTATCAACGCAATGGCACTTGATATGGCGATGGGCGGATCCACAAACACAGTGTTGCATACCCTAGCAGCCGCCCAAGAAGGAGAGATTGACTTTGATCTCTCCGACATCGATGCGCTTTCTCACCGAATCCCATGCCTTTCTAAAGTCGCACCCAACGGCAATTACCACATCGAAGATGTCCATCGCGCAGGAGGAATACCTGCAATTTTGGGAGAATTACGCCGACGCAATCTCCTAGAAAAAGATGTGCACACCGTACTGTACAAGGAAATGGATTCATGGCTTGATGACTGGGATATCCGTGGTGGAAAGGCAACAGACAAGGCCATCGAGCTCTTCCACGCAGCGCCAGGCGGCGTCCGCACGACCGAGCCATTTTCTCAATCAAATCGATGGGATTCGCTCGACACGGATCAAGCCCATGGGTGTATTCACGACGTTGACCACGCATACTCGGCCGATGGTGGCCTAGTTATTCTGCGCGGCAACCTTGCTCCTGACGGAGCCGTTGTAAAAGCTGCCGGCGTTGACGAATCGATTTGGACTTTCTCCGGCCCAGCACGCGTCGTGGAAAGCCAAGAAGAGGCCGTGTCGATCATCCTAGACAAGCAGGTTCAACCAGGTGATGTTGTCGTGATTCGATATGAGGGACCAGCTGGTGGTCCCGGTATGCAAGAGATGCTCCACCCCACGTCCTTCCTAAAGGGTGCAGGTTTAGGAAAAGCTTGTGCGCTGATCACCGATGGCCGATTCTCTGGTGGTACTTCTGGACTTTCCATTGGCCATATCTCTCCAGAAGCTGCACATGGCGGCCTCATTGGACTGGTGGAAAACGGCGATACAATCACCATCGATATCAGGAACCGCAGCCTCAATCTAGATGTTGACGATACCGTGATCGAACAGCGTCGTGCAGCTATGTTGGAACGTGAAAAACCATGGACCCCAACGAACCGCAATCGACCTGTATCCAAGGCATTGCGCGCATACGCATCCATGGCAACATCCGCAGACAAAGGCGCCGTACGTCAATTAGACTAACCCTGAGTTAAAGGCCCTGGTCCGCTCTAATTCCAGAGGGGACCAGGGCCTTTGACTATCTTGTTGCGATAAAACTATGCGAATGGGTTAACTGCTGCCCCAAACCACCACAGCGCGCCTGCAGCTGCGACTGCTACGACTACAAATACCCACGAGGAAGCAAGTGGCCGAATCGCCCACGTGCGAGAAATGTCAAAGGAGTATTTGCCTGGCCCTGTAAATTGCAAAACAACCGCAATAATCAGGAGGAATACGGCAAACCACACTGAGCTTTCATGATCAAAAATATCAAGTCCGCCGGCTTGGGTAATACCGTGAAGTGCCATGAATGAAGTGGCAATGATCGCTAACGCGGACGCTACCGGAGTAAGCAATCCGAAGACTAAGAACACACCTGCTGCAAGCTCAAGCGCTGGAATAGCTACCGCTAAGGTGCTGGCATAAGGATAGGCATCAAATTGTTCTTGGAGTGCGTTGATTCCACCATGGGATCCCATGGCAAAAAATACAGTAACTGACTTAAGAATGAGCCATGCACCAAAAAATAGGCGCAAAACCAAAATGCCAAAGTCGATAGTTCCACGTCGCTGCGGTTCTCCATTGAGCACTGGTTGAGCCGAAGCAGTTACCGTTGGTGCTACGGCTGAGGCAACTGCTGGAGCGACTACTGGCGCCGGCACAGGTTCAGCAATAGCAGTTGCAGGCGCTACTGGTGTTGCGGGCGTCGGAGCAAAATCTTCGTCATGATAGTCCGTCACAGACGCTGGTTCCGGCTCAGCTGGTTGTGGCTGAGCAACGGGATAAACCGTAGTCGGCGCATCCGAAGCTAATGGTTTGCTATGAGGATCGTCGTTGAGCACTGGTTGAGGTGCTACATCTGGGCGCTCGATGATAGTCGTTTTGTGACTATCATCTGGCTGCGTATTTGGAGCTACTACTTCAGTGTCTTTTTTATTGACGCTTTCATTGTTGGCTACCGCTTTGGCCGCTGGCCGTTGCGGGCTAATAGATTGCGGTGCAGCACGACCGGCACGAGCATAAATTTCGGCCGCCGAAAGCCCACTGCCTAGCTTTTTAGGTGCGCCCTGATGTGCTGAATTAGGTGCAGATGAAGCCTCTGCACCTTTGTTTCCCCCACCGTTATAGGTGGGGATGTCATCGTCAAAATCGCTCGCGCGATCGGGGATATTGTTGTCGGCCATGTAGACCAGCGTAGGGGTTTTGCCGAGTCGACGTAGTATTTCCTCGGCGCGCCACCTATTACAAACTGATAACCGTATTTTAGGAGCAGGTTGCCAATGCCTTCATAAGGGCATCTTTTTCACGGCTGGTAACAGTTAATCCGTAGGTAGATTTGATGGTTATTTGCCGTTGTGCGTACGTGCAGTGGTATTGCGGATCACTAGGCATCCAGCGATCGGCAGTTTTTGCCTTTTTCGCTTGGTTTTCCGCGTGTGTGGTTGCTTGAAGATTGATGGGATCATTGGCAAAGTTTCGGCGAGTTTCGTCATCCCACTGCCATGCACCGGCATACCAAGCATTGCCAAGCGCTACCACGTGGTCAATTTCCACCATGGTCGACGTCTTAGGCCCGCGGGTAAATGCCACGTCAACGCCCGAGTAGAGGTCGTGTAGATTTCCGGCTGATACGACACAGTTATGTGTCCCCGGCCGGAATACAATGCTGGTGAGGTCACGCTGAAGAATGTCATTTCGGGTATCACAACCATTGTGGCCGCCAGCTACCGAGACATTATCGGCCCAAGCGCTACCAAAATGAGTCCTGCTGTATGCAGGCTTATCACCAAAGGAATCGTCGATAGTGAGAGCATTAAGCGCGGCGACGTCCGCACGTGATGGATCCACTTCGGCGGTTGCCGCAGGACTTAAAACGTCGCGAATGCTGTCTTCCCATCGCTGTGGTTCGAGCCCAGACCATGACCCCTGGATCACGACTGCAGAGGCCATGACCACTGCAAATCCTACCAGTAGGCGACTTGTCTTCCTCATAAAAGGTCGGCGGCGTGAACGCGCCCGCCTATTTTTCTTTGCCATAGTGATTCATATGCTAGCAATCGCATTCATTTTTCAACATACTTTACTTACATATCAACAATCACTATAGTTGTTGATATGTCCACACAATATGAGAAGTACACATCACAAGAAAATGGCGGCGAATTCATCCGCGATACCCAATACATCGACGACCGAATCGTCGATAGTGTCTCTGCCCCTACCCCACTAGAAGACGGACGCACCCTCTGGCCTGCAGAACCTGGGCGTTATCGCCTAGTAGCTGCACGAGCATGCCCATGGGCACACCGTACCGTTATCACTCGACGACTCAAAGGTCTTGAAGATGTCATCTCGCTAGGCCTCGTCGGACCAACCCATGATTGGCGCTCATGGACCTTCGACCTTGACCCAAACGAAGTCGATCCAGTTTTAGAAATTCCTAGGCTTCGCGACGCCTACCTAAAACGTTTTCCTGACTATCCGCGCGGAATTACTGTTCCAGCCATTGTGGAAGTATCCACTGGAAAAGTTGTCACTAACGACTACCCGAGCATCGTCCCTGATCTCAATGATCAATGGAGCAAATACGAACGCCCCGGCGCACCTGATCTTTATCCAGAGGCCCTACGTGAAGAAATTGATGCCGTGACCAAGCGGGTATTCACCGAGGTAAACAATGGTGTATACCGATGCGGTTTCGCCGGCTCCCAAGAAGCCTATGACAAGGCCTACGATCGACTGTTTACTGCTCTTGATTGGCTAGAAGAACGTTTATCTCACCAACGTTACCTAGTCGGTGAACACATCACGATCGCAGATATTTATCTCTACACCACCTTGGTGCGATTCGACGCCGTCTATCATGGCCATTTTAAGTGCAACCGAAACAAGATTACTGAAATGCCCAACCTCTGGGCTTACCTACGCGATCTGTTCCAGACACCCGGTTTTGGAGACACCACCGATTTCACAGAAATCAAACAGCACTACTACATCACACATCAAGACGTAAACCCAACCCAGATCGTACCCAAGGGACCAAGTTTAGAAAGCTTCTTCAGCCCTCATGGTCGTGAAAAACTAGGCGGTAGCCCCTTCGCGGAAGGCGTGACCCTACCTGGAGACATCTCCTACGAAGAGCGTCTTAAGAATAAGATCGACGGCCAATAATGAGTACCGACTAGGCAGACAGTGGGTGTAGCCCCTCGTGGGCTGCATCCACTACCGCTTGAGTTAACCGCTCTAGGGCTGGAGATTCCAACCGCCATCGCTGCCAATACAGCGGAACTTCGTGCACCTCGCTATCCAACATCACTACCTCACCAGAATCCAAAAGAGGTAGCGCTTGAATATCAGGGAGCATCGCCCACCCTAATCCCACACGGGCAGCTTCCATGAATGCCTCCGATGAAGGGATTTCATTAACACGTCGCCCTGCAGGAACTTCACCCAAACGACGCTTAATATCACGGTCTTGAAGCCCATCTCGAGGGCCAAATCGCAATACTGGCATCCGCTCCCAATCAACAGCACCGTCTATGGTGTAGCGATCCAACAACTTCGGACTTGCCACCGCAAAATATCGGAATGCACCTAACGCTATCGAGTCGCAACCAGATACAGGTGTCTTTTCCCCCGTTACAGCACCAAGGACATCTCCGCGACGCAACAACGACAACGAATGCGACTCGTCCTCGATACGCATATGCAATGTGGCGTTATCCATCTCCGCCACACTTGCCATCACCCGGCGAAACCATGTGGCCAAAGAATCTGCGTTGACAGCTACAGACAATGGAATCCGCTCAATTCTTCCCCGCAACTGAGCGTTTGTTTCGGCCTGCAGAAGTGCCATACGTCGTGCCGCTTGCACCAGTACCTCGCCGGCATCAGTTGCAGTGACTGGTGACGTACGACGTACCACTACTCGACCGGTCTCCCGCTCCAACGCCTTAATCCTCTGACTTACTGCTGAAGGAGAAATTCCTAATGCAAAAGCCGCATCTTCGAAGCTGCCTTCGTCGATAATTGCGAGCAAGGTTTCTAAATGAAGCGGATTCATGAAGCAATTCTAACCCAGCCTGAAAGTCCGTTATTTTACTTCAGCATTTCAGAGGAGCATATTGCTTAGTATGAGTATTGCTTTCGCTGGATTCCTCATGGGTTTGTCCTTGATCGTGGCCATTGGGCCACAAAATGCCTTGATTATTCGTCAAGGCATTAAAAGCGAAGGCCTAATCCCCATTCTGGTTGTATGCATACTCTCTGACGTGATCCTCATTTTCGGTGGCACTGCTGGGGTCGGAGCCCTAGTCGATCGTGCCCCCATTGCGCTAGTAGTACTGAAATGGCTCGGTGTAGCGTACTTACTCTATTTTGGATTCACTTGTTTCAAAGAAGCTTTTAAACGTCACGGCCAAGCACTCACAGTCGAGCAAAGCGAACCAGTAGCCTACGAACCAGCGGCTGACGCATCATCCGGAGTGATCACTAAAACACGCACAAAAGCTCAGCCCAAGTCGGCGCAGCGCACGTGGGTTAAACCAGTGCTTGCAGCGTTGGCTTTCACGTGGCTTAACCCAGCCGCCTACATAGACGTTCTTGTCATGTTGGGAGGAATCGCCAATCAACACGGCCCCGATGGGCGCTGGATCTTCGCCCTCGGTGCACTGTGTGCGAGCCTGACGTGGTTTCCGTTTATTGGATACACCTCCACACGCTTTTCTACCGTGCTATCTCGGCCAGCGGTGTGGCGATATATCAACATAGCAATCGGAATCATCATGATGATCATGTGCGTACGTCTCATCATGCACTAGACTCATTGCCCTTTTAAGACACCGCGCCTTTAATCGTGAATCTTCGAGGCAGTAGCACCCGCCCAAATATTAATTCCAGCGTCCTTGGCAACAGTGTCAATATAATTGCGTTCTTCAACACTGAACTCAAGATTATTAAGAGCTCCCAGATTTTGATCCAACTGCGCTACCGACGATGCTCCGATCAACGCACTGGTTACCGTTGTGGCCCCATAATCACCTTGTTCTCGTAGTACCCACGCGATAGCCAGCTGGGCCAACGTTTGGCCACGTCGAAGCGCTAAATCGTTCAGCGCGCGCACCATGTCAAGATTTTTAGCATTGAGCATCTCTTTACCTAAGGACTTCTCTGCTGCTGCCCGTGAATCCGCTGGCACGCCCTCGAGATACCGGTCAGTTAAAAGCCCCTGCGCAAGTGGTGAAAATGCGATCACCCCCAGACCATTGTTAGCGGCGGACTCCAATAGGTTCTCGCCGTCTTCGCCTGGTTCCTCAACCCAGCGATTCAAGATAGAATAGCTCGGTTGATGGATCAGCAATGGGCAGCCCTCACCAGCTAGAATTTCCGAGATCTCTGCGGTTAGTTCAGGTCCATAGGAGGAGATTCCCACATATCGAGCCTTGCCGGATGCCACGATGTCCCGTAAAGCATATGCAGTTTCTTCCAAAGGCGTATCTGGATCTGGACGATGATGATAGAAAATATCCACGTGATCGAGCCCCATGCGATCAAGCGAAGAATCCAACGAATCCATCAAATACTTTCGGCTACCGCCAAAACTGTACGGCCCCGCTCCCATGTTCCAACCCGCTTTGGTCGAAATGACGATTTCATCCCGGTGGCGAGCCAGATCTTCACGGAAGATACGCCCGAAATTAATCTCTGCAGATCCTGCTGGCGGGCCGTAGTTATTTGCCAGATCAAAATGTGTGACGCCTCGGTCAAAAGCGCGACGAACAATGGCGCGCTGATTAGCTAGCGGCTTATCGTCACCAAAGTTGTGCCAAAATCCAAGGCTGATAGCCGGCAGCCGTAGTCCTGAATGACCGCACTGACGGTATTCCATGTCTTCATAACGATCAACGGCGGGAGTGTACACCTGCTCTGCGTGTCGTGAGTAAGTCATACTCTCCTATTGTGCGCCCAACTTGCTACCGTGGCAAGGGATACAGAAAAGCCTTACTCATCACCAAGACCAGCGATGAGTAAGGCTACCTTCTTTGCGATTAAGCCAGTTTTTCTGCGATCAACTTATTCACCTGGGCAGGGTCAGCCTTGCCACGTGTCGCTTTCATGACAGCGCCAACGATCGCGCCAGTAACTTTGGTGTTACCCGCTTTGTATTTCTCAACGATATCTGGGTTGGCAGCCAGTGCTTCATCCACAGCCTTTTCAATTGCTCCGTCATCACGAACAACTTCCAAGCCACGAGCAGCAACGACCTCGTCAACGTCGCCTTCTCCTGCAAGGACACCGTCTACAGCTTGGCGCGCCAACTTGTTGGTCAGTTTTCCTTCCTTGACCAACGCAGCAACACGAGCCACTTGCTGAGGGGTGATCGACAGCGCGTCAAGTTCTACACCAGACTCGTTAGCCTTTTGGGACAAGTAAGCAACCCACCACGAGCGTGCCTCAGATGCAGATGCGCCTGCTTCGACAGTCTCAACGATAAGATCCAATGCGCCGGCGTTGACCAAGTCACGCATTTCCTCATCTTTAAGCCCCCACTCTTTTTGAATACGAGCGCGACGAATCCAAGGAAGCTCAGGAAGGGTTGCGCGAATTTCTTCTACCCATTCCTTAGGAGCGATCACTGGAGGAAGATCAGGGTCGTTAAAGTAACGGTAATCTTCTGCGGTTTCCTTTGGGCGACCTTTGGAGGTAGAACCATCAGTTTCTTGGTAGTGACGGGTTTCTTGGACGATCTCGCCGCCATCTTCAAGGACCTGGGCCTGACGCTGCATCTCGTAGCGCACCGCTTGTTCCACTGATTTCAAAGAGTTGATGTTCTTGGTTTCGGTACGGGTACCAAACTCAACAGTTCCAACAGGGCGCAGAGAAACGTTTGCGTCGCAACGCATGGAACCTTGGTCCATACGCGCATCAGACACTCCGAGAGCCTTAACCAAATCACGAAGCGCACCAACATAGGCTCGCGCAACCTCAGGCGCACGCTCACCGGCACCTTCGATTGGCTTGGTCACGATCTCGATAAGCGGAATGCCTGCACGGTTGCAGTCCACGAGCGATGCAGTTGCACCATGGATACGGCCATCAGCACCACCCAAATGGGTAAGTTTGCCCGTGTCTTCTTCCATGTGAGCACGTTCGATCTCAACGCGCCACGGGGTTCCGTCGTCAAGAACCACATCAAGGTAGCCGTCGTAAGCAATTGGCTCATCGTACTGCGAAATCTGATAGTTCTTTGGCTGATCTGGGTAGAAATAATTCTTGCGGGCGAATCGAGAAGACTCCGCAATCTTGCAGTTGAGGGCCAGACCGATCTTAATAGCCCATTCAACGCCCTTAGCATTGACGACGGGCAATGCACCCGGCAAGCCCAACGATACTGGGTCAACGTTAGAGTTCGGCTCGGCACCAAAGTGTGCAGAAGGGGCCGAGAACATCTTGGTTTCGGTTGCTAGCTCAACGTGAACCTCAAGGCCCATTACCGGATCAAACTTCTCTAGGACCTCGTCATAATCCATCAGGTCATACATCGCAGCAGTCATGGTGAAATAGTTTAATGCCTTATCGTAAAAATCGTAGAGTCGGGGGTCTATAACGAAGAAAGCCACTTCCGAAGAAAACTCATCGAAAGTGGACTTCCTCTATACATTTAGCCAAACAGAGCACGGGCCGTGCGGTAGCGACCTTCAGGAACAGTCTTCAGCGTATCCACTGCATCCTCAAGCGGAATCAAATCAATGTGCTCACCGTGCAACGCAACCATCTTGCCGTAATCACCGTTGTGGCAAGCACGTGCAGCATGAACACCGTAACGGGTAGCCAAAACACGGTCATAAGAAGTTGGGGTACCACCACGCTGAATGTGTCCCAGAACCGTAGTACGGACATCATGGCCGAGGCGCTTCTTGATTTCCTCACCAATTACTTGGCCAATTCCGTTGAAGGTCTGGTGACCAAACTGGTCAACGCCACCCTCAGCGAAGTCCATGGTGCCTTCCTTAGGCAGTGCACCTTCGGCAACGACAATAATGCCGTACTTCTCACCCATCTGGAAACGGCGTTCCATTGCCTTGCAGATCTCTGCAATATCAAATGGCTGCTCAGGAATCACCGTGTAGTGTGCACCACCAGCCATACCAGCATGCAAGGCGATCCAACCGACGTGGCGCCCCATAACCTCGACGATCATCACACGATTGTGAGATTCTGCAGTGGTATGCAGACGGTCGATAGCATCGGTAGCCACAGAAACGGCGGTATCAAAACCGAAGGTGTAGTCGGTACCATTTACATCGTTGTCAATGGTCTTTGGCACGCCGACCACAGGAATACCATTATCGGACAGCCACTTTGCCCCCTTCAGAGTGCCTTCGCCACCGATTGGGATAAGGGCATCGATGCCAGCATCCTCAAGGTTAGCCTTGATCTGGTCGAGACCAGACTTAAACTTGTCAGGGTGAAGGCGGCCGGTACCCAAAATGGTTCCGCCGCGCAACAGAATACGGTCGATATTTTCATCGTCGTATAGTTGAATGCGCTTGTCTTCCATGAGCCCCACCCAGCCGTCTTGGTATCCAACGACGGTCGAGCCGTACTCAGAACATGTGCGGACAATGCCGCGGATCACAGCGTTGAGGCCGGGGCAATCGCCACCGGATGTAAGAGTCGCAATTCGCATGATTCTCAGTGTAGCGCTTCTCAAGAATCATTGTTGAAGAATGTGTGGGATTACGCCCGATCGGAATGATTTTTGTCGGGAATCACAGTAAATATCCCACATATGAGGGCATCCAGCTAAACAACATGGATGCACATGCCTGCAACATACAGCAAATGCGATAACTCCAACAAAGCACAGTAGAAAGAAGAGAGAACTTCTAAGAATGAGAAGAAACGCTTTCCAAATTCTTCACCAGACCACAACCACGCAATGTAAGTTGCACCCATTCGACGTCTTTTTGACCAGAAGATCCATATTCTTCAAAGACAGAAACAACACCGCGAGCAATGAAAAACTGAGTAATTTCTTGAATAGCTTCACGCGATAGCTGAGTCTCTTTAGCTAAACGCGACAGTTTCATTTCCTGAAAACCTACCGCACAGCGAGCAGACCACAATACTGCTAGATAGTTGAGCTGATCGTCTGAGAGTTCAACAATCTCATCGGAACCAAAGTGTCCCAATTCAGTCGTATCTTTAAACCCCTGATACCACGACTGTGTCACTATATAAAACAGTACTGTCGCAATAACAGCTAAAACGACAGCCCCTGACCGACTCAAATCTCGAACGATGTTAATCGCAGTCGGTATCGAAATCGCGATCACCATTACAATTCGGTCATATTTGCGCCACCTAGCAGATTCACCGCTATTCCACGCTTTAGAGGTAGCATCAGCTGGTTGCCGCCCAAGGCGTATCCCCCGCGATGTGTGAAATAAAATCGGAATACAAACCGCAATCAGTATAAGAACACCCACAAGGGAACGCCCTAGCGCTGCTGTGATAAAACCGCAGCCATAAAGCAATGCAAAAAGAAAAACGAGTCGACTATTAGCTCGTTGAATAGCGCTTTCAAACTCGAGAAACTTATGATGCTGGCTGTTCATCTGCCCCTCACTAGGAATAATGAAATTAGTTCACACTAAGCGACCTTCATTATAGCCATAGCAAAAGTGCGCCTACGGTCCCCCACTCGTAGACGCACCCTAGTTCCTACTTATAGTAGTTTTGGCCTGGTACAGACGCTGGAAGTTCCAAGGAAGACTTGATTTCAGAGCTAGGAACGAGGCCGAACTTTTCAAAACCCTTGCGCATCTGCTCTGCAGCATCAATGTTGAGTGGACCGGAGGTCCACATGGCGTATGGCAAGTTGACAAAGCGGTTTTCCTTGACAGCTGGCAGATCCTTCGTGGCTGGATTATTACGCAACACTTCGATCTTTTCTTCAAATTCTTGACCTGGGTAATCAACAAAAACGAAGACATCAGGCTTCGAAGCAGCGAGATTTTCCCAGCCCACAGTGGTCCAAGTATCTTCCACGTCTTCAGCACCATTGCGGCCACCAGCAGCCTCGATGATGGCCTGTGGGGCGCCAAATTTGCCCGATGTGAAAATTGCAGAGTCCCGAGCCGAATCGAATACAAACGCAGTCGGTTTTTTATCCGCCTGTGGCGCATTCTTTAGGGCATCCAAACGGGAATCGATATCCTTGACAACAGATTTTGCGGTATCGTCGTGGCTGGTGATCTTGCCGATGTTGGAGATATCCATTTTTACGGCCTCCCATGGATCGTACAATCCACGCTTTTCGGAGCCTTCTTGACGGCATGATTCGCTCAAGATGTAGGTATCAATGCCCTGATCTTTCAGAGTGTCAGGTGTCAAGTTCTTTTCTTCAGAGAAGCCGTAGTTCCAACCAGCAACGAAAATATCAGGGTGCTTGGCAACAATAGCTTCAAGCGATGGATATTCCTTTGCAACATCCTCCGCATTGTCGATATCCTTGCCGTATTTAGCATGCAATAGATCTTTATCGCGTTGAACAGAGCTGACGTATTTCACATTGTCGGCAGCGCCAGCAGCAAGAGCAATAGAAATAATGTTGCCATCGTTAACAAACAGGTTATCGGCCTTGGCGTAGGTGACTTCCTTGCCGCAGTTGGTGATAGTCACGCCGTCTTTGGACTCAGCTTGCTTAGAAGTATCGGAATTGCTGCAACCAGCTAGGACAATGGAAACGCCAAGCATTGGGACGAGAAGAGGGAAAAGTTTAGCCTTCATGAGAACGAGAACTACTCCTTTGGAGATTGATGAGGTTGATTGGACAGGGCGTCGATAAGCAAATGCACACGACGGGCTTGTTCGAGTTGGACAAGTAATGATTCCACGCCGAATACTTGGGATACGATCTCAGGGGTGAGAACTTCCTGCGGAGATCCAGCGGCGACCACACCACCATTGCCCACCACCACGACCTGATCAAAGTGCGATACCGCCAGATCAAGGTCATGGATGGTGGCAACGATGGTGCGTCCGGAATCACGAAGCACATGGAGCAAGTGCAGTTGGTGCTGAACATCGAGATGATTGGTCGGCTCGTCGAGAAAAACGAGGTCTGTTTGTTGAGCAAATCCACGAGCTAACAGCACACGGCGTCGTTGCCCGCCCGAAAGCTCAGAACACAACGCTTTACGACGCCCTGCCAAACCAACCAGCTCGAGAGAATGTTCCACGATGTCGCGTTCATTCTTAGATCCCAACTGCCATGACTTGATATACGGCAATCTGCCAAGGGCTACCACTTCTTCCACCGATAAATCCGCAGGTGGTTGTTCCTCTTGGCCTACAAAGGTCAACATCATGGCACGCTTTTTGGCACGAATTTTGTGAATATCGTGGCCGTTAACCGTTACAATGCCATCATGTGGTTGCGTGATACCGGCTAGAGCACGCAACAGGGTAGATTTTCCAACGCCATTGACGCCCACGATCGCAGTCATCGTGCCGTGCTCAACAGAAAAAGAAATGTCTTTCAAAATCGTAGTCTTGGTATCAAAACCACAAGCAATATCCTGTACTTGGCAATGCATCATGACTCCTGTCCCCCAAAGCGATAGCTCTTACGTCCCATCAAAATAAGGAATAACGGCGCACCGATAACACCCGTAACAACACCGAGCGGAATCTCTTGAGGAGGCGCCGCAACACGAGCTAGCACATCAACCCACACCATAAATACAGCACCAAAAGCCGCAGCAATCGGCAACAACCGACGATGCAAGGAACCCACCATCATACGAGCCAAGTGCGGAATCACAAGCCCAACAAATCCGATACCACCGGCCACTGCAACCATCGCACCCACAAGCATCGCCTGAAGAAAAAACAAGCCCTGGCGCAATGCTGGAACGTTAACTCCAAGCGCCGTCGCCGTATCAGGGCCTGCAGCCAAAGCATCCATCTGACGATTAATAAACAACAAACCGACAAACGCCAAGGCGACAACAATTGCAGGAATTGCCAGCTTTCCCCACTGGGCACCAGCAACAGAACCCAGCATCCAGAACAGCACGCCTTGGGCGGCACGTGCATCTGGTCCTTTAAAAACCAAGAAGCTAGCAAGTGCAGAAAATGCCGAAGATAACACAACGCCCGACAAAATTAATCGCAATGGTGTCAACCCACCCTGAGCCAACGTGACGGCATAGACCGCAAACGTAGCGATTATCGCACCAACCAACGCTCCGCTCGACAACGCATAAAGACCAAAATTGCCTAGCAGACCAAAGACGAGCACTGCGGTCGCACCCACACTCGCACCGGAGCTTATGCCTAACAGGTATGGATCAGCCAAGGGATTACGCACCAATGTTTGCATAGCAACGCCTGCAAGTGCTAAACCTGCGCCAACAATCAGCGCTAACACTCCGCGTGGCGCACGTAGCTCCCACACCACCGCATCAATGGACTGATCTGGGTACACATCCCCGGCGAGATGAGCTTTAACAACTGCCCATACCTGTTCTTGCGGATAGTCAACTGAACCAAAAGATAATGAAATGACAAAACTAACGGCCGCCACAATAAGAAGTGCAACAAATAGCATGGGCGTGGTAAGTCGTCTGATCACATGACCAACTTCAACTACGTATCGGGCTGCGCACCTAGAACGCGAGGACTGCAGCGCATACTTCTAACTAGGCCGGTCTTCGGACTTTAGTGCTCTACGCGAGAGAAATTGCCTCACCTTCCCAAGAGTTTTTTACTCTCAGTGGCTACATTGAAGCACTCACTTGCACTATTACCGCTGCGCGTCAGTCCTGGATTTTCACCAGATTCCCATGCAGCAGTTCAGTGCTGCACCTAGTCAATATTTGACGGACTTAAGTATAGCCAACAGAGTATCTAATTATCGAAACCTAACTTCAAAAACTTCTCAACGCCCATTCCACATTAAAAATGACATAGCAACTATCCAAACCGCTTAGTTTGATAGCGCCGCTGCCGATGGCTCGCTAAGCTATTGCGCTATGACAACATTTATGGGATTTGATGTAAAACCTGCAAACAAAGTAAGCACCGCCCCCGTGATTGCCACTGGCCTTATCGGCGGCTGGCTTACCGCTCGCGAGACCGGAATTCGCCCCCTAGGTGGAGTAGTCCTCGCAGCTGCTGGAATCTGGGCCGGAAGGTCTTGGTGGGCACGCGGCGGTGTTACCCGAACGGCCGCGTTAAGCGCTGCATACATCGCAGCATTCGGCGCCTCCCACCCGCTGGCTAAAAAGATCGGCGCATGGCCAGCAGTTCTCAGCGTTACAGCAGCATCAGCGGCCGCCGCTTACCTCGTGAACGACACTGCAGAATAAAAACTGCCTCACTACCCTTGTTCCAAACAAACAGGCAGTGAGGCATATTCATCAGCTATTAACGGCGGACTCTATCTTTCGCCATCATGGCGGACACAAAGCCTACTGCCAACATAACAGCACCAAGGATGATCGACTGGCCATACGCAGCTCCCATATCCCCTGCAAGGATGCGCCACTGTAGCACAGCGCCAATAGCTGCAGAACCGATTACGGAACCAATTTGACGGGTCGTGTTGTACACACCGGACCCCACCCCCATGTGATGAAGCGGCAGATCTCGCATCGTCAACGTAGAGTTTGGCGACCATACAAATGCGTTACCCAAGCCATACACAATGAATGCTGGCACTAACCACCACAGACTTGCATCTACGATCATCACCACCGCGATAAATACCAATCCCACGGCCATTGTCGAGAAACCGAATCCAGCTAATTTACTCGTCGAATAGTGATCTGACCGCCGTCCGATCAACGGCGAGAAAAACGCCGAAATCAATGCCTGAGGCATCATGAATAAACCAGCTTGAAGCGGTGTAAGCGAATGAACCTGCTGCAGATACAACATGATTGGGAGCGGAGTACCAGCAATGGTAAAGCCCATAGCGGCAATACCAATATTGCCGAGGGAAAAATTCCGAACATGGAAAAGCGATAGTGGCATCAACGCATCTTTCCCCTTGGTCTCTGCACGATTTTGCTGGTAGGCAAACGCAACACCTACCACAATGCCGAGAAGCATAACTACCCAGATCCACCAAGCCCAAGAAGCAGATTCACCCTGTTGCAAAGCAAAAACCAACGCAAAGACAGATACAACAGACAACACCATGCTCAAGCCGTCGATACTTCGTTCAGTCGGTTTAAAGCGTGGGACAAAACGTGCCACTGCAAAAACAGCAAGGACACCAAAGGGTACGTTAATAAAGAAAATCCATTGCCACCCAACCCACGCGGTAATAAACCCGCCCAGAATTGGGCCTGCAAGACTTGCTATTCCCGCTACACTGCCCCACGCACCGAGAGCTGCGCCACGACGTTCACGCGCAAATACACGGTTGATCACGCTCATAGTCTGTGGCGTCAGCATAGATGCACCGATGCCTTGAACAGCACGGGCTATAATCAGTGTCATCATATTTGGTGCGAAACCGCAGGCAAGAGAACTAAGCGTAAAGATCACCATACCGATGATGTAAATATTCTTAGGGCCGAATCGATCCCCTAGTCGCCCTGTGATAAGCAAAGGTACAGCGAAAGTCAGCAAGTAGGCCGACGTCACCCAAATAACCTCGTTATAGGAGGCATGAAGATCCTCTTGCAACGCAGGAGTAGCAACGGCAACAATGGTTTGATCCAAAAGGATCATAAAAAACCCAATGCACAATGCAATTAGTGCAGGCCACGCCTCTTTTTCTGGTAACGGCATGGTGGGATACTGAGTGTCAGATTTGGTTGCTGTACTCAACGTCTACCTCCTAGTTTCACAATCGACTGGAAACACAATACACCTAAAAATAGTAGACTTGTCATCATGTCAGCTTCAGAATTCACATTAGTGCGCACAACTGAATCCGATAGAACTTATATTGCTCGGCTCAATTTCCTTACCGATGTTTTCGGTGATGAGCATGCCGACATTGGGGCTGATTTCTTAGAGGACTACCGTTTTTACGTCAAACAATGGGATCCCACTGACGGTGGACTCATTGCCTGGTCACCTAAAATGATCCCAGCCGGAGGCGCATGGCTTGTTTGGGGGAATGATAACGACCACGGTTATGGGTACGTATCCGAAGACATTCCCGAGGTAGCTATCGCTGTCGAACCACGTTATCGAGGAAACGGCGTAGGCAGTATTTTGCTCAATAAATCGCTTGAACTTGCACGGACACTTGGTGCGCCTGGACTCTCACTATCTGTTGACGACGGAAATCCTAGGGCGAAAAAGCTCTACGAACGGCTCGGATTCCAAGATATCCGCCACTCTGATGCTGGTTTTAGCATCATGTGTTACCACTTCTAGCAACCATTGTTAAAGATCTCAAAAGGCAGCACACAAGCGTGCTGCCTTTTGAACCATTTAGAGCTCTAAGCTACAAAATACTAAGAAATTACTTCTGACCAGCCTCGAAAGCTGCACCTACCTTGTAGAGACGATCGTCTTGGAAAGCAGGAGCCATAATTTGCAGGCCTGTAGGAAGCTGAGAATCCGGTGCCAAACCAGAAGGCAAGGACATACCGCACAGACCAGCAAGGTTTAGCGGAAGGGTGCACAAGTCGAAGTTGTACATCGCCATTGGGTCCGAAACCTTCTCACCAAGCTTGAAGGCAGTGGTTGGAGTCGTCGGGGAAACCAAAACGTCGCACTTTTCGTATGCTGCTGCGAAGTCCTGAGCAATGAGGGTACGCACACGCTGAGCCTGCAAATAATACGCATCGTAGTAACCAACAGACAAAGCATAGGTGCCCAAGATGATACGACGCTTTACCTCTGGGCCGAAACCTGCCGCGCGAGACAAGGACATAACTTCTTCTGCAGAGTGTGATCCGTCGTCCCCCTCGCGCAGTCCGTAACGCATACCGTCGAAACGCGCGAGGTTGGAGGAGACTTCACAAGGAAGAATCAAGTAATACGCTGCCAGAGCATCATCGAAGTGAGGACAATCAACTTCCACAATTTCTGCGCCTTGTGCCGTTAACTGCTCCACAGACTTATGGAACTGCTCGAGCACGCCAGACTGATAGCCTTCACGGTCGAATTGCTTGACAACACCAATCTTGGTGCCCTTAAGGTCACCACGTGCGCCTTCACGTGCCGCTGCTACTACAGGAGCTACCGCACGATTCACGCTGGTGGCATCATACTTATCGTGACCAGCGATAACCTCGTGCAGCAATGCCGTATCCAAAACGGTACGCGCAGTGGGGCCACCTTGATCGAGCGAGGAGGCACAGGCCACCAAGCCGTAGCGAGAAACCGTGCCATAGGTTGGTTTAACACCGACAGTATTTGTTAGTGCCGCTGGCTGACGAATCGATCCACCAGTATCGGTACCAATGCCCAAAGGCGCTTCGCCGGAAGCAAGTGCCGCAGAGGTACCGCCACCAGAACCACCTGGGGTGCGCTCAATATCCCATGGGTTAAGAGTCGGGCCATAGGCAGAGTTTTCCGTGGAAGATCCCATAGCAAACTCATCCATATTGGTCTTACCCAGAATAGGAATACCAGCTTCGCGGATCTTCTTGGTTACGGTTGCGTCGTAAGGGGCAACGTATCCTTCAAGCATCTTCGATGCACATGTAGTAGGCGCATCGGTGGTAACAAATACGTCTTTCAGTGCCAGTGGGACACCTGCAAGTGCGGATGCTGGGGCTTCACCCTTGTCCAGGGATGCGTCCACAGCGTCTGCTGCAGCAAGAGCTTCTTCAGTACCAACGTGTAGGAACGCATGGAGAGTCCCGTCGACATCGTTGATACGATCCAAGTGCGCTTGGGTAACTTCACGAGAGGTTACTTCGCGGCTATGGATTTTTTCTGCCAGCTCAGCAGCGGACAAAGAGGTCAGTCCGGAATCTGGTACGAGATATTTATTCATTAATCTTGCTCCCCCAAAATCTGTGGCACGACGAAGCGCTGCTGATCGACCGCTGGTGCTTGATCAAGAGCCTGTTCTGGAGTGAGGATCTGTTCAACGACGTCCTCACGCATCGTGGTTTTAATAGAGTGCGGGTGGCTCATAGGCTCCACGCCTTCTGCTGCTACCTGCTGCACTGCGCTCACGTTTCCGATGATTCCATCGATTTGCTCAGCAAATCGATCCAGTTCTTCATCAGTCAACGCCAAACGAGACAGCTTGGCCAAGTGGGCGACTTCATCGCGCGAAATCTCAGGCACTACGTCGATCCTTAACTCACGTTGGGGTGTTGTTCTACATTCTCAAAGGCGCCTTCATCAAAAGGCGCTTCCGACTTACAACATACTACTGCACCCCCGATATATTCCGACCTTGTACCCCTTGTGATTGCTAAACTGCCCACATACTCTTGTTTAGTACAGATTTTATTAACACATCTCCAATAATGTGCAGGCGCCATCCTAATTTTATGAATGATCGCCTGCGTTTAAAGGCGCTGATTAACAATGTCATATCTCATCCGTATGCAAATTCCTGACGAACCAGGCAGTCTCGGCCGCGTGGCTGAAGCGGTAGGTCTTATCGGTGGCAACATCTCTTCAGTTGATGTTGTTGAAGCATTTAGCGACGGCACAGTCACCGACGACATGGTCGTTGAACTTCCTGCTGGCACCATGGCCGATGAGCTAATCACAGCAGCGCATGAAGTCGAAGGTGTTGAAGTTGACTCTATCCGCCCATTTTCCGGCCGCGTAGATAGGCGCGGTCAGATCGCCATGTTGGCCTCCGTTGCAGGAGCTTCGTCAAATTCAGCACTGCTAGCCGACATGGTGAACAAGATGCCTCAGGCTCTTACCTCGTCGTGGGCAATTTTGTTGCGCGCAGAAAATCCCGTCACCCGAGTTACCGCCTCTGATGGCGCTCCTGCTGACGACGGTTCTACCCCTTCTAGCCTTCCCATCAACCAAGCTCGAATCCTGCAACCAGAAAAAGAATCGTGGATCCCAGAAAGCTGGGCTATTTTAGATTCTTCACTGATTGCTGCCCCGCTGACGGGAACCGATCTTGTATTGGTCATCGGCCGCGTAGGCGGACCAGATTATTTATCCAGCGAGGTTGAGCACATTGGAAACCTAGGAAAGATCCTCGGTAGCCTGCTCAAACACTAAAACAACTCAGTACGCCCTCCGAAGCATTTTTCATCACTTCGGAGAGCGTACTTTTTACTAGCCTAGACGGTGCCGTTTTCTAAAAGCTGTTTAAACTCGTCTTCATTGAGGATACGCAATCCCAGATCACGGGCTTTCGTTTCCTTGCTACCTGCGTTTTCCCCCACTACCACGTAGCTGGTCTTCTTGGATACCGAGCCGCTTGCTTTACCACCACGAGAAACAATCGCTTCTTTAGCGGAATCCCTAGAAAAATCGACCAAAGAACCGGTCACTACAATGGTCAATCCCTCTAGAACTTGGTCAGGAATATCTGAATCTGCATCCGCCATCGTTACACCAGCGTGAGCCCATACTTCTACGATGTTCCTATGCCATGGCACGTCAAACCATTGAGCAAAGCTCTGCGCGATAATCGCGCCGACGCCCTCGGTATTAGCAATGTCGTCTACGTCTGCAGCTCGTAATGCTTCGAGGCTTCGATAGCGTGCCGCAAGTGCTCTGGCGGCGGTGGGCCCAACGTGTCGGATCGACAAGGCAACCAGAACACGCCAAAGATCCGTATGCTTTGCCGTCTCAAGATTTGCCAGCAACTTTTCACCAGTTGCGTTAAGTGCACCGGCCTTTGTGGTGTAGACCTTGGTGCGTTTGAGATCGTCTTCCGTTAGATTAAACAGCTGGGCTTCGTCGATAAGCACGCCGGAGGCGATAAGATCCTCAGCTCCTTTTTCTCCAAGGGCTTCGATATCAAATGCGCCACGTCCAGCTAGATAAGTGAGCCGTGAGGATAACTGCGCTGGGCACGATTGGGAGTTCGGGCATCGCCAGTCGGCGTCGTCTTCTTTTTGTGGTGCTAGGCGTGTTCCGCATGCTGGGCACAGTGTCGGAAAAATAAATTCGCGTTCGCTGCCGTCACGTTTCTCAGCAACAGGACCGAGAACCTCTGGGATCACTTCGCCGGCTTTGCGGATAACCACGGTATCGCCGATAAGAACGCCTTTGCGTTTTACTTCGGTCTGGTTATGCAACGTAGCCATCTCTACGGTGGATCCAGCAACAAACACTGGGTCCATGACGGCAAATGGCGTAACCCTGCCAGTACGCCCAACGCCGACCTGGATATCAAGAAGCTTGGTGGTCACCTCTTCTGGAGGATACTTGTAGGCGATTGCCCAACGAGGTGCCCGTGCAGTCGAGCCGAGTGTACGCTGCTGCGAAAAAGAGTCGATCTTGATCACGAGCCCGTCCATCTCATGAGTCGCATCATGGCGATGCTGCGCCCAGTAAGCCACGCACTCCTGAACTTCTTGAGCCGAGTGGACACGTTTTGTATATGGGGATACCGGCAGACCCCATGCTTCTAAAGCTTTATACGCATCAAACTGGGTATCTGCTTCAAATCCTTCTGAAGCACCGATTCCATGACAAATCATCTTCAACCGGCGTTTACGAACAGCCTCAGTATCTTTTTGTCGCAGCGAGCCAGCAGCAGCATTACGTGGGTTAGCAAACGGCTTTCCGCCTTCTGCTTGGCGTTGTTCATTGACTAGCGCAAAGTCTTCGACGGCGATAAATACCTCACCGCGGATTTCTACAAGATCGGGCACAGGATATGCGTCGGAGGTGCTGAGACGGTGCGGGATATCCTCAATTACTTTGGCGTTGGCGGTGACGTCTTCACCAACGCGCCCATCGCCACGCGTAGCTGCTCGCTCTAGACGACCAGAACGATACACCAAATCAATAGAAAGACCATCGATTTTCAGCTCGGTGAGATAGGTATCGCTGGGGGTTCGTTGAAGCCAGCCATCGAGTTCGGAGGCGTCAAAAACATTGTCCAGACTGAGCATTCGCTCAAGATGCTCAACGTTATCGAAAGAACTCTGCGCTATAGGTGCGCCAACTTCCAACGTAGGGCTTTCAGGAACAGCTAATTCTGGATGTTCCTGTTCTAGTTGCTGTAGCTGGCGAAAGAGCTGATCAAACTCCGCGTCTGAGATTTCAGGCGTGTGGTTGTAATAGGCATCTCTATGGTGGCGGACTTGATCGGCAAGGTCGTCCCACTGGCGGCGTAGATCAGCAAAGGTATCAGTCACCCCGCCTAGTGTAGCGGGGTAGGCAATTACCATGCTAACAACGCTTTTCGACGGCCGGTTACCTCCATGTCATAGTTATTCTCTAGGGTAAGCGGTATGGATAACAACGCAACCACTGAGCACACTTTCAACCCCGCACATGTTTTGAGTTTCGATTTAGAAACAACCTCTGCCAATCCTTTCGAAGCACGCATTGTCACGTCTGCGCTTGTGCGCATTGATAGTTCTGGTGCGCACCCTGTAGAACTACTCGCCGACCCAGGGGTAGAGATCCCCGAAGCCGCCAGCAAGGTCCACGGAATTAGCACCGAATATGCCCGTGAACACGGCGAACCACATGATGTTGTACTTAAGCGCACTGTCGATGAAATCTATGCTGCTTGGGATGAAGGCTTTACACTTGTTGTATATAATGCGCCCTATGATTTGACGGTATTACGCCAGCTCACCGGCGATTTTGTCGTTAAAGGCCCCGTATTTGATCCTTATCTTATCGACCGTAGCATGGATCGTTTCCGCAAAGGTAAGCGCACTCTGACTGATTTGTGCGCTGTATACGGTGTGCGCATGGATAATGCCCACGAAGCGACTTCTGATGCTCTAGCAGCTGCCCGTATTGCATGGATGCAGGCAAAGAAGCGCTTTAAAGGTGAGCTAGCGGCCTATTCCAATGATGAGTTGATGGAATATCAGGCGGTTCAATACTACGAGCTTCAAAAAGACATGAAGAAATATCTCGATGGGCTTGGCCGCGATACTTCAACGGTGAATTTTGGATGGCCAATGCAGAATTCCCGCTAATACACGACCATACGTAGCCGCCTCTTGTGAGGTGCTGAGAAGTTTAAAGGTCACCTGCATCTTCATGCAGCATCGTACGTACCCGCACGATGTGCTGAAGGTGTCGGGCACCATCAAGGACCGTGGCTGGCAGCGTGAAGAGCTGTTGTGTTACAGAGCTTGTCTCCAAAACAGTACGGTCAAGCCCCATTTCGTCAATAAGCCTAGCGAGTTGAATAGCAGCGTGGCGGTCTGGGTCTTCCGCGAGCTCTCCTGTCGGTGATGATGTAGGAACAGCCGGAGCAGGTAATGCCCACATAGCGCCTACGCCGTTCGAAATCGCATAGCCGCAGGCGTCGAGAGCCTTCGTTCCACAAAGATCACGAGGATTTATCACCATCGATGTGGCTCCTGACTGCCGCATCAGCTCGATAGCGGCGGCCGTAGATTCAGGTCGCGGCACCGCTGCCGCCGAGATTGCGCTAAGCACAACCGCGCTGTGTTCATGCGACTGCACCGAGCTCACAAGCAGAGCTAGTACTTCAACTAGGTCGTTTACATGGACGGCGCGAATAACATCAAAATCCGTAGTGCCTGGCACAGTACCATGCATCAAGGCAACCGCATCGGGCTCATGAAGCTGCACTACCACCTGCGCCCCGAAACGACGCCTCAGGTCCCCGCAGTGCTCATGGATAGCCTCAGCCATGATCCCAGCAATGTCACGCACTGCGCCTCGATCTGTGACTGCACGGTGCCCATTCGCTAGCTCAATCCGAGTAGCCAGCGACCACGGCCCCATAAGTCTAGTTTTTATTGTTGGAGCATTACCCCACTGCTGCTCAAGATCATCAAGATCGCGTTCAATCCCATCCCACAATCTACGAGTAGCAATTTGGGGACGAACACTAAGCCGCCACGACCGCGGACCTTTTTCCACAGGAAGTTCTGGCAACAGCGCACAGGATCGCCCGACTAGTTGATCCGTCACTCCACGCTGCACCAGCTCAGGTAGAGCCATGCAGTCACCGGTCTCCCCCACGATCACATCAGCAGCTTGGTAAAGATCAAGTCCTGGCATGGGGCCTAACGCGCACGCGACCGATTCCAAGAAACCTACAGACTCTGCCATGGCGAGACCCAACCTCTTTCCCACGCTGATGTGTGTTAGTGAAAATACCGCTACTGGTGTTCGGTAGCACAAATTGTTCCTGATCCTAGGACAATGTCGCCATCGTTATCAGGAAGATAGATCACGGCTGCTTGGCCTCGGGCAACACCAGACAACGGTGTATGCAACTCCACTCGCATGGTGTCGTCATCCTCGGTTACCGTCACGCTACAAGCAACCACACTGCCGTGGGCACGAACTTGGACTTTAGCCTCAAAGCTACCGGTCATAGCTGGGTGCAAATATTTCAGACG
Organism: Corynebacterium rouxii; assembly: GCF_902702935.1. Taxonomy (NCBI): domain Bacteria; kingdom Bacillati; phylum Actinomycetota; class Actinomycetes; order Mycobacteriales; family Corynebacteriaceae; genus Corynebacterium; species Corynebacterium rouxii. The sequence goes on along the minus strand of NZ_LR738855.1, from coordinate 1,014,823 downwards.
ATCAGCAGTCAACGCAACCACCTTCAGGTTGTTACGAGATCCCACGGTAACTGTTCCCGTTGCAGCGTCAATGTCTGTAACGTAACGAGGCTTACCATCAGCCGCAGGCTGCTTAATGTCAAGCCCTTTACGTTGACCAATGGTGTAATTCCATACCCCATCGTGCTCTTTAAGCTCATTGCCCTCAGCATCTACGATCATACCGGGCCGCAACCCGATATGCCGTCCCAAAAACGCTTGGGTATTACCGTCGGGGATAAAACAAATGTCATAGGAATCTGGCTTCTTAGCCACAGAAAATCCCATAGCAGCTGCTTCTTCTCGGATCTTAGGTTTAACTGTATCCCCCACCGGGAACATGCAATGCGCGATCTCATGAGCTCCCAGCACTCCCAGCACATAGGACTGATCCTTATCCGGATCGATAGAACGACGCAGATAACCATCGCCGCCATCAACCGGCTGAGTCAAACGCGCATAATGACCGGTTACCACTGCATCAAAGCCCAAGGCAATGCCTCGCTCTAGGAGGGCAGCAAATTTGATCTTCTCATTGCATCGCAAACACGGATTCGGGGTTTCACCCGCCTCATATGAAGAGATGAAATTATCAATCACATCTTCTTTGAATCGGTCAGAAAAATCCCACACATAAAATGGGATACCCAGCTTGTCGCATACACGACGCGCATCGGCGGAGTCCTCCAACGAACAACATCCTCGCGAGGACTCCCGAACTGTCTGCGGATCCTGCGATAACGCAAGGTGCACCCCCACCACATCATGTCCGGCGGCGACTGCACGGGCGGCTGCCACTGCAGAATCAACACCACCGCTCATTGCTGCTAAAACTCGCATGGGTACCTCTTACTCCTACTTCGTCGGTGCTGGCTGTCCAACTAAAACCACCACGGTAGCCTAGTCTTTTTCACGCCATGCTGACAATTTGCTGTCATGTGCACAGTCCTCCAAACTCACTCGTGATGGCACCAACCGCGTAGCATCTCAGGATTATGGGTAGAAAACGCACGAATAATTCTCAGGCACAAGGTCACGGTCCAGTTCCTGGAGTGTATCCAACATCTACAGGTGAGGTAGAGCTGCGCGCTGACTCATTTTTGCCCCATGCTTTTGAGGTCTATGTCAATGGAGTTCCATCAAGCCATATTGCGCAAGATCCCGAGCAATTGGAATACGAGTACATGCGTTGGATCGCAGCTATCGTCGATTGGTTTGTCGCAGCGCATAGCAATCCACAAAAATTACGCGTCACCCATCTCGGTGGCGGCGCGTGCACACTCGCGCGTTATTTCTGCCACCGCTTCCCCGACGCTCGCAACACTGTAGTAGAACTCGATGCGACTCTTGCGACATTAGTGCGCGAATGGTTTGATCTTCCCCGATCCCCACAGCTTAAAATCCGCGTTGGCGATGCATGGGACGTCACCCAAACATTTGTCCCATCATCTCGCGACGTAATCATCCGTGATGTTTTCGCTGGCAGTACAACACCTGAGCGTCTCACCACAGTCAATTTTTTCGAACGATGCCACCAAGCACTATCCCCAGGCGGACTTTATGTAGCTAACTGTGGTGACCACCGCGACCTGCACATAGCTAAGGCAGAGATTCAAGGTCTTCGTGAAGTCTTTCGCCATGTCGCATGTATTGCCGACCCAGCTATGTTGAAAGGGCGCCGATACGGCAACATCATTTTGATTGCCACCGACTCCGAGCTTCCCACCAACCAAGAGCAACAAGCCTTAACCCGTCTCCTCCTAGGCGGTGGTGTTCCAGCTCAGTTCAAAGACAATCAGTGGACCAAAAACTTCAGTTCTTCGTCCACCGCACGTCGGATCTAGGCCATCCCTGCAAGTCGAGCACGCGCAACCACATCAGGAAGCTGAGCAATAAGCGTATCGACGTCCTCCTCGGTCGTGGTGGCACCAAGTGTAAAACGTACCGCGCTTCGAGCAGTAGATTCTGAAACGCCCATCGCAAGAAGCACATGGCTTGCCCTATTTACTCCGTTGGAGCATGCAGACCCCGTTGAAGCCTCAAGCCCCAAAGAATCCAACAACATGATGAGGCTGTCGCCTTCCGCGCCGGGGAATGACAGGTGAAGGTGGCCTGGCAGGCTATGGCGCGGCGTGTGGACAACAGTGTTGTCGATTGTAGCGACGACATGATCTCGCAGCTTATTAACGAGATAACGCAACCGCGTATTTTCTTCGTCGATCTCGTTTACCGCTTCTGCCAGTGCGGCCGCGGTTGCCGCCGCCCCAGCTACGTCGACAGTTCCCGAACGAATACTGCGTTCTTGCCCGCCGCCAAACATGACAGGTTGTGGCGCGGGCGAACGCCGTGCGAGTAGTAGGCCGACTCCACGTGGCCCTCCGAACTTGTGAGCACTGGCCGCAAGAGTCGTAGCCCCCAATCCATCGAAATTAATGTGCTGGTGTCCTACCACTTGCACTGCATCAACGTGGACAGGAGTGTCTACTTCCTGAGCAGCTGCGATGACCTTTTCAATAGGTTGAATCGCACCAGTTTCATTATTTGCCCACATGACCGCTGCAACAGCGGCTGCCGTACTTAACGCATCAACATTTGCAATCGCTCCATAAGAGTCGACGGGAAGGAAATCTAAGTCGGCACCATGTGATTCCAATGCTTTGACTGTTTCTAACACGCCTGGATGCTCAATTGCTGTGGTAACGATCCGGTTGGGAGCTTGTCCCTGACGGGCCTTCCACAAGCCATGGACCCCAATATTGTCAGATTCGGTGCCCGAGGCTGTGAAAATTACTTCGATAGGCTCACAGCCCAACAACTGGGCGATCTGTTCACGTGCCGTATCGAGCACGCTGCGAGCAGCACGGCCAGAAGCATATTGGCTGGCAGGATTAGCCATGCCTGCGTACTCGAGCCATGCAGCACGAGCTGCCTCACGGATCGGAGTTGTTGCGGCATGATCAAAGTAGCGAGTCTGCATGGTGAGGTAGTTTACTACCGTCTCGTACCCAGCCTGCGTCCACGCCGCGATAATGGCTGTTCAACCGGATATACCGCTACTTTTCTAGGAACGTTGAGCGATTTCTTTGACTAGCAACGGTGCGATCTCATGGATATCACCGACGACTCCAAGATCTGCAATCTGGAAGAATGGCGCATCTGCATCATTGTTGATCACGACGATTTTCTTCGACGTCTGCATGCCTGAAGTGTGCTGGATAGCTCCGGAAATACCCAAACCGATGTACAGATCCGGAGAAACGGTCACTCCTGTTTGTCCCACCTGATATTGCGCTGAGTAGTAACCCAGATCTACTGCATCGCGGGTGGCTCCAACTGCACCGTTGAGGGCATCAGCTAGTGGCTCGACAATAGTGGTGAAGTTTTCTGCGGATTCCACGCCTCGGCCACCAGCGATCACGACCTTAGCGGTACTTAGATCAGGTCGATCCCCCTGAGCCGCGGGGTTAAAGGAAGTAACCTTGACATCTTTGGCACCGGCTGCAGGAATATCCATCACAGACACTGCTGGCTGCGATGGCGCTGGAACAGCTTCCACAGCACCTGGACGCAAAGTATAGATCGGGCTCGCACCACCCACAGCTGCGGAAACATCGACGGTATCACCGAAAATCGACATCACAGACGTGCGATCTGCGTTCACGCCTACAACGTTGCACAGCACTCCGGAAGCTAAACGAGCTGCGAGACGGCCCGCAATTTCATTGCCATGAACTCCGGAATTCAGCAGAATTGGACCTGGTTGAGCAGCTGCTAGCATAGACAACGCATCAGCCTGTGGAATAACAACTCGACTGTCAGCATCTGCGACCTGTGCGGCCACAATGGCTGTTGCACCGTATTCAGCAATTTGGCTGACTAGTGCTTCATGGCTGCCTGGCGTGCCAACTACAACTGCAGTTACATCACCCAGCGGACGGGCGGCGGTAATAAGCTCCCCGGTTGCGGGAAGAACCTGACCATGTGCGTGTTCTACGAGGACATAAACAGTAGACATATCTGTTCTCCTAAACCTTAAATAAGCTTTTCCGCAGCCAAGAAGTCTGCAATCTTTGCCGCTGCTTCAGCAGAGGATGTGTTAATAACTTCACCGGCGACACGGGCTGGTCGTTCTGTTGCAGCCGTGACTACGGTTGCTGCGTGCGCCAAACCAACTTGTTCAGGTGCTACGCCAATGGATGACAGCGCCATGCGGGTAATCTCGGCCTTTTTCGCTGCCATAATGCCTTTGAAATTAGGGAACCGTGGTTTATCTGCTTTTTCGGTTACAGAAATAATCGCGGGTAGTGGTGCCTCAACCGCAAAATCACCATCATGAGTTTCGCGGATGCCTTTGACTACACCATCGACTATAGCCACGGAACGTAGGTGTGTTAATGCAGGCTGTTGACGATATTCGCTCAGAATTCCTGGAACAGCGCCCATTGAGCCATCAGAAGATGCAGAGCCTGTAACAACCATTGCAATGTCAGGGATTTGATTAATCGCGTTATGCAATGCCCACGCAGTACCCAGAACATCGGAACCTGCGAGGCTATCGTCGGAAAGCAACACCGCACGATCTGCGCCCATCGCCAATGCCTTGCGTAAAGCTTCTTCAGCATTTGTTGGACCTAAAGACAACGCCACGACTTCGTATCCAGCATCTGGGTTGTCGTCGCGAAGCCGCAATGCCTGCTCCACTGCGTACTCATTAATCTCATCGATGACTGAATCCACGTTCGTGCGATCCAACGTGTAATCAGCCTCGAGCTTTTTCACCGACCACGTGTCGGGAACATTTTTGACCAGAGCCACAATAGCGGGCATCGGTGCCATTCCTTCCTCATTGTGCGCACAAGAACCAACGAAGTGCTCGTCCGCATAGATGAACATCTATTTGTTTTTTATAGCGCGCTTGACCCCTTGTGGGCCACGCGCCCGACTAGTCTAATGCAGCGCACAAACTTGTGCTTATCGTGAGCATGCATCTGGCATTTTCTTCCTATTTCTGCGAATGTTCGCGCGCATGGCAGATCAAAGCTACACCTTTTCGACCAATGCGGGTACATATCACTGCCATAGGAGTGTTGCCCTTGAGCTTGAGTTTCTTTCGCAGCTGATCAGGATCCACATCCACGCCTCGCACTAGGATTTCGAGGCTTCCAGCACCGTGGGCAACCAAAGCCGATTTGAGCTGTTTAAGCCCCACCATCTCAATGAATCTAAAGCCACTTCTCCCCTGCGGAATGCGATCACCGGTGAGATAAGCAATGTGCTCATCAAGCATCCATAATTGTTCGCGCGCGGCATAGTGTTGGACCAGGCCCGCACGCACGACCGCACCATCAGGGTCGATGATAAAAGTCCCAGGATCCCCAGCTGGCACTTCGCCATCGTGATGGTCGTTAAGGATGTCGACACTATGATCGACCCCAATCATGATGGCTTCACGAGTCAATCCTTCAGATAACTCTGGCGTGTAGAGGCACGCTTCTTTTACACCACCGGCAACGCTTACAACACTGACCAACCCGTCCCATTCTTGAAAGTCCAAGCCCGGCGCGCATTTGATTGCCATCGGTGCGGCTGTGGTTGTAGCTATGCGCCAATGATCAACCAATTGCGGTAGCGGTGGAATAAGTTGGTCGGGTTTCGTGATTCTGCGTCCTCCCGAGCGCCGAGCGGGGTCTGCGATGATGACATCGTTACTTGTCGACGCTCGTTTCAGTGCGTCTGCTTGAGAAAATAGACCAGTAGGCACATTGTGTCGTGCCATGAGAAGGCGCGACATATCAAGGTCGCTGCCGTGGTAGGCCATGCCGAAGTCAGTGATGGCAGCTCCCTCTGTGCCTATGGAGCATGTAACGTCGTGGACTATTGCTTCGGTTCCACAGACACGGTGAATCCGGTCTGCTCGTTGCTGAGCCACAGCTAGTGGCGTTGCTTGTTGTGCGGAATCGTGGCACATCAGCCAGTAGTGCGGTAGTTTTCCCTGCGCTGATGTCCGAGAGGCGCATAGTTCCATTACTGCTCGACCATTGGCGCCAAAATGTTTGTGAAAGGTTGCGGCGTCTTTTACTGCTGTCGCTTTAGTCATCGCATGGTCGCGAGTGATCGCGCCTGCTACAGCTGTTATTTCTGCATCATGGTCGAGGAGGAAATGCACCTCGTCGGTGGTGTAACTCACTGGATGGTATTCTCGTTTTCAGTGTTTTTAGAAGCGTTCGGGAGGGGTAAAATTATAGAATTCTTCAAAGCGCGGATCGTCTACGGGGTCGCCAATGATGGGTGTCATGTCTGCGCGCCGAAGAAACTCTTGCACGTCGCGTACGCAATCGAATCGGCTCAAGCTGAGAAGTTGTGCCCACGTGGGGATGACGAGTCGAATGAGCCCTGCGCGCCAGCCGTCAAGAATCAGAGATGGAGAAAACCATCCGGTTGATGCTGCTTCGCGGGTGTTTCCGTCTGGTTCTTGGCCTGGGGGTTGTACTGCGACGAAGGCAAACATATCGAATCTTTTTTCGTCCGTTTCGGGGCTTACCCACCGAGTTGAGGGGCGCAGCCATTCGGAGCGCAGGGTGAGATCATTTCGTGCCAAGACTTGAGAAAGCGATAGTCGGTGGCTTTCCAGCGCTAAGCGTTGGGGGTGGTAGCGAGTTGCATCAGGGATGGGTGTCCCGTCTGAATGCGTAGCTAGCAGCGCGCCGGTTTCTTCAAAAAGTTCGCGTACTGCTGCGAATAACAGTGCGCGCGCTCGATTGCGGTTTGTGCCGAGCAAGCGAGCCCAGTGCATGAGGCTTGGACCACCAAAGGTTTCGTGTTCAGATTCGACACCATCTAGTTCGAAGTCACGGGGGTCTACTCCACCTCCTGGAAATACGGTGGCATTGGGAAACGTAGGCATCGAGGAGACGCGTTCTTGCACGTAGACTTCGAGTCCAGTGGGGGAATCTCGGATCATGAGCACCGTGACGGCAAGTTTTGCACCGTCAAGCCCTTCAGTGAGGTCCACTGGTGTACTCATGGGTGTAGCTCACCTCGATTTCCAAGTCCAGCATAGTTGCAAGATATTCTACAGCGTGATTGCGTTAGCTATCACCCGCTACCGACGATGGCTTCGGGCGGTTCGCTGACGGCGGGCGAAATAACGGCCATCAATCTTGTCTACCTTGATGGGCTGATGGAATGCCTTGGTCAGGTTGGCACTGGTAAGAACGTCGTCGATAAGCCCTTGGGAGACTACTTCGCCTTCGTCTAGGAGCAGTGCGTGAGTAAAACCTGCGGGAATCTCCTCTACATGGTGCGTAATCATGACCATGGCCGGCGCGTCAGGATCCATTGCTAGTTGAGCAAGGTATCCCACGAGATCTTCTCTGCCGCCTAAGTCCATGCCTGCGGTGGGCTCGTCGAGAAGCAAGAGTTCTGGGTTGGTCATGAGAGCGCGGGCAACTAAGACTCGTTTTCGCTCACCTTCGCTCAAGGTTCCCCACGTTTGATCTGCGAGGTGGTAGGCACCCACTTGTTCAAGGATTTCGATGGCCCGATCGTGGTCCCATTTGTCGTATTCTTCGCGCCAACGCCCCAAGATGGCGTACCCTGCCGAGATTACGAGATCAAGAACTTTTTCGTTGGTAGGTATTCGGTTTCCCAACGCAGACGAAGAAACGCCGATCATTGCTCGCAAATCGCGCATATCAGTTTTACCAATGCGTTCCCCCATGATCCACAATGCACCTTTTGAGGGGAATTCTTCGGCAGCCGCCATCCGAATGAGTGTGGTCTTGCCCGCACCGTTCGGCCCGAGGATCACCCACCGTTCATCCAATTCAACCTGCCACGTGATAGGCCCTACCAGTGTTTTTCCACCCCGCGTGAACTCAACCTCATCAAAATCGAGGAGTAGATCGGGGTTACGCGGATCATTCGTCGGGTTCGTCATAGGTTCCATCATGACGGATTTCTCACTGTGCGTGTGGAATAGACACAGCTTGACTACTCTAAGAGGCAAGGCTCGGGAAGGATTTTCCCGACAGTGAACAGTCCCCTACGCATAGAGGAATCGGCTTATGAGTTCGAAGTCCACACGACTTGCTATTGAAGATGTTCGCCCCCAGGCTTCGTGCGGGCGACGGCCGTCGAAAGCCGTGGTCGGGGAAATGATTCCCGTCAGCGCCTTAGTGTGGCGCGAAGGCCACGATGCTATTGCCGCCACTCTCGTGGTAACTGATCCGAACGGTCACACCTCCTCTATTGCGATGGCAACCAAGAAGTTCGATCCCGACCGCATGTGGGCAAGTTTCGTTCCTGATCGCCCCGGTACGTGGACTTTTAGAGTCGAGGCTTGGTCCGATGCCGTGGCCACGTGGCGCCATGCAGTGACCACAAAAATTGAGGCAGGTCAAAGTCCCGAAGAACTTTATAACGACATTGAGCACGGCGCCGCCTTATTCGAATCAGCCATCACCAGTGCACCAAAAGCTGAAAGAAAGACACTAGCGCCAGCGTTTACTCGGGTCATCAACGCATTGCGTAGCGACGCTCCCCTGCGCGCCCGAGTAGCTCCTGCACTCAGCGCAGAAATCACTTATCTGTTGGCTGAGCATCCTATTCGCGAACTGCTCACTCGCGGGCACACCTACTCGATTTCCGTCGAACGCACCAAAGCCCTGTATAGCTCATGGTACGAACTATTCCCACGCTCAACTGGTGGCTGGGACAAGGACGGCCAGCCTGTTCACGGCACGTTTGCCACGACAGCTCAGGCTTTGGATCGAGTAGCTGCCATGGGCTTTGATACCGTTTATTTCCCACCAATCCACCCCATCGGTAAGATCAACCGCAAAGGCAAAAACAACGCACTCATTGCGCTACCGGGCGACGTAGGGTCACCATGGGCAATCGGCTCTGCTGAAGGCGGTCACGATTCAGTGCACCCACGTCTTGGAACTATCGACGACTTTCGCGCACTTGTCGCCCGCGCACGCGAGCTGAACCTTGAAGTCGCACTTGATTTAGCGTTGCAAGCTGCGCCTGACCATCCATGGGCGAAATCTCACCCAGAGTTCTTCACCGTACTTGCTGACGGTTCTATTGCCTTCGCAGAAAACCCTCCCAAGAAGTACCAAGACATCTACCCGTTGAATTTTGATAACGCTCAGAAGAAGATCTACGCAGAAATTCTGCGCGTCGTTCTATTCTGGGTTCAGCAAGGTGTGACCACCTTCCGCGTGGATAACCCTCATACCAAGCCGGCAAACTTCTGGGAATGGCTTATTGCCAAAGTCCATGCCAAGCATCCCGAGGTCATCTTCTTGGCCGAGGCTTTTACCCGCCCAGCGCGACTCTACGGCTTGGGCAAAGTGGGCTTTAGCCAGTCCTACACCTACTTCACGTGGAAGACTTCGAAGACTCAGCTGCAACAATTCGCCGAAGAAATCGCCGAGATGGCTGATGTGAGCCGCCCCAATTTGTTTGTTAACACCCCCGATATTTTGCACGAGTCTCTACAGTATGGCGGTCGCGCCATGTTCGCTATACGCGCAACACTTGCAGCAACGATGTCACCAGTATGGGGTGTGTATTCCGGATTTGAGCTCTTTGAGCATGAAGCAGTAGCCCATGGCAGCGAAGAGTACGCAAACTCCGAAAAATACGAACTACGCCCCCGCAACTATGACGCCGCCCGCGCAGCCGGCAATTCTCTCGAACCGTACATCACACTGCTCAATTCGATTCGTACACAGCATCCGGCACTCCAACAGCTACGAGTGATCGATTTCCACTCAACCGATAACGACTCCATTCTTGCCTACAGCAAGGTCGACCCAGTTACTGGCGACACCATCGTGGTAGTAGTCAACCTAGATCCTGATCATGCCCAACAAGCAACACTTGAACTTGATATGGAAGCTCTTGGGTGTGATACCACGGATTCCTTCGATGTCACCGATCTGGTGTCCGGACAACAATTCCACTGGGGTCAACGCAACTTTATCCGTCTCGATCCGTGTGCCAACGTAGCTCACATCGTTACTATTCCGCCTGTATCAAACAGCCACAGAACACAACTATCTTGGCGCGGGGAATCCGATTACCGGAACTAATAACTGTCAACATCCGCCACATATCAACTTAATGTAAAGAAAGTACTTACTCTCATGGTTTCTCCTACTCAAGTCGCACCAGTCCATCCTGATGTCCTCCACGCCCTCAAAATCTGCCAATACCACGATCCGCACGGAGTATATGGCTGGCACGAAGTAGATGCTGACCGCGCAGTTATTCGCACCCGCCACATCGGAGCAGAACGCGTGGAAGCATTACTTAGCGATTCGACTGTGGTAGAGCTCGCTGCCGTAGGTGACGACATCTTTGAGGCAATCGTTGACCACGATGTTTCCTGCGATTATCGTCTCCGTATCCACTGGCAAGGTGGACACGTGACCGAGCAGGCCGACGCATACCATTTCCTGCCAACGCTCGGCGATCTTGACCTACACCTCATTAACGAAGGTCGTCACGAGCGACTGTGGGAAGTACTCGGCGCGAACCCGACCACCATCACCACTGCCATGGGGGATGTGGAAGGTACTGCCTTTGCAGTCTGGGCACCTAACGCACGCGGAGTTGCTGTCATCGGTGACTTCTGTGGATGGAACCCCAGCCAATACCCTATGCGTAGCCTCGGATCGACCGGAATCTGGGAGCTGTTCATCCCTAACATTGGCGTGGGAACAGTCTACAAATTTGCGATCCACACCCACGAAGGTCACCGCCTCGACAAGGCAGACCCCATGGCAAAGCGTGCCGAGGTAGCACCGGCAACCGGCTCTATCATCGCTTCCTCCTCCTACACATGGAATGACGATGCGTGGATGACTAATCGCGCGCACACCGACCACGACAACGCTGCAATGAGTGTTTACGAAGTCCACCTGGGTTCATGGAACCAAGGTCAAAACTACGAGGAACTAGCCACCAACCTTGTCGACTATGTCAAAGACATGGGCTATACCCACGTGGAATTTCTCCCCGTCGCAGAGCACCCCTTCGGCGGTTCATGGGGCTACCAAGTCTCTGGCTACTACGCTCCCACCTCGCGCTGGGGCACCCCAGATCAGCTGCGCTTGCTTATCGACGCCTTCCACCAAGCAGGCATCGGTGTAATTGTCGACTGGGTGCCAGCGCACTTCCCCAAGGACGCCTTTGCCCTCGGTCGCTTCGACGGTCAAGCTCTCTACGAGCACCCCGACTGGCGTCGCGGTGAACAAAAAGACTGGGGCACCTACGTTTTCGATTTCGGCCGAAATGAAGTCCGTAACTTCCTCGTCGCCAATGCTTTGTACTGGCTCGAAGAGTTCCATGTCGATGGCCTTCGCGTCGATGCCGTAGCCTCCATGCTGTACTTGGATTATTCACGCGAACCCGGGGAATGGCTTCCTAACATCTACGGTGGCCGTGAAAATCTCGAAGCTGTTCAGTTCCTCCAAGAAATGAACGCCACCGTGCACAAGAGCCACCCAGGTGTGATGACCATTGCTGAAGAATCCACTTCATGGCCAGGAGTTACCTCTCCAACATGGGAAGGCGGCCTCGGTTTCAGCATGAAATGGAACATGGGCTGGATGAATGACACACTCGAATACTTCTCACACGAGCCTATTCATCGCATGTACCACCACAACGACATCACGTTCTCCATGGTGTACGCATACTCTGAGAAATTCGTCCTCCCCTTCAGCCACGACGAAGTAGTTCACGGCAAAGGCTCACTGTGGACCCGCATGCCAGGCGACGCATGGAACAAAGCAGCCGGTCTGCGCACTCTGTACGCCTACATGTACGCTCACCCAGGAAAGAATCTGCTGTTCCAAGGACAAGAATTCGGCCAAGTGAAAGAATGGTCCGAAGAACGAAGCCTTGACTGGGGTGATATGGACGGTTGGGAAGGCGAATACCACCGCGGTATCCGCACCTTGGTACAAGACCTCAACGCGCTGTACAAAGACTCCCCTGCGCTCTACAGCCAAGACAACAACCCAGCAGGATTTAGCTGGACAAAGTCTGACGACTCAGCAAACAACATCTTGTCTTTCGTGCGCTACGGTGCTGATGGATCCAAGATCCTAGCTGTATTCAACTTTGGTGGAGCAGATCACCCAAGCTACAAACTAGGTGTGCCTGAAGGTGGAAACTGGAAGTGCATCCTCAACACTGATGCAGGCATCTACGAAGGAGCAGACAACTACCTCGACAACGACGTCATGGCGTGGGACACCGACTGGGATGGCTATCAGCATTCCCTCACAGTGCATATACCTGCAATGAGCGGCCAGCTCTACCGCTGGGACGCGTAATCACGCTGATGTAAGAAGGCACGTTGCCTGCCAGCTTTATGCTGGTTGGGACAACGTGCCTTTCTCATTTTCGATCTTCTATTTAAGCTTAAGTAGCTTTTACGACTAAATTTAATCTACTTCGAAAATAACAAATGACAATCATTATTAAAATAATTTGCTTGCCATTTTCGATCGGGCAGCCTGCACACGAGGATCACTAGTTTCAAACACCGAGTACAATTCCAGCAACCGCGTCCTAACTTTCTCGTTCGGCAACAGTTCGATGAGACGATCAAACGCTTCCTCTACTTTTCCAGTCGTGATCTCTGCATCAGCAGCAGCGAATGCTTTATCCACGTTCTGTAGATCAGCATCTGCAACAGCAACAGGATCGACGCTCCGATCAGCATCCTTCAGACGCGACAGCAATCGGGCGTTGTCCCGCGCTTGCAAAGCCATCTGATTTTTTGGTTCATGGCGCAAAATTTCTTCATAGACCGCAATAGCTGCATCAAAATCGCCAGCATTCAATGCCTCAGTAGCTGGTTCAAAGCGCGGATCCTCTGCTGGCTCCGCCTCTGCATCATCACCAGTAATGCCTGGTAGTTTCCCTTCAACTGCCTTAACAACTGCAGCAGTCCATTGCTGCAACGCTTCTAGTGGCTGACCACCCTCAAAATTAGCCAGAGGCTGGCCTTGAGCCAACGCCACAACCGTCGGCAAGCCCTGAATACCAAACATTTGGGCAACCTGCGGAGTAGCGTCGGCGTCAATATAGGCGAAAATGAAGCTCAAGCTCGCACCGCTGGCGATCTGGCTAAGATCCGCACGCAGCTGTTCCGAATCGGGGCTTCGTGGAGTACCAATCAACACCACAACGGGAACCTGCATGGAACGCTTAATAAGCTGTTCTTCCACGTTGTCCATAGTGATGGTTACTGTGGGCTCCACCCCAGCCACGGTCGACTGACCCGCTCGCTGAGCCTGAGAACGCGCCTCCGCACGAGCTTTTACCTCTCCTAGATCAATCGCACCAGCGACAAAACGATTAGGGGTTGTCATGATTTTTTCACTCCTCAGCAAAGTATTTACCTGTGCCAGCCTACGTTCTTCCACCAATTTTTGCGTGGTCGATGGATTTATATGAAGTAAATCGAAGCATCACTTAAAATAACACTCAGTTTTATCATTTCTGAGCATGCAATGAGGGGCGATGGAAGAAAAGGTCCACAACCTAATGAACAAGATGCAGGATCGACACCTGCACATGAAGGCTGCTTGGTACGGACCTGTCCTTTCTCCCCTTCTCCTAGTGGCAGGTATGTGCCTACTAGTCTTCGGCATCATCATCTTGCCTACCCCAGCCCCTGGCTGGCTCTGCATTTTTATTGCGCTAGGGATACTTTCTCTGGTGCATCCACCGACCCGCAGGCTTACTATCTGGCTGGCAGCCAAACTAGATATCTTCTTTGCTTGGTACGGTCAGCGACATCGAGCAGTTCGGGCCAGCCTCGTTGGATTTTTGATCCTCTTTATGGTGTTGATGATGGGCGGAACCTACGTTTTCATTGCGCCCGCCCACTGGCCAAGTATTTAGCCTCAATAGGGCAAAGAAAATGACCCGCTCCTAGTGAACTTGCATCGCAATGATTGTTAGCTCACTAGAAGCGGATCAGAATTTTTCCGAAGGACTTATTTCTTCAGTAAATAGTCGTGAAGGTCCGAGACAATCTCCATAGCGCCTGTTGGCCCTAGACCAAGGAACCACACATCGTCATTAACGCGGTGAGCCTTACCCGCAGCCACTGCTTCAAGGTTCTTCCATGCCGGCCCTTCAACAACAGCAGCTTCCCCAGTCGCATCTGGTTTTCCGTAGGAAGTATAGAAGATGACCGATCCTGCAGCTTGATCGATGTTTTCTGGAGAAATTTCAACAGCAAGATCATCAACATTTTGCTTTTCTGGGCGAGCAAGCCCAGCATCGGCAAGAACAACACCAATCAACGACTTGTTTCCATACAGCCTCAGCTTGTTAGGCATAAACCTAACTAGAGAAACCTCAGTATTTTGGGGAACGTTATTCTTTAGCTCAGCAACACGGTCAGCATACTCATTCAGTTTTTCTTCTGCTTCTTTTTCCATACCAAGTGCCTCACCAACAAGGAGGAAGTTTTCCTTCCATGGAAAACCTGGTCGGATGGAAAAAACCGTAGGTGCAATGTCAGAAAGCTGCGGATATAGTTTGTCTGCACGCAATTGCGAACCAATAATCAGATCGGGCTTCAAAGCCGCAATTGCCTCGATGTTAAGCTCATTGATAGTGCCAACCCGCTCAACATCTTTTACCTTGTCGGCAAGATAGCTCGGCACTGGGTTAGCACCCTTGGTAGTGGTCATTCCTACTGGGGTTATCCCAAGAGACAAGACGCTATCTAATTCACCAGTATCAAGGACAACAACACGCTCAGGTTTGGTCGCGATCTCCGTTGTTCCAGCAGCATGAACGACGGTACGTGGGAATTGGCCTGGCTGCGCATCACTACCAAGCTTGGCAGTCTCTTCATCAGCGGTATTAAAACGCTGACCACCCACGGCAACATCAGCGTTACCCTGAGCGTTAGTCGAGGAATTGTCAGAAGAAGAACATGCTGCAAGGGACAGCATTATTCCAGTGGCAGTGGCGAAGGCAAGGAAAGAACGCATTGCCCGCACACGAGGACGAGGAATTATGAACATGATGGATAGGATAGCCTAGTTTTATAAAAATTAGTTAGTATTATCTCATGCTTCGACAACCTCGTGTACGGCTGCCATTGCCTGTAGTGATCATTTTCCTTGGAATCATCCTCCTCTGCATGATCATCATGAGTTTAGGAATCGGTGCTCGAAGCATTACCCCACCCGACGTCCTCGCCGCTCTTCGTCACTACGGCGACCCAACAAATAGTCACATCATCTGGGGACGCCGCATCCCCCGCACTCTCATCGCCATTGCAGCAGGTGCGTCGCTGAGTCTCGCAGGTGTGTTAATTCAAGCGTTAACCCGTAATCCCCTAGCGGACACCGGCGTATTCGGCATCAACGCCGGCGCAGCTTTTACCATTGTCGTCGGCATGGCTCTGGGAGGATCACTAAGCCACATCAGCATATTCGCACTGGCACTATTGGGCGCGATCCTAGCCGGTGCATGCGTATACGCACTCAGCATGAACTCATGCAAAGGCTCTGATCCCTTACGCCTCGTACTTGCCGGTGTAGCACTAAGCGCAATACTCACCGGCATCGGCGACGGCTTATCGCTAGTAAATCCCCAAGCATTTGATCGGCTCAAAAGCTGGATGGTCGGCAACATCGACGCCGGCTCGTATCACCCCGCAGCTCTAGCAGGAGCTGGCCTACTCCTAGGGATTCTCGTCACCGCAGCATGCATGAGACAACTCAACGCATTATCCCTAGGAGACGAGTTGGCCATCACCATGGGGGCGTCGATAGCAAAAACTCGCTTGTTCACATTCATCGCAATCGTCGTACTCGCTGCTAGCGCCACTGCCGCAGCCGGGGTCATTACATTCCTAGGACTTATGGTTCCACATATCGCACGATGGATCGTAGGCCCCAACCTCCTACGCTTAGTGGCCACCGCTTCTCTCATCGGCCCCATCATCGTGCTATCAGCCGATATCCTCGGCCGAATCATCGTTCCAGGTGAATTTCCCGCCGGCGTGGTCGTCGCCTTCATCGGCGCACCATTCCTCATCGCTTACGCGCAGACGAAACGCAAGGAGATTTAGCATGCGTGTACTCGTCATACTCTCCTCCCTCCTCCTAGTCACCGCGGCATACAGCTTGGTAATTCCAGGAGCCGGACTAAGCACTTGGCAGCTTCTCACCAGCGAAACCCCATTAGCACACACAGTTGTCATGCAGTGGCGCTTGCCTCGAGTGGTCACCGGAATCTTAGTAGGCGCAGCACTAGCCATTGCTGGTTCACTTTTCCAATCTCTCACACGCAACCCGCTCGGATCACCTGACATCATCGGATTTTCGACCGGCGCCTACACCGGCGTAATCGCAGCCTTCCTCCTAGGATGGTCTGGCTTTGGTGCAACCGTTACCGGTGCGCTCATCGGCGGTCTAGCAGTTTCAGCCGTGGTGATCGCACTGTCAGTTCGAACACGTATCGACGGCCTTCGCATCATCTTGGTAGGCCTAGGAATCTCAGCAATGCTCTCGGCTCTCAATAGGTGGTTAATTACCCGCGGAGAACTCGACACAGCACTATCTGCGGCAAGTTGGGGTGCAGGCTCACTTAATGGACTCCGCTGGACCATAGCGATACCAGCCTGCTGTGTCCTAGCAATTCTTATCACCGCAACTATTCCATTGCGGCGATTCCTCGAAGTTCTTAGCCTAGGAGACGATCTCGCTGTAGGCCTTGGGCTTCGATTACAGCTAACCAAGCTCCTCCTCTTACTCAGTGGAGTATTCCTCGTGGCAGCAACCACCGCTGTCGCTGGCCCCATCGCATTTGTGGCTTTGGCATCTCCACACATTGCCCGTGCACTAACGTCGTCTGCACGAACCCCACTTGTAGAGACGTCGGTAATCGGTGCTTTGCTTATTATCGTTGCAGACCTCATCGGCCAGCGGCTTTTCTACCCCACCCAGCTTCCTGTTGGCCTCGTCACCGTCACCATCGGTGGCATGTACTTGCTGTGGCTCATAGCCCGCGGCTCGAAGGAGAATTCATGACCAGCACTTCCCACATTCTTCGTACCGATTCCGTCACATTGGCGTGGGATAAACACACAGTAAGTACTAACCTCACTATCGAGGTGCCACAAGGACAATTCACAGCCATCATTGGGCCAAATGGTTGCGGTAAATCCACACTATTAAAAAGCTTTGCGCGAATACTTCAACCACACACTGGGCAAGTGTATCTAGGTGACAACCCACTGGATTCTTTGCACACAAAATACATAGCCCAACGTATCGCTTTGCTGCCGCAAACAGCACTTGCACCAGCTGATATTACTGTCGAAGAACTCGTAGGCAGAGGTCGTTTCCCCTACCAAACCCTTCTGCGACAGTGGTCAACTAAGGATGCTCAAGCAGTTGATTCCGCTCTCCTAGCAACTGGCACGGCACAACTACGCCACCGCCGCGTTGCTGAGCTTTCTGGCGGCCAACGTCAACGAGTCTGGCTCGCAATGGTGCTGGCCCAAAACACACCCGTAGTTCTCCTAGACGAGCCCACAACGTATCTCGATGTAGCCCACCAATACCAGCTTTTGGAGCTCGCCCGAGCACTGCGGCAACAGCTCGGACGAACTATTGTGACCGTCTTGCACGATCTACAACAGGCTGTTAGATATGCCGACCATCTTATTGTGATGAAAGATGGCGCAGTCTATGCCGAAGGCGCTCCAAGCAACATCATGACACCACAATTGATTTCCGAGGTATTTGAAATCAATGTTGATGTTCATACCATCGACGATCATGTGGTGATCGTGCCTAAAACCATGCCACAACCTGATGTATCAGTCCTAGAAAATCTGCAATAGGTTTAGCTCTCCGAACCCCCTGCAAGCACACGCTCCACCGACGCTACCTTCTGCTGCAATTGCCCTGTGTAACCTGGTCGGATATCTGCCTTAATAACAAGGCTTGCCCGTGGAGACACAGCAAGAACAGCGTCGGCGGCTTTCTTCACCACAGCCATGACTTCATCCCACTCCCCTTCGATCAAAGTAAACATGGCATTTGTCTCATTTGGCAGACCAGATTCACGAACAACTCGAATAGCCTCTGCTACTACATCAGCCATTTCTGCCTTGTTATTAGGGGTTTCGGTAGGTGCTACAGAAAATGCAAGAATCATGTCAATGAGCATAGTCTCACACTCCAAATCTGGTTTGAACGCGCAAAATCCGCACACATGGCAGTGGATGTAGCTAAAGTTGGAAACCATGAGTACCGATATTTCAGCCATTGATATTCCACACGAGCTCGTTATCTGCCTCGACCACGTAGGCATTGCAGTTCCAGACTTCGACGCAGCCGTCGAATTCTACCGTTCTGCATTCGGCTGGGTTAACCACCACGATGAGGTTAACGAGGAACAAGGCGTTCATGAGGCCATGATCGGCCCTAAGAACCTCAAGGAAACCGATGGAATGATCCAGATTCTCGCTCCATTGAACGAGGACTCCACCATTGCTAAGTTCATCGACAAAAAGGGCCCAGGCCTGCAGCAAATGTGCCTGCGTACCTCAGACATCGACGCGCTGTCTGAGCACCTCAAGGCTCAAGGCGTTCGCCTGCTCTACCCAGAACCAAAGAACGGCACCGCTGGCGCTCGTATTAACTTTGTTCACCCGAAGGATGCCGGCGGCGTCCTCCTAGAGCTCACCGAGCCACAAAAGTAAAGCGTTTCTAGCCAAGAGCGGCTGGGTACCCTTGTAGTCACGGGATACCCAGCCGCTCTTTTGCATTAGCTGTTTTCTTAACGACGTTCCCAACAGGAGCGATGCCAGTGGCGTCGATCGTCAGCGCCTCGAACCGAATCCTTGGGCCATGCCACAATATGCGCAATTCCTGGAGGAATATTTTGATTGCAACCTGGGCACACGTAGAACTTCACCGCTGCATGCGAGCCCATGTGTCGCATCAAATACAGTTCCCCATTGGTCCACTGCGGGCCTTCTACAACCTGAGTTCCGTAGTATGTTGCGCCATCACGCGGTAAAGCGCGTAACTCCGGCACCGCTCTTCTATTTCTTCGTCCCACGTTAGATCAATCCCTCACACGAAACTAACTAGAACAGACGTAGCTCTGTTGATTCGATTCCACGCAGTGAATCATAGTCCAGCGTGACGCATCGGATTCCACGGTCTTCGGCCAGCGTACGAGCTTGTGGCTTGATATGCTGCGCCGCGAACACGCCCTCCACGGGTGCGAGTAAGTCATCGCGGTTGAGCAGCTCAAGATAACGGCTAAGTTGCTCAACACCATCAATGCCACCATGACGTTTGATTTCGACTGCGACAGCGCCACCTTTATCATCACGGCACAGAATATCGACGGGACCAATTGGTGTTGGATACTCCCTACGCACTAACGAGTAGCCGTCGCCAAGCGTTTCAATGTGCTCAGCCAGAAGTTCTTGGAGATGCGCCTCAACGCCATCTTTTTGTAGCCCTGGGTCTTCGCCCAAGTCGTAATACATGTCGGAATGCAGCGCCTCAATGGTGATACGTAGCTGCTCACCTTTTTTATTTTCAACGATCCATAGCGGAATCGATTCACCATTTTCCGGTTCCTCATGCGTCGTTTCCGTTAACGTGCACGGAGGTGTCATCCAGTTCAAAGGCTTGTACGCGCGGTCATCAGCATGGATAGATACAGATCCATCGGCTTTAACCATGAGTAGACGATCAGCCATCGGAAGGTGAGCTTCGAGGCGACCAATATAATCGACAGAACAACGAGCAATGACAAGACGCATGCTCAATACCCTATCGTGTTAAGACTATTTACGCTTACTCCGATCAACTTTGCGGTATAACGCGTTGTAATCGATTCGTTCTTGACGTCGGCTAGGAGCGGATTCAATCCACGAAACAAAAGCCATCGATGCAGATTTGTCGAGTGCTACTTCATAATCCCGAGCTAAATATTTAATCTTATGAACCTTCGCATCGGAATTAAGTAGCAATATTTCAGAATCCTCAAGTGGGCGTGCCCCCAAATAATCCACTTGTTGACGATCCACGACCAAATCTGGCCCAGGTTTGAGTGAACGAAGCTTGAAATACTGCAATCCTTCACCGTGATATCGCATGGATCCATGACGCCAATGGCGGCCACTTGGAGACGGTAACTCACGAATAACTACAGCGGAGCCGCTACTTCGCACATATAAAAAACGCCATGTGGCAACAGCAAACAGCACGGCGAGGACCAATAAGAGAAGGGTAATACCAATGGCAAACTTCATCACATTGCTCCTTGCGGCGAGGCTAAGAATGTCAGAACAGCTAAAACAACTGCACGAAAAACTAGTTAATCCGACATTTTACTACGGTTACCAGCGGGAACAAACTTAATCAATTTTAAAAGTGAAGCTCAATAATATTGATACACCGAAAAACCCCTGCGAGTCTCCCAGACTTGAGCTGAGAATCCCACAGGGGCTTACGAATGGAGAGGGGCTTGTGCCCTTTTCCTAGGCCTCTGCCTTACGACGTACGGCCTTGAGCTCTGCTTCTGCACGAGCCTTGGAAATTTCGTCATCGGCCTGGAGGTGCGACTCGGACTCAGCGGTATTAACCTCATCAGCCCAAATAGCGTACTCCGCAAGAATGGTGACCTTTTCCTTAGAAATGGAGAGGAAACCACCCTGGACGGCGGCGACGAGCTTGTCGCCGTCGACCGGACGGATAGTCACAACACCGTTGTCGACCAGTTGGGCGAGCAATGGTTCGTGGCCGGGCAGCACACCGATCTCACCTTCAACGGTCTGCGCAGTAACGATGCTGGCCTTTCCGGACCACAGCATACGCTCTACTGAAACCAGTTCCACGGTGATGTCAGCCATGTGCGTGCCCCCCTCTACTTCTCGGTCATCTTCTTGTATGCAGCCTCGACATCGTCCAAGCCACCCAAGCCGTTGAAGGCCTGCTCTGGGTAGTGGTCGAAGTCGCCGTTGCAGATGCGCTCGAATGCGTCGATGGTGTGAGCCAGCGGCACGTAGGAGCCTGGGATGCCAGTGAACTTTTCAGCAACGAAGAAGTTCTGGCCCAAGAAGCGCTCAAGGCGACGTGCGCGCTGAACGGTGATTTTGTCCTCTTCAGACAGCTCGTCCATACCGAGGATGGCGATGATGTCCTGGAGTTCCTTGTTCTTCTGCAAAATGTTGATCACGCGCTGTGCAACTGCGTAGTGGCGCTCGCCAACGATACCTGGCTCGAGGATACGAGAGGTAGAAGTCAGCGGGTTCACTGCTGGGTAAATACCCTTGGAAGCGATTGCACGGTCGAGCTCGGTGGTTGCATCCAAGTGAGCGAACGTGGTCGCAGGAGCTGGGTCGGTGTAGTCGTCGGCAGGAACGTAAACGGCCTGCAGAGACGTAATCGACTTACCCTTAGTAGAGGTAATACGCTCCTGGAGAACACCCATCTCGTCAGCCAGGGTTGGCTGGTAACCCACGGCGGAAGGCATACGACCAAGAAGGGTCGAAACCTCGGAACCTGCCTGAGTGAAACGGAAGATGTTGTCGATGAACAGAAGCACGTCCTGGTGCTGAACGTCGCGGAAGTACTCCGCCATGGTCAGACCGGACAGAGCGACGCGCATACGGACTCCTGGTGGCTCGTCCATCTGGCCGAACACGAGAGCGGTGTCCTGAAGAACGCCCATCTCTTCCATTTCAAGGAAGAGATCGGTGCCCTCACGGGTACGCTCACCAACACCGGCGAAGACGGAGGTGCCGGAGAACTCGCGGGCAATACGGGTGATCATCTCCTGGATGAGCACGGTCTTACCCACACCTGCACCACCGAATAGACCAATCTTGCCGCCCTTAACGTAAGGGGTGAGCAAGTCGATGACCTTAATACCGGTCTCGAGAATCTCGGTCTTACCTTCGAGCTGGTCGAATGGTGGTGGATCGCGGTGGATGCCCCACTGTTCGCCATCACGTCCGAGGCCCGGCTCATCCAAGCAATCGCCGAGTGCGTTGAAGACGTGGCCTTTAACAACGTCGCCAACTGGCACGGAGATTGGCTTGCCCGAGTCGGTCACAACAGCACCACGGACGAGGCCGTCAGTAGGTGCCATGGACACGGCGCGAACGAGGTTGTCACCCAAGTGCTGGGCTACCTCAAGGGTAATTGTCTTAGCGACTGCCTCGAGGGTGACCTCGACAGTCAGCGCGTTGTACAGTGCCGGCAACTCGCCACGCGGGAACTCCACGTCGACGACCGGACCGATGACGCGCACGACGCGGCCGGCGACAGACGCCTGCTGCGTGTTCTGCTCTTCAAGAGCTGTGGTCATAATCTAGTCACTTTCTCCGCTATCGCCGAGTGCGCTAGCGCCACCGACGATCTCTGTGATTTCCTGGGTGATCTGTGCCTGACGGGCCTGGTTGGCAACACGCGAAAGGTCCTTGACCAGGGCCGTAGCGTTGTCAGTTGCAGACTTCATAGCGTTACGACGCGATGCGGACTCTGCAGCAGCAGCTTCGAGGAACATTGCGAACAAGCTACGGGATACGTACTGAGGAAGCAGTGCTTCCAGCAGGGTATCTGCATCTGGCTCGAATTCAACGTCCGGAGTCGGCTCGCCGGATTGATCCAAGATTCCGTCTGCTTCTGGGATCTCTACAGTCTCAATGACTGGTTCGATCGGCAGGAGCTGATGTGCACGAGCGGTCTGGGTCAACATGGACTCAAACTCGGTG
This sequence comes from Corynebacterium rouxii, assembly GCF_902702935.1. Taxonomy (NCBI): domain Bacteria; kingdom Bacillati; phylum Actinomycetota; class Actinomycetes; order Mycobacteriales; family Corynebacteriaceae; genus Corynebacterium; species Corynebacterium rouxii. The sequence continues at coordinate 991,995 of NZ_LR738855.1, read as the reverse complement.
TACACAACATGGACTTGGTCAAATCCTTGGATTTTCTGGCCCTCATCAACGTTCAAACCATCACGGTACCGAGCGGTGCCGTTAGAGCTGGCATTGAAGCCGTCAATGAGGTGGCGACGAACGTCGTGTGTTTCTTCCCAAGAAGGATCTTGGGAGAAACCGGTCCAAGCACCCGCAACCTCTTGGCCACGGAACTTGTAATAACCAACACCCTTGTTACCGGTGACGTAACGAACAACTTCATATCCGTTATCTTCCAGCAGCTTTTCAAGTTCAGCTGCCTTCTTAAATACGTTGTAGTTGTAGCCACCAGCCATACCGCGGTCACTCGAAACAACGAGGACAGCGGCACGCTTTCCACCCTCACGCTCACGGAGCATAGGGTGCTCAAGGGAGCTAGCTGCAGCGAGACGCTCCATCACTTTGTGGATCTCAGTAGCATAAGGCTGAGAAGCCTCTACCCTAGCCTGAGCCTTGGTGATGCGCGACGTCGCGATCAGCTCTTGAGCCTTGGTGATCTTCTTTGTAGAGTTCACGGACCGAATACGGTCGCGTAGCTCACGAAGATTTGCCATGGTTCATTCGCCTCCCTTCTTTTCCTTGATGGTCGTTTTCAGACTGTAACGTCTTACTTCTTCACCGAAATCGTGTTCTTCTTCACCTGGTCTGCAGGCAGTGCCGCGACCTCTGGCTCGTTGAGCACGGGGGTGCCATCAGTGGTCTGGAAGGTGCGCTTGAAATCCTCAGTTGCAGCTACGAGCGCAGCCTGGGATTCCTCGGACAGCTGAGCGCCGCCGGCAATCTGCTCGAATACCTGTGGTGCAGCAGCGTGCAGGTGATCGATCAAATCAAACTCGAAGCGACGGATGTCTTCGACGGGAACGGTATCGAAGTGGCCGTTGCCTGCAAGCCAGATGGAAACGATCTGGTGCTCAACAGACTGAGGTGCGTTCTCTGCCTGCTTGAGCAACTCGACCAAGCGTGCACCGCGGTCAAGCTGAGCCTTGGAAGCAGCATCGAGGTCAGATGCGAAGGTAGCGAATGCCTCGAGGTCACGGTAAGCAGCGAGATCCAGACGCAAGGAACCGGAAACCTTCTTCATACCCTTGGTCTGAGCTGCGCCACCAACACGGGAAACGGACACACCGACGTTAATAGCCGGGCGAACACCCTGGTTGAACAGATCGGACTCGAGGAATACCTGACCGTCAGTGATGGAAATCACGTTGGTAGGAATGAAGGCGGAAACGTCGTTTGCCTTGGTCTCGATGATAGGCAACGCCGTCATAGAGCCTGCACCCATATCGTCGGAGAGCTTTGCAGCACGCTCCAGCAGACGGGAGTGGAGGTAGAAGACGTCACCTGGGTATGCTTCGCGTCCTGGTGGGCGGCGAAGCAGCAAGGAGATGGCACGGTATGCCTCTGCCTGCTTGGTCAGATCATCGTAGATAACCAGGACGTGGTTACCCTGGTACATCCAGTGCTGGCCCAATGCAGCACCTGCGAAAGGTGCCAGCCACTTAAAGCCTGCGGAATCAGAAGCTGGTGCAGCAACGATGGTGGTGTATTCCAATGCACCGTGCTCTTCTAGGGTCTGGCGCACAGCAGCGATGGTCGAGCCCTTCTGGCCGACTGCAACATAGATGCAGCGAACCTGCTTGCTCTTATCGCCGGACTCCCAGTTAGCCTTCTGGTTCAAGATGGTGTCGATGCAGACTGCGGTCTTACCGGTCTTACGGTCACCAATGATCAGCTGACGCTGACCGCGACCGATTGGGGTCATTGCATCGATAGCCTTGATGCCGGTCTGCATTGGCTCTTCGACTGGTTGACGCTGCAGCACGGAAGGTGCCTGCAGCTCGAGGACGCGCTGTTCTTCAGCCTCGATAGCGCCAAGGCCGTCGATCGGCTGGCCTAGTGGGTTGATCACGCGACCAAGGAATTTCTCGCCAACCGGAATCGAGAGGACCTCGCCGGTTCGCTTGACTTCGTCGCCTTCTTTAAGGATTTCGTAGTTACCCAAAACCACAACGCCGATACGGTCGGTGTCAAGGTTCTGTGCGACGCCGATGACGCCGCTTGGGAACTCGAGGAGCTCATTTGCCATAACTGAAGGCAAGCCCGAAACCTGGGCAATACCATCAGCTGCGGAAATGACCACGCCGACCTCCTCACGGGAGGCCTCCGCGGAGTAGCTCGAGGTGTAGTTCGCAATCGCGCTACGGATCTCATCGGAGGAGATCGTAAGCTCCGCCATGTTCTTCCTGCTCTCGGTAGTTTCTTCCAGCATTATTACTAATTGTGTTGTCGCGTTGGCTTACGCGAGGTTCGCGCGGAGACGCTCGAGCTTGCCCGAGGTCGATCCATCGATAACTTCGTCGCCAACTCGGATGACCAAACCACCGAGGAGGCTGGGATCAACCTCAGAGTGGATGCTCATCGCACGACCATAAATGCGCTCTAGCTTCTGTGCCAGTGCCTGGTTTTGTTCGTCGTTGAGACGTCCTGCGCTCACGACGTGCGCTACGGAATGGCCCTGCAATGCAGCAGCCTCCTTAGATAGCGCATCAATATCGTCAATCGCATTGGACTCACGACGCCCAATAACCTGGAGTGCAAGGGCTTCAGTCACAGCAGTGACTTTGCCGTACAGCACCTTCGCCAGGAGCTCACGCTTCTTCGCACCGTCTGTGCTGCGGTCATCGAGCAAGAGAGTCAACTCTGGCTCCTTGTCCAAGATGCGGGAGAGGCGGAAGAGTTCGTCTTCAACCTGACCCAATTGTCCTTGACCTTCAGCGGAACGGAGAAGTGCGCGGCGGCCCAACGTGACCAGACCATCGCGGAATTCGCGAGGGTTAGACCACAGTTCGCGTGCAGAGGTAACGAGAACCTCTAGCGTTGCAGGGCTGACTTTTCCGGCGAACACAGCAGAAACCAATCCAGCACGGTCTTCGGCAGTCTTCGCGGAATCTGCGACAGCAACGCGCAGTGCGCGGTCGTCATCCAGAACCTCGACGACGTCGAAAAGCTCTGCGCCAGTGTGCGCTGCAGTAGCGATAGCGTTTTCCTTGGCCTCCCACAATGCTTTGTCAAGGTCAGAGGTAACGCGTGCTAGTGCTTCGCGGCTCGCTGCGTGCATGGTGCTCACTTTCCTGCGGGAGACACGGTGTCGAGCTCAGCCAAGAACTTATCGATCGTGCCAGAACGCTTGACGTCATCGGAGAGCTGGTCTCCGAGCAGACGCTCAGCAAGGCTGATCGAGTTCTGGCCCATCTCGCGACGAAGCTCAGTGACAACCTGCTCACGCTGTGCTGCCAATTGCTTCTCACCGGACTCGATGATGCGGTTGCTCTCCTCGGTGGCCTTTGCCTTCATTTCAGCTTCGATCTGCTTGCCCTTTGCGCGAGCTTCTTCGCGGATCTCTGCTGCTTCGGCACGTGCCTCGGCGAGCTGAGCATTGTACTTCTCAAGAGCAGCTTTAGCTTCAGCCTGTGCAGCTTCTGCACGCTGAATACCACCCTTAATCCGGTCCTCACGTTCGGTCAGGACTTCCTGATACTTCGGACGAACGAACTTCCAGAAGAGGATCAGGACGATAATGAACACGACGAGCGACCAGACGATGTCGTAGCTCGCAGGGAGCAACACGCTAGGGTGATCCTCCAGCGGTAGTGCCTCGCCTTCAGCGAGGTAATTAATGACGTTCGTCATAATCTCGGCTTTCGTGTCGGACGGTTATTAAAGGATGAAGCCTGCAACCAGACCAATGAGGGCGAGAGCCTCAACGAATGCAATACCAAGGAACATGGTGGTACGCAGCTGGCCAGCCATCTCAGGCTGACGTGCCATGCCCTCGAGAGCCTTACCAACGAGGATGCCGATACCAAGGCCAGGGCCGATGGTAGCAATGCCGTAACCAACAGTTGCGATGGAGCCGGAGACTGCGGTGTCAGAAGCAGCAAGGATGACTTCGTTCATGAGAGTGTCGTTCCCTTTCTAGGTGCCCAGTTATTTACCAGGCAATATGAATAATGTAGAGATTGTGATCCGCGGGTCCGCGGGGTCAGTGTTCGTCGGCGTGCAACGCCAGTTCGATGTACACGGCAGAAAGCAGAGCGAAAATGTACGCCTGCAAGAAAATCACCAGCATCTCGAACAGCGTGAACGCAATCCCCGCAACCAAAGTTACGGCGGACAGCGCAGTCCAACCATTCAGCTGCCAGAAGAAGAAGTTCGTGGCAGAGAACAGGAGTACCAGAATGATGTGTCCTGCGAGCATGTTGGCCATAAGACGAAGAGTCAGTGTGGCCGGACGCAGAACGAATGTCGAGAAGAACTCGAGTGGCACAACGAGCAAGTGAAGAACTGGCGGAAGGTTAGGAATAACCACCGAGGACTTTACGTACTTGAAGAAGCCGTAGCGCTTAGCACCTGCATAGATGAAGGCAATGTAACCGAACAGAGCCAAAACGAGTGGCATACCAATGCGTGCGTTTGGCGAAATGTTCAGGAATGGAATGACCGAAGGCAGGTTGCAGAACAAAACCACAAAGAAAATGGTGGACAGAATTGGCAAGAAACGGTTGCCCTCTTTCTTGCCCAAAATGTCTTCTGCAATGTGAATTCGGACGAAGTCCAAAAGGTATTCAGCAACGTTTTGCAAGCCGGAAGGAACAAGCTTCGGGCTACGCATAGCGATTGCAAAGAAGATTACAAGGACCAACGCCATAAGCAGGCGGACGAACATCAGACGGTCGATTGTGAACCAACCGTTCGCCACATCGGCGAACCAGATGGGATCCGGGAAAAATTCGTGATCCAAGGAGGGCGCGTGAAACTCGCCCTTCATGGCCAAAGTTGTAACGCTCAGCGTTCTCTCCCAGTTTCGGGCCGCATAAACCTGAAATCAAGCATGCGGTGCGATGGACGTCTGAAAACTCTCTGCAATCATCACGGACTCCGTCGCACATCAGCATGATGATCACAGGGGACATGGCCTGAGGAAACCGAAAATGATCTACTCAAACAACCCGCGGAATACCCTATCAGGCATCAATGTGAAATTCCCACCTGCGTCGGGGGGATAGTTTTCCCTTGTGGATCGATCATTCAAACACCGCCCCTTAGCGGGCAAAATGCAATTTTGTTACCTCGATCACAGAACACATGTAGGGGGTACCCACCCTCCCCCACCTGACTCCCCTAAACAGGTATAAACGCGCAGCAAGGAACACACTAGCGGCAATTTTTCTTACGCTGATTAAGTATGACAAAAAACAAAAAATGAGGTCTATGTCTCCTAGACCTCATTTCTAAGGATTTTTACCCCCTATGACACTATATGTTTTCCGGAGAAACATACGTCACGCGAGACGTGATAACCCCCCATACCTCCGTTCCCAGTACAACCACTAGTGCAATAATCGTGGTAACTACGAATGCCACTGGATCATAGAAGTTCATTCCGCGCAGGATAATGAGCACGATGAGCAATGCGACGAGCTTCAGAAGCCATCCACCAAGCACCACTGCCCCTGTCGTTGCCGCAGACGTATTGGACGTTACCAAGACGCTCACAACTGTGAGAAGGACAAATCCACCGCCAACAGCAGCGCCTAGCACTACTCCCCAAATTCCCGGCAAATCACGGAACCGCCCCCATAAAACCAGTGAAATTACGGTGATTGCCACCAATGCTATGGTTCCAAATTTAAGCGCTCGTAATAACGGCCTGCGGTGGTCGTCGAACTGCGAAGCGTTCGATTGGTCTGATGTAATCACGAATTTTTCCTTTAAGTCTATGAGAGCGGACGTTCACGACGATGCGTTTCCTTCTGAGCACGTATGACCGGCCCCCTACTGGCAAGCACTGCGAACACGATAGCCGTAACCACGCCTACGGTGGCAAAAACGGGGGGAACAATCGAAAATGCAACTGCACCAAATGCGACCACCGACACCCAAAGGTAAAGCACCAACACGACTCGCCTATGCGTATGCCCTAAAGACAATAACCGGTGATGCAGATGCATCTTATCGGCTGAAAATGGTGATTTTCCTTTTCGAACGCGCCGCACAATAGCCATCACCAAATCGAGCATCGGAATAAAGATTGCCGCTATCACCACAATGATCGGAGACATCAAGGCAATCACGTCAACTGTGCCATACAGGCTCATATCGATCTTACCGCTGGCCGATGTTGATGCTGCCGCAAGCAATAATCCAATGAGCATGGAGCCAGAATCACCCATAAAAATACGAGCTGGCTCAAAGTTATGAGGTAAAAATCCCGCACACATACCCACGAGCGCAGCCGCAATAATCGCAGGCGGATATGCCGATACCATGCCACCTTGATCGTGGAGAACCGTCATAGAAAATAGCAAGATCGATAAACCAGCGATCATGCCCAAACCGGCGGCTAAACCATCGAGGCCATCCACAAAGTTAATTGCATTAATCAATGTGACTGTAAACAGCACCGTGACCAAGGTCGAAACCACCTGATCAAGAACAAGCGTCTGGCCACCACCAAAGGGTAGATAGACCAAAGTCCACGTAAGACCCAGGATACTCATGACAGCTGCACCTAGAACTTGACCTGCAAGTTTGGTAATCGCATCTAGCTCAAATAGGTCATCCAGAATACCTACAATGACAATAATCGTACCGGCCCAGAAAACGGCACTCATCTCCGGAGTGACCGGCTTAAATCCTCTAGTCAAGGCTGGGAGCTGGTCAGCCAAAAATACTGCGCCGATAAAACCAGAAAACATCGCCACTCCGCCAAGACGAGGCTTGGGTTGGGTGTGGACATCTCGTTCACGAATTTCCCCCATTCGCCCGCTTTTGACCACAGCGTAGCGAACAATCCCCGTGGTCAAAAACGTAAGCGAAGCTGCAACGAGAATGATCAGTGCAAGCTCACGCATGGGCACACCGGCGACACCGGCACCAGCACCCATCTATCGAATCGTCTCCACGTCGACTTCCAAAACTTCTGCGACTCGTTCCGCTGAGATTGCGCCTTCACGAAGAATTCGCGGATGATCACCGGACAGGTCAACGATTGTCGACGCAGTTCCTACAGGAGTCTCACCAGCGTCAAGGTAAACGCTCACGTTATCGCCCAGCTGACGCTGCGCTTCTTGAGCGGTAGTCGGTGGGGTCTGACCAGAAATATTCGCCGAAGATACCGCCATCGGGCCTGTTTCACGCAAAAGTTCAATGGAGACTGGATGCAACGGCATACGCAACATAACGGTGCCACGAGTATCGCCGAGGTTCCATTGCAAACTTGGAGCTTGCTCCACCACAATGCTCAACCCACCTGGCCAAAACGCCTCAATGAGTGTTCGCATTTGATCGGAATAGCTGTGTACCAATCCACGAGCTGTATCCCAGCTACCAACCAATACTGGCACTGGCATATCAGGGCCGCGGTGCTTCGTTTCTAGAAGTTTTGCTACTGCGGTGTTATCAAAAGCATCACAACCGATTCCATAAAGCGTATCGGTGGGAATGACCACTAGTCGGCCATCTTTTACAGTACTGATGGCTTGCTGGAGGCCAGCTTCACGAGTGTCCGCGTCACTGCAGTCAAAGATTCTGCCCACGTTCGAAAGTCTTTCTCTTCTTGATAGTTTTCGGTCCCTCGATGCTACGGGGGATGCTAATTGTTCTGCATCGCTTCAAAACACAAAGATGCATTTGAAGCCACTTCTTAGGGAATCTTACTCGCAATCACAAACCTACTGCGGCCAGTGAGGTCCTTCAGTGGTTCAATGTTGCTAAATCCACCATGATCCTTGAGCGCCTGTTGCGTTTGCTCAGACGTAGAATCATCATGCTCAATGCCTACCAGTCCACCAGGCGCCAACAGCCGGTGAATCACTGGGATCATGGCATCAGTAGTGTCCATACCCGAATCACCAGAAAACACCGCCATACTGGGGTCTTGGTACACTTCGGGCTCTAAATCATTACTTAATGGTACATAGGGCGGATTACTCACGAGGAGATCTACCGATCCACTAAGATGGTCTAAAATCTCTGGATCCGTGACGTCACCTTGAACAAGATGAACTCGGTCCGGAAGATTTCTACGCGCATACGTCATAGCGGCATCGGAAAGCTCGACCGCCCACACCGAACTGTTCGGGCGTTCGTGTGCGATATAAGCTGCTAGAGCCCCAGATCCAGTGCATAAATCAACAACGGTGTCGTCTGATTTTATGTGTCGCACTGCCCAATCCGCAAGTACCTCGGTTTCTGGACGAGGGATAAATACTCCCTGCCCCACTGTCAGTTCCAGCGGGCCGAACCAAGCAACCCCAAGAATATGTTGGAGAGGCTCGCGGTTTTTCCTACGCTCAATCCAGCCCCAGAAGTTTTCTGGAACCTCGCTATCTCCTTTTAGGAATAGATCCATGGGCTGGCAGTTCATCAAATGTGCCGCAATGAGGTGGGCGTCGTTACGCGGCGAGGCCACCCCTACCTCAGCAAGGATGGCCTCCGCCTTGTGCAGTGCCTGAGCTAGCACGCGACTACTCCGCCTCGAGCCTCTCGGCGCGCTCAGCTGCCTGCAATGCAGAGAAGAGATCATCAAGGTCACCGTTGAGTACGGAGTCAAGGTTGTTTGCCTTGTATCCAATGCGGTGATCCGAAATGCGGTTCTCTGGCCAGTTGTAGGTACGGATTCGTTCCGATCGGTCCATCGTCCGAATCTGAGCCGCACGGCCTTCAGCTGCCTCTGCTTCCGCCTGTTCTTCTGCCATAGCTTGGAGACGAGCAGCCAGAACCTGCATAGCACGAGCCTTGTTCTGGATCTGTGAACGTTCCTTTTGGCAGGTCACAACCAGACCCGTTGGAAGGTGTGTAATACGCACAGCGGAGTCTGTGGTATTCACGCCCTGCCCACCTTTACCCGAGGAGCGGTAGACGTCGACACGCAAATCCTTGTCGTCGATTTCTACCTCTGCAACCTCGTCGGGTTCAGGGTATACAAGCACACCGGCTGCCGAAGTTTGGATACGTCCTTGTGATTCTGTGACAGGCACACGCTGAACGCGGTGGACACCACCTTCGAACTTGAACACGCTCCATGCGCCGTCACGAGACGGTGTCTTCGAACGAATCGACAACGTCATGTCCTTGACACCGCCGAGATCAGATTCAGACAAACCAAGAACCTCGACAGTGAAGCCGTGCTTTTCGGCATAACGCTGGTACATACGCACGAGCTCACCTGCGAAAAGTGCAGCTTCTTCGCCACCGGCACCGGCTTTGACTTCCATCACGATGTCGTCGCCATCGTGGGGGTCACGAGGCGCTAGCAAATCAGCAAGCTGTTCTTCCAAGGAGACAATCTCCTCAGCAAGACGCTCGGCCTCAGCGGCGAACTCTTTATCCTCGTAGGCCATTTCTTCAGCTGCCTCGTGGTCATCACGAGCTTGCACCAACTTGTTGTTTACGTTGATGATGGGCTGCAACTCCGAATAACGCTTGGATAGCTTACGGAATAGTGTTTGGTCACCCATCGTCTCCGGATCGGCCATTTGGGCTTCAATGCCCTGGTATTCAGAGACGATGTCGTCAACTGCAGAAACCTGAGCCATTAGTCCTCCTCAGCATCCGCAGCCATAGGCGCAGAACTTGCAACCTGCATCAAGAATTCACCATTGGACTTGGTCTTCTTGAGCTGCTTGATCAGCAGATCAATAGCCTGCTGGTTATCAAGAGCAGACAGCATACGACGCAGTTTGTGCATGATGCGAGCCTCTTCCGGAGCCAGCAGCAATTCGTCCTTACGGGTACCCGATGGATTGACGTCTACAGCTGGGAATACGCGACGCTCCGAGATCTTACGATCCAGCTTCAGCTCAGCGTTGCCGGTTCCCTTGAACTCCTCGAAGATCACGGTGTCGCCGGCGGATCCGGTTTCTACCATGGCAGTTGCGATGATCGTCAGCGATCCACCGTTTTCGATGTTGCGGGCAGCACCGAGGAAACGCTTCGGTGGGTACAACGCGTTGGAGTCCACACCACCGGAAAGAATGCGGCCAGATGCAGGCGAGCTGTTGTTGTAGGCACGACCCAAACGAGTAATGGAATCCAAAAGGACCACCACGTCTTGTCCCTGCTCAACGAGGCGCTTAGCACGCTCGATAGCAAGCTCAGCCACAGCGGTGTGCTCGCTTGGCGGACGGTCGAAGGTCGACGCGATAACTTCGCCCTTCACAGAGCGCTGCATGTCGGTCACTTCTTCCGGACGCTCATCAACCAGTACGACCATGAGGTAGCACTCTGGGTTGTTGGTGGCAATAGCGTTAGCAATGTTCTGCAAGATCGTGGTCTTACCAGCTTTAGGAGGCGACACGATCAAAGCACGCTGGCCCTTACCAATTGGCATGATCAAATCGATCACGCGGGTGGTCAGAACCTTAGGCTCAGTTTCCAGACGCAAGCGCTGGTTCGGGTACAGCGGCGTGAGCTTAGCAAACTCGGGGCGTGCCTTCGCTTCTTCTACCGTCATGCCGTTAACGGAATCAACGCGAACCAATGGGTTGTACTTCTGGCGGTTACGACCACGGTTATGACCACCATGGTTGTTCTCGCCATTCATGCGGACCTGGCCCACGATAGCGTCACCGGAACGCAGTCCCAGACGACGAATCATTTGGTTGTTCACATAGACATCGGCTGCACCGGCGTGGTAGCCGGAGGTACGCACGAACGCAACGTTGTTGTCCACGATGTCCAAGATGCCTGCAACGTTTTGCAAGACTTCATCTTCACGTGGCTCGTTGTTGTTTTCCCGATTGTCACGGTTATCGTCACGATCACGGCCACGACGGTTACGACGATTGCGGCGGTTACGGTCACCACGCTCATTGCGGTCACCACGGTCCCCACGATCGTTGCGGTTACCGCGACGATTATCTTCACGACCATTGTCGTTGGACTCCGACTTGGCGGATTGATCAGCTTGATCAGAACGATTCTGCTCGTTGTTGTTGTCTGCTGTCTCAGAGGTTTCAGATGTGACGTCGTTGCGAGAGTTCTCATTTTCTGGCTGAGATGCTTCGCTCTCATCTTTAGCACCAGAACGGTTATTGTCACGCTGCTCTCGACGCGCACGGTTACGACGTGCACGACGCGCTGCGGAACGAGACTCATAGTGGTTATTATCTTTGTCCTCAGAAGCCGACTCGGTGGACTGTTCCTCAGAAGACGTGTCAGCCACCTCTGCTACCCGAATCTCAGCGGGTTCCTCCTGCGTGGTTTTCACTGACGTCTTTACTGCACGACGACGGCGTGGCTGACGATCAGTGGAATCAGCTACTGGAGCTTCTTGCTCTTGTGTCGGTGCGACTGCTTCTGCAACTACTGCAGCTGACTCAGAGGCAGCTTCTTGGGCAACGTGCTTAGTTGCACGTCGACGCGCGGGGCGTTCTTTCTTCGGTGCATCTGCTTTGTTCTCGTCTGAGGGGGCCACAGATGTTGCATGTGCGGCAGAAGTACCGTTAATAGCCGCAATTAGATCCCCCTTACGCAGGGCGGAGGTACCTTTAAGGCCCATTTCTGCAGCGATTTTGCGTAGTTCGGGCAAACGCAGAGCAGCGAGATTACGCTGTGCGCCGTTATCTGTATTAGTCACAGATGTCCTTTCATTGCGTGATCAGCAGTCAAGGAGTCACTGGGAATAGTTCAACCAAGACACAACCGCTGACAGCATTCTGTGGAATTGACTGGATTCAAACGGGTTAAACCACCGAAATTTCGGCGAGAATCCGTGGCATACCACGACCAATCACCATGAATATTAGCAATAGCGATGGTGAGGTGTGCCGAGTAGTGAACTTCTGCTGCGAAGAGGCTATACACACTGGCGGCTCGGTAAGAAGTAAACATCGAACCGTGGGCAAGCACAGAAAGTTTCCGTGAAGTTCGTAGCGATTCTAACCCATAAAGTAGGTTTAAGTGAACTTTGGGCCGAAAAGACAACTATGGTGATTATCATGCTCAGCACAATGCAGGACATTCCGCTCAATCTCGCGCGCATTCTCACCTACGGTGCCACCGCACACGCGGATACAAAGATCACCACCTTTGATGGCGAGGTAGCATCAGAGACGACATATGCGGAAATTGCGGCACGAGCTGCGGCTTTCGCCCACGCACTTCACGACGAACTGGGTATCGACAACGACCAGCGAATCGGATCGATAATGTACAACTGCGCGGAACACCTTGAAGTTCTGTTTGCTGTTTCCTGCATGGGCGCAGTTTTTAACCCATTAAATAAACAATTAATGAATGACCAAATTCGGCACATCATTAATCATGCTGAAGATGAAGTCATTGTCGCCGATCAGCGCTTAGCAAAACAGCTTGGCACGATTCTGCATCAAGGCTGCCCAAGCGTGCGTGCTGTCATCTTCATCGGCACCAGCCCCATTACAGACGCAGCCACAGAAATTCCAGACCACATCACGTGTTACTCCTACGAATCGCTTCTCGACGGTCGCAGCACCGTCTACGAATGGCCGCAAGTCGACGAAACCACAGCAGCGGCAATCTGCTACTCCACCGGCACCACAGGAGCCCCCAAAGGCGTGGCATATTCCCATCGTGCGTTGTATCTCCAAGCGCTCAATCTTCGCACGACAGATTCATTGGCAGTCACCCACGGACAGTCCTTCCTATGCTGCGTGCCTATCTATCACATCTTGAGCTGGTGCGTTCCCATCGCAGCGTTTATGTCGGGTACACCGCTTGTTTTCCCCGGTTCCAGCGTTTCTGCCCCATCGCTGGCGCATATCATCGCGACTGCGCACCCTCGCGTTGCTCACGGCGTTCCTACTCTGTGGATTCAGCTCATGGTTCACTACATGCGGCACTCCCCTGAGCGCATGAGCCTGCAAGAAATCTATGTGGGAGGTTCCGCTGTACCAGCAATCTTGATCAAGCTTTGGGAGGAACGCTACGGCGTTGATGTTGTCCACGTGTGGGGCATGACAGAAACGGTTGCTATTGGCACAGTTGCGCGACCACCATCGGGAGTTTCTGGTGAAACCCGACTGAACTATCGCATTAGCCAAGGACGATTCCCCGCCACTTTGGAATATCGAGTAGTCAATGACGGCGAAATCATGAGCTCGACAGACCGTAACCAAGGTGAAATTCAAGTCCGAGGAAATTGGGTCACCGAACGCTATTATCATTCATCGACCGAGGACAATGGCGGTGCCGCGTCAATGTTCCGCAACCACGAAGTCGAAGATGCACCCGAACAGTTCACCGATGATGGTTGGCTTCGCACAGGCGACGTTGGTTCAGTAACTCGCGATGGCTACCTCACAATCCATGACCGCGCACGCGATGTCATCCGCTCAGGCGGCGAATGGATCTACTCCACGATGTTGGAAAATGAGATCATGGCAGCAACAGTGGTCGTGGAGGCGGCAGTCATTGGATACCCAGATCCTAAATGGGGCGAACGGCCGCTGTCCGTGACAGTCTTAGCTGCAGGTGTCGAACCAAACAAAGAAACCGCTGAACGCCTACGTGAGCGGCTTCGCGATACGTTCCCCAACTGGATGCTTCCGGAATACTGGACATTTGTGAAATCAATTGACAAGACGTCCGTTGGCAAGTTCGACAAGATCGATCTACGCCAGCATCTAGCCGATGGCGACTTCGAGATCATTGCACTCAAGGGTCCCGGCAGATCATCACACAACGATTCCGCGGAATAACGACTACCGCCCTCCTAGAGACATGAATAGGAGGGCGGTAGTTAAAATGGCATGGTTTGTCTAAGCATCGACCTTCACAGACACAGCATCTGCTACATCCAAGGACAACACACGCAACCCAGCTTCACGGGCATCATCGAGGACGGACTCATCTACAGGCTCTATGTGCAGCACCATGATGGTTGGTCCTGCACCTGAAAGATAAGCCGCATAGCCACGGTTACGCAGCCGGTTGACCCATTCGGCGGTCACTGGCAATACGTCGGCACGATAAGGCTGATGCAGCCTGTCACGAGTGCCTTCCCACAACAGCTCGGGGTGGTGCTGCAAAGCCACTGTCATGACAGCGCAACGAGAAACGTTAAAGCGTGCATCTAAGTGAGTAACGTCGCTAGGCAATACTCGACGTACTGCCTCAGTTGACGCATGGAAATCAGGAACCAACGCTGTTGCTTTAATTCGGCTGTCCACATTGATCGTTACTGCTTTGAATTGAGCCTCGGTTCGGCCGTCAACAGGAACCTCAGTCCAAGACACAACAGCGTTTCCTAGCACCGAAGCCGCAGCATTGTCTGGATGCCCTTCGAAAGCAGAGGAAATCTGGACTAACTGGGCATTATCAAGCGGGAACCCAGCTAAACCGTTTGCGGCTGCAACACCTGCCACTGCCGCGGCTGCCGACGATCCCAAACCACGCGACTGTGGAATGTTGTTGTGGCAGGACACTTTTAATCCAGGTACCTGCACATCAGCGGCTTTCAACCCTGCGCGGATAGCTTTAACCACAAGGTGTGATCCATCAAGCGGAAGCTCCCCTTGGCCTTCGCCAAAAATTTCAACTTCGAGGCCTTGATCGATAACTTCAACTTTCACAGTGTCATACAGCGACAACGCCAAGCCTAAGGTGTCAAAACCTGGACCTAGGTTTGCGGAAGAAGCCGGAACAGTCACCGTAACTTTTTTACCTACCGGTAATTCGATGGGCATAGGTTTACTCCCCTGCTAGACGAATAACGCTGTTGATCTTTTTCACCGAATCGGAATTCTTAATCTGTTCCACGGTTACCTCAAGCTCGGCTTCCTTCGCAGTATGGGTCACCACGATCAGGCGGGCATGCCCATCTTTTTCAGCCTGACGCACCGTGCGCAACGAAATTCCATGGTTAGAGAAAGTCCTGGCGAGGTCGGCCAAAACACCAACGCGGTCCTCGACCTCCATATCAATATGGAAACGAGTAGGAACCTCACCAAACGGCGCGATTGGAAGATCTGCATAGGTGGATTCTCCTGGGGCACGCCCACCGAAAACCTTATTGCGAGCAGCACCAACGATATCGCCGAGTACCGCAGATGCTGTGGGATTACCACCTGCACCATTACCGTAGAACATAAGGCGTCCGGCAGCTTCTGCCTCAACAAAAATTGCGTTGAAAGACTTGTCTACGCTTGCCAATGGGTGGTTACGGGGCACCAACGTAGGATGTACACGCGCGGATACCTTCTCTACACCATCAACATTGAGTCGCTCGCAGATGGCCAACAACTTGATGGTGTAGCCGGCTTCCTTGGCTGCATTGATGTCGTCTGCGGTGATCTTAGAAATTCCCTCACAGTACACATCGGCGTAAGTTACGCGAGTATGGAACGCCAAAGATGCAAGAATCGCAGCCTTTGACGCTGCGTCGTGGCCTTCAACGTCAGCGGTAGGGTCTGCTTCTGCATAACCGAGACGTGTAGCTTCTGCCAGCATGTCATCGTAGCTTGCACCTGTAGAATCCATCGCGTCCAAGATGAAGTTCGTGGTGCCGTTAACGATGCCGGCCACAGACTGAATCTGGTCACCAGCCAAGGAACGGCGCAGTGGGCCGAGCACTGGGATAGCTGCAGCAACTGCAGCCTCAAAGTAGAGATCTACCCCAGCCTCATCCGCCGCTGCCGCAAGCTCCTCTGAGTGAGCCGCAACCAGTGCCTTATTTGCAGTCACCACAGACTTTCCGCTGTGCAGAGCCTCAAGAATTAACTCACGCGGATAATCGATTCCACCGATGACTTCCACAACTATGTCTACGTCATCACGAGCAATTAGCGAGCGCGCATCGTCTGTCAGTAGTCCAAGTTGGTCGGCAAGAGATCCACGGTGCTTTTCTACGCTCGAGGCAGCAACACCCTTGACCTCAAGTGGTCCTCCGGCGCGATGCTGGAAATCATTATGGTTTTCGGTGAGGAGGCGAAGAACTTGGCTACCAACAGTTCCATAGCCCAAAATTGCAATTCCCACTGGTGATCCTTCACCTTTGCCGGGGTTAAACGTTGCATGATGCTGCGAGTCAAGGTTCATAGCACTCCTCGTAGAGGTTCCTATAGCGGAACAGGTGGGCATTAGGTTTCCCAAATTGTAGCAGCGTTCCGCTTTCCACTTCGGGGTCATGGGCGCGATACTTCTCTTTACCCCCGCTTCACCTGCAATTACAGGAAAAACAGGAACCCCCATTTCACACACAATATATGCATAAAATGGGGGTATTTGGACATTTTATCTCACGTTATGGAACGTCTAACTGCAATAAATCGTCAATAGTTTCCCGTTTCACCATCACGTTTGCTTGCCCGTCAAGCACACTCACAACCGCAGGACGCCCCATCATGTTGTAGCGACTGCTCATAGCAAAGCAATAGGCACCGGTGGCGGCTAATGCCAACAAGTCACCCTTGCGAATATCATCAGGCAACATCGCATCATTGATCAAAATATCTCCGGATTCACAATGCGAGCCCACTACTCGACTCGAAATTGGTGTTCCCGTGATATTTCGGTTAATCACCCGCGCATCGTATTCGGCCTCATAAAGTGCAGGACGGATGTTGTCGCTCATCCCGCCATCTACAGCAAGATAACGACGCGTCTGTCGATCAGTCACATGGACATCTTTGACCGTTCCTACCTCATAAACCGTAACGGTTGAGGGACCAGCAATAGCTCGCCCAGGTTCAACTAGTACTTCCGGCGCACTGATTCCAATTTCATCAGCCGCAGACTGTACTGCTTTGAGCAAATCTTGAGCCACAGCGGCCACGTCCAATGGTGTTTCACCTTCAGTATATGCAATTCCATATCCGCCACCGAGGTCAAGCTGCTCCAAATCCACACCGAGCTCACTGTGAATCCGAGAATACAATTCGAGAACACGCTGGGCGGCTAAACTGAAGCCTTGGGCATCAAAAACCTGTGAGCCCACGTGGCAATGCAAACCAATCAGATACAACGAATCCGATTCAATAGCGCGTGCTGCTGCAGCGTACGCCGAGCCCGACGCCAACGAGAAACCAAACTTCTGGTCTTCGTGACTGGTAGCAATGAACTCATGGGTATGCGCCTCGATACCGGGTTTAACACGCACCATCACTGGCTGCTGAATTCCTGCTGCACCAGCAATTTCTTCTAAACGTTCGAGTTCTACCATCGAGTCGATCACGATGTGACCAACGCGGGCGTCGACAAGCGCTTGCAAAAAGGCACAATCTTTATTGTTACCATGTGCCGTTATGCGTTGCGACGGAAAACCTGCCCGCAGTGCTACCTGGAATTCCCCATGAGAAGCAATATCAAGACTTAGGCCTTCTTCCTCAACCCATCGAGCGATTCGACGTGTAAGAAAAGCTTTGGAAGCGTAATGGACTTTATCCGCGCCGCCAAATGCTGCTGCCATATCACGACACCGGCTACGGAAATCTGCCTCATCAACGACAAAGACAGGGGTTCCGTATTCCTGAGCAATGGACGCCAACGACACACCGGCGACGCTGACATCTCCCCCAGCCTCACGCGCAGCATGACGTGGCCACACGTGGGAAGGCAACGCGTTGAAATCCATGACTACATACGCTCCGGTGCAGAAACGCCAACCAGCCCCAAAGCGTTAGCCAATACTTGGCGCGTAGCGCTTGCCAGGGCCAAACGTGCAGTGTGAATAGGCTCTGCCGACTCACCGGCCTTAGGAAGGATCTGGCAGGAATCGTAGAAACGGTGGAAGGTACCTGCTAGATCTTCAGCAAAGCGGGCAATTCGGTGTGGCTCACGAAGCTCGGCTGCTGCCTTAACCACAGCTGGGAACTCGCCAAGCGTACGGATGAGGTCACCTTCACGCTCATGAGTCAGGAGTGAAAGGTCGGGATCAATTGCGGTCACACCGAGATCAGCCGCCTTACGTGCAATCGAGCACAAACGTGCGTGACCATACTGAACGTAATAGACAGGGTTATCGCTGCTTTGCTGCTCCCACAGCTGCAAGTCAATATCCAAGCTGGAGTCGACCGAGGAACGAATCATCGAGTAGCGAGCACCATCGATTCCGATAGCTTCCACCAGGTCGTCCAAGGTGATAACGGTGCCTGCACGCTTAGACATCCGGACTGCTTTGCCATCACGGACAAGGTTCACCATCTGGCCGATAAGGACCTCAACGTTAGAAGGCTCGTATCCCATCGCAGCTGCCGCTGCACGAAGACGAGAAATATAGCCGTGATGATCCGCACCGAGCATGTAGATGCACAGGTCATGGCCACGGTCGAACTTGTCTGCAACATATGCAATGTCGCCCGCAATGTAAGCAGCATCGCCATCAGACTTGATTACTACACGATCTTTATCATCACCATATTCAGAGGACTTAAGCCACCAAGCACCCTCATTGAAGTACAGGTTGCCGTTATCCTTCAAAGTCTGGATAGCTTTGTCTACGGCACCAGATTCAAACAACGAGTTCTCATGGAAGTACACATCAAAGTCGGTGCCAAATTCATGCAGGGATTCCTTGATGTGTGTGAACATCATCTCTACACCAGTAGCTCGGAACGTCTCATTAAGCTCTGCTTCTGGGAGGTTCAAAACATCTGGATGCTGTGCCATCACGGCATCTGCGATTTCCTTGATGTAGTCTCCGCCGTAACCATCTTCCGGAGTTGGCTCCCCCTTAGCCGAAGCCACCAACGAGTTAGTAAAACGGTCAATCTGGCGACCATGGTCGTTGAAGTAGTACTCACGGGTAACTTCGGCACCAGAAGCCTCAAGCACACGGCCCAATGAGTCGCCCACAGCAGCCCAACGAGTGCCACCTAGGTGAATTGGACCGGTGGGATTCGCGGAAACGAATTCGAGGTTCACACGGCGGCCTTGGTAAAGATCGGAATGACCAAAGGAAGCCCCCGCTTCCAAGATCTTTGCCACGATTTCACCTTGGGCTGCTGCTGCAAGTCGGATATTAATAAAGCCAGGGCCTGCGATCGACGCCTCGTCGATTGCCGTGTTGGCAGCGAGGGAGTCGGCAAGCACCTGGCCTAACTCTCGCGGATTCATCCCAACTTTTTTAGCAATCTGAAGAGCAACGTTGGTTGCATAATCTCCATGCTCTGGGTTGCGTGGGCGCTCCACCACGACAGTTTCAGGGAGCACCGTGGTGTCGAGCTCACGCGCCGACAAAACATCAATTGCTGTTTGTTTAATTAGTTGAGAAAGATCCGCAGGTGTCATGGGTTAGAAGTTTAGCCCACAACCATCCATCCGAGAATTGGGGTTGACTGAAGGTACGCAATGATGCAGATGTAGACCAGAAGTCCGAGGGAGTACTTCCAAGCCTGCGCCATGATCTTGCGTTCGCCATTTTCCATGTTGACAGCGTTGGCGGCAATGGTCAGGGTCTGTGGACTCATCATCTTACCCAAGGTTGCACCAGCAGTATTAGCACCGACCAACAGGGTTGGGCTTACACCCACCTGGGTTGCGGTAGTGGACTGCATTTGTGCAAACAGTGCGTTAGCAGAGGTTGCAGAACCAGTAACCCACGTACCGATCCAGCCCAGCAGTGGCGACAGCAGTGGGAAGATAGTGCCCGTTGCAGCCAAGAATGCACCGATGGAAGCGGTCTGACCTGACAGGTTCATGACGTATGCAAGTCCCATCACGGCAGCAATAGTCAGTGCCGAGTAGCGCATCTTGTATGCACCTTCGGCGAGTTGACTAAATCCTGCTTTAAAGGACATCGGATACTCACCATTGCTGTTCTTTGCAGCCAGAGAGTAGACCAGTACGGTGATCAAGCCACAGAAGAAGAGAATCGTGCCAGGGGTAGACAGCCAGTTGAAATTAAAGATGGTGTTAGGAATTGGCTCACCAGCTTGGTTAACCAAGTGACCGTGAAGTCCAGGCCACTGAACCTTGATATCGGTAGATTTCAGAGCAGCTGGGATATTAACGCCGATCTTCCATAGGCTGGTGATCGAGAAAACAACAACCACAAGCAAGTATGGGAACAAGGCAAGGAATGCTCGATCGCCAGAAAGGTGAATGGTTGATGCATCAATCTCGGAGGCTTGATCTTCTGGAGTCTTTGGCTTCCAAACACGAAGGAACGCAACGCCACAAATGAGGGAAAGCAGGCATGCGACCACATCGGTAAGTACATAGGAGAAATAGTTAGAAGCCAAGAACTGGCCGCCACCGAAGGTGATACCCAACAGTAGTGCCATGGGCCATGTCTGGCGAACACCACGAGTGCCGTCCATGATCAGCGCCAAAATGAACGGGACGATCAAGGCAATGAGGGAAACCTGTCGTCCGGCCATAGCAGCTACCTGCTCACCTGGAATCTGCGTAAGCAGACCACCGGTAGTAACAGGAATACCCATGGCACCGAATGCCACAGGCGCACAGTTAGCAACAAAAGTAACAAGAACTGCCTTCATTGGCTTCAGGCCAATAGCAAGCAACATCGCCGCGACGATCGCAATTGGAGCACCAAATCCAGCAAGCGCCTCCAAAAGACCACCGAACGCGAAGCCGATGAGCATGGCCTGAACGCGCATATCGCCGCGGCCAATCTTGGAGAAAATCGTGCGAAGATCTTCAAAACGGCCCGACTTAACGGTGAGATCGTAAACCCAAACAGCCATCCAGATGATGTACACGATTGGGAATAAACCGAAGGCCACGCCTTCGGTAAAGGAAAGAAATGCGAGATTGGCAGGCATCTTGAAGAGGAAAATACCAACGAGAAGTGCCACGCCCACACTTGAAAGTGCAGCCCAGTGGGCTTTCATCTTGAGGACCATCAAGAATATGAAGAAGCCGATCAACGGCAGGATCGCGCATAGCGCCGAGAGACCGAGGCTACCGCCTACGGCATCTATGACTGGTGTAAACACGAGGCTTAACTCCCATCATCGGGGGGACAAAAAGTTCACTCATTATTGTGCGCTTTTTTAGCTCATAAGTCATATTTAGGGATAATTATGACTTCAACCACAGAGTTTGGGTGGTTAATATAGTTGAAAAATCGCCCCTCCGCCTTGTATTTATCACCACAATTTAGGCACCCATTTAAGCATTGAGCACCCACCCCCTCGGGTGCCATCAGAGGTCGATTGTTACATATCCGCACCCTATGCCCATTTCCGTTCGGAAAATCGGAATTAGAAAACAAAAAAGTTTCGTTAATAACCGCAGGTTAGGGCACGCTTACACACTTTGTTTTTCTGGTTTCATCAGTAAGATTGGTTATGTCCAGTGGCATGTCACGCTTCCGATTCTGTGGAAGTAAAAGAACCAAAGCCACATATCCACAAAGCAAGGAGCAAGTACCGTGAGAGTTGCGCTCTTTTCCACTTGTATCGGCGATGCAATGTTCCCCGATGCATCCAAAGCAACCGCACTTGTGCTTTCACGCCTCGGCTACGAAGTCGTATTCCCTAAGGGACAGACATGCTGCGGCCAGATGCACGTCAACACCGGCTACCAAAAAGAAGCCATTCCGCTCATTAAGAACTACGTGGACGCATTTGCCGACGATTCCATCGACTATGTTGTGGCACCTTCCGGTTCCTGCGTCGGCGCTGTTCGCGAGCAACACGAGCACATCGCAGACCGCTACGGCAACGCTGCATTGAAAGATGGCGCACACATCGCCGCAAAGAAGTCCCTCGATCTGTCAGAATTCTTGATCGATGTTGCAGGCGTTGAAGATGTCGGAGCTTTCTTCCCACACAAGGTCACCTACCACCCTTCCTGCCACGGCCTTCGTTTCATTGGCCTAGGTGACCGCCCATACCGACTGCTGCAAAACGTTGCCGGCATGGAGCTTATCGAGCTTCCAAACAAAGAAGAGTGCTGCGGCTTCGGCGGAACCTTCTCCCTGAAGAACGCAGAAACTTCTGCCGCCATGGTGTCTGATAAGACCCGCAACATTGAGCTGACCGGCGCCGAGTACATCACCGGTGGCGACTCCTCCTGCCTGATGAACATTGCAGGCAATCTGTCCCGCAAGCATGTAGGTATCCGGGCCATCCATATGGCCGAGATTCTTGCCTCCACCAAGGAGCACCCTTGGACCCCAACCACTGCCGCTTACTCCCGAGAGGTCATGCTGTGAGTATTTCACTTGGAACCCCAGCGATGCCGCCACGCGCATCGGAGCGCAGCCAGCTGCGCGGTGACGAGAACTTCGTCCACGCCGCTCACCATGAGCTGTACAATGCAACCCAGCGTCGTAACCTCACCAAGGCAACGACCACCATTCGTACCAAGCGCCTTAACGTCACTGCTGAAATGCCTGACTGGGAAGCAGTTCGTGAAGCAGGTTCTGGTATCAAGCGCGATGTTGGACAGCGCCTCGACGAGTTGCTCGTACAGTTCGAGGAGGCCGTTACCGCCCGCGGTGGCCATGTCCACTGGGCTCGTGACGCAAAGGAAGCCGGCGACATCGTCACCAAGCTGGTAGAAGAAACCGGCGAGAAGAACGTCGTAAAGATCAAGTCCATGGCAACCATGGAAATCGATCTGAACAACCGCCTTCGGGAAGCTGGCATTTCCGCCCGTGAAACCGACTTGGCTGAGCTTATCGTTCAGCTAGGCAAAGACAAGCCATCTCACATTCTGGTTCCGGCAATTCACCGCAACCGCGCTGAGATCCGCGACATCTTCATCCGCGAAATGCCCAACACCGACGACTCCCTTTCTTCTGAGCCTGCAGAGTTGGCAGAAGCATCCCGCTCCTTCCTACGCGAGCAATTCATGAAGGCAAAGGTTGCTATCTCCGGCGCCAACTTTGGTATCGCCGAAACCGGCACCGTAACCATCATGGAGTCTGAAGGCAACGGCCGTATGTGCTTGACTCTTCCTGAGACCCTGATCTCGGTCATGGGTATCGAGAAGATCATCCCAACGTTCCAAGACCTCGAGGTCTTCTTGCAGTTGCTGCCACGTTCCTCCACCGGTGAGCGCCAAGCACCATACGTTTCTACATGGTCCGGCGTTACTGAAGGCGACGGCCCGAAGAACTTCCACATCGTGTTGGTTGATAACGGCCGTACCGCAGTGCTCTCCGACGAGATCGGCCGCGAAGCACTCAAGTGTATTCGTTGCTCTGCATGCCTCAACGTATGCCCAGTCTACGAACGCGCTGGTGGCCACGCTTACGGTTCGACCTACCCAGGTCCTATCGGCGCCATCTTGTCCCCACAGATGACTGGTATCAAGGATAAGCACGATCCAAACGCTTATCTTCCATACGCATCGTCTTTATGTGGCCGCTGTAACGAAGTTTGCCCAGTGAAGATTCCATTTACTGACATCCTTCTCGAGCTGCGTCACAAGAAGATTCAGACCGACGCTCCAAAGATTGAGAAAGCCATGATGGGCGCTATGCAGCTCGCATGGGGCAACTCAACCATGTGGAACATGATCACCCGCATGGTATTCATGGGTCGCATCATGGGCGGTGCAAACGGCAAGATCACCCACCTGCCAAGCTTCTTGGCTGGCTGGACAGACGTTCGCGACACCGCAGTCCCACCAAAGAAGTCCTTCCGCCAGTGGTTCGAAACTGAGGAAGCACAACAGCTGCTTGCCGACGCTCGCCGCGACGGCATCCACCCAAATAATCCAGAAGTTAACCAGAAGAAGGAGAACTGAGATGGATGCCAAAACCGAGATCCTCGAGCGTATCCGTAATGCTAACAAGCTAGCCAAGGCTCCTGAAGGCGCATACCCAGTTGTCCGCGAATACATCACGAACACTGATATGCCACGCGAAGAGCTCAAAGAGCTCCTCGTTGACCGTCTCTTGGATTACAAGGCGCAAGTTGTCGAGTGCACCGACGCTGAGCTGAACGACACCGTGGCTAAGATCCTCAACGATCGCGACGCTAAGGACATTCGCTTCGCACCAGGCCTCGACACCGCACTGTTCGAGAGCTTCAACGGCACTGCTACCCCAGACTCCGCAGACGTTGATCCTCGTACACTTAACGATGTCGATGCAGTCGTAACTGACTCTCACGTGTCGTCTGCACAGACCGGCACCATCTGCTTGGTTTCTAATGAGGTCTGTGGCCGCCGTGCCCTGACTCTTGTACCAGACTGCCACGTGTGCATCGTCCGCATGGACAACGTTGTCTACGGCGTTCCAGAGATGGTTTCCCGCCTAGACCACACCCGTCCTAACACGATGATTTCCGGTCCTTCCGCAACCTCCGACATCGAGCTCAATCGTGTTGAAGGTGTGCACGGTCCACGTACCCTCATCTGCGTAGTCGTCAGCTAAATTCCGTTTTAGGCTGAAATAAACCACGCGGCCCAAAGTCTTTCCTTGCTTGGCTTTGAGCCGCGTCGCTTTTTTCTTTCAAATAGGTTAAAATAAACCCCGCTGCTTAATACAGCCTGTCTCCGTAGCTCAGTGGATAGAGCATTGGTTTCCGGTACCAAAGGTCGCAAGTTCGAATCTTGTCGGGGACACATTTCCAGCAAAAGGTGGAACGTAGTATTAACTACGTTCCACCTTTTGCCTTCTATTCTGCGCGCATCTCCACCCGAACGATTTTGGACATATAACGCAGATACTAAAGGCGTACACGGTAATTCGTGTACGCCTTTACTACCCCTCCTAGCGACGCGGCATAATCAGCCAAGCAATCACATAAAGGATGACTTGTGGCCCCGGTAGGAGGATGGAGCAAACAAACAAAACGCGAAGAAGCGCAATATTAATGTTGTAAGTCTCGCCGATTCCCGACAGCACCCCTCCTACCCATTGCTGGCTATTGCTGCGGGCGAGCGGACGGTTGAGGCTGTTAGAGGAATTCATTATTTGAGCCCTTTCATACGGTTCTAGCTGTTTGCGCTTACATCGTTAATTATCCAAATGATAGAGCTCATTTACATCGGGGAAGTCCCTGAATAACACCCTGATTTAATCGTCTAATGGATTACCCGTAGATGTCTCATATTCAACATCAATCACCTTTTGGAAGTATCCGCCTAAAACTTTCGCCTCTTCTTCGGTCATGACATCAAAAATGAGTTTGCGAACTATTTCCACATGACCAGGAGCTGCATCACGTAGCCGCTTCTCTCCCTCCGGAGTTAACTCTACAAAGACGCCTCGCGCATCATCAGAGCATTTGGTTTTAGTCACCAGCCCACGGCGTTGCATACGGGTAATTTGATGTGACGTTCTGCTCCTATCCCACTGGAGAGACTCACACAGGTCTCGAAGGCGAATCTCATGCCCAGGGCGTTCCGAAAGACTAACTAGGACAGAAAACTCGGGAGTCGTCAGCCCTTGGCTGGACTGAAGTTCTTCATCGATCCCTCGTGTTACTTTGCGCTCCATTGCCAAGAAAAGTCGCCATAAAGATTGTTCGTCTTGCGTTAGCCATCGTGGGGTTGTCATGTGGTTCAGATTAGACCGAAATTCCGTAAATGGAAAATAAACATAATGGCCCCTGCCTGCGGATTAGCCATAGGATACAAAATTTTTAACAGTTTTGTTGACATGTCACTCGTATCGTGTATAGTAGTCTACGTCAGGGCGAGGATGACATGACAACATAGTCATTTATGTTTTACCTATCTCCCTGATTCTGATCCATTTAGATATTCGTAATCTATTACCAACTTTATTTAGGAGATCCCCCATGCATAACCTCAACGGAACCTACGTTCTTGACCCAGCCCACACCGTTATCGGTTTTATTGCTCGTCACGCAATGGTCACCAAGGTTCGCGGCAGCTTCGGCGAGTTCGAGTCTTCCTTCACCATCAACGATGAAGATCTACAGGCTTCTGCAACTATCAAGTCTGCATCGATCACCACCGGCAACACTGATCGTGACGCACACATTCGTGGCGATGATTTCTTCTCCACCGAGGCTTTCCCAGAGCTTACTTTCACTGCTACCGATGTAGTAATCAAGGATGAGGATTCTGCAAAGGTCACCGGTGATCTCACCATCAAGGGTGTTACCAAGTCTGTAGTACTTGACGTTGACATCGAGGGCATTGCAGAAGATCCATTCGGCAACGTTCGCTTAGGCTTCGAGGCCAAGACCAAGATCAACCGCCGCGATTTTGGTATCGATTTCAATGCACCTTTGAAGACCGGCGGCATGCTGGTTTCCGATGAGATCAAGATTGAGATCGAAGGATCTGCAATCAAGCAGTCTTAATACATTCCTTCCGATATCTAGGGTTCTAGGTCGGTGGCCTCCTCAGTTTCATGCAGCGTAGGCCACCGGCCTTCTTTTTATTCCATAAGGTCAGAGATACGCAGCTCATGCTTTCCAGCTACATAGTCGTAGCGTTGCGGCATACAAGTGAGTACGAACACTTGTTGGTTTTGGCCTTGACGCGAAAATAAGGTAGCCATCATCTCCAATCGGCTGGAATCAGTGGAGCCTAAAGCATCATCAATAAATACTGGAACTGTTTCTCCACCTTGTGCAGCAAGATCTGCAACTGCAAATCGTTGCACGATAGATAGCTGTTCTTGAGCACCTCCCGACAGCTCATCTACCCCAACGGTTTGCTCCTTCATAGTACGTTTAACCACACTAAGGTCTGGGTCGAGCTCGAAAGCTACGCCTTTACCAAAAACTGGTGCAGCAAACTCAGTGAGACGCTGTGTAAACGGAGCAGCATATTTCTGTCGCGCTATATCGCGGTGCCGAATGAGAGTCGTGTACAACAACATCGCTGCCTGTGCCCGTTGTTGCACTGCCTCGAGAGTTCGTGATGCTACATCTCGTTGGGCTAACGCAACGTCGAGTTGCTCAGCCGCTCCTGCGGCGTAATCGATCTGTGTTTGGAGTGCTTTGAGATTCGCTTCGCAATCTCGAATTGTGTTTTCTAGCGACTCAACTCTCGCAGCGGCGCCAGCGTAAAGGTCTTTAGCTACTTGAAGATTGTCAGTTTCTCTAAGCTCCGCAAGATGTTCGTGCTGCCTTTTAAGCTCAGCTGATACGGACTGAAGCTCAGAGTGTAAAGCTTCAAGTGGCCGTTGCTCTTCTTGTTCCTTGATCTTGTGATCACAGCGATCAAGATTTTCACGTTCGGCTTCCACACGCGCTTTCACCGTTGCATAGCGCACCTGAATGTCGTTGGAATCCCAAGCCCCCAATTCTTTCTGATACGCATCTGCATCTTGTTGATATTGGAGATACTCTTTTTCTGCATCATCGATGAGCTGCTGGAGATCATCTGTTTCTTGAATGTCAAGCTCAGCTACTTGCAGCTCCGCATCAGCGATTTCACGCTCGAGATCGGCCTTGTCGCCAAAGAGTGTCGCTATCTCGTTTTTGCGTTTATTAAGGCGTTGAAGATCTTTTTCTGCATCAACCCACGCTTCGCGCTGAAGACGAAGCATTGCGATATCTTTCGCATCGCCTAGAGCTGCACGGAGAGTCTCTTGAGTTTCTGCTCGTTTTTGTTCGAGTTGTTCTCCTTGTTCACCTGGTTCAATGGTGAGGGAAACATCACCGATTACAGCTGTAAGTTCCGAAGTAATCCGTGTAGTCCAGTCTGCTTCACTTAGTGATACCTCTTCACCACCGACCTGAATAGTTACGGGTTGAGCTGCGTTTATACGCATAGTAGCGGCTTGAGCTTCAATCACATATGCGGCAGCCTTGGCTCGATCATTGGCTTCTTCCGCCGCGCTTAATTGAGCACTAGTCACTTCGGGAACAGTGCGAAGCTCTTCTAGTTGCCCTGAGATAGCGACTAGTTCTTTGTAAGAAGTACGCAATGTGTCAAGCCGCAGCGATTCTTTAAGTCTTTCGAACCGTTGCCGCATTTTTTCAGCATCGGAGCGTGCCTTTTCATGCTGAGTACGCAGTTTTTCGCGTTCCTCGCTCAATGACTCGGCCTTGTCTTTCAGATCCGATTCCTCTTGGATTCGTATTTGAAGAACTTCGCTTAATCGACTTTGTTCTTTACGCAATTCCTCACGGGCGTCAATATCAGCTTGAAGAATCCGTTCTTGATCTTGGGCAATTTTTAATTGAGCTCTGGCATTTTCAAGCTGTTGGGCGGCCAATTCTGCGGCCTTGAGTTCTTGTTGCCGAGTAGTCAGTGTTTCATGTGCGTTTGGAAGATCTTGTTGGGCACGATCACGGTCACGTTGAAAACCTGCTACTGATTCGACACGTCGATCTAGGATTTCTTTCTGCTCAGTGGCCACAAGTACAGCTTGTTCCGCTTCAGCAACAGCTGTTTCAGCTATGCCTAATTCGCCACTTTTTTTAGTGGCACCCGATTTGGTGAAGTAGCGATCTTTTTCTTTTTCCACAGCCAAGATCAAAGAGTTGTCTTCACCACCTGTCTGGTCAGCGGTACCACCGAGCGCTTGGGTAACAGAGGAAATACCTGCGGCACTCAACATGGAGGTGATGTCGCCTTGCTCCACGAACAGCGCGGAAAAAAGGTCGTGATCAAGGTGGACATCAAGAAGCCCAGATAGTTGCGAGTCTGCTTCTTTTCCCGTGTAATTTGCGGGTTGTGGTTCAAAAATCGTCAGTTCGGAACTTTTCTTTTTGTTAAACACCTTGTTCATGCGGAATCGCACTGGGCCTAAGTCTGCTTCCAAACAAATGCGGGTTCCAACGTCGTGGCCTTTGGGTTGGATAGCTTTGACACTTTGCTTGTTGGTGTCATGATTTTCACCCAACACCAACTTGATTGCTTCCATGATCGTTGATTTACCGCGCTCATTTTCGCCACTGATAACGATGACGCCGTTGGAAGGTAGGTCTTTTAATACCAAATGTGAGATGGCACGCATGTGCTCGATCTCAAGGGAACGGATACGCACTAATCTTCCTTTGCTAGTCGAAACAGTAGTTTGAGGGCATCATGGGCAACCGGATCGTCACTATCGACGAGCTCGTGCAGCGTTTGTTGAGCAAAACCACTAAGCCCCAATTGGTCAAGCTCGTCTTCGCGAGGTTCTAGGTATAAATCCATGAGTCGTCGCCGCTCATAGAGTGCCGCAAAGATAGGTCGTAATTTTTCACACTCTGTTTCGAGGTATTGCATCGTCTGCATAGAAACAGTGCCACGTAGCGCGTATTTCACCACGGTATCTTCCTTATCGGAATACGCAGACAAGTGTGAAATAAAAGCTTGTGCGTCTTCGAAAGAGTTAATGTCCCACGTGACAGCCTCAAAGTTCCACTTTCCAACTGGCACTTTTTCTACAGATACTTGATGATTTTCAATGGCAACCACCAGCACATTTCCTGAGTCAATTTCCCCGCCACCACTAGGAAACTCAATAAAATCTGTTGTTTCTGGAGCACCGGAGTACCAAACCTTTCCTGTGGACCCCAAACTTTCTGTCGAGTGAGTGTCCCCAAGGGCCAAGTAATCGATAACCCCTTCATTAATACATTGCTCAACGAAAGCGAGATCAATAACATCCGGTTTCATCTCATTATCACGAGAAAGCGTTTGCCCATGTCCTACAGCGATACGAGTTGTGGTTCCCGAAGGCGAAAGTGGCTCCAGAGCTAGCCGAACGAGATCACGCGTTGCTGTTTTTGCCGTCAGCGGCGCCCCCACCAATTCCACTCCTGAGCGAATAACTATAGGATCCGAATGCGAAATGACATGAACATGTTCGAGCACTTCGGTTCGCGCAAGTTGTGAATCCGCAGTGAGGGGATCATGGTTGCCAGGCAAAAGATATACCGGAACAGGCACCTTCTTTAAGGCTTCCATAGCACGACCAAATGTGGCGGGTTTCAGAGAGTTATGTTCGAAGATGTCTCCTGCCATCACAATGAATTCACAATTGTGTTGGGCCGCAATCTCCCCCAGTCGCGTAATGGCGGCGATACGGTGGGCGTCGAAACGCGATTGTGCGTCTGAGTCGAGGAATTGCCGAATCATGCCGATCTGGAGATCGGAGGTGTGAAGGAACCTAACTGTCATGAAATTGTTCTATCATTCTCCCGTGACACGCTTACCCCTTTTCGTGGGTAAGATGGTAGTACATGTCTTCGATGTCGCTGACTGCGCGAAGCTCATCAATGTTGGTGTAAGACACCAGTCTCATAGCTTTATGCAGCAACGATGCATCAGAATCGTCTAAAGCTGGGGCGATTTTAGGCTCCGGCAAAGATGGTAAATCGCGGCCTTGCCAGAATCGTTCTTTAAGGTCTTGCGTACTTGCAGCACGTGCTTGCATGGTTACGGCTTGCTCAAGCTGAGCTAAATCGAGCCCACGAAGACGAAAGGCCAACAATGGATCCGCTTCAACTTTTTCTGAGGCCACCGTCGCAACAGCGACTGCATGTTTACAGCACACGACATGATCTGGGCAATCACAACGAAAGGTCACTTGGGTACCAAGCAACAAATCCAAAATCTCTTCTGATAGTCGGCCATGACGTGCAGCGTTGAGGCCATCAGGCGAAGTAGCAATGTACTGAGTGATCTGGCTTAAGCCGTCGGTACTTAAATATGGAAATGCGATGCTGACTTGGAATGGGAGGTTTTGGGATCCGGCAACGTCGGCAGTAATCAGCGAGTTTCCAAATTTTACGTTGAGCACATGGCCGGAACGTGCATAATCACGCCCACGCTTTAACCGGCCAGCGTCTACTTCCTGCCTAGCCAAGTCGCGGATTCGCAGAGCTACTGGGGAAAAATTGCGGGACTCGACGATCTCAGGTGTCTCAGGTTCAGTGCGAACCGTCGTTTTTGCACCAAAATTGGCATAAATAACGTTGTCGACTCGCGCGTGTCGACGTCTCTTGCCCTGGGGTGGTTCCTGCTGTGCCATCTATTCCCGTCCTCGATAACTCATGAGCATAGCGAGTTCTTCCGCAGACAGCTCGGTAAGCCAGCCTTCGCCTTCCCCAACTACGGCTGAAGCCAATTGAGTCTTACCATCCAAAATATCTTGAATGGATTCTTCAAGAGTGCCAGCGGTAATCATCTTGTACACCGTGACATCCTTACGCTGGCCAATACGAAACGCTCGGTCCGTAGCTTGGTTTTCTACAGCAGGGTTCCACCAGCGATCCATATGCACCACAATAGAGGCATTGGTGAGGTTAAGACCCGTACCTCCGGCTTTCAGCGACAGAATCATTGCGGGTGGCCCATCTGGTGTTTGGAATTCTTCTACCATTCGATCGCGTCCGGTTTTACTCACTCCGCCATGAAGGAATGGAATCGTGGCGCCAAAATAGTCACTGAGATACGGAACGAGAAGATCACCAAAGGCACGGTACTGCGTAAAGATCAGAAGTTTTTGATCGGAATCAACGGCGTCATTGATCACGTTCATCAACTCAGCAACTTTGCCAGACCGGTGTTTGCCTTTAATCGTCATGGCCGAGCCATCGCCAAGGAAGTGCGCTGGGTGATTGCAAATCTGCTTGATCTTGGTTAGGGCAGACAACACCAGACCACGCTTATTCATACCCTCAGCCTGATCAAGCTGGTTTTTCACGCTATCTACGTATGCTTTGTACAAAGCAGCTTGCTCCGAGGTCATATCTACCGTCAAAACAGTTTCAGTCTTTTCCGGAAGATCATTCACGATCGCAGAATCGGTTTTCAGGCGCCTCAAAATAAAGGGTGCAGTTAATGCTCGCAAGCGCTCGGTCATGTCTTCGTCATGTTCACGTTCAATGGCACGTGCGAAATGATTACGGAAGAACGAAGCGCTGCCTAATACCCCTGGGTTGCAAAAATCTAGAATAGATCGCATCTCTGATAGGCGATTTTCTACCGGTGTTCCGGTCAACGCAACTCGGTGTTCTGAAGGCAGCGAGCGTACTGCTTTGGAGACCTTAGTTGCCGAGTTTTTAATGTGCTGGGCCTCATCAAGCACCACGCGTCGCCACGTGATCTTGCCTAACAACTCAAAGTCACGGGCCGCAGTGCCATAGCTGGTCACGATCACATCGCTTGACTGCGCTAACTTAATAAAATCATCATCGGTTTTACGCGTAGAACCATGATGGACGGCAACCCGCATGGTGGGTACAAATTTTCGCGCTTCCCGTGCCCAGTTTCCCACGACAGAAGTAGGCGCGACCACGAGCGTGGGACCGCGCTGGTGCTCACTGCGCTCAACTGCTTCTAAAGAAAGCAGCTGAAGTGTTTTGCCCAAACCCATGTCATCGGCGAGAACAGCTCCCAAGTGATTGTGTGCCATCCAGTAGAGCCAATCTACTCCCCTGCGTTGATATTCACGCAGATCAGCATGAACAGTTTCGGGGATCGAAACGCGTTGAGGTGCCGGTGATTCCTTCCCCATGGCCCCACCTGCAAGGCTGGCGTGCCATGGAGAGCCTGTATAGGCAATCGGCTCATTTTCTTGTGCTTTGAGCGCGAGTTCACGTAACTCTGCGAGCGTTACTTGTCCGAATTCCGCGAATTCATTGTTAAATTCCTCGGCAAGTTTTTCTGCACGCGCCTCCAGCATCGGCCACCGCGGGTCGTCGTTAGCTTTGGCTAGTTCCGCTTCCATCACCGCAGTATCAAGGGCTTGCTTTTTACGTTTACGCGATTGCGCAGCGACGTCCTTCATGTAGTCGCCGATACGTCGAATCGCTGCAGTATCTGCCATAACCCATTCACCACGCAAATGGATAAGACCAGACTTGGAACGAACAAGTTCCACCATTTCAGCTTCGGTTAGCTCGATGTCTCCGACCGACATGTGCCAGTCGTAATCTACGATCTTGTCTAAACCGATAGTGGCCTGGGTCGATGCTTCTGCGGGATCACTGAGACGCAAGTGAGCTTTCGTTTCTTGCTGGTCCCACGAACGCGGCAGCAAAACGTTAAACCCGCGAGATTTCAGCTGTGCCGCGGCATCACCGATAAATTCGACAAGCTGATCTGTTGTGACATAGCAATCCCAGTCCCCTGCACCTTCCTCACGTTGCAGTTCAAATAGCTGAGTGGGCGTGACGTTGGAATCAGTACCCTGTTTTTCCAAGATCGGGGCAACAAGAATTGCTTCACGTCTCAGTGCGTTTAAGCGTTCCCTTGTGGCTGAGTCGTAATGCGACAACATGATCGGCTGCGGGGAATCCACCCCGGAGCGGACTCGGACGCGAATGGGCCAGAGCATGTCGGCTGGGTCGATACGATCTTCACGATCTTTCGAGGGTTCTTCCACGATAAAAACCAGTTGAACGTTGACTGATGTCATGGAATCGCGCCACTCATTAAGGGCTGACACAAGTTGCGCCGTACCACGCCGTAACGGAGTGCTACGCATAAGAGCTTCGGGGAAGCTATGCCATTCGCTCGAACGCGGATTATCAAGCAAATCCTGCAATAAGGAGTTAGCTATCCAATGCGGAAGCTCATCAGCGATATCCTCTGCCACTGACGATCCGGCATTAGCGATCAGCACTCCCGGCGCGGCTGCCGTCATTTGTGCAATCCATCCGCGTTCTTGAAGTCCCGCAGATAGCTGCCATGTGGGCCACCATTGATGGTCAGCATATCCCAGTTTGATAGTCAACCGACCAGCGCGAACAAATTGTTCTAGGCCTTGATAAAGGCGCACCATCCACATCAAATCCGGTGCTAAGGTTGCGCGTTGGGCACTGCTTGCCATCATGGGCGTGATCGCTGCGATTTGTGAAAGGACTCTGACGGCTTGCTCTGGAGTAAAAGCTATGGTGGGCAGTTGGAGGGTAACCTCCCTCCCCTTGGGGGTAAGCAGCTTAGTTTTAACTTGGTGTGTAAATCTCTTGCCGTGAATCAGCGTTGCGACGCTATCTGGAAAAGTGTTATCCGGCACCGCATCAGATAACACAATTTTGTGCCCTTCCACCTGCTCAATCCACAAATGCAGGCCAGAATTCTTCAGCCACAATGCATGGAGTAGGTGCGTGCTCATTTCATCATTTCTACCAGTTCGGAGACTTTTGGGGAGTAACGGCTTTAAAATACACCGCTTCTTCTCTATCTTCCTCCGACAGTCTTTCCGTGAGTGTCACGACTACAGGGTAAAGTTTTCACGTCAATTGTTTTTCGTCGCGTTCGTCCAGCACACGGTTCTTATACTTCTACCTCCGTGCGTCGTTCGATCAGGCACCACGTGAGGAGGCTAGAGAGGATGACCGAACATACGTGGTTCATCGTCGCCATCATTATTTATATGGCGGTGATGTTGGCTATCGGTTATTGGAGCTACCGCAAAACTGACCAGTATGACGACTATGTGCTGGCGGGTCGCGACCTCAACCCCTTTGTTGCCGCGCTATCTGCCGGTGCTTCTGATATGTCCGGTTGGCTGCTCATGGGTTTGCCCGGCGCGTTGTTTGTCACGGGCATGTCTGAGCTGTGGATTGCTGTGGGCTTGTTGATCGGTGCGTGGGCGAACTGGCGCTGGGTAGCACCTCGCTTGCGCTCTTACTCGGAGATTGCTCAGAATTCGATTACGCTTCCGTCATTTTTTGAGAATCGACTCGAGGATTCTTCACGGATTCTTCGTATTGTCAGCTCGTTGATCATCATTGTGTTTTTCACCTTCTATGTGTCCTCGGGCATGGTTTCGGGTGGCCGCTATTTCGAGTCAACTTTTGGCGGTGCGTATCTCGACGGCATGTTGATCGTTGCTTGCATTACGGTGATTTACACGTTTATCGGTGGCTTTTTGGCTGTGTCCTATACGGATGCCGTTCAGGGTTCCATCATGTTTGTGTCGCTCGTTCTCGTTCCGCTAGCAGCGTTGTTGTATCTGGATGATCCCAGTTCGATTTGGACGTGGGCGACATCGCATGACTACGGCCCCTACATGGATGGCGTAGGTAATCCGCATTATTTCTCGATGATTTCTGGTGTCTCAGTCGCTGCGGTGATCGGTAATCTTGCTTGGGGTTTGGGCTATTTTGGCCAGCCACACATTATCGTCCGTTTTATGGCTTTGCGTAAGCCATCGGATGCGGGCCAAGCTCGGTGGATTGGTACCGCATGGATGTTGTTGTCCATTTTGGGTGCAACGTTTACCGCGATTATTGGTACGGCATTCTTTGGACAAAATCCTCATGTTGAGGTTGTTGATAAAAAGGCTTACGAGACAATTTTCTTGGACATGGGTCGCGTACTTTTCCACCCGCTTATCGGCGGTTTGATTCTTACCGCGGTTTTAGCAGCGATTATGTCGACGATCGCTTCACAGCTCCTAGTCACCTCCACCTCGTTGATTGAAGACCTATTTAAGGCCTTTAAAAAGAACCTTCCCAGCGAGACTGTGATGATCAATCTTTCTCGTACCGCCGTCATGGCAGTAGCTATTGTGGCCGGCGTATTGGCTATTGACCCCCAAGATTCTATTTTGAATCTGGTGGGCTTTGCGTGGGCAGGTTTCGGTTCAGCGTTTGGCCCGCTGGTATTGCTCACCTTGTACTGGAAGCGTTTGAATTTCGCAGGCGCTATCTCAGGCATGCTCACTGGTGCTGTGGTCTCGTTTGCATGGGGAATGTCTCCGCTAGGCGATAGTTTGTACGAGATTGTCCCAGGATTCTTCGGGAGCTTGTTTGTCATGGTTGTTGTATCTCTTGCCACCCCAGCGCCATCGACGTCGGTACGCGCGGCTTTTGATCGTGCGACGGAACTGACAAAGGTCTCACAGGCTCACCCTGAGCTAGAAGTCAGCGAAGTTCAAGAAAAGTTACTCTAATAGGGAACCAGAGAGTGCGCTTTATACGTCCAAACATGTATGAAGCGCATTTTCTTTACCCTCCTAGTCGCGGCTACGTGTTTCGCCGTGTATATATCGATTCCCCACGGCTGGCACTTTCATGACCTGCGAGAAGTTTCGCATCGCGTCACAGTTATCGGATATGAGCGCTCCCAATTTGGCGAGGGCTGGGGAATCCAAAGCAGTGGATGCTCCACACGAGACGAGGTGCTAGCAGCCACGCTTATCGACGCCCACCTCAGCGTCGATTGCATGCTTACGCAAGGACACGGCGACGATCCGTATTCGCTTCGTCCGATTGCCGTCAACGCTCGTGGCAATCAAGAACCAATTGAGCTCGACCATGTGTATCCGCTCTCCGCCGCTTGGGACATGGGTGCCTACGCTTGGGATAAGGAACGGCGAATATCGTTTGCTAATGATCCGTTGAATCTTGTCGCCGCTTCCAAACAACAAAATCGTCAAAAATCTGACAAGCTTCCTAGTGAGTGGCTACCCGCGGCACACAAGCAACGATGCTGGTACGTCAACCGATTAGCCGATGTGGCACGTAAATACGATCTACCTCTAAGTTCTGCAGATCTGAAGGTGATGCGGCGGCAGTGTTAAGATGTGTTTTTAATCTCACCCATTGTATGAAAGGCTCGTGCGGTTCCCATGAACTCCGTCCTAATTTTGCTGCATATCGTTACAGCTATTTTGTTCCTCGGCCCCGTTACGGTGGCTGTTTCCACTTTCCATACCCGTGCCTTCGCTGCACACAACGGCGATGAGACTGCCAAGGGTGCTGCTGCAGTGTTGTACAAGATCACGCAGACCTACGGCATGCTCTCCCTCCTAGTGCCGCTGGTGGGCTTTGCTGTGATGTTCACCAGAGATTCCTACTGGAGCAACGGTGTTTACCACGCTTCGATGGCGTTGTCTGTCATCGCATGGGCTCTGCTAATTTTTGTCATTATGCCTAAGCAAAAGAAGATGATGGGCAACTTGGGCCTCCTAGAGGCTGACGAGCAGGCCGAGGGCGGATTTGAGATCGCCGATTGGAAGAAGGCTAAGAGCCAACTGTCAATGTTTGGCGGCATCTTCTCCTTGATCTGGGTGATCGTAGCAATCCTGATGGTTGTTATTAAGTAGTTGTAATCACTCATAAAAATCCACACCGGCGATGTTTTACTGCCGGTGTGGATTTTGTATTTCTAGTGCTGAAGCGACTGCCACGCTGGCTCTAGCCCAGCTTTTGGTTTTCTCTTCGAGAGCGTTTTACTGAACTTCCCACCCTGCTGGTGTGGAGGTTAGAGTCAGTGCGTCGACGTGGTCAAAGGGGTGTGTGCACAAATCCATGGCGCTGCGCTTGTATTTGTGTGTTTCATATTCACCGTTGGCAGCATGCATGACAATGAAGTTGTCGGTGTCTTTGGCGCCTTCTTCAGGAATGTTGAGGTTTTCCATTCCTAGGCGATCTGCAGCGGCTTTACGATCTTCGAAGGGGCATATGGAGCTGACGCTTACCCATTCGCCGTCATAGACGTCATTCACTGTGACTGTGACTGGCGATTGTTGTCCTTTGAGCGCCTGCTCTAGGGGGTCATGGCGCAGAAGCCAGACCATTGTCACACCAAGGGCCAAAAAGGCGATAAACACTGAAATTACTGCAAAGATGTTGCGTTCCATGGTGATTGTCTCCTATCGAGTCGGAGGCTGCTGGAATGAAAAAGGGAGCACGGGTAATAACCGTACTCCCTTATTCCAAATTTCTTATTAGTCGCGGTATCCGCCGCGGCCACCACGGTAGCCACCGCGATCTCCACGGTCGTTGCGGTCACGTCCGCCTCGTCCGCCACGGCCGCCTCGTCCGCCACGACGATCATCACGATCGAAGCGGTCGCCGCCGCGGTATCCACCGCGGTCGCCATCGTCGTTGCGACGTGGTGGTCGGCCGTTATCCTTTTCGATGTGGATCAGCTGGCCGGAGATGCGAGTGTCGCTGAGACGATCGATCACGCTTGGGTCCATGTTCTTTGGCAGCTCAACCAAGGTGTGATCAACGAAGATGTTGATGCGACCGAAGTCCTTGTTGGACAGGCCACCTTCGTTTGCCAAAGCTCCAACGATGGCACCAGGGCGAACATGCTGGCGCTTACCAACCGCAAGGCGGTAGAGCTGCATGTCGTCGTTACGCTCGAAACGAGAGCCACGGTCGCGTCCGCCACGGCGATCATCACGATCGAAGCGGTCACGTCCACCACGACGGTCGTCGCGGTCACGACGCTCACGACGCTTCTCTGGTGGCGGCTCCTTCATCAAGAATTCGGAGCCAGCGCGTGCCTGAGTAGCCAATGCTGCAGCGATGTCTTCTAGCGGAACATCGTGCTCTTCGGCGTAGGACTTAATCAAGTTACGGAAGATTGCTACCTGATCGTCTTCAAGAGATTCGGTGATCGAGTCAGCAAACTTGGCCTTCCGAGACTCGTTAACCTCGTCAACGGTTGGCAGATCCATTTCGATCAGCTTTGCGTTGGTGGCACGCTCGATGGAACGTAGCATGCGGCGCTCACGAGGGGTAACGAACAAGATTGCTTCGCCGGAACGACCAGCACGGCCGGTACGACCAATGCGGTGGACGTAGGATTCCGTGTCGTTAGGAATGTCGTAGTTGAACACGTGGGTGATACGTTCCACGTCCAAGCCACGGGCAGCAACGTCGGTAGCTACGAGGATGTCAAGACGACCGTCCTTGAGCTGATCAACGGTGCGCTCACGCTGAGCCTGAGCGATGTCGCCGTTGATAGCAGCAGCGGAGAATCCACGTGCGCGAAGCTTTTCAGCGACCTCTTCAGTCTCGTGCTTGGTGCGCACGAACATAATCATGGCCTCAAACTCGGTGACCTCGAGAATACGGGTCAAGGCATCGAGCTTGTTGCGGTGTGCAACGTTGAGGTAACGCTGAGTGATGTTCGTGTTGGTGCGCGTCTGCGACTTCACCTGGATCTCATGAGGATCCTTCATGTAGTCGCGAGACAAACGACGAATGCCGTTTGGCATGGTGGCAGAGAACAGCGCAACCTGCTTGTCCTCTGGGGTGTCCTCCAAAATGCGCTCAACGTCTTCTTGGAAGCCCATGTTGAGCATCTCGTCTGCCTCGTCCAGAACAAGGAAGCGGAGGTTGGAAATATCAAGGGAGCCCTTCTCCAAGTGGTCGATCACACGGCCTGGAGTACCCACGATGATCTGTGCGCCACGGCGCAGGCCGGACAGCTGAATGCCGTATGCCTGACCGCCATAAATTGGCAGCACGTGGATGTCGCCCAAATGATCTGCGAAGGACTGGAAGGAGTCTGCAACCTGCAATGCAAGTTCGCGAGTTGGGGCGAGGATCAACGCTTGTGGGTGGCGCTTCTTGACGTCGATACGCGACAAGATAGGCAACGCGAATGCTGCCGTCTTACCTGTACCCGTCTGCGCGAGGCCCATAACGTCATGACCCTGCATCAGCACCGGAATGGTCTGCGCCTGAATTGGGGATGGCGTTTCGAAGCCAACCTTAGCGACTGCCTTCAGGATTGCGTCTGGGAGACCTAGAGCCTCGAATCCATCTTTTTCTGCACTGTCCGCTTCTTGCTGAGCGGAGTCGGTGGCCTCAGAAGCGTTCGCAACCCTGGAGTCGTCTACATCGGCAACGACATCATTATTGATGGTGGTGCCTTCGTCTACCTGCGAATTATCCTGAGATTCCGACAAAATCTTAATATCCAGCTCGTTCTCGCCGCTGGTGGCGTTATCGGTAATGCTCATTGCCCCACCACGCTACGCCACATCCACGCGTTTTACCTAATCATTGAACATTTAGTGTTACACCTTACAAAGATGCACGCTTTGCGACGTTTCGCCCACTTCTAAATTGACTCAGCCCAATGACACTGCGGAAGCAATAAGGGAAGTTAAGGGAAATCTAAACCGCAATTTGTTATAACTAGACAAAATTAAGACAAATTTTAGGATAACGCATAGTCCCCTATACTAAACCTAACATTTATACTCAATTCGTGATTTAAAACACTCGCATTTTTAAGAAAAATAATAATGCTCCTGGTAAAATTTCACATAAACGATTCGAATTCGAGAGGAAATATACTTACTAATAGACAAAAGAATCTCGACTGGATAGATTATGATCGACTACTCGAGATCACGAAGAAGAATTTTTCCCGATCTTTAAATAGATCACGGGAAACCCTCACCGATGCAAAAACAGAACCTACGTTGAATATTCTTCGAGGCTATTTGCTAAACATGTCAAAAGAAGAAATAGGAACAATTGAAAAAAGCGTTGCCCTTACCAAGACTTTTCAAAACGCAATCGGCGACTTCCATCAAGAAGTACTAGGCTCCGCTAAAGGATGGCGCTCCACTGGAACGTCCGGAGGAGTTCTCGACATCATGAGCGACAATCCCATTAAACAAGCTGGCAATAAAAAGATTCTCGCCGAAGTAAAAATGCGTTACAACACGATTAAAGCTTCAGATGAAAAAAACACCTGGGATAAGCTGGATCAAGCGGCTCGCCTTCATGGTTTAAAAGATCACGTATCCTATATCATCCAGATCGTGCCGAAAAAGCGAGTTGCCTATGACCAGCCATGGAAAGTGACAGGACGTGATCTGAGAGAACACGTTCGTTGCATCGACGGCACCACCGCCTATTACTATGTAACAGGTCAAGAAAATGCTTTAAAAGATCTTTTACTCCTACTCCCCGACTTACTATCTGAAGCTTTCCCAGGGGAAAATAAGATCGAAGATTCAAATAATTTTGTATCTAACTATTTCGATTTAGCACTTCCTCCACGCCCTTTCAAAATAAATCTCCCTTAAAGAAATGTTGCTTTCCTAATTTAACTCAGGACAGCAACATTTCTTTCACAATTTTACTTAATGATTAAGCCATTCTTCCTAAGTCTTCTTCAATTTCATAACCTTCAGGAATATTACCGTTAAGCATGGCTTTAATTCCAATACCTAAATGGTATGCAAGATTACAAGGAACAGCGTTTCCGATTTGTTTATATTGGTTCGTCACGCCCCCCTGAAACTCCCAACTGTCAGGAAACGTCTGGATACGTGCATACTCCCTTACTGTTAAAGGTCTAGTCTCAGAGGGATGACAACGCTCAGTCTGTTTCTGAGCCGGATTACAAGTCAAAGTCAATGAAGGTTCATCCCAAGCTAATCGACGCGCCATTCCCGTTTTACCTCCTGTATGAAAATAACTAGCTTTCATATACGATCTTTGAATTTCATCTGGAAGATCACGCCAATATCCCCCTTCAGGCACTAGCTTCATAACATCACGTTTCCAGTCTGCGTATTTAGCTCCGTCACTAACTGGGCATCCTTCCAATGCGTCCCGCAACGAAATTGTGTAATCTTTTTCTTGGGGAAAAAGAATATTTAAATTAAGATCGTCTCGAACAGCAATAAGAATCAGTCTCTCCCGCTTTTGCGGAACATCAAAATATTGAGATTTCATGAGCCTAAAAGCAACTCGATACCCAATATTTTGTAGTGTTTCAACCATTACCTTAAAAGTTCGGCCATTATCATGAGTCAATAGTCCTCGGACGTTTTCACCCATAGCAACCTTAGGTTTAATTTCTTGAACACACCGAGCAAATTCATGAAACAGCGTTCCGCGTGTATCAGCAAACCCCCGTCTATGACCAGCATAACTAAATGCCTGACATGGAAATCCCCCTTCGACTAAATCTACTTTCCCGTTAAACTTTGTAAAATCAAGTTCATGAATATCGCCATGAATCACGTTCCATTCTGGCCGATTTAAACGAAGTGTTGCAGCGGCATGCTTGTCAAACTCGTTAACTAAAATATGTTGAAACCCAGCATTAGCAAGTCCTAATGCTGTACCCCCAGCCCCCGCAAATAGATCCACAGAAGTTAACTTTGTTGGTTCCGATACGAGAACCCGATAATGATTCTCGGAATCTTCTCCTGATAACTTACGTTGCAGCCGTTGAATCTCCTTAAGGTTAAATCGTCTGTTATTATTCTTATCCCTTCCTCCTTTTATCAAACCCTTTTTCTCCCACCTTCGAATGCTATCCACAGAAACATTGAGAAGATTTGCAGCTTCCGATACGCTAACCAATTCCACCATGATCCACTTTCACATATTGTAACCCTTACCTAGGCAGAGGTTACAATATATATCTTTTGATTCAAAATTCCTCCATTTTGAACCGATAAAACTCAAGATGGATGCATGATTTTTAGCTAACCTGTGGACTAGTTGGAGCCCTTCGCAATCACACATGATTGCGAAGGGCTCTCCCCTATGTATCAGCTCAGACGTCGTGCGCCTTGGCCTGGCGAGGCCACCACAAATGTGGGTTCTGGGTAGCCCTGGCGTTGCGCAGCGTCTGCAATTGCTGTTGCAACCTCTTCTACTCGGTTAGCTGCGACGAAGGTAATCACCGAGCCGCCGAAGCCACCACCTGTCATTCGTGCACCATATTGCCCAGCTGCATCGAAAGCTGAATCAAGCTCGGGTGTAGACACCTCATATTGGTCCCGTAGTGAGATATGGGAGTCCTTCATGAGCTCACGGAAGCGGTCAAAGTTCCCCGCATCAAGCGCGGTGGCAGCTTCTGCGGTGCGCTCAGTTTCCTCAACGATGTGCTTCACCCGCCTTACTACGACATCCACATCTTTGCCGTTGGCAGTCGCCCAATCGCGGGTGCGATCGAGAATGTCACCATCGCTGCTCACGCTGCGAATGGTGGCCGCTTCCCCTCCTAGAGCATGAGCGACTTCATCTGTCACACCGCGTCGAGAAGCATATTGGCCGTCGTTAAGCGTGTGTGGCGCATTCGTATCCGCGATAAGTAAAACAAGGTCACGCGATTCTAGATCAAAAGGTACGAGCCGGAATTGGTCGGTGTGGAAGTCAATAACAAGAGCTTTGTCTTCTTCGCCAAAAATCGACGCCCGTTGGTCAAGCCCGCCTGTCGACGCCCCCACGACCTCATTTTCCGCACGAATTGCTGCTTCGACCAGCCCGGCGCGAGCAGCTGCGTCTGGTGTGCGTCCGACCGCGAGTTCGTATGCCGCTACTCCTATGGAGCATTCCAGTGCGGCTGAGGAAGATAGCCCGGATCCTACGGGAACATCGGATACGATGGCGATATC
This sequence comes from Corynebacterium rouxii, assembly GCF_902702935.1. Classification (NCBI taxonomy): domain Bacteria; kingdom Bacillati; phylum Actinomycetota; class Actinomycetes; order Mycobacteriales; family Corynebacteriaceae; genus Corynebacterium; species Corynebacterium rouxii. The sequence goes on along the minus strand of NZ_LR738855.1, from coordinate 949,022 downwards.
GAGGCCATCGCACTGTGGGATTACGCCTGATTGCACGCCCGCCCAGATGGTTCCTACAACGTATCCTGCCCAGGTGGTGGGATTTAGAGGGCCGACTTGATCCAACGCGATACTAAATCGTGCAGGTTCTTGTGCGCCGGGGATGAGAGATACGAGGTTGAGGAGGGCGTCGTTACGCCTGCGTACTGCCACTGCCGTGTTTTGTTGCAGTGCAAATGGGATTGATATTCCGCCGGCGTAATCAACGTGGTCGCCAATGACGTTCACGCGCCCTGGTGCTGCCCATACGCCTTCCGGGTCGTTACCGAAGACTTTGGTAAACAGTGCTCGGGCATCGATGTCTAATTGTTCGGGGCTTCGGGTGTTAATCCAGCGTGGCATGTGGCCATACCTCCTTGAATCGTTGTGCAATGCGTTCTGGGGTGGTGTCGTTGATCCAGACCCCTTGGCTTGATTCGGAACCAGCGAGGAACTTCATGCGGTTAGGCGATCGCATGAGAGAGAACAGTTGCAAATGAAGACGACCGAATCGTCGTATTTCGGGGTCAACTGGCGCTTGGTTCCAGCCAGCAATGTATGGAGTCTTTGCTACCCCTTCGAAGAACCTATCCACTGCCGTGTAGAGGCGCTTGAGCAGTGCCGCTAAATCATCGCGTTCAACGTCAGCGAGTTCAGTGAAGTCAGCTACTGCACGAAGCGGCATGACCATTGCTTCTACCGGCCACTTTGCGGCTGCCGGGACGAAGGCGATGAAGTGCTCTGTGCGTTCAATTACGCGTGTTTGAGCCGCAGATTCCTCACGGATGATTGCGCCGAAAAGATCGTCGCCATCGTGTGTTTCGGCGTAGCGTTGCGCGTTATCAACAATCGCTTGCAGCCGTGGCGAAAGGAACGGGTAGGAGTAGATCTGACCATGCGGGTGCTGGAGAGTTACGCCGATTTCTTCTCCCCTGTTTTCAAAGGGGAACACTTGCTGCACACCAGGTAACTGGGAAAGAGCTGCGGTTCTGTGCGCCCACGCGTTGATCACCGTGCGGATGCGTGACACCGGCAGATCCTTGAAGGACTTATCTACATCTGGGGTAAAGCAGACAACCTCGCAGCGTGCAAGCGCAGGACGACGCGGATAGAGATCAATGCCGTCGACGTAGTCTTCCCAATCCTCTCCTACAGCAATGTTCATAGAAAACGATGGGAAACGGTTTTCAAACACGACAACGTCATAGGTAGGCGACGGGATCTCCGTGGGGAGGTGGCCAGGTGTGGTTGGTGCCAAGGGATTTTCATTTGCCGGTGGCATGAACGTGCGGTTCATGCGGTGAGCGGCGTAGGCGACCCACGTGTCGGTGAGTGGATCGTGTCGGATCTCCGAGAGCGGCTGTGTATGGGGAAGGTCCCTAGAATCGTGAAGAACTCGTTCTCCCTCGCGCAGCTCGTGGTCATCGAAGTAGATGATCTCGCGACCGTCGGCAAGCGTGGAAGTAGTCACGTTCATTATTTTTCACCTACGGATTCTTCAATAACGATCGGGCGAAGTTTTGCCCAAGCAAAAAACACCACGCCAACAATGACCATGGCAAGGCCCGCCCACAAATTGTCCTGAGCATTCTTAGCCACACCTGTATCAGGATTAATACCTGGATCGAGTGCAAAGCTGCAGACCACCAAAATCACACCATAGAGGCCAATCAATGCTCCGATGACGTTCCTAATATCAAATGCGCCGGCGAGGTGAGCCCGCGATCCCGCTGGTTTTTGCGTTGTAGTGTTGTGCATTTTCCTCTCCTCCTAGGCAAAGATGACGTTGAGGGCTATGACCATTACCAAGCACAGCATTCCTAGCGGAACAGTGCGGCGGTACCAGGGCTGTCCTTCTTCGGAGTGATCCTCGAAATGATCCTTTGGGGTAACAGACTTTACAAAACCCACCAGCTCGTGGTCCGGCTTCGGCTGGGTGAACATGGTAACGATCACGGAGACGAGGATATCGACGCTAAACGCGATACCGGCAGCAACGAATGCGGTTCCCTGCCCTGGCAAATTAAGCAGCGTTGCAGAAGATTCAGTAAAGGTAGCCAAGTACCAGTAGAAGATTGCCGACGCAGTACCTGCCACAAGGCCGGTCCAACCTGCGTGAGGAGTCATGCGCTTCCAGAACATACCCAAGATGAAGGTGGCAAACAGTGGTGCGTTAAAGAAGCCGAACAGTGTTTGCAGGTAGTCCATGATGTTGCCAAAGTTCTGGGCGAGCAACGCAGTAAACACTGCTATCAGGGTGGCAGCAACTGTGGCAAGGCGACCGAACTTCAGGTAGTAGTTATCTTCGCGATCTTTGACCACATAGGTTTGCCAGATGTCATAAGAGATCACGGTGTTAAATGCCGAAATGTTCGCAGCCATACCAGCCATGAACGAAGCCAACAGACCAGCGATGGCAACACCCAACAGACCGTTCGGGAGAAGGTCACGCATGAGATACAAGATGGCATCGTTAGGCTTGCCGGCTGGATTATCACCAATCAGCTCAGCAACAGTGACCGATGCGACCATGCCAGGAAGCACCACGAGGAACGGAACAAACATCTTGGGGAATGCGCCGATAATCGGAGTCTTGCGCGCAGCAGAGATCGACTCCGACGCCATAGCACGTTGCACCTCAACGAAGTTGGTTGTCCAATAACCAAATGACAGCACAAAACCCAAGCCGAAGGTAATACCAATCACAGAGATCACCGGATTATCAAAACCCGAAATCTCTACGCCTGGCCACGTGTGGAAGTTGTGCTCGATTGCAACCTGCTCTTTTAGGCCCTGCCACCCTCCTACTCGATTAAGACCAATGATGGTGATAGGAAGCAGCATGGCAAGAATGACAAAAAACTGCAGCACCTCGTTATAAATCGCGGCAGACAAACCACCCAAAGTAATGTACGACAGCACAATGACCGCAGCCAATACGAGGGCGACCCACAATGGCCAACCGAGAAGTGCGTTAACAACCTTCGCTAAGAGGAAGAGGTTCACACCGGCGATCAACAGCTGTGCCACAGCGAAGGACACAGCATTGACCAAGTGGGCTGCGCTGCCGAAACGGCGGTGCATGAATTCAGGAACGGAACGCACTTTAGAGCCGTAGTAGAACGGCATCATCACGATTCCGAGGAACACCATGGCAGGTACTGCGCCGATCCAGAAATAGTGCATGGTTTGAAAACCATATTGCACGCCGTTGGCCGACATGCCGATGATCTCCACAGCACCTAAGTTGGCGGAGACGAAAGCAAGACCTGTGACCCAGGCCGGCAGACCTCGCCCTGATAGGAAGAAGTCAATGGAGGAGGACACGCGTGCTTTCGCTGCCCATCCGATGCCCAAAACAAATACAAAGTACAAGGCGACGAGTAGGTAATCGACCCACGTCGCGTCTAGCCTCAATGCGGTATCCATGAGGATCATCCTTATGTCGTTGATCTTTAATGCTGGTTAAGAGTGCTTGTTATATGCGGAAATCGTGATCGTTCCGTGCCACGGAGATGCCGTACCAATCGTGTCGATTCCCAGATTCAGCCCGTTGGGAGACGTTGTCATCGGTTCCACAGCCACCGACCGACCACGCCCTGGATATGGCAATTCCCATTGCGGATCTGGGGTAAAAATCTGGAACCACGAGAACTGCTCGCTGCAATGCATTTCTACGCCTTGGCCATGAGCCTCTAGAACGGTGGTTACGGGAGTGCGACTGGCAAAGAAGCAATCGTCGAGAAGCTTTCCTGCTATGGGTACCCCACTTGCGACGTCGATAGTCGGTTGAACGAGCTCACCGGTAGGAAGGTTTCGATCATCAAGCATCCATTGCTTATCGACGTCCACCCGAAGCGTGGTCTTATCAACCTCTGCACCTTGGGCCGATAAATACGTGTGCCATCCAAAACCAAAGGGCACAGCCTCATGCGGCGTGGTAGCCGTGAACTGTGCCCTTAAACCCGAATCCGTAAGTAGATAATCAGCCGCAAGCTCAATAGCCCAGGGCCATCCCTGCTGTGGCTCAATAGTGGTAGAAAGCAATACCCTCGCTGGTCGAATTAGTTCAACCTTCCACACAATGTCTGCCACAAAACCATGGATCGCATTATTTCGATCCGGCTCGGTGATAGATAATTGATAATCTTGGCCCTGAAAACTAAACGCCCCAGCATCTGTTCGATTAGGCCATGGTGCTAAAACAACGCCCGCGTTGAGTGGCGGAAACTCATCGTCTGGGTAGGTTTCCACCAACGGGCGACCGTCGTAAGTAAGGGATTTAATTCCGCCACCATAGGTGGCAATCTGCGCTAGATAGTACCCAGAAGAAATAGTAATAACGGGGGCACGGTTGCTTGGTTGTTCTCCTAGTGAATCCATTTCATGTAATCCTCCCTCGTCAAGCAGACTTCCTATAGTTCGGTTTACGCTTGTTATAACCAGAGCGCAACGGTTTGCACTTAATAGGTCTGACATATCGAGGAGGTCACATATTTCTACCCCCATAATCGGCAAAAATCGCACCAATACTGGGAATGACTTTCAAACCACCCTGCAAACATAAGCGTTAAGAGGTCTTATACATCCCCCATCTTCGACAAAATAAGCACCTCATTGCTTTTTCGAACACTTGTTTGTACGATAATGCGTATACATGTTCGATGGAGGTTGTAGTCTCAAGCCATGAAATTCATTCAGAACCTAACAAAGATCCACCAATCCACCCCTCATATGGCACATGCACACCGAAGTAACAGTGCTGTCGATTCCCAGGTCGCTTCTACTTTGCGCGAAGACACTGTGGCACGTTTTTCCATGCTTATGAAGCACCCTCGTTCCCTCGCCCGCCCCACCGTAACGTGGCGTCCGCCTTCTCTTAAGCTTGTTGGACTTCACAGCACCATATCCCCGCAACCCCACCTAGTGGCTTCTATTAGCCGGCGACGCATTGGCCCAAATGTCAAAGCACGGCTCAAAGGTTTTGGCGTGCGCCAACAACCCGCTTATGTCATGAGCGTGCGGATAAGCGATTCGAAATCCAATATAGTGTCATTCGAACACGCAGAGCAATGGATGCTTGAGCTCGTGGGGCCCCAATACGCCGAATGCATCCATATGATCACAGATCATGGACAGTGCCCAGTGTTCGTCTGGATCGTCGGAGGAGATTTCCAACCACTGCCATCACCGGCGTCGATGTTTCAGACGTTCCAAGCAGCTGCCTAGCCTAGGCGCTATGCATCCGCGTCTTCGTCATCCTCGTCGAGATCATCAAATTCAAGGTCGTCATCATCGTCTAGCAAATCCTCAGACTCAAAGCTGGTTCCCTCGGACTCAAGATCAGCCTCTGCAGATTCCAACGGAGCCAGCTGTTCTTCCCAATCATTAGCATTTTCAAGAGCAACGGAGAGGACATCAAACAACTTGTCACAATCAGAATAAGAACCTAGCTGCAGAACTTCCCCAGCCTCTTCTGTCAGTTCAGCTGCAACATCATAAAACAAGCGATCGCGCTCTTCGTTACTGAGTGAATCATGGGACTGATCACTCCACAGCTCATCGATTGCTTGGTCCACCAGATCGTCAAAGCTCTCGCCAAACGCTACAAAAGTAACGGTAGCAAGCGCCTCGCCATCGACCACGTCGACAACGACCTGCAGCTCCGAGTTTTCAGCGACTTCAGCATGCACCATATGTGGATCATGTGGATCCTGGAAAAACTCCAGCTCCGCAATGCGATCATCAGTGCCTTCCAACAGATCGCGCAGCACCGTAACTACTTGGTCAGTGGCCACATGCTCGGCAACCGTACGCACAGCATCCTCAACCGAGAACACAACACTGACCAGTGCCGCCTCAAATTCATCGTCATCTTCGTCTACGTCGGCGGCAGCGATATACACATTTGCTGCTGGCACCACCGAGTCGATCTCCACAAACTGAATCTCAAGATCAGAAGTAATAGGAACAAACAACACGTCATCATGTACACGAGACTCAATACCCTCGTTATCAAGTGCCGTGGCCAAATCTTCAAAGAAGCTCATCGTGTGTTAACCCTTTCTGAGGTGCTCAATGCCGGCCCCTAGCCTATCGTTAAAAACTCTCCGAAGCAGCAATCAGTGCATTCTTTCGCACATCTTTGTCCTGATGCGGGCACGATGTGCACTTACCAGCCGTAGGCGAATGATAAATCATGCAACACGACACACGGTGCGCAACCACATAATCAGGTTCAACACTTGGATCGATAGGAGCAAAACAACCATCGCAGATCTGCTCAAAGTTATGCTGCGGTATCGCGGCTTTAAACTCTGCTACGTCCCCTCCTAGAGAATCAACCCCCTTGCGAAGGCCCACCACCAATTCACGAGCCGTATCTAACGCCCTTACAGTTTCAAAGTCATCATTCCCAGCAGCTATAACAGGCTGCACAGCAGCATCAGTTACCACCGCCCACAACGGTGCTGGGCGCATACCAGTCAGCCGACATATGGTAGCTATCAATGGTGCAACGGATACCGCCAACGCACGGCCAGACTCCCGCACACTATCGGCGCAGACGTGGGGACGAAAACCAAACCAATACCCAGTATCGTCACGATGGAATACAGTCGATTGGCGTATATCCAGCAACGGCACCACATCAATGCTGACCATCGCCGTTACCGACGGATTGAGGGCGTCGCCAAGCAAACTAAAAAGCCACAACTGCGCAGCGTGCTTATCCGTAGGCACTCCAAAGATGTGCTGCGAAGCGGCAATGGCCGTTTTCACCGTATCTTCCGAATACAACTGCGCAACATCCACCACGTTTCCCTGCGAAACGCTGGGATCCAACGAAGGGCGAAAACGCTCATGCTCAGCCATCAATCGATCAAATGCAGCATCTAGAACCGAGTCCATATCCGCCTTTCTACGAAGCTATTGTTCTAATTCCAACGGAGCAAAATACGTGGGTTCCTCATACAATCCCAGAGCGCGCAGTAAATCCTCGCGCCCCAAACCCCACTCGGTCATATCGTATTCTGACCACGCACGGCGGCGCTGGGAATACGGGTCGTAAATCACCCGCGATTCCCGATCAAATACCATTGTTGCCCGTCCAGGCTCCGTATCGCCAGCAGTATGATACGACGGCCAAGCCTCACCAGGCTGACCATGATGAATAAACCGCGCCCAATGAAACTGCATCTGCTCACCAAGCTGTTCTAAAGCAACCCGTGAATTCCGAACATTAAGACTCGACATCCGAGAAGCATTCATGTCACCAAAAATCGGGGTCAACTCCATCGAATGCATAGCCCCCAACCCCAACCAGCGCAACAAAGCAGGCGCAAAATCAAAGCGATACATCCACGTCTGAGCAACCGCCGAATGAGCCTGAGCCGCTGCAATACTCGGCGCCCAAAAAACACCATCCGCAATCAACTGCGCAAAATCTCGCCGCCGCTTAGCACCCTGATACACACCCAACACATGATCGGCGCTATGAGGATCAAAGGCAGAAAGCACTCGGTGCGCCGCCCTCGTGCGCGCCTTGGAACGCAAATACATACCCTTAGCAAAAGATGTCTCATCCACATTCGTTCCCACTAGGAGGGGAACTTTTAGCTGCTGCCCACGCTCAAACACCTTCAACGGATGTTCAAACAACGTAGTGCCGTCCACCGTTGGCGAATAACACGAATTGAGATAAATCAGTTCCCTACTCCGCCACATCATCGACTGCCCGGCGCGGATGATGTCTGCCACCGGAAGGCCGCGGAGCTCTTTCAGAGTGTTTACTCCTAGACGCTGCGCGAGCATCCTCGCCCACAGAGTCGACTGTGCTTTGGAATGAATAGCTGCGATGGGTGGTGATTGCGCGATGGCTTTGTGGAAGAGTCCCGTCGCGGTTGGCGTACACATCAAAGTAAGCACTGCCGCACCACCGGCGGATTCGCCCATGACGGTGACGTTAGTGGGATCCCCGCCGAATGCGTGGATGTTCGCTTGAATCCATTTCAGGGCAAGAAGCTGGTCCAAGATTGCGGGGTTGGCTACGCAATCGTCTCCTAGTGAGCGCAGGTCGAGGTATCCCAATGCGCCAAGGCGGAAGTTGATGGCAACGTAAACAACATCCATGCTGGTTGCTAGGTGGTGCCCACGTAAGAGTTGCTCGTGGCTGGATCCGTAGACGAAGGATCCACCGTGAAAGTAGACCACGACGGGAAGTGGGCGCTCATGGTCTGGTCGCACGATGTCTAGGTTGAGGCAATCCTCGGTACCACGGATACGGTCGCTAGGCCCGTATGTGGGCTGGGCTGCAACTGAGGCATAATTAGTGCAGTCTCTTATTTCCTTCCAGGGCTGCGGGGAAGTTGGAGCGCGGAAGCGGTCAGCCCGCCCGTAGGGAACGCCGCGCCAAGTGCGCACCGCTGGAGTGATGTCGGTGGCGGTGGTGCTTAACCCTCCTACTCGACCAGACGTGGTGCGTACAACGTCGTTGGGGGTCCAATCACTCATATGTTTTAGAGTAGGTGACATGGTAAATCTCGTCGACCGAAATACCGTTTTGTGTGTCTCATTGGCTGCACGCCCCTCAAATCATGGGGTGCGCTTTCATAATTGGCTATATGACCGGTTGGGATTGAACTTTATTTATAAGGCTATTGCGCCTGCAGATATTACTGCTGCGGTGGCAGGCATTCGTGGTTTGAATATCCGCGGTGCAGGAGTATCCATGCCGTATAAGCAAGATGTTATTCCTCTTATCGATGCTCTTCACCCCTCGGCTAAACGCATTCATGCTGTAAACACGATTGTTAATGACGACGGCGTACTCACCGGCTATAACACCGACTATGTTGCCGTTGCCTCGTTGCTAAAATCCCATGATGTTTCTGCCAGCCTCAGCGTTGCGGTGCGTGGTTCAGGTGGTATGGCCAATGCGGTTGTAGCAGCACTGGCTGACCATGGCATGGCGGGCACTGTGGTTGCTCGCAATGTGGAAACTGGTTCCGCATTGGCGCAGCGCTACGGTTGGACCCATGCCACCGAGGTTCCTGCTGGTACCGATATGTTGGTCAATGTCACTCCGCTAGGAATGCACGGTGATCATGAACATATACAGGCATTTAGCGATGCTGAGATCGACGCTGCTCAGGTGATCTTCGATGTTGTTGCGTATCCGGTAGAAACCCCACTCATCAAGGCGGCTGAGTCCAAGGGCAAAAAGATTATTAACGGTGGCGAGGTGATCTGTTTGCAGGCCGCTGAGCAGTTTGCACTTTATACCGGAGTCACGCCTTCTGTGGCGTTTGTGCGCGCGGCTGAAGATTACGCTCAGCAGGGTTAATCCCCTCCTAGAGGCGATCGTTGCAGGATTGTGATCAATTGTTGGAACGATCGCTGCCCGCCGTCCGTTGAACCATGCGTAACCTCGAACACAATGAAGGAAGAGCATTATGGGTTTTGTACGAAAAACGCTGGGATCCCTTGGAGATTCTGTGATGTTTGGTCGCCGCGATTCCAACGAGCAGGCGGTCACCGACGCATTAGGTTCTGATTCTCAGGCCTTGATTGCGGAATCCGGCATGGCGGGCAAAATCTTGGTTACTTCCTTGGATCGCGTGGTTCATCTTCAACGCAGTGCCATCACCGGCTATGTCGATTGGTTGCGTTCTAAAAACCCAGAGGCGAGCCCTGCAGAGATCCAAGACTTAATGAATAAGCACTTCGTCCGTCTAGCAACAGGTACGGGAGCTGGCGCAGGTACAGCAGCGGCCATCCCAGGAATTGGTTTTGTTACCGGTGCTCTTACGATTAGTGCGGAATCTTTAGTGTTCCTTGACGCCGCAGCGTTTTATACGGTGGCATCGGCTTATGTGCGTGGTGCAGACATCACCGACCCAGAGCGTCGCAAAGCGCTTATCTTGGTGGCATTGTCCGGATCACAAGGCACCGCACTTGTCGACGCCTCCCTCACCGCCACTAGTTCCGTCAGCGCAATTTCGCGTATGAGCCCTAGCAACGTGCGTGAGGTCAACAACCAGCTAGTCAAGATTGCACTGAATCAGATCAGCAAGCGCATGAAGCAAGCGTGGATCGGCAAGATCATGCCTATGGGAATCGGCGCAGTTTTGGGCACAATGGCCAATCGTAAGCTAGCCACTAAGGTAGTGCACAGCACCTCGGAATCTCTTGGCGCATTGCCCAGCGCTTTTGATACCCCAGCACCGAGCGAAGACGAGGTCCAAGAACCCGTCGCCTTGCTCGCCTCACAAGTAAAGGAATAAACCTGAAATGTCGCCCAACGTTGGCTCCAAACTTCGTGCCATGTTGTGGCGACAACCGTGGATCGTCGTCGCTGCCGTTGTCTCCACTGTGATGACCACGCTTTTCGACGCCACCATCCCCCTCCTAGCGGGCTCCGCAGTAGATACTGCCACCGGTTCTCTAGGAGGAGGCAATGCCGAAGTCCAGCGTGTGGTCTGGATTTTGGTCGCCACCGCTCTCGCCCGCTACGTGTTCCAATTCGGGCGGCGATTTTTCGCCGGCGTGCTATCCAACACCTTCCAGCACACCCTGCGCGTCAGCGTTCTTGATTCTTTGCAGCGTCTCGACGGCCCCCAACAAGACAAACTGCGCACCGGCCAGATTGTGTCGCGCTCGATCTCAGACCTCAACCTTGCTCAAGCAATGGTAGCCATGTTCCCACTGCTCATCGGGCATGTGCTCAAAGTGGTCATCACCATTGGTATTTTAGCGTGGATCAACGTCTGGCTGATGTTTATCGCAGTCGCCTGTATTCCACCGCTGGTGTGGCTCTCGCTCCGATCGCGCACCACATTGTTTGCCGCAACGTGGTCGGCGCAGCACAGTGTGGCAAATTTGGCCACGCACATCGAACAAACCGTTAGCGGAATCCGCGTTGTTAAAGCATTCGCGCAGGAATCGCGCGAACTCGATCGCCTAGACGAGCTCAGCACGCAGGTCTATGCCGAGCAGATGCGCTCAGCACGTCTTTCTGCCCGTTACCGACCACTCGTTCAGCAACTTCCTACACTCGCACTGGTCATAGGCATTGGTTTAGGCGGATGGCTCGCCCTTGATGGTCATATCACTATTGGTACATTCCTCGCTTTTAGCACCTATCTCACGTCCATGACATCGGTGGTGTCCATGCTTGCCGGCATGGTCGTACAGATGCAGATGGGATTAAGCTCCTTCGACCGTGTGATGGATGTTGTGGACATGGCTGCCGAGCACCCCGATCCGGAGAATCCTCTCAACCTTCCCGCGGGGCCGTTGTCACTCGAACTTGACCAAGTGCACTTTGATGGGATTCTCAATGACACGACCTTCACAATTCCAGCAGGTCACACCGTAGCTCTGGTCGGACCCCCTGGTTCGGGCAAAACCATGGCTGTACAACTACTCTGCGGATTCTATCGTCCCGATAGTGGGCAGATCCGACTAGGAGGAGTGGATACCAACCAGCTACGCCGCCACGACCTACGCAGCGCCATTTCCTGTGTTTTTGACGACCCATTTCTGTATTCCGCCAGTATCCGCGACAACATTGCCATGGGACGAAACGTCACCGATGTTGACATCGAACGCGCTGCCCGCATCGCACAAGCCCACGATTTTATTAGCGCGCTTCCCCACGGGTATGACGAGATCGTCGGCGAACGAGGCCTTACGCTTTCTGGCGGGCAACGCCAACGCATCGCTATCGCACGCGCAGTATTAGAACGTCCCCGAGTGCTCATTTTGGACGATGCAACCTCGGCCATTGATGCCACCACTGAGCACGCCATCTACGAACAGCTCAGCAGTGAACTATCGGACGTCACCATCATCGCAGTAGCGCACCGGAACTCTACGCTGTCCCTAGCAGATTCGGTTGCGCTTATAGAAGACGGCAGTATCGTCGATCACGGCACCCTCACCCACATGCGTGCAAACCCTCGGTTCGTCTACCTCATGGATGTGCAAGAACACCTCCGCGAACACAACTCCGACGAGCCTTTTGTTCCTTTCGACGACGGCACTGAACCCGAGTGGTCACAACTATGGCCACAAGTCACGCGTGCTCAGCAAGACAAGCGCCTCACCATCAACTCCTCAACCATGAAAGCGGCCGCATCCGTAGCAGGCGCCAACCCCGCAGCGGGCGGACGCGGACGAGGTCGCGGCGGCATGGCGGCGTCGATACCTGCAACTCCCGAACTCTTAGCCCGCGTGGATGCCCTCCCTCCTACTCGCGACACCCCAGGACCACGCCCACTCCTCGATCACGACCACGGCAAAGTAACTGCCCATCAACTTTTTGCCTCAGTACGTTGGCTCATTGTGGTTGTCATCGGCCTCTACATCGTGGGTGTGACAGCAAGCTTAACCATCCCCACCTTAGTGCGTGCTGCCATCGACCGCGGCGTCACAGCTCATAACCCGTCAGCGCTGTGGATTGTCACAGGAATAGGAATCGGCGTGGTGATTGTGGCATGGCTTGCCGATATCGCGACCACGATCGTGACCGCCCGCACCGGCGAACGCCTGTTGTACCACCTACGGTTGCGCTCCTACGCACAACTACAACGTCTTGGCATGGGCTACTTCGAAAAAACCATGTCGGGAACCATCATGACCCGCATGACCACCGACATCGAAGCCCTCAATAGTTTCTTACAAACAGGGCTTGCCCAAACGGTCGTCTCCCTCACCACGCTGGTAGGAATCCTCGCCCTCCTAGGCGCGACCAGCCTGCAACTGTTTGCCATCGCGGTCATCGGCGTTCCTCTCATCGGCGTTGCCACCGTCGTTTTTAAACGCATCTCGTCACGGCTGTATACCCAAGCTCGCGAACAAATAAGCGGAGTCAACGCATTATTTCAAGAACACATCGGCGGTCTAAGAAGTGCCCAGATGGCGCGCATGGAAGATGTCGCACTCGCTGATTTCTCCGCGCAAGCAGCGCGCTATCGCGCTACCCGCATCAAAACCCAAACCGCAGTCGCCGTATATTTCCCAGGTATTAACGCTGTGAGCCAAATCCTGCAAGCCGCGGTACTCGGAGTAGGTGCGCACCTGGTAGCAAACGGAGAACTCGCCACCGGTGTGCTCGTTGCTTTTCTACTGTATTTGGACCGCCTCTACGGCCCGATCCAGCATCTCTCCCAAGTTTTTGACTCCTACCAACAAGCACAGGTTGGTTTCCGTCGAATCTCCGACCTGCTTTCTACACCGAGTAGCGTTCCCAACGATGGGCGCCTGGTTCCGGCTCAGAGAACAGACCAAGGAGCCGATATCGCCTTCAACGACGTCAGTTTTTCCTACTCTTACGACAGCGCACCCGTGATCGACAACCTGACATTGACGATCCAACCTGGTTCCACAGTCGCCGTAGTCGGCCCAACCGGCGCTGGAAAATCGACCATCGTAAAACTTATCGAGCGCTTCTACGATCCAACAACGGGCGAGGTGGCGTCGAAACGCCACGATATTCGCAACTACGACATCCAAGCGTGGCGACGCACCGTAGGTTTCGTACCTCAAGAAACCCACCTGTTTACCGGCACCGTTGCCGACAACATCGCTTACGGGCGACCCGACGCCACCGCTGAAGAAATCACCGACGCTGCCCGCCGAGTCGGGGCCCTGCGTGCGATCGCTGCAATCGACGGCGGCTTCCGCGCTACTGTCGGCGAACGCGGCCAAGGATTATCTTCAGGACAACGTCAGCTCATTGCCTTAGCGCGAGCAGAGATGATGGAGCCAGAAATCTTGCTTCTCGACGAAGCCACCGCCACCCTTGATCCCGCAACCGAAAAAACAATCTTGTCTGCCGCCGAACGGCTCACACAGACGCGGACATCTGTCATTGTCGCCCACCGATTAGCCACCGCTGCAAAAGCAGATCGGATACTTGTGATTGCAGACGGAGCGGTCCTTGAAGACGGCGATCATGCAAGCCTACGCACTAATGGGGGTATTTACGCCACAATGTGGACACACGGCGAACAAGAAATCCCGCGATAAAGGCGCGTACAATAGGTGAAATCCCACTGAGCACGCATGGGGAGGCGATTTTCTTTCTCGACAGTTCACAGTTCGAGGAAGAAAACCGATAGCCTGTAGTGAAGCTATTACAGTGTGAATAGACGTTAGAAATCTCACAAAGAAATGAGGCGAGCACCTGCAGTGAGCAGCGCTAGTACTTTCGGCCAGAACGATTGGCTGGTAGACGAGATGTTCCAGCAGTTCCAAAAGGATCCGCAGTCCGTAGATAAGGAATGGCGCGACCTTTTCGAGAAGCAGGGTGCCCCGAGCACACCGGGAACTGAGGCTAAGAACACCTCCTCACAGCCAGCCGCCCCAGCAAAAAAGCAACCAGCACCAGCCAAGAAGCCAGCACCAACTACGGCTTCTGCCCCAGCGTCCAGCGAAGCTAAGGTTGCACCAAAGCCAGAGAACAAGAAGCCTGCCAAGAAACAGCAGCCTTCCCCACTCGAGCGTGCAGGCGAGCTGCCCACAGCTGGTTCCTCCGCAATCAAGGGCATTTACAAGGCAATCGCTAAGAACATGGACGAGTCGCTCGAGGTTCCTACCGCGACCACCGTGCGCGATATGCCGGTAAAGCTGATGTGGGAGAACCGCTCCATTATCAACGAGCACCTCAAGCGCACCACCGGTGGCAAAGTCTCCTTTACCCATATCATCGGCTACGCCGTGGTCAAAGCGACCATGGCACACCCCGATATGAACAACTTCTACGACGTTGTTGATGGCAAGCCAACTCTGAACACCCCAGAGCACATCAACATGGGCTTGGCTATCGATGTTCAGCAGAAGTCTGGTGCACGCGCACTGGTCGTTGCTGCTATTAAGGAAGCCGAGACTCTTTCCTTCGCAGAGTTCGTCGCCAAGTACGAGGACATCGTGGCACGCTCCCGCGTGGGCAAGCTCACCATGGATGACTACTCCGGTGTCACCATCTCGCTAACCAACCCAGGTGGCATTGGCACCCGTCACTCCGTACCTCGCCTGACCAAGGGCCAAGGCGCCATCATCGGCGTTGGTTCCATGGATTACCCAGCCGAATTCGCAGGTGCATCCGCAGACCGCCTCGCCGAACTAGGTGTTGGCCGTTTGGTTACCATCACCTCCACCTACGATCACCGCATCATCCAAGGCGCAGAATCCGGCGAATTCCTGCGCACCATGAGCCAGCTGTTTATCGACGACGCATTCTGGGATGAGATCTTCGAGTCCATCGGAATCCCTTACGCACCAATGCGTTGGGCATCCGATCTGTCTAATACCGGCGTCGATAAGAACACCCGCGTCATGCAGCTCATCGAGGCCTACCGCTCCCGCGGCCACCTCATTGCAGACACCAACCCACTGCGCTGGCACCAGCCAGGCATGCCAGTCCCAGATCACCGTGACTTGGACATCGCTACCCACGGCCTAACCCTGTGGGATCTTGATCGTTCCTTCAACGTGGGCGGTTTCGGCGGCAAGGAAACCATGACTCTGCGCGAGGTGCTCGGTCGCCTCCGCAGCGCTTATACCCTCAAAGTGGGCTCGGAATACACCCACATTCTCGACCGCGACGAACGCCTCTGGCTACAAGACCGTATCGAAGCCGGCATGCCAAAGCCTTCCTACGCTGAGCAGAAGTACATCCTGCAGAAGCTCAACGCCGCACAGGCCTTCGAGGACTTCCTCCAGACCAAGTACGTTGGCCAAAAGCGTTTCTCCTTGGAAGGTGCAGAAGCACTGATCCCGCTGATGGACTCCGCCATCGACACCGCCGCAGGCCAAGGCCTCGACGAAGTTGTTATCGGTATGCCACACCGCGGCCGCCTCAACGTGCTGGTCAACATCGTGGGTAAGCCACTCGCAACAGTATTCACCGAGTTCGAAGGCCACATTGAGCCAAAGGCAGCCGGTGGATCCGGTGACGTGAAGTACCACCTCGGCGCCGAGGGCACCCACATCCAGATGTTTGGCGACAACGAGATCAAGGTTTCGCTTGCCGCTAACCCATCACACCTCGAAGCAGTCGACCCAGTCATGGAAGGTATTGCCCGCGCAAAGCAGGACCTCCTCAACAAGGGCGACTCCACTGACGGCTACTCCGTCGTTCCAATGATGTTGCACGGCGACGCCGCATTCGCAGGCCTTGGCATTGTTCAAGAAACCTTGAACCTCGCCCAGCTGCGCGGTTACACCGTCGGCGGCACCATTCACATCATTGTGAACAACCAGATCGGCTTTACCACCACCCCAGACTCCGGTCGCTCTAGCCACTACGCCACCGACCTAGCTAAGGCCTATGGCTGCCCTGTCTTCCACGTTAACGGTGACGATCCAGAAGCAGTGGTATGGGTTGGTCGCCTCGCCACCGAGTACCGTCGCCAATTCGGAAAAGACGTCTTCATCGACATGATCTCCTACCGTCGTCGCGGCCACAACGAAGCCGATGACCCATCGATGACGCAGCCAGAGATGTACAAGCTGATCGACGCCCGCAAGACTGTGCGCGAACAGTACAAGGAAGACCTCCTAGGCCGTGGCGAGCTCACCGCCGAGGATGCTGAAAAGGTACAGCGCGATTTCCACGACCAGATGGAATCCATTTTTAACGACGTCAAGGAAACCGAAAAGAAGCCATTCGAGGCACAAGCTGGCATTACCTCCTCCCAAGAAGTTCCACACGGCCTCGAAACCAACATCACCCGCGAAGAACTCGTAGAAATCGGACAGGCCTACGCCACTGCTCCTGAAAACTTCGAGTTCCACCAGCGTGTGGCACCGGTGGCAAAGAAGCGCCTTGAGGCAGTTCAAAACGGTGGCATCGACTGGGGTTGGGGCGAACTCATTGCCTTCGGCTCCCTCGCAGCAGGTGGCAAGTTCGTTCGCCTCGCCGGCGAAGACTCCCGACGCGGAACCTTCACCCAGCGCCACGCAGTGGTTTACGATCCACGCACCGGTGAAGAATTCAACGGCCTTAACGACCTCGCTGAGCGCAAGGGCAACGGCGGTAAGTTCCTCGTCTACAACTCTGCGCTAACCGAATACGCGGGCATGGGCTTCGAATACGGCTACTCCGTCGGCAACGAAGATGCCGTTGTCGCATGGGAAGCACAGTTCGGTGACTTTGCCAACGGTGCCCAAACCATCATCGACGAATACATCTCCTCCGGTGAGGCTAAGTGGGGCCAGACCTCCTCCGTTATCCTTCTTCTGCCACACGGCTATGAAGGACAGGGGCCTGACCACTCCTCCGCACGTATCGAGCGCTACCTGCAGCTCTGCGCCGAAGGCACCATGACCGTGGCACAGCCCACCACCCCAGCCAACTACTTCCACCTCCTACGCCGCCACGTCCTCGGTGGCCTGAAGCGACCACTCGTCGTGTTCACGCCAAAGTCGATGCTGCGTATGAAGGCCGCAACCTCGAGCGTGGAAGACTTCACCCAGGTGAAGAAGTTCCAGTCCGTTATCAACGACCCACGCTTTGTTAACGGCGAATTGGACAAGAACAAGGTCAAGAAGATCATGCTGGTCTCCGGCAAGCTCTACTACGACCTTGCTAAGCGAGCACAGAAAGACAAGCGTGACGACGTAGCCATCGTCCGCATCGAAATGCTCCACCCAATCCCATTCAACCGTCTCAAGGAAGCCTTCGACTTCTACCCGAACGCCGAAGAAATCCGCTTCTGCCAAGACGAACCAGCAAACCAAGGCCCATGGCCATTCCTGCACGAGCACCTGCCAGAGCTCATCCCAGGCATGCTGCCAATGAAGCGCGTCTCCCGCCGCGCACAGGCCTCCACCGCAACCGGCCTATCCAAGGTCCACGCCGTGGAACAACAGCAATTGCTCGACGAAGCATTCGCTAACTAAGAATTGAAAGTGCGGCTCCCTCCTAGGAGGGAGCCGCACTTTTGTTTACTGTACTTTCTACTCACCAAACAGCTTGTCATTTACAGCCGTTGCCGCACTACCATGCGACTGCGCATAACTAACTAACTCATCGAAATCAATCTGTGCCAACCGTGCAGTCATATGATTCAACGTTGCTAACTCATCACGGTTAAACACCGGCATGCGATACAACGGCACAATACTTTGCGGAAGAAACTCCTGCTCGTCTTTACAGGCCATCACATTGGAAGGATCCGTCGCATCAACGCGGTTACCTAAGCGAGCCATCAGCTCCTTATACGTACGATCACGCCACTTCCCACGGTTGGAACCAAAACGGTCCTCATCAGCAGCATACTCTTTGCTCAAAGTAACAGCAGCCTTCGCATCATGCGACTTAAGCTCTCGACCAGTACAACCGATGTACAAGTCAGCACGCCCAGTAGACAACATGCTCACCGAATCCGCGCTGTCTCTCTCCCCAACACGAACATGCACAACCGCTAGGCGACCTGCATCTTTAGTTAACGCCTGCTTGTATGCCTCGCCAAGAACTGCCTAAGTCCAGTCGTCAGGATCAATCACGATGGAGACAACCTTGGTCTGATCAAAATTCTTTGGGGTTTCCGGCTCAAACTCAGCGCACGCAGCCCCTCCTAGTCCCACTGCGGCAACAGTGCCTAGGAGGAGGGTTTGGGTCACACGACCTCGTTTCATAGCGCCAACCGGCCCCTTTCCGCGTTTAACAACGTTCATCTGCGTATAGCTTATCGCGCGGAGCGCATGTAGTTAGCAATGGCATCGCGTGCTTCTCGTGCAGCGCTCGGATGGCAGAGGACGTCGTAACGCCCCGCAACGATATGTGTGCTGGAAGCAAAGTCGCGTTTCCCGTTCGTGGAAGCGTATTGCACGGCGGCAAGCCCCATGCCAAATACGACACCAAGCGGGATGCCCATCATAAGCGCGGTTCCCCATGTTCCCGACACCATACCCATAACAACGGCGACAAAAAGACCCATCCATGCGCCAGAAGCAGCTCCGCCAATGAGCACCCTTCCCCATGTGAGTTTGCCCACTACTCGCTCTACTTCCATGAGATCTACACCCACGATAGTGAGCTTATCCACCGGAAAGTTGTTGTCCGCCAACATGTCCACGGCCGCCTGAGCCTGCGCATAGGACTCAAATGAACCAACCGGCCAGCCTTCAGGCTTAGCACGATCACGCAGCTGGGCTGGGGTATTGTCGCTAGGACGAGCATTGAAGTTGAGGGCCATCAGTATTCTCCTCGTGCGGTACGCACAACGTATTCGTTCGGTGGTGTTCTCCTCCTAGTCAACGACTGAGTCACAAAGATAGTTCCAATGTGGTTCATCGCCTTGAACCACGTAGACTGGCCGTTATGAGTCAAGTGACACGTGTGTATGCAGGACGTCTCGCCGGCATGATTGTCCGCGGACCCGATACTGATGCCATAGGCCGTGTACGCGACGTAATTGTCAATGTTCGCCCCAACGGCCAACCCTCGCGCGTTTTGGGTTTGGTTGTCGAGATGATGAACAATCGGAAGATTTTCCTTCCCATGCTTCGCGTTGCTGCTATCGAGCCTCAGGAAATTACGCTGGTTTCTGGATCAGTGTCGTTACGCGCATACAAACCGAGAAACGGCGAGGTGGCGATCATCGCCGATATCGTCGGCTCCAAAGTCCACGTCGACGACCCCGAACTTGACCACCTCCACGGGCGCCCCGTCGAAGTCGCAGACATCGAACTGGAACGCACCCGCACCCGCGACTGGGCAATCTCACGTGTTGCTGTCATTGGCGAACGTCCCAAATTCGGACGCCGCCCCGAACTGTTCACCTGCCCATGGTCGCACGTCCATGGCATTTCCGCGGGCGGTGTAGGCATCACAGACGCAGCCGCCGAACTCATCGCAGAATTCGAAGACATGCGCCCTGCCGACATCGCCACTGCACTCTACGAGCTACCCGACGCCCAGCGCGCCAACGTAGCCAAAGAGCTTGACGACGACCGCCTCGCCGACGTCCTTCAAGAAATGTCCGAAGACCGCCAGGCAGAACTCATCGAAACCCTCGACATCGAACGTGCCGCCGACGTCCTCGAAGAAATGGACCCTGACGACGCCGCAGACCTCCTAGGCGAACTCGATGACGACAAAGCCGACGTCCTCCTAGAGCTGATGGACCCCGAAGAGTCCGCCCCCGTGCGCCGCCTCATGAGCTTTAGCCCCGACACTGTCGGTGCACTCATGACCCCCGAACCGCTCATCCTCTCCCCACAAACCACCGTCGCAGAAGCTCTCGCCCTAGCGCGCAACCCTGACCTGCCCACGTCACTGGCCAGCATTGTGTTCGTCGTCCGGCCGCCTACAGCGACCCCTACCGGCAAATACCTAGGATGCGTGCACCTACAAAAACTCCTGCGCGAACCTCCTAGTGAACTCGTCTCGGGCATCCTCGACCCAGACCTGCCACCCCTGTGGGCCAGCGACTCCCAAGAAACCGCCGCACGCTACTTTGCTACCTACAACCTTGTGTGCGGCCCCGTCGTGGACAACGACAACCACCTCCTAGGCGCGGTGGCCGTCGACGATCTCCTCGACCACATGCTCCCCGACGACTGGCGCGACACCGGCATTCGCCCCGACGAAACACCAAAGGAGGTGTAGCTCATGGCGGAATACAACAACCGTTCCGAGCTCGACACCCCATTTCTCAAGCAGCGCCGCACCTTCCTCAAACTTGACGACGACACCATCGGCGCCTACGCCGAAAAAATCGCACGATTCTTCGGCACCGGCACCTACCTCATGTGGCAAACCGTCTTCGTGGTCCTGTGGGTTGCACTCAACTGCGGTGTGTTCGTCTGGCAATGGGATCCCTACCCTTTCATCCTGCTCAACCTCGCATTCTCCACGCAGGCAGCCTACGCAGCGCCCCTCATCCTCCTAGCGCAGAATCGCCAAGAGGACCGCGACCGAGTCTCCTTAAACGAAGATCGCCGTCGCGCATTTGAGACCAAAGCAGACACGGAATTTATTACCCGCGAGCTCGCCGGCCTGCGCCTTGCCGTCGGTGACATGGTCTCTCGCGACTATCTGCGACACGAGCTCGAAGACCTACAAAACATGCTCGACCGAATCGAAGCCAAACTCGATGACGAAGCCGCATCGCGTGTCGCACTGATCCACCAAATTAACGAATCCGGCCACGAAGAGATCTCCGACCCCACCCAAGGAGACCTTCGCGAGAACGACAAAAACGAGTAACCTAACACATCGATGACACATATACTGACTGAATCTGACGTGCGCGCAGCCCTCGCGCGCGTCGAAGACCCCGAAATCGGCAAACCGATCACCGAAATCGGCATGGTGAAATCCATCAACATCGACGGCAACAACGTCGACGTAGACATCTACCTCACCATTGCCGCCTGCCCCATGAAAAACACCTTGGTCACCAACACCAAGGCCGCAATCGAAGACATCGACGGCGTTGGCAGCGTCAACGTCGGAACCGATGTGATGAGCGACGAACAACGCCGTGAACTTCGCATGTCACTGCGAGGCAACGTCGATGAGCCAGTTATTCCCTTCGCACAACCTGACTCCACAACCCGAGTATTCGCAGTAGCATCCGGCAAGGGCGGCGTCGGCAAGTCCTCCATGACCGTCAACCTCGCCACCGCACTCGCCGCCCGCGGACTCAAAGTAGGTGTCCTCGACGCCGACATCTACGGACACTCAGTACCAGGCATGCTCGGCTCCACCGACCGCCCCCACGCCGTCGACGACATGATCATGCCGCCCCAAGCACACGGCGTAAAACTCATCTCCATCGCACACTTCGTCGAAGGAAACGCACCCGTCGTATGGCGCGGCCCCATGCTCCACCGCGCAATCCAACAGTTCCTAGCCGACGTATTCTGGGGCGACCTCGACATCCTCCTCCTAGACCTCCCCCCAGGAACCGGCGACATCGCCATCTCCGTGGCACAACTCGTCCCCAACGCAGAACTCCTCGTGGTCACTACACCACAATCTGCAGCAGCCGAAGTCGCCGAACGCGCCGGATCCATCAGCATCCAAACCAACCAAAAAATCGCCGGCGTCATCGAAAACATGGGATCCATGGTTCTCCCCGACGGCAGCACCATGGATGTGTTCGGCAGCGGCGGCGGACAAGCGATGGCAGATCGGCTCAAGACCCTCACGGGTACCCCCGTCCCCCTCCTAGGCAGCGTGCCACTCGATCCGCGATTGCGCGAAGGCGGCGATACCGGCACTCCTATCGCAGTCAGCGCCCCCGAATCACCCACCGGCGCAGCGATCCATAAGATCGCAGACAAACTCGTCGTCCGTCGTGATTCCCTTGCTGGAAAACCACTCGGACTAGGAGTTACCCGCCACTAAAACCTAGGTGATGTCATCCCAGCTAAAGCCCGACTTTGGCTGGGGTTCTTTTTGCGCTTGATTCTGCTGTTGAGAAGCTGGATCGACGACCGGCTGGCTGGCACCGCGCTGACGATATGCTTCACCTTCAGTACCACTAGCCATAATCTTTTTCGGATCAAAGTTATCCATGAAGTTCTCGTCCTCATCAAACAATGCTTTGGTGAGGACAGCCTTGGGCCCCATACGTTGAATGGAAGCGATCTTATTGATCGGTTCACGGAACTCATCAAATTCCGCCCCTAGATTGCCGTTAAGCTCTTCTTTGGCATTGTTAATGGCCTTTTTTGCCGCATAAATCGCAGCGCGAACGTCCTCGATAACTTTCGGGAGTCGCTCAGGACCAATGATGATCAATCCGAGAATGAGGACCGTGAAGATTTCTGGCCAGCCAATGGAGGAAAACACCCCTCCTACTCTAGCCTGTTGACCGAAATTTTAACGTTCGTACTGTCGCAAGGCTTCGTTGCGTGCCTCACGAAGAGTCTTTGTAGTTTTGTAAATATTCCTAGCAACCCCATCCAATTTGTCTAGGAGGGATTGGGGGGACGACGGTACTTCCTCCGCCGTAGGCCCATCTGGGCAACAAGCAGCAATCGATTGCAGTTTGGCGATCAAATCAGAAGAAGGCCGCATGTCCGAGTTGTTGCCGTCGCGAAGCCGATCGGCGGCTCGACGCTGACGATGGATTTCCTCCCTGCACTCGGGACAATGAACCAGATGAATTTTGGCGCGGTGTGCTGCCGCGGGGCTGAGCTCGTTGTCAACAAAAGCTGCCACAGCCTCGGGGTTGAGATGCTCCACTGATGCGAAGCGACGCACCTTGTTTTTAGGGGAGTGTTCTTTTTTCATCTGGTAATAGTCACCTCCGCCATCGAACTGTACCCCGATTTTTATCTCCCAGTGGCTAGGAGGAGTTGGGCACCTTCATCGCTGGTTGCTTGGTTCTCCAAATGTGCACGCAGTTGGGAGCGTCCGCGGTGGATTCGGGAGCGAACGGTGCCCATTTTCACACCTAAGGTGTCTGCGATTTCGTCATAGCTCATGCCAACGACGTCACAAAGTACGACGGCCACACGGAAGTCAGGGCTGAGGTCGTCGAGAGCCTTTTGAAGCGCTGGGTCCAAGTTAGACACGTTATAGGCCTGCTCGGGCGTCATGTCGGTACCAGGGACGCGCTCGTAATCCTCTGGGAGTGCTTCCATACGGATCTTGGCGCGGTGACGCACCATGTCAAGGAAGAGGTTGGTAGTAATGCGGTGCAACCATCCCTCGAAGGTTCCCGGTTGGTAGCCCTTGAGCGACCGGAATACACGCATGAAAGTTTCTTGGGTTAAATCTTCTGCGTCATGCTGGTTGCCGGACAAACGAAATGCGAGACGATAGACGCTATCGGCGTGTTGGGCAACGAGTTCTTGCCATGAAGGCATGTCGCCAACGCCCGCGTCGAAAGCTGCGGTTCCAGTCAACTCCTCGGTGGCTACGTCGGCGTCGATGGTGACGTCGTCGGTGCTAGGGAGGGCGGAGCCGTGCGTGTATGTCATAGTTGTTGATTGTGCCGGACTGTTCTGAGGAAAACCAGCCAAGTTTCTGTAAAAACACTGGCAAAGCACAATTGTTCTCAGATTGTGACCTTATGGTGATCTGCTTTGCAGCATTCACACTGTTAACAGGCGTCACAACCTTTGAAGTTGGGCTCATGTCGCCACCACAATCCCCTCCTCCTAGACATACACTGTCGATTGTGAACGCTCCATCAGACTTTATTCGCAACTACATTGACTCCACGACCGACGTGAGTGAGGCTTTAGCAACCGCGCGCGAGGATGCGCAGGAATTTGGGCTCCATGTCCCCGATTCCATTACCGGCCAGCTTTTAACCACATTGGCGGGGGTATCGCGCGCCCACGGAGCTATTGCGGTTACCCCAACAGCAAGTGTGGTGGGCCTCCACCTCCTAGCGGGTCTTGGCGAAAAAGGAATTTTGACCTGTATCGATCCTGAGCCTGAGCACCAAAAGCGCGCCAAGAAAGCTTTCCACGACGCGGGCTATGGTTCCTCACGGATTAGATTTTTGCCGTCCCGTCCCCTCGACGTGATGGGACGATTAGCACGGGGTCAGTATCAGGTCATTTTCGGCGAAGTAGCCCCTCTCGACCTTCGCGCATTTATCGACGCTTCCCTACCGCTGCTTGCCAGCGGCGGCGTCCTTGTTCTGCCTGACGCGCTTCTCGACGGCACCGTGGCAGATTCCACGCGTAAGGATCGCGAAACAGTTACAGCGCGTGAAGCAGATGAATATGTTCGCAGCCTCGATGAGGTCGTCGTATGCCGCCTTCCTCTAGGAGGGGGAACGACACTTATTACCAAACTATAACGCTCGGTGGAAACCGCAGAGGGAGGCGTCGACAAGCAATCGATGCCTCCCTTAGGTTTTATACGACGGAGTTCTTACCGACGACTACCACGCCACCTGGGCTGATCTGGAAGCGCTGCTCATCGCGCTCGCGATCAACGCCAATGACTTGACCGTCAGAGACCACCACGTTCTTGTCCAATATGCAGTGACGCACCACTGCCCCCTTGCCGATGCGCACACCTGGCATAATGACGGAGCCCTCGACTGTTGCGCCTTCTTCGACCACAACATCGGTAGAGACCACCGAGTTACGCACAGTGGAACCGGACACGATGGAGCCTTGGGCAACCATAGAAGCCTGCGCGATACCTCCTTGAACGAACTTCGCAGGTGGCAGGTCACCACGCTCGGTGGAACGAATAGGCCACTGCTGGTTATAGAGGTTGAACACTGGGTGAACAGAGATCAAGTCCATATGCGCTTCATAGAAGGCGTCGATAGTACCAACGTCGCGCCAGTAGGCCCGATCGCGGTCGGTGGAACCAGGCACAACATTCTTGTTGAAGTCGTAAACATTGGCCTGACCCATGCGCACGAAATACGGGATGATATCTCCGCCCATGTCATGCTCAGAATCAGAGTTATTCTCGTCTTCCTTGAGCGCTTTGATAAGGGCATCCGTGGAAAATACATAGTTACCCATAGAAGCGAAAGTCATCGACGGATCATCTGGAGTGCCAGGTGGATCTGCTGGCTTTTCCAAAAACTCGGTGATGTTGTTGTCTTCATCTGCTTGGATGCAACCAAAAGCGCTTGCTTCTGAACGTGGCACTCGGATACCGGCAACAGTAACGGCCTTTCCGGACGCGATGTGATCGGCCACCATCTGCGCAGGATCCATGCGATAAACGTGATCAGCGCCGAACACCAAAACATAATCGGGACGTTCGTCGTACACCAAGTTCAACGACTGCAAAATTGCGTCCGCGGAGCCCATGTACCAGCGCTTCCCCAAACGCTGCTGCGCCGGAACTGACGCAATATATTGGCTGGTCGGACCGCTAAATTGCCACGCTTGGGAAATGTGGCGGTCGAGGGAATGAGACTTGTACTGAGTCAGCACACAAATCTTTAAATATCCGGCATTGACTAGGTTAGACAACACGAAATCGATAAGCCGGTAGGTACCGCCGAAAGGAACAGCTGGCTTGGCACGATCTTCGGTGAGCGGGAACAGCCGCTTACCTTCTCCACCGGCAAGGACAATTGCTAAAACGTTCTGTTTACTCCTCACAAAGCCCAATGTATCGAGAATTTCCGCCCCGCGGGCAGATTTGCCAACAATAAGACACAGAACACCCCACAAAATGGTCCACAGCCCGTTACTCTCGGAAGTATGAGAGTTGCGATGATGACCAAAGAATACCCACCTGAGATCTACGGCGGTGCAGGAGTTCACGTCGCCGAGCTCACCCGCCATATGCGCGACATTGTCGACGTCGACGTCCATTGCATGGGCGCTCCACGAAACGAAGACAACGTCTACACCTATGGCGTTGACCCTGAACTCGCTTCCGCCAACGCTGCCCTGCAAACCATGTCCACAGGACTACGCATGGCACACGCCGCAGCCCGCGCTGATGTAGTCCACTCCCACACGTGGTACACAGGACTAGGAGGGCACTTAGCGGGGCTCCTCCACGAAGTACCCCACATCGTCACAGCTCACTCACTCGAACCCGACCGCCCATGGAAGCGGGAACAACTCGGGGGTGGCTACGATGTCTCCTCATGGTCAGAGCGAAACGCCATGGAATACGCAGACGCTGTGATCGCAGTGTCTGCCGGGATGAAAGACGCTATTCTGCGTGCGTACCCGCGTATCGATGCCGATAAAATCCGCGTCGTACTCAACGGCATCGACACACAGCTTTGGCAACCGCGTCCCACTTTCGACGACGCCGAGCACTCAGTACTCCGCGACCTCGGAATCAACCCAGACCAGCCCATAGTCGCCTTTGTTGGCCGAATCACACGCCAAAAAGGCGTGGAACACTTAGTCAAAGCCGCTCGCCACTTCAGCCCAGGCGTCCAGCTCGTCTTGTGTGCCGGTGCTCCCGACACCCCAGAAATTGCGGCACGCACCCAACACCTCGTAGAAGAACTACAAGCAGAACGCGAAGGCGTTGTCTGGGTACAAGAAATGCTCAGCAAAGACAAGATCCAAGAGATCCTGACAGCCGCTGACGCTTTCGTCTGCCCCTCCATCTACGAACCACTTGGAATCGTCAACCTCGAAGCCATGGCCTGTGCTACCGCCGTTGTCGCCTCAGACGTGGGCGGAATCCCCGAGGTCGTCGTCGACGGCACCACCGGAAGCCTAGTCCACTATGACCCCAATGATACCGACGCCTTCGAGTACGATCTCGCCGAAGCCGTCAACGCCATGGTCGCCGATCGTAAACGCGCTGCGGCTTTCGGTGTCGCCGGACGCAACCGCGCAGTATCCGAGTTTTCATGGAGCTCCATCGCACAACAAACCGTCGATGTGTACTCCTCCCTCCTATAGAAAATAGGGGTCCATTGTAACGGGTTCCCTGCAAAATCCCGCCCACACGACTATTGTGGGCAGGCATGGATGACCATAACGCGCTGCTCGCTGAGCGCCATACGATTTTCCAAAGCTCACTCATGACCGCCCTCCTAGACGGCATCTACGACGGTGAGATTTCCATCGGCGAATTATTGGGACACGGCAACTTCGGCATAGGCACATTTGATGCCCTCGACGGGGAAATGGTCATCCTCGACGGAGTCTGCTATCAACTTCGCGGCGACGGATCCGCCAGTGAAGCAGCGCTCACACAGCGCAGCCCATTCGCCATCGCCACAAATTTTGTGCCACGGCTTAAAGCTCACGTACCGCACGGTATGCACAGGAGCGAACTCAGTGACTTCATCACCTCCCTCCTACCCAGCGAAAACTACATGTATGCAGTACGTATCTCTGGGGTGTTCTCATCAGTCACCGTGCGCACGGTGACCAAACAAGAACGTCCCTACCGCCCGATGACGCAAGCGACTGGTGACGACGCCGAACTCGAATTCACCAACGTCTCCGGTGTTGTAGCCGGGTTTAGAACCCCAATCTACGAAAAAGGCATCGGCGTACCTGGCTGCCACGTCCACTTCATCGACACCGACCGCACCAGCGGCGGCCACGTCCTCGACTTCACCATGTCAGAAGGCACCATCGAAGTCTGCCCAGGAACCGACCTCCAGCTTCGTCTACCGCTAACCCAAGACTTCAGCAATGCATCCTTGGCACCAGACGACCTCGACGCACAAATCCACGCAACCGAAGTGAAAGGCTAACCCACTGCGATGACACATCGGCCAGAACTCCACGTCACCCCAGAAATCGGAATCCTCGATGCCCCCGCAGGTGCGCTTTTCGACGGCACCACGTGGCACCTCTTCCATCAATTCCGTCCTAAAGCAGGAGCACCCTCCCGCTGGGCCCACGACTATGCCAACACCGACCCATTCAACTGGGAAATCTGCGACGACGTCATCGCACCACTAGGAGACGAAATTCGTCTGCGCGCAGGCTCTGTCACCTCCGACGGAGACACCACTCGCCTCTACTTCACCAGCATCACCGACAACGGCGACTCGATCCACCTCGCCGAAATCACCGACCTCGATGCCACCACCTATGATGTCAACGATGACGCGGCAACCACCGACCCCCACGTCGCTAGGCGTGGACAAGTAATCGCCGACCAAGGCGGCTACACCAACTTCCGCTCCCCCTGCGTCGTTCCCAACTGGGTCACCGCCGACGACCGTGACGAAGGCCACTCCGGTTGGATCATGCTCGCCGTCACCGGCGACATGGACGAACCCACCCTCGTCATCCTCGACTCCGAAAACGGAACCGATTGGGAACTACGCGGACCACTCAAAGTCGTAGGAAACTCCGGTATCGAAGGCGAACGCCTCGTCGCACCACGAATCATTCGCCTCCGCGACGAAATCGACCAAAACGTCTACGACATCCTCATCGTCACCATCGAAATCGGGGGCATCGACCGCTCCGGCTACCTCGTCGGCAAGCTCCACAACAACATCTTCACCGTCGTCTCCTCCTTCACCCGCATCGACTACGGACACGACTTCACCCGACCACGCAACACCAACTACACCTCCCACCTCAACAGCAGCGTGGCCCCCGAACACCGCTACAGCCACGCCCACGTCTTCGGACTCATGAACGGAATCGGACGTCTCGACGACGCCACCACCCACCTGAGCTTCCGCGAAGAACAATGGGCCAACTGCCTCTCACTACCACGACGCATGACCCTCCAAGGCGGAAAAATCTACCACACCCCCGTCGCAGGGCTTCCCGACGCCATCCGCGACTCCGACCATGCGATCATGTGGACCGGCCTCCTAGACGTTCCTCTAGGAGAGAAAGTAACCGTAGAGCTTGTCGATACCGCCGGAAATACTGCAGCAAAGATCACCCACTACGGCGACCTCCTAGAGCTCGACCGCTCTATGAACCCCCACCACGAGGGCGACGACATAGCGGTTGCGCCGCTAACAGAAGATGACACCGACTCCGTGACGATCATCGTCGACGGTTCCACCGTGGAAGTCTTTGCCGACGGCGGACAAATCGCCATGGCCAGCCGAGTGTACTTCAACGGCTACTGTGAAGCCTTTACACCACAGGCAAGCGACGGCGCAGACATCCTCCGCAGCGACGTGACAAAGCCACTCGGCTAGGCGAACATAAAAGGTGGCGACGGGAATAACTTCCCGCCGCCACCTTTTTGATTAAGAACTAATCGATCTTGGCAAAACGCGTGATCATCGCACGCGCAGTCACGTCCATGACACTAGGAAGGGTGGCAATCCTCTCTCCTAGTACATCGGGGTGAATATGGCGAGCCGAGGGGCTCATACCGATCTGGGAGGCGATGGAGACTTGGTCTAAGTGCATGGTGAACTCGATCGGTTCTGGATCAGAAACAGGAACAAGGTTGCCTGCTGCTTGATCGATCATGCGTTGGACCTTACCCTTTTCCACGCCGATAATGCCAAGAGGCTCGCGCAGTTCTTCGAGATGGCCGGCGTCTGCGGTTAAGACGATAACCTGACCACCTGGTTTGAGCGCACGGGCGAACTCAGAGGCATTACGTGGTGCAAACACGACCGTGATGGCATCGATGGAAGCATCCCGAAGTGGTAGACGTGACCATGCGTCCGCTACGACAGCGCCCACGCGTGGATGGCACTTGCTCAGCATCTTCGCTGCTGGCACAGAGACGTCAATGCCGATGCCGCGAGAATTCTCGATGTCATCGAGCGCATGCGCCAAATAGTAGCCAGTTCCCGCGCCGACCTCACAAATCACAGGAGAGGCATCCTCAGGTACATGAGCCTCATCCAAGGCGAGGTGAACGGAATTACTCACGGCCTCGACGAAAGGTGCGAAATGACCACCCGATAGGAATGTCTCACGGGCGTGGATCATCGAAGAATCGTCACCAACATAACGAATACCCGCGCCACCAGCGAGGGTGACATACCCTTGGCGTGCAATATCAAAACTATGGCCGGTCTCAGATACCAGACGGCGGTTATCGTCGACAAGTGTCAACGCAGAGCCATCAATCGGATCCGCAAGAACATCTACAACATGCGACAGCACCTAGGGCTACTCCTTATTGTGCAAAACTACTGCGAAACTTCTGTCAGCAAAGCACCCAGCTCTGCTGCCTCTTCTTTATTCATCTCGATGACCAAGCGGCCACCACCATCGGTAGGAATACGCATCACAATCTTACGACTCTCAAAAACCGCCTCCATTGGACCGTTTCCCGTGCGGGGTTTCATGGCTGCCATGCAGATCACCGATTCCTTACATGCTTATTCAAATAATAGAAGCCG
This sequence comes from Corynebacterium rouxii, assembly GCF_902702935.1. NCBI lineage: Bacteria > Bacillati > Actinomycetota > Actinomycetes > Mycobacteriales > Corynebacteriaceae > Corynebacterium > Corynebacterium rouxii. The sequence goes on along the minus strand of NZ_LR738855.1, from coordinate 918,276 downwards.
CCACATATCACAAAGATACGAGACTAGATTTCAGTCTACCCTCATTTGAAACCCCGTGTCTGCCCCTTGAGCTGGTCAATCTCAGACTCCAAGGCGGCAATCACACAATCTACCTGCTGCTGGTTATATCCCCACAACGCCGAATCAAAGCGGACATCGTCGATCACACCCCGACGCACGGCCTGCTCATTAAGCGCCGTCAACCGATCGACCTCCGGCAACTCCACGCCATCGCCACGACCAAACACCGAACCAAAAGCAAAGGTTAACACCACCACGGCCATCAACATGACTAGGAGGAGAACAATCCACCACAGCATCAACTCACCCCTCTCCTACAGAACAACCCAACGACGACAACGCGGGGCGATGCCCCACTTCATTTAACTCACAAACCACACCAGCAAGTTGCAAAATTGTCGACGCCACCACACGCGCCATAGGAGCAAGCTCACGCAACGGGCGATGACGGTGACCGCGGTGCCCAGCCTCAACCTCCACGATCGATGTTGCACCGAAGCGGCGGAAGACGTCGATAAGCAAACCACCCTCCACACCGTAACCGCCAACAAACGGCAACTCGAGAGCTGCGCTGCGACGAATAGCATACTCCCTTCCTAGAGGCTGACGCACAAACCCTAGCTCAGAGAAGAACGCCTCTAGGAGGGGACGGGCGGTCAACTCGGTCACTCCCCCGCCGCCGCCAGACGCATCGCCACGGGTGCAGGCGTAATTTCCGTGAGATCAGCGTCAAGAAAACCACCACGTCGCCTGTCACTGCAGCGACGCCGCGCCACAAAGCTTCACCCTTGCCAGGGGATCGGAGGAAGCGGGAGTACAATCACGCGCGCACCAGCCGCGTGGGCGCGGACAGCGGTGGCGTCTGTGGAATCGGAGTTGATGACGATGACCTCGTTACCCCCTCCTAGACAATTCGACCACGCTGGCAACGGTTGTTTCCCCGTTGAGAGCGGGAATTACTACGCTAATGTTCACGCAAGCCCCCGAGTGGTTGCTAGCGGCGGAACTTGGCCTTGGATGGCTGCAGTCATACGAATTACGTCGACGGTTTCCGCGACTTGGTGAGAACGAAACGCTGCGACTCCGTGGGCAGCTGCCCAGCGGTAGCTGCTAGAGTTCCGGCTACGCGCTGGTCGACGGGGCGATCCAGCATCTCTCCTACAAAATCTTTGTTGGATAGGGCCATAAGCACAGGCCAGCCGTTTGTAACGATCTCGTCTATCCGCCGTAAGAGTTCCAGTCCGTGGAAGGTGTTCTTGCCAAAATCATGGGTGGGTCGATAAGAATGCGGTCCTCAGGCACACCGAGCCGAACCGCACGTTCGGCCTGTGTGGTTGTTTCCGCAATCACAGACGCAACAATGTCGTCGAAACGCGCGCGGTGAACCGCATCGATCACTGGAACCACCCGATCGATCTCTTCATTGGGAGAGACGTAGGGACCAAGGCCTGCCTTCAGATCACATCACCAGCGCGAGAAAAGGCATCTGCTAGCGCATGCGTAGCCCCATGATCATAAAAGGAATCCGGAGTGCGGTTGACCGGTCGCCATGACCGTCGCGCACTCAGGATTTTGTTGAAACGCACTCCTAGTCATGTGCGTTCATTAATCGGCGATGTGATTGGCGAATAAACTCTATGGCTTCGTCGACTGAATCTGTCACGAGGAACAATGACAAATCTGATTCAGAGATCATGCCCTCTCCTACGAGGCGTTGCTTGATCCAGTCGACGAGCCCACCCCAGAAACTGGTGCCCAGCAAGACGATCGGAAAATTGGTCACTTTACCGGTCTGTACCATGCACAGCACCTCAAAAAGCTCATCAAGAGTGCCCATGCCACCAGGAAGGCACACGAAGGCCTGAGAATACTTCAAAAACATCGTCTTGCGTGCAAAGAAGTACCTAAAGTGCAAGCCCAAATCAACGTAGTCGTTAATTCCTTGCTCGTGAGGAAGTTCAATGCCCAAACCAACCGAATAGCCTTCTGCGTCAAAAGCGCCCTTATTGGCTGCCTCCATAAGGCCGGGGCCGCCACCCGTGATCACAGCGTAGCCAGCACGCACCAACCCCTCTCCTAGACAAACGCCTTGCTCGTAGTACGGATGATCCGGTGCAACGCGGGCGGAGCCGAACACTGTGACAGCTGGTGGCAGTTGCGACAAGGCATCGAAACCTGCGACGAATTCGCTTTGGATTCGAAGCACACGCCAAGGATCTGCGTGCAACCAGTCGTGATCAGCAGGAAGCTCTAGGAGGCGTTGGTCATAGGTTCCAGGTGACTGGTTCTTTTTGCCGCGGACTAGCACTGGCCCGCAAAGGTGCCGCTCATTGCGTTGAGGTTGCGTGGTCATAGGATAATCAGGCTCCGGTTGTCGTTGTATGGGAACTCGTCAAGTATTGCACCAACGTGTCTGACACATCGGTAATCATGTGCACTGGGCACTGTTCGTCTTTTTTGTGGCAGTAGGAAGGATCTCCTGGACCAAAGTTCACTGCGGGAACCCCGATCTCGGAGAACCGAGACACATCGGTCCAGCCATACTTTGCGCGGAACTTGCCACCGGTCGCCTCTAGGAGGGCGGCGGCAGCGGGCCGGTCTAAGCCAGGACGGGCTCCTGCGACGGCATCGTCGATGTCGTAGGTCACGCCCTCGGGAAGATCCATGACCTCGAGCATGTGGGCAAGTGCATCGTCGATGGTTCTGTTGGGGGCGAAACGGAAGTTGACAAACATCCATGCTTCATCGGGGATGGTGTTGGTGGCAACACCGGATTCGCAGTGCACTATGTTGAGGCCTTCGTGGTAGAGGCAGCCGTCGACAAGCACTTCTTTTGCGTCGTAACCTGCAATGTTGGTGATCACCGGGGCTAGTTTATGCATGGCGTTATCTCCTAGCCACGATCGTGCCGAGTGTGCGCGCACACCATGGGCGGTGATACGAAGGCGAATCGTGCCTTGGCAACCGGCCTCGATCACCGCACCGGAAGGCTCGCCTAGGAGGGCGAGGTCGCCACTCAACCAGTCGGGATGTGCCTTCTGAACATGCCCCAACCCGTTAAATTCGCTGGCTACTTCTTCGCCCTCGTAGCAAACCACCGTAAGGTCTTTCGATAGCGCGGGGTGGTTAGCCAAGGTGGCAAAGGCGTTGAGATAGACCGCCATACCCGATTTCATATCTACCGTGCCGCAACCGAACATGATGTCGCCTTCCATGTGACTGGGGACGTTGTCGGCAATTGGGACGGTGTCAATGTGGCCGGCGAGGATCACCCTCTCTCCTAGTCCGCGGTGAGTACGGGCAACCAGCGTGTTGCCGTGGCGTAGCACTTCAACGTTGTCGATGGTGTGAAGCGCCTGCTCGATGGTGTCAGCTATGTCTTTTTCGTGATGGGACGGGCTTTCTATATCAACGAGAGCGCGGGTCAGTTCAATGGGATCTGTAGTCAAATCGAGCATGGCATCGACAATACCGCGCCTCTAGGAGAGAGGATTGCTAACTTCTTCAATGCAGGCCTGCTCCGATAAAGTATTTAATTATGAGTCAATTCGGTGCCACTGCCATCGGTATCGCCAACATTGCCATGAACGGCGAAGTCCTTGATACCTGGTACCCAACCCCAGAATTAGTCCCTGCCAGCGGTTCCTCCTCCTACACGGAACGACTAGGAGCACAGGATTTACCGCCTAAGCTTTTGAGCCTTGTGCGTCTCGACGAAGACCGCTTGGTGGAGCAAGTTGCCGTACGTACCCATATCGGTGATCTGGATTCCCCGCCTATCGACGCCCATGATGTGTTTCTGCGACTACATCTGTTATCGCATCGATTGATGCGTCCGCTCGAGATCAACATGGATAACGCGATGAGTATCTTGTCTCGGGTGGTATGGACGAACAAAGGTCCTTGCTTGCCGGAGAATTTTGAGAACATCAGAATGTCGCTGCGTAACCGTGGTCTTATTCACGTCTATGGCATTGACCGTTTGCCCCGCATGGTTGATTATGTGGTTCCTACAGGGGTAGAAATCACCGAGGCGGAACGCGTCCGGTTAGGCGCTTATCTAGCAGAAGGAACCAAGGTGCTGCGTGAAGGGTATGTTTCTTTCAACGCGGGCACTCTTGGCGCTGGCCGAATTGAAGGCCGTTTGTATTCAGGAACCGTGGTGGGCGATAACGTCGACCTCGGTATTTCTGCATCGATCGTTCCTAGTAAGCCCCATGCTCAGCTGTGCGTCGGTGCTAACTGCGTGTTCGGATTGGGATCAGCTGTGATGGGGATCAACCTCGGCGACAATGTGCACGTAGGCAACAATGTGGTGATTGATAAGGAGACAATGGTCTACTTTGCGGAACGTGGCGAAACCGCGCCAGCAGCGATTCTCGACGGCCAATCGGATTGGCAAATTCATGCCGAAAGCGGCCATCCGGAGCCTGTCGTCCGCCCCATTTAGACACCCCCGCATAAAATTAACTTGCCATAGATTATATGCGACGGGCCTTGGGAGTTTATTCTCAGATCTATGACACAAGCAACCACTGAGACCGAGCTCGGCACAGGCCTGAAAACTCGGCACCTAACAATGATGGGACTCGGCTCCGCCATCGGAGCCGGCCTCTTCCTAGGAACAGGGGTAGGAATTGCAGCCGCAGGACCCGCCGTTCTTATCGCCTACGTCCTCGCAGGCATCTTCGTCGTATTCGTTATGCAAATGCTCGGCGAGCTCGCAGCAGCCCGCCCAGCCTCCGGATCATTCTCCGTCTACGCCGAACAAGCCTTTGGCCACTGGGCTGGCTTCAGCATCGGCTGGCTTTATTGGTTTATGCTCACCATGGTCCTCGGTGCCGAAATGACTGGCGCCGCCGCCATCATGGGCCAATGGTTCGGCATCGCACCATGGATACCAGCTCTTATCTGCGTTATCTTCTTCGCAGTCGTCAACCTCGCCCGTGTCAGCGGCTTTGGCGAATTCGAATTCTGGTTTGCATTTATCAAGGTTGCCGTCATCATCTTCTTCCTCATCATCGGTGTGCTGCTCATCTTCGGGCTGCTCCCTAACCATGAGTTCGTAGGAACCCAACACTTCCTCGGCGACGGATTCATGCCCAACGGCTTCTCCGGTGTAGCCACCGGCCTCCTAGCCGTCGCCTTCGCCTTCGGTGGCATCGAAATCGTCACCATCGCCGCAGCAGAATCCGAAGACCCCAAGACTGCCATCGCCACAGCCGTGCGCTCCGTGATCTGGCGCATCTCTTTCTTCTACTTGGGTTCCGTTCTCGTGATCTGCTTCCTCATCCCGTTCTCCAGTATCGGAGGCGCCAAGAGCGCAGCAGAATCCCCCTTCACCATCATCCTTGGCATGGCCAACATCCCAGGTGTTGTCGGATTCATGGAAGCTGTAATCGTCCTCGCGCTGCTCTCCGCATTCAATGCCCAGATCTACGCAACCTCCCGCATCGTCCACTCCTTCGCAGAACGCGGCGACGCCCCCAAGATCTTCGCAGCCACCAACCCCTCCGGCGTACCAATGCCAGCCGTCCTCCTCAGCATGTTCTTCGCATTCGTCTCCGTAGGATTGCAATACTGGAACCCCGCAGGCCTCCTCAACTTCCTCCTCAACGCTGTAGGAGGATGCTTGATCGTCATCTGGGTCATCATCGCATTCGCATACCTCAAACTGCACCCAGAACTCGTCCGCAACGGCGAAATCACCCCTGTGCGCATGTGGGGCTTCCCATGGCTCGGATGGATCACCATCGCAGGATTCCTCGGACTGACCGTCCTCATGCTGACTGACGACGCCTCCCGCAGCCAAATCACGTCCGTCACGGTCGTATTCCTCCTACTCATAGTCGTGTCATTCTTCACCAAGAAAAAGAGTAAGTAGACTTCCACCCATGACTTCAGCACTAGCAACAGGACTTGCCACCATTACCGCCGACGGCACCGTTCTCGACGCTTGGTTCCCAGCGCCAGAGCTCACCAGCGTCGACACCACCGGCACCACAGTATTAGACGGAGACGACATCCCTGAGCATCTCCGCCTCCTAGTCGGAGAAGACGCAGACCGCGGGGTGCGTCGACAAGCGATCACCACGTCAATCGCAGACCTCGGCGCAGCCCCAACCGACGCCTACGACGCCTACCTGCGCCTCCACCTCCTCTCACACCGCCTGGTTAAGCCACACGGCCAAAACCTCGACGGCATCTTCGGACTGCTCACCAACGTCGTGTGGACCAACTACGGCCCCTGCGAAGTAAAAAACTTTGACATCACCCGCGCCAAGCTCCAAGCACGCGGCCCCGTCACCGTCTATCTCGTCGACAAATTCCCACGCATGGTCGACTACGTCCTGCCCAGCGGCGTACGTATCGGCGACGCAGACCGCGTCCGACTCGGCGCACACCTCGCCGAAGGCACCACCGTCATGCACGAAGGATTCGTCAACTTCAACGCAGGAACCCTCGGCAACTCCATGGTCGAAGGCCGAATCTCCGCAGGCGTCGTGGTTGACGACGGCTCCGACGTCGGCGGCGGCGCATCCATCATGGGCACCCTCTCCGGCGGTGGCAAACAAGTCATCTCACTAGGAAAGCGCTGCCTCCTAGGCGCAAACTCCGGATGCGGAATCCCACTCGGCGACGACTGCGTCATCGAAGCCGGCCTCTACGTCACCGCAGGCTCCAAAATCATCGTCCGCGGCGCCGTAGCAGAAGCCACCGGCCTCAACGACGGCGACACCACCAAAGCCCTCGAACTCGCCGGAGCCAACAACGTCCTCTTCCGACGCAACTCCATCAGCGGCGCCATCGAAGCAACCGCGTGGAAATCCCAAGCAGTCGAACTCAACGACGCGCTCCACGCAAACTAACCGCACACCACCAAGGGAGCCCCTCCTAGAGAGCGGCTCCCTTTTTACCGCAGAAAAACACATGACCGAACACACCGCCCCCACCCTCACAAAAGGGCTCAAAGTCCGCCACCTCACCATGATGGGGCTCGGCTCCACCATCGGCGCCGGCCTCTTCCTAGGCACCGGTGTAGGAATCAAAGCAGCAGGACCCGCCGTACTCATCGCCTACATCATCGCCGGATTCATCGCCGTCATGATCATGCGCATGCTCGGCGAAATGGGCTCCGTCGTCCCCGCCTCCGGCTCCTTCTCCGAATACGCCGACGCAGGTATCGGCCACTGGGCAGGATTCATCCAAGGCTGGGTCTACTGGCTCGCCACCGTAGCAGTCCTCGGCGCAGAAATCACCGGAGCCTCCGGATTCGTCGCCTCATGGCTCGGCGTCTCGCCCTGGGTACCAGCACTCGTATTCGTCGCCTTCTTCGGACTCGTCAACCTCATGCGCGTCCGAGCCTTCGGCGAATTCGAATTCTGGTTCGCCTTCATCAAAGTGGCAGTGCTCGTCATCTTCCTGGTTGTAGGCTCCCTCCTAGTGCTCGGCCTCCTACCGAATCACGACTTCGTTGGGCTCAGCAATGTTCGCAACGAAGGATTCGCGCCTACCGGACTAGGAGGGATCGCAGCCGCCCTCCTAGCCGTAGCATTCGGCTTCGGCGGCATCGAAGTCGTCGCCATCGCCTCCGCAGAATCCGAAGATCCACAAAAATCGCTCGTCAACGCCGTGCGCACCACCATCACGCGCATCAGTATCTTCTACCTAGGCTCAGTGGCCATCATCGTCTTACTCCTGCCCTACTCGTCACTAGGAAAGGCAAAAAGCGCAGCGGAAAGCCCCTTCTCGCAGGTGTTGGCCATGGCCAACATTCCAGGAGTAGTAGGTGTCATCGAAGTCGTTATCGTGCTCGCACTGCTATCGGCATTCAACGCCCAGATCTACGCTAGCTCACGCATGATGATGTCCCTCGCGGAGCGTCGACAAGCACCCAGCATTTTCGCACGCGTCGACAACCGCGGTGTACCACTGCCCGCCATCGTGCTCTCCGTCGCACTCAGCGTCATCATGGTGATCCTCAACTACGTCGACACCGGCTGGCTCCTCACCTTCCTACTCAACTCCGCCGGCGCCTCCCTCCTCACCGTCTGGACCTTCATCGCCGTCTCCCAACTCAAACTACGACGACGCCTCGAAACACTCCAAGGCGACCTAGCCGTACGCATGTGGGCCTTCCCAGGACTCACCATCGCTACCCTCGTCATCCTCTTCGGCCTCGCCGTCCTCATGCTTAGCGACGCCGGCGCACGCATCGAACTGCTCTCTGCTATCGCCATGGTCGCCATCCTCTTCGCGATCAGCCTTATAGCACTAAAACGGCCCTTTGACAAGGCCCTCCTGCCCGGCGAGGCGAGTTATCCACAGAACTCCCCCTCCTAGAGAACGCCTCTAGGAGTTATCCACAGAAATCGCCACCAGGCCTGTCTCCACCACTAGGAGGCGGGCCATCGTCGTTACCGTGCGAAGTATGAACACACACGCAGTACTCCAATACCTCTCCGGCAACGGAATCGCCATCCTCCAGTTCTTTCACCAACTGATCCTTCAGGGCAAAACTCAAGACGACCTGACACGCGACTATGCGCTCGACCGAGCGTGGGTGGGCTCGGTAATGAAGCTCGCCAAGGAGCTGTTCGCTCCCCGCCCCTCTCCTAGTCGCGAGGAATGTATAGCTGTTGCTACGGAGCTAGGACTGGGGATTGAGGTTCTCAAAGCCATCAATCCTGCACTAGGAAGACTCAACAAGAAAGCCAGCGTCACCAAAGACGATCTCCGCCTCCGACTTTATCGCGAAGCCCGCGGCATGACGCCCGCCGAAGCAAAAGCACACGCCAACACCCGCGTCGTCGCACTCAACGACGCATGCGGAGCCACCCCGCGCAAACCCGCCGTCCGCATCTCAAAATCCACCGACGCAGCAGGACAACGCCACATCCATGCATCGCTTGACGACGCCACCGCCAGCGCCGTCGCCGAAAAACTCCACGCCGGCGCCCGCTGGCTCACCAAGAAAACCCCCTCCCTCTCCTACTCACAGGCCATGGCGGAAATCTTTGCCATGTCCATCCTGGACAGCCCCGCTCTAGGAGGGAGGAAACGTCGCGAAGGGCTCATCCTCCTACCCGCCGACGGCTACACCCACCGCGGTAATGGAATGCTCGCAACGACGGACGGCAGCCTGATTCCTGCGCACAAACTCGCCGAACACCTCCTAGAGGAATACGGCTATGCCATGTTGTATGCGCTTAATGATGAGGGCGTCCCTGAACCGGTCGACCTGTATCGCACAAAGCGATACGCCAACGATAAACAGCGGCTCATGATCACGGCAGACCAGCTCACCTGCAGTCATCCGGATTGTCATCGGCTAGCCAATAACAGCCACATCCATCACTGCACTGCGTGGGAGCATGGCGGCGAGACCAACGTGAACAATTTGGTTGCCGCCTGTGCTACGCACAATCGTCGCAACGATGACGACCCAGAACGGCACAAAAACGGCTACTTCCGACGCATGCCGCACAGCGGATGCGCAGGATTTCAGCCGGCAGACCCGAGCCTTCCTCCTAGACGCACCAGAGTGCCCTTCGCTGCCTATTCTGCGCGAGTGTGGGCATGCGACCACTTCGGAGTCGCCGTCTAGCTCCTCCTAGTGAGGGTCGGCGGCAGCGACCACTTGGATCTTGGGATTACGGAAAGTCCACAGCTTATTGATCACAAAATTGACCGGCATAGCAACCAGAATTGAAAACGCGTTCGCCCAGTAGAATTTGGTGCGCAGCCCAGAAGAATCGTCGAAAATTTCTGTAGGAAGGGACAGAGGCGACTCAACATTCATGAGCAGTGTGCCCACAATCTGGCTAACAAAGAACGCACCAAGGCCAGTGATCAAGAAGGGGAAGAAACCACGCCACCACGACAGCATCGTCGCTGATTTAAACGTCCACATGCGATTGAGTTGATAATTCCACGTGTTGGCGACCAAAAAAGCAATCGTCATAAAAACGTGATACCAGCGGATATGAAACGCCGTGCCAAAAAGATTAAAAAACGGCTCATGCTCGCTAATGCCAGCAGTCCACCAGGCAACCTTCTTTGACAACACCGCGACTAGGAGGTTCACGATCGTGCCCGAGCCACCAACGAGTCCAAACATAATGAACTGACGAAGATTGCCCAGCACTGAATCAGTTGCTCGGTTGGTCATGTCTTTCCTCCTAGAGACAGCGAACTTTTTGATTTTAGCCTCTAGCGAATCTCCTAGTCACATTGGACACGGGATCAACGAACTCCAAAGACGTGGCGTACACCTCTAATTTCTCGGAAAAATCATAAATACTGCGCCGCCGATCGAGAGGATATGTGTCGTCGCCAATGATCGGGCACCCCGCCCACGCTAGGAGGACGCGAAGCTGATGAGTATGGCCTGTGGCCGGCTGGAGCTCAACAATTCCCTCTCCTAGTCGACGCACCATCGTGCGAGTAAGAGTACCTGTGGGATCGACGATGACCCGTGGCCCTCTCTTGCGCTTTCCTAGTGCGATCCCTGTCCATTGTGGACGGAATGGAATCGGGCCGCAACGTGAGCAATACAGCGTTTGGTGATCGCCCTATTCTGGAAAAGTTGCTGGTAGATAGCACGTGTCTCTGAGTTGGTAGAGCACAACAAAACGCCGGTGGTGAGGTGGTCGAGACGAGGTAGCGGCACAATGTGCGGGTTATTTTCGCGGATTCGTGCACGAGTTTGGACCGTCTCTACCACGATTCACCCATTAGACGTTGCCGGCAGAAAACACGGGTTATCCACCACTAGGAGGTCGGGGATCCGCGCAATCACCGTGTAGTCGAACGGGATAGGTTTCTCTAGGAGGGTGCCGGGGCTAAAGGGACTATCGCCTGCCGACGCCGCCATGTACTCGTCTTCGGGGACGACATCATGGAGGACGACCTTTTGGTAGCTAATTCCCCTCTTGGAGGCGGGCCGCCACTTTTTCGGCATTGTCATCTGTGGTGGTCAGAGCGACGCGCACGAAGTTGTGAGCGTCGGGGCCGTAGAAGTCGCCTGGGGCGACCAAGATGCCGTGAGAGGCAAACCAGTCGACGGTGGCACGACAGTTTTCGCCGCGGGTGGCCCACAGGTACAGACCGGCTTCGGAGTGTTCGACGGTGAGGCCGGCGTCGATAAGCGCGCGCATGAGGAGGGCGCGGCGACGAGCGTAGCGAAGCTTTTGGAGCGCTTCTTGGTCGTCGTCACGCAAGGCTTCCACCATGGCCGCTTGAATCGGCCCCGGGACCATGAGCCCAGAGTGCTTGCGAATTTCCGTGAGCTCGGCAATGAGCGCCTCATCGCCGGCCAAGAAACCGGCGCGATACGACGCCAGATTTGATGACTTAGACAACGAGTGAATCGCTAGGAGGTTGGACAGGTTGCCGTCGTTGACGCGCGGATCCAAAATCGACACCGCTTCCCCATCCCACGACAGACCGAGATAGCACTCATCCGAGGCGACGATCACGTCGTTAGCTTGAGCCCACGCGACAATAGACCGTAGCTCCTCAACAGAAGCCACACGGCCCGTAGGATTCGAAGGGGAATTGATAAAAACCAGATCGATATCATCATTGGACAGCTCTTGGGGGGCGTCGCAACGCAACGGTGTCGCCCCAGCCATCAAAGCACCTACCTCATAAGTCGGGTATGCCACCTCGGGGATGACGACCGTACCGCGAATCCCTAGGAGGGTGGGAAGCAAAGCAATCGCTTCTTTAGTACCAACTACCGGCAACACCCCTCCTAGAGAAGGAGCATGATAGCGGCGCTGGAGAGAATCAACAATGGCAGCGCGCAGCTCAGGGGTGCCAATAGTCTGCGGATAACCTGGCGCGGCCGCAGCCTCTGCCAGCGCAAGCCGAATCCCAGGAGCCACCTCGTCGACAGGGCTGCCGACTGAGAGGTTAATCAACCCATCGGGGTGGGAACTTGCCGTCTTTTTTGCGTCGGCAAGCGAATCCCACGGGAAATCAGGCAAAGTAGCACCAAGAGGTACGCGCGTCATCATCGATCCTTACAACTAGCGAGGAAAAGTGGCTAAACCTGCGGTGGAAGCGACGCCACCAAAGCAGCATCGAAATCCTGCGGCCCAAGCTTCGCCGCACCACCAGGGGAACCAAGAGAATCGAAAAACGCGGCGTTCGCATCGTTGTAATCGATCCATTCATCAGGGACATCGTCTTCGTAAAAGATAGCCTCGACAGGGCATGCAGGCTCGCAGGCGCCACAGTCCACGCACTCATCGGGGTGGATATAGAGTGAGCGCTTGCCCTCGTAAATGCAATCCACGGGGCATTCTTCAACGCAAGCTCGGTCCATGACATCAACGCAGGGCTGTGCGATTGTGTACGTCATCGGTTAGATATTCTCCAATTCGAGTGATTGAGTGATGCGATTCATTATGTCACCTCCTAGACAAAAGAGGCCAACTGCCCCCAGCAACGCCAGCGCCTAGGAGGAGGATTGCGCGCAAATTCTGCCCCACAATCTGATCCCCAGTAATCTCAGGAGTCATGGTCAAAACCACAAAACCCGCGATCCAAGCAAAAATTGGGATCAGAGCAATCGCGGGGGTACGCGACCACAGCAGTGATGTTTTAGTCAAAACTCTATTGAATAGAAATGCCACCACAATGGTGTAGGGCACTGGAAAACCGTCGATACGCGTATCGAGGTACACCACCTCTAGGAGGAGGGAGGTCAAAGCCCCAAGCGTGATCCAGAAGATTCCCCACGTAGCCTCTGCCCTGCTGAATCCTTGATAAACATACGATTGATCGGCCATTCCTACCTCCTAGAGAAACTTGGGTGTTAGCGGATGCCCTCGGTGGGGTCATTAGAGGTCAGGGGCACTCCCCCTCCTAGTTGATAGCATTCGATATCTAGGAGGGGTTGGGCGATGAGGTTGCTGAGAGCAAAGACGAGAGGCGCAGCCTTGGGATCGGCAACTCCTGCGATGGCGGCGTGGGGGTTGACGTCGGAGGTGGTGGCGTCGGCAAGCCATAGTTGGGTGGCATGTGCGCGCATAGCTGCGGCTTTGGCGGCAAAGGCGTGGTCGTCGAGTGCGATGGTGAGATCGACGTGGTCGACGCAGGCGACTTCGCCGGGAAGTGCACGGCGCCAGCCACTAGGAAGGGTGGTGATTGCCGCCATCCCCTGTTCCAGTTCGGTACGTGGGGTAACCGCCCACAAGATTCGTGGGATGTCTATTTTTTCAGCCACAGCGTGGGTGATGTTGTGCGCACGAATGTGGTCAGGGTGTCCGTAGCCGCCATCGGGACCATAGGTGATCACAAGGTCGGGTTGGAGGCGCTCGAAGATCTCAGTGAGTTGCTCGATAGATTCGTCGCCGGAGCCGATAAAGGCGCGGGGGTGTTCGTTGGCGGGGTCGCCGATCATTCCGGAATCGCGCCAGCATCCCGCCCCTCCTAGAAACTCGCCGCGCACGCCTAGGAGGGAGAGGGACTTGTGAAGCTCGTGGATACGGAATCCGCCGAGTTGGTCAGCATTTTTGTTAGTGAGTCCTTGGTAGGGTTCACCAATGACTTCGCCTTCTTCGCCGAGGGTGCAGGTGACTACGGTGACGTCGGCACCTCTGGCAGAGAGGTTGGCGAGGAGACCTCCGGTCCAGATGGCTTCGTCGTCAGGGTGTGCGTGTACTGCTACTGCTTTAAATCCGATGAGATCTCGCATTATTCCTCGTTGATGATCCATTGCCCGATGGAGATAAGTCCCATGGGCCAGTTGGTAAATTTCGTTCCTTTTCCTTCGGATGATGTTCCAAGGACTAGGAGGCGGGTGTCAGGCGCAATGACCGTGGTGAGATGCTGCTGGTGGTCTACGTTGGAGGCGTAGGAATTGAAGTCTTCATGCGTCATGGCGCCGCTGAGCACGTCGCTAATGTGTTGGTCTGTGTCTGGGTCGCACCATAGTGCAATGTTGGCGTTGGTCGGAGTTGGAGCGCACTGTAGTTTTTCCATCGCGTTGGCGGCACTCCACGTGATGATGGCATCTACTGCAGAGGACGCGAGTTTTGAACCGATGAGGTCGGTGGTATCGGTTTCGACCAGCTGGGTTTTCACCGATTTTCGAGCCAGAACATCCGAGAGCACTCGCGCAGCCATCTGGGCTTCTGGATCACTGGGATCCACACCGATTCGCACCGGCCTTCCTAGAGACATCAAGTGATCCGCATGTGGCTCATACGGCTGGTCACCAACACCAAGATCAGCGCTTCGCCCCATGGCGATGCGAGCAACGGTGTGGACGTCGATAAGCGATTGAAGATCGGCACGCTGCTCAAGAGTCAAATGGGTATTAGCAATCAGCTGAAGATTGAGCGAAGTGGTGGTCGTGCGCACCTGTGTGTTCGGCATGAGCTCAAATGCTTCCCTTGCCACCTCAGTAGGAGTGATATCAAGGAATTTGATCTGCCCCGTACGTAAAAGCTCGCGGCCTTGGGCAATATCAGTCACCTCGCGGAACTTAATATTTTCCACGGTAGCCGGCTTTTCTCCCCAGAACCGATCATTGCGATTCAAGGTGACAATCCCCCGCTGACGATCAACGCCTGCAAAAGAGTAGCGACCAGCGGAAGCAGGAATGCCATCGGCAAGCACGGTTGAAAAATCAGAGTCCCCACCACGAAGCACGTGACTGGGCAACAGACTATTAAAAAGAACGCGCCAATCGTGAAGCGGCTGAGCCAGATCAACCTCCACAGTTCGGCCACCATCAGCCGAGCGGATTTGCTCGATCGCACGATAATACGGCGCACCTAGCGCGCCGGGCGTTTCGACGATCGCATGCCACAGGTATTCAAAGTCAGACACCGTAATCGGCGTGGCATCCGACCATTGTGCCTCTGGGCGGATCTTGTAGCGGATTGTTTGTACCGCCTTCGATCCACTAGGAGGGGGAACGTCGTCCACGCTCTCCAATAGATCACTATTGAGCTCACCATCAACATAGGCACTCGGCAGCACTAAGGATGCAAGCGACCTGACGAAGGTGGAGTCGTCGGCAAGCATGTGCGGGTTGAGGCCGCCGTTGATGGGATCGATGCCCACCGCGATCTCGGAGGTCTTTTTCGCCTTTTTCGCAGGCGTGGCGGTCGTGGAAGTAGGTTGTTCCTTTTCCACGGGGGCAGGGCCTGGATTGGCTGAACATGACACAAGCACCGTAGCCAGTAGTGGAACGAGGATACGGTGCTTGTTTGACATGGAACCTATCTTACTTGTTACGAGCCTTTTCGCGTGCACGTGCACGGCCACGCTCAGTTGCGTTTAGGATGACCTTGCGTACGCGCAGTACGTCTGGGGTAACCTCAACGCACTCGTCTTGGCCGCAGAACTCCATCGCTTCATCCAAGGAGAGGCTACGTGCCTTAGCCAGAGTGACGGTTGCGTCTGCCGTTGCGGAACGCATATTGGTCAGCTTCTTTTCACGGGTGATGTTAACATCCATGTCCTCGTCACGGTTGTTAGCACCAACAACCATGCCCTCGTAGGCTTCAGTGCCTGGCTCGACGAAGAAGTTACCGCGGTCGGCAAGCTGCTGAAGTGCGTAGGCAGTGATCTGACCAGAGCGGTCAGCCACGAGAGAACCGGTAGCACGGCCCTTGATCTCGCCAGCCCACTCGTCAAGACCCTCGGAGTAGGAGTTTGCGATACCGGTACCGCGGGTTTCGGTCATGAACATGGTACGGAAAGAGATCAGGCCACGAGCCGGAACCTTGTATTCCATACGAACCCACTCATCGGAGATGTTGTCCATGGACAACATCTGTCCCTTCCTAGCGGCCATGAGCTGAGTGACGTTGCCTTGGTACTCGGAAGGAATGTCGATGACCATGTGCTCGTATGGCTCGAAGAGCTTGCCGTCGACAGTCTGGGTAACAACCTGTGGCTTGCCCACAGTCAACTCAAAGCCTTCGCGACGCATGGTTTCAACGAGAACGGACAGAGCCATTTCACCGCGGCCCTGAACCTCCCAAGCGTCTGGACGTTCGGTAGGCAAAACGCGCAGAGAAACGTTACCGATGAGTTCCTGCTCAAGACGTGCTTTAACCACACGTGCAGTGAGTTTGTCGCCGCCACCACGGCCAGCAAGTGGCGAGGTGTTCACACCGATGGTCATGGAGATCGCTGGCTCATCGACGGTGATACGTGGCAGAGCCACTGGATGCTCAAGATCAGCGAGGGTGTCACCGATCATGATGGAGTCGATACCGGAGATAGCAGCAATGTCGCCTGCAACAACCTCGTCTGCAGGAACACGGGTCACGCCAACGGTGCGCAGGAGCTCTGCGATCTTAGCGGTCTTGGTGTGCTGGTTGCCTTCTTCGTCGTAGTGAATCCACGCAACCTGCTGGCCCTTCTTCAAAGAACCGGAGTGAACACGGATCAGGCCGATACGACCCAAGAAGGAGGAGGAGTCCAAGTTGGTCACGTGTGCCTGCAGTGGGCCATCTACGTTTACGGTTGGCTCTGGCATGACCTCGTAGATCACGTCGAACAACGCTTGCAAATCCTCAGCGTCTGGGACGTTTCCGTTGCCGGGGTTAACGGTGCTTGCCTTGCCCTCACGGCCGGAAGCGTAAAGAACTGGCAGGTCGAGCAGCTGTTCTGCAGCCTCGGCAGCTTCTGGATCATCGAGTGCCGATGCCAGCTCTAGGAGGAGATCCTGAGACTCTTCGACGACCTCATCGATACGAGCGTCTGGACGGTCGGTCTTGTTCACCAAAATCACGACTGGCATCTTGGCAGCCAAAGCCTTGCCCAGCACGAAGCGGGTCTGTGGCAGTGGGCCCTCGGAGGCATCAACAAGCAAAACAACGCCGTCCACCATGGACAGCGCGCGTTCTACCTCGCCACCGAAATCAGCGTGGCCTGGGGTGTCAATAACGTTAATAACAACGTCATTGCCATCTTTGCCGGCACCACGGCGACGCACAGCAGTGTTCTTCGCGAGGATGGTGATGCCCTTTTCTTTTTCAAGGTCACCAGAGTCCATCACGCGGTCAACAAGCTCAGCGTGCTCGTCGAAGGCTCCGGACTGGCGCAGCATGGCGTCGACAAGCGTGGTCTTTCCATGGTCAACGTGCGCGACGATAGCGACGTTACGAAACTCTGGACGTGTCAAAGAAATCTCCTGAAAAATTAAATATGCACTCTCATACCTCAATGGCCGCCTTTCGACGGAAGGTCTTGCAACCACCATCATGGGGAAGTACGTCGAAATGAGCGCTTAGTACAGCGTTGATACATTACTCCACCGCAGCTTATTTCGCACCTCCTCCTAGAGAATGCATTTATTACGAATTGGTAACACTACCGCGGGTGTAGCCGATATCTCCCATAGAGATACAGTCCAGACGCAAAAACACTTGAAACCCGTCACCCCAAGCCTCTACTGTGAATAAAGTATATTTATGTGACTGATGTTGCGTATGTGGTCTAAGGATTAGGATTCCCACATCACGCCAAAGAAGGGATTTTCGTGGGACGACACGCAACCACCGCACTAGCTGCCACACTCACAGCATTACTCCCCCTTAGTGTGGCAACCACCCCTATCGCGAGTGCGCAATCAAGCCAGCCGGTTACGTCGACAAGCAGTACGTCGCCACTGTTTCCCCTCGACGAACTCGGACGCCCCAAACCAGAAATCCTCGATGCCGCCCGCCATTTCGCAAGCACTCTCCCACCAGCACTGCAAGCCCCTCTCCTAGCCGCAGTCACATTCTATGAAGGTACCGGCACCCCAGCCGTCGCGTTACCCAAACAATCCCCACGATTCTTCCAAGGATTCTGGCCAAGCATTTCCCCACGCTGCATTAAAGGAAACCAAAACTCAGTAGGTTCCGCCATCGCAGTACCTGGCCCCACAGCGATCCCAGCACCAGGAGCTGGAGCTGGACAAGCTGCCTTCGTTTTCACCGCCCTAGGCACAGCCCCCGCAACCAACACCCACACCATGACCGTGCACTGGTTCAACCTCTCCACGCTGCAAGGAGGTGCGGCACCATTAGGCAACCACGGAATTAACCCAGATGGCCCAGCCACAATCTCCGGAGTAGCCAACACCGGTCGCGGGCGCGTAATCGCGATGGTATCGGGCACCGTGGGAACCGGCGATGGCCCCTGCACATTCCTCCCTACGACCATGTTCTTCGAGGTGAACTAGCCTATGACAGACCTGCACCCAGTCAAAGAAGAAACCTTTGACATCACGGCAATGGACAACATCGACCCCAAAGGTTTTCACCGCGACGTAGACACCTACTCCGAAACCGAATTCGGCCTCTATATGGCCCGCGGCGCCAACCACCCGCGCTTCGGATACCTCGAATCTTGGCTTCTGCCTGAGATCAACCTACGGGCCAACATCTTCCACTTCCGCGACGGTATCGACGAACACCAAGACTTCTACTTCGACATCGCCGAAATTAGCCACGACGGCCATACATGGCACACCCGCGACCTCTATGTCGACCTCATCAGCGTGGTAGGCGAACCAGTACGCGTCGACGACACCGACGAACTCGCCGCCGCCACCTCCGCAGGGCTTATCACCGCAGAAGACGCCGAAAAAGCCATCGATGCCACCCTCCTAGCCGTCGACGGCATCACACGTCATAACGACGACCCCATGGCATGGCTCGCCGCTATGGGATACCCACTAACGTGGGCAAAAAACATCACGCTCAAGGAGGCCGAATGATTACCGTCTACCACAACCCCCGCTGCTCCACCTCGCGCAAAGCTTTGCAATACATAGAGGAACACAGCGACGACGAGGTGACCATCATCCGCTACCTCGACACCCCTCCTAGTGAACAAGAGCTGCGCACTTTGCTTGCCGACGCCCACCTCAGCGCGCACGACGCGATCCGCACCAAAGAAGCCGAATACAAAGACCTCGGACTCAGCTCAACCACCCCCGAATCAGAGCTGATCAAGGCCATGGTCACCCACCCACGCCTCATTCAGCGCCCAATTGTGGCAACATGCAAGGGAACGCGGATCGCCCGACCAACCGAAATTCTGAAAGAAATTCTCTAGATGAAGAAACTTCGTACCCTAGCCGTAACTCTGACCGCAATCGCAGCATCAGCCATGGCGACCATGCCAGCACAAGCAGTGATCAGTCCGACACCGTCACATCAAGTTTCGCTAGCGTACGTGACTTTTGACAACATGCAGTGCACTGGCACACTCGTCAGCCCCACAACGGTGCTCACAGCGCGACACTGCCTCAACGGCGGACTCGGCCACGTCCGACTCGGTGCACAACACTTCACAGCAGTACGCGCCGTAGCACACCCCCAAGCAGACCTCGCCGTCCTCCACCTCGATCGCCCAGCACCAATAGCGCCATCCGCAATCTCTGGACGCCACACCCAACCAGGTAACCGCTTCGGAGTTGCCGGCTACGGAAGCGCCTTCACCGGCATCCCCATGGCAGCAGCTGCGACCATGCAACGCCGCGTCACCGACGTCCCCAGCCCCGACCGCCAAGCAGTCATGATCGAAAACCACATCAGCCAAGGGGTACTACGCCCAGGCGACTCTGGCGGCCCCCTCCTAGAGGGCAATCACGTCGTAGGAGTACTCAGCATGAGCAGTGCATCCGGCCGCGTCGGCTGGTACATCCCCACCGCAGAACACGCCGACTGGATCGCGGCGGCAGCCGGAATCCCCGCACCGGGAAGCGTCGACAAGCCCGCCCCGCTCGTCGACGCCACCGCCTTCCCGACGCAAGAGCCAAGCCTCGTTAGCCTATCCTCCTAGCCGAATCGTCAGCGATCTCGGAAGCCAAGGAATCCTTCGGCATGTTAAAAAATGTGAAAGTTTAATGCGGGCACAAACGCGTTGAAAGAGTGAATCGGCCTGATTTTTTGACAGTGGCGTGTTACGCGGCGTGAAGGCCTGCGTAGTTTTCTCGTTGGTAGTTGGTGTAATGCTCGATTGGCGGGATATACCCAAGCCAGGAACGCAACCGCTCGTGATTATACCAATGGATCCACCCGGCTATGGCGCGTTCCACCTCAGCCCAGTCCGTCCACATCCCTGCTTCCGAAATCAATGAGCTCAAACTTGTACAGCCCGATCGTTGACTCCATCACAGCGTTGTCGTAGACGTCGCCGACGGTGCCGATAGACCCATCCATCTGATAGACGACCAACAGCCGGCGCAGATCTGTTGAGGCGTACTGTAAACCCACATCCAAGTAATGGATCACCCCGGCCGACTCAAAGTACGGATCCTGGCGCTGGCGTAGCACCAGTGCCAGGCGTAGCGCACGGATGACCAAAGATGTCGTGGCTCGGGTATCCACAACATACGCCAGGATCTCACGGGTGAACACGTCGGTGACAAAAGCCACGTAGCTGAAACCACAGCTGGTGTGCACATACGCGAAATCCGCGACCCACCACTGATCGGGGCGCTGAACCTGCGACCAAGCCCGTTGAATACGAACCGAGAAACGCTGCGCGGTGGGATCAGCAACGGTGGTGCGTGTGGTCTTGCGTCGGAGTACACCCGCGATTCCAAGGATATTCATGAGGCGTTGCACCTAGTCACGGCCGATGGTCCAGCCTGCCCGGTGGGCGGCTTTCCGTAGTTTTCCTCGCCCGTAGACCCGCCGATTGGTCTGCCACAGCTCAAAGAGCTGATGCGCGGTGTACGCCTCGTCCAGCTCGGCAGGGGGTGGACCCGAAACCACGGGCTTGGAAGTAGTAGAACGTTGCTGGTGAAATAGCGTAATTCATGCTCGTTGAGCACGCGGCATATCCGCTCGATGGAATACAGGTGCCGGTAAGGGCGGAAAAGTCCACGATCACTTCAGTTTGCGGTCGAGCTCCACCTGGGTGAAAAAGCTGAGGCCAGTTTCAGGATCTCGTTGGTTTCTTTGAGCCGGGCATTTTCTTTGCGCAGGGTAATAAGTTCCGCGTTTTTCTCGGCGTCGGTTTGCTTGACGGCGACGTCCACCTTTTTCTCTTCTGCGCGTGCCCGGTTGCGGATAGTGGATGTTTTGATGCCGATGACAGCTTTGACAGCGGGTAGTGCGGCTGCCTTGGATGAAGCACCGTCAACAAGTTCCTCGAAGTACAGGCGCACCGCCTGTTGGCGGGTTTCTTGGTCGTAAGGGCTGATAGGCATGATGTTCCTTCTGTGTTACATCATGCCCTCTCACCAACCCAGGCCGGTTTATAATTGAGGACAAATGCCTTTAGTCTGCATACATCAACTACCGACCTAATTTATTTGTTTTAAGTGGATCTCTCACCCATATAAGGCTAATTACAAACAAAGAAACGCTAATAATAAACGCAACTTTCAGTGGTGGTTGATTTACGGCAAACATAATGAAGCGAATGGGCAGATTTCTGACGCTCTGCCACATCACTGTCTGAAGCAAAAACTGGCCAATAATAAACAATATTAGGGTATCTGATCTTAAAAATTGTCCTACTACAACGGCCAGAGTTATTGAACAAGTAGCAATATACGCAAATTGACTTGCTGGCCTAAATATCCCACACGTTACCCATGGTACAATCCATAAAATTAGCAGAATTACACCATTAATCAGTCGCCACGGGAATAAAGAAAAAAGCTCTAACCTCGTTCCTTCATTCCGAAAAAGCATTACCGGTGTCGCGCCATACGCTATCCCCGCCACCCCGTTAAGAGTCACAAGATTTGTTCCATTTAACCAAGGTATATAAACAATCATATGACCTGCAGGCACTACTATCGCCAATAATATTAAAATAAAGCTTGTTACCTGAATAACACGATGTGCCCTACAGTAAAGTCCAAATCTCGATTGCATATGCTTATAACCTCGTTGGACACAAAGAATGTTCAAGGCGATGCTCGACCGCCTCGATAGATACCAATTCCTCTGGGTTCCATGCAAGGCCGCTGCGAACGATCCCAATTTTTTCTAATGGCGTACCGCATATTTCAATTCCCGTTCTGGCCAACTCGATCGAACCAACATAGTCCACATAGTCTCCCAATACCCCAGGAAGAGTCCGTTGACCACTAAACTCAATGCTTGATTGATCGTCAGTTTCTCCCCAAACCACAGGCGCTGTTGCATACTCGCTCCATTCATTAGGAATAATCTCAGCAAACTTTTCCCGAGCACGAGCATTAAGTGCGATACTATCTTTTGGTATTTCAGGCCAAGCACACACTCCGTCTATACAGACAAGGTCTGCACGGTTACGTGCTATCAAACCATTGTCAGTCAACGAGTGATTCGCCACCGCACTAATCACAATCAGAGCAACTCCTGCACAGCATGCCATCACCGGTAACGTTTTAGATGATTGCACTTTAATGAGGGAAAACAACGCAATACTGAGCATACTTACACCCAAAATTACGCCACCTGCAATGACCGCAGCACGGCGATCCAAATCTGCATCAAGTGAACAACATGCTAGGAAGTCGCCAGACAACCGCCGTATCGCTCCGGGAGCAATCATAGAAGGCAGAAGTGCATACCATCCGTATGACAGTACGCCAGCTAAGCCTACCGATATAGCTGGACGTAACGAAAAGCCTATTACGGTCCCGACAACTACCCATCCAATACCAAGTATGCAGGAATAACCAAGCATACCTATAAAAATAGAAGAATTGAGAGCTGTCAGATTTCCTGCAAGAAAAATAACCGACGTTGTGTAAGCAAGCGGAGGGAATAAAGCAAACCAAAGCAGTCGATCCAAAAGAATTTTTCGTACGGAATTAGCGACTACCCCAATCACAGGCCGAAACCGAGATGCTTCCCATGCCACTGCCACAGCCATTGCTGGAATGATAATGTAAAACACGATCGTAGCATTCGCTAGAATCGAAGGAGTATATGCCACTACAGTCCACTGAGATAGCGGCAAAAAACATACTAAAAGAGCGCCTACACAACACCATAAAGAGGGACGTTTTATCCAGTGCGATCTAGGGAATTTCCACATACTACCTACGCTCCCTTTTCTTGAATGCTTTAGAAAGTATATGGGCTGGAGAATCTCCTTGCTGCAACGATAGATCTTGAAACTCGGCACATGAGCCATCAAATCGGACTTGACCAGCATCGAGAACGATCACGCGCTCAAACGGGAACTTCAAATCAGCGCTATCGTGAGTTGACACCAATAACGATTGCCCATATTCGACTATTTGACAATATAAGTCGCTAATCGCTTGCTTACTCACTGGATCTAATGCAGCGCTGGGTTCATCTAAAAGCAACATATCGGCACCGGAGTTTAGTGCGGTAGCAATGGCTAAGCGCGAACGTTCACCACCGCTTAGTTTTTCACAACGCTGATGCATTAGATGTTCAATTCCAACAAACTCAAGCCAGTATGACGCCTTTTGACGTGCAACTGACCAAGCTTGTCCACCCAACCAGCTAACATATGCACAGTATTCAACACACGTAAAACCAATGATGGGTTTAAATTGCTGCTCCACACTAATAACCGATTTAGATCCGATTACACGCCCCGCAGAAGGTGCTAAACGACCTGCCAAAATTGATAGAAGTGTTGATTTTCCTGCGCCGTTTACCCCCAATAAAAGTGTGGCACGAGAATCGATCTTTAACGATGGTACATCGAGTAAAAGCTTTCCGGAGCGTCTAACTTTGACATTCTGAAGCTCAAGCATTGTCAGTAAACTACCTTTAGCCAGTTAATAGTCAGGCGATTCCAATCAAAAGTACCCACAACAGCATAGTAGTCACCAGCAGAAACTCGTCCCCAGTTACCACGGTCCCACTCCCTATAGCATCCGTTAAGAGTACGGGTACCCAAATCATGATCCGGCAACACTGGAATCTTTTTCTTCAGAGTAAATTCAACCCTACCTGGCGATCCGTGAGGATTATTCAAACAATTAGCGGCTGTAATTTCGGTGTTATACCCATCATAATTACGGTCATTCCAAGAGCGCGTAATAAATCCTGTACGCACACCATCGAGACGAGTCTCAAAAAAACCTTCTGCATGTGCTGAAATAGGCGATATGAGGGTAGTTGACGCCAGTAATGCGGCAACTAGGTAGTTCGTTGCTTTCATAGATTTTCACCAACCCTTAGGGAACTTGAGGCTAATCGATAATGGGTATGATTATCATGTCGGTTAAAGAAGTATTGCCTGCACCTCCCCCCCCCCCAACACGGTTGTACGTTTCCAACATCTTTGACACGACCGCCTTCTAAAGGTCCTAATCATCACTTACACAAACTGCACGAACAGGACTAATTAATTGTTAGTGATTACGGGTGGCGCGTAACTCAGCAACGAACAAACACATTGCTTTTACCTACCAATTGGTGCGTCCATGCAAGCAGGCCTATTTCATGGCAGCTCTAATCCGTCACTAAGAGGAAATTACAGGTTTTCTCCCGTACCGAGCTCAACGCCAAGACCTGGAACAGAGTTGATCAGATCACGGGTGTAATCTTCGTGTGCGTTGAGGAACAACTCATCGGTGGTTCCTTGTTCTACGACGCGACCTTTTTGCATCACCACGACTTGATCTGCTGTTTGACGCACAACTGCAAGGTCATGGGTGATGAACAAGTAGCTCAAATCCAGCTCCTGTTGGAGATCGGCCAGCAGCTGCAGAATCTGGTTCTGAACAAGAACGTCAAGAGCCGAAACTGCCTCATCGAGCACAATCACCTCAGGATTCAGCGCGAGCGCTCGTGCGACAGCGATACGCTGGCGCTGACCACCGGAAAGCTCATTCGGGTAGCGACGCATCGCAGAGCGTGGCATAGCAACCATATCAAGCAGCTCAGCGACGCGCTTCTCCCGCTCTTTCCGGCTGCCCACCTTGTGCACTAGGAGGGGTTCTTCGATACAGCGGAAAATCGAATACATCGGGTCCAAAGAACCATAAGGGTTCTGGAACACCACTTGGAGCTTACGGCGCATGTCGAAAAGCTCCTTCTTTCCTAGTGTGGAAAGATCGGTGCCTTTGTAATAGACCTTGCCCGTCGTGGGATCGATGAGGTTGAGCACCATGTTGGCCACGGTGGTTTTTCCGGATCCGGACTCACCCACCAACGCCAATGTGGTGCCCTTTTTCAGGCTGAAGCTGACGTCATCAACTGCTTTGAGTTCAGCTTTGTCTCCGCGTTGGCCGCGAACGTTGAAAATCTTGGTGAGGTTTTCAACACGGATAATTTCCTCATCGGTCTTCTTTTCCGTTGCAAGGATCTCCGAGCTTTCAACGCCCTTTTCTTGAGCAGATTGGATGCGCGCTGATGCCAGTGATGGTGCAGCTTTGACCAATCGACGGGTGTAGGGGTGCTGAGGGTTTCGCAAGATATCAAGCGACGGGCCTGATTCCACGATACGACCACGGTGCATGACCACGAGGTGCTCTGCACGCTCGGCAGCTAGGCCAAGGTCGTGGGTAATGAAAAGCACCGCGGTGCCTAGCTCGTGGGTGAGATTTTCCAAGTGATCGAGGATACGCTTTTGCACGGTGACGTCGAGAGCAGAGGTCGGCTCGTCGGCAATCAAGAGCTTAGGACGTGCGGCGAGGCCGATACCGATCAAGGCGCGCTGACGCATACCACCAGAAAATTCGTGTGGGTACTGCTTGGCGCGGCGGGCAGCGTCGGGAAGCCCCGCCTCCTCCAATAGCTGCGTTACGCGCTCGTCCATTTGGGAGCCCGGCACCACGTTGTTGGCTTTGAGGGATTCTTTCACCTGCGTACCAATGCGCCACACAGGGTTGAGGTTGCTCATCGGGTCCTGTGGCACCAAACCAATGTGGGAGCCACGCAGCTCCTGCATTTGTTTTTCGCTATATGTGGTGATGTCTTGACCATCGAAAATGATCTGTCCATCGGTCACTTTGCCGGTGCCTGGCAGCAACCCGATGATGGACATCGCCGTTGTAGATTTACCCGATCCAGACTCACCGACGATTGCCACGGATTGTCCTGGGTAAATAGTTAGATCAATTCCACGGACTGCTTCAACGGTTCCGGTGGTGGATGTAAAAGCGATGCGAACATCACGCATCTCTAGAAGCGGCTGTTGATTTTTTTCAGACATGATTATCGCTTCCTAGACTTTGGATCGAGGGCGTCGCGGACGGCGTCGCCCATCATGATGAAACTCAAGACGGTAAGGCCAAGGGCAACGGCAGGATAGAACAGCACCATGGGCTGTGTGCGTAGCGACGCTTGCGCCTTGGCGATGTCGCCACCCCACGACACAATGCTCGGTGGCAAACCAATTCCTAAGAAGGACAAGGTTGCCTCTGCCACGATGAAAGTGCCCAATGCCACAGTGGCATACACGATGATGGGTGCTGCGGAGTTAGGAAGTACGTGAGTGGTGAGAATACGCCACCTTGAGGCACCAACCGCGCGAGCAGCGGTAACAAATTCTTCGTTCTTAGTGGACAACACCGCACCGCGAGTAATGCGGGCAATGTTGGTCCAACCGAACAAAGCGAGCACCACAACAACAGTGATGATGGAGCGAGACTCTTTGAACATCTGCATCACAACGATGGCGGCGAGCACGAGAGGCACAGCGAAGAAAATATCTGTCAGACGCGACAGCAAGGTGTCTAAGAAACCACCGATGTAGCCTGCTGCGGAACCGATCGTAGTGCCGATCAGTACGACTGCGATGGTGGTGAGCACGCCTACGGCAACGGACGCGCGTGCACCATAAATCATGCGGGAGTAAATGTCGCAACCTTGACGATCGAAACCAAAGGGGTGACCAGGTGCTGGCTTTGCCAACGACTTGCCCAGTTCACAGAACTGCGGGTCCGTGGAGGTGAAAAGCTGTGGCACGATTGCCATGAGCAAAGCAATGAAGATCAAAGCTGCTGAAATCCAGAACAAAGGGCGGCGTCGTAAGTAGGTCCATGCTTCGCCCCACAAGGAGGTTGGTGCCGACTCATCAGCAACGGCGTCGACAGCACCTAGGCCGGTTTCGTCGACACTGGAAACGAAATGCTCTTGGCCACGACGGGAAATGTTGTTGTTATGCATAGCGAATCCTTGGGTCGAGCAGGGCGTAGATTAAGTCCACGACCAAGTTGGCGATGATATAGACGATCACAAGAACAGTGGTGAAGGACACCACAGTGGTCGGTTCGCCCTTCAAAATGGCGTGGTACATAGTTCCACCAACACCATTAATACCAAAGATGCCCTCAGTGACAATGGCACCGGCCATCAAAGCGCCTAAGTCGGCACCCAAGTATGTAGCAACGGGAATCAACGAGTTACGCAACACGTGGCGCATCGTCACGGTCGACCCCTTCAAACCTTTAGCCCGCGCAGTACGCACGTAATCGGCAGTCAGGTTTTCCGATACGGACTGCCTTGTCAAACGAACAACATAGGCAAAAGACAACGCGCCCAATACGATGGCCGGCATAAGCAGTGACTTCACCGAGACATTTGAGCCGACGGTGACGGGGAGCAATCCCCACTTCACTCCGACAAAGTATTGGAATACAAAGCCAATCACAAAGGATGGCACTGCAATAACGAGGAGCGAAAGCACCAGCACGGTGGAGTCGAAGAAACCACCGCGACGCATACCCGCGATGACACCGAAAATCACACCAAAGACGGCCTCGAAGATAAGGGCCATCACGGCTAGTTTGATGGTGACGGGGAATGCATGAGCCATAGCCTCTGCCACTGGGCGACCGGAGAATGTAGTACCGAAGTCCAGTTGGAAGATGCCCTTAATGTAGAGCAAGTATTGAACGAGGAAGGGTTTGTCCAAGTTGTACTCGGCTGTGATGCGAGCGCGGGCTGCTTCGGATAAGCCCCTGTCACCACCGAGGGCGGCTACTGGATCGCCGGGCATCAAGAAGACGAGTGCGTAGAGCAAAAGGGTTGCACCAAAGAACACTGGGATCATTTGGAGCAATCGGCGCCCGATATAACGCAACATATGTGGTTCCTTATTTCAACATCTAGATCCGTCGTGAGCCCCGCGTCACCACACGCGGGGCTCACGACGGAGTTCACGGGCAGGAGTGTTATCCCTTGGTGATCTGTTCGTATGCTGCAACGGACTTCCAGTTGAAGATCACGTTGGAGACTTTGTCAGAAGAGCCACCGTTGACGTTTGCGTACCACAGTGGGATTACAGGCAGATCCTTGAAGAGGATTTCTTCTGCTTCTTGGTAAAGCTTGAGGCCTTCTTCAACAGACTTAGCGCCTGCTGCTTCTTTCAACTTGGCATCAAATGCAGGGTTGCTGTACTGACCACCGTTGGAGCTTGCGTTCGTAGCGTAGAGAGGCTGCAAGAAGTTACCGAGCAGTGGGTAGTCACCCTGCCAACCGGTACGGAATGCTCCGGTAATGGTGCGGTTAGTGACTTCATCGCGAAGCGACTTGAAGTCTGGGTATGGTTTACCGCTAGCCGCAATGCCAAGGTTGTTCTTGAGTTGGTTTGCTACTGCATCAACCCACGACTGGTGGCCACCATCAGAGTTATAAGCAATAGTGAATTCTCCGGTGAACTTGGAGATCTTGTCAGCTTGAGCCCACAGTTCCTTTGCCTTTGCGGAATCAAACTTGACTACCTCAGAGCCCTTCAGACCTTCCTTGTAGCCGTCTACGACTGGCGAGGAGAAGTCCTTAGCTGGGGTGCGGGTGTCTTGGAAGATGGTCTTGGTGACTTCTTCACGGTTAATTGCGTGAGAGATTGCTGCGCGGCGCAGTGCACCTTCTTCACCGGAGAAATGCTCCAGCTTTTCTGGAATGGTGAACGACTGGAAGACAGCTGCCGGCTGGTTAACCGCGCGATCGCCTAGCTCATCCTTATATGTGGCGAATGCGGAGTCTGGAATTTGGTCGAGAACATCCAAGTTGCCTGCAAGCAGGTCGGAGTATGCAGCGTCTTGGGAGGCATAGAAGACGAACTTCACACCGTCGTTTTTCGCTTTGCGATCACCCTGGTATTCCTCGTTAGGAACAATGGTCAAAGACTCGTTGTGGTTCCACTCCGCTAGCTTGTAAGGACCGGAGGATACTGGCTTTTCACCAAATGCCGCCATGTCGTCGAAAGCTACATCTGGCAGTGCGAAGAAAGCAGAGTAACCCAGACGGGATGGGAAGTCGGATTCTGGCTGAGCAAGCTCAACGGTGAAAGTCTTGTCGTCGATTACCTTGAGGCCTTCGAGCTCCTTGACACCTTCTTTAAAGCCCTTGATACCTTCAAAGAAGGAGGCGTTGAGCTGATCGTTGGCGACAGCATAGTTCCACGTCTTAACAAAGTTCTCTGCCTTGATTGGGGTACCATCGGAGAACTTCAGGTCATCTTTCAAGGTGATCTTGTAGGTGCGATCGCCTTCAAGCTCGATGGACTCTGCCTGCTCGTTATGGGCTTTTCCGTTGGTGTCGTAATAGACGAGACCACCATAGATGATGTCGATGACACGGCCACCACCGGTCTCGTTCGTATTGGCCGGAATCAGAGGGTTTTGTGGCTCTGATCCGTTTGCCAAAACATAGTTGTCACCCGAGCCGCCAGTGCTTCCGGACGAGGAATCCGAAGAACAGGCAGTCAGGCCTAGAGCTAGTGCCGCGGTCATGCCAACGGCGAAAGTCTTCTTTAGCGTCATGTGAGACCTCCCAAGGGATGTGGACATCATTCGCAACAGCATCCGCGCATATGGCTAGAGGGAAACTATCGTTGCTTGAGCAAGATCCTATCCCGTAACGCACATCACGGCTAAGCCATAAAGACCCCTTCAGGTCACTAAAACTATCAAACAATAGGTTTAATTCATTAAAAATACCTTAGACCTGCATTTTTAATAAGACGTGATTACATTCACAATAAGGACGTAGCGTCGACATGATCACCCCCTAAAGTGCCCCCGCCAAGAATACCCGTGTCACATCCGGCGTCTCTACCGTCGCAAAATGTCGAGCTTCTTGCGCAGCCCACATATCCCACCATGGTTCATAAAAAGGATCCCTGGCAAGCGCCCTTTGCCGTCGTATCTGCTCAGGGCCATCAAACAGCATGGTCAATACTGAACCGTGCTGTCGCGCCGCCCGAACAACGCTGGGGGCAAGACTTCCCACCCCCTCGATAATAAGATTCCGTTCGGACACTTCCACCCATGGCCCCGCGGTGTCGTTCTCCCAGTCCCAACGGTGATACCCTCCCGCCCCCTCTAGGAGGGCAGTAACAATCTCAACTCCAGCAGCCAACCCATGCCATCCTGGGTACAGATCATCAAAATGCACAATACGCATTCCTAAAATCTCCCCAAGAAATCCCGCGAAGGTGGTTTTCCCAGAACCGGAGGGGCCGTCGATAAGCACGATCATGCGCCGAGAAACCTAAAACTTCCCGTAACGACCGCCGCCACGATCGCGCTTGTCGACGCTGCCAAGCACACCAGCAACAACATCGCATCAGCGGCACCCACGGTGGATTCCCGTGCCCATGTCCGTTCTGGTCGCCGACCAAAACCGCGCGCCTCCATGGCAGTAGCCAACTTGGAGCCACGACGAATAGCCAACACCAACAGCCCAAACACCATAGAAAAACCCGAGCGAATTCGATTCGAATCGTCGATACCCCGCACCCGGCGCGCACGTCGCATCGACTGCCAGTCTCTAGCAAAAAGGCTGATCATCCTAGTACTTGCTACAGCTGAAATAACGAAACGGTGTGGCAGGCGCAGGATTTGAGCCAACCCATCTCCTAGTTCAGTGGGGTCGATGTGTGCCAGTAGGACGACAGCGGGTAGCCCCACCGCCAGCACACGGAGCATGATGGCTGCGGCGAGTTGGAGGGAATTATCGGTGATATGGGCGAACAAGAAGGAGAAGTATTCGTGTCCTTCGGGGCGGCCATAGAGCGCCATAGATACTCCGGCGATGGGCGTTGCAATGAGAAGCGGGAACCCTCGACGCAGCAGCGTGCCCACTCCAACTCCTGCAAGTGGTGACAGCACAATCGTTAGTACTAGGGATACGGCCGCTGATACAACATCGACGCTGAGTAATAGCGGGGTGGTCAACAACATGAGTGCTGCGACTCGGGTAACGGGATTAGTGGCGCTGAGAAGGTTCATAGTGCGATCTCCTTATCGCCCAAGTAGCGGCGGTAGAGCTCATCGTGGGTGATAGACACAACCGTGGTGCCAGCATCGGCTAGTTCTCGCAGCAGTGTGACTAGTTCGATAAAAGTCGTGCGGTCTTGCCCAAAGGTGGGTTCGTCGAGGAACACCACATCAGGTGTGTTGACCAAGATGGTTGCTACGGATAGTCGGCGTTTTTGCCCGCCCGACAAGGTGAAAGGGTTGGCCTCAGCTAAATGATCAAGACCAAGCCGCTCTAGGAGCATGTCAGCCCTAGCGAAGTCTTGGGGATCGCGAAGCCCCACGCGCATTTCCTCACGAACTGTTGCGGCAACGAATTGGTGCTCAGGATCTTGAAACACAAATCCAAACCGTGAGCTCAACTCTTTGGATTTCCAGCACAATGGGTTTGGCCCTAGACCACGGGCGATGGCAGCAGCGACCTCGACACGTCCACCATGTGCGGGCAGCAGCCCTGCAAGGGTAAGTAGGAGGGTAGATTTTCCTTTTCCATTAGCACCGGTGATTACTGTGGAGGCACCAGCGGGAATATCAAAGCTGTACGTTCCTAGCGGGTGGTTCCAGCCAACGGTAAGTTCATGCGCACGTATCACTGTTTCGGTATGCGTAGAATGCAGCGCCGGTGGCAGTTCGGGATCGTTTTCTGGTACCCAGATTCCCAATTCGCTGAGCTCGCGGCCGTGGGTGGCGATCACGTCGCGGGCGGGGCCGTCGGCAAGTACCCTGCCATCAGGTCCTAGTGCGATAATGCGATCAACATGATCGAGCCATGTGCTCACACGATGTTCCACGACGATCATGGTCGCACCGGTTGTATCTACTACCCTGCTGATGTTCGACACCACCTCCTTAACGCCCTCTGGATCAAGATTGGCGGTGGGCTCGTCGAGAAGCACAATGTCTGCCCCCATAGCGATCACACCTGCAAGCGCCAAGCGTTGTTTTTGGCCACCAGAGAGCTCAGATGTGGGATGATCCACCGGTAAATCGAGCTCCACCAGCGACAATGCTTGGGTAACTCGCGTCCAAATCTGATCGCGCGGAACGCACATATTCTCGCATCCAAAGGCCACATCATCGCCCACACGGGAGGAAATTACCTGCGAATCTGGGTCCTGCAACACCATGCTGGGGATTCCCGATACTTCAAGTTCGCCACTATGCTCGCCGTCCTCATCAGCCAAAACACCTGCGATAGCAGCCAGCAATGTTGATTTACCGGACCCAGATGCGCCTAAAAGCAAAACTCGTTCCCCACGGGGAATCCTGAACGTAAGATCGACAAGTGCAGGATTGCGCCTACTCGCATGCCGAAAACTAAACGCATGGGCGATGACATGATCAGTCACAGTATGAAGTCTTCCTATCGCTGGTATTACCCAGATCAGGTTCTACGGTTCGGCAAAACAGCCGTCTCAGCCATGTACAGCAAGCACATGGCACCCGGGCATCTCGTGTGTGCACCGGCGTTGATCGTAGTCGGAACGCGCCGATGTGTCATTCTGAAAAGGTGAGTAGGAACGCAATCATTAAAGAAATCACCGGCGTCATCGCTGTCGGCGCAGCCACCGGGCTCATCGGGATCCTCACCACACTCCTCCTTCACACCGCAGAACACCAGCTCGCCCACGTCACCCAATCCACCATGGCAGTGATTAGCCTAGGAGTAGGAGCACTAGCAGGAATCTGCTGGTGGGCACTACGCCGGCGCGGCCCCATCGTCTCAGTTACCACAGCGCTGTCTACCGAAACCCAGCTGCCTTGGTGGCGCACGCTTGCCGACGCCCTCCTACAACTGTTCATTGTCACCGCCGGTGCCTCCCTCGGCAAAGAACAAGCACCCCGACAACTAGCCGCCGCTATCGCAGAACGCATCATCCACACCCGTACCGACGCCGATGCTCAACGTCGTAACCGGTTGCTCGCTGCCGCAGCCGGCGCCGGTCTTGCAGCCATGTACCACGTACCCATTGCCGGAATGCTCTTCGTCCTCGAGCTCCTCCCCGTGCGACGCGATCGCGCCACCGTTGCTACCACCATCGCAGTATGCACAATCGCCACCGCAGTCGCCGCACCCGTGGTTCCAGCGCCGCTGTATGCGTTTCCCCACGAAACTCTAGGAGTAAATGACCTTCTCCCCCTCCTAGTCGTGACTATTGTTGCCACAGTGGTTGCTGTGGTGTGGCGTCGTCTGACGGTCACTCAGCTCCAACGTCGTTATACCGGCCCTTGGCTTGTGATTACTCTTCCGCTAGCACTTGCGACCACGTATGCGGTGGGAACGTGGTTTCCTGCGGTTCATGGCAACGGCCAGCTCGTACTCGATGTTGCCTTTGGCACGGACATCACCGCTTTGATGGCGTGTGCACTTCTCCTAGTCAAAATGTCGGCCACGCTTGTGTGCATTCGTGCGGGAGCCGTTGGCGGTGTGCTTACTCCCTCGCTTGCTGTTGGCGCGGCCGCTGGCGTGTGCGTCGCGGTCCTTTTTGGTGCCCCGCACGCGGTCATGGCGTTGGTTGCTGCCGCTATCGTGCTGGCGATTGCGCAACGGGCTCCATTGTTTGGCGCGGCGATGGCTATTGAGCTCACCCACCCTGATATATGGCTTGCGGCCACTGTGGTGGTCACAGCGGCCGCAAGTTTTTGGTGTACAAGAAAAATCAGATAGAGAAACGATGGTTAGACCAGCGCGCGGGATTCCCTACCTGCCGCAAAACGGTCCAGTGCTCCAGTTCCTGCCAACGCCTTGACTAGGAGATAGCCGAACACGCCGGCAAGTATCGCACCAGAAATAGCCATGCTGCCT
The DNA here is from genome assembly GCF_902702935.1 of Corynebacterium rouxii. NCBI lineage: Bacteria > Bacillati > Actinomycetota > Actinomycetes > Mycobacteriales > Corynebacteriaceae > Corynebacterium > Corynebacterium rouxii. Next base: position 884,281 of record NZ_LR738855.1, on the reverse strand, counting down.
AAGTAGGTCAGGTTAAAGGCAGCGGTTTTAGCAAGGTTTCCGGAAGTGAAAAGCTCGAGGACGAAGGCACCGACGGCTGCTCCTACGCCAGAAAGCGCTGCAACGAGCAGTCCGAAGCGTCGATAGAGGAAGAAGGCGAACACGAGTTCAGCTCCTAGGCCTTGCGCAAGACCTGAGTAAATCGTCTCGATTCCCCACTGGTTGCCAATACCTGCGGACACACAGGCAGCAATGAGTTCGACGTAGATAGCTGCAAAAGGCTTACGAATAATCAGGCCGCCTAAAACACCACCAATGAGCCAGATTCCCACAGCGATACCGCCAAAGCCAGGGGTGAAAGCATCGGCAGCTGAGTACCACGCATAGCCGATGGTGTTCCACACCCAAAACAGCAGACCGGTTGCAATAGCAATGACGGAGGCGATCACGATGTCAATGACGCGCCAAGAATTCTTCGATCGGTTCATTATTCTTCCTATCGCCGGTATTACCCGGATCAGGTTCGACGGTTCAGGGCGTGCACGTATTTTTCGCTCTGTCTCAGCTTTGTGGCATTTCTCTGCCGTCCAGCACCCGTGGTTTATAAGATATGTGCGTTTAAAGCATACTCAGGCGTTTTGGTTATGAGAAAGTACGTTGCCCACAAGGTGATGGAGGCGAGCATCAACACCGACGCGTTGGGCCATGCGCACTACAGCACCAACTTGAGCATCGAGCTCACTAGGAAGGCCGTCGGCAAGATCACGCTGCATAGAGCTGGTGGCACCCTCCGGCTGAGCGTCGGCAAACGCCAACACACGATCAACCACATCTTCGGGAAAATCCACCCCATGTGCTTGACCGGCTGCTACAACCTCGCGGATGAGAGCCTCGAAATCATCACGGTAGGTGGTTCGTACCACTCCTAAAGGTTGATTGACCAGCGCACCTAGAGCACCAAAACAGGTAACAAACATCGCTTTGAACCAGATGTCGGTCATGATCGCAGGGTGTACCACAGGCTCGATACCGGCACGTTCTAAGGCATGGGCCAGCTTATCGACGACCCCACGCGTCACCTCGCTCATGCTCCCGAAGGTGAACGTAAAAATCCCGCCTGAGAACTCGGCTTCGGCTGGACCACGCTTGGTTAAAAAGCTACGTACCACGCCTGGTATTACTCGGTCGACACCCAGCGCTTCTACAGCGATGTGGGGCATTTCCACTGAGTTCTGAGTGGTAACCAACACGGCATTCTTGGGAAGATTTTTAGGCAAATCTACGCTGCCTAAGGTCTTAGTCGCCAAAATCACCACATCGGCGTCGGGGACGTGGCTTAGGTCTTCTACCACTGGAACGCGAATGTCGCGCACACCGGAGGCGTCGTGAAGCCTCATGCCGCGGCGCTGCAGCGCGTCCAGCGATTCCCCACGGGCAACAAAAGTGACCTTCGTGCCCGATTCGTGCAACAAACCACCAAAAAACCCGCCGACTGCGCCGGCACCAACGATCACAATATGCATGCCACCGACAATAGAGCAGTTCTGCAACGTAGACTAGGAGGAAAGTTGACCATGTCGCAAAGCGAAATTGAGGTTTCCCATGGCCGGTGGCCTAGCTGCCCTTTTAGATGATGTTGCGCTGATCGCGCGCACCGCGTCGGCAAGCGTCGACGATGTTGCTGCAGCAGCGGCAAAAACCAGCGCCAAAGCAGCGGGCGTAGTTGTTGACGACACAGCCGTCACCCCACAATATGTCCGCGGTGTTACCCCCGCCCGAGAGCTCCCCATCATTTGGCGTATTGCCAAAGGCTCGCTGGTAAACAAACTGTGCATTATCTTGCCCATCGCCCTCCTACTCAACGCGCTCGCCCCCTGGGCACTCACCCCCATTTTGATGCTAGGTGGCGCATTCTTGTGCTTCGAGGGTGCTGAAAAAGTCTGGGAGATGGTGACCGGAAAACAACATTCCAGCGAAGAAGAAGCCGGCGCAAAGGACGAAAACACGCTTGTGCGTGGTGCTATCACCACCGACTTGATCCTTTCTGCAGAAATCATGGTGATCTCGCTTAATGAAGTCGCAGACCAAACCATCTGGATGGAAGCGGCCGTTCTTATTGCAGTCGGTATTTTTATTACAGCCGTGGTATACGGAGCCGTCGCCCTCCTAGTCAAACTCGACGACGTAGGAATCTTCTATCAGCATAAAGACTCCGGTGCCGCTCGCGCCTTCGGTGCCGGACTTGTCAAGGCCATGCCTGTGGTTCTCAACGCTATTTCTTTCATCGGTATGCTCGCCATGCTCTGGGTTGGCGGCCATATCGTTATCGGCGGGTTAGATTCGCTCAACCTGTGGCATGCACCCCACGATGTAATCCATCACTTGGTGCATAACGTGGAACACCTAGGTGGCGCCGTGGCGTGGACAACAGAAACAGTGGGATCGCTGATCTTCGGCCTCATCTTGGGCTTTATCGTGGTGGCAGTTATCGTGCCCTTCCACAGGAAGAAGCACTAAAACCGTCCCCGCAAAAGAAACCGCGCACCTTCCTTTTCTCTAGGAGGTGCGCGGTTTTTTAACAGCTATGGTTTCTAGCCACCGATCTTGAAGTCACACACGTCGCCGTCGTGCATGACATAGTCTTTGCCTTCCATACGCATCTTGCCCTGAGCCTTGGCTTCAGCGATGGAACCTGCAGCGTCGAGATCATCGAAGGAAACGATCTCGGCCTTGATGAATTTCTTTTCAAAGTCGGTGTGGATCACGCCAGCAGCCTGAGGTGCCAAAGATCCCTGTTTGATCGTCCATGCACGTGATTCCTTGGGGCCTGCAGTGAGGTAGGTCTGAAGGCCCAAGGTTGCAAAGCCGGCTTTTGCGAGCGTGGCAAGACCAGGTTCGGTTTGGCCAACGGACTCGAGCAATTCGAGGGCTTCGTCCTCGTCGAGTTCGAGGAGCTCAGTCTCAGTCTTAGCATCGAGGAAGACGGCCTCGGCAGGGGCTACGAGGTCACGCAATTGCTGCTTGCGGGCATCGTCGGTCAGTACTTCTTCATCGGAGTTGAAGACGTAGAGGAAAGGCTTAGCCGTCATGAGGTGTAGTTCGCGGACCAGGGCGAGATCAATCTCGCCGTTCTTGGATGCTGCGAATAAGGTGCGGTCGTCTTCAAGGATGGCCTGTGCCTTCTTGGTTGCTTCCACGGTTTCAGCAAGATCTTTGTTCTTGCGGGCTTCTTTTTCAAGACGAGGCAGCGCTTTTTCTACTGTTTGTAGATCTGCCAAGATCAGCTCGGTATTGATCACAGAGATATCTGAGCTGGGATCAACACGGCCGTCGACGTGGATCACGTTGTCGTCAGCAAATGCGCGAACGACCTGACAAATGGCGTCTGCCTCGCGGATATTCGCTAGGAAGGCGTTGCCCATGCCTTCACCCTCAGAAGCACCTTTCACAATGCCGGCGATGTCAACAAAGGAGACCGTAGCAGGCAAGATGCGTTCCGATTGGAAGATTTCTGCGAGACGGTTCAGGCGAGCATCCGGAAGCTCGACAAGACCAACGTTGGGCTCGATGGTTGCGAAGGGATAGTTCGCCGCCAGAACGTCGTTGCGGGTAAGGGCATTAAATAGCGTGGACTTGCCAACATTGGGCAGGCCGACGATTCCAAGTGTAAGGCTCACGAACGATCATCCTAGCAAGCAGGCAGCAAAATGGCTCCCCACCAGCGCTGTGCACGTACATCAGGGGGAGCTATCACAGATAGCGTCGCAACGCTTAACATCCACTCCCGCAAAAATGAGATTATTATCTTGAAAAATCTCACACAACGGGATAAAAGGTGTTACCTTTAATACACCTCACTCCCTCGCAAGGTTACCTCACCCATAGGGCATACCTTATTTACCCTCTCCTAGAAACTTCGGCAGCACCACCTTTTCAGCCGCAATGATTCCCCACGGAAAAAGAGAGGCTCGTTTTGCATTCCTTCACACCGCGCACTGAGCGTCTGGGTGTTTGTACGAAAGGTGCGCTCATGACAAGCACACGTGAGCAAGGCCAGCGCCGTGAGGTGTTTTCCTCACGCTGGGTCTTTATTCTCGCTGCCATCGGCTCGGCTGTTGGCTTGGGCAATATTTGGCGATTCCCCTATGTGGCCTACCAAAACGGTGGCGGAGCGTTCCTCTTGCCTTACCTCATCGCGCTTCTCACCGCCGGAATCCCACTGCTGTTCCTCGACTTTGCCATCGGCCACCGCTACCGTGGCTCAGCGCCGTTAGCGTTTCGACGTATCAAGCGGTGGGCAGAAGTCGGTGGCTGGATCCAGCTCGGTATCGCCTTCTTTATCACCATTTACTACGCCGCGATCATCGCATGGGCAGCGCTTTATACCGTCAAGTCCATCAACCAGGCATGGGGTGATGATCCCAACGCATACTTCTTTGGTGACTTCCTCCAGTTCGATAAAACCGCAACGTTTTCCACCGACTTCGTAGGCCCCATCACCATTACCCTCGCCTTAGTATGGATCGCAGCGATCATCGTCCTTGCTATGGGAGTAGATGCTGGCATCGGTCGAGTGTCCAAGGTCTTCATGCCTATCCTCACCGTGCTGTTTGTCATCGTGGTCATTCGCGCCCTCTTCCTCGACGGCGCCGCCACCGGCCTCAACGCATTTTTCACCCCACATTGGGAAGCACTTAAAGACCCCACCGTATGGGTAGCAGCCTACGGGCAGATCTTCTTCTCGCTCTCCGTGGGATTCGGTATCATGCTCACCTACTCCTCCTACCTCAAGCCACGCTCCAACCTCACCGGCACCGGTCTAGTGACAGCCTTCGCTAACTCTTCCTTCGAAGTGCTCGCAGGAATCGGCGTCTTTGCCACCTTGGGTTTTATGGCAACTCAACAGCATGTTGCCGTCAACGAGGTAGCAACATCCGGAATTGGTCTAGCGTTCGTCGCGTTCCCCACCATCATTAATCAAATGCCATTTGGAGCCCTGTTTGGCATCTTGTTCTTCGGTTCGCTTACCGTGGCTGGTTTTACTTCCCTCTTTTCCCTCCTAGAGGTTGTGGTTTCTGGCGTACGAGATAAAACGAACCTGTCAAGGAAAGCAACGGCAGTAACCGTGGGTATCCTCATGGCGTGCTTGTCCATTGTCTTATTTGCTACTACGTCAGGCCTGGCCACGTTGGACATCATGGATAAGTTCACCAACAATGTCGGCATTGTTGCCATCGCACTCATCAGCATTGTGATTATCGACTGGATCTTGCGTCGAATCGATGAATTCTCTCTGCACCTGAACATGGTGTCGTCTTTCCGCGTAGGCACGCTCTGGCGTATCTGTGTGGTCAATGTGACCACGTTGGTTTTAGGTTTTACCCTCTTCCAAGAACTAGCCAGCCTGATTTCTGAGCCCTATGGCGGATACACCAGTACTCAAGTTGCTTGGTTCGGCTGGGGCGTCATCGCCTTCATCATCGTCAGCTCCATCGTCATGTCGATGATTGGCTGGCCTCGTAACACGCCTATCGACGGCCCACCGGGGTCCGATTTCGGCGTAGAGACGGAAAAAGAGCGCACTCCTAATAAGCCGCAAAAATATGACCACGGAAAACACGGGAAACGTCGTATCGCGGGCTTTGCGATCGAGCAATACAGCAAGGAGGAACTGCACTAATGTCTACCGCAGCTATCCTAATGATGCTCTTATTCATCATCGTCATCTGGGGCGGACTCGTACTCGCCCTCATCACCCTGATCAAACATCCCGATGAAACCTCAGGAATCCTCGGCGAACACGACTTCGCCACTGACGACGTACTGATTGCTCAAGAGCACACCTCTTAGCACCCACGAGGGATGGCATAGAAAAAGCCATCCCCCCTTGGGCATTGCTCTCCACGCTAACGCATGCGATGAGGCACAATAATTGCTGTGACTTCCGACATTCCCACCCCAGAAGAATCCGCACCAAGCTCGACACCACCTCATGCCGAGAACACCGGATCTTTTACCGAGGCAACCGATGTCTTCGAGGCCATGTCTCCCCACGACGACCACGCCCGCATCGACCGCTCAGAAGTCATAGCGCACGGCGTTAAAGTTCTCTCCACTTGGTGTATCCGCATTCTCATCATTGCAGCCACCGCATTTGCTACTTGGTATTTACTCAAGCAGGTCTGGCGCGGAATACTGCCCGTCATTCTGGCACTCATCGTCTGCACCGTACTATGGCCACCAACAATCTGGATGCGTCGCAAAGGCATACCCAGTGGTTTCGCTGCGCTGATAAGCATCTTGGCCAGCTTTGGGTTCTTTGGGTTCCTGATCTGGATTATCGCCCCAGATGTAGGACGACAATCTCAAACCCTTTACTTCCAAGCATTCGAAGGAATCCAAAAGATCCAACTATGGCTACAAGGACCACCGCTAAGCCTCGATTCTGAAGAACTCAACGACCGCATCAATGCCGCCGCCGGATGGTTCCAAAGTAAAAGCGGCACCATCGCTGGTGAAATCTTCTCTGGACTAGGAGTGGCAACATCCGTACTCGTCACCCTCGGCGTAGTCCTCGTTTTAACCTTCTTCTTCCTCAAAGACGGCGAAAAATTCCTGCCATGGGTACGTGGAATCGTCGGAAAGCGCGCAGGCTGGCACCTCACGGAGCTCCTCGCACGATCGTGGATCACTCTGTGCGGATTCGTACGCGCCCAAGCACTTGTTTCGCTTGTCGACGCCGTAGCCATCGGCGGCGGCCTTCTCCTCCTAGGCGTACCCATGGCACTCGCACTCGCGGTGCTCACCTTCATCGCTGGATTCATCCCCATCGTCGGAGCCTTTGTCGCAGGAACTCTCGCCGTCCTCGTAGCACTTGTGTCCTTAGGCCTTACCAAGGCCGTGATCACACTCATCATTGTGCTCGCAGTCCAACAGCTCGAAGGCAATGTGCTTTCCCCCATCCTGCAATCTCGCGCCATGAACTTGCATCCAGTGGTCGTCTTGGTATCCGTCACCCTCGGCGGCAGCCTCTTCGGTATCGTCGGGGCCTTCCTCGCAGTGCCCACCGCAGCCATGATCGCCGTCTTATTCCGCTACCTCCAAGACATGACAGCGCTACGAGCCGGTGAAAAAACCGCCGACGACATCAAATTTGTTACACGGGCAGGCTCCATCACCGGAAAATTCGGCGAACAAAAAAACCAAGAACTCATCGCAGCAAAACTAAAATCTCACTATAAGCAGTCCTCTCCCCCTCCTAGAGACGCAGAACCTCAACCGGAAGACGAGCACGCTGTCGTGTTGCAGAGCCTAAAAGCCAAAATTAGCGACCTCACACACCTGTTCCATAAGCCCTGATTTCTGGGGCACACGCCCACAGCAAAAGTTCCCAACCACAGATCCCCTTGAGTAGGATAAACATCCGTGCAGAACAAGACAGAACATAAACGCCACAGCCAGGCACACACCACCTATGCCAATGACCAATTTTTTGGCATCTCCTTGTGGTCTTCTCTTGTTCTTATGACAGCCGCGATGGTCACTGGGCTGCTTATTTCTCAAGCAACCGGCAGCGTCGGATGGCCATTTCTCGCGATCTTTGTTGCTTTCTCGCTGTTTACTGCGCTACTTACCCTTCCCAGTGGCCTGTTTCTCCTCGTGGCAAGCCTGCCGCTATTTTTCGGCGTAGGAATTCTTGCCACAGCATGGCTCATTGTCAAAAGCTCAGCGGCTGAAGGAACGCCTTTTAGCACAACGCAGCTTATTACTACTGTTTATCCCATTACTGAGCATTTCCCCCTCCTAGCGGCAACGACCATCGGTGCGGGACTGATTGCTTATCTTCGTGTGTCACTTCTCAAACGCAAATATAAGCGCGTTACCACTATCGCGGAGCGAACTCGACGCGCTCAAAGCGAGACTGACCGTCGGAATTATACGGCAGCGTCGAAGGCTCGTACCCAAGCACAACGTTCCAGCAAACCGCAGCGCACTCGGGCCAGCAGCCGATCTCGCCGCGACAACAGTGTGACTGTTGAAGAGCTGATGCGGCGTAGGCAAGAACAGAAACAAACAGGTGCTAAATCGTTCGCGCCAAGGCCTACACGTACTGCAGCTCAGCGTGAGGCCGCCGAGCGTGATTTGACTCGTCGCCTAGTAAATCCAGATCCAGAAATCCATAGGACTCGTACTTTCGACGACGACTTATACAGTTAAGGTCGAAAGTTATAACGCAAGAGGCGCCACGCATATCCCATGTGTGGCGCCTCTTGCGTCGCTCTACGTGCGCGAAGGGCGCAAATCTCTAGGAAGGGCGAAGGTGATCTTTTCTGCCGCAGTAGTAATCTCCTTAACGTCGTGGAAGCCACGCTCGTCAAGGAATTCCAGCACTCCACGCACCAAGATCTCTGGCACGGATGCGCCAGAAGACACGCCCACAGTGGTGGCGCCATCGAGCCAAGACTCATCGATCTGGTGAGCGTAGTCGACGAGGTAGGAAGCACCCGCGCCTGCTTGCAAGGCCACTTCAACCAGTCGTTTGGAGTTCGAGGAGTTCTGGGAACCTACAACGATAACAACATCTGATTCCGCAGCAATTGCTTTGACTGCCACTTGGCGGTTTTGTGTGGCGTAGCAGATGTCATCACTAGGAGGATCTTGAAGATGTGTGAAGCGCTCATGGAGCTTTTTCACAATTGTCATCGTCTCATCCACAGACAACGTGGTTTGCGATAGCCAGATAAGTTTTTCGTCGTGAAGAAATTCGGGGAGTTTGTCCACGCTTTCAACTCCGTCGACAAGGTGGGTTACGTCGGGGGCTTCCCCTGCAGTGCCTTCAACTTCCTCGTGGCCTTCGTGTCCGACTAGGAGGATGTGGTAGCCGTCGCGTGCAAACCGTTTCACCTCGTTGTGCACTTTGGTGACCAAGGGGCACGTTGCGTCAAGAGTTTTCAGGCTCAGTGCTTCTGCTTCTTTGTGTACGGCGGGGCTGACGCCGTGGGCAGAAAATACTAGGTGGGCGCCTTCTGGAGCTTCGGTTGTCTCATCGACAAAGATGGCGCCGCGTTCGGCGAGTGTGTCCACAACGTAACGATTGTGGACGATCTCTTTACGCACGTAGACGGGCGCGCCATATTTTTCTAGGGCCTTTTCGACGGTTTCGACAGCGCGATCCACGCCGGCGCAGTAGCCTCGTGGGGCTGCGACAAGCACACGCTTGTGTGCGGAGGCGGTGTCAGCGGACTCAGAAGCGGTGAGCTGATCGGGTGAAGTCATGCACACCAGCTTAAACTACTGTCCCACTGAGTGTGCTCTCCTGCCGTATGCTTGTGTGTTGGTTCCTGTTGAATACAGTTTGTTGCTCGCCATGAAGAAGGGGGTTTAAGGTTTGGCTGCACAACCGAATGCACCTGAAAGTGCATGGCCTGTTCGTGAGCTTAATTCCAAGGTAAAAAGTTGGATCGAGCGATTAGGTCATCTGTGGGTTGAAGGACAAATAACCCAGCTAAATATGAAACCCAGCTGGAAGTTTTCCTATATCACCCTGCGTGATCCTGAAGCTGAAGCCAGCGTGCAGCTCACCTGCGCTACTTCATTACTGCGCTCATTGCCTAGTCGGCTTCAAGACGGCGACCGCGTAGTGGTATACGGTAAGCCGGCGTTTTATGAGGGCCGTGGCTCTTTTTCCTTATGGGTCACCGATATCCGCCCTGTGGGCGTGGGTGAACTGCTCGCACGCATTGAAAGGCTGCGCCAGCAACTTGCCAACGAAGGGCTTTTTGATCCTACGTTGAAAAAACCATTGCCGTTTTTACCAAACAACATTGGACTCATCACGGGTCGTGGCTCCGCCGCCGAGCGCGATGTGCTAGCAGTTGCCCACAGTAGATGGCCTGAAGTGAAGTTCACCGTCATCAATACTGCTGTGCAGGGTGCGCGCGCGGTGCCCGAAATCATTGAGGCATTGCAGCGTCTCGACGCCGACCCCAGCATCGACGTCATCATCATTGCCCGTGGCGGTGGCTCAGTGGAAGACCTTCTCCCCTTCTCTGAGGAAGCACTTCAACGTGCCGTCGTTGCAGCGCACACACCGGTAGTGTCTGCCATCGGTCACGAACCAGACAATCCCGTTTTGGATAACATCGCAGATCTTCGGGCTGCAACGCCTACCGACGCCGCCAAAAAAGTGGTTCCAGATGTTGCTGCTGAACGCCAGCTCCTCGCCGAGCTTCGCTCCCGCAGCGCTGCTGCGTTACGCGGCTGGGTCCACAAAGAACGCCAACAACTTGCCGCCGTACGCAGTAGACCAGCCCTTGCAGATCCCGTACGTGCTATCACGCTGCATCGCGATGAGATTGCTCGGTCAATTGCTTCTATCCGGCGCGATATGCGTTACATGCTCAGCACTGAACACGCCACAGTGGCGTCGCTACGCCAACAAGTCGCAGCCCTTGGGCCATCGGCAACATTGGCACGAGGCTACGCAGTCATCCAAGTCGTGCCCCGAGACGGCAGCGCTCCCGAGGTAGTGACCACCATTGGAATGTCGCCACCTGGCAGCCAGTTACGCATCCGCGTTGCCGACGGCTCCATCACCGCCGCTGCAATGCAAACAACTCCAGCAGACTAAGACATACAACAGAAAGACGCACCTCCTCATGCCACATGACATCATCGGTCAAGGAACTGGAACCAACGCCTTTGCACCAGTAGAAGAACTCTCCTACGAACAAGCACGCGATGAGTTAGTAGAAGTCGTCCGGATCCTTGAACTAGGACAAATGGGCCTCGACGAATCACTCGCCTACTGGGAACGAGGCGAAGCACTCGCTAAAAGATGCGAAGAACACCTCAACGGTGCGCAACAGCGCATAGAAAAAGCCTTGGGCGAGACATCCCAAGGCCAAGAGCAGTAAAACCAGCGATTATTGTGAGGCGGGTCCAGGCAATGGGCTCGCCTCGATCATTTTGGTGATTACGCGATCGAATTCCTCACGGGGAGCTGCACCGCTGACAATCACACGTGCATCTCCTAGATCGACGACCCAAATGTCACGGACGTCTCTATCTTCAGAGCTATATTCCTCGACTACCTTCCCTCCTAGAGAATGCTCTCCGGAGCGGGTGCGCAGGTTGCCGTCGTAACGCTTAATGACATCGTCTTTGCTTACGCCTGTTTGAGTAAGTTGGACATACGAGTCTTTGTTGACAACCCATCCCACGACTGGGGCACTTGCTTTGGCGATAGTCATGCGCCGCGCCGAGTTGGCCTGCCAGCCCCCGATCTCGCCTGGATATCGCACAGCGAAGTCCGCCCCACGCGCTTCCATTTCGAGGAAGGTGCGGGCGTCTACTCGTTGAATAGGGGCGTTATCTTTATTCCCACGATCGAAGCTGCACATTCCAGTAAAACCGATGGTCACTGCAACAATGAGCAGAATCGAGCCGAGCGACAAAATGATGTCCCGGGCGCCTTGGTAAATGCGAGGTTTTTCTACAGCCACGCACAACAGTATGGCATGAGTGCGCGTTAATCAGCGGATACGCGTACATGGGTATAGCCGCAGTAATCGAAAGTGTCTGCAAGGTTACCTTTAAGATTTTTTGCCTTGCAGATCACAATTACCCTCTTTAAGGTGTGGTTTTCCGGTAAATTCTCACATAGCTTTGCAACAATTAGGCAGGTAGACAAAAACCGTGTGTTCGCGAGGATCTCCCCCATGTCCCCTCGCTATGCTGTTCGCGTCACCATATAAGCAGTTCCCACTATTGAGTTTTTATCGTCATCCACAGGAGGCATTCCCTTATGACCAACCTCAACCCAGAGATTCCAGATCGCAACCTCGCCCTCGAGTTGGTTCGTGTTACCGAGGCAGCTGCACTGGCGTCTGGCCGCTGGGTCGGTCGCGGCATGAAGAACGAGGGTGACGGAGCAGCTGTCGACGCCATGCGCAAGCTCATCAACTCGGTTCAGATGAACGGTGTTGTAGTCATCGGTGAGGGCGAAAAGGACGAAGCCCCCATGCTCTTCAATGGCGAGCAGGTCGGCACCGGCGAAGGTGCAGCAGTAGACATCGCCGTTGATCCAGTCGACGGCACCACCTTGATGGCTGAAGGCCGCCCTAACGCCATTTCTGTCTTGGCAGCCTCCGAGCGTGGTTCCATGTACGACCCATCTGCCGTGTTCTACATGCGCAAGATCGCCGTTGGCCCCGAAGCTGCTGGCACCATCGACATCAACGCACCGGTCGAGTACAACATCAAGGCCGTCGCCAAGGCAAAAGGCATCGCACCAGACCAAGTCACCGTTGTTGTCTTGGATCGCCCACGTCACGACAACCTCATCAAGGATATTCGTGAGGCAGGCGCCAAGGTACGCTTGATCCGCGACGGCGACGTCGCCGGCGCAGTTGCCGCTGCCCAAGCCACCAACTCAGTCGACATCATGATGGGTACCGGTGGAACCCCAGAAGGTATCATCACCGCATGCGCCATGAAGTGCATGGGCGGCGAAATCCAAGGTGTACTCGCACCTAAGGATGACGCCGAAGCCGCTAAGGCCCGCAATGCTGGCCACGAACTCAACCGCGTTCTAGGAACCCATGACCTCGTCTCGTCGGATAACTGCTTCTTCGTTGCCACCGGTGTAACCAATGGCGACATGCTCCGTGGCGTGAGCTACCGTGCCGACGGCGCAACCACACGCTCGCTCGTTATGCGTTCCAAGTCCGGCACCGTTCGTTTCATCGAATCCACCCACAAGCTGCACAAACTGCAGGAATACTCTGTGGTTGATTACTCCCAAATTTCCCCACGGAAGTAGCGGCGCCTAAAAAGTAATTTTTATCACCCACACCCCGCATCCTTGCCCTAAGCACAGGTGAACGGGGTGTTTCTCTTAGCTTACGCAGCCCCGTTCCCCTCGATTCATCTCACACCAGCAGTATTTCCCACATCTTTGCCACATTTGGCTTGGTTTTTGGGCATACTGGTAGGCATGCGTGCACGTGTCCCGCTAACCCGAGCTACCACGCGCACAGATTTCTGCAACCTTCTACTGACAAAGGTGGATACAACTTATGACTGAGCAGCAGTACCGCATCGAGCACGACACCATGGGTGAAGTTAAGGTGCCTATCGACGCCCTCTGGCGCGCACAGACCCAGCGCGCGGTTGAAAACTTCCCAATTTCTGGCCGTGGCCTCGAAGCCGCACAGATCCGCGCTATGGGTCTGCTCAAGGCCGCTTGCGCTCAGGTTAATAAAGACCGCGGACTTCTAGCTCCAGAGCAGGCCGACGCAATCATCGCCGCAGCTACCGAGGTAGCCGAGGGCAAGCACGATGACCAGTTCCCTATCGACGTCTTCCAGACGGGTTCCGGCACCTCGTCGAATATGAACTCCAACGAAGTTATCGCCTCGATCGCTAAGGCTAACGGTGTTGAGGTTCACCCTAACGATCACGTCAACATGGGCCAGTCCTCCAACGACACCTTCCCAACCGCTACCCACATCGCCGCAACCGAAGCAGCCGTCAAGGACCTCATCCCAGGCCTGAAGGTTCTTCACGCTTCCCTAGCTAAGAAGGCAGCCGAATGGGAGAACGTTGTTAAGTCCGGCCGCACTCACTTGATGGATGCCGTTCCAGTTACTTTGGGCCAGGAGTTCTCCGGCTACGCACGCCAGATTGAGGCTGGCATTGAACGCGTCGAGGCCTGCTTGCCACGTCTTGGCGAGCTCTCCATCGGCGGTACCGCTGTGGGCACCGGCCTGAACACCCCAGCAGATTTCGGCCAGAAGGTCACTGTCGAGCTCGTGAAGCTGACCGGCGTTTCCGAACTTCGCGAGTGCGTCAACCACTTTGAGGCTCAGGCAAGCCGCGACGGTCTGGTCGAGTTCTCCGGCGCAATGCGCACCATTGCCGTCTCCTTGACCAAGATTGCTAACGACATCCGCTGGATGGGATCCGGCCCACTGACCGGCCTCGGCGAGATTCACCTGCCAGACCTCCAGCCAGGTTCTTCCATCATGCCGGGCAAGGTCAACCCAGTTCTCTGTGAGACTGCAACCCAGGTTGCAGCTCAGGTTATTGGTAACGACGCAGCTATCGCCTTCGGTGGCGCACAGGGCGCGTTCGAGCTCAACGTCTTCATTCCAATGATGGCCCGCAACGTCCTCGAGTCCTCTCGTCTGCTGGCTAACACCGCCCGCGTTTTCGCAGAGCGTCTTGTCGACGGCATCCAGCCAAACGAGGAGCGCATGCGCACCTTGGCTGAGTCTTCCCCATCGATCGTGACCCCACTAAACTCAGCTATCGGCTATGAAGCTGCAGCAAAGGTGGCAAAGACCGCGCTGAAGGAAGGCAAGACCATCCGCCAGACTGTCATCGACTTGGGCTTTGTTGATGGTGAAAAGCTCACCGAGGAAGAGCTCGACAAGCGCCTCGACGTTCTCGCAATGGCCAACACCGATCGCGACAAGTAAGCCTTTAACCTGTCACATCTGACAACAGAGTGCACCTCCTAGTCATCTTCAGACTGAGAGGTGCACTTTCTTTTACCTGCAGTTTTGTAGACACATAAACTATCTTTTTGCACTCAGTGCACTTTTATACTAGGTTTACTTGCTGTGAGTACGCAACCAGATACATCCCTAAGAGCCACTAAGCGACTCAAAACCCGCATAAGCGTAGAAGATGCAGCCACCGCACTCGTGCTTCGCGACGGATTCGACAACGTCACCGTCGAAGACATCTGTGCCGCTGCAGAAATCTCCAAACGAACCTTTTTCAACTACTTCGATTCCAAAGAAAACGCCGTCTTCGGCGACACCCAAGTCGATATCCTGCCGCAGCTGCGAGAAGAATTCCTTTCCCATCCGCATGAGGATCTCCCCGAAGCCGTTATTCGGCTTCACATGAACCTTGTTTTTTCGGGCAAGGATTTCGACCCCCACACCCGTGGGGAAATAATCCGGCGCAGAAAAGCAATTCGACATAACAATCCAGAGCGCAGCTTTAACTACAACGCCTTGTACCACAAGGTGTTTATCAATTTTAAGACGCTGGTCAGCGATTATTTCGAGTGCTTCCCCGAACAACGCCGACTAGGAGGGGATGTGGATGTTGAAGCAACCGCAGTTGTTCTTTCGTCCAGCTACGCCATCCGCTTTGGTTTTACTTTATGGGCAGACAGCCCTTCCGCTAGTTTTTCCACCCTCGAGGAATCGTGCCTTGAGGCTTTGGTCCACCTTCGCACGATCAACAAAGGACTTTAACGTGAGTACTCAATTGTCGCCGGAAAATGTGCGCGAACCGGCCGCACACCATCACCCTGTGGGCTGGATTATTGCAGCTTTAATGCTCAGTATGTTGATGGGTTCGTTGGGGCAAATGATTTTTGCTACTGCGCTGCCAACTATCGTGGGCGATCTTGGCGGCGTGGAACACATGTCGTGGGTTATCACGGCATTTTTACTGGGTGAGACTATCGCTATGCCGCTATTCGGCAAGCTGGGCGATGTGATCAATCGCAAGCCGCTGTTTATTTTTGCCAACTTGTTGTTCATGCTGGGATCACTCATTGGCGGGTTGGCTACGTCAATGTCGATGCTGATTCTTGCGCGTGCTATTCAGGGCGTTGCTGGTGGTGCGTCGATGATTCTTTCACAGGCGATCACTGCCGAGGTCACCACTGCCCGCGAACGCGGTAAATACATGGGCGTGATGGGCACTGTTTTCGGTGTGTCCTCAGTGCTAGGCCCTGTGCTGGGTGGTTGGTTTACCGACGGCCTAGGTTGGCGCTGGGGCTTGTGGCTTAATCTTCCACTAGGAGCGGTGGCGGTCATCGCTATCTGGTTCTTGTTGTCACTGCCGAACAAGGATGTGAAGTTCCGACTGGATTGGTGGGGAACGCTCACCATGGCCATCGCTACGGCTTCACTAGTCCTATTTGTCACTTGGGGCGGTCACGATTATGCCTGGAGCGACCCCATCATTGTGGGTCTTATTGCATCGTTTGTGGTCTTCGGCATTATTTTTGTCGCCGTAGAACTGCGTGTCGACGATCCTTTGATCCCCATGACTCTCTTCCGAAATCGCAACTTCACGCTCACAACGATCGCGGGCCTTGCTATCGGTGTCATCATGTTCGGATCAATGGCCTACTTGCCAACATATTTGCAGATGGTGCACCACATGAGCCCCACCAAGGCAGGCCTGACCATGATCACAATGATGTCTGGACTTATGATCTCCTCAATCGGAGTGGGCAACCTTGTTTCACGCACGGGTCGTTATAAGACATTCCCACTAATCGGACAGATCATCACGTCGATCGCATTGGTATTGCTTTCTCGCCTGCATTACGACGATTCCCTTGTCACCATTGGAATATACATGTTCATCTTCGGTGTGGGCCTCGGCTGCACAATGCAAATCTTGGTCCTGATCGTTCAAAACTCCTTCCCACTCGCAATGGTGGGTACTGCTACCGGATCAAACAACTTCTTCCGCCAGGTCGGTGGCGCTGTAGGATCAGCATTGATCGGATCCATGTTCTTGACCAATCTCAAAGAGCAGATCGGAACAAACCTGCCAACGGCTGTTCATCAGGCGGTGGCTCAGGGATACCCGATGGATGCCGTCGAGAAGCTGCAAAGCGCAAGTAGGCTCACACCTGCGTTTGTTAGCCACCTACCGCAGGTGATTCAAGATGCCATTGCAGTGTCGTACAACGACGCGCTTACCCCCGTCTTCCTCCTAGTCGCGCCGTTGTCGATTCTAGCGGTGATCTTGCTTGCCCTCGTTCACGAAACTGAGCTAAGCCAGACCATCGAGCGTTAGTTTTAAGGCTCTACAGCTGCTGCCTCATGATCAGCGAGTTCTGGCTTGGGCAGCAGTTTTTCCCAAATATCAGTGTCGCGCCATTGGCCTGCCATTTCTCCGTATGTCATCTTGGCGAGGTGGCTGAAAGTACCCACTTTTTCAAATCCGCGGGACGCATGCAGTCCTGCGGATCCTTCATTTTCGGGGAAGATCCACGAGTGGATTGCCCAGAATCCGAGATGCTGGCAGACGTCGATAAGCTTGTCGACGAGCGCTCCCGCTACGCCACGGCCTCGGGCATCTGGGTGAATATAGATCGAATCCTCAACAACACCCCTAAAAACCGTCCGTGAGGAAATTGGGGCTGCGGATACCCAGCCGAGAACCTTGGAATCGTCGGTTTTCTCGACGGCAACGAACAATGTCTCTGCAATTTTTGAAGTAGAAAACTTTTCCCAGCTAGGGGCTTCAATTTCGTAAGAGGCATGACCAGTTTCCAAGCCCAAAAGATAAATCTGTTGAACTTGACCGAAGTCCGTCCTACGCAATGGACGGATAACAAAATCGGGCTGCGACGGTGCGTTCATAATTTCTATCCTTGCTGAAACGTCGGTACCAAAGCAACCGAGTGTATGCGAATACCCAGCAATTGCACACCTTGTACGCTTAGCGCTTACGGCGACCCCCCTTACGCACGGGTTTCTTCCCTGCCTCTTGTCGACGCTTCTGCTTCGCCAGAGTCTTTTCACGAGCTGATAATTTCTTGGCATTCGACTGCCTCGACGACTGGACAGTCCGCCCCTTCGCAATACCAACGAAATCTTGGATATCCTCGCCGTCGCGCTCCTTCTTCCACACCAAAGCAATGCGAGTACGCGCCTGTCCATATCGCTCAGGATCATTAAACTCACGATGTTCCACAAGCTTGCCGCTGAGCACCTTCAATAGCGGCCGCGGAGCGATAACCACGCCCACGTTAGCTGCCACCACCTGCAATTGCGCCCGAACAGCTGCGATGTCAACCTCAAGACTAGGAGGGGTGATGTAGTTAATCATCTCGTCCTCAAGGTCACTTGGCTCTACCACGTCCAGCAGCGTCAAGGTGTGTTCTTTGGGCAATGCCACACCCATCGACTCCTGATACAGCTCCACCACGTGCACGGTGTCGTCGTTGTCCACGCGAGAATCTGGGAGCCGAACAAGTGCTAGATCCGCGGTAGCGTCGGCAAGCAAAGCAACGGGATCATCATCGCTTAGGGTGCGCAATCCGCCATGGTCGGTGCGTTCCTCAAACCGTGTGAACCACTTATTCGGCTCGGTTCCAGTGGCGAAACTTAGTGTCAGCATAAGAATCAATGCTACCGTTAACCCTGTGAATGAAGAATCTGTAAGAAAGCCGTCCGGCACCGCAATGAAGCCGCAGACCGCTGCAAAGAAGCTGGGCATCTTCCTGCCCGCCACGCCAGAGGAGTTCCAGAACAACGCTTTGACTCACGACGAGTTCGTGGAACTGCAAGCAAATCCGCCTCAGTGGCTGCAAGATCTACGCCGTAATGGCCCACACCCACGCCCAGTGGTAGCCCAGAAGTTGGGCATCACGATCACCGCGTTGAAGCGTAACGACATGGACAAGGCTTTGACCACCGCCGAGATCAAATCCCTCCTAGAGAATCAGCCGGAGTGGCTTCGCGCTGCACGTACTTCGTTGGCAGAAAATCGTGCTACCGTAACCGGCAACGATCACGACGAAAACTAAGTTATAAAACACGAAAGCCGCACATTCTGAAGGGGTTTGACCTTCACAATGTGCGGCTTTTGCTTGAGCTTTAGAGGAGCTTCCAGTCCTCAAGACCCTCGTAGAGTGGGTACTGCTCGGCAAGCTTTGCGACGCGTGCGCGCAGCTGCTCGGTGTCAGCACCGGCACCTTGTGCCAATGCAGTAGCGATGATATCGGCAACCTCGGTGAAACCTGCAGCGTCGAAGCCACGGCTAGCCAAAGCTGGAGTACCGATACGCAGACCGGAGGTAACCATTGGTGGGCGTGGGTCGAAAGGAACCGCGTTACGGTTCACGGTGATTCCGACCTCATGGAGGAGGTCTTCAGCCTGCTGACCATCCATCTGGGAATTACGCAGATCGACAAGGACCAAGTGGACATCGGTGCCACCGGTCAGTACGTCCACACCTGCAGCCTTGCAGTCAGCGCCAGTCAATCGCTCGGCGATGATCTGAGCACCATCAAGAGTGCGCTGCTGGCGATCCTTGAACTCCTCAGTTGCAGCAATCTTCATGGCAACAGCCTTCGCTGCAACTGCATGCATCAAAGGTCCGCCCTGCTGGCCTGGGAAAACTGCGGAGTTCAGCTTCTTGGCGTACTCCTGCTTGGATAAGATCATGCCCGAGCGTGGACCACCCAACGTCTTGTGAACGGTTGTGGAAACAACATCAGCGTAAGGGACTGGCGATGGGTGCAAACCAGCAGCTACAAGACCAGCGAAGTGAGCCATATCGACCCACAGCTTAGCGCCGACCTCATCGGCGATGGAGCGGAATGCTGCGAAGTCCTGGTGGCGTGGGTATGCGGACCAGCCTGCAATCAGAACCTGTGGTTTCTCCTTCAAAGCCTGTTCACGGATCTTGTCCATGTCCAAGCGGAAGGTATCAGGCTCCACCTCGTAAGCTGCAACTTCATAGAGCTTTCCGGAGAAGTTCAAGTGCATGCCGTGGGTCAGGTGGCCACCATGAGCCAAGGACAGGCCCATGATCTTGTCGCCGGGGTTGGCCAGTGCCATCAACACAGCGGCATTAGCCTGTGCACCTGCGTGAGGCTGCACGTTGGCAAACTCGGCGCCGAAGACCTCTTTGGCACGGTTACGCGCTAGATCTTCAACGATGTCGGCGTTTTCACAGCCACCGTAGTAGCGACGCCCTGGGTAACCTTCAGCGTATTTGTTGGTGAATACGGATCCTTGTGCCTGCAAAACTGCGCGTGGAACGAAGTTTTCAGAGGCGATCATCTCGAGCGTGGAACGCTGGCGGTCAAGCTCACCAGTGATTGCAGCCGCAACCTCTGGATCAAGCTCGGTTAGCGATTGGTAACGGATGTCATCTGTCATGGCTTAAGGCCACTAACCCTTTCATCGTTTGTGGTCATATGTGCGCATCATGGATGTTAGCGAGCGAAACGCAAGTAAGCGACTTTTGCGCTATATCTGCATCTTAACCATATGTCTAACCATTGATAGATTTCTATACCCCGCTCCCCTTTATGGTGTTTTTCGCACTAATTTTTCCTCACGGGCTACGGAAGGCACAATAGAACCCATGGCTCGCGACAAAGACCTCAGCCCGTATCTCGACTTTGATCGTGAGACGTGGCGTCATTTGCGCATGTCGATGCCCCAAGTTCTCACCGAACAAGAGGTTGTGGAATTACGCGGTATCGGAGAAAACATCGACCTCGACGAAGTCGCGGAGGTTTATCTACCACTGTCGCGTCTAATCCATCTCCAAGTCCACGCGCGCCAAGAACTCACGCAGGCAACCGAAACCTTCTTGGGCGAAAAAGCACCTCATATTCCGTTTGTTATCGGCGTTGCCGGATCCGTGGCAGTAGGAAAATCCACCACTGCACGTTTACTCCAAGTCCTTTTACAGCGATGGGAGGAACATCCTCGCGTGGATTTGGTCACCACCGATGGTTTCCTCTACCCCACTGAGATTCTGAAAAAACGCGGCATTTTGGACCGCAAAGGATTCCCAGAAAGCTACGATCAGCGCACACTCCTGCGCTTTGTCACTGATGTGAAAGCTGGAAAAGCACACGTTAAAGCACCGGTGTATTCCCACACTTTGTACGACCGTGTAGAAAACGAGTGCGTCACAGTCAGCCGCCCCGACATTTTGATCGTCGAGGGTCTTAATGTTTTGCAGACCGGCCCTACGTTGTCGGTCAGCGACCTGTTTGACTTCAGTGTCTATGTCGACGCCGCTCTCGAAGACATCGAACGCTGGTATATCGATCGTTTCCTGAAACTCCGGCAGCTAGCATTTCGCGCCCCCAATGCCCACTTCTCGCACTACGCCGACATGGGCGATCGCGCAGCGACCGACGAAGCACGACGAATCTGGCAAACTATTAACCTACCCAACCTAGTGGAACACATCCTGCCTACTCGGGTACGAGCGTCCCTAGTGTTGCGCAAAGGCGCAGACCACAAAGTTGCTCGCGTGCGCATGCGCAAGATTTAAGCGCGGTTCTGACGTTCCAACACCCATCGCTCAATCGCGTCCAGCTCGGAAAAATCTACCCAATCGGTATCGCGTTGGAACATAGAAATCATGCTCTTGTCGTTTGCGCTTTTTATTGGCTTAGCAGCCACCAATGCGACTATCGACGCCATAGTCGCCTTATGCGCCGGTTGCATCGTGGAATACTTCAAGCTGCCAGGAAGATAGAACCGTCCCCACGAAGCTGGCACCATCGACGCTAGGCAGTCTTTGGAGCAAGCGACACTAGGAAGGGTCATACCCACAGCAGCAACGGCAATCTCCCGTGAGGAAACGCTGCGGGCAAATTTAACCGCCGGGATGCTAGGACCGTGCACGGGACTAAGAACTACAAGTGGCTGTGCATCGTGAGGAACTGGTGTATCAAACTCACGAGCAGTGGTGCCCAAGCGGCACGCTAGCTCGTGTGCGTAGCGTGCCGTGGAGCCATAAATGGAGTGGAAGCGAACATGAACCATGGCTGGGAAGTAGTCCTCCTCCTCAAACAAGACGAATGCGTATGCGTTATTTACCGAAGCGACGGCTTCGCTTTGAGTATTCTCGCAATGCTCGCAAAAAATCAACGCGTCGGAAAGCTGGCCAGTACGTATCGGTGAACCAGATTTCTGAATACGCAGCCTGCCACAACAAAAAGCCAGAGAGGCGTTGTTCGCCTGAGGTACGGATCACGAGATCAGGATCAGGCTGGCCTGAGGTATAGAGGTGTTTAGAAATGGACTCGACGGAGATTTTCTCGGCCATTTCTGTAGCTGTTGTTCCTGCCGCAGCTTCGGCGTCGATAAGCTCGCGCACCGCATCGACGATTTCTTGGCGGCCACCATACCCTACTGCAACGTTGACGGAGACTCCGGTGTTGTCGTTGGTGCTGTCTTGAGCTTGTATGAGACGGCGGGAGACCTCGTCAGGCAGCAAATCAAGGTGTCCGACAAGCCGCAGGCGACAATTGGTTTCCGGTGAAGCGAGCTCATCTACGACGTCGCCAATGATGTCGAACAACATCTGTAGCTCGTCGGAGGCTCGACCAAGGTTTTCCGTCGATAGCAGGTAGACGGTTACGAGTTCAACATCAGTATGCGCGCACCACCGCACCATTTCGCCAATTTTCTTGGCACCTACGCGATGCCCATGGGTAACATCGGCAAATCCGGCCTCACGAGCCCACCGGCGATTGCCATCACACATGATGGCAACGTGCTCAGGCTGCCGCACCCCTTGAATCTCTCGCAGCAATCGCTTCTCGTAGAAAGGATATGCAGCGTTATAAGCAAGGTCGCGGAGAGAGAACTTTTTTAGTGTGCGCATTATGATGTCTACTCCCTTAAGTAATCACAACCAGTACTTTTTGCTTTGATCGAGAACTCCTGCTTCAGCCATCGCTTTGTCAATCGCCTCATGATCAAACGGGTCGATCCCGTGAGTTTGCGCAAATAGGTTCCTACGGTGCATGCGCGTGTAGCGGCGTCGAAACGCCCATCCGATGTAAAGCACCACGGCAAGCAGCGCTACAACGACGAACCAACCGATGGGTGAGGCTTTGCCAAATTCCGACCCCACTGGCCCAGCACCATCTTGCTGTGCCACGATCAGCACCGTGTTTGCTATGTCCACAAATTGCTGTGTCACAGTTCTTCCTACTTCTTTCCACTCGCCGGAGTACGGTAATCGCATTCATCTTATGCGTAACGCGCACAAACCTCTAAGCAGAGGCCACTGTTTGCTAGCTTAATCTGCCGAGGTATCGATTCCTTCAAAAAGATCATCCTCCGGCAAGGAAGTAGAAACGCGTGTGCGAGCCAGCTCAAATTCTTCTGTAGGCCACAATTGTTGTTGGGCTTCAATCGGTGTAGCAAAAAATGTGCCTGCCGGATCAATTTGCGTGGCGTGAGCTTTAAGAGCGGCGTCACGACGATCAAAATAGTCTGCGGCATACACCTGCGTTGTCACTCGTGCCATGATGTCTGCACGGTGCTCAAGCCAACGATCTAAAATCTCCTCATAAGGACTCGTTTTCCCCTGCTCAACCAGCAGATTATGGAACATCTCCATGCGTTGGCGAATAAAACCATGTGTGTAATAGAGCTTCAACGGAGCCCACGGCTGCCCTAGGTCAAGACGATAGTCGGGGTCACCCGCCAGATCCCACGCCAGCATCGATACCTCATGAACTTTCAGATGGTCCGGGTGCGGGTACCCGCCGTTTTCGTCATACGTAATGATTACGTGCGGGCGAAACTCACGAATAATCTCAACGATCTTCGCCGCCACTTCATCAGAATCTTCCCGTGCAAAACTGCCCGGTGGAACTGGTGGAAGCGGTTCGCCCTCTGGAAAACCCGAGTCGTGATACCCCAACCACCGATGCTGGACGCCTAATTCTTTGACTGCTTGAGCCATTTCTTCACGGCGAACCTCAGCAATTCTGCCCTCCACCGCGGTTTTATCAAGCGACGGATTAAGCACATCACCAAGTTCACCGCCGGTACAGGTCACCACCATGACCTCATGCCCCTCAGCCACATATTTCGCCATCGTGGCTGCACCCTTACTTGATTCATCGTCTGGGTGGGCATGAATAGCAAGCAGACGTGCCGGAGATGAAGGTGAGCTCATGATAGTTACAGTCCTTTTACCTTGGGGATCTACATTGCTAACAATGCGCAATCATCGCAGTTGCAATTAAGTTGTCATCCCTCTAAGGGTATCAACTTACCCCACTATGAGAAGCTGGAACTATTACGGCATCACACTTTGTATTTAGATCCCTAATAATCATAAGTCGCATACAGTCTCGCGCCCCTCGTTGCGGTTCTGAGCAAGAACAAGGCTACAATGAGGCACGCACCCCCTCATGGGCGGTGATCAGGAATGATCAATCGCGCAATTCATCCACGTCAAGGAGCAACTTTTCACGATGCCTACTCCTAAGAATGGCTCTGAGCAGCCCCAGTTTCAGCCGCGTCAGCGATACGCATCAGGCTCAGCTGCCGCCGCCTCAGATCGCGGCACACTATCAGGAAAGCTCTTGGCAGTACTCCTTGTCGTTATTTTGGCAGCAATCGTAGTGGCGTTGGCAAAATACGTTCAGCACTCACAAATGACCAAAATCAGTGGCCAAACAGCCAATGTTCGTGTCATTGACGATCACACTTTTAAGCTCACTGTAGACATCACGCGTAGCGACGTCTCCGTTCCCTCTTACTGCATTGTTACCGCGCTGAACTATGACATTGCAGAAGTAGGCCGTCGAGAAATCTTCCTTCCCGCCGGAGGCGACTCCACCCGCCGAATCGATGTAGAGCTTCAAACCACCGAACCGGCAGTATCCGGAGACGTATATGGGTGCGCCACCGACATCCCCTTTTACCTAGATCAGAGCTAGCCACGGCAGCGCACAATGAGCATGCACTGTGCTAGAATCTGCCAGAAATACCACGCTTGAATGCATTAGGTGACTTTTAGCCCCGCGCTCGCTGACTGCACAGTCCTGCCGGGGCTTCAATCGTGATCGCCTGCGTGGCTGGATGCAAAATACAAATGTGTAAGGACGAAGAGTAAATGGCTGACAACCAGAAGCAGTACATCACCCCAGAAACCAAGGCAAAGCTCGAAGAAGAGCTCAATGCTCTGATCGCTCACCGCCCTGTCGTCGCCGCCGAAATTAACGAGCGTCGCGAAGAAGGCGACCTGAAAGAAAACGCAGGCTACGACGCAGCCCGCGAAATGCAGGATCAGGAAGAAGCTCGCATCAAGCAGATCTCCGAAATCCTTGCCAATTCCACCACCGAGCGTGTCGGCATCGTCGAGGGCGTTGCCCACATCGGTTCCGTCGTCCACGTTTACTACAATGGCGACAAAAACGATAAGGAAACCTTCCTGATCGGTACCCGCGCTGCAGCTTCCGACAACAAAGACTTGGAGACTTACTCCGAGCAGTCGCCTCTCGGCGCAGCAGTCGTTGGCGCACAGGAAGGCGAAACCCGCCAGTACTCCGCACCTAACGGCAACACCATTAGCGTTACCATCGTTTCCGCTGAGCCTTACGATTCCTCGAAGGCCGCAACTCCACGTAACTCCTAATGCACAAGGGCACTATTTATGGTGCCCTTTGCTTATCGACGCTTCTCGCCGCTTGTTCCCCACCTCATCAGGTCGACACGACTACAAAAGTGGTTACCGCGCAAAGCTTTAGCGCTCCTACGTCGACCACGCCCCCTCCTAGTCGCAATACATCAGAGATTCCTGGTTTTATCGACTGCCTAGGACCAGCGATGGTAAAACCCAGCTCCATCACGATGGATTGCACATCCCATGACGCAACAATCCAAGAAATCAAGTGGAGTAAGTGGACTCAACAAGCGGCGTATGGAACCGGCCGTATCAAAGAAAAAGGTTCCGCCCCACGTACCGTATCCATTGTGTTATCCCGCCCTGTCCAAGGTGTAGGAGGCACGGTGTTTATCGACGTCTCTGTCGATGGCGAGGCATTGAGTTTATAAAGAAACGCGAGGGCGGTACCGAGCCCACACAACATGTGTTACTCGGTACCGCCCTCGCGTTTTTATTTATTAACGCTGATTAAAGTAGCTCAACAAGCGCAAGATCTCGGTGTAGAGCCAGACCAAGGTCACTGCCAAGCCCAGAGCCACACCCCAAGCGTTCTTTGCTGGTGCACCCTGACGGATCAGACGATCTGCGATGTCAAAGTCTTGAAGGAAGCTCATTGCCGCCAAACCAATGCAGAACAGGGAGAAAATGATCGCGATTGGGCCACCGGAGTACAGACCTAGGTTGATACCAAAGAAACCCAGCACCATGTTGCCCAAGGCCAGAACCAAGACACCGATCAACGATCCCGTGAGGATGCGGTTGAACTTAGGTGTTACTTTCACAGCGCCCGTCTTGTACACATAGAGCATTCCGAGGAACACACCGATGGTGCCAAGGACTGCCTGACCGATCAAAGTACCAGCGTTTTGGCCACCAACCATCGCGCCGGAAAGCACCAAAGAAATGCCACCGACAAACAGACCCTCAAATGCCGCATAGGTTAAGGTCACTGCCGCCGAACCATATTTACGACCAAAGGTGCTGATCAAGACGGTAATCAAGCCACCGATTGCACCAACACCGGTAAGGATCATTGCAAGACCAGGGTTAACAGTAGCCAACGCAAAGTTGACCACGGCGAAGGCGATAATAACGCCGACGGTGATACCAGTTTTAGTAACCACATCGTCCACAGTCATAGGACGCTCTGCAGCGCCAGCTGAGGTGACGGGCTGACCATACTGGTCATACTGGGACATAGGGTTGAACGCTTGCTGCTGGTAGCCCGCTTGAGCATAGTTTTGGCGGGTACCCGTCAGAGAATTCAAGACCGGATTGCTACTGCGCATTGTGCGACACTTTCCTTTCAACGCCCTTGGCTACATCTTTGCCAAAGGAACATCTTCGTACATCTGCAATAACGCATCGCAAGGCTTTTTAGTTCCCTAGAAAAAGCTATTTTTTAAAAATTTTTATGAACTTACACAGAAGGAACCAACACCTGCTCAGCATCAGCACGTTCCTGTGCACTCAATCGTTGCAATTCCACCGCAGCAAGTGGGTTAACAGAAGCAGCGAGCACATCGCTAAGCGTTAAGTCGTCATGGGCCGCAGCAAGCGGGACCGGCAATGCTACAGAACCAGCAGAAACGTCGAGACGCGTACTTGTACCAGAGGGAATAGTGACAGTCTCCCCCGCACCCATAAATCGACAATATCCAGGGGTGGTAACGGTCGCCGTCCCGCTATAAATCCATAAAGCAATGTCGTCCGAAGCCCGCGCAAACGTTGTGGTTGCTGGAATCATCGGCGGCTGTTGCTCGCACACAGCATGCATACGCGGTGAGGTAAAAGAAGAAGGAGTATCACCAGTATGCCGCTTAAATGCGCGCGTAAGTGACGACGTCGCACTAAAACCCACCATCTGTGAAACCTGACCGATCCGGAAATCATGAGCCAATAAATCAGCCGCCACAGACACACGCAATGCTGCACGCCATTCACTAAACGTAAAACCAGTCGACGCAACGAACTGACGCTGCAATGTCCTGCTACTAATATTGTGCAACTGAGCAAATTCCAACAAAGGTGTTTGATCCGCTGGATAGGCAATCAACTTCTGAGCAACCTTTCGCGCCGCCTGCGGTTCAGGAACTTGTGGCGGCCGCGCGCGATCGTCGAAAAGCGCTGCGATACATTCCGATGGGCGTGTCTCGCCTAATAGACTGCGCGAAAACTCAAAAATCATTCGCTTCGACCACACAGTACCCATATGCAAGCGACGAGTGTGTTGCCCTCCGTCAAAATCAGGAAAAGCCATTGGCAAGACCACACCATGACCAGTAACAAAAGCACCGTGTGGAGCGAGCACAACATCACCAGCCATCACCTGAACCACCCGATCTGGAGCGTTAATCGTTGCACTACCCTGATCGCACCACAGCACCACGCAGTAGCTATTGGCCGTCTTAATTGATGGAAGACTCACGAGCCGAAACCCCTTTGAACATACAAATGGCACCTATACGGTCTATATAGATGCCATCAAACCAAAGGATGATTACAAAGGCAAGCCTAAGATCACTGCTTACTCGTTACGCTAGGTACGATGTCGAATCGAATTCACCGACTGTGGCAGCGAACGACTCGAACGATAAGTCTGCGAACTGCCCGTCAGACCGGCGCAAGGCCGCGACGACGACTCGGGAATATATCCCCACGAGTTCTCGGAGTAGGGATCAAGCGGCTCTAAGTAGTACGAGGTTTGCATTGCAGCTGGCATTGCCTTTATCTCCTTCACGGCATTGGTTTTTATATGTTGCTACCACCCTAAAAACCTCGCCTTGAATCGAGCTATCTGTTTCCTGCCAAAAACCTGTGACTTTCTAAGAAACATTAAGCACAATCCGCCAATAATATGACACCGATCATCACCGCCCCAAGCGACAGCCTCATATGCAGCTAGCGCCAACCCCTGCAACACCTAGGGCAAAAACTGGACGCTAAATCAGCACTAGCGCACTGAACGCTAGTAATTTTCGTCTTCGTTGCTACTTCCCCCTACTTCCCCTTCGAAGCGTGAAAAAGCTCAATAAGGTGCTAAATAAAAAGAACTACCTTGTGCTTTTGTAGCACGAGGTAGTTCTAATGGTGCCCCCAGTGGGACTCGAACCCACACTGAATCGATTTTAAGTCGATTGCCTCTGCCGATTGGGCTATGGGGGCAACACCACAACACTTTACTAGCTAACCCCACTGTGAGGAAATGCAGTGAGATTAGTGCAGTTCAGAGCCAAAAATAATCCCCCCGTTACATCCCGAATAGTCGAGCAACTATTCCATCAAGGATGTCCTTTTCCGAAATGGTCACCGAATCAGACACACCGAGCCGCTGCATCATCGCAAGGATCTGTTCGATTACAACGCTGCCGCCCGCAATGACGTCTGCACGGCCTGGATGCATCACGGGATGTGCTGCGCGCTGCTGGGATGTCTCCCCGATCAAACGCTGAGTTTCCCCACGGAGGGTGTCAGCTTTGTGCACGGAACCATGAATTCGCTGCGGGTCATAGGAATCAAGGCCCAAAGCGAGCGCAGCAACGGTGGTAAAAGTTCCAGCGCAGCCCACCACCATCGACGCCTGCGTAATCGGCACATTGTCGAGCGCAATAGTCAGCTGCGTATCGACGTACTCACGTGCCTGGGCGATCTCTTCAGCAGTCGGTGGATCGGATACCATGAGTCGCTCCGTGAGGCGCACACACCCCATTTGAGTGGAATACGCTCCGAGGATCTCGCCGGTTTTCTTACCTACAACAAATTCGGTTGATCCGCCGCCTAGGTCGATGACGCATACCGGCTCGTCAGTGTCCGGAATGTCAGCTACCGCACCGATAAAAGACAACTCGGCTTCCTCTGCACCTGAGATCACCTCTGCACATGCCCCTGGCACGACCGCGCCTAGGAGGTCAGCTGTCATGGCAAAGAAATCATCTTTGTTAGAGGCATCACGAGTCGCTGATGTTGCCACCATGCGCACAGCTGCCACTTTGTGAGCCAGCATGGTGTCGACGTAGCCCGACAACGCAACGCGGGCGCGTTCGATGGCTGCGGGATCGATTTTTCCCGTTGCGTCGACGCCTTCTCCTAGACGAATAATCGTCATGTGACGGGTGATTTCACGCAATCCGCTAGGCGTTTGCTCGCAAACCAGCAAACGTATGGAGTTTGTGCCGCAATCAACGGCAGCTACCACGCTCACTTGGAGGCACCTGGTACGTCTGCGTGGCTGAAGTCGAATTGATCAAGGCTCATGCCCAGTGATTCAACAGTCGGCCAATCTTGTGGGATCGCGGTGCCACGCAAACCTCCGTGATCGGCTGCCAAAGCTACAGCCTCGGTACCGAGACGAAAGTGGTCAGGGCCTTCTGCCAATGCATAGGCAATCAAAACATGCAGGCACTTGACGCGATCTGGCATGCCGCCACCGGAGAAATCAGTACCAAGATCTTCAATGGCGTTGCGCTTAGCTAGGAAGTGCTCGTGGGCACGCTCGTAGTCTTTGCGAAGCTCCTCATCGGAGTGAAGACGATCCGTCATCCATTTCATCACGTGCGCTACCTCAAGACGGGAAGCCTCCGCAGTAAGACGCGGCTCCGTGAGGTAGTAGAGGGTTGGGAACGGGGTGCCGTCGTCAAGCTTCGGGGTTGTCATCACTACACCGGGAACACCGTCAGGTGTGTGGTAAGACACCTCAATAACTCCGCGAGGCTCGCGGCCTAGTTGCTCGGCAACAATGGCAAGATCAGATTCAGAAGCACTCATGCGGGCTATTGTCTCATGAAGCCCGCGCGTTTACCGATTCTTAGGGTTGCTCACTAGGAGGGTCGGCGGGAATTAGGGGTAAATTCATCTGCGGTTGATCGCCTTGCTGCTCAGATTCTTCAACGGGATCAACGATGGTCACGGAGTCCCACAGCTTTTCATACCACGGATTTTTGGCTTTAGTTTCTTCTTTGGTGCTCACATGCGAGCCTTGGTTTTCCAGCTCTGGAGTCATGACTCGATAGGCTTTTTCGCCAGGTGCTATAACTCCTAGACGCTTACGTGCTTGTTCTTTAACGTAGGCTTCGGAATCATATTTTTCTAGCTCGGCAAGTAGGCGATCTTTTTCGATCTGTTTTTCAGCGATCGATGCCTTCAACCGCGCCGCCTCAGCTTTTTGATCCATATAGGTGTTCAACGGGCGCAGGATGGCAACGCATAGAACAATCACTATTGTTCCGTAGATGACGAGCCAGCGACCATCAACTTTCATGCTGGGGCGCGAAAGCTTAAGTCCGCGCGGTTTCTCTTCGCGGTTGACCACGGGAACCGCTCGTCGCTTTGTAAACACCATAGATCACCTAGTTTAGCGCCGTTGTCAATCATCGGCGATGACGAAAATTTCAGTCCCCACGGAAAAGAAAATATCTCCGTGGGGACTGAATCTGTTTCAGGGGTTAATTACGCGTTGTTATTAGCCCTGGAAACGTGGGAATGCAGAACGACCTGCGTAGACGGCTGCATCGTCAAGCTGCTGCTCGATGCGTAGGAGCTGGTTGTACTTAGCAACGCGCTCGGAACGAGCTGGCGCACCGGTCTTGATCTGGCCACAGCCCAATGCGACTGCGAGATCAGCAATGGTGGTGTCCTCGGTCTCGCCGGATCGGTGAGACATCATGGTGCGGTAGCCGTTGCGGTGTGCGAGATCAACAGCGTCGAAGGTCTCGGTTAGAGTACCGATCTGGTTGACCTTAACCAGCAAGGCGTTGGCAGCCTTCTTCTCGATGCCTTCCTTGAGGCGTGCTGGGTTGGTGACGAAGAAGTCGTCGCCGACGATCTGAACCTTGTCGCCGATTGCGGCGGTCAGGGCGGTGTAGCCCTCCCAGTCGTCTTCCTGCAGTGGGTCCTCGATGGAAACAATTGGGTACTCAGCGATGAGCTGCTCGTAGACCTTTGCCATCTCCTCAGCGGTGTGCTCGCCGCCCTCGAAGTGGTACTTGCCATCCTTGTAGAACTCGGAGGAAGCAACGTCGAGTGCAAGTGCGATGTCAGCACCTGGCTTGAAGCCAGCCTTCTCAATTGCCTCAACGATAAGGTCGAGAGCTGCCTTGGTGGACTCAACAGATGGTGCGAAACCACCCTCGTCGCCGAGGCCAGTGGAAAGTCCCTTGGACTTAATCACAGACTTCAAGGAGTGGTAAACCTCTGCACCCATACGTAGAGCCTCAGAGAAGGACTCAGCACCGATAGGAGCAATCATGAACTCCTGAACATCAACGCCGGAGTCAGCGTGTGCGCCACCGTTCACGATGTTCATCATAGGAACTGGCAGAACATGAGCGTTAGGGCCACCAATGTAGCGGTACAAAGGAAGGCCAGCAGACTCTGCTGCTGCCTTAGCAACGGCGATGGAAACGCCGAGGATTGCGTTTGCGCCGAGGCGAGACTTGTTCTCGGTGCCGTCGAGAGCGATCATGGCCTGGTCGATCAGGCGCTGGTCGTCGGCTTCTACACCAGCGATTGCGTCAGCGATTTCCTCGTTCACGTTGTTAACTGCATTGAGGACGCCCTTGCCGAGGTAGCGCTCGCCACCGTCGCGAAGCTCGTGCGCCTCGTGAACACCGGTGGACGCACCGGAAGGAACGCCCGCAACACCGTGGGATCCGTCATCCAAGAAAACTTCGGCTTCAACGGTTGGGTTACCGCGGGAGTCCAAGATTTCACGAGCAAATACGTGCATAATGTCAGCCACTGTGTGTCTCCTATTGACGTTGTGTGGATGCAAAATTATTCATCCATTGCAAGTTATACACGCTAAAAATGTTGAACAAACAAAAACCACTTTGTCCGTTTTTAGCGTCCTTCAACAATTATGCCAACAAATCGGACACTTTGGAACGCTGTGAGAGTGAGTTATTGCACAGCTGGCTGCCGCAGAGCGTAGGAAGCGGCCGCATTTCGGACCTTAACGAGGTAGTCATTGGACATGTTGTAGGAATAAATAGCATTCGTCCAACCGTCCGCAGTAGCTAAGTCTCTTCCGTCACATAGGAGGTTCGCCGCAGCTAGAGCGGCATCGTCAATGTTATTGGGGTCTGCTATCCCATCGCCGTTTGCGTCGCGCCCGTAGCGTCTCCACGACTCCGGAATAAACTGCATGGGCCCAACTGCACGATCAAATTGAGGATCTCCGTCAAGCTCCCCCAAATCGGTATCTTTTACCTCCGCAAAACCTGGTGACCCGTCAAGAGGCACGCCAATGATTGGTGGCAGCACGTTGCCGTCAGCGTCGATACTGCGACTATCAAAGAGGTGGCCTGAGTAGGTTCCGTGACGAGTTTCCACGTACCCCAACCCAGCCAATGTCCCCCAACTGAGGTGGCATTCTGGCCACGACTGGGCCGCAACCAGTTCGGCGTTAGCGTAGGCACGGATCGCAGCCGAGCTTATCGACGTATCCTCTGCAATCGGATCGGCCCAAAACGCCAATTTGGCCGAAGTGCGTCCTGGCGCGTTGATGTCGATCTGTGGCACGGCTTCAGCACGTGCAGGCGGTACGTCGGTGGGAACGTCCTCCAATTGCCGTATCGGAGATACCCCACCCATGACGGATAGGGTCCACCCGACGATGGCAATGACCA
The DNA here is from genome assembly GCF_902702935.1 of Corynebacterium rouxii. NCBI lineage: Bacteria > Bacillati > Actinomycetota > Actinomycetes > Mycobacteriales > Corynebacteriaceae > Corynebacterium > Corynebacterium rouxii. Next base: position 851,456 of record NZ_LR738855.1, on the reverse strand, counting down.
TAATGACTGCCAGCACTACTCCTAGCGCACACCCTGCGGCTTTTCTCAACCCAAGACTCCCTAGTTTGTTTGTGTGTGTCCAGATCGATGTTTTCCGGCCTCCCAGAGACGTTCTTGTTCTTCTATGGGCACTACCCCGTCGGAGCCGTCGAAAAGATAGGGCGAGCGTTGTTGCATTTTGGTCACAAAGCTTGCGGCTACGTCGTCGAGGTTGAATTCTCCGTGTCGTGCTCCGATTTCGGCGTGGAAGAGCACTTGGAGTAGTACGTCGCCAAGCTCAGAAACGATGTGGTCGGTGGTTCCGTGTGCAACAGCCTGTCCGAATTCTTCGGTTTCTTCGTGAAGGTATTCCAAAAGAGATTCGTGGGTTTGCGCTTGTTCCCATTCCCCACGGGCAAGTGCTCTGCGCATCACGTCACGTGCTTGCCCTAGGGCGTCGTGTCGGCTGGGAACTTCGATAACGCTTGCTCCATTGTTGATGGCTGCGATCACTTGTGGATCCAACTCATTGGTGCTGACGAGCAGATCTTCGGTTGCGAAACGCACAATATCGTCGAGGTTCCAGCGGACTTTCACGGGTACCTCGTCGGTGAATCGTAGCTGTCCTTCGAGCTTGCCTACCAAATTAAAGGGGATCATGGATGGCCAACGGGCGTCGAGAAGCAGAACGGTCATGACAGACATAGTAATCATAGAGGCTTTGATAGCGGGTACCCCGCTCCGGTGTTGTGGGGTCGTGGCGATATTGATTCTGCGGCAATTTCTTGTAATCTTTAGCTTTACTTAACCGTGTTTAGAATTACTTCATTTATATGTATAGAGGTGCACATGGCTGCCGTTCCTAATGGGACAGAATCGATGACCACCCCGGCCACCATCGTCGAAGCAACATCTACAAAAAGCCACAGCGTCCGCATCTGGACACTCATTGGACTCATCATCGGCTCTACCGTTGGCTCCGGAATCTTCTCCCTGCCCCAAAACATCGCTTCCGTAGCCGCCCCAGGCGCCATGTTAATCGGCTGGCTGATCGCGGGAATGGGAATGCTCGCCGTCGCCTTCGTCTTCCAAATCTTGGCTCACCGTAAGCCACACCTCGATTCCGGCGTCTACTCCTACGTACGTGCAGGACTTGGCGACTACATCGGATTTACCTCTGGTTGGGGTTACTGGCTCGGCAGCGTAATTGCACAGGTCGGCTACGCCACCCTGTTCTTCTCCACGCTTGGCCACTACGTCCCGCTGTTTAACAGCGACAACCGCGGTGCCTCCGTGATCGGCGTTTCTGTGCTTACCTGGGTTATCTTTGGCATTTTGTCCATGGGCGTAAAACAAGCCGCCTTTATGAATGCCATCACCACAGTAGCTAAGCTCCTCCCGATCTTCGCCTTTATCGTCCTCGTGCTGTTTTTGGGATTTAGCTGGGACAAACTCACTCTCGACTTCTGGGGCGAATCCACTGGCAGCAGCGTATTCGAACAGATTCAGGGCATCATGCTCTTTACCGTCTGGGTGTTCATCGGCGTCGAGGGCGCATCGGTCTACTCCAAGCAGGCACGCACGCGTCGCGACGTCGGCCGCGCCACCGTCATCGGCTTTTTCACCGTGCTGGTACTCCTTGTCTCGGTTTCCACCCTTTCCTACGGTGTGCTCACCCAAGCGGAACTAGCAGCCCTTCCTGATAACTCCATGGCCAATGTCCTCGAAGCCGTAGTTGGCCCGTGGGGAGCGGCACTGGTTTCCATCGGTCTGTGCTTGAGCGTGCTCGGCGCTTATGTTTCGTGGCAGATGTTGTGCGCAGAACCCGTCGCAATGATGGCCTTCGATGGCCTTCTCCCCCGCAAACTCGGCACCATCAATACGACCGGTTCCCCTGTTATCGCTCAGCTGATTTCCACCATTGTGATCCAGCTGTGGGTCTTCGTATTCTTCCTCAACGAGACAACCTATATCTCCATGGTGCAACTGGCGACGGTTCTCTACCTACTGCCTTATGTGTTCTCCTCGCTCTACCTTATTTTGTTAGCTACCCGCGGCAAAGGAATTTCTCACCCTGCTGCAGGCACGCGTTTCGACGACTCCGGCCCCGAGGTCAGCGCAGCCGACAACTGCCGACATCTCTTTGTCGGTGCAGTCGCATTCATTTACTCCCTGTGGCTGTTTTACGCCGCCGACTTGAAATACGTGCTCTTCGGTGCGCTCGCAGTTCTGCCAGGTCTGATCCCCTACGTGTGGACCCGCCTCTACAAAAAGGAACGAGTATTCAACGCCTTCGAATGGTTTGTTGTTGCACTCATCATCATCGCAGCAGGATGTGGTTTAGCGGGGATCATGACGGGATCAATGTCCCTATAGCGTCTCTATAACTCGCCGTTTTAACCCCAAGGGCTATCGCCGACATCAAATCCTTCGATGTAGCCACGAATAGCCTCTGTAACCGCATTAACGCCGTGAATAACTTCCTGAGCCAGTTGCTCTTCAGTCAATGCATAGGGAGCTCCTAGGATCCGGTAGTCCGCGTGCACAATCGTGGTGTCGCGCCCGTCGATAGGCTGCGTGGTTGTAAACATCACGGGTCCTATGCAGTTGACATTAAATGCGGTCACCCAACGTTCGGGATCGCAGGGGGCGTCGTCAACGCGTGCGTCGGCGGTAGTGAGAACGCTAAGAACCACGCAATTGTTGGAGTCGGCAATGATCACCGAAATACCGTCAACATCCGTAGTGGCAAAGCCGGCATCGTCAACGTGTACGTCACCGCCCTTGGCGCGGATAGCAGATACTACTGCCTCGCAGGTTACGGGGATAAGCTGCGGACCCGCACTTGGGCGGTTCTTTTTATTAAAAATCCACGCCATTGTTATTGCTCCTGTTCTGAGTCTGTACCGGCGGTCGTCATGAGCGCTATATCGAAACAGTGGAAGGCTAGTTGAAAATAGGCGTCGAGAATCTGACACAACTGCGTGTCCGATAATGGATGGGACTGGCTAAGGTGCAGTCGAAACTCCAAGGTCTTGGTGCCATCATCCATAACAACGGGCAAGAGTTTCCCCACGGGGAGACGAGCGTTAGTGGAGTTTATAAACTCTTCAATTTCTTGCTGCTTTTGGTCAGGGACGATCCCATACCAGTTTGTGCGGGCGGTGACTAGGGTGTCGTCGATAATGAAGACGGTTTCTCCGGAGGGGAATCCAGCACCGACTAGGCCATCGTCGTCGATGGCGGAATCAATATCGAGCTTGTTGAGTATCGCTTGCAGCGATTCGCGGGTGATATAGGTGTCCACGCTACCCAGTGTGTTCTACATAACACTGGGTGTCAACGGAGGGGTGGCTCAACTATTAACGCATTCGGTATTTCCTACGTCGCGCTTCTCTACGATCTTCGTAGTCCTCATCGTCATTTCGCGCTTGTCTACGCGCCGCTGCCCGTTGCGCTACGCGCTCCGCACGCGCCGCAGCAGGACTCATGGGTTGTGCCACCGAAATAACCTTTTCCGGTAGCTTCTCTCCCGTCACGGAAACCCGATCATGCTCGAACATTTCCGCAATGAAGTCGGCAACCCACTGCAGCAGCTCAACATCGCGAAGCTGTTTGTCCGTTACCTTCGCGCCTTCTTTGGGGAACGGTAGCTGGATCGCTTTGGCAGCCGCACGGTATGTCGCAGATGGTGCCAGACGCTTGAGACGCACCTGCTTGGAATCAGTCAATTCCACCGGATGTAGCTTGATGCGTGTGCCCTGCACACCAATATCACTTAGCCCCGTCGCGCGTGCTAGATGACGCAGACGCGACACCGCCAGCAGTCGCTTTACCTCGTCGGGAACGGGACCGAAACGGTCTTTCATCTCCTCGACCACCAAGGCCAAATCTTCATCGCTGGTAGAGGCAGAGAGTTTGCGATACACCTCCAAGCGCAGGCGTTCTGAGTTGATGTAGTCCTCGGGGATGTGGGCGTCGACAGGCAAATCGATGCGGATTTCTTTTGGTCCTTGTTCCGTGGCATCAACAACCTTGCCGTCAGCTAGTGCACGGTAGGCCTCGACCGCCTCGCCAACCAAGCGAACATACAGGTCAAAGCCCACTCCGGCGATGTGACCTGATTGCTGCGCGCCCAAAACATTGCCGGCACCACGCATTTCCAAGTCTTTCATGGCCACCGCCATACCAGCACCAAGATCGTTGTTTTGTGCGATCGTGGCAAGGCGGTCGTAGGAGTTCTCCGTCAACGTGGCGCCCTTGGGGTACAAGAAGTAAGCGTAGCCACGCTCGCGGGAACGCCCTACTCGCCCACGCAGCTGGTGCAACTGCGACAGACCCATGTGGTGGGCGTTTTCCACAATAAGCGTGTTAGCGTTCGCGATGTCCAAGCCAGTTTCGACGATCGTGGTACATACCAAAACGTCATACTCACGGTCCCAGAATCCTTGGACGGTTTGTTCTAGTAGCTCTTCGCTCATTTGTCCGTGGGCCACCACAATGCGTGCTTCAGGGACTAGTTCACGCAGTTCACGAGCCTTTTTCTCAATGTCTGAGACTTTGTTATGCACGTAGAACACTTGGCCGTCGCGAAGCAGCTCACGCCTAATAGCTGCAGCTACTTGTTTATCTTCTTGGGCGCCCACATAGGTCAAAATCGGGTGCCGATCTTCAGGTGGAGTCAAGATAGTCGACATCTCACGGATACCGGCCATCGACATTTCCAAGGTTCGCGGAATCGGAGTCGCCGACATGGTGAGCACGTCCACATGGGTACGCAACGCCTTGATGTGTTCCTTGTGCTCCACACCAAAACGCTGCTCCTCATCCACAATCACGAGGCCAAGGTTTTTCCACTGCACACCCGTCTGCAACAGTCGGTGCGTACCGATCACAATATCGACGGAGCCGTCGGCAAGCCCTTTAAGAATTTCCTTCGACTCGCTAGGAGAGGTAAAACGGCTCAGTCCCTTGATCGTGACAGGGAATCCAGCCATGCGTTCTTCAAAGGTGCTCAGATGCTGCTGGGCAAGCAGGGTTGTAGGAACAAGCACCACCACTTGTCGGCCATCTTGCACCGCCTTGAATGCAGCGCGCACAGCAACCTCGGTTTTGCCGTAACCGACATCGCCGACCACCACACGGTCCATCGGCGAAGGCTTTTCCATATCCGCTTTCACCGCATCGATGGCGAGCATCTGATCTTCGGTTTCCACGTAGGGGAAGTTATCTTCCATCTCATGCTGCCACGGGGAATCAGGCGCAAAGGCATGCCCCGGCGCGGATTGCCGCTTAGCGTAGAGTTCGACGAGTTCGCCGGCGATTTCTCGTACCGCGGCACGAGCCTTCTTTTTGGTGTTCTTCCAGTCTGAGCCACCCATTTTAGATAGCGTGGGCTTTTCGCCACCGACATATTTGCTCAGCATGTCGAGGGAATCCATGGGCACATACAGTTGATCGGCTGGCTGCCCGCGTTTCGACGCCGCATATTCCAGAACGATGTACTCGCGGCGCGAAGTCTCATCACCGGATTGGATCACGCGCTCGGTCATCTTGAGGAACCGGCCGATGCCGTGGGTTTCATGCACCACATAGTCGCCGGTTTTCAACGCGAGCGGGTCCACACGGTGGCGGCGCTTGGCTGGGCGACGCTTCGCACCAGCAATGTCACCAACTCGGTTACCAGTCAGGTCGGTTTCTGTAATTACTACCAGTGGTAATGCTGGTTTTCCAGGCTGCTTTCGCACCTTAGGGAACACCAAACCTGCATGGCTCATCGCCTGATACAGCGTTACTTCACCCAAGGTTGGCTGCCAGCCAGGTGTGGCTACCTTCGTGGGGATTCCCTGCTCTTTGAAGCGTTCTACCATGCGTTTGATGGCACCTTGGGCGGGGGCAATAAATGCTGCTGCCCCACCGTCGCGAGTGTGTGCGAGGAGCAAGGCCATCATCTGATCGATCTGTTCGAGATCGCCACGCGGTGTGGGCCCCGGCTCAAATTCCAAGGGGAGGGTGTCGCCATCCGAGGCTTCAAACATGCCAGGAGGTGCAAATGTCCACCACGGCATGTTGTGCTTCTGCGCGGTTTTTTCCAGCGATTCATAAGAACGGTAGGAGCTAGCATCAAGGTCAAGGCCACGCGTTGCCACGGGACCATCTGCCCCCATTGCGGCCGCTTCCCAGCCGGCGGCCAAAAACTCGGCATCCGTAGCTTGAAGATCTGCTACACGGGTACGAATCTTTTCTGGTCCGACCACCACAACATGCGTGTTTTCGGGCATGAGTTCAGCAAGGGTGACCATGGGTTGATCAATCAACGCTGGGATCAAGGCCTCCATGCCATCTGATGGGATAGAGTCAGAAATTTTAGCCAGTAGCTCTTGCAGCGTTGGGTTTCCTTGGAACTTCACAGCGAGCTCAGCTGCGCGTTGCGCGATTTCTGGGGTAATTGGTAATTCCCTTGCAGGGAAGATCTCCACGCGTGGCACATCCGAATCAGGGATTGCCCGCTGGTCGGCTACCTGGAAACCGCGGATTTCTGAGACCTCATCACCCCAAAACTCCACGCGAACAGGATGCTGCGCGGTCGTGGGGAACACATCCAAAATGCCACCACGAGTAGCAAATTCACCGCGCTTGGCCACCAAGTCCACGTGGTGATACGCCCTGAAAACCAGCTGCTGCGTCGCTTCTTCCAAACTACATTCGGAATCAAGTTCCAATACCAACGGGTCACGGCCAGCAACTTGCGACACGATTGGTTGGCTCAAACCACGAGCTGCTGTGACAACCACTGAATAGTCTGCGATATGAGACAAAATACGAGCCCGCTGACCAGCAATATCAGCACCTGGGCTCAAACGTTCATGCGGCAACGTCTCCCATGCCGGAAACCACGCCACCTTCTCCCCCAACATGGCGCGCAGCTCAGCAGATAAATCCTCTGCTTCACGCCCCGTAGCGGTAACCACGAGTACCGGCGCACGGTGTGCCAACGCAGCGATCGCCCACGGCCGTGCCTGATCAATGCCTGTGATGTGCAAATGAGGTTCGCCAACATGCTGGAGCAGACCTTTGATCTTTGGATCGGTAGCAGCAACTTTCAGCAAACCAGCAAGCATTGGTGGTTGTGCCGCAGGCACGGATTTATCAGGCACGAACATGCCCTCCCTTCGTGAGGAAACGATTCAGTGAGTCTAGCGAGTTTTAGTGGGCGCCCAACGTCTCTGGAGGACTATCAATGTTAGACAACTGCGGGTTTGCCTCCATACCGGCAAGCCCGTTCCAGCACAGATTTACGATGTGAGCAGCGACCTGCTCTTTCGTCGCCGCATTGGGCTCTTTACGACGATCCAACCACCACTGTGCAGTCATAGAAACCATGCCCACCAGCGCTTGGGCATACAACGTCGCATTCTCCGGATTTAATCCAGAACGCTCAAACGCCTGGCCGAGGATATGGGAAACCTGCTCGACGGCGTCGTTAAGCAACGTGGAGTAGCTATGATCTTGGCCTGCTTTCATATCCCGCACCAAGATCTGAAACGCGTCCGTTTCTTCCTCCACGTAAGTCAACAACGCCACCACGGCCTGCTCAATGCGAGCACGTGAACGCCCCGTTTGCATGGACCCCGTAATAACCGATTGGAGTTTTACCATCTCACGATCCACGATCACGGCATATATACCCTCTTTGCCGCCAAAGTGCTCGTACACCACAGGTTTGGATACCCCAGCGCGTGCCGCGATTTCCTCCATGCTTGCACCATCAAAACCACGCTCAGCAAATACCTCGCGACCAATCGCGATCAATTGCTCACGGCGTTGAATGCCACTCATCCGCTGTCGAACCATAATTGTTCAGCCTACCTCCTAGACAAGACGGCACGCTGTTACTCCACTGCTCATGCAAAAATCCCACCGAATCTGCGTGATTCGATGGGATTGAAATGCTTCCCCACCAGGACTCGAACCTAGAATGACGGTACCAAAAACCGTAGTGTTGCCGATTACACCATGGGGAAAGGCAGTATCCAGCAGTGCTGACTACTTCCGGAAAAGTATCCTACATACATTTTGTTCTCATGGGAAATCTGCCCCACTAACAGCGAAATTACGCCCATCTCCTATTGCCATTTTTTAAACAGTTCTGCATAACGGCCGCCTGCCTCTAGGAGGAGGTCGTGTGTACCATCCTCCACGATCTCACCGTTATCCATCACGATGATCCGATCTGCCAACTGTGCTTGGTCCAGTCGGTGAGCAACGATCAACGACGTGCGCCCTTTGGCCACAGCGGTGGCTGCGGCTTCCAGCTGCCGTGCGTTTTCACTGCCTGCTTCAGCTGTTGCCTCATCCATGATGAGCACCGGTGGCTGCAACAAAATGATGCGGGCTAGGCTGATCTGTTGTTGGATTTCAGGTGCGAGTTCCGCGGCTCCTGCACCCACGACGGTGTCTAGTCCTTGGGGTAGCCACCGTTGCCAAGTTGCGGAATGCGGGTGCAATCCCACCTCGGCAAGGGCATCGAGGATCTCAGCATCGCTGGCTGAGGGCTTGGCCATGGAGAGGTCGTCGCGAAGCGTGCCGGCGAAGATATGGACTTCTTGGCTTATCAGGGCAACGTGCCGTGAGGTCCAAGCGTCGTCGATAGTGTCGGTTGCGTGATCGCCGATATAGACGTGCCCACTGGAGGGACGTTGCAGTCCTGCGATAATTCCGGCTAGCGTGGATTTTCCGGCACCAGATGCCCCAACGAGTGCCGTGGTCGTTCCGGCAGCCAAGGTGAGGTTGATGGAGTTAAACACGGTCGCGCCACTGGGGTATGCAAAGGTGAGGTCACGAACACTCACCGTCGGCGGGGTGCGAAGATCCGCTGGGGTGGGCTTGGTGTGTTGGTGGTTCAAGGTAGCAAGGCGCACTGCACGACCGAGGCTGGTCAAGGCGTTTTGGATGTCGCCGGAGAAAAACATCACATTAAACACGTGCATTTCCATGCGTGACACCAATGTGATGGCCGCGGTTGCTTGACCAAAGGTGATGTGGCCATTGTGAGTTAGCCACGTTGCGATGCAAAAACACACCACCACAATCGCGGTATAGGCAATAGTGCCGTGTCGTAGCAGTCGTGTTACTAGTGGCATGCGGTCCGCAGCTTTGATCACTGTTTGCCACGAGGTGTGCTCTAAACGCCGCGTAGCCCAGTCACGCAGCCCCAACGCACGCAGTGTGGGAAGCCCCTTGATGGTGTCCAAGAGCAAGTTGTTGCGTTGCGCCTCAGCATCGGAAAAGCTGTTGGTTGCTGTGGGAAGAAGCGCGAGGTTTGCTTTGGCGAAGGGGTATATCGCCAGCATGACGAGGATGAATGCCACCACAAAACCCCAGTGGATGAGTCCTAACGCCACAAAAGTAAACGGGAACATAAGGCAGGTGATAATAAGGCGCACGCCGATCATGTTGGCGATACGAACTGCCTCGTCAATGTCTTTGGTCAGACGGGTGATCACATTTCCGGTTCCCAGCGCAACGATATCTGGGATAGGCGCACGCAAGGCAGATACCAAACATGCGCGACGAACATCAACGCTGAGTAGTCGAGCTCGCGAGCTCACAATATATTGACCATAGGCACGCCCAACCGTATCCAGAAGCAGTCCGACGGCGATCACAGCCATCATCAGCCAAAAGGCTCGCTGCCCTGTTCCGAATGGGAAACGATCAACCCCATTGATAATGTCCACAAGCGCACCGATCGCAGCGGACGTCACCACCATAGCGGTCAGCGCCACCGTGAAGTTTCCGACTAGTAGCGCCCACCATGTCAGCCTCGGACGAGACGGCAAGGTGACTAAAAAGGCACCGACCTCGCGTATCGACGCCGGCTGCAGCAGCGCAGAATCAGTAACCGTAGCCATCTATGCCAGTTCCTTATCCCCAACTACTGTGTCGGCTACCGCCGCCCACGCCCGCGAAGTCGTAATCACAATTGTGGTCTTTCCTTGACGAAATTCCTTCACACCTGCCGTCACACGATCAAGTGTCACAGCATCTAGACCCGTTGTTGGCTCATCCAGAATCAAGATCTCTGGGTTCATCCCCAATACCCGCGCTAAGGCGACACGTTGGCGTTGGCCGCCAGACAGGTTGAGACCGGATTCTCCGATGAGTGCACTCGGCACTCCCCCGTGGGGAACGCCACCGAGGCGTTGAACAACATCGGTACTACAACTAGCCTCAATCACCCGCTCTATTTCTTCTGGTGAAAGCTGCTGCAACGGATCGATATTGTCGGTGAGTGTGCCTTGGAAAACGCTGACAGCATGAGGTGCAGCAATAGCTCCACGGTGCTGGACTAGGTATTCCGTAAGTTCGTGCACTGTTTCTCGTGCGCGAGGAGTCGTAGGCGCCCAAACTGTGAGTCCAGAGTCAATATGGACGCTGCGTTGTGCTTCCCCGTGGCGATGTTGAGCCAGCTGCTCCGACAGCTTGTTAATACGATGTCCGCTGGCAACCGCGCGCGCCCAGAAGTCGGTAAGAAATCCCAACGAATATCCCGTAATCGAAAGAGCTGGAACGGCAAGCAGCGTCACCGTGAGGAACTGCCCCGAAGAAATGTCTCCACGCATCGTGAGCCATCCGCCGTAGGACAGCACCGCGAGAGTAAAAATCATCGGGATCATTTGGCGAATCAAGGTGGTAATGGAAAACACCTTCGCGTCTTGAAGCATAACCGTCAAGGCGGCCGCAGTGGCAGCGTCGAAACGCTGTTCACTGGCATCGACTGCGCCCAGGCCGCGAACCACGCGCGCACCTTGGGCTAAATCTGTAGCCAACGACACCGACTTGGACTCCATATTGCGCCGCTGACCAGAAACTTTTGCAATCGCCTTACCCGTGAAATAAGACACTGCCGCCGTAGCAACACCACCACCCAGCACCGCCGCACCCAGCGGAAGTGAAAACTGCGCAATCGCCACCACGGTGCCCAAAAGATAGGCAAACATGGCCACTGGGAAACTGAAATTCTGCTTCACGCTGACCAACTGTTGGACATCCTCGTCCACGGTATTTAACAGCTGACCTGGGGTGAGATCGCTCGGATGAGAGGTAGAAAGACGTCGCACCAGTGCGAAACGAACATGGTGAACACCGCGCTGAATAGCGATCTCAGTCACTGCATCAGCAGTGGACTCACACAGATACACCATCCATAAAAAGGCTGCGACACCAGCCATCGGAGCTAGAGCGTCGGCAAGCGTTCCGCTGCCCAGCGTGCCGTCAACCGCGCGGCCAATCACCGCCGACACTCCCACCGACGCCAACGACGAAGCGATCATCACAGCTACCGTGTACACGCTAACCCACGGGTACATCCACAATACTGACCATGCTGCCTTCGGCCCCGACCCCCATCCACGAGGCGGCAGGCAGTCACGACTAATCGAGGGGGTGGCCGGCGCAAGCCACGACCACGTCACCATGCGTGGAGGAACCTGATTCGGCCGAGTAAAAAGACGCCATTGCATAAGAGTTAACCGTACACACCTGCGCCTAATAACCTAAGTGCGGATTCACCTCCGTTGGCATCGTTTCCCCACGGGTAAAAGCTTGGGCATTTGCATCAAAGATTCGCGCCACATGAAGTTCGGCTACATGATCAGAAGCTGCCATATGCGGAGTGATCGTACAGTTCGGCATACTGTGTAGCGGGTGGGAATCTGGCAACGGCTCGGGGTCGACCACTTCTAGACCTGCACCGGCGATAACTCCACGACGTAGTGCGTCGACAAGGTCGTCGGTTACAACAGTGGCACCACGCCCCACGTTGATAAAGATCGCCGAGGGCTTCATTTGTGCAAACACTTCGCGATTGACCAAACTCTTTGTTTCGTTCGTCAGCGGTAAAATATTGACGATAAAATCCCCTCGTGACCAGAGCCCATGCGCATCTTTCATAGCGAATGTCTCATTAGCGCCAGCAACACCACGTCCTGAACGATTCACAGCAATAACATGCACGCCGAAGGGCTGAAGCAACCGGATCAATTCCTGTGCAATTCCACCCGCACCAAAGATCACCACGCAACGCGGTTCCCCTACCGAATGTAGCCACTGCTGGCTTCGGTCAAGATCGCGGGCTACCCGCCACGTTCCCGCGAGTGCAAAAGCCTTATGATGATGCGCCTGCGAAAGCATGAGCGCCAAAGCTGACTCAGCAACCGGTTGCGCAAAGCCACCGGCCATATTCGCCCAGCGAACCCCAGTATCGGTGATCACATGGGCGTCGATAAGCTGGTTAACGCCTGTAAAACAATGCTGCACAAAACCGACCGACTCGGGGATTTTAGGGATCCGCTGCGGACGCGGCTCCGTATTAATGTAAGCCTCAGCCTGCTCAAGCATATCGACGCGCTGATGCCCCAGCGCATCAAGATCAGCAATCGTGCGCTGCCATACATGTGGGCCCATGAAGTACTTCACAAGCCCCATCATACGGAGATCAGCTCCCACGCAGCACCGCGCGTGCCGACGCCACTAAGCACAACGTCACCGTCCCCACAAGGCACAACGTCCCCATCGCACCCAGCCACACCAAGGGTTGAATCTGAGTACCCGCACCAAGCAACGTAGCCCCCAACGCCAACGTACCGATGGGGAATGTCAACGCCCACCAACCTGGGCTAAACGGCATACGCTTGCGAAAACCGCGAATCGTAATCGCACACGCCCACGCCACCATAGGAATACCGACCACAAACATAATCCAGCCATAGGTGTGCGCAATCTGATGGACTGAATGACCAAATCCCTGGAGAAGAACATGCTCTGCTTGCAATGCCATCGCCTGAGCCGCTGCCGTGGACTGCCCCACTATGCCCAAAGGAATCCAAGCCGACGCCGAAGCAGCAACAGGGATCGTAGCAACCCGCCAAAAGTGGTGATACGCACACGAGAAAATCACAGAACCCACATAAAACGACAAGAAGAAACACGCCGCCGAGGCCACCTGCAGCCACAACACCACCCCGTGGGGAACGTGCGCAGCCAAATTAGCGCCAGTAGTCGACGACACCATCGGCCCCACCACTGCCAGCCCCCACACAGTCGTGGGATCACCACGATCTACTCCAATAAGTCGGAACGCAAAAACCAGCGCCGTAGATACGCCGACGGCAGTTCCAAACATCCACATCCACGTATTTACTACCCAAACCAAATCGTGCCACTGCGGCAAATATGACGGAATGACCACTGTGGACGCCGACCCCACAGACAAATAGCCCATCGACACTGTGGACCAAAACGGTAGCGCCGTCATCGCACGAACCGAAGCCGTAAAAACCTGCGAATCGCGCATCACGCGAACAATAAAACCAACGCTTAAAAACAACAGCAATGCCCACGCCACAATCAAGACCAGCAGGGCTAGGCCATGTGCACCGGGCAGACGCCCTGCATGGGTCTGCAACAAGTTTGCCAAAATGCCCGTACCCATCACGGACGGGAACCACACAGGACCAGGCCCAGGCACGGGAAGGGGTTGCGGCTGGGTAGAAGAAGCAAGCGGGTTGTTATTCACGAATCATTACTGTGGCACGCGTTGATGGAACAGTGGTAACACACGTTATTCACTCCCCCATGTGCACCGGATATACCCCTTGGTAGAGTGACACACGTGAAAACTTTCGTCGAGCCCGCAGCACTCGCACTCCTCATTGCAGTAGACGAATACGGCAGCGTGAGCGCCGCTGCGGACATCGTGGGAACGTCGCAAGCAAATGCCAGCCGATCCCTCACCCGCGCCGAACAACGCCTAGGCGCCCAGCTTCTCGACCGTGGCCCACAAGGCACCACCCTCACCACCGCTGGTCACACCGTCGTCCACCATGCCCGAGCCATCATCCGCGGATACCGTGACCTCGAAGCAGCCACCCGAAACCTCGGCGGCTCCCCCGTGGGGCTACGAATCGCTGCCAGCAACACCATCGCCGATCACCTACTCCCACACTGGCTCCACGCCTGGGGCGGTCCAGTGCTGGCTTTAACCACCACTAACAGCTCAGAAGTTGTCGCGGGACTCCACCGCCGTCAATGGGACCTCGGATTCATCGAAGCCCCCGAATTTAGCGCCGGAATCCATCACAGTGTGGTTGCACACGACGAGCTCATCGTGGTGTGCACACCCGACCACCCCATGGCACAGTGCGACCGCGTCACCGCCACAGATCTATCCACCACACCATTAATAAACCGCGAGAAAGGATCCGGAACACGAATCTGCTTGGAGCGTGCCTTAGGGCAGCCGCCGCTGATCAAACTAGAAGTTTCTTCCAATGCCGCGGTTCGTTCCGCAGTCTTATCCGGATCAGCCCCAGCAGTTTTATCGCATACGGTAGTTAAAGACGATCTAGCTGCAGGATCGCTCACACGAATCCCCACGGAGGGAATCGACCTCACCCGTCCCCTGACTGCTGTGTGGTCAGGGCCACGAGCCCTTCCTCCTGCTGCCGCACAATTGGTTGCAGTGGCGCGTGAGCTTTCGTGCACTGAGTCATCGCTATAAGCTAGTACGGCACACTAATTATCAGACGCGGTGGCGACGGAATAGTCCGCCACCTGACTTTGTCTCTCCAAGGAGTATGTCACCTGTGAGCAATCCCCATTCCAGCGCAGTGATCGTGTTAGCGGCCGGAGCTGGCACCCGAATGAAATCCGCAAAACAAAAAACTTTGCACTCGATCGGTGGTCGTTCGCTGCTGGCGCATTCCCTGCACGCAGCAGCAGGATTAAGCCCACAGCGCATCGTGGCAGTCATCGGACATCGTCGTGAGCAAGTCCGCCCCGAGGTCGAGGCCGTTGCTGCCACCGTGGGCTGCGAAATCTCCGTAGCGGTCCAAGAGCAACAAAACGGCACTGGCCATGCTGTTCAATGCGCGATGCACAAACTCGAAGGCTTCGAAGGCACCGTCGTGGTCACTAACGGCGACGTCCCATTGTTGCGATCCGAAACGCTTCGCTCGCTTGTCGACGCCCACACCGCCGTCCCCACGGCCGTCACAGTACTGACCATGTCGCTTGACGATCCCACCGGCTATGGCCGCATCGTACGTAACGACGAAGGCGAAGTCACAGCCATTGTTGAGCAAAAAGACGGTGATGAAGAAACCCTCAAGATCACCGAAGTCAACTCTGGTGTTTTTGCTTTCGATTCCGCCATTTTGCGCTCCAGCCTCGGCAAATTAGATTCCAATAACGCCCAAGGCGAGCTCTACCTCACCGATGTTTTAAGCATCGCCCGCACCGAAGGCCACCCCGTTCGCGCGTACCGCGCACACGATCACCGTGAACTCGCCGGAGTCAACGATCGCGTTCAGCTTGCCCAAGCAGGAAAAATCCTTAACCAGCGTCTCGTCGAAGATGCCATGCGCAACGGTGCCACCATCGTTGACCCCGACACCACATGGATCGACTCCGAAGTCACCATCGGACGTGACGTTATTATCCATCCGGGTACCCAACTTTTGGGGAGAACAACCATCGCCGACAACTGTGTGATTGGTCCCGACACCACCTTGACCAACATGGTCATCGGCGAAGAAGCACACGTGATTCGCACCCACGGATTCGACTCCGAAATCGGCGCACACGCCAACATTGGCCCCTTCACCTACATCCGCCCAGGAACCGTGGTAGGCGAAAACGGCAAGCTCGGTGGCTTCGTCGAAGCCAAGAACGCCCAGATTGGACGCGGTTCCAAGGTGCCACACCTGACTTACATCGGCGACGCCACCGTGGGGGAAGAATCCAACATCGGAGCCTCCAGCGTCTTTGTGAACTACGACGGCGTGAACAAACACCACACCACAATTGGCTCCCATGTACGCACCGGCTCCGACACCATGTTTATCGCTCCAGTCACCGTGGGTGACGGCGCATACTCTGGAGCAGGTACAGTAATTAAAGAGGATGTTCCCGCGGGAGCACTCGTCGTCTCCGGCGGCAAACAACGCAACATTGAAGGCTGGGTGGAAAAGAACCGCCCTGGCACTCCAGCTGCCGATGCCGCCCGTCAGGCACATGCCCACGAAACCAAGGAAGGTTAAGCGAAAACATGACTTCGCACAACTGGACCGCGAACCAGAAGAATTTGATGGTATTCACTGGTCGCGCCCACCCAGAGCTTGCCGACGCCGTCGCAAAGGAACTGGGCGTAGAAATCACCCCAACCACCGCACGCGACTTTGCCAACGGTGAAATCTTCGTCCGCTTCGAAGAGTCCGTCCGTGGCTGCGACGCATTCGTCCTCCAGTCACACACCCAGCCACTCAACAAGTGGCTCATGGAGCAGCTCATCATGATCGACGCCCTCAAGCGTGGATCCGCCAAGCGCATCACTGCAATCCTGCCGTTCTACCCTTACGCACGTCAGGACAAGAAGCACCGCGGCCGCGAGCCCATCTCCGCTCGCCTCGTCGCAGATCTGCTCCGCACCGCCGGCGCGGACCGCATCGTCTCCGTCGACCTGCACACCGACCAGATCCAAGGCTTCTTCGACGGTCCAGTCGACCACATGCACGCGATGCCAATCCTCACGGACTACATCAAGGGCAAGTACGATCTCGACAACGTCGTTGTCGTCTCCCCAGACGCCGGCCGCGTTAAGGTCGCTGAAAAGTGGGCCAACACACTGGGCGACGCCCCCATGGCATTCGTCCACAAGACCCGCTCCGTTGACGTTGCCAACGAAGTCGTCGCCAACCGCGTCGTCGGCGACGTAGCTGGCAAAACCGCCATCCTTCTCGACGACATGATCGACACCGGCGGAACCATCGCCGGCGCAGTTGGAGTCCTTCGCGACGCCGGTGCCGAAGACGTCATCATCGCCTGCACCCATGGCGTATTCTCCGGCCCAGCCCGCGAACGCCTCTCCCAGTGCGGTGCAAAGGAAGTCATCACCACCGACACCTTGCCACAATCCACCGAAGGCTGGGACAACCTCACTGTCTTGTCCATCGCACCACTGCTGGCAAAGACCATCCACGAAATTTTCGAAAACGGCTCTGTGACCACCCTCTTCGAGGGCCAAGCTTAACCTCTCACGGAACACACAATCCCGCGCGCGAATACCTTGCACGCGGGATTTTTCTCACTCCACCCACCCCTCATGAGACAATAAACAACTGCATAGTTTCCCCACGGGAAGGAGAACCCCACCATGATCACAACCAACTCCTACACCGGCCAACTCGGTGCCTTCCTCACTCCCCACGGGGACACCTGTTTTCGAGTCTGGTCCCCCGACGCTGCAACCGTCGACCTCCTCATCGAAGACCGCACCGTGAGCATGCACCCCATCGGCGATGGGGTGTGGGAAGCAAAACTCGATGGTGATTGCCACGGACAACGTTATCGTTACGGCCTTTCCTTCCGTGGGGAAACTACAGAATCGGTAGACCCTTATGCTCGGACGGTCACGGCTAACGGAACGCATGGGGTCGTCGTCACGCAATCCACCCCTGTGCCTCGCATGCCAGCCTTCACCGCGCCCACTGACGCCATCATTTATGAAGCACACGTACGCGACCTGAGCATTGCCCCCAACAGCGGAATCCACAACAAAGGTCGCTTCCTCGGGCTAACCGAACGCGACACCCACACCACCGCTGGCAACCCCAGTGGCCTCGACTACATCCTGAGCCTCGGAGTCACCCACATCCAGCTCCTACCGATTTTCGACTTCGGCTCCGTCGACGAAACCGGCGACCTCAGCTACAACGCCCAATACAACTGGGGCTACGACCCCATGAATTACAACGCGCCCGAAGGCTCCTACTCCAGCAACCCCCACGACCCCTTCGCGCGTATCGACGAGCTCAAACACACCATCCGCACGCTTCACGACGCAGGCCTGCGCGTCATCATGGACGTCGTCTACAACCACGTCTACGACACCACCACTTCCCCACTCGAACGCACCGCCCCCGGTCACTACTTCCGAATGACCGACGACGGCACCTTCCACGACGGCACCTTCTGCGGCAACGAAACCGCCTCCGAAAACCCCATGATGCGCAAGTTCATCATCGACTCCGTCACCCACTGGGCCACCGAATACGGCCTCGACGGCTTCCGATTCGACCTCATGGGCATCCACGACGTCGACACCATGAACGCCATCCGCACAGCCCTCGACGCCATCGACCCCTCCATCATCATCCTCGGCGAAGGCTGGAACCTCGGCAACCACCCGCGACACATCCTCCCAGCCAACCAACACAACGCTGCCCACATGCCACGCATCGCCCACTTCAACGACTCCCTCCGCGACACCCTCAAAGGAAGCACATTCCGCTCCAACTCCCGCGGACTACTCACCGGCGACCACAACCCCGAACACATGTGGACCCTCTTCAACAACATCAAAGGCGCCCAACACCTCCCAGGACTCAACTTCACCAGCGCCAACCACACCGTCAACTACGTCGAAGCCCACGACAACCACACCCTCTACGACCGCCTCCACCACCTCCTACCCGACGCGCCTCACGACGAACTCATCCGACGCTGCCAACTCGCCACCACCATCCAATACCTCGCCTGCGGAATCACCTTCATCCACGCAGGGCAAGAATTCGCACGCACAAAAAACAACATCGAAAACTCCTACAACTCACCCGACCACATCAACGCCATCGACTACGACCGCGCCGCACAACACCCCCACAGCGTCCAGCTCCTTCGCAACCTCAACAACTTCCGAAAAACCCACACCGAGCTGTTCCCCACCACATACGACAACATCAACGAGCTCTACGAAGCAACGCACGTAAGCGGTGACTTCCTCACCTACTCCGTGGGGAAACAAACCACCGTCGCTATCAACTTCTCAACACACCCATGCTCGATCCCCACGGAGGGGCGCTTCGCAGTGCTTCTCGACGACCACGTGTTCCCCACGGACAAACAGGTCGAAACGAACTCGTGGACGGTCGCGCCTCTCTCCGTGAGCATCCTCCAGCAAGTTAGTTGATAGAAAACCGCACGTTGTGGTATTGTTTCGTCCGTCTCGGCGAGGGCTGCGAATTTCTATGAAATATCAAAGCCGTTATCGACGCGATAGTATTCAAAAGCTTTGTTTGCCTGCGAAGACTCGACGACGACATTTTCGAGTTGACCGCAGGCTTTTATCATTCCTCGTGCACTTTTAGGCGTGATGCTGCGGTCGAAAAATAACAACGACAAGGAGTTATCACATGGCTGATTACACCACCATTGCTGCACAACCCCGTAACGAATTCGGCAAGGGCTTCGCTCGTCGTCTCCGCGTTGCAGGTCAGGTTCCTGGCGTCATCTACGGCGTAGACGTTGAGGCTCCAATCCACTTCTCCATCAACCGTCTCGAGCTGCACGCTGTTCTCCGCGCGCACGGCGTTAACGCCATCATCGAGCTCGACATCGAGGGCGAGAAGCACCTCACCATGATCAAGCACGTTGATCAGAACGTCTTGACCCTCAACGCTGACCACGTTGACCTCCTCGCCATCAAGCGCGGCGAAAAGGTTGAGGTCGAGGTTCCTGTGGTTCTCACCGGCGAGACCGCACCAGGCACCACCTTGGTTCAGGATGCTGACGTTGTCCTCGTTGAGGCAGACGTTCTCTCCATCCCAGAAGAGATCACCTTCTCCGTCGAAGGCCTCGACGTAGATTCCAAGGTTCTCGCAGGCGACCTCACAATGCCAGCCAACACCTCCTTGGTTGCAGACGCTGAGACCGTTATCGCTTCCGTCAACCATGAAGAAGTTGCTGAAGAAGCAGAAGAGACTGAAGGCGAAGACGCCGAAGAAGCTCCAGCTGCAGAAGGCGAAGAGTAAAAATCCTCGAAGCCGGCCTGTTTTGTACAGGCCGGCTTTTGCTGCCACAATACCTTTGTGACTTCGCCATATCTGATCGTCGGCCTCGGAAATCCAGGACCGGAATACACAAAAACACGTCATAACATCGGTTACATGGCTATCGACGAAATCCTCACGAGAACCAGTCCCGTACCTGCCGCACTCACCGTGCATAAAAAAACCAACACTTTGATGGCAGAAACTTGGTTGGGAACGCAGCGGGTGATCGTCGCAAAGCCACGGGCGTTTATGAATGTTACGGGCCCTTCCGTGAGGAAACTCGCGGATTTCTTTACGGTAGATAAAGACCACATCGTTGTCTTATACGACGACTTAGACCTTGAGTTCGGTGCCATCAAGTTTCGCCACGGGGGTGGGGACCACGGGCACAACGGGTTGAAGTCAATCACACAGGCTTTAGGAACAAAGGATTATATCCGTGGCGGAATAGGAATCGGTCGTCCACCAGGACGGATGGCTCCGAAAAGTTTTGTGCTGAAGCCTTTTTCTAAAATTGAGCAGTCTGAATTGCCGATTGTGTGCGCAGATGCGGCAGACGAGGTGGAGAGGATTACCACTTCCGAGCTTTAGTTAAGGCATGTTTGAGGGCGGCGTCGTCAAGCTTGAGGGCGCCGGATTTCTTGAGTCGGTGCAGTACAACCGGGCAAGTTTTGCACCGCGGATTGGACTTGCAGCATTTCTTTTTATGCTTGCCTTTGACAGCTTTTGATCGCAATTTCGCTAAGTCCATAGGCGAAAAGATATCACAACCCGAAATGCCTGATTGCCCACGAGCGTGCAGACTTCTGGGCCAACACGTGATTGTTGAAACGAATCGGTTTCGTAGGATCTGGGGGCTGCCATCCAATCCGGCCGTTGTGTTTATCCCTCACGTAGTGGCCGTTTTTGTGCTTCCCTTTGGCATGGTCATCATCATTGTGTGCATTATGTGGACCGCATGTTAGACAAAGATTCTTCAAATTCGTGTCGCCACCGTTTTTCCAAGCCTCGATGTGATGGGCCTGGCCGCGATACGCAGCACGGGTACACTGCGGATCCGCGCACAACAGTTGATCAGCTGTAAGAATCAAACGCTGTTTGTCATTAGCAAAGCGCTGCGTTCGATAAAGATCCACAGGCTCCGCCATTTCGTCGTAGACGATGGCATATCCGAAATCCGCAAGTAAATGATCGGCTAGCTCAGAAGCGTGAATCTTCGCACCATCCGTAGAAACTAGCCACTGATCCCCCACGTGACGCCAACCATCGGCGGGGATCATGATGAGTCCCTCACGGAGAGGACGCGATGACTGGGACACCGGAAAATCGCCAAGCAACGCATCGGAAAGTGCGTCGGCAAGCGCTTGTTGCATGGAGATTGTGTTGCTTTTGCGGGCTTTTGCCTTATCGACGAGTTTCGCTTCGATCGCCGTCATCGTTTCATCAGGCAAGCTCGTAATGAGGTATCGCATACCATTGGCATCGGGGTGATGGGAAAACCTCGCATACCGTAGAGAATGTTGACGCGCGGGGTTAGGACCATTGCGCTTTTCGAGCTGATCGTCGGCGAATTGTTTGATCGCCGTGTAGCCATTATCGACTGCAAACCGGTGAAGCTCGAGGCGAAATTCCTCACGGAGAAGGGCATCAGCGAGCCGCCCTACTTTACAGTTAATCAATGCCAACACATCAATGCTGAAATTGTTCTTTTGAGCGATGTCAATAGCCTGAGCTCGCAGCTGTGGCTGATCCGTGGGGCCAAAAAGCGCTTTCGCGGTTTTCTGATAACGCCCCACGCGAGTCGGATCGAATCCCAACACAGCGGCAAGGTCCTCTTTGGATTTCAGACTCGTCCCGTGAGCAAAGATTTCCTTCGCTAATTCGATCCCGTGGCCCGCGAGCGCAGCCAGCTGTGCGGTAATGCTCATAGGCTCGGACTGTAACGTTTTCCGAATTTGTTCAGCAGAAAAATTCCACATTGCGCCTTTCGACGTTTCCCCACGGGGAGAGTTATCCACAATTACGGCTCTCCCCCTTTTTTGTTCCCCACGGGCTGCCTATTTCTGGGATAATAGACGACTTTCGTTTCCTCACGGGGAGGTGTGTCAGACTTAGATCATGGGATTTTTTAGTGATGTTGTCGCTCGTATTCGTGGTGTTGGCCAATCGGGTTTGTCGGAGGTCAAGCCTGTGGATTGGGTTGTTGTGGGGTTGGGTAATCCTGGGGTTCGGTATGCGTCGACACGCCATAACGTGGGATATATGGTGGTTGATGAATTGTTGGGACCTGTTGAATTGCGGCCTCTGCGTGGGTTCAAGGCGTCTGGCGCCGTCATGGAGATCGGGGGTTGCCGCGTGTTGGTGGTGCGGTCGTCGACGTTTATGAACACTTCCGGTGAGACTGTGGGGCCAATTGCCCAGGCGTATGGGGTGTCGCCGGATCATGTTGTTGTGGTTCATGATGAATTGGATCTGCCGGCGCATAAGGTTCGGGTGAAGGTTGGCGGTAATGAGAATGGCCACAATGGGTTGAAGTCGGTGTCGCAGTGGCTGGGGACTCGGGATTATGTGCGGATTCGGGTGGGAATTGGTCGCCCTCCCCGTGGGGAAACGGTGCCGGACTATGTGCTTGGTGCGTTGGATTCTGGTGAGGTATTGGATGCGGCGGTTCGTTGTGGGGCGGATGCGGTTCGTCTTGTGGTTGAGCGTGGTGTGAGTGTGGCTCAGAATAAAATTCATCGTCGTTGATTAAGAGGCGGATGGGGTTAGAATCGCTCCCATGATGAATGAACGCACCTTTGTTGTTACTGGCGCTTCGGATGGGATTGGGGCTGCTGCGGTGCGGCGGCTGCGTCGTCAATTTCCTGATGATCGTGTGGTTATCGTTGGCCGGAATCCGGTAAAGACGCAGGCTATTGCACGTGAGTGCGGGGTGCGTTTTCATGTGGCGGATTTTGAGGATTTGAGTCAGGTGCGCCGGTTGGCTGCGGAGCTTGGTGACCTGTCACGCATTGATGGTCTGGCGAATAATGCGGGCGGGCTTTTCGACGGCCCCGTCATCACTCGTGACGGGTGGGAGCGGACATGGCAGGTCAATGTGGTGGCACCGTTTTTGTTGACGTCGTTATTGCGCCCACAGCTGGAAGCTGCGACGGTGGTTCAGACGGCGTCGATAGCTAATGCGTTGATGTCGTGGTTTCGTCCGGACGATCCTGATTCCTCACGGAGGTTTTCGTCTGAGAGGGCCTACGGCAACGCAAAACTGGGCGATATTTTGATGACGCGTTATTTCCACGCGCATGGACTGCGATCGGTGGCATTCCATCCTGGTGTTCTGGCAACGGGTTTTGCGCAGGGAACATCGGGGGCATTAGGGCGGTTGTATTCGGGCGCGATTGGAAAGCGGTTCGATTCTCCTGATGCTGGTGGCCGATTGTTGGTTCGGTTCCTCACGGAGGAGGTGGATTCGGGGATGTACTACAACAACAAACTCTCGGCGGGTTGGCAGCGTCCGATTGCGCGGAATCCCGAGGTCGCTTCTCGTGTTTTCGATGATCTGAGTTCGCAGCTTGGGGTGAGCTGGGGCTAAGATATTTCCTCATGAGTTCCGTTGCGCAAGAAGCCCATCGCCGTCGTACATTTGCTGTTATCGCTCACCCTGATGCTGGTAAGTCAACGCTGACGGAGGCGTTGGCGCTGCATGCGCATGTGATCAGTGAGGCTGGCGCGGTACACGGCAAGGGTAATCGTAAGGCGACTGTCTCTGACTGGATGGAGATGGAAAAGGATCGTGGTATTTCGATCGCGTCGTCTGCGCTGCAGTTTGAGTATGCCCCAGAGGGTCATACTGGCGAACCGTTCATGATCAACTTGGTGGATACCCCAGGCCACGCTGATTTCTCTGAGGATACGTACCGTGTGTTGACCGCAGTTGATGCGGCAGTCATGCTCATCGACGCAGCCAAAGGTCTCGAGCCGCAAACTCTCAAGCTATTCCGTGTTTGTAAAGCCCGTGGCTTGCCTATCATTACTGTGATCAACAAATGGGACCGCCCTGGCCGAACTCCGCTCGAGCTTGTCGACGAAATAGTCACCGAGATCGACCTCCAGCCCACTCCCCTGTTTTGGCCGGTTGGCGACGCCGGCGATTTCCGTGGTCTAGCACGCATCAACTCCGATGGCGAAGCCGAGGAATACATTCACTTCTTGCGCACCGCCGGTGGTTCCACCATTGCTCCAGAGGAGCACTACACTCCAGAGGAAGCCTCTTCCCGTGAGGAAACAGCTTGGGACACGGCCACTGAGGAAGTCGAATTATTGGCTGCAGACGGCGCTGTGCACAATCAAGAGCTCTTCTTGGAGTGCACCACTTCGCCACTGATTTTTGCCTCCGCAATGTTGAACTTCGGTGTGCACCAGATTCTGGATACGCTCTGCGAGCTGGCGCCGCAGCCACATGGCCGGCAATCAGATGAGCGCGCTGTAGAGGCTGCAGCTGGTGCTTTTGATTCCTCACGGGAAGTCACTGACGAATTCTCTGGCGTTGTGTTCAAAGTCCAAGCTGGTATGGACAAAAACCACCGCGACTCGTTGGCATTCATGCGTGTTGTTTCCGGTGAATTCGACCGCGGTATGCAGGTCACGCACGCGCAATCTGGACGTAGTTTCTCAACAAAGTACGCGCTCACTGTGTTCGGCCGTACCCGTTCGACCGTGGAATCGGCGTTTCCTGGCGATATCGTCGGCCTTGTTAACGCGGGATCGCTGGCTCCTGGCGACACAATCTACGCTGGACGTAAGGTTCAGTATCCCCCTATGCCCCAGTTCGCCCCCGAGCATTTCCGTACGCTGCGCGCAAAGTCTTTGGGCAAATACAAGCAGTTCCGTAAAGCATTGGACCAGCTGGCAGCCGAGGGCGTTGTTCAGATCTTGAAGAACGATGCGCGTGGCGACGCCGCCCCCGTTATGGCGGCTGTTGGCCCCATGCAGTTCGAAGTCATGATGGCGCGCATGCAAAACGAGTACAACGTAGAAACCATTGCCGATCCTATCCCGTACTCTGTCGCTCGCCGCACCACCCCAGGAACAGCTACAGAGCTTGCAAAGCAACGCGGAGTGGAGATCTTCACGCGTACCGACGGCGAACTCGTTGCGCTGTTTGGCGACAAGTGGAAACTCGCCTTCATTGAAAAAGAGCACCCCGAGTTCGAGTTGCTCCCCATGGTTGCTGATTAACAGCCAGTAAGCTTCACCACCGCCGCGCGAGCTTGAGTTCGCGCGGCAAATTCATATCATCACGCGCCCATGCCCCTGATTTTTCTAAGCGTTGATACACCACGGGACAGTTGATGCAGCGAGGGTTGCTCCGGCAACACGTCGATTTGATCTTGAGTCCGAGGGGATTATGGGTCACCTTCACGACACTCTTTTTCTTAGCCTTCTTCGATCCCATAGTTAGTAAGTGTAGGCAATCCTCGTGTTAAAGGTGAAGTACACCGATCAGCACCAAGATGATCGAAACGGCATAAGCTGCGTACGTTGATACGCGCTGCGAGTTCTCGCGGGCCGCCGTGAACCTTTTCCCCACGGGGGAACTGGGGTTCGCGCGCACCACTGCCATCAGCACCGCCACGGCCGTCGGCAAGCTTAATGCCAAGCTGGAATAGAGAAATAACGCTGCGTAATTGACCAACGGCGAAAAACCGGAAACCGAAAGATAGGCAAGACCGGTAAAAAATGGGACCGACGTCAGGGACTGAATCACGCCCAAAACAAAACCAGTCGAGACAGTCTTGATACCGGGCCGTTTCAATGGAACGAGGATTTTGTCGACTAGTGCGGAATTATCCCCGCCTCGCAGCGTCATGAGCACGCCAAACACGCCAGTCAGGATCAAAATGATTCCCAATACTGGCGAAGCAAGAAGTGCCTCCACCTTCTCTTTGACCAAATGGAAAAGCGCCAGCGTCGGGATCGCCGTGACAAATACGCCGAGCCAGTCGCCGAGGATCAGGCGGCCAACGATGCCACGATATTTCCCCCGTGGGGAAACCATGACAGCCACCGCCACAATAACGCCGATGAGAAGGACGTTGACGGAGTCCAATAGTGCGAATCTTGCGGCGTAGAACATTTAAGAGAGTCTACAAGCCGTCTCCCCTCCGTGGGGAATGGATGGATGCGAGCCCGTTACAGGCAACAGCTGTCACCAACACAGTTACGGGGGTAAGAAAAATCGAACACTACCCCCGTTTTATTAACCCCATTCTTGAGATAATGCACGTTTTGAATGGAAAGTCACTAGCATTGTGGGGGTATGTGAGCGCGTGCTACTGCCCTACACATGCTTCGATGTACTCCCCCTTTGTAAAACCGACATAAGGAACACACGATTCTCATGGCTCAGGACTGGAACGACAAGATCGAATCCGCCCAAAAGATGCTCCCCCTGATTGCACAGCTTCACAACAACAACAATGTTGTGGTGTCTGTTTTCGGCCGTTTGCTTATCAATGTCACCGATATCGACATTGTGAAGGCGCACCGCTACTCTCGCTTGGCCACGGAAACCGAACTGTCCCCTGCCGATACTCTCCCAGTACTCGAGGCACTCCACAGCATTAATGTTGGCCCAGCCTCTATCGATTTGGGACGTTTGGTAGAGCTACACCGCACTAAGGGCGGCGACCTTACTCAGTTCCTCACGGAGGAGCTGCGCAGTGTGATCGGTACCCGTCCTTCCGAAAACCCAGCAGATGTCGTTCTTTATGGCTTTGGTCGAATCGGCCGCTTGCTCGCTCGCATCTTGATCGCCCGCGAGGCTGCGTATGGTGGCGTGCGACTTCGCGCCGTCGTCGTCCGTAAGAATGGCGACCAAGACCTACAAAAGCGCGCGTCGTTGTTGCGTCGCGACTCGGTGCACGGTGCTTTTAACGGCACGATCACTGTCGACGAGGAAAATAACGTCATCTGGGCCAACGGGACCAAGATTCAGATCATTTACTCCAACGACCCCGCCACCGTCGATTACACCGAATATGGTATTAACGATGCCACGGTGGTGGACAACACCGGCCGTTGGCGCGATCGCGAGGGACTTTCCCAGCATTTGAAGTCCAAGGGTGTTAAGCGCGTTGTCCTAACCGCTCCAGGCAAGGGCGATTTGAAGAACATCGTCTATGGAATCAACCACGACGATATCACCGATGCCGATAGCATTGTCACCGCAGCTTCGTGCACCACCAACGGCATTACCCCAACGCTGAAGGTGATCAACGATCATTACGGCATTGAATACGGCCACGTTGAAACCGTCCACTCTTTTACCAATGACCAGAATCTGATCGACAACTTCCACAAGGGTGCTCGTCGTGGTCGCGCTGCTGGCCTGAACATGGTTCTCACCGAGACCGGCGCCGCGAAAGCCGTATCCAAGGCCCTTCCGGAGCTCGAAGGAAAACTCACCGGCAACGCTATCCGCGTGCCTACCCCAGACGTGTCAATGGCTGTTTTGAACCTGACGCTTGAAAAGGAAGTCACCCGTGAGGAAGTAAATACCCTCATGGATAAGGTGGCACTTCACTCGGACCTGCGCCAGCAGATTTCCTACATCCAGTCACCCGAGGTCGTTTCCTCCGATTTCGTTGGTACGACACATGCAGGCATTGTCGACGGCCTCGCCACCATCGCTAACGGCAAGCACTTGGTGCTCTACGTGTGGTACGACAACGAGTTCGGCTACTCCAACCAGGTAATCCGCATCGTCGAGCATGTTGCGGGCGCACGCCCAACGGTATTGCCCAAGCGTATCGCTTCTGCTGAACTGTAACAGCATTAAGTAACTAGCACTGAAGCCTTCTTCTTGTCATGGCAAGGATCACGACAAGAAGAAGGCTTCAGCGCTTTTAAAAGAACGCATTTTCTTTAACCGCCTGCCACAACGGCTTAAGAAAATGCGTTCTTGTTCAATTATCGATGTTTGCTCCCCATTACGTAATACGGACTGCCACGGCCGCATCACAACAACGACAAGTCGCAACATAACGAGGCGAGAGCCCGATTCTGCAATGATCAACTGCCACAGGGAGCTGACATCTCCACATGCCGATCATCGCAGAGCCTCGTCCGCTAAACGCGAAAATGCGCAACTTATGCGTAGGCGCGGGAAAGGAAAACGCCTAGCAAAGAGCAAATCACCGTTGTGATTATCGGCAGCCTAAGGGCACAGTCCGACAAGTATGTAAGGATTGCACGTTTGATGCAGTGCACACAGCCATGGTTCAACCACTTTCTTCCGGAGCCCGAATCCCCGCAGGCTTCTACGTACAAAATGTTGAAGCCGGTCTCCTGGCTACCGCGCCCAGTAAAAGTGTGTTTTCTACCCTTCCCACAAGACTGCAGTGGCTAGAAATAGGCATAATATACGGTTACAGTGGCGGGGTCCGCTGCCAGAATTGCACTGGCATTCCCGATCACTTCAACACACCCAACACTAACATCTTGGTGCGATTTGTACAGACCCTACCCGTAAATGAGTTTCAAATCACAATCCCGATACCACCCCCGCGCACGACACCTCATAGGTGACCACGCTCACATTCATTTTTTAGTCTTGCATATTATTATGTTGACCTTAGAAAATAGAAGGATCACGGGGGCGTCGATACGCGAATTATGCCACCTGAGTGCAATTAAGCAACATGATTCCCGATTAAGTGATTTATGATGCTTAACGACAAGACGACACCCAGCGCATAGCACCCCATCCATCACGGTGTCGCCGCCACACACCGGAAACTCCGCGTTTCCCCACGGAAAGAATGACTATGGCGAGCTTAAGAGAAACAAAAAAGATCGCAACCAAAAAAGCCCTTGCCCATGCCGCCGCTTCCCTTGTCGTTGAAGCAGGCCTCGACGCTGCGACCGTATCCGCCATCGCCCAACGCGCTGGAGTTTCTCAACGCACCTTCCACAACTATTTCAACTCCCGTGAGGAAGCGCTGGTCACATTCACTTTCGAATGCATTGTCGCACTCGTCGACGACATGGCGCTTCTCCCCGACGATTGGTCGCTGTACCGCAAGACCGAAGCGGTGGTGCTCAAGCACCTGGAAAAAGATGAAGCAGACCCCGTGTCGCTCTATTCAATTTCTACACTCAGCGAACACCTGCATGCGCATGCGACTCAAGCTGAGCTGGCGATGATGAACGAGAATCGACACCACATCAATGAGCTTGTGTCAAAGATTTTCCCAGATCTTGATCCGTTTACGCTTCGAGTACAACTGGCTATCTCCAGTGCAGTCGCTTCTACCGCGTTGAAGGCTTATTTTGAGCAGCATGGCGTGAATAACTTCACAAATCCAGAGGCGGCGAAAAAACTAGTCACCACAGCCTTTGACCAACTGCGTACGATGTACGTTTAACCAACCGTTTCCGCCACGAAAAGGACCCATCCGCAGTGCTGCTGCCTGAACCAACAACGCTACGCCACGTGCTTATCGACGGCACCATCCCACAAGTTGCCACCGACGAAGCCCTAATCAAAGACTTTGGCCGCCCCTACGAATACGCCTTCAACCGGACACCGCAGGGATACCAAGTCCGATGGAACACCCCCAAAGGGGTCTACACCCTCGATGCCGTAGTAGCAGCACATATTGATCCCGACGACCAGTGGTACTGGCATCAGCAATTCGCCTTCGCTATCCCCGAGCTAGACGAAGGCCCCCATCAAAGTAGCGAAGAGCTACTCACCGCAGCCCGCACATTAAACGGTAATGGGCCCGCCTACTTGGTACCCACTGAGGACGGTCACACAGACGTCATCGTGGCGACTCCGTCTTTTCCTCAGCTCCCCATGGCCCACGCCCTGACACTGGGATTAGGGCAGGCCCGCAATAACAACCTCACTGACGACGAAATCCGGCGAGCGATCATTGCGTTTGCCGCTCAAAACGATTATTCAGTCGCAGAAGACGGCCTCATTCTCTGCGTTCGTTCAGACAAGGGTGAACAGGCGCACGTTGATATTGCCCGACTCAAAGTCCGCGATCTGCAATCCACAACCCCCCAATTGCGCTTGGCCGATGTGTTATCGGACGCTACCTTTGTCGCCGCTGAACACCAGCTCCTCCTCAACGGCCGATTCCCCGACGCCCATGCCACAACAAACGACGACTGCTCCGTGGTTATGCTCACTACCCCAGCAGGACAAACCCTGCGAGCGCGAGCATTGCTCATAGCTACCCTCCGTGGGGAAACTCTGCAGTGGTCGTGGGCAGATCCGACCGTATGCGATCTCCCCGGCGCGAAAGCGGCGCTAGGAGTAAAGAATTTTGCCATCGATAACGGCCTCGGCACATTGCTGAGCCAGGCAGATGCGGCAACAGCGCTTTCCCAGCGGCTCTATGATGCCGCCAAGCCTGTGTCGCGCTTTTGGACTGATGTCCGCGTACCGCTCAGTGACGGCAGTACCGCGATTATGCTCATTGACGCCCCCGAGTTGCGCTTGCCGCCACCGTCTCATGCGGCAGTGTTAGCAACCTTGCATGAGCCGGTTCCTCACGGAAGGGATATCCGACGCGCGCTTTCCTATTATGGTGCATTCCGTCGTATCACCATCGACGATGTGGATTATCGTACGGTGCGCGTACATGCGCCGTCGGCACCTATTCAGGTGTCGATGGACGCATGTGGCGGGGTGTGCAGCATCGTCTAGTTCTTGAGAAGCTTTCTCACGGCCGTGACGTCGACTTCCCCAGTGGTTGCTGGTTCGAAGTTGGCGTCGCGGTCTTTGTCTACGAGGACTGCACGCACTCCTTCAGCGAAGTTGGGTCGGCTGCGGATGTACTCCCCGAGTACGACTTCGTGGTCAAGTTCTTCACGCAAAGTGGTACTGCGTGCAGAGGCAACCATGAGTTCTATCGCTGCGACGAGAGATTCTGGGTTGGCGGTGCTAAGGAGCTCAGTTACGGTGTTGACGAACTCACGGTCTGGGTAATGTGCGAGTGCTTGGTCGATTTGTGCCCACGTGGGGAAACCGAAGGTTTTTTCGATGTGTGGTAGCAGTGTTGCGAGTTCACTGTCACCAACGGTGTCCACACTGTAGCGTTCGAGTGCTTCATCAAGGGATTCTGCGTAGACAGTTTCGCGGAAGAGGTCGTGGTCAGCGCTGGGGACTACATCGGTTGCTAGTCCAGACCAGATCATGTCGGCGGCGGTCATACGCCATCCGGTGGTCACAAGGAAGGTGGCGAGTGCGTGGGAGGGGCTTCCCGTTGCGTTGGTCATTCGTTGGAACATGTAGGCCATACCTACATCGGGGGTGAATCCGATCGCCATTTCGGGCATGGCAGCGCTAGCTTTTTCGCTGATCACACGGTGGGAGCCGTGGGCAGATAATCCGAGGCCACCACCCATGACGAAGCCGTCGATAAGCGAAATGTAGGGTTTGGGAAATTCGGAGATGTTGTTATTCATGTCGTATTCGTCAACGAAGAATTGGTCTGCCGCTCCACCGCGGCCGGCTAGGACTGCTTCGCGAGCTGCGCGGACGTCGCCACCTGCACAAAAGGCTTTGGGCGAATTGGAATAAACAAGCACTCGGTGTACTGCGTCGTCGTCCCACCATTGATCGAGGGCTTGATCAATGATGTTGACCATCTCGTGGGTCAGCGAGTTGAGTGCTTGGGGGCGGTTAAGTTCTAACACTCCTGTGGAGTTTTCTACGTAGGCGCGTACTGGCGCTGCTGAGGTTTTGTTATTCATGTCCGCCAGTGTTCCACATCACCTGACATTGTGCATGTGCTTTCCGACACTGAATGGCGAACGCTCGAGTCCCCACGGAGGTAGGTAGAGTGGTTGCTTATGACTCCACGCATCATTGTCACAGATATGGACGGCACTTTGCTTAATAGCGAGCACGAAATACCGGCCCGCTTTTGGCCGCTTCTCGACGAGATGCATGAGCACGGAATCGTGTTCGCACCAGCCAGCGGCCGCCAGCTCTACACCTTGTTAGATCAGTTTGCACAGGCCGGAAAGCATTTAAGTGTCATCGCAGAAAATGGCACGGTGGTCTACCATGAGGGCGAGATCATCTCTGTGACCACCATCGACCCCGAGGTTGCGCATCGCGTCATTCGTACCATGGCGGAGAGCGATCTCGACTGGGGAGTCGTTGTTTGCCGTGTCGACGGTGCCTTCATTGCGCGTGGCGACGTCGAGTTCCTCACCGAAACCGTGCGCTACTACGCAAAACTTGATGTGGTTGACGACCTCCACAGCGTTGTCAACGATCAGGTCATCAAACTCGCTATCTATTCCTTCCCCGATGCTGAGACAGTTGCAGCCCCTGCACTCACCGAAAGCGTGGGTGACCATACCCTCGTCATCTCCGGCGCGCATTGGATCGACATCATGAGTCCCCACGCGAACAAAGGTGTCGCACTCCAACAACTAGCAGACAACCTCGGAGTTCACATTGAGCACACCGCCGCCTTCGGCGACTACCTCAACGACTACGAACTGCTCCAAACCGCTGGAACCGCCTATGCCATGTCCAACGCACACCCGGATATTAAAGAGATCGCCGATCACATCGTCGGTTCCAACGATGAAGAAGCAGTACTAACAACAATCCGCAGCCTCCTAACCGAAGCCAAGTAACTCCCCTCTAAGACCATCACCGTGAATATTCTTAATCAACTCCTTAACGCCACCCTCTATATCGGAGGAATTCCAATCCTGTGGCGAGAAATCATCGGCAACCTCTTCGGCCTCGCATCCGCATACGGCGGAATGAAGCGAGTGGTCTGGGCATGGCCTGTCGGAATCATCGGCAACCTCCTGCTCTTTACTGTCTTCCTCGGAGGGGTTTTCCACACCCCACAAGACCTCGACCTCTACGGCCAAGCTGGTCGCCAAATTATGTTCCTCGTCGTGAGCACTTATGGATGGTGGAAATGGTCTCAGGCACGCAAAACGGGGCTGAAAGAATGCCAAGACCTGGACCCTTCACGTTCCATCGTCAGCGAACCAGCCGAAGAACTAAGCGCCGTCCAGCCACGCTGGGCAACCCGTCGTGAACGCTTCGGACTCATTGCCTTCGCAATCATAGGCACCCTCGTATTCGCTTGGATCTTCCAAGCACTCGGTTCATGGGGCCCATGGGCTGACGCCTGGATCTTCACCGGCTCCATGCTGGCTACCTACGGAATGGCACGTGGCTGGACTGAATTCTGGCTCATTTGGATCGGTGTCGACATCGTGGGAGTCCCCCTCCTACTCATGGCCGGCTACTATCCTTCCGCAGTGCTGTACATGGTCTACGGTGCGTTTGTGCTGTGGGGATTTTTTGTGTGGTTGCGCATCCAACACCCCCGTGGGGAAACTACGCGCTAAACCACTATAAAAAACTCCCTTGGCCTCAGTTGATCGCATGAGTGCCAAGGGAGTTTTTGTTAGGAGTGCAATGAGTTACTTTTGTTCTTCTTTGACTTTGAGGCCTTTTTCTTTTTGCCCGATCCGGCATCTTTTTCAAACGCGGCAGCTACATCGGGGACATAGCGGAAATCAGAACGTGGTGGCCGCTCGTAGTCTTTGTCTTGGGCGGGACGCTCTGGGATGTCGGGCAGCGGACGATCGATCTTCTCGTAAGGGATTGTCGAAAGCAAATGGCTAATCACGTTAATGCGCGAACGCTTTTTATCCTCAGATTCAACGGTGTACCAGGGCGCTGAGGGGATGTCTGTGTGTACAAACATCTCGTCTTTGGCACGAGAATAGTCCTCCCAACGAGTAATCGACTGCAGGTCCATGGGCGAAAGCTTCCAGCGACGCAGTGGATCATTACGGCGCGACTTAAAGCGGGCAATTTGCTCTTCGTCGGAGACTGAGAACCAGTATTTGCGCAGCATGATGCCGTCTTCGACTAGGAGGCGCTCAAAAATTGGTGCTTGGTGGAGGAACCGTCGATACTCTTGCGAGGTACAAAAACCCATCACGCGTTCTACACCGGCACGGTTGTACCACGAACGGTCGAAGATCACGATCTCGCCTGCGGTGGGCAGCTTTTCGACGTACCTCTGGAAGTACCACTGGCCTTGTTCCCGCGAGTTGGGTGCCGGCAGTGCTTCGATGCGGCATGTTCTTGGGTTGAGGTACTGCGTAATTCGCTTAATCGCAGAGCCTTTTCCTGCAGCATCGCGACCTTCCATGATAATGACAACGCGGGCGCCTGTTTCTACAACCCACTGCTGCATATCGACCAGCTCTGCTTGCAAGCGCTTTAGCTCTGCTTCATAGGCTTGCTTGTCGAGCTTGGCTGGACGTGAGCTCTTTGTCGATTCTGCGGCTTTCTTCCCATGTTTACTCATACTCATCAACCCTACCGAGCTCACTGACCACTCGTGGACATTAAGGTATACAAACCGGCTCGTATGTCTCCTTTAGGGGTACTCCAGCCGGCGCTGGTTTGTCGGAGTCATATTCCACATCGATTTTCGTATATACCTCAAGGTTGTAGCCGCACGTGCGTTTGTTCATGACCGTCACCTTCACCGGATAGGTCTTCCATTGGCCTTGGGCACAGTTTGGATCGCAAGCATTAAGCCATGCAGTGCCCTGACCGACCGCAGAATCACTTCCCCAGTTTCCCCACGAAAGATCCGCAACCATCGCATTGTTATCAGCACAGCCTAATGTTAGCTCCTCTGGCCCATGTGTGCCTCGTACCCGAGCA
The DNA here is from genome assembly GCF_902702935.1 of Corynebacterium rouxii. NCBI lineage: Bacteria > Bacillati > Actinomycetota > Actinomycetes > Mycobacteriales > Corynebacteriaceae > Corynebacterium > Corynebacterium rouxii. Next base: position 816,842 of record NZ_LR738855.1, on the reverse strand, counting down.
CAGTCGACAATTCCTGCCGCATCGACGCTGGTTGTCACACGAGGGATTAGTCCAACGACGCGTACTAATTGGCCGGTTGCTGGCACGATATCGAAGCTGAGTTCATCGGATTCCCGAATAACAGACACAATCTCGTCATCACCGTTGTTGTGCGCCTGCTGTGCATGCGCCAGCTCGTTTCCTGGTAGTTGTGCTAGGAAGTCATAGAGCTGTTTTTGCGCAGCTGGGCTTGCACCTGGGACTAGGAGGAGGAGGAGGGCAGTTTTCGCCTCAGAGCCATCGCCTATCGACGCCGCATGGTCGCCGATAAAGGCCGCCATATCCGTTGCGGCATTGAGTTGGGCGGGGGAAATTTGCGGTTCTGGATTCTGTGCACGCTGTGCGAGCTCGGGTGAAAGTTCTCCAGAAGTATCCACATTGTGCGTGATTGCCCCATCGCGAACTTCATAGGCGACGGTGACTGTACCAGTGCCGTCGGTGTCACTTCGTCGCAAAAAGTCGGAAGTGGTAGCTGCAATGTCACTAGCTTGAGCTTTATGGCCTGCACGATCGGCAGTGGTTGTCAGTATTTCCTCAGCTGTTGCGACGGCTGGGTTGTTGTCGAACACATTGGGAAGAATCAATCCGCCGCCTGCAAGTAAAGCCACAGATGCCGCGATAGCAGCCCACTGCGTAGGGGCTGATACACGACGACGCCGCAATGGGGTCACTGTGACTTGATCGAGAATCGCTGCCAAGGAGGCGTCGCGACGCACCGTTTCCTCACGGGAGAGGGTGTCGTCGGCGACGGGGTTGATCGCGCGGAGGGCGTCAAGTGTGCGATCGGAGGAATGGTGATGGTGAGAGGACATGATGGCGGTTACCCCCTCCGTGGGGAAAGTGTGGTCACCGAAGCGGTGGTGGATGAGGACAAAATCTGATCGAGATGTGTGCGAGCACGGTGTAATTTGACGCGCGCGTTGTTCGCGCTGATATCAAGAACTTGGGCGATTTCTGCGGGATCGAGGCCTTCCCATGCGTGTAGGAGGAGGATTTCTCGATCGGCTTCATTCAGGCGTTGCAAGGCCGCATGAATGCTCAAACTGGTGTCGACCGCTTCGGTGAGATCTGGAGTGCGATCGGTTGCTTGTTGAGCGCTGGCTTTGATAATGCTGGTCTGGTGATCGCGGGCGCGATAGTGCTCGAGGAGCACGTTGCGGGCAATGCCGTAGAGCCATGGCAGGTCGTCGCCGGTGTGGGTTTCCCAGTGTCGCCACGCACGGGCGAACACTTCCGCTGTGAGGTCTTCGCTGATTACGGTGTCGCTGCGTCGACGAACGTAAGCCAAGATCTTGGGATAGTTGGCTACGTAACAGGTGCGGAAGTGCTCGCGCAGGTCGTGAGGGTTGCGTCGTGCCACTGGGTTCTTTCTATTAGTTGGAGGTTACTGGTTGCCGTTTCCAGCAGAGGGGAAGGTGGCGCTACCGGTAAGTCCGGAGTCGCAGGTAACAGTTACGGTGTGGTATCCATCGGCAGGCCCTGGGCCAATGTTGTTGGGGGCGGTAACAAAACCGATGAGTTCTCCCCTATCAGCTGCTGGGTTTAGATCGGCGGTGGCACCAAAGCTGGTTGTGAGCTTGGCATGAATGTCGGTGGGAGCGCACAGCGAGCTAATCATGATTTCATTGTTGGGCTTGAGCAGGCCGTCGATGTGAACTTGTGCAACCTCTGGTGTCGAGGACATTTGGTTGGAGTTGTGGTACATCCATGCGCCGCCAGCAGTTCCGGCAACAGCGGTGGCACCGATGGCTGCGAGAGCGATTGTTTTGAACATGGTGTGCTCCTAACGTGAGTGAAATCGAAAGGCGAAATTTTCGCTCTTCACTACTGTTTGTGCGTAAAAAAGGGCCACCATTACAGCGGCCCCAAAAAAAGTTTTTTACTCAACAACAAATTCAGCCATGGTGTCCCATTCGGTCTTTCCTGGGATGGAGACGTTGATAATCTTTGGTGTTTCTAGGAGGTAGCGAGGAATTTCTTCGCAGGCGCGCTGGAACTCTGCGGACTGTACGTGCGCCACATCGGTGCCGTCTTTAAATCCTTCAACCAAGATAAATTCGTTGTCTTTTTCAGGGTTTTTAAACCAGTCAAAAAAGAGGTTGCCTTCTTCGGCACGGCAAGCGTCGGTAAACCACTTCACCTCGTCGAGAAAGGTATCGACGTATTCGGGGCGCACTTGGTATTTCACGTTGATCAAAATCATGCACCCCACCCTACACGTCTAGGATTCGAGGCGTTCACCTAGCTCCATCCATTCCATCTCGAGAGCTTCGCGTTGTTCGGTCAGGGTGCTTAGCTCGACATCGAGTCGCGTGAGCTCAGCGGTGTCGAGGCGTTGCGCAGCAGCTGCCATCTCCTCGTTGATTTTTTCAATCTTGGGATCAAGTTTGCCCATCTTACGTTCTAGGGCGTTCATCTGTTTGGTAATCTCGCGTTCTTCCTGCGAGCTCAGCTTTTTCTCCGGCGCTGGCGTGCTTGCTGCCTCATCGTTGCCGCCGAGGTTGACTACTCCAGATTGGTTCTGTGTAGCCAATGCTTCACGACGCTTGAGGTACTCGTCGATTCCGCCTGGCAGGTTTGTGAGTTGCCCATCGCCGAAAAGCGCCCACGTAGAATCCGCGATTCTTTCGATCAAGTAGCGATCGTGGGAGATTACGATGAGTGTTCCTGCCCAGCCGTCGAGAAGCGACTCGAGCTCCTGGAGGGTGTCAATGTCGAGGTCGTTCGTAGGCTCGTCGAGAAGCAAAAGGTTCGGCTCGCTCATGAGAACCCTCGTGAGCTGCAGGCGACGGCGCTCACCACCGGAAAGATCCCCCACGGGAGTGCGCTGGCGTTTTGCGGAAAACCCGAGGCGTTCGGCGAGCTGAGAAGCAGAAATCTCTTTTTTACCCAGCGTGATATAGGAGGCAACATCTTCTACGGCATCAAGAAGGCGCATGGTGGGATCGAGGTCGTCAAGCTCCTGACGCAGCCATCCCAAGCGTACGGTTCGGCCTTCAATTCGTTTGCCAGCGGTAAGCGCATGGTCGCCAGCGATTGTACGTAGCAGCGTGGTCTTTCCGGAACCGTTAACTCCAACCAAACCAATGCGCTCACCCGGCGCGAGGCGCCACGTGAGGTTGTTGACCAATGTACGCCCGTCTGGAGTGGCGATGGTGGCGTCTTCTAACTCAACGACGACTTTTCCTTGGCGATGTTTGGCAAAGGCCATCAATTCGATTTTGTTGCGTGGTTCCGGTACGTCAGCGATGAGTGCTTCTGCGGCTTCGATACGATAGCGCGGCTTTGAGGTACGCGCGGGAGCACCACGACGCAGCCATGCTAGTTCCTTACGGGCGAGGTTTTGGCGGCGCTGTTCTACGGCGTCTGCTTGGCGGGAGCGTTCTGCACGTGCGAAAGTCCAGTCGTTATATCCGCCTTCGTAGGCGTCGACGGTTCCGTCATGTACTTCCCATGTTTGGGTGGCAATGGTGTCCAGGAACCAGCGGTCGTGGGTGACAACGACGATGGCTAGTTTGCGAGAAAGCAGGTGGTCGGCAAGCCACTGCACACCTTCAACGTCAAGATGGTTGGTGGGCTCGTCGAGCACGATAAGGTCGAGGTCTTTGACCAAAGCTGCTGCGAGATTAACGCGTCGACGTTCGCCACCGGATAGCGAGCCCACTTCGGTGTCCAAGCCGAGGTCGACGATCCCAAGGCCGCCAAGTACTTCGCGGACTTTGGCATTGGAGGCCCACTCGAAAGTTTCGAGGCCTAGTGGCGATAGTACGACGTCGGCCACGCTGTCAGCTGGATTGAGCTCTGCTCGCTGGGTCACCACCGCCATGCGCAGATCCGTGTTGTGGCTTACTCGACCGGAATCTGGCGGTTCGATCCCCGTGAGGATTTCTAGCAATGTAGTTTTCCCGCCACCGTTGAGGCCTACCACGCCGATTCGGTCGCCGGTTTGGACACCTAAGCTCACCGAGTCGAGAAGCGTTGTCAGCCCAAAGGACTTGGAGACGTTTTCTAGGTTGATGAGGTTGGCCACTAGTGTCCTTTCACGTGTGCGCCGCGTACAGGTCCAGCGGCGACTGCGGTTCGGTAGTGCAAGCTTAATTCGGCAGCGACTGCTTGAGCGGTTTCAGCGTCTTCGCAGAGGAAGGCGCAGGTAGGCCCGGATCCCGATACGATCCCAGCCAACGCCCCGGCGGCACGACCTTGTTCTAGGGTGGTACGCAGTTCAGGACGCAATGAAAGCGCCGCTGCTTGAAGGTCGTTGTGCAGATGTGCTGCGACTTTGTGCGGATCCCCCGTGAGGAGTGCCGCGTTGAGATCAGTGACGTCTAAGCGAGGTTGGCGATCCATCTGATCAATTTTGTGAAACACCTCTGGCGTAGATAGGCCCTTGGGGGAAAAAGCGAGCGCCCAATGGTAGGTTCCACGCGATAAAACTGGAACGAGTTGTTCGCCGCGCCCTGTTCCTAGCCGAGTATCGCCGAGGTAAGTAAAAGGAACATCGGAGCCCAGCTCAGCGGCAATGCTCAAGATTTCTTGCTCAGTAACTGTGTTGCCCAAGTAATATGCCATAGCCGCTAACGTGGCTGCGGCATCGGCCGATCCTCCAGCCATACCACCTGCAACAGGAATACCTTTGTCGATGACAATGTGCACGCGCTTGGTGGGGGCTCCTCCATTGCGACGATGCGCTTGGTACATTTTCTCGGCTGCCTGCCATGCGAGATTGGTGGAGTCGGTAGGCACGACTTGTGCGCTGTTTCCGCTCACGCTCAGCGTTGCGACGATTCTCTGCTCCTCAGCATCCTGCGAATCATCTGTGGCTGGTGTCACCGTGATGGTGTCATGCAGGCTCAGTGATTGAAAAACTGTGACGAGCTCATGGTAGCCGTCGTCACGCGCGTTCCCGACACCAAGATGAAGGTTGACTTTTGACGAGGCAACCGCTGTGATGGTGTGACTACTCATGCCTGCTCCTGGGCGGTGGTGACGTGGGCGAGACGAACGAAGTCTGCAATATCAAGCTTTTCCCCACGGAGGGTGGGATCAATGTTGGCTGCGCGCAGCGCTTCTTCTGCGGCCTGCCCTGATCCAAAGTGTCCGCTGAGGGCCGCACGAAGGGTCTTGCGACGTTGGGCAAAGGCTGAGTCGATCAGTGGGAACACTGCCTTGCGCATGCCATCAGTCACAGGCCATGGTTGGTGATCAGGATCGAATACGTCGATACGAACTAAGCCTGATTCGATCTTGGGCGCTGGCCAGAAGACGTTCTTTCCAATGGAACCAGCGCGGCGGACGTTTCCGTAGAAGGATGCTTTGACGCTTGGGACACCATAAACCTTGTTGCCGGGGTCTGCGGCAAGACGGTCTGCGACTTCTGCTTGCACCATCACCAGCACGCGGCGAATGGTAGGGAAAATCTGCAATAGGTGAAGCAGCACCGGCACCGACACGTTATAGGGCAGGTTTGCCACCAAAGCCGTGGGGTGATCAATTTCCTCCGGCACGACGGTGAGTGCGTCTTTGTGGATCAGGTTGAGTCGGTCAGCAAACTGGCCGGCGCGTTCTGCAACGGTCAGTGGTAGTTGCTGTGCAAGGCGAGGATCAATCTCGACCGCGGTGACTTTTTGAGCCGTATCGAGCAAGGCAAGTGTTAAGGATCCAAGGCCTGGCCCCACTTCGATGACATGATCATCGGATTTAAGGTCGGCTGCGGAAACGATCATTCTGACTGTGTTTGGATCGTGAACAAAGTTTTGTCCCAGTTTTTTAGTGGGGGTAACGTCGAGTTTTTCCGCCAACTGACGAATTTCCACCGGTCCCAATAACTGCGCAGATGCCTGATCTTCCATGAGAAATAAATCTACCCTGCGCAAGCATTGGGACAGTAGTTGAGGGTGAAACTAGCGCAATCCAAGCTTCGCTGTACATGCTGGCCACGCGCCCCAGCCTTGTGCTGCCTGCACTTTTTCTGCGATGGCGATCTGCTGCTCACGGGTAGCCAAGTAAGCCTGTGGTGCGTACACTCCACCGCCTAGGCCAAGCCAGGTGGAGTCGACGAACTGCAGACCACCGGTAAAGCCGTTGCCAGTGTTGATCGACCAGTTGCCGCCGGATTCGCATTGGGCGATTTGGTCCCAGACAGAACCGCTAGCAACCGCAGCAGCCGACGCAGTGGTGGGCTTTTTGGTGCCGCGCTTGATAGTGGCAGCAACGCCTGGAGTGATGATTTCCTCGTTGACTACTTCGTTGGACGTTTCCACACCGTTGACAGTGACAATCTTTCGCGTGACGGCACGCTCGCCTTGGGTACCAGGGGTGACAAGGGTTTCTTCGCCTTCGAGCTGGTCGGCATCATCGATGTAGTTTGCCGGCTCATCGAACTTCTCGGTAACTTTTTCCTCACGGGAATCTACTTTGTCAACCTTGATGTTCATGTCTTTCGACACAGTGGTGTCTAGGGCAGGCATGACGACGTCGTCTGCATCTACGTCAATGCCACGCTGTTTAAGAACATCCGCTACGGTCGCTGCAGCAATCTGCGTAAATACGGTCTTGTCGCCCGTGGTCAAAGAAATGATCTTTGGGGTGACCACATCCAACGCCATACCTTCAGCCGGAATGCGCGCCCCTTTTTCTACGTTAAGACTTGCTGCGCTAAGGGCAGCAGGAACGTCATTGAGCTGACTGAAAAGCTCTTCCACTGTGACGGCGTTCGTGGTCACGTCCTTTTTTACGCCGTCGATAACAACAGATACCTGCTTGGAGGTACGCACAGTTACCGTGTCGTTATCCGACACTGACTCACTAGGAGCTGGGTACACCAGATCTTTTTCGCCGACGTTAACGCCTGCTTGTTTGAGAACACCGTCAACGTCACGGGAGAACGTGGCCAAGGTGATGTGCTCGCCGTTGAGATCCACCGTGATGTCTTTTTTCAGCTGCTGTGCTGTCACACCGCCAACAGCCAAACTAGCGATGACACCGCCCGCCACAATGCGCATCGGTACGGCACGGGAAGACGCACCCTTGTTAATTTTGGCTTTTTGACGGTTGCCCACGTTGATATCTCTTTGCTTTAGACGACATAACAAGCATCGGATTTTTCCGAAGCTAAGGAGTTAATAAAAAATAACAATACGATAACAGCACGGCATTGTCGAGCCCTTCTCATCGCGCTCAGCACACCAATCACATCTGTTTACTCAAACCTCACATGTCTTAAGCAAGGCCGTACACCCGATCAAAAGTTTGCGAAATTCCAGCCACGAAGTCAGCCACCAATTCCCCACGGGATGTAGCAACGCACAATGCCGTATGGCCGATCAATGCGGACTCATTACGTACACCTCGAAAAGGCTCTGGGGTCATGTAGGGAGCGTCGGTTTCGATAAGTACTTGTGAAATAGGAGCGATCCGCGCAGCTTCTCGCAGTTCCTCGTTACGCTTAAAAGTCACATTTCCTGCAAAGCTCAGCACGTATCCACGGTCGAGGGCTTGCTTTGCCACATCAATCGGTGAGGAAAAACAGTGCAGGATAGTTTCTGGTGGCTGCGGAGCATCGTCGAGAATACGTATGAGGTGGTCGTCACCCTCACGGTTGTGAATCATCAGCGCTTTTCCGGAAGCAACGGCTAAATCAATGTGCCATCGCAAAGCTTCTTCTTGAGTTTCAATATCCGCAGTGTTGTCGGGGTCATGGGTAATCCAGTAGGTATCAATACCGGTTTCCCCAATCGCGACACAGCGCGGATCATGAGCCATCACAGTCAGCCGTTCACGGGCTGCCTGATCAAGCTCACCAGCGCGCGTCGGATGGATAGCACATGCCGCAAACACGCGGGAATTCATATGTGCTGCTTGAAGCGCATATTCTGCCTCTGCCAGCCCGTCGCCTACGGTACAGATCCGTTCAACGCCAGCAGCAAGCGCTCGTTGCACGAGAGCATCTACCTCATCTTGTTCCTTCGCACCACACGAGGCGATGTGCGTGTGAGCGTCGATAAGCCCTGGAATGGTATCGGCTGGAACAGGAATCGGACGAGGCTTCTTTTTTGACATGCTAGCCAGTATAGAAAAGAACTACGGATTAACTGGAGCCCACTCAGGGCCCGTTACTCCAAGCTCTGGATCCAACTTGGCAATGAGTGGCTTCGGCTTCGATAGCGCAGTACCAGGCTGAACGTCGACACGAGCCCACCGTGCCTGCTGGGATGTGTAATCGCCCATGATCACCGGATAAGTCTGACCAGCCTCTGGAATACCCACGCCAATAGGCTCAACGGGCATGTCGTCAGTAACCTCAACGATCTGCGGCTTAGCGGCCCAGACACCATCGCGGCCCAACGTCTCATGCACTTGCTGAGCAATATGAGGCAGGTACGGGGTAAGAAGCACGTTGCAGTCAGACACAACCTGCAAAGCAGTCCACAAAACAGTAGCTAGGCGCTCACGCTGCGACTCATCCTTAGCAAGCTTCCATGGCTGCTGCTCCGCAATGTAAGCGTTAGCCTCGCCAACAATATGCATGGCGTGAGTGATGCCCTGCTTGAAGCGAGAATGTGCCAATGCCTCACCAACGATAGCAAAGGCTTCCTCTGCCTGAGCAAGGATCTTCTTATCCGACTCAGTCAGCTCACCTGGTGTTGGAACCTCACCGAAGTTCTTATACGCCATCGAAACCGTACGGTTGACCAAGTTGCCCCAACCGTTAGCAAGCTCGTTGTTCACGCGGCGAACAAACTCATCCCACGTGAAGTCCGTGTCGTTATTTTCTGGGCCAGCAACAGCAATGAAGTAGCGCAGTGGGTCTGCACCAAATTCTTTGAGGAAGTCCTTGACGTAAATGACGATGCCCTTAGACGACGAGAATTTCGAGCCCGACATCGTAAGGAACTCCGAAGACACAACTTCTGTAGGAAGATTCAGCTCGCCCAAGCTGTGGACCGAACCCCCCTTAGCTCCCTTGCCTTGGTAGCCCAAGAGCTCAGCAGGCCAGATCTGGGAGTGGAACGTAATGTTGTCCTTACCCATGAAGTAGTAGCCCGCAGACTCCGGATCGTTCCACCACTTCTTCCATGCCTCAGGGTCGCCAGTGCGATAAGCCCACTCAATCGAAGCAGATAGATATCCCACTACTGCGTCAAACCACACGTAAAGCTTCTTTGCCCCGTTGTCCTGCCAACCCTCGACAGGAATAGGAATACCCCAGTCGATGTCACGGCTCATCGCACGAGGACGCAGGTCCTCCAGCAGATTCAACGAGAACTTCAAAACGTTGGGTCGCCAATCTTTACGATCCTTCAACCATGCAGCGAGAGCATCAGCAAGAGCAGGAAGATCGAGAAGAAAATGCTCGGTCTCAATGAACTTAGGCGTTTCACCGTTGATCTTTGATACAGGATTGATCAGATCTGCCGGATCAAGCTGGTTACCACACGTATCACACTGATCGCCACGCGCGCCCGAAGCGCCACAGACAGGACAGGTTCCTTCAATGTAGCGGTCCGGCAACGTCCTACCCGTTGATGGCGAAACTGCACCCATCGTTGTCTCTTTGACCATGTAGCCGTTTTCATACAAGCCCTTGAACAAGTCCTGCACAACAGCGTAGTGATTACGAGTGGTGGTACGGGTGAACAGATCGTAAGACAACCCTAGACCAGCGAGGTCTTCCACAATCTGACGGTTGTAGCGATCAGCAAGCTCCTTGACTGATACGCCTTCTTTATCTGCCTGCACCAACAGTGGGGTGCCGTGCTCGTCCGTGCCTGAAACCATGAGCACCTCTGCGCCCGACATTCGCTGGTAGCGAGCGAACACATCAGAAGGAACACCAAAGCCCGCCACATGGCCGATATGGCGGGGGCCGTTGGCATAAGGCCAAGCAACAGAAACGAGAACACGGTTATTCATGGTTATATACCTTAATTTATTTCCTACCCAGCACGTGATTCGAGGACTGCATCATACAGTTGTTTCTTGCTTACTCCGTAGTGGGCAGCAACTTCACCACACGCAGATTTGAGCCTTTCACCAGCCAAAACACGCTCTTCCACTACTGCAACCAAGGAATGTGCATCTTCATGCTGCACATGTTGTACCCCTTCGATAACAACGCTGATCTCACCCTTTATTCCCCCTGCTGCCCACTCGGCAAGCTCTCCTAGCCCACCGCGGCGAACCTCCTCGAAAGTTTTTGTGAGCTCACGCGCTACGGCCGCACGACGCTTCGCACCGAGCACCTCGGCGGCGTCGGCAAGCGTTGCTGCAATTCGGTGCGGCGATTCAAAAAAGCACACCGCGCGTTGTTCTTGTTGCAAAGATTCCAGCCAAGCACGCCGCTGTCCTTGCTTACGAGGCGCGAATCCATCAAAGGCGAATTTGCCTACATGAAGCCCCGACAACGCCAAGGCGGTCGGCACAGCAGAAGGTCCAGGGAAACATGTCACCGGAACACCTGCCTCGTGTGCTGCTTCTACCAACGGGAATCCAGGATCCGACACGATAGGCATACCGGCATCAGTCACAACGACAACGGTGTGTGTTCGTGCCATCTCGACAAGTTGTTGGGCACGACCTTGCTCATTGTGATCAAAGTTGCTGAGCACCTGACCTGTAATTTCTACGCCCAACGCCTGAGCGAGAGCACGCGTGCGCCGAGTGTCCTCAGCTGCGACTACATGCGCTTGAGCTAATGCTTGAGCCAAGCGTGGCGAGGCATCACCGATATTTCCTAGCGGGGTCGCCGCCAAAATAATGCCACGCGGCAGCGGCTCTAGGAAGCGGTAGTCAATAATGGGCTGGTCAGTCATAATCTCCAGTTTCTCACACTGTTGAGATAAGCAAAACGACGCCCCCTCCTCCCCACTACTGCCTCAGTGGGCACTCGCGGGAAATGGGAGCGTCGGTATTAAGACGTTTTACTGCTTTGCGGCCGGTTTATCAGCCGGCGTGTTAGTCGCGGCCTCCTCAGCTATGTCTTCTTCAAAAGTAGTGAGGTCTTCTAGTTCCGACATGGGGCGCGCATGCGATGGCAGGCCAAGTGAAGTGTCCTCCACGCTGACGGTCGTATCTTCAAACTCGATCGGCTCGTAGGTTGTGGTGATACCGGCAGCCTCGTCGATCACAGCGTCGACGTCATCGCCATCGGCTGCACCTGCGAGTTCTTCCACGACTTCCTCACGGATCGTTTCCTTCAGCTCACTGGGCTTGAGATTCGATTCACGCGTCAAACGATCAAGCTGACGCTGTTGCTTCGAGCTAAAGCGCTTCGTTGGATCCAGCTTGCGCTTGGTGAGCTTATGGATTTTGTCGCGGCGAGCACGTTCGTCACGAATCTTGGCAAAGCCGCGCAACCATGCCACAGCAACCACAACCACAAGCAAAATACCGAGATAACCCAGTGCCGGATAAACAACACCCACCAGCTTTTTAAAGCCCATGAACGAAGCCGCAAAACCCAGCGCCGAAGCGATCAGATAAACAGGATAAAACAGTGCCTTCCGTGAGGAAGTAGCGCGCTTGGCAAAGGCATAGAACATACCCAGCGCCGTGTTAAAAATCATGCCCACGATAACGAGCGACATCACGGTGCCCAAAATTGGGTGAATCTCGTTAATGATGGTCAGCATTGGCACATCGTCAGCAGCAACTTTGTCTGCAACGCGGTAAAGAGCTAATGCGGTGAAGGTCAGCATCACACCGTAGATCACGCCACCGGTAAGTCCTCCTAGACCAGCGGCACGAGGGTCAACATTGTTGCCACCGATGATGATCGCCATAGAGACACCCATCATGAGGGCAAGACCTACATAGTTCAACGATGCAAGCGCCCAGTGTGGGGTTGCGGAGTTAATGGTGGCAGCAGCTTGGTTGAGAGTATCGATGTCAGCATTGCTGGTGCTCAGAGCATAGACGATCGCCACAATCACGAAGATGATGATGAGTGGCGTAATAGAGCCGATCACAGCGGTAAGCTTGTCTACGTCGAGAAGCCCCGCGACCATCACGAGCACCAGCATGAGCAACGAGCCCGCCCACGCCGGCCAACCAAACTGCTGGTTGAGGTTCGAACCAGAACCTGCGAGCATAACCACGCCCGTGGCAAAAAGGGTGATCAGCACAGCGGCGTCGAGAATACGCGCCACGATAGGGTGCGAGATACGACGCAACACCGTGCCGTGGTCGTTAGCCAGGAAATACGATCCCAGCTGGATAGATGCCATACCGGTAACGGTCATAATCACTGCCGACAGCGCCGCACCGAAAATGCCCATCATTCCGAAGGACACGAAGTACTGAAGTACTTCCTGGCCGGTGGCAAAGCCGGCGCCGATAACAATTCCGACGAACGCCATCGCGATAGTAATTGTTTTTTTGAGCATGGTTAAAGGTGCTCACCTTTCAAAATACATGTGTGAAATTTTTGTTTAATTATGGTCTGACATCTTCACGATGCCCGCTTATCGACGGTGCCGTAGGTGGTCGCCCTTTCCAGCCCGTGGCACGCGACCCTTGTGCTCTTTGTGCTCCTTCGCGTTACGACGCTTCTCACGGGCCTTCTTCCGCTTCTCGTGCTCCAAGTGGATACGACGTTCACGAGCCAAACGAGACGCGAAGCGCTGCTGCTCACGGTAGTCCAAGTAGATCTCATCGTTTCTGAGGTCTTTCAACACCGCAAACATCAAAATGACGATCACCACAAGGAACGGACTTGCAGCAATGATGGTGATATTTTGCAGGTTGCTCAAAACATCATCGCCACCAGAAACCAACATGGTCATACCGATCAAAGCAACCAAAAGACCCCACGCGGCCGATACGTACTTATTCGCATCTGTTTGACCATTTTGGCTCATGGATCCCATCACCGTGGAAGCCGAATCGGCAGAGGTGATAAAGAAGGTAGCCAACAAAATCACGGCAACAACACCGGCAATCTTGCCACCTGGCAGTGCATGCAACAGTTCGAAGAGCTGGTATTCAGCAGAGCCGTCACCGTAGATAGAGCGACCCTCTTGTTCGAGGTGAATAGCAGTGCCACCAAAGATGGCGAACCAAACGACAGACACTGCTGCAGGCACAAGCATGACGCCGAACAGGAACTCGCGGATCGTGCGACCACGAGAAATACGTGCCAAGAACATGCCCACAAATGGGCTCCACGAGATCCACCATGCCCAGTAGAAAATGGTCCAGCTACCCAGCCACTCTCCTGCTGATCCGTCGGCAGATTCTGCAGTTCGGCCAACCATTTCGAAGAAGTTAGAAAGGTACGCACCCAGCGAACCTGGGATCAGGTTCAAGATGGTGACGGTCGGCCCCAGAATGAACACGAAAATAGCCAAGAGTGCCGCAAGGATCATGTTGGCATTAGATACATACTGAATGCCTTTGCCTACGCCAGACATTGCTGACAACAAGAAGGCCAAAGTCAATACAGACACGATGCCCAAAACCGTACTCATTCCTGGATCTTTCACCACACCTGCGGCATCAAGACCAGCGCTGATCTGGGTAGCACCGACGCCCAGTGAACAAGCGGTACCGAAGATGGTAGCGATAATGGCCAAGATATCGACAATGCGGCCGATCCATCCTTTTGCTCCGCGTTCGCCGATCAGTGGGATAAACGCCGAGCTCAACAGCTGACGACGTCCCAAGCGGAACGTGCTATATGCAATAGCAAGGCCAAAAATGCCATAAATTGCCCATGGGTGCAGCGTCCAGTGCAGCAAGGTGGTGCTCATGGCATGCCCCACGGAACGTGGCTCATGTCCGGGAACGCCGTTGAGGTAATTGCTTAGTGGTTCGGATGCTCCATAGAACATCAAACCAATGCCCATGCCGGCAGCAAACATCATGGCGATCCACGACGTGGTGGAAAACTCAGGGGCTTCATCGTTGCGTCCGAGCTTGATTGTGCCAAAGTTGCTCAATGCAATAGCAATGGCAAAGATCAAGAACACCGTAGTAAAGAAGATAAAAGCCCAGCCGAAGCTCTCCACTATATATCCGAGCGAGGATGCCGCAAAGGAAGAGAAGCTCGTCGTGCCGAAGATACCCCACGCAACGACGGCAAGAACGATCACCATGGCAGGGGCTGTGACTTTCCAGTCCACCCCTGCGTTGTCATCTTCACCTTCGAAAGTAATTTCTTTTTCCGGTGCTGCGGATACCTCAGCGATAAGTCCTTCGCCCTCGATCATGGCGGCAAGCTCTGCCGTTGCGCTGACGACAGGTGCTGACGAGGTTGTCGATTCCAGTGCCGTGCTCTCACTGGATCCGGACGAGGGATCCGTACTGAACTCGGGACGAGAGGCCTCACTGTTGCGAAGCTCCTCGTCCCGTGAGGGATTATTGTGCGAATCGGTCATATATCTATCATGACGATAAGAAAGACCTTTATAAAGACAGGGATGCTCAAAGTAGAAGATTATCAGTCAGTTTCTTCACTTTTTTATCAGCTTGTTACATAGCAAAAACCCTGCATAATTACGCAAAAGCCCAATCAATGGTCACAAATGCGTAACGATTGGCTGTCAATGGCACTTGTGCAGCGATTTCCCGCAGAAATCCCACATTTTCGGTCGCCCAACACATATCCACATCACCCCCGACCTACCGCGTGCAGACACCCAGACAATCACCAAATCCCCGCAGCGCATAAGCACGCAAACACTATAACCGGCGTCACATAAGCAGAAGTTTTCACCCCTGCTGCAACTGTACTTCCTCCTCCGTGGGGAAACTCCCCAACACCCCCTTCCATCACCAATCGAGTCTTCGTTGGACACCCAAACCTCGTAGACTAAACCGCGTGACTTCTCATTCGGCTCCGGATACCGCCAAGGCCCAACCACGCAGTCGCCTCGTAGCAGCGCTGACTAGGAGGCGTCGATACGCGCCCCGCTTCCCCAGCGCCACCTACCCGCACGCGCCTCACGCGCTGCAATGGTCGCGATACGACACCATCTCGACCGCGATCATCACCATCGCAGCATTTCTCATGCGTGCCATCGGAATTACCTCAGCAACCTCCGCACATACCCCCGTGTTCGACGAGAAACACTACGTGCCACAAGCCTGGGACATGGTCGAATCATGGATCAACCCCATTACCGGAGGTATCGAATCGAACCCAGGCTACGGACTTGTCGTCCATCCCCCGCTCGCCAAACAACTCATCGCCTATGGTGAAGCACTATTTGGGTACACCCCACTCGGCTGGCGGGCAGTGACCGCTCTATGCGGCACCTTGACCATTGTGGCCATCATGGCTCTGACCCGACGCGTGACCTTATCTTCACGGGCAGCAACTATCGCCGGCATCATCGCGATTTTCGACGGCGTCCTCCTCGTCACATCCCGATTCGGAATGCTCGACATTATCCAAGTGCTCTTCATTGTCACCGCCGCTTGGACGCTATGCCGTGACCACCAGCAAGTCTATGCCCGCATGTATAACGCCTGGTCGCAACAACTACTCGACACAGATCTTGGACCTCGAATAGGCTTTCGTTGGTGGCGTTTCGCCACGGGAGTGTTCCTCGGCTGCGCGGTATCCGTGAAATGGTCCGGCCTGTACTACATCATGTTCTTCGGCATCCTAGCCGTAGTACTCGATGCTTGGCGACGCCACATCTTCGGTGCTCGTAACGCCACGCTGGGCATGCTAGTCAAAGATGCCTTCCCCGCTTTTGCGTCCCTCGTTCTCGTTCCGCTGGCCGTTTATACGTGGAGCTGGCGCGCGTGGTTTGCTTCAGAAACCTCTGTGTTTAGGCATGCTGTTGCCACTGGAGATGTGGAGAACAACAGCATTCTTCGGCTGTTTCCAGACACGGTAGCAAGCTGGCTTTACTATCACGCTGAGGTCTTAGAGTTTCACGCTTCTTTGACAACGTCCTCCGGGCACAGTCATCCGTGGGATTCCAAACCATGGTCTTGGCTAGCCGCTACTCGCCCGATTCTCTATTACTCCAGTACGGATATTTCTTGCGCGTTTGGCTCATGCCGACGCATGATATATCTCTTTGGCACTCCTGCGATTTGGTGGCTCACCGTACCCGTAGTGTGCTGGGCACTGTGGGAAATGATCATTCATCGCCGCGCAGCATATCTCATCCCATGGGTCAGCTTCATGGCCGGTTTTTTGCCGTGGCTGGTAACTTATGACCGCCAAATGTATTTCTTCTACGCGACTGCGCTCGTCCCATTCACCATCGTCATGCTGGCTATAGCCCTTAACTATCTCATGGACGCAGGAGCGTATCGACGCCTCCGCCCGGCCGCATTCTGGAAAGGCCGAGTTTTCCCCACGGGGAGAATTCTTGCCATTTGCTATCTCGCGATCGTGATCGCAATGTTCTTTTACTTCTCACCACTGCTGTATGGGTTTGTAATTCCAGACGCATGGTTTAACGCCATGATGTGGTTACCAAGCTGGCGTTAACGAGGACTTACCGTGGATCGGACGATAAGCTGCGCACCATCTCTCGCACGATGACCCAGCCTTTGTCCGATATCCACAGCCACGACAATGTCACCACTGCGAGAAATAGCAGCCCGAGTTGGATCATGATGTCGCCGGCTTCCGGAGCTAAGAAGATGTCACGAATTCCAAAGCCTACTTCGAAAGTCCACACGGCAGCGACAACAGGCAAAAGTCCGCCCACCACACGAGGCTGCCAAGCAGCAAAAAAGAGGCTGAAAGCTATAGCGAACCGAAGAGATGCCGCCTCCATGGAAACTCGGTTTACTAGCGGATCTATTTCCGTCGATGTGATGGCAATAAGGTTTATCGCCCACGCGAGCCACAACAGCCCCACGACCACAATGCTTACCCGAGATAGTGCGGTATTCCATGCACGCGTAGCAGCTTGTTTGCGCCACTGGGGTTCTACATTCGCGAGGATGTCGTCGATAAGATCAGGTGCCTCGGTATCGGCCGCCTCGGGAATCCTAAACGCAAGCGATCGGTTAAGAGCTACGGCCTGATCAAAATATGCTTGGCAGTCGGGACACGAGTCCAGATGCGTATCAATGACATCGTCGTCAATGCCTGGTGTTTCCCCGTCAAGCCGCGCCGATAGCGCAGCCTGGATTGTGCTACAAGTCAGCACGGCTGAGTACTCCATCTATGCTGGCGCGTCCTGCACCAAAAACGACGATCATCAACAACGCCACCACCATGACCAAGGGATATTCCATTCCAGAATCGGCCACAAAGAAGCCATGATCAAGGTGAACAAAGTAGATTGCAGCCACAACTAACAAAGCCAGTGCGCCGGCAACAAAGGTGGTCAGTATCCCCACCACAAGTAACGAACCGCCGAGGAGTTCTCCCGTGGCAGTGAGGTAAGCAGAAAGCTTGGGCTGGGGCACTCCCATAGCGCTAAATTGTCCGGTTGTTTCTACCAACCCAGTACGAAAAAACCGCTCGAAGCCATGTGCAACAAACACGATGCCCAACACCGCACGAAAAACTAGCAGGGCAATATCACGCACTATGGGCTGATCCATGAATCCCGTTTCCCCTTGTCAGTTGAACTAAACAACACCTTAGCCCACGCGACGGTGATGATCAGCACCGTCAAAGTGTGGTGTTTGCCCGTCGCGTCGGGAATCAGCAACTACGTCAAGATATTCAAAATCAGGAGACTCGTCGTCGATCTCTAGCACTACTGCCCCTGGACGACGCAACCGGTTCGGGATACCAAGTTCCTCATCAGCCGAGTTGCGCACGCCCCAACGCGCACGACGCAACTGCTGAATACGACGACGGCGCAGCGCTTGCTCCGCAATAACTTGACGACGCAATGCCCACAGGTACAATGCCAGCAATCCTGCGCAACCACCTGCGCCCGCCCAAGCCCAGCCGCCAAACACGACCGCAGCAACCAACGAGACGATCACTGCGGCACCGAGCCCCATGACTGTCCGCTGACGACGCTGCTGACGGGTTGCTACCGCCTGAGCCTCAGATTCTGGGTCCCAGCTACCGCGATGGCTGCGTCGTTCTGCAAACGCACGCTCCTCATCGGTGAGATCAGAGTCATCATCGAGCACAGGTTCCGCTGTGGCCTCGCTGCGATCGAGAGAGGTAACCATATCGTCATCGGAGGGGTACATCAAATCATCAGGACCGACGTAAGCATCATCGAAGTCATAACGCGCGATCTCATCGTCGCCATCAACCACATCAAGGCTTGCCTCGTCGCGAACATCGTCTTCGTCCGCTACAACCTGAGGTGCTGGTAGCTCTGCAACAATTTCGCCTTCAACGACCTGTGGCATCACAGAAGCATGCGGAGTTTCCCCACGGGAGCGTTTAGCTCCAATCTTTTCTTTTGCGTGTGCGAATACATCACCCAACGTGGTTGCTGGATCTTGATCGATCAGTGGTCCTTGAGTGTCTTCTTCCTCGACTTCGGCAGATTGGTCAATAACCTCAGTTACTTCGGCGTATTCCAACTCATGTTCAGCCGAATCGGCCTCATATCCAGTGTGCACATCGTGGGGACCAACCTTTGGGTGATGGCGTGGTTGCAGCTGTTCACTGCCGCCTTCATACACCACGCGGGTGTCATCGAATCCCTCACCGGCTTTACGGATCGGCTTTTGGCCACGCAGCAGCCATGGTGCGAGCACGAAGAGCCACACCAAGACGATCAGGACGATCACGACGGTTCCGGACACGTTGTAGGCCTTTCCGGGTTGTTGTACTTGTGATGAGCGTAAAGCACTGAGGCTTAACTCGTCTAGTGAGTTAAGAGTCAAACACTGTAATTTTCTAAGGCTATCCCCCGTCTGTTACGGATGGGGTCAGGCGCGCCGCAAAAATCTTGATGCGATCAAGCGATCAACGCACGGTGAGGTGAACTCATCGTTAGTTTGCGCCATAAGGTAATGATCCCGCCACATTCCATTGATGTGCAAGTTTCGTTCCAAATATCCTTCGTGCCTAAACCCGCAGCGCTCCAGAACTATCTGGGAGCCAATATTGTGAGGCAAATAGGTCGCCGTCAAACGGTGCACACGAACGCGTCGAAACGCATGATCCACGCCTAACGCGCACGCGGCCGTGGCAATACCTTGGCCAGTAACGGAACTATGCACCCAATAGCCAATCCATGCGTCAGAGCTGATGCCATGTTGGATTGAGCCAATTGTCAGCTGCCCGACAAATTGCCCATTCGCCTCAATACTCATAGGTACCAAAGCCCCTGCAAACGCGGCTTCTCTTAACGAGAATATATAAGAACGCCAGGCAGCAGAAGAATGCGCGGATTGCCACGTATCCTCAACCGTAGGTTCTACCGGCTCCAAAAATCGCTGGTCAGAAAGCCGCATCATACGCCATGCCGATTTATCGTTCTTATCAAGCGGGCGGAGGCGAACATGAACATCTGCGGAAGTAAACACCGCAGGGGTGGCCTCTGGCCAACCAGGATGGCGTGGATGGATAGCAACGCGATCAGAGCGCATCTCCTTGACCCGAGAAAACAAGCGAGACATACGCGCTAGCGACCTTGGGACATAAACAGAACTTCGACGATGTCTCCTGGGCGGACCTCATTGACGTCCTCCGGAATCTTGATCATCGCATTTGCCTCGGCCAAGCCCGCCAGCAAGTGGGCCGGTGCACCGTTCGCACCACCTAAGCCTTCCACCAAATAATCCTGAGTCTGGGCATCACGCATCAATCGAGCACGAATATAGCCACGACGCCCCACCTTCGAGCCCACATGGTTAAGCGCACGCGCACGCACCAAACGGCGTTGCGACGATCGCTTACCCAAACTCATGCGCACGACTGGACGGATGAACATTTCAAAAATGACCAACGACGACACAGTATTACTAGGAAGCAAGAAGACGGGGGTCTGATTTTCTCCCAGCAGTCCAAAACCTTGGACAGAACCGGGGTGCATAGCAACGCGTGTGGTATCAATTTCTCCCAAATCCGACAAAATACGACGAATCTCCTCGGATCCAGAACCACCAACTGCTCCAGCGATAACAATGATCTCACTGCGTAGAAGCTGAGATTCCACAATTTCGCGGAGGCGACGTGGTTCACCAGCTGCGATACCAACACGGTGCACATCGGCACCAGCATCACGTCCTGCAGCCGCTAACGCATAGGAGTTCACATCAAATACTTGCCCCAAACTAGGCTCACGGTCAATATCTACTAACTCATGTCCTACGGAGATCACCGACATGCGCGGACGCGGATACACCAACACCTTGGAACGACCAACAGCTGCCAGCAAGCCAATATGGGCAGGGCTTAGAATTGCACCATCGCTTACCGCAACATCGCCGGGACGAATGTCATCGCCAACATGACGCACAAACTCTCCAGAGCGCACCGGCCGATGCGCCGTCATGCGCTTACGGCCACAATCTGTCCACTCCAGTGGGATAACAGCATCAGATAGCGTGGGCAACGGCGCACCCGTATGTACTCGCACAGCTTGTTTGGGTTGCAGACGCAACGGACGCTGCGACCCCGCAGGGACCTCACCGACAACTGGCAAGGAGGTTTCAATCGGACCAATAGGGGCGTCGATAGGCCGGCCAAGGCCACGTTCACCGCCGACGTCGACCGCACGGACCGCATATCCGTCAATCGCAGCCTGGTCGAAGCCGGGAAGCGCACGCGATGCCTGCACTTCCTCAGCACACATAAGCCCCAGTGCCTCAGCGATAGCGATGCGCACAGGCTCTGGCGCTACCGCAGATTGGGTGACAAGGGCTAGCTGCTGCTCCACTGAGCGCACGTCCGACTCCTTTAAAACTGGTAAACTTCTCTCCTAGGCAGTGTGCCCTTTCTCACGAAAACACACAACAACCGCGCTTACCCCGCAGGGTAAATCTTAAGCGCCGTGCTCTTCCAAAATGGTACGCAGCACCTTCTTCAAATGTGGGCCATACGTCGGATCCGACAAACCAAAATCCACCACTGCTGGGATATAACCGCCAGGATTACCCAAATCATGACGCTTACCGTCATGGACCAAGATGTGGACTGGATGGCCTTCATCAATAAGCAGAGCAATAGCATCAGTAAGCTGCAATTCGCCACCAGCACCAGGAGTTATGCGACGAAGCGCATCAAAAATCGCACAATCTAAAAGATAACGACCCGTTGCAACAAACGTCGAAGGTGCATCTTCAACGGCTGGCTTTTCCACCATGCCTTTCACGCTCTTGACCTGGTAAGGGCCGTCGTAATCGCACTCCTCAATGTCAAAAACACCGTAGTTATACACATCTTCCCGAGGAACATCGAAAGCGCACAGCACCGATCCCCCCAGCTGGCGACGCACCTCCACCATCTTTTCCACAACGCCCATGGGCAGCACCAAGTCATCCGGAAGCATGACGGCCACAACATCTTCATCGTCATCCAACACGCTTTCCGCCAACCCCACTGCATGCCCTAGACCAAGCGGGGTCTCTTGAACCACAGAAACCGGCTGAATCAGTTCAGCAGCACGCACAACCTTTGCCAGCTGATCCTTCTTGCCACGACTTTCCAACGTTGCTTCCAGCTCTGGGAACCTGTTGAAGTGATCCAACACTTCCTGCTTTTTCGGTGCCGTAATCACAGCCAAACGCGTTGCCCCCAACTGCGCGGCCTCCTCAGCAATCAGCTCGATACCTGGCGTATCGACGACCGGAAGAAGCTCCTTAGGGACGGTCTTTGTGGCAGGGAGAAACCGTGTACCCAAACCAGCAGCTGGGACGATCACGGTTTTGACGGCACACGAATTACCACTCTTGGGTGAAGTCATAAAGAAAACAGTACCGCGAACTACGCCCCAGATAGGTTTCGGCACCAAGGAAAACCGAAATTAAAAGTCACATTCTGAGCCCCTCCCCGTGGGGAAACGACCATAAACACCCTCTAAGCTGGTGGCTATGTCTGACACCGCAACGCTCACTGCCGCCAAAAAAAATGCCAGAAATCGCATACGTACTGCTCGATTAGCCCGTACCACAGCCGATTTGCACGTCGATAACGCTGCCATCCTTGCTCATCTGACAGCCCTCATCCGCGCCATTAATGCCACACGCGCCGCAGCATATATGCCCGAAGTCACAGAACCTGGCGGGGCTGATTTTGCCGACAATCTCGCAGGTATACTGTCCGAACTGTGGATACCCAAATCCCTCCCCAACCGCCAATTAGCATGGGGACGCTACTCCGGCGCTGATTCAGTTGAACGTGGCACATTCGAAATATTAGAACCCACCACGCCATCACACAGCAGCGATATCCTTCACGACTTAGATCTCATCATCGTCCCAGCTCTTGGCATAACACCCGGCGGGCGACGGCTCGGTCAAGGAGCCGGCTATTACGACCGCGCACTAGCCGGAGTTGATACCCCTACTGTTGCAATACTCTTCGATACCGAAGTCAACAGCGCTATTCCCTTCGAGCCTCACGACGCCACCTGTAATTGGATCGTCACCCCCGAGGGAACCAAACAGGTTACTTAATACGTCGAAACTTACGTGACCTCCATTAGATCTATCCTGCGCACTCCAGGAAGGCGCAGAGAAACATTTCTCCGACGAAGCCTTGCATTAAGCCTGATCATTCTTGCCGTGGCACTCGCAGTTTTTCCCCGCACCGAATCCACAACAGAAGTGTTGCGCTACGCCACTACCATCCAAGCCGGCACCGCCGTCAACCGCACACATTTCACCACCGCCCACGTCCCCGAGCACTTAGTACCCGAAAACGCATTGCACCCTGACGATCTTTTATCATCAGACCCCAACGAGCGCATCACTATTTCTGCGCACACCGCCGGCAGCATCGCCACGGCGGTTGATTTTCTCGATTCCAGTCACACGCTTTCCTCCGTAGGGAACCAGTTGCCTTTCGCCGGAAACCAACCCATCAACATCGTCCCTATCCGCCTTGCTGAACAATCCGTCTCGCGTGTGTTGCATCCAGGAGATGTGGTTGATGTTATTGCTGCTAACGATGCTCACGACCCGCATGTTGTCGCCGCCGGTGGCGTCATAGTTTTTATACCTGTGTCAGAGAAAAATACCTCAAGTTACGGTTCTGACGCTGTCTTATCGCACTTCCAGCTGATCAAGCACGAATCGTTGCCGCCCAATCTCTCGCTATTCCGCTCACAGTTGTTATCGCTGGAGCACGAGTGCGCTTACCAAAGGCGGAGTAGATTAAATGGCCTGTTGAAAAAAGAATACCTCAATAGTTTTGCATTGGAACTGTAACAATAATTCCGGTAGCATGACTGGCGCACATTTATAGAAAGAGGTTGTAAACCATGCTCAAAGGCTTTAAAGACTTTATCCTACGCGGCAACGTTGTCGAACTCGCCGTCGCAGTCGTTATCGGTACTGCTTTCACCGCTATCGTGACAGCGTTTTCCCAGCATCTGATCAACCCAATGATCGCTGCCCTTGGCGGCGCTGATGTCTCCGGTCTAGGCTTCTACCTGCGCTCTGGCAACGACGCTACCTTCATGGACTTCGGCGCCGTTATCACCGCTGCACTGAACTTCCTGATTATCGCAGCAGTTGTGTACTTTATCCTCGTTGCGCCTATGAACAAGCTCAACGAAATGGCAGCACGCCGCAAGGGCGTTGTTGAGGAAAAAGACGCACCAGCTTCCATCGAAGCAGAACTCTTGGAAGAAATTCGCGACCTGCTTAAAAACCGCAATATGTAATTAATTTCAGCGGAAAATAGCAGCCGCCTTCTCTCCCCCGACGTTACGACCTTTCTAGGGCGCAGCAAGGGAAAGAAGGCGGTTTTTTGTTATGAAGCACCATAATGCGGCGGCATCTGGTCCTTCCAAAAAGCTAATCCTTGAAGTTGGTCTTCTTCTCCGTCTTCCAACGGGACTACAACGTCAGGGATAGCTGAGATGAACTCGTCTGTATCTGCTCTACGATCGTAATCTTCCGCATCAGACAGCCTTACTACTCTCCTACGCGATTTTTTCACTGTAAAGTGTCATCCCCTTGAATCATTCATCAACACGGTATTCACGCAGCTGGTCGATCACATGATGAACAAGGGGCGTAACAGTTGCCATTCCATCACGAATTGCCGAACGCGATGCTGCCATGTTCACAACCACGGTCGATGCAGATACACCCGAGATGCCACGCGATGTACACGCATCGATCACACCACACGCCAGACCAGAAGCACGAATGGCTTGCGCAATACCTGGCACTTCTTGGTCGAGAACCTCGCGTGTCGCTTCAGGGGCGCGATCCCTAGGCCCTACTCCCGTTGCGCCGATAGTCAGCACTAGGTCCACGCCGCCAACGACTGCCGTTTCGATGGCATGACGGATGAGGTATTGATCCGCACGTACATCGACCACCGCGTCGACGGTAAAACCGCCTTCGCCAAGAAGCTCTGCAACAACCGTCGCCGTGTTATCTGCAGCATCTTCAGAATGATCTCGGATGAGTACTGCAAGGGCACGACGCGGACCTTCCAGAGTCGAGCTATTCTCTGCTGCTTCAGTGGCGCGGAAAAACTCGGGATCGGGTTCGACATAATCAAACATGCTATCCATCTGGGTGGTATCCATAGCGCCTCTTCTCGTGATAGATGTTTTGTTTTAGCAGTCTATTCGCCTGTGAGGGTTACGTCGACCTGCCGCTCGTTTTGGCCGTTTTCCCCACGGACGGTGAGCTTAACTGTTTGACCAAAATCGCTGCTTCGTACTGCAGCGATCAAAGCATCGGCACTATCAACATAGCGGTTGTTAATCTTAGTGATCACTTCTCCTGCCCGCAGCCCAGCATGAGCACCGGGGCCATCAGGCTGTACATCGGCAATCACAGCACCTTTAGCGTTAGCGTTCGAGATGAGCTGAATGCCGATCATAGGCTGGGTGGCATGGCCCTTCTCAATGAGCTGGCTAGCCACGCGTCGAGCAAAGTTGGAAGGGATAGCAAAGCCTAGGCCGATGGATCCAGATTCCGACTTGCCGCCTGCGCTGAGCGAAGCGATCACGGAGTTCATGCCTATGAGGGCTCCGTTGGCATCAACCAAGGGACCACCGGAGTTGCCTGGGTTGATTGCTGCGTCGGTTTGGACGGCGTCGATAAGCGAGGATTGGCCGGTCTCCGATCCGCCTGCACGCACCGGACGGTTCAGCGCTGACACGATGCCGGAAGTAACCGTAGCGGAAAGCCCCAGCGGCGAACCCACGGCCACCACTTGTTGCCCGACGGTGAGGTTGTTGGAATCACCGAACTTCATGACAGGCAAGCCACTGACGTCCTTAATCTTGATCACTGCAACGTCTGTGTTTGGGTCGCCAGCGATCAGTTCAGCAGGATGCTCAGAGCCATCGTTCAGAGTCACAGATACTCGTGCTGCCCCCTGCTCAGCCCCTGCCACCACGTGATTGTTGGTCATCACGTAGCCGTCTTCGGAAATAATGGAGCCAGACCCTTCAGCGGAGCCGTTTCGGGTAGACACCAAAATCGATACGACAGAAGGCAATACCTTTGCTGCGACGTCTTCAACCGATCCCTCAACGGGAGCTGGATGATCTTGAGATACTGGCTGACGCAAGGATTCCGCTACTTGCGTGCGAGTAGCGGAGCCGGAATTACCCGCACGGTTTGCGGAATAAACCCCAGTCAACGTGCCGGAAGCAATCGCAGCAACTAGCGTCATAGCAACAGCGGTGCCGATGCTGACGCGTCGCTTTTCGCGTTTCGACGTTTCCGGCTCCAGCGGTACCGGGGGTTCCTGAGCCCCCAACGGCTGCGATTGCTCAGTTAGTTGTTCTTCTTGCACGTTGTGAGCATTTCCGTAAGGATTCTCCACCCGATCAAACGCTGCGGTCTGATTGGTGGTGGGTGCAGTGCGGGCGTCATCATGGTTCTGTGGATTTGTCATAGTAAATACTATCGAACCATATACTGGTGACGTTCTGGAACCTCACTGCGGGTAGCGTCGTGAATCGCTGGGAGATTCCTGTGAACGTATTATTTGCCGTTACGACGATCCTCGCGACGTTGGCGTGCCAGATCAAGGCGCTCTGCAGTGCTGCTTGGCTGAACCACACGAGTCTTTGCTGAAGAATGGAGTTCTTCATCCGTAACAGATCCTGGCAACTCGACGCGCATGCGCGCACCTCCGTCGTCGGATTCTCCAGCTGTGACAGTTCCCCCGTGTCGAACGATCGTGGAATGCACAATGGCAAGTCCCAAGCCAGAACCTGGGGTTGAACGCGCGCTCACCGATCTATAGAAGCGATCAAAAACTTTTTCACGATCTTCGACCGGAATACCTGGACCAGAATCAGAAATGTCCATATGCAAGACGCGATCGCCGTCTTCACGCTCTACGACCTGCATGGTGAAACGAACAACACCATCAGCAGGTGACCACTTTGATGCATTATCAAGGAGGTTCAAAATTGCGCGCCCCAAGGCAAAACTGTCGCCTTCGAGGTACCACGGAATCGTCTGGATTTCGAAGCGCACATCGGGACGACGACGCCGCACGCGCTCGACCGAAGAATTGACCACATCAAGCAAATCGATGGGTTCTAAAGTTTTCTCCGAGGTTTCTTGGCGTGCCAGATCGATGAGATCACCGATGAGCGTGGAAAGCTCCTCCATCTGCGCAATCACATCAGACTGCAATGCCTGCTTATCTTCTTCACTGATCGAAGCAGAATCCGCGTTGTGCATCATCATCAACAATTCAATATTGGTGCGCATAGAAGTAAGAGGCGTCTTCAGCTCATGGCCAGCATCGGCGACGAGCTCGGTTTGACGCTGACGCGAACGTCGTAACGCCTCAAGCATCTCGTTGAAACGAATCGTAAGCTCCGAAAGCTCGTCATTACCGTCTACTTGGATAGGTTTGAGATCGTCTGTTTCCGTAATATAACGAACTCGGTTGCGCAACCGCTGCAATGGACGAAGCACTGTTGTTGCTACGGCTACGCCGGTCGCAATCGCCATTAACACACCAAGACCTGCTACTAGCAACAGCGTGATCGCCAAGCTGGTAATCATCTTGTGGGTGGCTTCCATTCCACGCGCCAAAATCACGGTGGCACCGGAATCCGACACCTTAGTTAAGACTCGCTCACCGTTGATCGTGGCGGCACTGTACCCCTCAACATCGTCGCCGCCACCCTTGACCGTCGGCAAATCATCGCCGACAGAATAGTTCCAGCCAGGCATTCGCAACGAGATACGGGTATCCGCGTTATACTCACGAAACTTGTCGATCTCGTGCTGAGAACGGAAGAAAAAATCAGGCTGATCCATCCGACTAATCAACGCCGTTGCCTTGGCATTCAAAGTACGGTCCATCGAACTACGCAGCGTGCCAGAAACGGACCAATACGACACGATAAGCATCATGCCCACAGCGATTGCCACCATCGATGCGGTAAGCAGCGAGATTCGTGATTTAAGCGACGCACGCGAAAAGTGCGAAGTGCGGGCATCCCCAGACATGCCTAAAAAGCCTGCCCCTCCCGGCAGGCTTTCGCGGAAACGGCGCAGCATCACGGCGCAGTTTCCCTCAGCACGTAGCCAACACCGCGAACGGTATGGATCAAACGTGGCTCCCCTTCTGATTCAGTCTTGCGACGCAAATAGCCAATGTAGACTTCCAGCGCGTTTCCAGAAGTTGGGAAGTCATATCCCCACACTTCTTCCAAGATAGACGCACGCGACAGTACGCGACGAGAATTCGCCATGAGCAACTGAAGCAGCGCAAACTCAGTACGCGTCAAGCTAATGGGGCGACCACCGCGGGTGACGTCGCGCGTATCTGGGTTAAGGCGAAGGTCCTCGAAGGAAAGCTCACCTTGGCTGCCCGAACCCACAGACTCTGCAGCGGCACGGCGAAGCAAGGAACGCACACGAGCGAGTAGCTCCTCAAGTGCGAATGGCTTAGGAAGGTAGTCGTCAGCACCAGCGTCAAGGCCGGCAACACGATCAGACACACCATCGCGAGCGGTCAGAACCAAGATCGGACGGTCGTCACCGCTACCGCGCAGGGTACGGCAGACCTCAAGACCATCCATGCGTGGCATCATTACATCAAGGATGACCAGCTCTGGTTGTTCACGTTCAATTACTTCAAGTGCCTCGACTCCATCTTGAGCCAGATGCACTTCATATCCGTTAAAGGACAACGAACGACGAAGCGACTCGCGCACCGCCTGCTCATCATCTACGACCACAATCTTCATTCAGTCTATTCTGCCTTGTCCCGCCGAAACCGACCCTCAAGCAACGCCCAGAGTCAGCTATGAATAATTACATTTAGTGCAACAATTTTATAGTGCGTTAAATGTTGACAATAGCAGCCAACCGAAACACACTCCGAAAGAAGTCTTCTGAATTACAAATGAATGAAGGCTGACTTCGATCTAACCGAAATCAGCCTTCATTCATAGTGGAATCATATCCACAAGAGCTTAGAACTGCTCAACCTCAACGAGACCAAGCTGAGCTGCCTTAACTAGACGACGTGGGATACGAACGGTCTGACCGTTGATCTTCACTTCTTGGAGGGCAACGTTATCTGCCTTCCACTGGGAACGACGTGCGTGGGTGTTTGCACGCGACATACGACGCTTTGGAACTGCCATTTTTGTTTCCCTCCTTTATTACTTGTTCTTCTTACGGCGAGCGAGTGCACCGTAACGCTGGTTGAACTTCTCAACACGGCCTGCGGTGTCCATGACACGCTGTGCACCGGTCCAGAATGGGTGAGATTCACTGGTAACGTCAACGACGATCAGTGGGTACTCGTTGCCATCTTCCCATGCAACCGTGCGGTCACTGGTAGCGGTTGACTTGGTGAGGAACTGGTGGCCAGTACCTGCATCCTGGAATACCACTGGGTGGTAATCAGGGTGGATATCTTTCTTCATATTCTCTCGATTTCCCTCAGGATTGATACTTCGAGTCGGTTCTCCACACCACGGTGAAGATCGTGCTCGAGTTGGGTTTCGCGATGCTCGCCGACACTATATAAGTGTAAGCAACCTGACAAAGTGTACACCCAACTCTTCCTTTGAGAAAATCCACCCCTCCTCCACCCCAACAAATGACGCGTTAGCAATACTTTTATATAGAGGTATTTCACCACCTCTCGAATCACATTCGAGCAGCACACATACCTTCTCGCACGACATTTTCCGACAACACACGCAACAAATCTAAATTTTTTTCGGAATTGATTAGGATTTTCGCCCCACCACAGGTATGGTTGTCTCTTGCTGTTGTCGAAATTGTTCGTTTATCGCCCCGTCAGCACTTGCAGCACAGGCAGTTCCACACACCGTGGCCCTGTTACTGCAGCAGCAGGTTTGAATGTGGGCGGCTAGGAGAAAGAAACCTATGTCGGCTATTTGCCAGGTTACGGGACGCCAGCCGGGTTACGGCAAGTCTGTCTCGCACTCGCACCGACGCACGTCTCGCCGTTGGAACCCCAACGTGCAGCGTCGTAAGTTTTACCTGCCCTCTGAGGGCCGTACCATCACCCTGAACGTATCCACCAAGGGCCTGAAGGTCATTGACCGCGACGGCATCGAGTCCGTTGTGGCCAAGATTCGCGCACGTGGGGAGAAGATTTAAAAGATGGCACGTAACGATATCCGCCCAATCATCAAGCTCAAGTCTACGGCTGGCACCGGTTACACCTACGTCACCCGCAAGAACAAGCGCAACAACCCAGACCGCATTTCTTTGAAGAAGTACGATCCGGTAGTCCGCAAGCACGTCGAATTCCGCGAGGAGCGTTAATCTATGGCTAAGAAGTCCAAGATCGCCAAGAATGAGCAGCGCAAGGAAGTCGTCGCCCGCTTTGCGGAGCGCCGTAACGAGCTCAAGGCAATCATCAAGAACCCGAACACCTCTGATGAGGATCGTCTCGATGCACAGTTCGAACTGAACCGCCAGCCTCGTGACGCTTCCCCAGTTCGCGTCCGTAACCGTGACTCCCACGATGGTCGCCCACGTGGCTTCCTACGTAAGTTCGGTGTTTCCCGTGTCCGCATGCGCGAGATGGCTCACCGCGGTGAGCTTCCGGGCGTCCGTAAGTCCAGCTGGTAATCAGGGAGTTTTCAATGAAGCGCAATAACATTAAGAAGGCGCGGATGGAGCAGTCCCGCCGCCCCAAGAAGAACCCTCTTAAGGCCGCAGGCATCGAGAAGGTTGACTACAAGGACATCAACACCCTTCGTCAGTTCATCTCCGATCGCCACAAGATTCGCTCTCGCCGCGTAACCGGTCTGACGCCGCAGCAGCAGCGCCAGGTTGCAACCGCAGTGAAGAACGCCCGCGAGATGGCTCTCCTGCCGTTCACCAGCCGCTAAATCGACTGGGAGAACAAACAACGCCTTCGAAAGTTAACTTCGAAGTGCGATGACAGCACAAGGCACCCACTCTTGTAAAAAGAGATGGGTGCTTCGTCATATTCTGGATAGTTTTCTGCTGGTAAGTGGCATGTTTACCGCGTGCGCCACGAGGCTGGTAGCTTAGGTACTTGTATATTTCATCTGACGGGAAGGCAAGTGACCTTGTTGCATGAGTCTTTAACTGAGCTCGCCGAGCTCGCACCTCAGTGCTCAGACACCCCCACTGTTCGCGGTGTCCTCGCCGAAAGCCAAGATCTAGTACGTAATGCCATCGATCACGGCGAACGCCCACAAGCACTCGTCGAATGGTTTTCCCGTCTCGTCACCGATGTCTTACACAGCGAAGCAATCGCCGACATGACTGGCGGTGCGCAACTAGTGCTTACAGGGGCAATCGGACGCGGCGATGCCCTTCCGTCATCACCAATCAAATGGCTTACCGTCGGAGAAAGTCATGTAGATACCACTCCGGTATCTGACCTGATTACGAGCGTGGGGCTTGTCGCCGAACACACCCATCTTGGGCCTACTGCACGCACGAAACAAGAGTGGTTATCGATGATTGGCACAGCACAAGGATCCGACCTTGCGGTTTTTGCCGATGCTGGAACGTGGTGCCTCGAGGAGGTAGTAGCTCTCCCCGACCACAGACCACTGCTTATCGACGCCATCGAACATCGCCCACCAACGTTGCGGATCCACGATGGTTTACCGTCACGCGACATGGCCGTTGACATCCGTAAAGACCTGCTCTACCCCATCATTGCAATCGCCCGCTGGGCTGGTGTGGCAGCTCACTCCACGGACTTTTCCACGCGTCGTAGAATCCCAGCTGCTGTGGCGGCAGGAATACTGACCACATCGCAAGCTGACTTCCTGCGCCAAGCATGGGATGCTGGTTTACAGTTGCAGTTCCGGCGCTGGACTGACCGCGTGCATTCTCACGCGGCCACGGCAGAAAGCCTTCCTGCCATCCAGCGCAGCATCTACGGCGCATCGTCTCGTTTGGTTTCTGATGTCATCCGAGCGCTCGCTCAACAGTATGACATTCCCCTAAAATCCTAAGGTTTCTAGGTTTTAGTGGCCGTCGATAGTAGGCTTTGAGCCCACGTCGTATAACATTTATTCGTTCATGGCGCTTTGCGCGCATATTTAAGGTTTTGTGAAAGGAAAGGGGCAGGTACTCGTTATGGCAGGAGCTGTAGGTCGTCCCCGTAAAAATAGTCCTCGGCGACGTGGAAGTACCGCCCGTGAGGAAATCCTTGATGCCTCAGCGGAGCTGTTTACTACACAAGGTTTTGCTACCACGTCTACCCATCAAATTGCCGATGCCGTAGGAATTCGGCAAGCCTCGCTGTACTACCACTTCCCGTCCAAGACGGAAATCTTTCTCACTCTGCTTCAGTCCACCGTGGCGCCTTCAACTGCTCTTGCAGAGGCCTTCGTGGATAATGAGGCACCAGCACCGTTACGCTTGTGGGCATTAACGGCCACAGAATGCCGCCTGTTGCTTTCGACGCGTTGGAATGTCGGGCGCCTCTACCAGTTACCGGTTGCGGCTTCCGCGGAATTCGCTTCCTACCAAACACAGCGCGATCAGCTACGCCAGACGTTTAAAAACATTGCTTCCGAGATCCTCAACCCCGATGATCCACGTACAGATCTGCCATTCCACATCGCACTATCGGTGATTGAAATGCGCAGCAACGATGGTGTTGTACCCGAACCATTGCGCGATGAGGAACTTCCTGCTCTAGCAATCATGCTTGCCGACGCCGCACTCGCTGTCGTAGGTGCGGAACTGCCCGATGACCGCGTGGAATGGACACTGAACCTGATCCGCACTCTAAACGACTAATCTACTGCGGCGTGGCGCTGCAGCAATCGATGCGCCAACGCAATAAGCGGCGTATCTACCATCTCCCCGTCGAGCTGAAAAGCTCCGGGGTGTTTTTTCGTTTCCTCAGCAATACGCTGCGCCCACTCCAACTGCTCTGCGCTAGGAGTGAAAGCCCGCCGAACCACATCAACTTGGTTCGGATGAATACATGGATATGCAGCAAATCCCATACGTGCAGAGTCCAAAGCCTCTGTATAGAGGCCATCTAGGTCTTTGAAATCCTGATAGACCGCATCCAATGCCCATTTACCATTCGCAGCAGCGTGCAGCAGAGTCTGCACGCGTGCATACTCGATGGGTGCCCTGTAGGAGGAAGGCTGGGGTTCGTCGATACGCCGACGCGAGTACAACCCGCCGAGCGCGATCGTAAGATCATCGGCACCCCAGTACAACCCGACCACGTGGGGATCCACAGCAATCGAGGCTATATTGATAACAGCCAATGGGGTTTCAATAATCGGTACAACATTGAGGCCATCAAGGCCTTCGGGAAGAACAGCGCCGATCTTCGGCACGATCACGTTGTAATACTCTGTGGTCTTAACAAACGCGAGATCCGCAGCATGGTGAGGATCTTCCGGTCCCACAATCCGAACAAATGTTGTTGTCGGATCCAAACCCGCGTTACGAATATTGGCATACGCTTGGTTGCGATCAATAGAGCCCGCCCCATCCTCTAAATCTAGGATGACCATATCTGCACGAGCGGCAGCCTTGGGAATAATCTCAGGCCTATTCGCTGGGGCAAACAGGACCGCGGGCCGTAATGTCAGCTCTCGATTCGTCATAACGACAATTCTAGCGACGAACCGTTAGCCAATGATGCCCAAAAAGATCACACACATTCCGCTGACGGAACACTTCCATTAAATCTAGCAAGCTTGGTCGCCATCCGAGTAAGAAGCTGCTGTACGTCATAAGAACCCGCAAGATTAGGCCCCCTCCCGCCTTTAAAACGAGAACCAGGAATCGATCCCAAACCATAGCGTTGGCTACTTGCGATCTCACCCATGGCATCCAACACTGGCCCAGAACCGGCAACGCATCCCATATGCCGTGCAAACATTACCTGAGGCCCTAACGCCCATTGCGTTTGGCCGAAAACACTGAATTCAGGCCGGACAGGCTGATCGTTAACCTGAGTTTGCGGATCACCGCCTTGTGCTAGGATAGCCCCAACTTTCCCGTGGGGAACCAAGCGAATCCCACAAAGCACAAGCTGCATCATTATCCGAGACTGTGATAGCTTGGCGCATCAATACATCGTTGCCGGAATTGGCACGCAACGCAGCAATACTGATGGGTACTTTTATGGTCGACCATGCCGGAACGCCTGCCTGAGTGCCGGCCGTCACTACGCCTTCTGGGCCCGCAATAGCGATACCTACACCCCACCCAACTCGTTTTGGGTATCAGTAACAATGCTTTCTAGGGCCGCAGCAAGATCACTTGGCAGGACTGTTGCATTCGACCCAGGGGCAGGTGCCGGAGCTGGCGGTACGTTGAGCTGTTGGGGTGCCACATAGTTCGAGGCATAAGCATCACGAACCGCACGAGCATATTGGGGACTGGTTACTGACGATCCGATCCAAACATTGTTGAAGTTACCTGCAGGTTCTCCAGCTTTTGCTGCGCCATTAGCAGACATGGCGCCTGCTGGCAGTGTTGGGTATTGGGGACGCGCAGCCGCCTGCTCAGGTGCATCGTTTTCTTGAATTCTGGTGCGCTAGCTGCTGTAGCAGGAGTTTTGTCATTGATGCAGGGACATCGGCGTCTGCAGCGGGGGTTGCGGATCGTAAGAATTTGATGGCTGCTGAGAGATCACGGTGGCAACAATCACCAAAAATTGGAAAGAGGGGCAATAGAAAAAGGATGCAGAAAGTCGTTCAAGGGGTCAGCTGATATAGACCACGGCATTATCGCCGCCAGTGCACGTTGTGGTGTCACCGCTGTAACCACACCACATGTCGTAATAGCCTCCAGTTACTGGACTATAGGCACGTATGCGGAGTACACATTTGCAGCGAATGCTGAAGAAGTATTTCGGTTACCAGCCCAGTAGGTAGAAAAACACGCCACGGTGCAGTCGTGCATCGTGGCGTGTTGATAAGAAATTAGTGAGCGAAGTGACGTGCACCTGTAAGATACATGGTCACACCAGCCTTGTTAGCGGCCTCGATCACTTCAGCATCACGGATAGATCCACCAGGCTGAACCACAGCACGAACACCAGCTTGTGCTAGCACCTCGAAACCGTCAGCGAATGGGAAGAATGCATCAGATGCTGCAACCGACCCATTGGCACGCTGCTCGTCGCCGGCAAGAGAGTTAGCGCGCTCGACAGCAAGCTTGGCTGCGTCGACACGGTTAACCTGCCCCATGCCAACACCTACCGTTGCCCCACCTTGTGCGAGCAAAATAGCGTTAGACTTCACGGCACGCACAGCACGCCATGCGAACTCCAGCTCTGCCAGCAATTCCTCAGATGCGGCTTCACCGGCAGCGAGTGTCCAGTTAGCTGGGTTATCACCTTCGGCATCGACGAGGTCGCGTCGCTGAACAAGGACGCCACCGGAAATCTGACGTTGTTCGAGTTCGTCGCGCTGTGGCTGAGGAGCCACAAGGATTCGGATGTTCTTCTTCTGCGAAAGAATATCCACTGCACCATCTTCGTAGGAAGGGGCGATGATGACCTCGGTGAAGATCTCGGAGACCTGCTTTGCCATATCTACGCTAACTTCGCGGTTGGAAGCGATCACGCCGCCAAATGCGGAGACTGGGTCACAAGCGTGTGCAGTGCGGTGAGCTTCAGCAATGGAGACGTCGGAAACTGCGATACCGCAGGGGTTTGCGTGCTTGATGATGGCCACACATGGGCGCTCGTGATCCCATGCAGCACGCCAAGCTGCGTCGGAGTCCGTGTAGTTGTTGTAGCTCATTTCCTTGCCGTGTAGCTGCGTTGCTTGCGCAAGGCCAGCGGGTGCTGCTGGGTCAGTGTAGAGGGCCGCCGCTTGATGTGGGTTTTCGCCGTAACGCAGGATGTTAGCGCGTTCGTAGCTAGCCCCGATCCACTCGGCGAATGGTTCATCGGCGTCCGCGATTTGCTCGCCCATCCACGTTGCTACGGCGACGTCGTAAGAAGCGGTGTGTCGGAAAGCGTCGACAGCCAAAGCCGTGCGCTCAGCACGGGTAAAGCCACCGTTGCCAATTGCTGCAATGACCTCAGAGTAACGAGATGGAGATACCACGACTGCTACCGATGGGTGGTTCTTGGCCGCTGCACGGACCATGGATGGTCCTCCGATGTCGATCTGCTCGACGCAAGCGTCGAAATCGGCACCCGAGGCAACGGTCTGGGTGAATGGGTACAGGTTGACGACCACGAGCTGGAACGGCGCTACGTTGAGCTCGTCTAGTTGCTTGAGATGGTCCTCCTTACGCGTGTCAGCAAGGATTCCTGCGTGAACCATAGGGTGTAGGGTCTTCACACGGCCTTCAAGGCATTCTGGGAAGCCGGTGAGTTGCTCTACGGGAGTTACAGGGACTCCGAGATCAGCGATTTTAGCGGCGGTCGAGCCGGTGGAAACGATCTCCACACCCGCATCATTGAGGGCACGGGCCAGATCTTCCAGTCCGGTCTTGTCGTACACACTAATTAATGCGCGCTTGATCTGCTTGCGGTCATCACTCATGAGTGAAGGAAACCTCTCCTGATTCTTTCTCCGTCACGGCGGAGTTCAACACGGACACGATGAGCTGGCGCTCAACTTGTTTGATTCTTTCATGAAGATGTGACTCGTCTTCTCCCCGTTCGATGGAAACGGGCCGTTGCGCAATAATGGCGCCAGTGTCAACGCCACTGTCTACAAAGTGAACAGTGGAACCGGTGACTCTGACGCCATAGTTCAACGCATCTCGCACGGCATGTGCTCCTGGGAATGCGGGGAGCAAAGCCGGGTGCGTATTAATGGTACGACCTTCGAACGTTCGCAGGAATCCTTCGCCGAGGATCTTCATAAATCCAGCGGAGACTACGATTGTTGGCTCATAGCGTTCTACGGTGCGTGCGAGGGTGAGGTTCCATTCATGCCGATCTGCACCTTTTTCTAAGGGCACAATGTGCGTTGGTATCCCCGCTTGTTTGGCTCGTTCGAGTGCAAAACACTCGACGTCTGCCACGACAGCGACCACGCGATATCGTCCCTGATTGTCGATGATGGCCTGCAAGAGGGTTCCGGAACCTGACGCAAGCACCACGATCGGTGTTGCTTCCTCCGTACTGGATAAACTCGTCACAGCCACCATCGTAACGGTTCAAGCCCGTTATGCCCTATTCCGTGTCATCCTTTGGCTTCAAATCAGACTTCTGATCGCTTAGCGCTGTCTCTTCTTCCCCTTCACTTTCGACATTTTCGTCGTCGGCAGTAGGCGGATTGATCTCAAGAGACTCGAGCATTTCTGCGTTATCTAGGCCGTCATCAACCAGCTCGTAGGTCTCAGGCTCTTCGGCTTCCACCACATCTTGTTCTTCTTCAGGCTCGCCCGTTTCGAATTCTTCCTCTTCTTCCGGCGCGTTTTCTTCGCTCTCGTGCGCTATCACCGCAGAAGCTTCTGCTCGGTTTTTGAGGAATAGCTCCACGGCAAAAATAGCGAAGCCACAGATAAGCGTCCATGCCATCATCAACGCCACCGCAAGCCAGAGCAACACGCCCACATAACCATAAACACCCAGCTGACCACTGCTTAAAGCACCCAGCACCGCTAGAATTACTGCAGCCCACGCCGCAGTCAGAAGAATATGCGCAGGTCGTTTTACCGTCCCGCGAAGCGTGACGACGACCCCTGCAAACGGAATCACCAGAGCTCCAAGGGCATAGTGCGAGATTTCCCCAGGAATTGCCGCAAAAAGTGGTACCGCTGGCGCAGGTACCAGTCCTACGCCCATGAGCGAAACAAAACCTTCGCCAATCTCAAATGAAGCGCCCAAAAGAACCGCTAGAACGGCGATGACAGCATTTGGTAGGTAGAGCAGACTAACGATTATTACCGCCAGCATTCCAGCCGGGGTGTACCCTTCCAAGGATTTCGCCACGTCAGCGGCATGGAATCCCAGTAGTACAACAAATACGGCCAATGCGAGCAGCAATAAGTTTCGTACCAAACGAGCAGCTAAACGGGCAGCGTCGACAACGTCTTCGCTTACCCCGTAGCGTCGTGCAAGCGCCTTCCATAGTCGCGTCCGCATGCCAATGACCAATGCTGTGCCATGAACAAGAAAAGTAGTAGCCAAGGCCATGGCGACATTAGGTGAGGCAACGTCAAACACCGAAGAGGCGTCATACAGCATTGCACACGCAGTAGCAGTAAGTAGTAAAGGGAAGCCTAAAACACCGAGCGTAACAACCGCTAAATCCGCAAGGCTTACCCGTTGTTTTACCGCACGAAAAACTCTCTGTGACACAACCCACATAAAAAATATTGCAGGTACCAGAGGTAACGCCCCAATGGTCACACCCCGTCCCGTTGCTGGCCCCAGATTGAGCACTAACCAACCTTCTGCGATGGTGGCCGATAACCCTGCCATTGTTGTATTTGTAGCCAAGAGCACAACAAGGGAAGCAATGATGATAACGATTACGGCCACCACGCTCGGCAGTAACACAATAGGAAAGTAGGCCCGCACCCGAGACTTAAATGTCGGATCAGCCGGTTTTACCGCCTCATCAGTACCTTTCCGCCCAAAACGACGCAGTTTTCTGCCTGGACCTTGTACAGAATAAGAAGAGTCTTTCGGCGATTGACGTACTCCACTACTCGAGGGACGCGTACGTGGGCGACGGGTAGGACTCGATTGCGGACTGGACTTCTTGTTCATCCTTTAAACTGTGCCACGATTACACTCAGCGAGTGGCTAAGCACCCGCGCGTTTTATACTTTTGCCCCCGCCGCTAGGCAATTCACATGCGCCACATAAGTCATCTCACGGCCCGAATTTTTATGTAACTCGCCATATTTTTCTTCAAATCCCCAAAACAGGTTGCCCTCACTGTAACGACGCGCTATCGTTACCCCTCGGAACATAACGAGTTGGTTACAAAATCGAATGGGTTGTAACAACCTAGAACCGAGATGCCAACTAAGAATCGTTACACAAAGTTTTTACAGAAAGTTGAGCCTCATGCAGCAGACGCAGCGCACAACCGGTGGTAAGCATCGCAAGCAAGCATCACCAGTTAAAGGCCGCGTTGCCGTCGTCGCTTTGGCTACAGGTGCAGTTTCGAGTGCAGGCGCTACCGGCGCTTCCCTTGCACACGCTACGCACGACAATTCCACTGTAGAAATCAATCTTGCGTCGGATTCCACCACACAGACCAATAACGATTCTCCCCAAGTTCTTTCCATCGCAGAGTTTAAACCTGCAGCTTCTGATCTGAATCAGCAGCTTTCCAAAGCAATCCATTACAGCCAAGTAGTTGCGGAAAAAGATCTCGAAGCTCGTACGCCTAAGATCAGCATTCATACGCCTGCAGAGGGCACGCTTACTTCACCATTCGGTATGCGTTGGGGCACGCTACACTCCGGCGTTGACATCGCCAATGCGATGAATACCCCAATCTACTCTGTCATGGATGGCGTTGTTATCGATTCCGGCCCAGCATCCGGTTATGGTCAGTGGATCCGTATCCGTCACGAAGACGGCACTATTACCGTTTATGGCCACATGGAAACTCTTAACGTTTCTGTTGGTCAGACAGTGACTGCCGGCCAGCAAATCGCAGGCATGGGCACTCGCGGTTTCTCCACTGGCGTTCACCTCCACTTTGAAGTTCACCCAGGCGGTGGCGATGCCGTAGATCCACAGGCTTGGCTTGCAGAGCGCAATATCTTTATCTAAATAATCTAAATACTTTTGTGTGGGCGCTTACAGGACTATCTCGTAAGCGCCCACACACGTCTCCCCATTACGTTCTAAGTAGTTCCACCAGAAGGCCCCAAGGATTCATTACGTAGTCCCCTAATCGGGGCGGGTTATGTTTACTCCGTTCCCTCATTCCCTTCGGGACTGGAGGAACTAGTCGCTGGCTTCGGTATGGCTCTTATTCGCCCTGTTAAGAAAATGATCCGGGGGGTGATGCCGCCGAAGGCAGTGACATACCCCAACTAATTAACCAAATACACCCAACACTAGCCACAACCTATCCTAAGCCCGAACAAGTTCTGCGCGGGCAGGTCATCCACCGCAAATGGATACTTCAGCTACTCGCCAAGTATGGCGGCCCCACCAAGATCCGCAGACTCGGCAAAGCCAGAGTCAACGTCTTCGCTAGACGCCATCGGGCACGGAATCCAAAAACCATCGTTGATGCCATGTTCGCAGCGTTTACCAGCCAAACAGTGCAAATACCTGGGTCGGAATACGCCGAACTCGGTGTTGCGATGTCAGCCGCTGATGCTCTTGCGAAAAAGGAGCACCACAAAGAAAACAAAAAACACAACACCACAGCCATCGCCTTACCCCTAAGCACGGCTCCACGTCTTATACGCCATAACACGCAACGAAAAGCCCTACCACAAAACCACACCGGAGATCACCGCAGCAGCATAAAACCACAGATACAAAAGCCGACTGGGTAAACCCCAGTCAGCCCCTCAGCGTGCCGTTAATCAAACAAAGTCAAACACCGCGATCACCCCTGAAAACTCCACCCACGGACCTGACTAACTAAATAGCAACACCCCCATAAGACGTCCTAGAGCTTTTCCATGGGCACGGACCCGATTAGCATAAGACGCACTGTTCCTGACGAACCAAAGTCGATGGTGACAGAATCAGCGGGAGCCATCTTATCTACCTTGGTCACTGTGCCAAGCCCATACTTTTCGTGATTCACACGATCACCAATGTTGAGGGCCATTGTTGGCTTGTTGGAATGCTTAGGTAGCTTGGGAGTTCGCGGAGAGCTATAAGAGCGAGAATTCTGGGATCCATAAGAACGCGAACTAGACGAACCGTAGCCCATACCCCAGCTGTTGTCATAGGAATTTTCCGGTTCTTCCCTACGCCAATCCATTAGGTCATCAGGTATTTCTGATAAGAACCGTGACGGAGGGTTAGTCACTGGATTTCCCCACGAAGAACGAAGCATCGCTCGCGACAAGTAGAGGATTCTGCGTGCACGCGTGATACCCACATATGCTAGTCGACGCTCCTCCGCCAGCTCCTTAGGATCTCCTAGAGCACGCAGATGCGGGAACTGGCCATCTTCCCAACCGGTTAAGAATACGACGGGGAATTCAAGGCCCTTTGCGGTATGGAGCGTCATCAATGTGACCACGCCTTGTTCGTTATCTGGGATCTGATCGGCGTCGGCCACCAACGACACTCGTTCAAGGAAGGCCATGAGGCTACCTGGCGCCGCTTCGCCTTCGCTTAACTCTGGGGCTTGATTCTCAGCCCCCATGCGCTCATAGGCAACTTGGTTGGCAGCTTCTGAGGAGAATTCTCGGGCTACGGATACTAATTCGTTGAGGTTATCGAGCCTTGCACCGTCTTGGGGATCGTTGCTCTTTTCTAATTCGGCTTTGTATCCGGTGACGTCCAAGATGTAGGACACCATGTCTCCGATATCAGGCATTCCGGTCACCTCATTGACGTTGTTTGATGCCTCCTCACGAATCCTCTTCATCATGTCAACAAATCCAGTGACAGCATTTCGACCACGTGCACCCAGCATGGAAACTTTATCGTCGATGGCATCCAGCAATGCTTGGTGGAATCCCACGTTGTTATTTTCAGCATGCAATGAGAGGAATGCCACGGCTTTGTCCCCAATACCACGGCGCGGAGTATTAATGATGCGCCGCAAAGACACCGCGTCATCGGGGTTATCGATCAGACGAAGATAGGCGATGATGTCGCGAATCTCTTTACGCTCATAAAAGCGTGTACCGCCTACAACTTTGTACGGAATTCCGGTGCGCATGAACACGTCTTCTACTGCACGTGAGGAGTTATTCGTGCGATACATGACAGCAATATCGGAATATGCCACGCCTTTATCCGCCAACGCGTCTACCTCATTGGCAATAAAACGGGCTTCGTCGTGTTCATTGTCGGCGACATAGCCGACAATGGGATCACCGCTGCCGAGAGCTGTCCATAATTTCTTTTCTCGACGATTCTCATTTTGAGCGATCACCGAATTGGCAGCATTAAGAATCATTTGAGTGGAACGGTAATTTTGCTCTAGAAGAATCGTCTCAGCGTTAGGGTAATCGCGTTCGAATTCCTCAATATTTCGAATTGTGGCACCACGGAACGCATAAATTGACTGGTCCGAGTCACCAACGACGCATAACTCGCTAGCATCAGGTCCACTACCAACAAGCTCATGAATTAATGCATACTGCGCGTGGTTAGTGTCCTGGTACTCGTCGATAAGCACGTGCCGGAACCTACGCCGATAGTATTCGGTAACCGGCGGGTGCTCACGGAAAATCCGTACTGTCTCCCCAATGAGGTCATCAAAATCGACAGCATTAGATGCCCGCAGACGCTTTTGGTATTCGGCAAAAACGTTAGCGATCGTTGTCTCATAGGGATTCTTCGTGCTTTCTGCGTCAGCACAGGCTTGGTCAGCGTCGATCAGCTCATTTTTAAGATTAGAAATTCCAGTTGCGAGCAACCGTGGCGTGAACTTCTTAATATCTAGGCTGAAGTCCTTAGAGATCATGGACAATAACCGTTTGGAATCGTCCGAGTCGTAGATCGTGAAGTTAGTGTTCAGGCCTGGCACGAGCTGTGCCTGCTCGCGCAGAATACGCACGCACGTGGAGTGGAATGTCGATACCCACATGCGTTGGGCTACCGATCCCACCAAAGAGCTGACACGCTCGCGCATCTCTGCTGCTGCTTTATTGGTAAACGTAATTGCCAAGATGTTCTGCGGTTGTACACCCCGCACACGCATCAAATAGGCAATTCGCCGTGTCAGCACTGATGTCTTTCCGGATCCAGCACCTGCAACGATCAGCAGTGGGGAGCCGCAATGCTCCACTGCTGCTTTCTGCTGCGGATTAAGACCTTCGGTAAGGTCTGCACCGGTGTACTGCGATGCGGGCTGAGTCTGGCGGAGAAACGGATTCGTTTGCGATGCCATGCTCCTCGACGACGCCGCTGCAGCGTTGGTTCCAAAGGGAGACTGAGAGAAGGGTTCGTTGTTGTTCATCAACTATCCAACCTACAACGAACCCTCAACATTCCTTACCCCCGCGCCCCACCTGTAGGCTCAGCAGCGACGATGCCGAGGTGGCACAATGGTCAACCATGAGCACAGCCGATAGAGATTTTGTCGTCCGCTTCCCTACTGGAACATCCGATCCGTTGTCTGATGCGGAGATCCAGCAATACCGTGAAGAAATCGACCGACTAGACAAGGAAATCCTTGCTGCGGTGAAACGCCGTACTGAGATCTCTCGAGCCATCGGCAAGACTCGCATGGGTTCCGGTGGCACCCGCTTGGTCCATACCCGCGAGGTGGCGATTATTAACCAGTTCCGTGAGGAAATCGGTGAGGAGGGCCCAGCCCTTGCCGGTATCTTGCTCCGCATGGGGCGAGGCCGCCTCGGTGAGGCCCGCTAGAGCGGGAGCGAGATGAGCTTGGTTTCGAGGAATTCTCCTATTCCTTCGAAGCCGCCTTCTCTACCAAGACCCGATTCTTTTACGCCGCCGAAGGGTGCTGCGGGATCAGACAGCGCGCCTTTGTTCACGGCGATCATTCCAGCATCTACGCGTTCTGCCACGCTCAAGACGCGTTGGAGGTCGCTGCCAAACACATAGGCGGCGAGACCGAACTTGGTGTCGTTCGCGCGTGCGACTGCTTCATCGTCATTGTCAAAGGTCGAAATAACGACAACGGGACCGAAGATCTCTTCACGGTGAATATCGGCTTCTTCTGGGACGTCTACCAGTACCGTTGCCGGATAATAGCTGCCGTGTTCCGGCAGTCCGTCGGGAAGCTCGCCAAGGAGCTTGGTAGCCCCACGGTTAAGAGCGTCGTCGACAAGCGATGTGACGGTGCCGACTTGATCATCGCCGGATAGCGCTCCGAAGTCTACGCCCGGCGCGGTGGCTGGCCCTTGGGTAAAACCGCGCATGATGTCCACTACGCGTTGTGTAAATTCCTCCGCGATGCTGCTATGAACGAGGAACCGGTTAGCTGCAATGCAGACTTGGCCTGCGCCGCGCATTTTCGCTACTGCAACCGCTTGCGCGGCGGTGTCGATGTCAGCGTCGTCTAAGATGATGTAAGGGGCATTTCCTCCAAGTTCAAGGGATACTGCGGCGCTGTGTTCGGCGGCCATCGCAGCGAGTTTTTGTCCTACTGCAGTGGAGCCGGTAAACGTGAGCTTCCTGATGCGTGCATCGTGCAATAGGTCGGATACTACGCTGGCATTGGCGGTTGGCAGGACGGAGACAACACCGTGTGGAACTCCTGCTTCTGCTAGCAGTTGTGCCAGATACAGCATGGTCAGTGGGGTTTTCGATGCTGGTTTCAGGATCATGGTGCAGCCTGCTGCTAGTGCTGGGGCGAGTTTTCGAGCACCCATGGCAAGTGGGAAATTCCATGGGGTGATGGCAAGACAGATGCCCACTGGTTGCTGGTGGGTAATAATACGGGCATTTCCCGTGGGATTGTGGCGGTAGTCGCCGCGAATCCTTACTGCTTCTTCTGCGAACCATCGGAAGAATTCAGCGGCGTAGGTCACCTCTGCTTCGGAGTCTGGCAAAGCGCGTCCTAGTTCTAGGGACTGAATCAGGGCAAGGTCGTCTTTGTGCTCGATGACTAGGTCGTAGGCCCGACGAAGGATTTCTGAGCGTTCGCGTGCGGGCGTTGCAGCCCACGCTGGTTGGGCTTTCTCGGCGGCGTCAAGGGCTGCACGTGCCTCTTTTTCGCTTGCCGACGCCACTGTGGCAAGTTCTGAGCCGTCGGAGGGATTGGTCACGCTCAGTGTTGCGCCAT
This sequence comes from Corynebacterium rouxii, assembly GCF_902702935.1. Classification (NCBI taxonomy): domain Bacteria; kingdom Bacillati; phylum Actinomycetota; class Actinomycetes; order Mycobacteriales; family Corynebacteriaceae; genus Corynebacterium; species Corynebacterium rouxii. The sequence continues at coordinate 772,452 of NZ_LR738855.1, read as the reverse complement.
TGTGGGCAGGTTGGAATTGCCCTGCGATAAAAAGCTCCGTGGGGATTCGTTGTAGTAGTTCGTGGATACGATCATCGAATGTTTGTGTTGTGTGCGTCATAGTTCCCACTATGCACCGCACTACGGTGGTTGCGCCACCATCAGGTCACGGGCTGTATCTGGGATTGCTGTGACAAAAGTCCGATCAAAAGTATTGTTGGGAATCCGACAGGACAGGCGTATTTTCGATACCGTGGGAATTGAGCAATTGCCACACTATCTGGGCACAAACTCGCATAAACCAACAGAAATGGAGCAATGCAATGTCCTTCGATGTTACGACCACTGAGCCATGGGCTACGCTCTCTGAGCGCTACAGCGCCATGAAGGCAACCACTCTTCGTGATTTGTTTGCTAGCAACCCCAACCGTGCGCAGGAGTTGAGCTTCGAGGCAGCAGGTCTTCATGTCGACTTGTCCAAAAACTTGATCGACGCCGACACCGTGGCTGCGTTTACTGAGCTGGCTAAGGCCTCTGGTATGCGCGAAAAAATCAAGGCCATGTTTGATGGTGAGCACATTAACAACACCGAAGACCGCGCTGTGCTTCACACCGCACTTCGCCTTGCAGTCGATGCAGAGCTTAGCGTTGATGGTCAAGATGTTGCCGCAGATGTGCACGAGGTACTCGGCCGTATGCGCGACTTTGCTACGTCTTTGCGTAATGGCTCTTGGCGTGGTTACTCCAATCACACCATCAAGACCATTGTGAACATCGGTATCGGTGGTTCTGACTTAGGCCCCGCGATGGCAACGAAGGCGTTGCGTACTTATGCAACCGCCGGTATCAACGCGAAGTTTGTTTCCAACGTCGACCCAGCTGATATGCATGCGGTTCTCGATGAGCTCGATCCGGAGTCCACACTTTTCGTCGTCGCATCCAAGACCTTTACCACCCAAGAGACTCTGGCTAATGCCCACGCGGCAAAGCGCTGGCTGGTTGCGGCCGCCGGTGGCGATGAGTCTGCTGTTGCTAAGCACTTCGTTGCTGTTTCGACGAACGCGGAAAAGGTCGCAGAGTTTGGTATCGACACCAAGAACATGTTCGGGTTCTGGAATTGGGTGGGCGGTCGTTACTCCGTAGACTCCGCTATTGGCTTGTCACTGATGTCTGTTATCGGCCCTATGGACTTCATGCGTTTCCTCGACGGCTTCCGCGCCATGGATGAACACTTCCGCACCGCCGAGTTCGAGTCCAACGTCCCTGTACTCATGGGTATGCTCAACGTCTTCTACAACGATTTCTTTGGTGCAGAAACCCACGCAGTTTTGCCATACTCACAAGACTTGGGCCGCTTCCCCGCTTACCTGCAGCAGCTGACCATGGAGTCCAATGGCAAGTCTGTTCGCCATGATGGTAGCGCTGTGACCACCGACACCGGTGAGATCTACTGGGGCGAGCCTGGCACCAACGGCCAGCACGCGTTCTTCCAGCTGATTCACCAAGGCACCAAGCTTATTCCTGCAGACTTCATTGGTTTTGCACGCCCGAAGGAAGACCTTCCTACTGCCAGCGGCGAAGGCTCCATGCATGATCTACTGATGAGCAACTTCTTCGCACAAACCAAGGTCTTGGCTTTTGGTAAGACTGCTGAAGAAATTGCTGCAGAAGGCGTTGCTCCAAAATTGGTAGCCCACAAAGTCATGCCAGGTAACCGTCCTACCACCACCATCATGGCTGAGGAACTCACACCTTTTGCTCTCGGCGCATTGATTGCTCTCTACGAGCACATTGTGTTTGTAGAAGGCGTGATCTGGGACATCAACTCCTTCGATCAGTGGGGCGTTGAGCTTGGCAAGCAACAGGCTAATGATCTGGCCCCAGCTGTTGCCGGTGAGGTCACTGTGGATTCTGGCGATAGTTCCACCGATGCTTTGATCTCTTGGTACCGCACCCATCGCGGCTAGGACAGCATTAGATCCCTAAAATAAAGGACCCTCACACAAGCATTATTGATGTGCTTGTGTGAGGGTCCTTTGTGGTTTCTGGAGCTACATAGAGCTCATAAGACGGTAGCCAAACGGGATGGCGTTGGAGTCGACGATGCGTTTTCCAAAGGGGAAGCATGTCACAGGAATCATCTTCAGGTTCGCGATCGCGAGTGGAATACCGATGATGGTGATTGCTTGTGCGAATGCGGTTGTGAGGTGGCCGAGTGCGAGCCAGAAGCCTGCAATAACAAACCACACCACGTTGCTGACGGCGTTGAGGGCAGATCCGCCGCCGGCTTCTTCAATAACGGTGCGACCGAATGGCCACAGCGCATAGTTGGCCATTCTGAAGCTTGCTACTCCTATGGGGATCGTAATGATCAGTGCACAGGCCACCACACCAGCCAATATGTATCCGAGAGCAAGCCAAATTCCGCCAGTGATCAACCAAATCAGGTTGAGAATTGTTTTCATAGCCTTCACCCTAATGGACCGTTGCGGGTGTTTCCCCACGGGGTGCTACCCCCGTTTTGGCCACATTGACATTTATTACCAATATGTTTTCATTTTCTGGCACGATCGACATTGTGGATATCTTCGTGACAAACCCGCTGTTGACGCTTTTTGTCATCATGGCGGTTGGATTAGCAATCGGTCAGATTAAGATTCGAGGTTTTAGCCTCGGCGTAGCAGCTGTGTTATTTACAGGCGTTGGTTTTGCCGCTGTGGAGCCAGATATTCACATCCCCCACTTGGTGTACATATTGGGCTTGTCTATTTTTGTGTACTCCATCGGTTTAGAATCAGGTCACGCCTTTTTCGCACTATTTAAGTCTCAGGGCATTAAGCAGAATCTGCTCGCTATCGCCACGTTGACGCTTGTTACTGGGTTGTCCATTGGCTTGTTTTCGCTGGTAAATCTCAACGGGGTTACTGCTTCTGGGTTGTTTACTGGTGCGGTAACAAATACACCGGCTATGGCCGCGGTGGTGGACTCCTTACCGAGCATCTTTGAGGACGCAAACAAGGTGCACGAGGTGGAATCGTTGCCGTTGGTTGCGTATTCGCTGGCCTACCCCATCGGCGTATTGGGGGTTATCGCAGCGATTGGGTTGTGTGCAAAGTGGTTTCGTATCGATCACGTTCAAGAAGCTCACGACGCAGGTATTGCTGTTGAGGATTTGTTCACCCGACAAATTAAGGTGAATCATGTTGTTGCTGGCTCGGATCTTGTGATTGATATCCACCACACGCTAGGGCTAGAGATTATCGTTTCTCGCATTGAGCGCGATGGTCAGCAGACTCTTCCTACTGCTTCTTCTCGTATTCATGTGGGAGACGTGTTGTCGGTAGTGGGTACTGCTGAGGAATTAGACAAAGCAGCCCATGTGTTGGGTGATTTGGTCCCTGGCGATCCGTTCCATGGGCATGATTTGGATTATCGTCGCATTTTCGTTTCTAACCAAGACTTGGTGGGTATTCCGCTGGCTAAGCTGCGGCCGCGGTTGTCGGGAATTCTGATTACACGTGTGCGCCGTGGCGACCATGATCATGTAGCTACCCCAGAGACCGTTCTTCAGCTTGGCGACCGTGTCCGTGTGGTTGCTGCGCATGATCGAATGAAGTCTGTTACTGCCCTCTTTGGCGATTCTTATCGCAGGCTGTCGGATTTCAACCTGTTTCCTCTGGTTGCGGGCCTTGCTCTTGGTTTGATTGTGGGCATGATTGAGGTGCCGCTTCCAGGCGGTGCCGCCTTATCGTTGGGAAGTGCTGGCGGCCCACTCGTGGTGGCGCTTGTTCTTGGAGCGGTAGGGCGTTCTGGGCGTTTCGTGTGGCAGGTTCCTTACGGGGCAAACTTGGCACTGCGGCAACTAGGAATCACGCTGTTTCTTGCGGCTATTGGCACCACTGCGGGTGCTAGTTTCCGCGCATCGCTATCAGATCCTGCGTCGTTGACCATCATTGCCGTTGGCACCATCATCACCTTGACATTGGCAATCTTTGTGCTGGTTGTAGGCTATAAGGTGATGAAGATCCCGTTCGGACAGACAGCGGGCATGCTTGCGGGTATTCAAACACACCCTGCTGTGTTGTCTTATGTTTCTGCAATGACGAAAAACGATTTGCCGGCTTTGGGCTATACGTCTGTGTACCCATTAGCGATGATTGTCAAGATTATTGCGGCACAGGTTGTACTATTCGCTTTGACATAGCGGGCACCACCAGATGATTCTTTCGAGTTCGGTGGTGGGGTCGTCGACAAGCGTGCTTTTACGTATGAGGGTGCCGCAGCGTCTGCATGGTTTGTGGCTGCGGCCAAAAACGTAGCTGGTTTCACCTGGACGACGAATACCCGTGGTAACGCGTATCGGGGAAAGCCGGTTGGCCCACATGAGGCGTCGGGTGACTGAGAGCACTTGGTCAATATCAACGTCTTTGATTCGGGTCGCGGGGTGGATTCCACAAATAAAGCAGATTTCGGCGCGGTATTCGTTTCCCACACCTGCTAGTACTTTTTGATCAAGCAACGCCAAGCCGATGGCACGTTCGGGTTGGCTAAGAAGGCGTTTTCTTGCTTCTGCTTCCCCACGGGTAGGCCAGGATTTGGCGAGGACATCCGGACCAAGGTGGGCGATTCGCTGTGAGTATTCGTGCTCTGGGAATACGCGCACGAATCCGAGTTCGTGGCCGACTACTTCGATGGGAGCGTTCGGGGCGTCGTCGAGGTGGAGAACCACACGTGCGGTATGGCCGGGTTTTCGCCACCGATCCCCCGCCCTATGTACTGCCCACGCGCCTTCCATTTTGAGATGCGTGTGCAGGACGTCCGAACCGATCCCCATAAAAAGGTGTTTGCCGTAGGGCCATACGCGTGTGATGGTGCGACCGTCGAAACGTACAGTGGCATAGGCCGGCACTCGAAGGCTCGTGTATGTGACGGTGCGGCCTTGCATAAAGCTGAGTCGCCGAGCGAGTTGAAATACGGAATCGCCTTCGGGCATGGGGTCGGTATCACGCTGCCTTTTTCTTGATATGGGGTACAACGGGTAGGTATGAGTACAGCACATCCTTCCCCATTGGGCGGGGCCAAGCCTACCCGCGATCAGCTCGCACAGTTTGCCAACGCCACGGTATCGGATCGAATTCCCGATTCTGATCTGCGATTACTCATCGTTGGTGTAAACCCCGGATTATGGACAGCCGCCGTTGACGCCCCCTTTGCACATCCCGGTAATCGTTTTTGGCCATCACTTGACCGCGCAGGCATTGTCACACCACGCTTTGACGTTTCACTCGGCATGAGCGATAAGCAAGAACAACACTTGGCACGCCTTGGCATAGGGATGACAAATCTCGTACCACGCGCTACCGCCCGCGCCGACGAACTCACCACACACGAGCTTATCGACGGCGCCCAGCGGGTCATTCACCTTGCCAACACTCTGCGCCCGCGCGTGGTAGTGGTAGTAGGTATTACTGCCTTCCGCGCCGGGTTCCGACTCCGTAAGGCGATGCTCGGCAAACAGGACCCGACCAGCATTGCCGGCTGGCCTGATGATGTGGCGTTGTGGGTCGTCCCGCAACCCAGCGGCCTCAATGCCCATGAAACTGTAGACACGCTCGCCCAGCGCTGGCGCGAAGTCTGGGACGATAGCGCACAGACCTATATCTAACGCCACCCACCCGATCGGAATCCGCCCCGGCGCGATACGGGGTCGTCGTGATCTGTCGGCGCATCTAGCTCGTTCAGTGCTTGGCTTAGCCTACGGCCTCGCCGATGAGAAGCCTGCGTTGCTTGTGCTGACGCAGATATGCGGATGCCTTGAGGCACAATATGAGCTCCAGCAGCACGTAAGATCTCACCCCATTGCGACTGAAACACCTGTTCGCCGTTAATCTTTTCCACCACGATGCGTTTCATCATGTTGCGCGCTATTGCTTCAGATAATGCGTTGACAACAATCGGCATTGCCGTGGCGTAGTCGATCCCGGTAGGAAGATCGAATAGGGTAAGCGTGCGCCCGCCGCGAGTCAGGTGCGCGATGAGGAGGCCGTCGATAAGCACGACGATGCTGCCCGCAGCTCGGGTGGGCCCTGATTCCGGCCACGGCAACGCTGCCCCGTAAGGATTCGCGGGATCAGCTGCGGCAAGAACATACACCTCAGGATCGGTGGTACCCGATGGCCAACCTGTCACATCATCGCTATCTCCTAGTCCGCGCAAGCGATCGATGACCACCGGCGTAGAAAACTGGGCAGCCCCTAAACCATCGATGAGGTAACCACGCATGGCTTTGCCGGCTTCCTCAAAACGAGAAAGCACCTTGTACGCCAAGGCGAATCCACCTAGGGTGTTTTCTGCGACCACGCTGCCACGAGTGACCACCCCATAGCGATCTAACCATGCTTCGCCGTGGGCAACGGAGCGTGCAGTTGCATCGGTATCAGCGGGGACGGTTAGCGACCACCGCCCCACCATATCGGCGGCGATCCCCGATTGCTGCGACTGTGCAAAACGAGTACGCCCCATGCGCAAACGACCGCGTGCGGGCGTGCGCTTCGCACGATGCGCGGAGCTTGCCCCGTTGCCAGTGCTAAGCCGCGCACGTATCGGTGCCATGCCATCTGGGCTTATCATCCCCAGCTCAAAAAGCTCCCAGATAGCGGAGCGCACCTCTGTATCACTGCCAAGAATCTGATCGCGGATGCTGCTTATCAAATAGCCACCACCGTTGCTTAAGATCTCCATGATCTGCTGCTGGATAGGGCTTAAAGTCTCTACATCTGGGGCATCAATAAGCTGGGCTGCATAATCGGTGGGGACGAGCATGACCCACGGATCAGAGCTACCAGCGCTACCCGCGCCAATGACTGCCACCTCCCCGTTTGCAGTCAGCTCATCGAGGTCACTTGGCTGATAGCCGCTTACCCGCTGTGGCAGCACCATCGTCTCCCAAGCCGATGCCGGTAGCCGCACACCGGCGAGCTGCTCTACCACAGCAAACACCCCATCAGCACCGCGCAGTTGCGGCTGTTGCCCCATTGGAGCAACCTGCTGCCACTGTGGCAAAAACCGGCCCAACGCCGACTGCGATACAGGCTGGGTTTCCGCTCGCGCCGCCGCCAACGAACGCTGTCGAATGATCTTTAAAACCTCAGGTGCCACATACTCCGATTGGTCAACACCAGCCCGAAAACGCCCCATCGTCACCACACCGCTCTTGTGCAGCGTATCGACGACCCCATGTGCCACCCCAGCGGCCAGCCCGAAGGCACTTTGAACATCTGCGAGCACAAACGGCCCGCGTGCCCTAGCCCAACGAGTTACCAACTGTGCCACCGCATCAGTAATCGTATCTACCTGTGCTGGTATTCCCGGCGGAACCGGCACACCTAGCGCATCCCGAAGCAACGCAGCATCATCAGCCAACGCAAAATGCGCCACCCCAGCAATACGTACCTCCATGACTCTGCGCCCAAGCTGCTCTACCGCACCAGCAACCTCAACATCGCAGATCGCAGGAACCTCGGCAACTGGCACCGGGCCTAACATCCGCAATGCATCAACCAACTGCTCAGCAGTATGCGCACGCCGCCGCTGCGAACGCCGCCGCATGTCCTGATCCACCTCAGCAATAATCGCCGGATCCAACAAATCCCGCAGCTCCACCGTGCCCAACAATTTGGCCAACAATGATGGATCCAACGCCAACGCAGCTGCACGCTTTTCCGCCAGCGGGCTATCGCCCTCATACATAAAAGCGCCCGTGTAACTAAACAAAATAGACGTAGCAAACGGACTCGGCTGCTGCGTCGTCACCTCAGCAATACGCACCTTACGCAGCTTCAATGCAGCAGCTAGCTCCACCAACGCATCGAGATCATAAACATCGTGCAAACATTCCCGCACAGTTTCCAACACGATAGGAAAACTCGGGTACTTTCGCGCCACATCCAACAACTGCGCAGCACGCTGACGCTGCTGCCACAACGGAGCACGCTTGCCTGGCGAACGACTAGGCAACAACAACGCCCGCGCCGCACATTCCCTAAACCGCGCTGCGAAAAGCGCAGAGTTTCCCACCTGCTGGGCCACTAACTCTTCAACCGTGTCCGGATCAATCTCAAACAGATCCGCACTAGGTTCTGCATCGGACTCCGGAACCCGCAACACAATGCCATCATCAGAGGCCACCGGCTGCGCATCCATACCAGTACGCTGTGAAAATGCCGCACCAGCCACCAGCGCCCACGCAGCGTTCACACCCCTGCCATACGGCGAATGCAACACCACCCGCCAATCACCTAACTCATCCCGAAAGCGTTCTAGCACCAACGTCACCTCGTCAGGTACTACTCCCGTGGCCTCTTGCTGTTGCTGAATAAACGCCACCACATTCGACCGCGCACGAACGTCCAGCCCCATGCCCTCAACCACACTGGGATTAGAGACTAGGGCGCGTCGAAAAGCCCCCAACGCCTTACCCAACTCAGCCGGACGCCCCGCCTGATCTCCCGTCCAAAACGGCAACCTACCCGTATGTCCCGGCGCAGGCGTAACCAGAACCTGATCCTTATTAATCTCCTCAATACGCCAACTCGACGCCCCCAACGTAAACACGTCCCCCACCCTGGACTCATACACCATCTCCTCATCAAGCTCACCCACCCTGCGAGGCACACCAGATTCACCGCTACCGACCAAAAACACACCAAACATGCCGCGGTCAGGAATCGTTCCACCATTAATAACCGCAGTACGCTGCGCGCCGGGGCGTGCACTCAGCATTCCGGTAATGCGGTCGTAGATGACCTTCGGACGAAGCTCAGCAAAGTCCGTGGACGGATACACCCCTGCGGTGAGATCAATTGCCGCGTCGAAAGCCTCACGGGGAAGATCACGGTATGGATAGGCCCGCACCACCGTTGCGTACCAATCTTCAACATCAAGATCTTCCATGGCTACCGCAGCGACCGTGTGCTGAACCAACACATCAAGGGCATTGGTAGGAACGTGGAGTTCCTCGATAAGCCCCTCGGCCATCCGGCCTATGGTAACGGTGGTTTGGACAAGATCTGCGCGATGTTTCGGGTAAAACGAACCATGCGATACCGCGCCCACCACGTGACCGGCACGCCCCACGCGTTGGAGCCCCGAGGCTACCGAAGGGGGCGATTCAACTTGAATCACCTTATCTACTGCCCCCATGTCAATACCTAGCTCCAGTGAACTGGTCGACACCACAGCGCGCAACTCACCTTGCTTCAACATTTTCTCGGTAAAGGCGCGCTCGTCTTTAGACACCGATCCGTGATGTGCACGAGCAATTATCGCTGTGGCTTCGCCGGCGATATCGGTGCTTTTCATCAGCTGCGCAGGTGGGCGTCGTAACGCAGGCGATAACTCCTCAGGTTGGAAACGCTGCGCATACAGCTCATTAAGCCTGCTGGTCAGGCGTTCCGCAGTCCGTCTGGAGTTAACAAAAACCAAGGTAGAACGGTGCTGCATCACCTCATCGAAGACGTCTTGCTCGATAAACGGCCAAATGGAGCCCTGCGTGGGAAGCGCGGATTCGGCAAAACCTTCAGGTTGGGTGGTCAACCCCAACGGATCGTCGATTGTGGCTTCCCCGATCTCGCTTACCGGTTCGGGCGTGGGCAAATCGCTCATGTCATCGACAGGAACGTGTACCGCTAGCTGCCACTTCTTCTCCAGCGGCGGATTGATAATCTCCACAGGGCGATCCCCGCCTAAAAACCTCGCCACTACGTCGAGGGGGCGCACGGTTGCAGAAAGCCCAATTCGTTGCACTGGTTGCAAAGCCAGGCGCTCAAGGCGTTCTAGACTCAATGCCAAATGCACCCCGCGTTTTGTGCCCGCCATCGCGTGGATTTCATCCACAATCACTGTGTCTACGGCGGTGAGGATGGAACGGGCTTTAGACGTCAGCATCAAATACAAAGACTCCGGCGTGGTAATCAAAATATCCGGCGGATTACGTACCTGTTTGCTGCGCTCGCTCGCAGGGGTGTCTCCAGAGCGCACACCCACGGTAATATCGCTTTGATCAATACCTAAGCGAGCCGCCACCTGATTAATCCCCGTAAGCGGCGCACGCAGATTATTTTCCACATCCACACCCAATGCCTTCAACGGAGAAATATAAACAACCTTGACCCCCTTGGCACGTGATGCCTCGGCTTGCTCAGATCCTGCAGCTTGCCTGCTAAGCAACGCCGTTTGCCCCGTGCCTTGAACAAGCTCGTTCAGTGCCCATAAAAAGGCTGCAAGCGTTTTACCCGAACCTGTGGGGGCTACAACTAACGCGTTCTCCCCCGCCGAAATAGCCGTCCACGCTTGGCGCTGCACCACCGTAGGCTGGGCAAACACATCGCTAAACCAGGTTGCTACTTGGAGAGCGAAAGTATCCGCAAGGCTGAAATCATGCGAGGAATCCATAATCACTATTAAACACGTCTCACACACAACAGATCGCTCATTGATTTCCACTACACTAGGGACTCATGACTGCTCAGTTTGACGATGCAACACTTACCAAGCGACTAGCCGAAGGCACCGGCGAGATTCTCAAAGGAGTGCGCAATGTGGGCCTCCTCCGCGGACGCGAACTCGGCGAAGCCGGCGACGACCTCGCACAAAACTGGATCGCCCGCGTACTCGAGCAGCACCGCCCCGACGACGGCTTCCTCTCCGAAGAAGCAGCCGATAACCCAGAACGCCTCGGTAAAGACCGCGTATGGATTATCGACCCCCTCGATGGCACCAAAGAGTTTGCCACCGGCCGTCAGGACTGGGCTGTTCACATCGCACTTGTAGAAAATGGCGTACCCACCCACGCCGCCGTTAACCTCCCCGACCTCGGCGTAGTATTCCATTCCTCCGAGGTTCGCGCAGTAGGCGGCCCCTACGCCAAGAAGATCGCTATCTCCCATAACCGCCCACCAGCGGTAGCCACCTACATCGCGGAATCCCTAGGCTTTGCAGCAGAACCCATGGGATCCGCAGGAGCGAAGGCCATGCACGTATTGTTAGGCGACTACGATGCTTACATTCACGCAGGTGGACAGTACGAATGGGACTCCGCTGCCCCAGTCGGCGTTAGCATCGCCGCAGGTCTGCACTGTTCGCGTCTCGACGGCACCCCGTTGAACTACAACAACAAAGACACGTATCTTCCAGATGTATTGATCTGCCGCCCCGAGCTTGCCGACGACATCCTCGCCATGGCTGCAGCTTTCCGTGAGGAAAACGGCTCCTACTAATCGTTTTTGTTTGTACCCGGCGGGGAACCTCTCGCATTAAACACTGGAGGTTTCCCACCGGAATTTCTTTGCCCGCTATCGACTTGATTGTGAATATGAGCACCAGCACCACCATAAAAACCCCGTATGAAGACCTTCTTCGCACAATCCTTGAACAGGGCTCCCATAAAGACGACCGTACCGGCACCGGTACGACCAGCCTTTTTGGCCAACAGATGCGTTTTGATCTCTCCGAATCCTTCCCTCTAATCACCACCAAGAAGGTGTATTGGAAAGGTGTTATCGGAGAACTGCTCTGGTTCCTGCAAGGCTCCTCCAATGTTCGTTGGCTCCAAGAACGCAACATTCACATTTGGGATGAATGGGCTTCCGAAAAAGGCGAACTGGGACCTGTTTATGGTGTTCAATGGCGCAGCTGGCCTACACCCGATGGACAGCATGTGGACCAGATTGCACAAGCATTAGACATGCTCAAAAACAATCCGGACTCCCGACGCAATATCGTCTCGGCGTGGAACGTAGCAGAGCTCAACAATATGGCGCTTCCACCGTGTCACTTGTTGTTCCAGCTCTATGTTGCCGATGGAAAGTTGAGCTGCCAGCTCTACCAGCGCAGTGCAGACATGTTCTTAGGTGTTCCGTTTAACATCGCCTCCTACTCCGCGCTCACGCATATGCTCGCGCAACAAGCAGGCCTCGAGGTCAGCGAGTTCATTTGGACTGGCGGCGACTGCCATATCTACGACAACCACCGCGAGCAGGTTCTCACCCAGCTCTCACGTGAGCCTCGCCCATATCCACAGTTGAAATTACGAAAAGCCTCCTCGATCTTCGACTACGACTTCGACGATTTCACCATCGAGGGCTACGATCCCCACCCTGCAATTCGCGGCGAGGTAGCAGTGTAATGCTGCGCGCTATTTGGGCCCAGTCCACTGATGGGGTGATTGGCGACGGCAACGACATGCCTTGGCACGTTCCAGAAGACCTCGCTTATTTCAAGGCCACCACTTTGGGCGCACCCGTAATTATGGGACGTACCACGTGGACGACGATTCCAGAACGCTTCCGCCCGCTGCCAGGGCGTCATAACTTTGTGCTCTCCTCCCGAGCACCCGGCGCGTGGAGCACGGGTGCCGAGGTCGTCACTGCGATCCCCGAGCTCGACTGCGATGCATGGATCATGGGCGGCGGCGCCGTCTACGCAAGCACACTACCGCTGGTAGACGAGGTAGTAGTCACGCTTATCGACGCCACCCTCGCTCCCGTACTCGGCGACGCAGCAGTATATGCACCAGCCCTCGACGATAGCTTTGAGGTTGTTGAGGAATCCCCATGGCACCAATCTGCCACTGGGACCGTGCTGGGTACTCCGGCCCGCTATAAGTTCCAAAGGTTGCGCAGGCGTTAAAAGCAAAGGAAGATGGTCACATGTCTGATAACAACCATGTGACCATCTACGCTGCCGACTGGTGTCCATTTTGCCAGCGCCTGATTAAGGCGCTCAACCGCACCGAAACTCCTTTTACCTTGGTCGATGTTGAAGCCGACGAGGCCGCTTCTGAGTGGGTTAAGTCCGTCAACAACGGCGACCGCATCGTGCCAACCGTGAAGTACTCCGACGGCACCACCGCTACTAATCCCCCAGCTTCCGACGTTCGCAAGAAGCTAGAGGAACTAGCAGGATAGTTTTTCGATGATTCCTACCTAATCGAGCTCTCTCAGCAGGTAGGTATCCATAATCCACCCGTGCTCGGCGCGCAGCTGCTGCTTCAACTGGGCAACCTGCGCGCCGATTTCATGCACATATCCCTTGCGCAGCACTTGCTGCTCGGTGCCCAAAAACGCACCCCACCACATATAGGTGTGCTCCGTGGCAACGTCTTGCCACGCAGTTTTACCGTCCAGCATGACCACACAGTTGCGACGATCCTTCGCCGATGTTTCGGGGAGGTTTCGGCCCGTCGTAATGTGAATGGCCTCGCCAATGCGGTTAACCAAAATACCGTGCTCCGCGGTGAGAACCTGGACAGCGGTAATACCTGGGATCACCTTGACGTCCGCGTGGAGACCCTCGAGGTTACGCATATGTTCGATAATGCGCAGCGTGGAATCGTAGAGCGAAGGGTCGCCCCACACTAAAAACGCCACGGCGCCGTCGTCAGGCGTGTGCTCACGGATTGTTGAGGCCAACAGATGGGCGCGCTCTGCATGCCACAGTTGCACCTCCTCCTCATAGTTGTCAGGATTGCGGTCGCGCTCCGGATCCGTGACAGCATAAATGGGGGTACCTGGTGCATGAGTATCGACAATCTGCTGGCGAAGCGCCAGAAGATCGGACTTCTGCTCGCCCTTATCTAGGGCTACTACTGCTTGTGCATGACGAAGCCCCGAGATCGCCTGAAGAGTCAGGAACTCGGGGCTGCCAGCACCAATTCCAATTACATAAATGGTGCGCATTGATTCTTAGTCTTCGTCGTCCACGTGAAGGTTATGGCGGTCAATATCAGTCAGCAACGTATTCACATTGGCAAAGTCAATGGAATTCTGCTGGTGCAAATAGCGATCACACGCAGCGGAAAGCTGCTTGGAGTCAAACTTGTTCAGAGTCAAGACACGAGTAGTCGAACCATCCTCAGCGATCTGATCCAGAGCCAGCACCGTGGTGCCATTTTCCTCTACAACAGTCGCAGTAATCGGACGACGCTCAACATCATGAAAAATAGGTTGTTTCGAAGCCATGAGAGTACCTCCACAAGAAACTTGCAAATACAGCTTGGATAGAGTTTCCTCCAGCATAGTTGGATAACCATCGACGTGTGGCGAATCAGCAAACTTCGCTGCCCGCCAGCCCGATTCCCACCTACTCCCCTTCGTGCGGTACTCTATTGACTCAGAAAGCAATCCCGCCGCTTATCGACGAATTGTTTTTGCTGCCCTAGTAGCTCAGTGGATAGAGCACGGCTCTCCTAAAGCCGGTGTCGGAGGTTCGATTCCTCTCTGGGGCACTTTTTTATGCCGTCACGACGCCGTGAGTAGTTCGTGCCAACTTTCACTTTTTCTTATATCTCCGACCTGCGGAAATGCTGCGAGCCTCAAAAAGTTTTGGCACGAACTACTCACGGTGACGTGTCAACACGTTTTCGCATAGCAAGAAAAACTCAGAGCACCAGTATTATTCTTCCTCATGCTTCTTGATGCTGATCCGCTTGTGTCTTTTGCATGGATTATGGGCGTGGCCCTTCTTGCTCCGTTGTTGTCATACGCCACTGGGAAACGTTTACCGGCGGTGGTGTTGCTTATTGGTTTTGGCCTCGCGATCGGTCCTAATGTGCTTGGTTTAGCTTCCCTAGACGGTGGCGTTGGGCTGATTAAAGAGATCGGCCTAGGAATGCTATTTTTGCTGGCTGGTTATGAGATTGAACCTGAAACCCTGCGTGGCAAAGAGGGCCGCGCAGGGTTGGCTACGTGGCTGATGTGTGCGGTGTTGAGTTTCCTCGGCGCAGTGAGCATTGTGGGCTTCCACAGCTCCTCGACGGCGATTGTGTTGGCGATCGCGCTGACGTCGACAGCTATTGGCACTTTGCTTCCTATTATGAAGCAGCACGATATGTTGGATACTCCTGTAGGAAGGTCGTTGTTGATCCACGGTGCTATCGGTGAGATTGCCCCGATTCTTGCGATGGCGTTGTTGTTGTCTTCGCGTTCGACGCGGCTTACAACGGCCGTGTTGTTGGCGTTCTTCTTAGTGGCGGCGGTTGTTGCGATTGTGCCGCGGACGGTGAAGTTCTTTTTGCCGTGGATGGGGCGTGCCATGGTTGATGGTGCTGGTTCGACAAATCAGACGGTGCTGCGACTGGTGTTGCTTATGCTGGCGGTTTTGATGGCTGTTGCCGCGGTGTTTGAGCTTGATGTTGTGTTGGGCGCGTTTGCGACTGGGTTTATTTTGCGCCAGATGGTTCCGGAAAAATATCGCACTCCTTTGGAACAGCGGCTCGATATTGTGGGATATAGCTTGTTTATTCCGGTGTTCTTTGTGTGTTCCGGTATGGCGATTAATCCGCAGGCTGTTGCCGAAAAGCCGTGGTTGTTGGTGACGCTGGTGCCCCTGTTTTATGTCACTCGTGGATTACCGATTTTCCTTCGTGAGATGTTCTTTTCAACTGGTTCTGAGGTATCTGGCTGGAAGGAAAGTTTGCAGTTGTCGTTGTATGCGGCAACAGCGCTTCCGATTATCGTGGCGGTAACTGAGGTGGCTACGCATTCGAAGCTGTTGAGTGCGGATAATGCTTCTATTTTGGTTGCGGCGGGTTCTGTGACGGTGTTGCTGTTTCCACTTGTTGGCAGCTTGATTACGCAGGGGCGTCGTAGCGCTGCGAAGGGTTAGATTGCGCAGAATGTAGTCTCGATTTTCCAAGTCACCACTGTTACTGTTGTGCCTTGAAATATCTTCCGAGGCTTATCTTGACTCATGATTCACGTGAGCCTCTCCCCTTCTCAAGGAACGCACACCTCATGAACCATTCCATCTCCCGTAGGAGTTTCCTCACAGGGGCAGTCGCTGCGCTTGGCGGAACCGCCCTCGCCGTCGCTACCGCCGGCACCGCACACGCAGCCCCTGGACCTATCCGCGGCACTGTTATCGACTTCGCCGCGGGTGTTCCCTCCGCGCAAGGCATCAAAAATGCTGGTCACTTGGGTTCGGTGCGCTATGTGTCGCGTCGCCGCCCAGGCACGGAATCGTGGATGACGGGCAAGCCGGTCACAGCTGCGGAAACTCATGCGGCTGGTGCTGCTGGTTTGTTCACGGCGTCGGTGTATCAGTTTGGTAAGGATGCGACTGCCGATTGGAAGCAAGGCGCTGCGGGCGCTGCGGTGCATGTTCCGCAGGCGATTGCGTTGCATGTTGCTGCAGGTGGCCCTACTCGTCGCCCGATTTACATGGCGATCGACGATAACCCCACGCGCCAGCAGTATGACACGCAGATTCGTCCGTATCTTCAGGCCAGCGCTGCCGCTTTGAATGCCGCCGGCTACCAGCTGGGCATTTACGGTAACTACAACGTGATCGATTGGGCAATTGCCGACGGCCTCGGCGAGTTTTTCTGGCAGCATGATTGGGGTTCTCAAGGCCATATTCACCCACGGACCACGATTCACCAAAAGGCTGGCTACCAGCGGGTTATCGACGGCGTCACCGTGGATGTGAACAATGTTTATGCCACAGACTGGGGTCAGTGGCTCCCAAGCGTAGCTCAGCCAGCAGCCCCCATCCGTGTTCCGGTACCGCTATCGGATCCGTCGGTGATTCAGAACCTGCAGCAGAATCTGCCACCGCTTCCGGCTGGGATGCCTCCGGTAGATCAGATTATTCGCGATATTTCTAGACTATCTAGCTAGACGTAGTACGAACCTGACCTGAAAGTTGCGTTTTTACTAGTTGGGTGAGGTCGTCGGCGGAGCCCATGCTGGATACCGCTACAACAAAATCCTCGCCGAAGCTGACCGATGAGTGCAGTTCTCCATCGGTGGACCACCCAAATTTACTCCCCTGCACCCCTGGCAAAATGGCGGTTCCGAAGTCTTGATCGGTTCCGTCTGCTGCTTGGGGTGCAACGTTTCGCATGGCTTCTAGCACTGGGGAATCTGGGGCCGTGCGCAGCAAAGAGACGATAAAGTGCACAACGTCGTATGTGGATGTGTAGGAATATCCCCAGCGCCCGTAAGTCCGGGTGGCCTCAAGCTGGTATTTCTTAGCGACGGAGTCGATACAGTTGGGGTAGGCGTCGAAAAGCTTGTCGGCGATGTCATCGTCTGATTTCCGAATCATCTCGACTGCTTGTTCTTTTTCTTTCTGTGTTCCGTGGTCGAACACATAATCCGCAATGTAGAGCTTACTCAAGCTTAACGACGCCCGCGCTAGCCGTTCCGCACCGGATCCCAGGTGAGCTCCAGTCTTTAAATCAATGTAGGTGATCTGAGTGTGCTCCCACGCTTGTTCTACCTCATCGTTTTTCAACGGCGTGGTGTTTTCGAATGTGGATAATGCGATTTGATCGATGGGCCTGTGATGCACAACGGGCGAAGTAGATTGCGAGGAATAACGATCTTGAGAATCCCCTCCGGCAACAAAAGGAAGTGCTACTACGCCGAGTGCAGATACCACCAGCGGTAACGCCTTCCACCTCGGCAAATAGGGGGCGGAATAGCCGAAGGGCGCCTGCCCCCTATCACTGCCATAATTCATATGCTCATAATAATGTCCGGCGCAGAATATTCCACGCCGGACACCACCAGATTTCCCCGAACACCGTGACAAGCTCTGGTGCGTGTACTTGTCACGGTAGCTTTAGTGGGATTTTTATCGGGGGCTAGTGATCCACTGGAGCTTCAACGCCTACTCCGGTAAGCGAACGGACTTCCATTTCTGCTTGTAGATGATCGAGGTTATCTGGACGACCAAGGTACGTGCCCACAATTCCGGCAATGAAGGCCAGCGGAATGGATACCAAGCCAGGGCTCGACAGTGGGAACCATGCGAAGTCTGCACCCGAAATCATCGACGTTTCCGAGCCGGACACTGCAGGCGAGAAGATGATGAGCACCAGTGCGGAGATCAAACCGGTGTAGATGGAGGCCACAGCACCTGTGGTGTTGAAGCGCTTCCAGTACAGCGAATACAAGATAGTCGGCAAGTTAGCAGAGGCGGCGATTGCGAAGGCAAGCGAGACGAGGAAGGCCACGTTTTGTTCCATTGCGAGGATTCCCAAAATGATGGCTGCTACACCAATGGCTATCACAGTGATACGAGAGACACGAACCTGCTCTTCTTCGGTGGATTTACCATCGCGAAGCACTGCATCATAAAGATCATGTGCAATGGATGCGGAGGCGGTAATGGCAAGACCTGCTACCACGGCGAGCACCGTAGCAAACGCCACTGCGGAAATTAGTGCCATAAAGACGGGACCTGCGAGTTCAAGTGCCAGCAACGGTGCTGCAGCATTAGCAGTTCCAGGAGCCTTCATAATGCGATCTGGGCCGACAAGAGCTGCTGCGCCGAAGCCCAAAACGAGGGTCATCAGGTAGAAGGAGCCGATCAAGATGATGGCCCAAACCACCGAGCGGCGAGCCTCTTTAGCTGTAGGAACGGTGTAGAAGCGCATGAGCACGTGCGGCAAACCGGCAGTACCGAGAACCAGTGCAATACCGAGCGAAATGAAATCGAGTTTCGAGGTTTCCGACTTGCCGTACTTTAGCCCTGGCTCCAAAATCTGAGAGGCCTCATAGCCCTTCTTTGCCAGGTAGTCCGACTGGGAGTGCGTGTTCACGGCAGCGTCGAAAAGCTGACTGAAACCACCTTTGACTGCGAAGAACACGAGGATCGTCATAATGGTCACACCACCAACGAGAAGCACGGCCTTGATCATCTGCACATACGTTGTGCCCTTCATGCCACCGATGAGCACATAGACGATCATGATGACGCCCACAACAGCAACAACGATTGCTTGAGCCGTGTGATCGTGGAGATCAAGCAGCACCGATACCAGCGAACCCGCACCAGCCATCTGAGCGATGAGGTAGAACAAGGACACAAACAGAGTGCCAAACGCTGCTGCCACACGAACTGGCTTCTGCTTCAAGCGGAAAGACAAAACATCCGCCATGGTAAACCGCCCCACGTTACGCAGCGGTTCTGCCACCAGCAGCAAGGCCACGAGCCATGCTACGAAGAATCCGATGGAGTACAAGAAGCCGTCATAGCCGCTGAGAGCAATAGCGCCAACAATACCCAAAAATGATGCTGCGGAAAGGTAGTCACCCGCGATAGCAAGGCCATTTTGTTTTCCGGAGAAGGATCCGCCGCCGGTATAGAAATCCGATGCTTCCTTGGTGGATTTTCCAGCGCGAAGTACCACAGCCATCGTGATCACGATAAAGGCAATGAACACAATAATGTTCAGTACTGGGTTGCCAGCAGCAGAGCCTGGAGCATCAGCTGCGAGAGTATAAATATTCATTGCTTATCCTTCCATGGACTCGCGGATCGCCGCTGCACGTGGCTCGATGTTTTTGTTGGCAAATTTGATGTAGACCCACGTGATAATGAATGTGGTGACAAACTGGGCGACTCCGAGGATTACTCCCAAATTCACGGAGCCCACCACCGCTTTACCCATGAGGTCAGGTGCATAGGTGGCAGTGACCACGAAGGCCAAGTACCACACGAAAAACGCAATGCTCATGGGGAACGTGAAGGATCGGTAGGTGCGTTTGAGATCAACAAACTGTGGGCTTGCCTGCATGGCGCGGAATTCCTCACTGGAGGGTTCCCGCCGCCGCATGGGGGTTACTGGGGCATTCATGATTGTTAATGCTCCTTTTGCTGTCTAGTTGTTCGGGGAATTGTCACGAGGTGATTCAAAGTTGTAGAACGGCACCCATACTTCCATGTGTGCTGTGCCACAAATCTTTAACAGTGAAAATTACCCAAGTCACAAAAATTCCGATAGTGAAGAACGCTCTTTTTCTCTTTTTACAACCATTCACTTACCCCCAAATTGCCGTTGAGCTAGCATAATACGCATACACCTATCACCCCCAACGCCCCCATCGAGCACTTTTGCAAAGTTTGTTAATACGATCTACACAATAAAAAATGACCCCATTGCAAGGAGCACCCTTACAAAGAGGCCATCACTTTCCTAGCCGAATCAGCGCCCAGTAAATACCGGATCTCGCTTTTGTTTTCGAGCCAACTGCCCTTCACGGGCATCCCCACTCGCCCAGCATTGCTCAAACAAATCACGCGCCTCACCACGAAGCTCATAATCAGAATCAGCACTATTCAGCGCGGCTTTAAGCTGACGTAACGCCAACGGTGCCATTCCAGCAATACGATGCGCATAGGCAATCGCAGCATCGGAATCAGCGATCTCCAGCGCAAAACCAGCTGCTACTGCCTGCGGTGCCGATAGCGTTGCACCTCCCAAGAAAATTGATCGCGCCCAACCGCCGCCCAACAAACACTGAGCTCTGTTAATAGTCCATCCGTCGAGTGCGAACCCCAGCGATGCCGCCGGCACCTTAAACCATGCAGCATGATGAACCAAACGCAGATCACAGCTCAACGCGAGTTGCATACCAGCTCCTACGACTGGTCCTTGAATATCAGCGATGACTGGCACTCCACAGGACACGACCGATTCCAACATGCTTGTAAGAGAGTCATGGAAATCCGACTGCGTTACCTCAGCTACACCATCACATTGAGCGGTACTGCCCAAATCTGCTCCGGCACAAAAGGTCGTTCCGACAGAACGGATAAGCACGGCACGGATAGCTGCAGTGCCCCGCGCCTGCTCATCTGCGTTATTAAGAGCAGCTGTAATGTCATCGCACATCCGTGCAGAAAGCGCGTTGCGAGCCTCGTGCCTATTCACGGTGACACACATCAAGGGGCCGTCGATACGCACCTCCACCTGCGCCACTACTCCACCTCGCCTGGGAAGTTGTGCGGATCAACAAACAGCCGACCACCTTGCTCGTCGAGCAACGTAATGCTGTTCATGTCTTCTGCGTTGAGCTCAAAATTGAAAATATCGAGGTTCTCGCGCTGCCGCTGAGGATTCGCCGACTTAGGCACCACAGAGCAACCCAACTGATGAATCCACCGCAATGCCACCTGCGCCGGCGTCTTCTCATAACGCTGCGCGATGGACGCGATGGCCTCCGCGTTCAGCGAATCACCCCGCCCCAACGGCGACCATGCTTCCGTAACCACTTCCAGCTCACGGTCCACGGTGCGCTGTTCAGCTTGAGAAAAACCAGGATGCAATTCCACCTGATTCAGCACAGGCGCAATACCAGTTTCCGCGACGATCTCGCGCAGAACTTCAGGATAGAAATTAGCTACCGCAACCGACTGCAGCTGCCCCAGCCCTTGAATCTTCGCCAATGCTGCAAATGACTCAACATAAAGGCCCTTTTGCGGCCATGGCCAGTGCACCATGCAGCAATCGATGTAATCCAGACCGAGTCGCTGGAGGGATTCTTGGAAGGAGCGTTGCGTGAGCTGATCTCCGTGCATGTCGTTCCAGACCTTGGTGGTGATAAAAAGCTCTTCACGAGTCACATCACCTGCAGCGATCGCGTCGGCCACCGCACGGCCTACCTCCTCTTCGTTCTTATACAACGATGCGGTATCGATGTGACGGTAACCCACTTCAATGGCACTACGCACAGCCTCATAAGCCTCGTTATCGTGCAGCTTGTAAGTGCCAAAACCAATGGCGGGCATTTCCGTGCCATCGTTGAGAGTGATGGTAGGAATAACGTTCTCGTGTTGTTTCATGATCACCATTCAACACCGAAAATCCACCCTATGCACCCCCTATTGGCAATTTTTTTACACAGTTTCTGCACTAACCACCCGCGTTCTTTATAGGGTGGTGCCATGACCCGAACGACCGCACACGAGCTCATAGCCCAGGTTCTCGACGCTAATTCCTTTAGTAGTTGGGATACTCCACCGGTCTATGGGGACATCTCAGAAAGTTACCAACAATCCCTCGCCAAAGCCCGCGAAAAATCAGGGGTTGACGAGTCCGTTATCACAGGTGAAGGCACTATTTTCGGCCATCGCGTTGCTGTGGTCCTCAGCGAATTCAACTTCCTCGGAGGCTCCATTGGCGCGGCAACCGCCCGCCGTATTATCGCGGCAATCCATAAGGCAACCGAGCAACGTCTTCCGCTGCTTATTTCGCCATCTTCTGGCGGCACACGCATGCAGGAAGGCACCCCCGCTTTTGCTCTGATGGTGTCCATCACCACCGCCGTGTACCGACACAAAGACGCACACCTGCCCTACCTGGTGTATCTTCGCAATCCCACAACTGGTGGGGTTATGGCCTCGTGGGGATCCGCAGGTCACTTCACATTCGCTGAACCCGATGCACTATTGGGATTTTTGGGTCCGCGTGTCGTTGAGCTCACCACTGGTCGCCCGCTTACCCAAGGTGTGCAGTCGGGTGAAAATCTGGCCGAAAAAGGAGTGATCGACGGCGTTATTTCCCCACGAGAACTACGCTCGTCGTTAAAAAAGATTGTCGAGGTCATTCTCAGCCCCGATGATGTTACCGCCACGCGTCACGACGCCCCCTGCCGCGTCGATTCCGATAGTCACAGCGTATGGGACTCGATTGAGACTACGCGGCATATTGATCGACCCGGCGCGCGCAGCATCATGCATGCCATCGGTCGCGATAATTATGTCCAGCTTTTTGGCAGTGGCGACGGCCGCCGCTCCCCTGCTGTTATCGTGGCCGTAGCTCGATTGGCTGGGCGCAGTGTAGTGATCATTGCTCAGGATCGCCATGCCCAGCCGCCTCACGCTAAGACCGAACTTGGCACCGAGGCACTGCGCTGTGCAAGGCGTGGTATCCAATTAGCGCACGAGTTGCAGCTTCCGTTGATCTCTATCATCGATACCCCCGGTGCAGAGCTTAGTGATTATGCAGAAGAGCACGGTCTGGCAGGGTCGATTGCGCGCACTCTCGGTGAGCTTGTGTCTGTTGATGTTCCTACGCTGTCCTTGATCTTGGGACAAGGTTGTGGCGGTGGCGCTTTAGCGATGCTTCCTACCGATAAGGTGCTCGCCACCTCACATGCTTGGCTCAGTCCACTGCCACCTGAAGGCGCTTCTGCAATCATTTACCGCGACACTTCCCATGCAGCACAAATGATGGAAGAACAGCAGGTATCGGCGGTAACGCTCAAAGAGGTAGGCATTATCGACGCCATTATCGACGAACCTGTCGCTGCGCATCAGTATCCCGATGCCTTCGCGGCTTTTGTTCTTGACAAGATCACTGCAGCTCTCTCCGAACTGGATAGCTCACCCGCTGTGGGCCGCGAGGCCCGTTTACAGCGTTATGAAGCGCTCGCTCACACATTGATCTAACGGTGTGTGAGGATACTGTGATGCAATAACGCCCGTAGATGGTAATACACCTACGGGCGTTATTTTTGTTCTTACTGTTGAACGTGATTAGCCGACGTTGAGCAGATCAATCACGAACACGAGGGTGCGACCGGACAGTGGGTGTCCGCCACCTGCTGGGCCGTAAGCAGCCTCTGGTGGGATGGTCAGCTGGCGACGTCCGCCGACCTTCATGCCTGGGATACCTTCTTGCCAGCCAGCGATGAGGCCAGACAATGGGAACTCGATGCTTTGGCCGCGGTCCCAAGAAGAATCAAACTCTTGGCCGTTTTCAAAGTCGACGCCAACATAGTGGACCTCAACGAGGCCGCCAGGCTGTGCTTCTGCGCCGTCGCCCTCAATGAGGTCGACGATGACGATGTCTTCTGGGGCTGGTCCTTCGGGAACCTGGATCTGGGGCTTTTCCATGGCTCTCTAACTCCTTGGATCGATGTACAAATTGCTCGGAATATTAACGTATGAACTCGGCTGCGGATCGTCGCCGAGGAGGTATATCAACACAACGAAAACCGAGCGTGTGGGTAACAGTGTACTGAAATTCCACTCGCTCGGCCGAAATTAGCAGGTCATCAGCTTAGCGCTGCTCGCGTGGAGTGACCTTTCGCAAGGTTTCGCCGGTGTAAATCTGACGTGGGCGGTTGATCTTGGTGGTGGTTGCCAACTGCTCGCGGTACTGAGCAATCCAGCCTGGCAGACGACCAATGGCAAAGAGCACGGTGAAGAAGTCCGTTGGGAATCCCATAGCGCGGTAAATCAAACCGGTGTAGAAGTCGACATTCGGGTACAGCTTGCGCGATACGAAGTAGTCGTCGTTCAATGCGATCTCTTCGAGATTCATGGCGAGATCGAGAAGCTCATCGCCACCGAGGTGTTCGAGGATTTCGTGTGCGGTTTCCTTCACGATGGCAGCGCGTGGGTCGTAGTTCTTGTACACGCGGTGACCGAAGCCCATCAGGCGAACGCCCTTTTCCTTGTTCTTCACGCGGTTCATGAAGTCGGTAGCGTCGCCGCCGTTGGCCTTGATCTCTTCGAGCATTTCCAAGACAGCCTGGTTTGCGCCACCGTGTAGAGGACCTGAAAGGGCGTTGATACCACCAGCAACAGCAACGAACATGTTGGCCTGTGCGGAACCGATCATGCGCACAGTAGAGGTGGAGCAGTTCTGCTCGTGATCTGCGTGCAGGATGAGTAGCTTATCCAGCGCCTTTGCCACTACTGGGTCCACCTCGTATGGCTCGGTTGGGTAACCAAACATCATGCGGAGGAAGTTCTCGCGAGCGTTCAAGGAGTTGTCTGGGTACATGTAAGGAGCACCCTTGGAAGCGCGGTAAGCGTAAGCTGCAAGCATTGGCACCTTGGCTAGCAGGCGAACGGTGGCCTTATCCAGCTGCTCCTCATCGAGTGGGTTGAGCTGATCCTGGTAGTAGGTGGACAAGATGTTCACGGAGGAAGCCAACACGGACATTGGGTGTGCGTCACGTGGGAAGATGTTGAACTGGCTCTTAAAATCCTCGTCCAGCAGGGTGTGGTGGCGGATTTCGTTGTTGAACTTATGAAGCTCATCAACGGTTGGCAGGTGGCCCTTAATTAGCAGGTAGGAAACTTCGTTGAAGGTTGCGTTTTCCGCCAAGTCCGCGATGTCGTAGCCACGGTGACGCAGGATGCCATTGTCGCCATCGATGTAAGTGATCTTAGATTCCGTGGAACCGGTGCTCACATAACCAGGGTCGAAAGTGACCATGCCAGTTTGGGACAGTAATTTATCCAGCACAACACCATCGTTACCCTCGGTTGCATGGATGATATCCATCTCATACTCGCCACCAGGGTAGTGAAGAACCGCCTTTTCCTTGTTTTCAGTAGCCACAAGCATCCCTTTCGATTTGTTTTTCCGTGCACTTTTGCACCGTTGCGTGAAAAGTGCACTGTTGAGATCCAAGACTGCAGTGTTATCCGCATTTCGCCCTAGGTTAGCCAGCTACCGCCGAACAGTCACCTAAAACTACAGACCATAACACCCCCGTAAAGGGGAGCTACCCCTACCACGTCTCCACAGAGGTTGTTCGCGGATACGCTCAAGGTAATAGCCATCTTGAAATCTAATGACACTTTTTAATTTTGGCCCCTCACCTTGCCGGTCACCCATGAGGGTAAGGGTGTGCTCACCATTCATACACCTTTATTCGCCGTTACGAAACTAGAAAGTTAACGCTTCCGCCAAAATTTGGGCGTGAATGCATGGAACATAACACAGTGTAACAAAATCTGTGGCACACATAACATTAGTTTGAAAACGAACATAAAATCAGCATTGCTACCTGTAAAAATGCGGCAACACTACCCATGCAACATTGCATAGAATCCCCCCATTTTTGCAACAAAATTGCCTATTTCTACCGTTCGGCAGGTGATGTCATGGCAGAAGCTTCCAACTATGCAAGCATTCGGTACTATTCCACCTCAAGGGTGGCGCTGCCACCTCACTGATGCGGACAAATCTTTTGCAACCCTTCCCTTTTGTGCGTTGTCCTACAACGAGAAAGCGTGACCCATGAGCGAGTACCCTACTCTTCCCAGTACCCTGATTCCCGCCGATCCGCGCTTCGGATGCGGCCCTTCTAAAGTGCGCCCAGCACAACTCAATGCGATTGTTAATGCTGGCGCCGACGTTATTGGCACGTCTCATCGTCAGCCAGCTGTGAAGAACATTGTTGGAAGTATTCGAGAGGGCCTTTCCTCCCTCTTTTCACTACCAGATGGCTATGAGATCGTACTTTCTTTGGGCGGCGCTACCGCCTTCTGGGATGCAGCAACCTTCGGTTTAATTGAGAAGAAGTCCGGACATCTCACTTTTGGCGAGTTCTCCGGCAAGTTTGCAAAGGCATCTGCGCAGGCACCGTGGTTGGACGAGCCTACGATTATTTCCGCCGAGCCAGGCGATGCACCAACCCCTGTGGCTATGGAGGGCTGCGACGTTATCGCTTGGGCACACAACGAGACGTCGACAGGCGCTATGGTTCCCGTTATTCGTCCAGAAAATTCTGATGGTCAGCTCGTAGCTATCGACGCCACCTCTGGTGCCGGCGGACTGCCCGTAGATATGCACAATGCCGATGTTTATTACTTTTCTCCTCAGAAGTGCTTTGCTTCCGATGGTGGGTTGTGGCTTGCAGCGATGAGCCCTGCAGCGTTGGAGCGTATTGAGAAGATCAATGCTTCGGACCGTTTCATTCCGGCATTCCTTAACCTCCAGACTGCTGTGGACAATTCCCGTAAAAACCAGACCTACAACACCCCTGCTGTGGGCACGCTTTTGATGTTGGAAAACCAAGTGGAGTGGATGAACGCCAATGGTGGCCTTGATGCCATGGTTGAACGCACCACCGCTAATTCTTCCGCATTGTACGAATGGGCAGAAAAGCGCGCTGAAACAACTCCTTATGTAGCCGATCCTGCGAAGCGTTCTCTGGTCGTGGGCACTATTGACTTTGATGATTCCATTGATGCCGCTGCGCTAGCTAAGGTGCTGCGCGCCAACGGAATTCTCGATGTCGAGCCTTATCGCAAGCTAGGACGCAACCAGCTGCGTATCGGTATGTTCCCTGCCATCGATACTGCCGATGTGGAAACACTGACCGCCGCTATCGATTACATCCTCGACAACGGTTACGCTCAAGCATAAAAATTCAGCATTTGTTATTTCTTAAAGCTCAGAGGAAGCCACGTTTTATAAACTACTTCCTCTGAGCTTTAAGAATATTGACAAGTTTGTCATTTTGTTATGGCACGCTACCTCGTCGTACAACCCGCAACCCCTCGGGCTGCGTTACAGTAGACGATAGTGATATCTGCACCTTGCAGTACCATTTCCCCAGTCGAAGGAGTATTGATGAAGGAACTAATCCTCGTCCCCACGGAATCCTCCGCAACATCGTTAGTCTTCCACGCGGCGGACAATCCCGAGGAGCAGTTTTTTCTAGAGGTCACCGACTCGCTTCGTGCGGCGCTTCTCCACCAAGAAGACCCCGAACAGCCTGCTGAATCAGAAGAAAGCGCCGAGGATGCCACAGCACAGACTCCTCAGCATGATTCTAAAGAGCACCCCGCTGACGCGGAAGCAGAAGAATCCTCCGATTCCGAGCCTGCTGAGGAAAAGTCACCTTCGCGCCCGCGCGGATCCCTTACCACCCGAGAGCCACGCCCGAGTCGAGAGGTCGATCCTCGCCTATCTACACCATTGTCTATGCGCCCTCGCGAGATCCAAGAGCGTATTCGTTCTGGTGCCACGATTGCTGAGATCGCTGAGGAAAACGGCGTCACTGAATCCCGAATCGAACCTTACGCGCACCCCGTACTTCTAGAACGCGCCCGTATCGCAGAACTGGCCAAAAAATCTCACCCTGTGCGTAACGACGGCCCAGCGGATCTGACCCTGTGGGAAGTCTTGGCAACTGCTTTTGCTGCGCGCGGTGAAGACCTCACTCGTTCGGTTTGGGACGCTTACCGCGATCCTTCTGGGCAGTGGGTTGTCAGTGTGAAGTGGGGCCCAGAACTAGGCGAAACGGTAGCCGAATGGTCCTATCACCGGCACGGCACCAGCGCTGCTACTACTGTTGCACGCAATGCGGTTGCAGCAGACCTCATCGATCCGGAGTTCTCGCAACCAGTACGCTCATTATCTGCTGTTGCGACAGGGCGACCACACTTGGTTTCTGCAGAAAGCGAAGCAGAACAAACTCGCGACGACCTCATGGCTATCGACGACTCCGCATCTGCACCTACCGATACCCAAGAACCAACCACAGAGGTATCCGGTGATGACTTCGCACAGCACTCCCAAGATGAACACAAACAAGGTGGCAAGAGGCGTCGTAAAGCAGTGACCCCGCACTGGGAGGATGTGCTTTTGGGTGTTCGTACCAATACCAAGCGACCACGGAAGTAACTTGAGGGGACTCACGAGCCATGGAAAATGCGCCACAACATAGCGCCGTTGTCACGCTGTGGTTTGTCACCACTGCCCATCCCGAAGCGGTCATCGCCGCTTCCCCGCGTGCCGACCGTGGTTTCGGGCGCAAATTATTGGCGCAGATGAATTCCCGTTGGCCGATTACCCCCATCGGACAATTTTCACTCAACCGCTCTGCGCAAGCCTCCCCAGGCGAGTTTTATATCGCAGGTTTTCCAGGCCTTTCTGTAATTCAAACTGTTATCACCGATGCCCGCGATATTTCAGCGATTGACTCCAAACTACGAGGTGCTATCCCCGCAGCAGACGTCTACGCCTTCGCGGTCAACTCAGAATCGGGTTTGGGAGCCTTCGCTCACTGGTCTGGAGACACAGTCAAGCGTGCGTTTTCGGCGCGCCGCGAACGCGTCTACGAAGACACCGGCCTGCCCGAACCTTTTGAAAATGCTTACTGGGCCGGCGAAAAAGCCGAACAAATCGGCGGCATCGCACTACCATTCCAGCCGATCGACCTTGTCGCTGAAGCGCAACGCCATTGGCTAGGCTTTGATATCGATGCCGCCCAAGATATCAACGTGGTGGCCTATGCCATTGACGGGCGCCCCGAGCCGAAACTGGTTACCCACCCAAACAAAAAGAAATTGTCTGCCGATCGTATTGCGCACCAAGCATCTGCAAAACTGGGGCTTGGCGAATCGCGACGCGACTACGACGATTACGAAGAACACAACGATTCCACAACGGAAGTTGAGCTGGTCCGTTTCGCGGATGCTGCCGAAAATACATATCGGCGCACCCGTCGAATCTTATCGGTAGCGTCGGACGTGGCGGTGAAAAAGTACCGCGCCTTTATCCATGTGCTACGCCACACAGATAAGCCATCATCTGATTAACGTAGTGAGCGATCCCGCTCATAAAAAGCAATCGCTGCCGAGGTTGCAAGGTTGAGGGAATCAGTACCTGGTGCCATGGGAATGCGCGCGCGTTGATCCGTTGCCCGCATAGCGTGCTCGGTAAGCCCTGGCCCTTCTGCCCCGACGAGTAGTGCAACCTTGGCATATGGCGCACCGTTGGTATCAACTAAGGCGTCTGCTAGATGGTCGGCTTGCGGATTCGGAGTCAGCGATACGATATGGAATCCAGCATCGCGAAGTTCTTGCAGTTCACGCTGCCACGTTGTGGATTTTCCGCCAAAATGCGCGAATGGTGTGCGCAGGACATGCCCCATTGATACTCGAACCACACGACGATAGAGCGGATCCGCACAGCCATTGCCAAAGAGCACAGCATCGACGCCCATACCTGCGGCGTTTCTAAACATCGATCCAATGTTTTCGTGATCGCCCACGCCCTCGAGAATGACCACGGTGCGCGCGCCGTCAATAGCTTGCGCAATGCTCATTCCTGCTACTCGGTCTGCAGAGGCAAGAAGACCACGGTGCATGTCAAAGCCAGCTACTTGTGCGAGAGTTTCTCGGTCCACGGAGAACACGGGGACGCCGACAAGCCGGGCACGCAGGTGTTCATTAGCGAGGAGTTTTTCCAGTTTGTTGGGAAAACCTACAAGGCAGCGCACTGGAAAACGGGAGTCGACTAGTCGTGGGATAACCAGTGGTCCTTCAGCGATGACGAGCCCTTTGCCTCCCGGTAGATCGGGGCGATTATCCGAATGGTTAAGATCACGGAAATCATCCAATCGTGGATCAAGGGGATCGGTTAGGTGCTCAATATGGATGTCAGGGCTAATCACGGTGACTATGTTAGTGAGACTGCCCGCTAAATACACGAATCCCCCTTCCCAGTACGCTCCGTGGCTGCTTGCAACCGCATGTTGAGAAGGGGGGTTCGGTGAAAAGGCTACTGATTATGAACCGATAGCGTTCAAGATTGGATCCATGGCAAAGTACACCACGAATAGTGCCGAAATCAGCCACATGATCCAGTGGATCTGCTTAATCTTTCCAGCAAATACTGCCAGCAGGGTAAAGGAGATGAATCCGACGCCGATACCGTTCGCAATCGAGTAGGTAAATGGCATGATCACGATGGTCAAGAATGCTGGCAACGCGATATGGAAGTCGGTGAAGTCGATGTCTCGGATCTGGCCGATCATAAGAGCACCGACAACCACGAGAACAGGTGCGGCAGCCTCGATAGGTACGATCTCATACAGCGGTGTCAAGAACATAGCCAGCAAGAACAGTACGCCTGTGACCACGTTGGCAAGTCCTGTGCGAGCGCCATCTGCAATGCCTGCTGCGGAATCCACATAGACAGTATTTGAGGAAGCTGACGCTGCGCCACCGATGATTGCACCGGTGCCTTCGATGATCAGAGCCTTCTTCATGTCTGGCAGCACGCCGGAATCGTCGACAAGCTCAGCTTGCTTACCCAGTGCGGTCATGGTGCCCATGGCATCGAAGAAGTTAGCCAGCACAAGAGTAAATAGCAACAGTGTCGCACCAAGTGCGCCGACGCGAGTAAATGCACCGAAGAGGGAGATGTCACCGATCAAGGACAAATCTGGCAAGCCGCCCAAGCCCTCAGGTGTGGTAGGAACAGCGAGGCTCCAGCCGCCGGTTGGGTTATCTACCGAGGAGCCAGCGCCAGTAATGGCCTCGACGATCATGGCGATGATGGTGGTAACAACAATGCCAAGGAAAAGACCACCGCGGACGCGGCGAACAACCATGAAACCGCAGATGAGCAAGCCCATGATGAATACGAGGGTTGGCCAAGAAGAAATAGATCCGCCGGTGCCAAGCCCCACGGGGACTGTGGTGTGAGCCGCGTCTGGGAGACGGCGAACAAAGCCTGCGTCGACAAGGCCGATCAAGGCGATGAACATACCAATGCCGACACTCATGGCGGCGATCATTGGCTTCGGGATGGCAGAAAATACAGCGGTGCGGAAACCAGAGATCGCAAGCAGCACGATGATGATGCCGTCGAGGACAACAAGACCCATGGCCTCTTCCCACGACAGGCCTTCGGTTGCCACCATGGTGACTGCCACGAGGGTGTTAATACCAAGTCCTGCCGCAATACCGAAGGGGTAGCGCGCGATCAGGCCAAAGGCGATGGTGGCAACACCGGCGGCCAGTGCCGTTGCCGCTGCTACCTGAGGAATCCCCAGCACTTTGCCGTTGATGTCCTCACCCGTTCCTAGGATCAACGGGTTAAGGATGATGATGTAGGCCATCGCGAAGAAGGTCACTACGCCTGCGCGAACCTCGGTGCCTACTGAGGAACCGCGTTCACTGATTTTGAAGTATCGGTCAAGCGCGCTGCGCGGCTGCGAGGTGCTAGCCGTGGGCGCTGAGGTTTGCGACTGAGGGGCCGTCGATGCCATCTACTTTTGCTCCATACAAGTACAGGGGGAACCGGAATTTCATCCGCATTCGTAGATAGTGGCATGCATTTGACCTGCAATCAAACCGAAAACCAGTACCAGACAAGCCCTTGTTATAACCAGTTGCCCGACGTGGCCGCCCTCTCCCCCGCCCCCAACGCCTTCGGAAGCACCTAAGAAATGGTGTCTACACTTACTGGGTGCTCATCATCAAAAGGCCGTAATTCCACTACACCGAGGGGTTCTACAGGCGGAGTATCAGTATGAGCACCGCAGCCATATCGAGAGTGAACGATATGACCATCCGCCGAGTACTCATTAGTACAGACCCCGAAATTTTTTCCTACCGGATCCGTCATAGGAACGTAAAAAGCGCAGGTATAACACGGAAGCTTCGCTTTTTCCGCATACTCAGACCGCGGGCCAAAAGCTCCGTTTTGCCACCGAACTTTGGTTCCGTTAAGCCCTGCCTTCGAAAGCTTTTTCGTGGTACCAAAATCCATCGCCGCAGTCTGCTCGTCCGCGGTGAGGCGGGGGTCGTCGTCACGCGGCGGCATGACGTCGTTAGGCCCTAGATCACCTGGGCGCACTCGTTCGTGATATGGCACCCACCGTGGCGGCTGGAGCGCAGATCCACCTGGTACCAATGCCACTTCGCTCAAGGTCACGTATTTCGAGCCGGGAACGCACGCTACCACTGCATTCCACTCCCAGCCGTCATACCCAGGCACTTCCGCCGCAAAGCGGTGGGTCGCCGATTCAAGGCTCACCTGCTGAACACCAATATGCTCACCGACTGCGCCCTCCCCGAGTTCTTCAAGCCCACGTCGCGCAACTGCGACCGCATTCTTGCCGATGAGTGGCGTGGACGGCATACCCTTTTTACGCCGTTTGGTATGGCTTCTCATTCTTTTCTTTCGGGGTGACACGTCCCCCATTATTCAACACCCCGTTACTATTTCTGCGATCAACCACGCATGCAATGCATGATAGATGCTATGCGATCGATCTTCTCGTTAATATCTCATGCCACTTTAGCGCTTGCAGGATCACTTGCCGTTGCAGGTTGTAGCCTATCACCACAGCCCAACCATGATACCGCAGCTACAACCCCAGAACGTTTAGAAGCACGCATCCACAAAGTTCACCGCTTTGACCCGCAAGCTTTTACCCAAGGGCTCGAACTCGATGGCGACCGCCTCCTAGTCAGCACCGGTTTTTATGGCGAAAGCGGCATGTTTTCCATGAAGGTTGGCAACAGCCCACAGCAGCGCACCCCACTCACCCCTGAACTTTTCGGCGAAGGAATCACAAAAACCGGCGACCACATTTGGCAATTGACGTGGCGTGATGGGATCGCTTTTAAACGTGACGCCACCACTTTTCAGCAGCTCAGTACCGTATCTTACGAGGGCGAAGGCTGGGGTCTTTGCCACTTTGATGATCGCATAATCATGTCCAACGGCTCCGATGAGCTCATCATCCGCGATCCCGAATCGTTTGACGAGCGCTCTCGTATCCAGGTAACCAACCAAGGAAACGGAGTTTCCAATCTCAACGAGCTCGAATGCGTCCCCAATGACCCGGCCACCGGTAAGGACACCATCTACGCCAACATTTTCCTCAGCACCGACATCATGCGTATCGACGCCACCACCGGTGCGGTCACCGGCATTATCGACGCCTCCAACATCCCCAACAATGCCGTCGCCGATAGCAATAACGTACTAAATGGAATCGCTTGGATCCCAGATTCGGATCGCTTCTATATCACCGGCAAAAGGTGGCCGGACCTCTACGAGGTCACATTTGTTAGTAAGATGAACGACCATGGCCAGTCGTAAGACCCGACGTAAGAATCTCATCCAACTGTTGTCACTCGTTATCGCCGTTGTGGTGGTAGTGCTGTGCTCTATTGCGTTCCAAAGCTGGTGGAATAGCCGCCCAGGCCCAGAACCCAACACGGTGACCATCACCGTATCCTCCGGAGACGTTTCCCAAGACATCACCCCGTTTAGTGTCTGCGAACCAGGTGTACCGTGCGATGAAAACGAGGTGCCGAATATCGCTGTAGATAAAGACGGCGAGCTTAAAATCAGCGTGCCTAAGGAAGTATCGGACCATGACTGGTCACTGTTGAAGATCTACGATGATCCAGCTGCCAACGACCAAAGCTTCTTTGGGGCCAACGAAGCAACAGAGGCGACAGTGGCGGGATCTGTCGATCCCGTGGGGAAGAAAGACGACAAGCGTCCTCGCCTCGTCGTTGCTGAGGTGACCTCGGTTCTTATCGGACATGATGCCCAAGGAGTAGAAACGCCTTACACCGTCACATGGTCGGTTTCGGCAAAGTAATAAGCGTTTTTGTCTCTCATATGAATAAGAGCGGGACATCGCGCCTACAGTTTGTAGGAGGATGTCCCGCGTTTGTTATATGTAACCCTCTTAATCACACGGGGAAGCTACATATCGAGTTCTTTGGCAACAGCGCGCAAAATGTTAGCAACCTGTCGACCTTCTTTACGGTCGGGGTATCGCCCGGCGCGTAGCGACGGCTGCACTTTGATCTCCAGCAGTGTAGCCAGATCAGAGATCATGCTGTTGAGCTCTTCGGCAGAGTACTTATGTTGTGCTGGGCGGCGAAGCCTAGGGGTGTCTAGGACCTTGATGCGCAACGCTTGTGGACCACGACCACGCGCAACGTAATCGAATTCAACGCGCTGACCTTTTTCTAGCTTCTGTACGCCTTGAGGCAAAACGTCCTTGCTGACAAAGCAGTCGTCTCCTTCGGGGTTGGACACAAATCCGAATCCCTTATCAACGTCGTACCAAAGCACCTTCCCTTGAGGCACTGCACTCCTCTCCCTTCTTTACGATCCCATGAGCCCAGTGCACCTTAAATAAGGTACAGGAGATCCGGCTTGGATCCACGGCTGCAATTAATAGTCGTGCATAGTTTTTAAGGATCTGGGGAGTTCACTTACACCGAAGATCCTCACATTTAGCAAACTAAAAACTATAGCCCATTATTCCGTTAACCAAAACCACTATGCCGCCCCATCACTGTCCAACCTCATGAGTTGCAAATAATCACAGCAAAAACATCGACTGCGTGCACCTTTAAACACAACGGCCGAATATAACGAATTGTGACCTAAAATTTCAAAACCCCTCAACGCCGAAACGACCTGCGGTTTTTCCAACAGTTTTCTAGATTTTCTAGCGCATCACCAAAGAAAAACGTGACAGAAACGTTATAAACCGCTACCGTGGGTGAACAAGCACAGCATCGTGCCATACGTGAATATCTTCGCCAGCCACTGTCTGGATATTTTCCGGTCGATGCATTATGTGCACGAGTACATGCCCACGTTCGAAGCAAGACAATCGTTTTGCCGACTACCAAAACACTACTCAGCAGACAGTGGCCCAACACGTGTAGACATTCACGTGCGCATCGCATTCTCGGTGCCATGTCATGGTGCACACTTTCGTTGGTTTTGGGCGGCAATTCGAGAGGAAAACAACCCTAATGGCACGTCACGCTCGCAAGACCGCTTCCACGAAGGCAAAATTCGCAGCTTCTACCGTTGCATTCGGCACCGCCGCAACCCTTCTTGCCCCTACCGCTTCCGCAGCACCAGATTCCGACTGGGATCGCCTCGCAGGATGCGAAGCCGGCGGCAACTGGGCTATCAACACCGGCAACGGCTTCTTCGGTGGCCTGCAATTCACCGCTAGCACCTGGAACGCCTACGGCGGCGGACAGTACGCTCCAACCGCCAATGGTGCTACCCGCGAACAGCAGATCGCTGTTGCAGAAAAGGTCTTGGCAGGCCAAGGCTGGGGCGCATGGCCAGCATGCTCTGCAAAACTGGGACTGAACTCTGCCCCTACCCCACGCGACGTTGTTGCTAACGCACCTGCGCCCGTCCAAGCCGCAGTCGCCGGCGCACAAGAGTACGCAGCTCAGGCAGGCCTTAACACCGAAGAGCTCGCAGTCGACGCCCTCTATAACGCCATCAAGGCACGCTTGGCAGGCATTGGCCTAGGTATCCCACCTCAGATTGAGGCTTTCTACCAAGCTAACCGCGCTAACTTCAACGGCTTCTACATGGCTAACCGCGGCGCTATCGACTTCATCTTTGGCATGTAACTTTCAAAGCTGATCCGCTTGTTCAAAGAGGGGGTTTCTCGTATTTGTACGAGAAACCCCCTCTTCTTGTGTTTCCGCATCTAGACCGCGAACAGGGCAAGGATTGAATCAGTCGAAAGCACTCCTGCGAAGCTAATACAAAAAGGTGGGTGTCAGCTCGTTAAAAACTGGCACCCACCTTCCAAGCAATACTGCTTGAGGTTGGTTTTACTTGTTCACACGGGTGTAAGGGTGAACGTAACCGGTCTGCTCCGCAGGAACAGGGAATTCGATATCGCCCCAAGGGCTGTTGGCGCCAGCAACCTTAGCAACCATCTCAGTAACAGCGTGACCGCCACCAGGGACGTGCTTTGGCCAGCCCGGATCGACGTAACCTTTTTTCTCCATGTTTGACATAGGCTCTATTGTTTCAAATCCGCTGGCCAAAGTCACCTGAACAACCAACTAAACTATGGAGTCATCATGACCAGTTCCAACGATTCCACCTCAACCACTGCGATTTTCCGCCAATGGCTATACAACTTAGACGAGGATGCACTCCATCGCGTCCTTGAGCACCGTCCCGATACGACACATCCGCTACCTCCGGGAATCAGCTCTTTAGCAGCACGTTTATCCCTGCGGGCGTCGATCATGCGAGCTCTGGTGCGGTTAAATGCACGCGAACTCGCTGTGCTCGAGGCTGCCAGCATCGTCGGCGCAGAAATCGAACCTGTGGATGCCCCCAAACTGGTGGAACTCGTGCGTTCATATAGCGAGCAGAATACCCACGGAACCGACCACTGGATCCCTAGTGGGTCTGAACTGCTAGCGACAATAGACACCTTGCGCGACTACGCGCTACTTTTCGGAGAATTGGCTGCGCTACGAATCGCCCCCGGCGTTATGGACGCACTGCCAGCGGGATGGCAGCTTTTGCCCTCAGCACACGTGCCCAACGCCACCGAGCTTCCAGAGATACTCGAAGGCCTCACCACCAAACAACGCAGCATCTTGCGCACCCTCGCGCACTCTGGTGGCACCGGCGTAACAAAAGATGCAGCAATCGATGCTGACCCCACCCGACCAATCCCGCAGCTTATAGCTCTCGGCTTGATCACCCGACATAACAGTCACACGGTTACTCTTCCCATGTCAGTGCGTTTTGCACTCAGTGGTAAACCTGCGCCCATTTTGCCGCTGTGCCCAGTAGCAGTATCAGAGGAAACCTCCTTGAAACAACGAGTCGAAGCACAAAGCACCGCAGCAGGTCTAGAAGCGGTACGACTCACACGTGTTCTTATCGACGTCCTCAGCGATTCCCCCGTTGCCTTATTAAAAGACAATGCCGTGGGAGTACGCCCTGTAGCAACGCTGTCGCGTGCACTGGGTGTAGAAGAAACCACGCTCTATCGTATCATCGCTGCTGCTATGGGAGCTGGGCTTATTGCCAAAGGCGTGCCCGATCCGCTTCCAGCCAACGACACCGGCGGAAACTACCTAGCGCCCACCGGACGTGCCGACGAATGGAACGCCCAGCCGCTATCTGTGCAATGGGCATGGCTCATGCTCGGTTGGTGGGAGCACGCAACGCTCAATGTTGCAGCAATTGGGCAACCAGACGAGAAGAACAAACCACATCGTCTGCTCAGTGCCGCAACCATCTTAGATAAGTTGCCTAGCACTCGCGCGCTTGTCCTACGCTCCGCGGCTGCGCATGCGTTTCCCCACGGAGGAGATAAAGGCGTCTTGCTAGCAAACTTCGGTTTCGATTCTCCTATCAGAGCTTCACGGCTTGCTCGCGACGTTTTTGATGACATCACGGACACTGCTCAATTCTTGGGAATTCTTGGGCCTCGGTGGGAACCCACCACAGTGCTGCTCCTCCTTGCTCACAAAGACCATCATGAGGATCCTCTAGGGCAGCTCTGCGAAGCCACCGCGGGCCTCACCCCCGCTGAATCCGATCAGCTGATCCCCCAAGGTGACATGACCATCTTGGCACCAGCACCGCTTCCTTTCGAGGTCCACACCATGATGGCGCTCATGTCAGATACCGAATCCATGGGGTTGGCCACCGTGTTTAGGCTCAATAGCACCAGCGTCCGCCGTGCTTTGGACGCTGGTAAAACGGATACGGACCTTGTCGGATTTCTCAAAGACCACACGATCGGCGATCTGCCACAATCCTTGGTCTACCTGATTACCGACACCGCACGCCGCCACGGGGCACTTCGCGGCGGACCAGCGCTGAGCTATGTACGTTGCGACGACCCTGCGCTCCTCCTAGAGGTTTCTCGCATTGAGGCCGCAGACGATCTAGGTTTTCGAATCATCGCCCCGACAGTCTTGATTGCCCAGGCCCCGCTGGCACAAGTACTAGAGGCAATCCGATCAGCAGGTTTTGCACCCGCCGCTGAAAACGCCCAAGGGCTCAGTATCGACATCCGCCCCCACCCCACGCGAGTGGCAACCCCAACCATGCGCTCGACTGCGCCACAGGAAGATTCGGGGCACATTCGACAAGCACTGCTCACGCTGCTTCGGGATCGCCACACTTCCCGTGGGGAAACTCATGGCATTGAAGGTTCCGACGCCGTCAGCGTGCTCCATTCCGCCATGCGGGCTAATCGTCAGGTCCACGTGGGAATCGTCGATAAGCAAGGCCAAGCGTTGCGCTACACCGTAACGCCGGTGACGATCACAGGCGGGCACGTCAGCGCAGTCGACGCAGTCTCAGGCGAGGTCATTCACTTCATGTTGCACCGCATAACGGAAGTCGCACTCGATTCCGGTGCATAATAGAGTGTTCATCAACTCACATGTTCTAGTTTCAGGAGATACTCCGTGGTACTTGGCGACGGCCCGCTGATCGTCCAATCTGACAAAACCGTGCTGCTTGAGGTGGATCACCCCCGCGCACAAGAAGCCCGCATCGCTCTAGCGCCTTTCGCTGAGCTCGAGCGCGCTCCCGAGCACGTCCATACCTATCGAATTACTCCGCTGGCGCTATGGAACTCCCGCGCAGCTGGTCACGACGCCGAACAAGTAGTACACGCACTTGAAACTTATTCGCGTTTCCCCGTCCCCCAGGCCCTGCTTATCGACGTCGCCGAGACGATGTCACGCTACGGCCGAGTGCGCCTGCACAAGCACCCCGCCCACGGACTGATCTTAGAATCCGAAGAACCAGCAATCCTGGCCGAGCTTCTTCGCCACAAAAAGATCAAACCGATGCTGGGTGCTCGTATCGACGACCAATCCATCATCGTCCACCCCTCCGAACGCGGACGCTTAAAACAAGAACTCCTGAAAGTCGGTTGGCCAGCAGAAGACCTAGCAGGCTACGTCGACGGTGAGGCTCACACCCTCGCATTGTCCACCGAACATGAGCAGTGGGAACTTCGCGACTACCAGCGCATGGCTGCAGACTCCTTCTGGGAGGGCGGCTCCGGAGTCGTGGTACTGCCCTGTGGCGCTGGAAAAACCATGGTCGGTGCCGCTGCCATGGCAAAAGCCCAAGCCACCACACTGATCTTAGTGACCAATACCGTAGCCGGCCGCCAGTGGCGTGACGAGCTCCTTCGCCGCACCACCCTCACCCCCGAAGAAATCGGGGAATACTCAGGCGAGAAAAAAGAAATCCGCCCCATCACCATCGCCACCTACCAAGTAGTCACTCGCAAAACGAAAGGCGAATACCGCGCACTCGAGCTCTTCGACTCCCGCGACTGGGGACTCATTATCTACGACGAAGTCCACCTCCTCCCCGCCCCCGTCTTCCGACTAACTTCAGACCTCCAATCACGTCGCCGCCTTGGACTTACCGCAACACTCGTCCGCGAAGACGGACGCGAAGGCGACGTATTCTCATTTATCGGCCCCAAGCGTTACGATGCCCCATGGAAAGACCTAGAAACCCAAGGTTTTATCGCCACCGCCGAATGCACCGAAGTGCGCACCACCATGACCGAATCAGAACGCATGGTCTACGCCACGGCCGAAAATCAAGACCGCTACCGCCTTGCAGCCTGCGCTGCCAGCAAACTGCGCGCCGTCGATAAGCTCGTAGCGCAACATGCAGGACAGCCCACCCTCATCATCGGCGCCTACGTCGACCAACTGGCAGAAATCGGTGAACGCCTGCACACCCCCGTGGTTGATGGTTCCACGTCCAATAAAAAGCGCGAAGAACTCTTCTCTGCCTTCCGCAACGGTGAAATCACCACCCTCGTTGTGAGCAAAGTAGCAAACTTCTCCATCGACCTGCCCGAAGCCGCCGTAGCAATACAAGTCTCCGGAACCTTCGGATCCCGACAAGAAGAAGCCCAACGACTCGGCCGCCTACTACGCCCCAAAGCAGACGGTGCCCACGCCCATTTCTACACAGTGGTAAGCCGCGATAGCCTAGATAGTGACTACGCGGCCCACCGGCAACGATTCCTCGCCGAACAGGGCTACGCCTACCGCATCATCGACGCCGCCGACCTGCCCGCAC
Source organism: Corynebacterium rouxii (assembly GCF_902702935.1). Classification (NCBI taxonomy): domain Bacteria; kingdom Bacillati; phylum Actinomycetota; class Actinomycetes; order Mycobacteriales; family Corynebacteriaceae; genus Corynebacterium; species Corynebacterium rouxii. The sequence goes on along the minus strand of NZ_LR738855.1, from coordinate 732,239 downwards.
TCACCAAGGACTAACACCATGGCACACTTCTCCTTCCCCATCGACGCCGACTTCGCCGCAAAAAACAACGAGCTGCTCAAAGACACCAAACGCCTCCAACTCTCCGCTGGTCTATTTGGAATCATTCAGATCCTCATCGGCGTGGGCCTTTACTTCTGGCTCGGTGGTGCATTCGGCATCATCTGTCTTGCAGTATTCACCATCATGGCACTGATTAGTTTCGCCATGATCTTCGTTGTGCCCAAACAAGTAGGAAACGCACAACACCTCTACGACAACTACGACCTCGTCCCCGCCATGATCGCCGAAGTCAACCCCCGCGACATGGTTGTGATGGCACTGGTCAACACCAACGTCGACCCCACCCTTCCACCCCGATGGGCACTTGCAACGCGCAACATCACCGCAATCCCAGGCATCGAAGGCGACACCCGAAAAGTAGGCACCCGCATCCCAGCAGTGGCCGTCACCGGCCAACGCTCCGTGGGGAACCAAGACTCATGGGACCAAATTTCCCCCATGCCCATTGCATGGGCTACTCCAGATTCTTCAGTGATTGCTCGGGCAGAATCGACGATTCCTTCCGAACAATGGACCACATTGAGCAAGAACCTGAATAAGCTAGATCAAGTACGCGAAACAAAATTTGATCTACTGGAGTTGTAACTCAATGCCCCACCCCGTTGGAATCCATCGTCTCGCTGAATTCGGCGAGACGATTTTTGCTACTATGAGCACCCACGCGCAACAACACGGTGCCATTAATCTAGGTCAAGGCTTCCCCGATTATGACGGCCCCAAGGACATGCTGGGCATAGCCTGTGACCAAATCGCACGAGGAAATAACCAATACGCACCAGCACAAGGATTTCCAGTACTACGCGAAGCAGTTGCACGACACCAACGCGATTATTACGGCATGAGTGTGGACCCAAATACCGAAGTCCTTATCACCGTAGGAGCCACAGAGGCGCTTACAGCTGCCATTATCGGACTTGTGGAACCGCATGAGGACGTGATCGTCTTCGAGCCGTATTTCGACTCCTACGCCGCAGCCATTGCATTAGCAGGCGCGCACCGTATCGCAGTGCCTTTAGTCCCCAACAATAATTCGTGGGACCTTGATATCACAGCGCTTCGCGACGCCATCACGCCCCAAACGCGAATGATCATCGTGAACTCGCCACACAATCCTACTGGGGCTGTATTTAGCACGGCAGCAATTACCGAGCTTTGCGCCCTAGCAATTGAACACGACCTTATCGTGGTCAGCGATGAAGTCTACGAACACATGCTTTTCGACGACACCACGCACCGCCCCATTGCTACCTACGAAGGTATGCGCGAAAGAACAATAACGATTTCTTCTGCAGCCAAAACCCTGTGTGTGACAGGTTGGAAAACAGGCTGGGCAATCGCTACCCCACCATTAATCGCAGCGATCCAACGCGCGAAACAATACCTCAGCTTTGTCGGTGCTAGTCCGTTCCAACCAGCCGTCGCTTACGCCCTAGATAACGAGCGCGAATGGATTGCTAACCAACAACGGATGCTCCAAGGCAACCGCGACTTATTATCGCATGCGCTCAAAAACGCCGGATTCCAAGTAAGCAACACAAAGGGAACGTTTTATATCGTCGCAGATTCTTGTGATTTATCTACTAGCGACGGTCCGGACTTCTGTTACAACCTAATTACTGACTACAACGTCGCCGCTATCCCTATTTCTGTGTTCACCGACCACCCAGAACCATGGCGTACCAAACTTCGTTTCACCTTTGGTAAAAAGCAAAGCGTCATCGAAAAGGCTGCTCAAGCTCTCATTAGTGCCAGCCGATAAGAACCACGGATTTTACGAAGTCTCTTTACGAAAGGGGGCGGTGTTTGCATAAGCACCGCACTTAACAATCAACCGAACACACACCAAGGGCTGTTTCTGGTGTTGGTGGTGTGTTTGGAATCTCCACCACGAATCCGTGATCACGAAAACCCCAACACCACCCCACCCACACCCCAGCCCGGCCATGGGTTTACGTAGTCTCGAATACGAGAACACGAAAAAACCAACCCACCCCTTACTGCGGGCATAAAAAAAAGGGGGCGCACCCCGCACACCCCCACACGTGTGGGTGCACAAAAAAATGGTGTAGCAAGCAAAACACACTGCTTCTCTTGCTACACCATCAACTATCATTTTTTAAGTTTTAGGTTGGCGGCGACCTACTCTCCCACACCCTCCCAGGTGCAGTACCATCAGCGCAATCGGGCTTAGCTTCCGGGTTCGGAAAGGGACCGGGCGTACCCCCGACACAATAACCACCAACACACACAACCAACCACCCACACGAAGAAGGCGTGTCATGCCAGACACTGCACAGCAGACGCGAGAAACACTTTCATACCTTCACTATCACCCAACAGGTGACACGCTCAATAATGCTATATATTTTTGCTCGTTACACACAATGTTATTACTCGGTCATATTAGTACCAGTCACCTTAACGCATTACTACGCTTCCAGATCTGGCCTATCAACCCCCTAGTCTAGAGGGAACCTCAAAAGAAACCTCATCTCAAAACAGGCTTCCCGCTTAGATGCTTTCAGCGGTTATCCCTCCCGTACGTAGCCAACCAGCCCTGCCACTGGCGTGACAACTGGCACACTAGAGGTACGTCCGTCCCGGTCCTCTCGTACTAGGGACAGCCTTCTTCAAGTTTCAACGCGCGCGGCGGATAGAGACCGAACTGTCTCACGACGTTCTAAACCCAGCTCGCGTGCCGCTTTAATGGGCGAACAGCCCAACCCTTGGGACCTACTCCAGCCCCAGGATGCGACGAGCCGACATCGAGGTGCCAAACCATCCCGTCGATATGGACTCTTGGGGAAGATCAGCCTGTTATCCCCGGGGTACCTTTTATCCGTTGAGCGACACCACTTCCACAAGTAGGTGCCGGATCACTAGTCCCGACTTTCGTCCCTGCTCGACCTGTCAGTCTCACAGTCAAGCTCCCTTGTGCACTTACACTCACCACCTGATTGCCAACCAGGCTGAGGGAACCTTTGGGCGCCTCCGTTACACTTTAGGAGGCAACCGCCCCAGTTAAACTACCCACCAGGCACTGTCCCCAACCCAGATCATGGGCCAAGGTTAAGGTATCCAATCCGATCAGAGTGGTATTTCAACTTTCGACTCCACAACCACTAGCGTGACCACTTCACAGTCTCCCACCTATCCTACACAAACCGAACCAAACACCAATACCAAGCTATAGTGAAGGTCCCGGGGTCTTTTCGTCCTGCCGCGCGTAACGAGCATCTTTACTCGTACTGCAATTTCACCGGGCCTGTGGTTGAGACAGCAGGGAAGTCGTTACGCCATTCGTGCAGGTCGGAACTTACCCGACAAGGAATTTCGCTACCTTAGGATGGTTATAGTTACCACCGCCGTTTACTGGGGCTTAAATTCTCCGCTTCGAACCACAAAAAGTCCTAACAGGTCCTCTTAACCTTCCAGCACCGGGCAGGCGTCAGTCCGTATACATCAACTTCCACGTTTTCGCACGGACCTGTGTTTTTAATAAACAGTCGCTTCCCTCTATTCTCTGCGACCACCACCAGCTCAACCACGTCGGTCACCAGCAATGGTCCCCCTTCTCCCGAAGTTACGGGGGCAATTTGCCGAGTTCCTTAACCACAGTTCACCCGATCGCCTTAGTATTCTCTACCTGACCACCTGTGTCGGTTATGGGTACGGGCCATATATGCACTCGCTAGAGGCTTTTCTCGACAGTACAGGATCACCAACATCAACCAAACGGTCTACGCATCACGCCTCACCCACAATGCGACACGGATTTACCTATGCCACGGGCCACACGCTTACACCACAATCCACTAAGTGGCTCAGCTACCTCACTGCGTCACCCCATCACTTGGCTACTACCAACGAAGATCCCACGCACATCACCACCAACCACACAAAAAGCATGACCAGAAGATCAGCGGATGGTTAGTACCATTGATTCACCACTGGGCGCACATACACGGGTACCAGAATATCAACTGGTTATCCATCGACTACGCCTGTCGGCCTCGCCTTAGGTCCCGACTCACCCTGGGAAGATTAGCTTAACCCAGGAACCCTTAGTCATCCGGCGGAAAAGTTTTCCACTTTTCATTCGTTACTCATGCCTGCATTCTCACTCGCACACACTCCACACCATCAAGTCACCCAGGTGCTTCACAGCAGTGCACGACGCTCCCCTACCCAACCAACAAAAAATGCTGACTGCCGCGGCTTCGGCGGTGTACTTGAGCCCCACTACATTGTCGGCGCAGAACCACTCGACCAGTGAGCTATTACGCACTCTTTCAAGGATGGCTGCTTCTAAGCCAACCTCCTGGCTGTCTTCGCGATCCCACATCCTTTTCCACTTAGTACACCCTTAGGGGCCTTAACCGGCGATCTGGGCTGTTTCCCTCTCGACCAACGGAGCTTATCCCCCGCAGTCTCACTGCCATGCTTAACATTACCGGCATTCGGAGTTTGGCTGACATTGCTAAGATTGTAGTCCCGCTCAACCAACCAGTAGCTCTACCTCCAGCAAGAAACACACAACGCTGCACCTAAATGCATTTCGGGGAGAACCAGCTATCACGGAGTTTGATTGGCCTTTCACCCCTACCCACAGCTCATCCCCTCAGTTTTCAACCTAAGTGGGTTCGCGCCTCCACAACCTCTTACAGCTGCTTCACACTGGCCATGGGTAGATCACCCCGCTTCGGGTCCAGGACATGCCACTAACAACACCCTCATTAGGATTCGCTTTCGCTACGACTACCCCACACGGGTTAACCTCGCGACATGCCGCTGACTCGCAGGCTCATTCTTCAAAAGGCACGCCATCACCCCACAAAAAGGCTCTGACGGATTGTAAGCACACGGTTTCAGGTACTATTTCACTCCCCTCCCGGGGTACTTTTCACCATTCCCTCACGGTACTAATCCGCTATCGGTCATCACAAGTATTTAGGCTTACCGGGTGGTCCCGGCAGATTCACAGCAGATTCCACGAGCCCGCTGCTACTCGGGAACATCATCCACTCGCATGCATGCACTTTCACGTACGGGACTCTCACCCACTACGGCAGGCCATTCCAAACCACTTCCGCTAACACACACATATCACAAGCGAGGAGCCGGCAGCCTCCTCCAACAACGCCCCACAACACCACACACGCAACCCCTGCCAGGTATCACACGCATACGGTTTAGCCTCATCCACGTTCGTTCGCCACTACTAGCAGAATCATTAATTATTTTCTTCTCCTACGGGTACTGAGATGTTTCACTTCCCCGCGTCACCCCCACACCAGCTATGAATTCACTGATGGGTAACCACACATAACCATGGCCAGGTTTCCCCATTCGGACACCCTCGGATCAACGCTCTATTGGCAACTCCCCGAGGCCTATCGCGGCCTTACACGTCCTTCATCGGCTCATAATGCCAAGGCATCCACCGTGTGCCCTTAACAAACAACACGAATATAACAAACAAAACACCAAGAACAATTAAAGAATAAAGATTACTCGCGTCCACTATACAGTTCTCACACAACACACCAACCACAAGACCCCATGACAGCACAACCAGCACACAACCAGCCACACCACACGAAACCACGTGAGTGATCAACCAGAACAACCACGTTGTCCCAGACACCCAACAGCGCACCAACACACAAACCTTAAGAAAAACACACAACAACACAACACACACAACAACCATGACACCCCACACCACACAGTGCAGAAAAACCATCACAGGTCACACGCATCCACCCGGATAAAAAACAAAAACAGGTAACAACTGTCACCCAACAATAAAAACTCCTTAGAAAGGAGGTGATCCAGCCGCACCTTCCGGTACGGCTACCTTGTTACGACTTCGTCCCAATCGCCGATCCCACCTTCGACAGCTCCTCCCACAAAGGTTAGGCCACTGGCTTCGGGTGTTACCAACTTTCATGACGTGACGGGCGGTGTGTACAAGGCCCGGGAACGTATTCACCGCAGCGTTGCTGATCTGCGATTACTAGCGACTCCGACTTCATGGGGTCGAGTTGCAGACCCCAATCCGAACTGAGGCCGGCTTTCAGCGATTCGCTCACCCTCACAGGCTCGCAGCGCGTTGTACCGACCATTGTAGCATGTGTGAAGCCCTGGACATAAGGGGCATGATGATTTGACGTCATCCCCACCTTCCTCCGAGTTAACCCCGGCAGTCTCTCATGAGTCCCCACCATCACGTGCTGGCAACATAAGACAAGGGTTGCGCTCGTTGCGGGACTTAACCCAACATCTCACGACACGAGCTGACGACAACCATGCACCACCTGTATACAGACCACAAGGGAAAACGTATCTCTACGCCGATCCTGCATATGTCAAGCCCAGGTAAGGTTCTTCGCGTTGCATCGAATTAATCCACATGCTCCGCCGCTTGTGCGGGCCCCCGTCAATTCCTTTGAGTTTTAGCCTTGCGGCCGTACTCCCCAGGCGGGGCGCTTAATGCGTTAGCTACGGCACAGAAGTCGTGGAAGACCCCTACACCTAGCGCCCACCGTTTACGGCATGGACTACCAGGGTATCTAATCCTGTTCGCTCCCCATGCTTTCGCTCCTCAGCGTCAGTTACTGCCCAGAGACCTGCCTTCGCCATCGGTGTTCCTCCTGATATCTGCGCATTCCACCGCTACACCAGGAATTCCAGTCTCCCCTACAGCACTCAAGTTATGCCCGTATCGCCTGCACGCCCGAAGTTAAGCCCCGGAATTTCACAGACGACGCGACAAACCACCTACGAGCTCTTTACGCCCAGTAATTCCGGACAACGCTCGCACCCTACGTATTACCGCGGCTGCTGGCACGTAGTTAGCCGGTGCTTCTTATCTAGGTACCGTCACAAAAAGCTTCGTCCCTAGCGAAAGAGGTTTACAACCCGAAGGCCGTCATCCCCCACGCGGCGTCGCTGCATCAGGCTTGCGCCCATTGTGCAATATTCCCCACTGCTGCCTCCCGTAGGAGTCTGGGCCGTATCTCAGTCCCAATGTGGCCGTCCACCCTCTCAGGCCGGCTACCCGTCGACGCCTTGGTAGGCCATTACCCCACCAACAAGCTGATAGGCCGCGGGCTCATCTCGTACCGAAAAAACTTTCCACCACACACACTAAAGCATGGTCCTATCCAGTATTAGACCCAGTTTCCCAGGCTTATCCCGAAGTACGAGGCAGATCACCCACGTGTTACTCACCCGTTCGCCACTCGAGTACCCCAGCAAGCTGAGGCCTTTCCGTTCGACTTGCATGTGTTAAGCACGCCGCCAGCGTTCGTCCTGAGCCAGGATCAAACTCTCCATAAAAAAAATCAGTCAAAAGACCAACCTTCAAGCTGGAACAAGCCCAACCAACTGGCTAAAAACCACCACAAACAACAATTGTTTGCAACTGGCAAAATAAAAAAATAATGATTTGCTCTATCAAACATGGTCACCATCCCTTGACGGGGAAAAAATAACAATGACCACCAATACAACAATTCACAACAACCACAAATGTTATTTACAAGCCATGGCACACTTGCCGGCCGTATGACACATCATGCCTGTTATCATTGCATGTATCTTTTCTTACAATCCAACCCCCACCCAAGATCAATCAAGGATGGGAATCAAAAGTACATTGGCACACTATTGAGTTCTCAAACAACACGCACACACAACACCAACCACCATCACAATGACGATCAGAACTTTGCGGTGAATGAAACGTTAAACCCTGATGAACATAAAGTCAAACAGAATCAACACTATTTCTAAAAATTTTGTCTTATCCGAACAACCTCTCAGCGTCGGCGACTCGCTATAAGTTACACACGTTCATACAAACACACAAACCCGCAGGTAGACAAGCTATCTACGGGATTAAGTAGCGAGTTTCAGTCAAGCAATTTGCGATACCAACGGCGCCCATGGACTGTTGAGGTGGGCGCGAGCCTTCAAATCGCGATTCATCAACATAGCGGCTGGCTCACCAACCTCGGCGGTGCCTTCAACAATAATCGCAACTTTTGGGCGACTTGGTAGGCAAGATCAACGTCGTGGGCGCACACCACAACCGCAATGCCCTCATCCCGAAGCTGATTAATCACAGCCACTACTTCTGCAGTACCTACGGGATCAAGCCCCGCGAAGGGTTCGTCGAGAAGCAAAATGCGAGGTCACATAGCCAATGCGCCTGCCAGTACTACCCGTTTCCGCTGACCGAAGGTCAAATGGTGCGGCACCCTTTCCGCCAAGTGCGCAATGCTAGTGGCTGCCATGACTTTTTGGACACGCAATTCGACCTCATCGGGGCTAAGACCAAGGTTGATCGGCCTATAAGAAACTTCAGCGCGAACCGAAGTAGCGAAAATTTGGTCGTCGGGTTCCTGTAACACGAGGTGAACGTTTCGTCGTATGGTGTCTCGACCTCCGCGAGCATAGCTATACGGTTTACCGTCGAGAGTGAGAATTCCGACGCTCAGCTTCCACGATGCGGAAAGTAGTCGAAAAAGCGTCGATTTGCCCGCTCCGTTTCATCCAAGTAGTGCTGTCACCTTCTACCTACTATTAGGACATAACAACGGGAATAAGACCGACTTCTGCTACGACAATCAAAATGCCGACAATCGCTAGACAACGAGGTAAATGCACTGGTTGATCGGGAACCGTCATGGCCATAGCACTGGGATTTGCACGAAGCTCTAAGCCTTCGCCCAGCCTGCGCGCACGGTCCAAAGAAATTACGAATAACGACGCCCCCCCCCTGCGATGCAATCCAACGCTTACGGCTGGAATGTCCTAAGCGCATAGCTTGGGCCTTCCACATAGTGCGCGAAGTTTACATCAACGTGGTGATCATTCGGTACATCAGTGCAATCACATAAGTCAGGCCTTCTGGCAGTCCACGTTTACCCATCCACGCTAATAATTCCGAGATGGGAGTGATCAGGGTAAACGCCATCATTACGGCCGTCGCAACGATGCTTCTTTACATCACCACAACTGCTGCGGCTGCACCTTCGCTATGAAACGAGTTCCATGTGCACCGACAGTAAACATCAACGGAATAACGCCTAACGTAATAAACGCTGCAGGTGCCGAAACGCAAGCGAAATATAAATGAAGCAGAATGCGAGCCGCAATGACCAAAATGACAATTACCGCAACCACCACAGGAGTCCCCCACTGTGGTGGCAACGTGAGTACCTCGAAAATAAGGTCCAAAAGAAGCAGAAGTTTTTCTCCGACATTAACCTGCGCCCACGGGCTTTTCGCAGCAGCCCCGCTCCAGAGGATTCATAGCTGAGGTTACGCTTGCGTAGTGATGTGATCAGCCGCTTGATCCTGAACAGCGGCATCACCTTTACGACCGCGGTAGAAACCAAGCGCATATCCCAAAAGACCAGCTCCGAGTGCAGCTTGAAGAGCAAAAAGGCCAGATTCGGCCTCACCAGGCAGCTCGCCTACAAGCGGAGAGAACCACGGCTCATAATCAGGGTTATGCTCAGCCACGATTGATTCCGCACCGGCGTACGTACCATCAAATGCTTCCTCAGCATTCGGATCACCCAAGTTGAAAAACATTGGAAACGCAGCAATGGTAATCGCCGCTACGATCAAAGAAATGGTCACGGCTTTGTTGTTCTTTTTCACGGCAATTCCCCTACTTCCTATGCCTTGACCTGTGGTTTAGCTGGCGCCGCAACCGATGGAGATTGCTCAATCCCGAGTTCATCAGCATCTGCAACGCCAAGGCTGAATAGTTCCTTGGCAGCAATAGACTTCAACGAACGAACAATAAAGCACGGTCACGATTGCCTCGACGACAGCCAAAGGCGCCTGTGTAGGCGCATACAGAACTAAGGGGGAGGTAGCTGCACTGCCGACGCTATCTACGTGGTGTGCAAGTGCAAGTTGCAGCGCGGTCACAACATATGTAGACAAATCCGCAGTGAAAACCGCCAAGAAAATGCCGACTTCCAGCCCCGCGCCTAGCTTGCGCGCTAATTTCCATACGCTGTAGCCCACCCATGGACCCACGATCGTCATCGACGTGATATTGGCACCTAGGGTGGTGATTCCACCGTGGGCAAGCAGAATAGCTTGGAAGAGCAAAACGATACTGCCGATAAATACCATCACCGGTGACTTGAACAGCACCGCACCTAAGCCCGTACCAGTGGGATGCGAGGAAGAACCCGTAACTGAAGGAATCTTCAGTGCACTTAGGACGAATGTAAATGCTCCAGCAGCACCTAGGAGCAATCCAGTTTCTGGTTTCTCTTTAATTCTGCTTATTTACTTGCAAAGCACCATGCATAACAAAAGGTGCTGCCACAACTGACCAACCAATAGCATGCGAAACGGGGAGAAACCTCGGCAATATGCATGAGAATTCCTTAGGAGACCACACGCGGCTCCTCGCAGGCGTCTACGAATAGCAATCTCAGCCGGTCTTCTGACTCACGGCCATTACAACGCGCCACCCCTTCCCATCGCACGAGGCGACAGTGGATTCCCGGCGAAACCGATCAGGGCATGTGCAACTACAGCAGCCAAATACAGTGGCGAGGTCCGTTGTCGGGATCTCACCGACATTCTCGATCACTGCGATACTGAAAATGCTAATGCTTAAGTTGTTGTTTCGGGCACTTAATGCAGAAAAACACTCATATTTCCACAAAATCGGAAAAATTAGCCGTCTTAATACACACAATTGGGGCGTTGAACATCAGAAGGAAAAGCTACCCTAATCAGCATAAACGTCTCAGACAAAGAGCTTTTCGACGCCTCCTCTATCTGCTTTATTTAATCATCTGAATCAATAAATGGCGACTATCGACGTACTGGGTGTTTAGTGATGAAAATATTGCACAAACAAACAACTATCGCAGTGTTAAGCACAACAACACCGCTACTAACCGGATGTGGAATTGGCGATACAGCTGTAGATGAATCGGCGACGTAAAAACTACATCCGTTTCTACATCTGCTCCGATGCAACCGAGCAGCATAACGTCGTCTTTAAAAAACGCGACCCAGAACAGCTACCACCAGAAAATATTGTTGACCCCACGCCTCAAGATACGACTTCCGATAGCCCTGCTCAACAGGCCAGCCTAATCTGAACCAAGCCAGGAGCAGGGTTCCAGTGTGGCGGAACCGACGCTGCAATTCCAGTAGAAAAGGCAATGCGTGATCCGAGCACAGTCCCCTACGCTGAAGGTGGAACGATTGCATGAACACAAACACTGCCGAACACTATCTCGCCAATGATCCCTACCAATAATCACGTCGAGTCCATGATGATTGAACCTGAGTTACAGGGAACAAATGAGGGATATCTTGGCGGTTTTGAGGGATAAGACTGCGACCCATGGCAGTATTATTCACCCTACTGTTCACCACCGAAGCCGCAGTTAGGAGCCTAAAATTCAAGAAAACCCCCAGCTAGAACTATGTCTAACTGGGGGCACTTGGTGGAGCTGCCGGGAATTGAACCCGGGTCCTACGTCACCTCGCTAGGGCTTCTCCGTGCGCAGTTCGCGCGTGGATCTCTACTCGGCTCTCCGGCTTGGACGAACACACCCGGATGATGAGCCCAGTCATCGGTGAAAGTCCCAGTTTGCCCCGTTGACACAACAAACCAGCAAGTCTCTTAATCGATGCCAGACACTAAACCAGAGACGAATCTAGGCTGACAGACACGCAGGTCGCTGCAAATTAGGCAGCGAGGGCGTAGTCGCGCTGAGTGTTCTCTGCGCTTATATATTTGCTACGACGCTTAAAATCGGTGGTCTCTAGCCTGCACCGGCACGCTTCCCCTAGCTTAATGCACGCAGTCGAAACCAAAATCAGCCCCGTTGGTGCTTCTACAGTTGGGTCGCCGTACAACGAATAACTGTAGAACCGCAATGTTAGCTGGCTGGAGTGAGCTTTTCAACCCCTGCTTCTAAGCGTGGATTCCCTTGACACGACGCCCCAGATCGCGAACCACTTCGCGTTCTTCGGTGCGACGCTTGATGTCTTGGCGCTTGTCGTAGTCTTGTTTACCCTGTGCCAGTCCAAGCTCCACTTTGAGTCGCCCTTCCTTGAAGTACAAGGACAATGGAACCAGAGTTTTATTTCCGTCACGCACCTTGCCCATGAGCGAATCAATTTCGCGTCGGTGCAGAAGAAGTTTTCGGGTGCGCATTGGTGAGTGGTTGGTCCACGATCCGCGGGAATAGATCGGGATATTGAGATTACGGATCCAGGCTTCGCCTTCATCGATAGTGGCAAAGGAGTCGGTGAGGGATACTTTGCCCTCGCGGATCGACTTGATCTCGGTTCCCAGCAGCACGATTCCGCACTCGAAGGTGTCCAAAATCTTGTAGTCATGCCGCGCTTTGCGGTTAGAAGCAATAACTGGATTGCTATTCTTCGCCTTTTTCTTCTTTGCCATAGTGGCCTCGATAGTACCCGTAAATACACCACATCCCCAAGAAATTCCACGGTAAAGATACGTGGTTTTCTTGGGGATGTGCAGCGCGTACAAGAATGCAGTGGTTACTTACGCACGTACCACCGTAATGTTGCCTGAGCAGTGATAGCCGCAAAGATAATGCCAATGACTGCAACGACAGGAGCCACTGCCCAAATATCGGCATTGCTTACTCGTGCGATGAGCTGCGAATCATAAAGACCTTTGAGGGTCTTATCAACCACCCACACTTTGCCACCGAAAAGCGCAAAGCCAGACAAGATTGCACCGAACAGCGCTGCCACCATTGCTTCGATCACAAAGGGAGCTTGGGTGTACCAGCGGGAAGCACCCACCATGCGCATGATGGAGATTTCTTCACGACGATTAAATGCGGCGATCTGGACCATGTTAACGATCAGGAAGATGGCGGCAATCGCTTGGATAGCAGCGAAAATGAAGGTGGAGTTTCTAATCGCGTCGAGATTGTCAGTAGCACCGCGAAGGTCATCGACTTGGTCGACGATGGTGTCTACCTGCTCCATGTCGCGAACCTGGTCAAGAGGCTTTGTGTCTAGGGGGTCTTCGAGACGAACGTGGAGTGCCGCGGGAAGCGCGTCTGGTGAAGTTTCTGCGACCAGCTGGGGGTCGGTGTCTTTGAAAACTTCAACGAAACGGTCATAAGACTGTTGACGGGAACGATAGGTTACTGTCTCGATACCCTCGGCACCATCGAGCTTATCTCGCACGTCACGGCACGCTTGACTTGAACAATCCTTGTCATTAGCGGAGATGTCCTCGTTGAGCTGAACCATGACCTCCACACGGTCAAGGTAAATATCTTTCGTTTCTTTGGTCATGTTGGTAACCAAAAAGCCGGTTGCCAGCAGCGCGAGCGAAATCGCGGTGGTAATGATCAACGCAATGGTCATCGTGATGTTTCGGCCGAGGCCTCGGAACGCTTCACGGAATACAAATCCAAGTTTCATCGTGTGCACTCTCCTCCTACTGTGCCTCGCCGTAGACGCCGTGGGCGTCGTCACGCACGAGCGTGCCCAAATTGAGCTCGATCACGCGTCGACGCATGTCGTTCACCGCTCGTGCATTGTGTGTCGACATAACTACTGTCGTTCCGGTCTTATTGATCTGGTTGAGCAACACCATGATGCCGTCGGAAGTTTCGGGATCAAGGTTGCCGGTGGGCTCGTCAGCAAGCAAAAGAAGCGGTCGGTTAACAAACGCGCGCGCGATAGCTACTCGCTGCTGTTCGCCACCGGAAAGCTCATGCGGCATACGGTTGGCTTTGCCAGAAAGGCCCACGAGCTCAAGGGTTTCTGGGACGAGCTTGTCGATGCGCGCCTTCCGTGTACCGATGACCTCGAGCGCGAACGCTACGTTGTCATAAACATTTTTTTGTTGGAGCAATCGGAAGTCTTGGAAGACGTAGCCGATATTTTGACGCAGCTTGTTAATTTGTCGGCCGCGAAGTTTATTCACATGGAAATCCGACAAGTACAGGTCGCCGCTGGTTAGATTCTCCTCTCGGATCATCAGCTGCAGAAATGTGGACTTCCCGGAACCGGAAGGCCCAATGAGGAAAACAAATTCGCCCTTATTAATGGTGAGCGAAATGTTGTTGAGCGCTGGTCGGGTCGAGGTCTTATAGAGCTTGGTGACATTGTCGAACGTGATCACAAACGTCCACCTTAGCTAACATCCCCACCAATGGAAACAACAGTCACAATTTTTACATTCACACTGCTCTGTCATCGACTCCGGGGAAACACCCCCGCATAGCAAAGCCTATGACCATCGTCACATCATCGCCGGTACACTGGCGGGCATCATTGTTGCCGACGATCGGAGCCCAGAAATGAGCACGACCACGACCACACCGCCCCACAAAACTGCCCCTTCTGGCTTTCTTGGGCGAATAGAACAGCTAGGCAACCGCCTACCAGACCCCTTTTGGATATTCGTCTTCCTCGCCATCACTGTGGCAATAAGCAGCTGGATGGGATCGACCATCGGCATGACTGCCGTTAACCCTCAAGACGGATCGACAGTAGAAGTAACCAACCTGCTGACCAAAGAAGGTGCCACCAAAATGGTGAGCGAAGCAGTACACAACTTTGTTGCCTTCCCACCATTAGGCGTCATCATTACCGTCATGTTGGGCGTTTCCGTGGCCGAACACTCCGGCTTTATCAGCGCACTAGTACGTGCCATGGTAGCCAAAGTCGGCCCGAAGACCCTGACATACGTTGTCGCACTGGCAGGTGTTACAGGCTCAATTGCCTCCGATGCTGTCTATGTGATCCTCATTCCGCTTGGTGCCATGAGCTTCCGTGCCCTCGGCCGCTCCCCCATCGTGGGCGCCATGGTCGCCTTTGCCGCCTCGTCAGCGGGGTTTAATGCCAGCTTGATTCTCAACATCACAGATGTTCTCCTTGGCGGAATTTCTACCTCCGCAGCGCAACTGGTTGATCCGGAATATCACGTTTCGCCCCTTGCCAACTACTTCTTTGTTGTCGCTTCCGCCCTCGTCCTTGCGTTGATTATCACCGCAGTGACAGAACTGTTCGTTAAAAACAAGGCACGCCAGCTTGTCGATCACGACCACATCGATCACTCGGAATTAAGCTTTCGCGACGACGACCATCCAGATCCCGGTACGAAAACCGATGAGGAACTAGCCGAAGAAATAGCACTGCATTCAGGTGAAATCCGTGCACTAACAATTGCAGGTGTGGCCTTTATCGGCATGTTAGCCGTATATTTTGCACTGCTGTTTGTGCCTGCCTCGCCGTTTTATTCTGAGGAATCAGCGATGTCGAGTCCCCTCGTCAAGGCTGTTACTGTTCCAATCTCCTTGATGTTTTTAGGCCTTGGTGTTGTTTATGGGATCACGATAAAAAGCATCACGTCTCTAGGGGACATTCCGACATTTATGGTCAAGGGTTTGACCACTTTAATTCCCATGGTCGTGTTGTTCTTTATGGTTGCCCAATTCCTCGCTTGGTTCCAATGGTCCAATTTGGGCATTTGGACTGCGATTAAAGGCGCCGAGCTGTTACAACGTTGGGATCTGCCGGTCTATGTTTTATTTGCTGCCGTAGTGCTTGCTGTGGCGATTCTTAATCTCACGATCACATCGGGCTCTGCGCAATGGGCATTAATGGCACCTGTGATTGTGCCGATGATGATGTATGTAGGCATATCCCCTGAAGTCACGCAGATGCTGTTTAGGATTGGTGATTCTCCCACTAACATCATCACTCCGATGAGCCCTTATTTTGCACTCGCGTTGACATTCTTGCAGCGCTACTACAAACCAGCAGGTGTGGGCACCTTAGTGTCGCTTGCATTGCCGTATTCCATCGCGATGATTGTTGGCTGGTTTGTCTTCTTTATCGTGTGGTACGCACTAGGGATTCCGCTGGGGCCTGGAACCCCTATGCACTTCCAACAAGGTTAGTTTTCGGCTTGCTGCTCTGCCATACGCCAGCGAATACCTGCCTCTAGGAGGCCATCGATGTCGCCGTCGAGAACCTTCTGGGGGTCATTGACCTCGTAATTCGTTCGTAGATCTTTCACCATTTGGTATGGGTGCAGCACATAGGAGCGCATTTGGTTGCCCCATGAGGCGTTACCGCCTGCGCCGAGCGCATCAAGTTCGGCACGTTCTTCTTGGCGCTTACGCTCCAAAAGTTTCGCCTGCAGAACGCGCATGGCTGATGCCTTGTTCTGAATCTGGGACTTCTCATTCTGACACGTCACGACGATGCCCGTTGGGATGTGAGTGAGGCGCACGGCAGAGTCTGTGGTGTTCACGGACTGTCCACCTGGGCCCGAGGAGCGGTAGACGTCGACACGCACTTCGGAATCAGGGATATCGATGTGGTCTGTTTGTTCAACAACGGGGAGAACCTCGATCTCAGCAAAAGAGGTCTGGCGACGCCCCTGGTTATCAAAAGGACTAATGCGCACCAAGCGGTGAGCACCCTGTTCGACCGATAATTGTCCGTACATGTACTCACCATGAACTACGAATGTTGCAGACTTAATGCCTGCTTCTTCGGCATAAGAAATGTCATAAATATCCACTTTGTGGTCGTTTTTCTCAGCCCAGCGGGTGTACATACGCATGAGCATTTCCGCCCAGTCAGCGGCATCCACGCCACCGGCGCCAGAACGGATATTGATCACTGCCTCACGGGAATCGTACTCGCCAGACAACATAGTCTTTACTTCTAAGGCTTCAACGTCAGCGGTCAGCTCGGCGAGTTCTTCGTCGGCAAGCGCTAAGGCATCCTCGCCCTCCTCGTCGGCGAGCTCGTACATCACGGGGAGGTCGTCGATACGCTGGCGCAACGTGATGAGCTTTTTCAGCTTGGCTTGAACCGAAGACAGCTCCGTGGTCACTTTTTGCGCGGTATCAGGATCGTCCCACAGCGTAGGATCGGAGGCTTGCTGTTCCAACTCGCGAACACGCGACTCCAACTCCTCGGGATTCATCACTTTTTCGATGGTCGTCAAAGTCGAGTCGAGTTGAGTTACAGCAGATTGAGTTTCCGGTCGCATAAGCGATAATTCTAGCGTGTCTGCCCGCCGTGCTTGCTACTGGCCTGATCTCCCCCTCAAGTGGGCAGACCCCCGTGAGGAAATGTTGGCTCCAGTCCTAAGAGCCATGCACAATAGACCACATGGAGAATTCATCCGACTCACGCACGCAATCAGCAGCGACAGCTTCCCTCTCGGAGATGATTGCCACCATTACTAAAACGTTCATCATCGCTCACGTTAACGATTCAGATGAGCACCTAGCGCAGGCGTTGGTGTACAACGCTGGCCGACTAGCATGGCGTATGCGTGAACAAGGTGTCCACACGGACTACAAAACATCCCTATCAGACGTGGTAACCGACGCCGACCGCGCCGCGGAAGAATTCGTTTCCGGAGTACTTACGACCCTGCGCCCCGAAGACGGAATTGTCGGCGAAGAAGGCGCTACGCGTGATAGCACCTCAGGGCGCACGTGGGTGATCGACCCAGTCGACGGCACCTACAACTTTGTTAATGGATCAGATTTTTGGTGCTCCGCGCTCGCCCTGATCGAAGGTGAGCCGGAAGACCCCACCCGCGTCATTTTCGGAGCAGTCCACCGCCCCGCCATGGGATACACTTGGTTCGGCGGCCCAGAGATCGCCACAACCCGCGACGGGCAACCAGTTACAAAGCTGGAAAATAAATCCACCGAGCTAATCAACTTTGCTACCTATCTCAACCCGCCGTATCTTCAGCAGCCAGAGATCGTCACCCGCTGGCTCACCATTGCCCAAGCCTTTTTGAGCTGGCGAATGATGGGATCCGGTTCCGTGGAACTGGCCAACGTTGCCGATGGCATTATTGGAGCCTACGTACAGCACTCGGTAAAGGAATGGGATTGGTTGCCTGGTCGCGCACTTGTTGAAGGCGCAGGCGGAAAGTGTATCAAGGTAGAATCAGGTGGCGTGACGTGGTCAATTGCTTCCAACCCACAAGCAGTCGATGAAGTCGCAGCGATTTTGTCTCGCTAGAACTTTCCTTACATCTCTCTTCAGTTTTCCGGCTATTTCTAGGAGCATGTATCACGCATGAGTTACCACGACGATCTTGAGTTTGCTCTCCAGCTCGCAGATGCCGCAGACGCCATCACCTTGGCACGATTTGCATCCTCTGATCTGCGGGTTTCCTCTAAACCAGATATGACGCCGGTCAGCGATGCCGATATCGCCACCGAACGTAAGCTTCGCGGTCTTATCGCGCAGCGCTTCCCCGAGGACGCAATCCTCGGCGAAGAATTTGGTGGCACCGCCGAGTTCACCGGCCGACAGTGGATCATCGACCCCATCGACGGCACAAAGAACTACGTTCGCGGAGTGCCCGTGTGGGCAACGCTCATCGCATTGCTTGTCGACGGTCACCCAGTCGTGGGCGTGGTATCCGCACCAGCCATTGCACACCGTTGGTGGGCGGCTCAAGGCGAAGGCGCGTGGCGCAGCAACCCATCCCAGCAGTCACGTCGCCTCAATGTCAGCAATGTAGCCCAGCTCAGCGACGCCTCCGTTTCGTTCTCTTCTCTCGATGGCTGGAAAAAACGCGGTCTGTTGGACAACTTTGTCACGCTTTCCGACGACACTTGGCGTTTGCGTGGTTTTGGCGACTTTTTCTCCTACTGCCTCGTTGCAGAAGGCGCAGTCGATATCGCTGCTGAACCAGAAGTATCCCTGTGGGATCTAGCTCCGCTTGCTATCTTGGTCGAAGAAGCCGGTGGGGTGTTTAGTGCCCTCAATGGAACCCCAGGACCACATGGCGGCAACGCACTTGCTACCAATGGGCTGCTCCACGATGAAGTCCGCACAATGCTGACCTCATCGCGATAGCGACTCCCCATTACGTTCTGAGTAGTTCCACCAGAAAGCCCCATCGTCTTCTGCACCGATCAGATTCCACGAACCTTCACAGCAATCCCACAAACAAAAGCGAAAAGAAAACAAAAGACACAACACCACCGTCGTCGTCTTATCCTGCAGACAGCTCCAAGTCTTATACGCCATAACACGCAACGAAAAGCCCCACCACAAAACCGCACCGGAGATCACCACAGCAGCATAAAGCCCCAGATACAAAAACCGACTGGGTAAACCCCAGTCAGCCCCTCAGCGTGCCGTTAATCAAACAAAGTCAAACACCGCGATCACCCCTGAAAACTCCTCCCACGGACCTGACTAACTAAATAGCAACACCCCGAAGTAGACAACCGCAAACGGGGCAGACCACGCCAAGTCAGCGCTTAATTTAGAAAAGTTTGCAAAAACTCTCAACAGAGAAGTTCAACTACGGTAGCCTGTGACGCAAGGCACCTTTTATTTAAGGCGCTCACCTCCGGAAACCACTGTGACCAGGGAAATCCTTGGCCAGATCGTTCCATCGACCGGGCCAACCGTCCCCAACGCCACGTAAAGAGATATCGATGCCACAAATAAATAGATTTTCCAGCCGCTGGATAATCGCCATCATCGCTGCGATCTCTACTGCAATGATGTTCGTCATCAGTGCACCTCACGTGTCTGCGAAAGAATACGTACCCACGACTGGACTGTCACCAGATGGCAATCAATACAGCATTGGCTGGGAAGTGCCCTCCATCCAAGAGCCAGCAGGACGCTCTAAGCGCGCCACGAAAGACTACACCTTCGAAACGAACCAACTCGAAAACGGAATGCAGACACTTATCCATATCGAGAATTCAGAGGCACCTACCGAGTACCGCTTCCCGCTCAGCCTCCCGCAAGGAGCTGAAGTCATCCCCTTTAGCGAAGGAAGCGAAGACGCTATGGGAGTTTTCCTAAACGGAAGCTTGATCGCAACGATCGCCGCCCCTTGGGCTATCGACGCTAATGGCGCTCCCCTCCAGACCTCCCTTCATATTGAGAATGGAACCCTCGTGCAGATTGTTGAGCACAACTCTGACACGGCTTTCCCGGTCACTGCAGATCCGCAGATCGATTGGGGATGGGAGAAAACCACCATCAAGTTAAACAAGAAAGAAACGCAAGCAACTGGAGCAGCAGGGGGTGCCGGTGCAATTGCTGCCTTCCCCTGGATGACCGTACTCGACGCTACAGGACCTGTGGGATTGGCAGTCCTGGCAGCGGCAGGAAAGCTGGGGTACGACGCAGTTCGAGCACACCGTAACGGAAAGTGTCTTGGGATCGTTGTGAGCACAAACGTACTAAGCCACAACGGCGGTATCTCAACATTTGAGTACAGTTGCGCATAATGTTCCCGCAAAATAAATGGCACCGATCTCAAAAAAATAAATGCATAGCAGGGGTCTGTGCCGGGATAGCTGAAGTATATGAAACCTCTGCAAATACCGTCAGGATTATTTACGTAATCGCTACGCTCTGCGGAGTTCCCATGGTTGCCGTCTACCTACTGCAATGGCTCATCTACCCAAAAAGCGATAAGTAGCAGCTAAAGATACGGAAACCCACTTTCGTTACTATCGTTTCCGCTTCTTCTTGCGCTTGCGCTGAGAGCCACTAAAAAGCCTACGCTCGACCTCTTGTTGGCGCGTGAGCTTGACCATGTCCGCCAACGCCACGACATCCGCAACAAACGGCTCATCCCCATTACGTTCTAAGCAGTTCCACCAGAAGACCCCAAGGATTCATCACATCCCCCAAAACAGGGCAGATTATCTCTACTCCATTCCCCCATCCCTGAAGTGCCTCGGGTTTTGTTCCTAGGCATTTGCCTTGTGTTTTACTATGTCGTGACTTGGGTGGTGTTCCCAAAACTCGGTTTCCACTTCAGCCGGCGTATGGTAGCCGAGGCTCTGGTGCAGTCGTGATTCGGTTCCACCAATTCACCCACGCGAACGTGGCTATTTCCACGTCGACCACATCGTTCCATGTGCGGGTATGGATGATTTTCATTCTTGTGAGGAGCCGTTGACGTTCACAGCCAAAGCATTGTCATAGCAATCACCCACCATCCCAGTAGACGCTACGATACCGTGCTCAACCAAGCGCTTATTGTAGACAATACTCACATACTGTCAGCCGTGGTCGGAATGATGAATCAAACCCGTCGTTTGCTTCGCACACACGATCACCTGATTGAGTGCCTGCAACGGCAACGCCTCGGTCCGCATCAAATCCGACAACACCCATCCAACGATCTTCCTCGAGAACACGTCGGTAACAAAAGCGGTGTACACGAAACCTTTCCTGGTGCGCACATAGGTAATGTCAGTCACCCACAACCGGTTAGGGCTTAGGGCTTTGAACTCGCGGCCCACCAAGTCTGGACGTGTATCCGGGCCTGTGGGTTTGCGGGTCGTAACCGGAGCACCACCTTTGCCCTTTGCCAGTAACTCCTGCAAGGCGCATGAGGCGGGCAGTCTGCTCATGTCCCATGTCGATTCCCTCGCGGCGAAGGACGTGCCACATCTTGCGGATGCCGTACACACCGTAATTCGCGGCGTGAACCTCGCCAATGTGCTCTACCAGGGTAGCGTCACGAAGACTGCGAGCACTCAGGCCACGGGCTTTGGATTGGCGGTAACCACGCAAGCTAAGAAAACCGCCTTCACGGTGGGTGTTTAACGCCTGGCAGATGAACTCGACACTGAAACGATCCCGGTATTTATCGATGAACTGGATCATTTCTTAACGTTTGGGGTCTGGTTCGGATACGAAAAAAGCCGAGGCGGCTTTCAGTAACTCATTGGTGTCGCGTAGTTCCTGGTTTTCTCGGCGCAGCCTGACATTTTCAACAGCGAGGTCCTCAGGCATGCGTTCGGGAGCAGTACCTTCGCGACGTGCCTGCTGGGGCCATTGCCGGGCGGTGTGCCAGGAAACGCCTAGTTTGGGTGCCACGATCTTGCACGCTTCCTGCATGGAAATACCTTCTGCCAGGATGCGATCCTCAACTAGGCGGACCACACGGTCTTTGGCATCCTGATCAAATTTTTCTTGGTATGTTCGAAGATTTTCCCATCTACTTAAACGGAACAAAACCTAGGACACTTCAATCGCAGCAGCATAAAACCACAGATACAAAAACCAACTGGGTAAACCCCAGTCAGCCCCTCAGCGTGCCGTTAATCAAACAAAGTCAAGCACCACGGTCGCCCCTAAAAACTCCACCCACGGACCTGACTAACTAAATAGCAACACCTCCCCGTTTTGCTCGGCTTTCTTTAGGAGTGAGCGAGCCGGAAACCATGGCCGACTGATTTCTTAGCATTGAGGTCGGACACAATTGCATCCATATTGGTGCTGATAGTGGGCACAAAGAACGGCCCCTGCCATGGGGTGGTGCATGGGTAGTTCACATTGGGAATCATGCCACCGTTGATAATGCCCACTACACGGTCGCCTACCAACATTGGCGCACCGGAATCTCCCTGCATAGCGCAAACTTGGGAAGCCGTAGTGCGGTGGTCGTGATTCCATACCAATCCACAACTAAACCCAGTAGCAACGCCCTGTTTGCAGGCTGTATTGCCTGTGACAGGCATGGGACCACCGACTGAATTAACGCGGATGTTGTTGTATTTTTGGGTGACTTGAGCATTAGATCCAAGCTCTACGACTGCATAGTCCAAGTTGGAGCCTTTAGCCACTACAGTGCCGCTTGGGCCTACCTGCCACGAATCAGCGGAGCTGACCGCATCTCCTATTTTTCCGCAGTGTCCTGCCGTAATAGCGATTTTCCGCCCCTCTGCATCGTAGCCAGAAGCACCCACTGTGCATAGGCGGTCTTTGCCCACGTAGATCGGGGTGCCAGGGCCATACAGAGATACCCCCTGAGCTTGCGCCTGCAATGATTCTTCTGGGATGTCTGGCGCACTAAACCAACTACCCTGAACTCGGTGCAGCACAGGCCCAGTTTTTTGAGCCATAACCTGC
Source organism: Corynebacterium rouxii (assembly GCF_902702935.1). NCBI lineage: Bacteria > Bacillati > Actinomycetota > Actinomycetes > Mycobacteriales > Corynebacteriaceae > Corynebacterium > Corynebacterium rouxii. The sequence goes on along the minus strand of NZ_LR738855.1, from coordinate 709,205 downwards.
GAAACAGGGTCATTCGTCCAGTGATAGTTGGGGCCATCAACTGGGCGTTGCACCGGCTCGTGGTGCTCAGGGACCGGTGCAGCCACATGAGGATCTGCATAGGGCATGCCAGGGGCCACGAATGCTTGGACTTGTTGGGCAAGCGTATCGACGGCCGCCGCAATCTGCGGATCGATTGCAGGTGCCGGAATACCCCAACTGTTAACCATTGAGGTGACAGTCTGAGTGAGCGTTGGCACAGGCTGTGGCTGTGCTACTGGTTGGACCTCATCAGCGTAAGCAAGAGGGCCTGCAAAAAACGCAGCACCGGTGGTTGCAGCGGCGAATAATAGTGGACGGCACAGGCGCGAAAAACAAAGGTGGCGCATAAGATTTAATGGACCTTCACGTGGATTGTGGGAGTGAATAACAACGGCGATCTCCCCTATATAACCACGTGTGGAGTGAAAACTTAAGTGCCCTGAATACCCCTCCCCTAAATGCGCAAACGCGCTGTGCAAGTCCCTGAAAAACAGGGAGTTTTGCACAGCGCGCACGTGTCACACAGGTGTGGTGCACACCTAGTTTGATTAGTCGATGGTGACCAACGCTTGGCCGCCTTGGACGGACTCGCCGACCTCGACACGGATGCTGTCGACCTTGCCAGCATTTGGAGCGGTGATCTCAGTTTCCATCTTCATGGCCTCCAAGATCAGCAGAACCTGACCGGCTTCAATCTCTTCGCCTTCTTCGACCAAGATCTTGAATACTGAACCCGCAAGAGGTGCGACCACTGCGTTAGCGCTCACACCGGACACGCTGGCAGTAGCTGGTTCGGAGTGGGTGGCACCGCCACCGGAGCCGCCGCCGAAGTAGATTGGCGCAATCTGGCGCTTTTCTTCCTCGACTTCGACTTCGACGGAGTAAGCGATGCCGTTGACTGTCACGTTAAGTTTCATGATTTACCTTCTATCCTCGGCTGCTTACAGCGTGCCCGGAATATGATGCTGGACGCTCTGACGACCCTGAGCGGCCCACGTGCGGTGACGCGAGTACTTCACGGCCTTGATCTTGCCTCGGTTACCCAAGAATGCGGAGACTGCTGCAGAAATTGCAATGATGACGTCTTCTGGGATGGACGCATCAGAGCGCTTACGCAACTCTTTGATCTCTGATTCTGCGGAATCGAGACGCGCGCTTAACTCGTTGACTAGTTGAAGCAGTTGCTCGTTGTTTAAATCGCTCATGACTGACGCTTCCTTACACTGGTCCCAAGCCGTGCTTCTTAGCAGGGCGGGTAACGCGCTTGTTGGTCAGAACCTCAAGTGCATTGGCGATGTGCAGGCGAGTGTCTGCTGGGTCGATGATGTCGTCCACCAAGCCACGAGATGCGGCCATAAATGGTGTAGAGAACGTATCCTTGTAGAGCTGGATAAGCTCTTCGCGCTTTGCTTCCTTGTCTTCGGCAGCCTCAATTTCCTTACGGAAGACCACATTGACGGCGCCTTCTGCACCCATCACTGCGATCTCAGCAGTAGGCCATGCAAAGACGCGGTCTGCACCGAGGTCCTTGGAGCACATGGCCAAGTGAGCGCCGCCGTAGGACTTACGCAGCTCGATGGTGACCTTTGGTACAGATGCTGCGGAGTATGCGTAGAGCATCTTCGCACCGTGGCGAATGATACCGCCGTGCTCTTGAGCAACACCTGGCATGAAGCCTGGAACGTCCACGAAGGTAACGAGTGGGATGTTGAAGGCGTTGCAGAAGCGGATGAACTGGCTACCCTTGTCAGACGAGTTGATGTCTAGGACACCCGACATGACGTTTGGCTGGTTAGCAATGATACCGACGGTACGACCGACGATACGTGCGAAACCGACCACGATGTTTGGAGCGTAGCCTGCTTGAACCTCGAGGAAGTCGCCGCGGTCGACAACGCGGCTGATGATGTCGCGAACGTCGTAGCCCTTCTTGCCTTCCACAGGAACGATGTCACGCAACTCTGGATCAGGCTCAACAACTGGATCAGGATCCACCACTGGTGGTTCCTCAGTGTTGTTCTGAGGTAGGAAGCTCAGCAACTTCTGAGCAATCAGCACTGCTTGCTCGTCGTCGTCAGCGATGAAGTGGATGTTGCCGGCCTTGGTCATGTGTGCGTCTGCACCACCAAGAGCGTCCGCGGTGACCTCTTCACCGGTGACGGACTTGATCACGCCTGGGCCAGTGATAAACATGTTGGCCTTGCGGGTCTGGATGATGAAGTCAGTCAGCGCTGGCGAGTATGCTGCACCGCCGGCGCAAGGGCCAGCAATGATCGAGATCTGCGGTACCAGCCCCGATAGCAGCACGTTTTGGTAGAACACCTTGCCGTAACCGGACAGGGAGTCGATACCTTCCTGCACACGAGCTCCGCCGGAGTCGTTGATGAAGATGAACGGTGTACCAGTGGTGGCCGAAGCCTCCATCATTGCAGCCACCTTGTTGGACTGCGTCTCACCTGCAGAACCACCCATGACGGTGAAGTCCTGAGAAGCGATGTGGACTGGGCGACCAAACACAGCGCCGGAACCTGTGACAACGCCATCTGCTGGGGCATTTGCCTTGTCCATGCCAAAGTGGGTGGTGCGGTGCTTAGCAAACATGCCAGTCTCGAAGAAGGTGCCGCCGTCGACAAGCGCGTCGATACGCTCGCGAGCAGTAAGCTTGCCCTTCTCGTGTTGCTTATCAATCTTGGCTTGGCCACCACCAAGGCTTACCTCGGCCTTAGCAGCTGCCAGCTTTTCGAGGCGCTCGGCCATCGACAATTCTTTAGCCATTAGTCAAACTCCTTATTCAGCTGGCTCAACCTTGACGGTCTGGCTGCGACCGCCCACGGTGACCTTGTAGGTGATTGGTTCCAAGACCGCCTGATTATCGCGGGTCTTGATCTTCGATGGATCCTTGCCCACGTTCTTTGGCCCCTCTGGGCGGGTCTTAAAAAACCCTGGTGCAACACCTGGGAACAGTGCGTTGGTAAGCACGTCCTCATCGGTGCCATCAAAGCCTTCCAGTTTGGATGCTTCTTCGACAAGGTGATCCCACTCTGGCTCGAGAAGATCTGCAGGACGAACAGTGATCTGTTCCTTCTTGGTTTGAGCCTTTGCTTGCTCAACCAATTCGGCGTTGCGCTCACCGATGCACTCGCCGTAGTAACCCAGCATCAAGTCTGCGAACTCTGCGGTCATGATCTTGTAACGGCCCATGAGGACGTTGAACACGGCCTGCGTGCCGACGATCTGCGAAGAAGGCGTCACGAGTGGTGGGTAACCAGCGTCTTTACGAACGATTGGCACTTCGCGCATCACTTCGTCGATACGGTCGCCCGCACCTTGAGCCGTGAGCTGGCTTTCCATGTTGGAGAGCATGCCGCCAGGGATCTGCGAAAGGAAGATGTTGGTGTCCACCAAGGTCTTCGACTCGAACTCTTTGTACTTCGGACGAATTGCCTTGAAGTGGTCACGAATCTTGATCAAACGATCAATATCGAGATCCGTGGTGTACTCAGTACCCTCAAGCATTTCTACAAGAGACTCGGTGGGGTTGTGGCCTGGGCCGAGCGACAAGGAAGAAATTGCGGTGTCGACGACATCGGCACCAGCCTCAATGGCCTTCATCAAGGTCACCAAGGTAACACCAGTAGTCGAGTGGCAGTGGACGTTAATCTGGGCGTCTTCGCCGTATGTCTCCTTGATGCCGCGGATGACATCATAGGCAGGCTGTGGCTTCAAGAGTGCAGCCATGTCTTTCAAAGCGATGGAATCAGCACCCATGTCGAGCAAACGACCTGCTTGCTCAATGTATCCCTCTACAGTGTGCAGTGGCGACACGGTGTAGCAGATTGTACCTTGGGCATGGCCGCCCACTTTCTTCACCGCTTGCATAGCGCGTTCCATGTTGCGTGGATCGTTCAAAGCGTCAAAGACACGGAATACGTCCATGCCGTTTTCTTTGGACTTCTCCACAAACTTATCCACCACAGTGTCCTCGTAGTGGCGGTATCCCAGAAGATTCTGGCCACGAAGCAGCATCTGTAGCTTCGAATTAGGCATCAACTTGCGGAAGGTGCGCAAGCGCTCCCATGGATCTTCATTGAGGAATCGGATGCAGGCGTCGTACGTTGCGCCGCCCCAGCACTCCACACTCCAAAAGCCTGCGTTGTCAATGTCCTCGCATGAGGCAACCATGTCTTCCATTGCCATGCGGGTTGCAAACAAGCTCTGATGTGCGTCGCGCAGAGCGACTTCGGTCACTCCAATTTTTCTCGGGCTCATAACTCACAAATTTAGGCATTTTTGTCCTGTAACGCACGTTGAAAACACTAGGAAAAGATCACAAAACCAACCAAACCCAAACATATGACCATGTCCACTTTTTGTTTTAAGTGGTCATAACGTGTTTCCCGCTGGACAAACCTCGAAATTGTCACTTTTAGTCATAGATATGAGTTTTTTCACTACCTACGTAAACGCCGAACGAACACACATAATTGCCTTGTTTCTCGCCAAAAATGAACGAGAACAATCACCCTCGAGAAACCGGTATCTTCGAGGTTCCAGCGCAAACACGAAGCACATCGTTACGCGAAAGCTCAGCGTCAATAGCATTCCGCTGAGCCTCCATCGCATCCTTCGCATGCGCCAGAGCACTTGGCTGCCGCAAATCGATCCCCCAACCTAAACGCTTGTGCGGAATACACCTGGTCCCCCGCTACTATCGCGTCCCTACGAAGGTCGTGAACTGGGATATTCACAGCAATCCCATGCAGCAGCACACCAAGATCGACACCATATGCATCATTGGTTGCTTTAATAATTGCATCCGACTGTGCAGCAATGACACTATCCACACCTTGATAGGCGCCAAAATCCGCCCACATCGCTCCACTATCTTTAACGGCCTGAGCTAAATCAACCGTGAGATGAGCGTTGTATGCAGTAAGCGCCGCACTCGGCGAACCACAATCAGCTACCACTAAATCAAAATAATGTTTCCAATACGCAGGTGGTTGCCCGCCCGGAAACTCAGCATGCACAGCGCTCAAGTAGGAAGTAATGAGGTTCAAACTAATCCGAGCGATTACTGGACATGCTGGATCAAAAGAGTTCCCCTAATATTGAGTGTCTTTTTCGCTTCTTACGCGATGGGCGGCATCCTTAGCCCAGTTGTAATACTTGCAAAGATCGTGTTGCTCCTCACCAAAGGTCTTATGACACCATTCGTGCGAATGCCGTTCTGGCGAATGCGTTGTTGCCTGTGCCAAAGAAGTGGCAAGTGCACCACCAGCAAGGATCGATGCGCCTGCCACCCAAAACATACCTACGCCAAAACTAAGAGACAGAAAACACAAGAAGACCCTCGGTTCACATAAGAAAACCGAGGGTCTTAATAGTAGCGGGGGCAGGATTTGAACCTACGACCTCTGGGTTATGAGCCCAGCGAGCTACCGAGCTGCTCCACCCCGCGACGGAAGCGAAGAACAATTTCTTTTTATTACTGTTCTCTGCAACGGGATGTAACTTTACATACATCCGGCAAACAACACAAATCCGCTGTTCACCGGATGTTTCTAGCTCAATTTCTCACTAGCAACAGCAACTGACTACTACTGCCCCGCAACCTTTCGGTATTCCTCCACGGCTTTGTCTAGCTCGTCAAGAGCACGGCCATACTCTTCGTTAGAACCATTCTTTGCCGACTGCAGTTTGGTCAGTGCGTCGTTAATCTTGCCAATTGCCTCACCGGTCGTACCCGTACCCGATGCTGGAGCGGAAGGGGTGCTTTGCCCCTTGTTTTCCTTGTCTCCTGGCTTATCAGCGTTCTGGGCCTCCGGCTTGAGCCCCTTAGCCTCTCCTAGATCCTGAGCTTCTTTAGGGTCAATACCTACCTGAGAGAGAGCTTCAGCGATCGTCGGGGCATACCCCACCTTGCCTTGGTACGAAACCAGAACACGCAACAACTTAGGGAATGCCGAGGCTTGGTTCTTACGCTGCGAGTACAAAGGCTCCACGTACAAAATGTCGCCATCACCTACTGGCAGAGTTAACAGGTTGCCGTTAAACAGATCGTTGGTGTCTTTCCACAAGGTGCGATCAGACGCAATCTGATCAGATGACATCATGGTGTCTTGGGCCTGCTTTGGTCCCTGCGTCAGGGTGTCGGTTGGCAGAACGCGGACGGTGATCTTGCCATAGTTATCTGGGTCCGAGCTCACCGACATGTGCGCTGCCAAGTACTCACGCTGGAGGCCACGGAATGGCGTGATCAGCTGGAAGCTAGGCTTTCCGGTATCTGGATCAGCAGCGACAACATAGTATGCCGGCTGTGCTACATCTTTTTGACCTTCAGTTGCCGAAGGATCAGAAGGAACAGACCAGAAGCGGTCATTGGTAAAGAAGTCACGGGCATCATCAACGTGGTAACGCGCAAGCATCTTACGCTGCACTTTGAACATATCTTCTGGGTAGCGCAGGTGGTTCATGAGCTCTTCAGAGATCTCAGACTTTGCCTTCACCGTGCCTGGGAAAACACCCTTCCATGCCTTAAGCACTGGGTCTTTTTCGTCGAACTCGTAAAGATCAACGCTGCCGTCGTAGCTGTCCACGACTGCCTTAACCGAGTTGCGGATGTAACCAACATTGTCGGTGACTAGGCGCTGAGCGCTGTTTCCTACTTGTGCGGTGGTATCGTTCGTTGCTTCCGATAGCGAGGTGCGCTGGGCGTATGGCAAAGATGTCAGCGTGGTGTAGCCATCAACGATCCACTTCACACGGCCATCAATCACAGCTGGGTAGGTGGTGGAATCTGTGGTCAGCCAAGGAGCGACATTGTGAACGCGTTCGCGAGGATCGCGATCGTACAAAATCTTGGAATTGCCGTTCACACGATCCGACAGGATGAGGTTCAGCTCTTGGTAACGCATGGCAAAAGCAGCACGGTTGATCACGTTGCCGATTTTCACGCCACCTTGACCCTGATAAGTGTAGGTGGAGGAATCTGTGTCGTATTCCACCGATGAATCATTCTCGGAGCCCACTACGGCATAGTCAGCACCATCAGTAGCAGAAGCAATCACTGGACCGTAGTAGATGCGAGGTTCCTTGACCACGATGCCGAGTTCTTGAGCTTCTTTGTCCGTAGTCTGCAGATCAGAGACTGTGTAAACGGGGTAACCGCCACGAGCTGATCCCACATCGCGCGCAACTTCATCAACCTGGTTTGCTTGTGCCGCAACAATTCCGTTGCCGTGTGTATACACAGTGTGTCGGTTGATCCAGTCACGCTGGTTTTCTTTCAGAGCATTGGGGTCGAGCTCGCGGGCAGCCACAACAAAATCGCGCAATTCACCGTCGATAACGTAACGGTCCATCGCAAGCGACTTGGGGAATCCATAGAAGTTACGCAGCTGCTGTTGCTGGGTAAATGTTGGAGAAATGATCTCTGGGTCCAACAGACGAATGTTGCTCACCGTTGCAGAATCCGAAGCGACCTTTTCTGAGGAAGCACCCTTGGCTCCCCAGTTATCTTTATAGGTCACGGCATCGTCGGTAATGCCATAGGCGTAGCGGGTTGCCTCGATATTGCGAGAAATGTATTCGGATTCTTTTTCGGCGCGGTTTGGGGAAACAGAGAAACGCTCCATCATGATTGGCCAGGCGTTACCGATAGCCAACGAGCTCACGATCATCAACACTGTAGAGATTGCAGGAATACGCAAATCTTTGGTCACGATCACAGAGAAGAACGAAATTGCCACGACTGCTGAAATAACTAAGAGCACAATCTTGGCAGGCAGCACAGCGTTGATATCGGTGTAGCTACCGCCGGTAAAAGTCTCGTGAGAATTGTTCAACAAGGAGTATCGATCCAACCAGTAGCTGACCATGCGAACCAGCAAATACAGCCCACCGGTGACAGCAAGCTGCACCTTGGCATAGTTGGTGATCGATCCTTTCACGCCTGCGGCTTGGTTACCCGCACGAATGCCACCCAGCAGGTAGTGCCCCACCAACGCAATGAGGAATGCTACGACCAGCAAAATAGAGAACGTACTGACTACCAGACGCAATGCCGGCAGTGTGAACGCATAGAATCCGTAGTCCATCCCAAACTGTTGATCAGAAACGCCGAAGTCTTGGCGGTTGAAGAACAACTGAACAGTTTGCCATGCCTGCTGGCCAAGGAATCCTGCGGCAACGCCGATGACTACAGGCAGCACGATAAGGAAGCGGTGCACTCCCTTTTCTACGGCTGCGCGGTATTGCACGACGGGGCTGTCAGGATCGAAGAACTCAAGTTCATCGGGACGGCCACGGTATGTGAACCAACCGGCGAAGAATGTCACGATTCCGGCGAGAAGCCCGAACCCTACAAAGAGCCCGATGCGGGTGGCAATGACCTTGTTAAACACCCCCCTAAAGTCAACTTCACCGAACCACAACCAGTCGGTGTAGAGGCCAACAACGGTAGGAACGAGTGCTCCCAAAATCATCAATAGTGGAATCAACCACGTTAATCGCCGTTGCGGCCGCTTCGGTGCAGCAGCTGGGCGCGTAAAGCCGGTCGCCAACTTGGAACTCCTTAAATTATTTTTCAGTTAGGTTTTGTCCACCATAGCGTTGCCGAGCAAGCAGCCCTAAAACTGCGCGCTCATGACAACCCAGGTGCCACCTTTCTGAGCTAGCAAAGGTAATGTCCTACTTTACGATAGTTTGCCGTCACGTGATTGCGAAGGAATTGATATGAGTGGCATGCAGTACCCACCTCAGGCGTTAAATAAGGCCATGCTCGAAGCCGTCGACTTCATCCATGCAGAAGGCTGGGATGCTCCCCCTACCCTGTTCGCGTTGGTTCCCGCCGAACTCATCGGCCAAGCGCTGCCTGATGACGATGACTCCCCGCTCGCGCTTGTTGTCCAAGACAACCTCCCTGAGCACATTCGCCCTGGTTCTGAAGAACTGGGCGACTACGTTTCACGGATTACTTGGCCGGAACAGGTTGTGGGTGCTGTGCTCGCACAGGAGATCATGTTTCGCGATTCTTCCGCAGAAAACGCTGAGGCACGCCCGGCGCGGTTGTATAGCGGAGTACTGCGTGGCGACGCCGACCTGACCTTGCTGCAGATCCGCCCAACAGAGGAAGAACTCGCAGAACGCGGCCCCTTTGCAGAAGATGACATCGAATTGCGTGGTGGCCCAGGTGTAGCCCCTGGCGTTATCGCCGCGCTGCGCGCCACTCTCGATTAAGATAGTTCTTTATAGTTTGTGTCCTCACCCCTTCATTAAAGATTGGTCTTGGTGTCTTTCGTGCCTTTAGGTTTTGCTACTGTGCAGCGCTCTAGCGTGGTGGTCCGTTGCGTTAGCGCGTGCGCTGTTGTTGTCGCGCTTAGTGGTGTGAGCGCATGTTCTGGTGATAAGCCAGACGCACCACAAACGACTCCACAAACTGCGCAATCTCCATCTGCAACCAGTAGTGCTGCACCTAGTTCCGCTACATCGAGTAGCTCTTCGGCAAATAGCACAGCACAAACATCTGCGCTTTCTTCACAGGCCGAAGCATCAACCAGCGTGCCTCCGAAGTTGGATTCAAAGCACAAAAATGTTCAGCAGGCATTTGAGCAGTTCGGGGCGCTAGCTCCGGAATCACTTTTTGCCCAGTTTGATACCTGCGATGCCAACGGAGTACAAAACTCGATGGCTTGCTCGGGGCATGCTGTCGGCCAGTTCCAGTTTTTCAAATCCGATGCTAAAGCAGCTTCGACGACTCAACTGTTAACCGAGCTGCGTAGTTCTCGGGTTATTGAGGACACTGGCCGCCGCGTGGTGGGATGGTCCACTCTTGGCGGTACTGCGGTTATTACCGTGGTAGATAACGATAATGGGCTTGTCATGCAGCAGATGGTGTCCACTGACGAGGTCGATCCTGCCGAGCACATTTATGAGTTGGGTCTTGCACAAGCACCAAAAAAGGAGTCGACTGCGGAACCGACTCCTTCCTCAAAGTAAAACGCTGCTTTTTATGAGCAGGTTTTTACTTCTTTACCAGCTTTGAAGTTATCCAGCTGGTGGATGGCGTCGCTAAGCGAATCAACGCTGATGACCACCATGTCACCTGGCTTTCCTTTGATTGCCTCGCTGCAGTTTTTCTCTGGGGCGAGGAATACCTCGGCGCCGGCGTCACGCGCTGCGCGTACTTTATGGCGAATGCCGCCAATGGGACCGACTGTGCCGTCGTCGTCGATGGTTCCGGTTCCAGCAACGAATTTACCTCCGTTGATTTCGCCTGGGCTAAGTTTGTCTACTACCGCGAGGGAGAAAATCAAACCTGCAGAAGGTCCGCCGATATCTTCAAGGTTATAGTCGACGGTGATTCCGTCGGCAGGCCGTGCTGTCATGCTCACGCCAAGGAACGCGACTTTGTCGTCCTCGGGGTGTTTGCCTAACGTGACTTCCCTAGTCAATTGCTTGCCATCGCGAAGGAAACCGATGGAGATCGTCTCGCCTGGTTTTTTCGCGCGCACCGCATCGCGCACTTGGCTTGGTCCGATTACTTTAGCTCCTGCAACCTGCGTAATCACGTCTCCTTCTACCATTACCTTGGCAGCTGGGGCTTCGGGGCTGATCTGCGCGACCACGGTGTCTACTGGTTTATGTAGTTGATTCATCGCGGCGATGGTTGCCGATGCCTCCGAGGTGCTAAAAGCGGCCTTGTTTACCTCGTCAACTTCCTCAGGCGTTTTTCCTTGAGGGAAGATCTGCTCAATGGGCACGAGTGTGTCGTGGGCGATTAGCCACCGTCCCAGCGCTTTGCCAAGGGTCAAGTGTGTGCGCACGGAAACGGTGGTCATGTTGAGGTTTCCAGTAGTTTTATCAATTTCTGCACCAGAAACATTGACTACGGGTTTGCCATCAACTTCACCCAAGGTATTCACGGTGGGGCCTGGGCCTTCAGCCGCATAGGGCACGGTGAGATCAATGTCGGTGCCTGGAATATGGTCCAGAGTTACCAAAGCTGCCAATGCGACCACGGGGATTGCGCCGAGGACGAGAGTGTTCACGCGTCGTTTCACGAGAGACAAGGTTACATGTTCGCTGACAGCGTTGTACCAATCATGGCGCCAGCGTCGGGTTTTTCTGTACCGTTTATGCCATGAATAGCAATGGCTTCGGATTCTCCTTCAACTTCGGTGGGCGCGGCGACGACGATGACAACTCCCGTGGCTCCAACCCGTTTGGTTCCGGCGGCTTGGGGGACATGCTTAATCAATTCGGACAGATGCTGTCCGGCATGGGTTCGTCCATGAATTCCCCCGAAGGGCAAGGCGCTGTCAACTACGCTCTAGCAGAACGCATTGCCCGCCAGCAGATCGAATCGGCGAAGGCTTCTGCCGCCACAGAGGCAGATACCAAGGCCGTCACCGAGGCCGTTAACCTCGTGGAACTTTGGCTTGACGACGCCACCATCTTGCCTACTGCCAGCAACAAAGTCGAGGCGTGGTCGGCTAACGATTGGCTCACGCACACCCTGCCGATGTGGAAACGCATGGTCACTCCTGTTGCCGAGCATATGGCCCAGGCTCAGCTCGATTCCCTTCCTGAGGAAGCGCGTGAAATGGTCGGCCCCATGATGCAAATGATGAATCAGATGTCGGGTATAAACTTTGGCATGCAACTGGGCCATGCTCTAGGCGATCTTGCTACTCAGACCCTTTCTGGCACCGATTTTGGTGTTCCTATCGCACCGGCTGGTGTTACTGCGCTGATGATCAATAACGTGCGCAAGGAAACCCAAGGACTCAAGATCGAACAGCGTGAAGTGCTGGTATACCTTGCTGCGCGTGAAGCTGCGCGTCAGCGATTGTTGCGTCACGTTCCATGGCTTGCTGAACAGATCGTCGCCTCCGTTGAGGAGTATGCTGCCGGTTTGGTCATTGACACCTCCCATATCGAAGAAGCTATGCGCGAAATGAACCTCGAATCCGGCGATCCTGCCGCCATTCATGAGGCAATGGAGCGTATGCAGAACTTGGATATGAGCCCTCGCATTACTTCTCGTAACGCTAATGCGGTTTCTCGTCTTGAAACCCTGCTCGCGTTGATCGAGGGCTGGGTCGAACACGTTGTCACCGAGGCAATGGGATCCCGTGTTCCTTCGACTGCAGCGTTGAATGAAGCATGGCGGCGGCGTCGCGCAACTGGCGGTTCCGCTGAAAAAGCATTCGCCCAGGTGGTGGGCATTGAATTCGGCGCTCCCAAAGTTGCAGAAGCCCAAGAGCTTTGGCGTCGTGTAGACGTAGCCGTGGGGATGGAGAAGCGCGACCACGTGTGGGACCACCCCGATTTCCTCCCTGTTGCTGAAGACCTAGACAACTCTGCGGAATTTATCGACGGCCTACTCGATACCGCCTCAGCCGATGAATTTGATCCCATCGCAGAGATCACCAAGCTCGAAGAAATGCTCTCCCAGCAGTCTGAAGAGCAACAAAAGGAACAGCGAGAAAACCCCTCCGATCCTGATGAGGATTCCCCCAAGAACGACTAGCCAACGTCCCCCATGCGCTGCCACGCCTCAAGATATCCCTTGGCGCGTTCAGCTTTGGGGGCTTTGTCTGCCCACTGCCAAAATTCTGGGGAATGACCACCTTCGATAAAGGTATGCACCATCTCATGGATGATCACGGCATCGAGAACATAATCTGGTACGCCTTGTAACCGGTGCGAAATGCGGATGTCGTTCGTCGTCTGAGAACACGACCCCCAGCGCCGTGTTTGGTTGGTTACCCACCGAATGGACCCGATCGTGGCACGGTTTTCTAACACCGTGCGGTTAAGGTGCTGTGCACGGTGAAGTAATGCCTCATCTGTAGGGGCTGATGACTGCGTTTTAGTGCGCACTTTATCCACCATTTCAGCGACGAATTTTTTCTCGTCCTTCTTTGACATCGACGCTGGGATTCTGATGAGAATTTTGCCACCCACTAAGCGTGCCGACACAGTCCGAGTACGTCGATCCGACCGGATCACTTCGACCGGATAGGTGGGGGTTGTTCGCTTGGACATGACAGCAACCCGCTTTCTGTGGTGCAATAGTGGACATGAATCAGGGGGGACTCATAAGCCTTAGCCCGCACGCCCAAGTGCTGCTACGGCCAGAAGGTATTCAATTTGGACTCGACTCAGCCAACGCAGGCATTTTTGCTGCGCCAGAAAGCCTTATTGTTGCGATCGTACAAGTATTACGCGGTTTCTGGCAGCCAATTGCAAAAACAACCGCAATCGAACAGCTAACAGAGGCCGGATTACAACCCGTGGCGGCCCGCGGGCTTATCGACGATCTCCTGCATCACCGAGTCCTCTCGACCGTAGCAAGAAACCTCACTGTTGCTGTCGGCGGATTCGGACCGCTGGTCGCGCCGACAAAAGCGGTGCTGGGCAGTGCTGGTATCAGTGTGGTCCAAGCACACACTATTCAACGCTGTATGACTTTGGAATCCCTGTTATCTCGTGAGGTTCCTCTTATCTGGGTTAACTCCACTCCCAGTTTTTCTCATATCGCCCAAGAACTGGTGGAAGTAAAAACCATGATTCCTGTGGGCTTGATGGATAACCATGCCATTATCGGACCGGTGCGTATCGACGGCCGCGGCCCCTGTGGACTCTGCACAGATCTCTACCGTAGCGACGCAGATCCGCAAAGGCCGGCACTGTTAAAAAATGCCGCTGCTCCCCTAACGGCACCTGCGGCATTAACATATGCGACCGCCGCACGTGTAACGCGGTTGGTAGAACAGCTGAGTGAACCTCGCCAACGCGTCACGGTCACAGCGGGGCTGGTTATCCGCGTCTCCCCCGACGGGGAGCTTTCTTCTGAAATCATGAGTCCGCATTCTCGATGCCCATTATGTTGGTCGAGCCGTTGGGATTGTGATCCGCTTACTGGAACTGAGCAAGCGTTTCTAGCAGACCTGGGCCAAAACGTTCTACTTTGACCTGCCCTATTCCAGAAATCTGCATCAGCTCTTCGGCGGATTGCGGAAGATTTTCGGCAATCGCATGCAAGGTGGCATCGGTGAACACAATATAGGCCGGAACGTTGAGTTCACGGGCTGTGTCCGCTCGCCATTTCCGCAGAGTTTCAAACACCTCTCCGTCAACTCCGCTGGGGCATTGGTCGCAACGTCCTACGATACGTTCGGCAGGACTATTCAATGTGGTACCGCATACACGGCAGCGCTGGCGCCGTTTAGAGCGTGGTGGTACGGAGGAAACATCGAGTTCAGGAACTATGCTGTCCAAAAAACGAGTCCGCTTTCGTGTTGCACGTCCTCCTTCTTGGCGAGCTTTTGCCCACGAGCAATACAAAATCTCTCGAGCGCGGGTCACACCTACATAAAACAGTCGACGTTCTTCCTCGATGGCATGATCACCCGCTTTCATCGCATGAGAAATCGGCAGGGTGCCGTCGACAAGCCCGACGAGGAATACCGCGTCCCATTCCAAGCCTTTTGCTGCGTGCAAGGAGGCCAAAGTAACTCCCTGCATGGTGGGAGGATGTTTCGCGCTTGCTCGCTGGTTCAGTGCAGCCAACAGCCCTTGGAGGTTTAAGTCTGGTGTTGCTTGGCCGATCTCCAAGCTCAATTCTGCAAGGGCTTCCAAGGACTGCCAACGCTCGCGTGCACGGGCGCCTTCTGGCTCATGTTTACTTAGTCCCAGCGGGGCTAAGATTGCGCGCACAATGCGCTCTAGGTCTACTCCTCGGGCGTCGGGAAGATCATCGCGTTGGGTAGCCCGAATGATCTCTGACATTGCTTGTTTGATTTCCGAGCGTTGGAAGAATTCCTCACCGCCACGAACTTGATACACAATTCCGGCATCATCGAGGGCTTGTTCGAAAGTCGCAGATTGAGCATTAATCCGGTACAAAATTGCGATCTCGGAAGCAGGCATGCCTTGTGCTAGAAGCTGCTTGATTTTCAAGGCGACGGCGTGTGCTTCTGCGGGTTCGTCGCTGAACTCTTGGAATTCTGGTTGTGGTCCTGCTGTACGCATTCCTTCTAATTCCAACCGAGTACCTGCGATTCGGCCTACTGCTTGGTCGATCACGCGGTTGGCTAGGTCCGTGATCTGCGGAGTGGAACGGTAGTCTCGTTGCAGTTTCACCACCGTGGCGTGGGGATACTTGCGAGAAAACCCCAGTAAGTAGTCTGGTGACGCACCTGTAAACGAGTAGATCGTCTGATTGGCATCGCCCACCACGGTTAAGTCATCACGCTCACCAAGCCATGCGTCTAAGACCCGCTGCTGTAGTGGTGTCACGTCCTGGTACTCGTCGACAACAAACGTGCGGTATTGTTGCCGAAATTCCTCTGCGATAGCAGCAGAATTCTCGATGGCTCCGGCCGTATGAAGCAGCAAGTCATCAAAGTCGAGCAGCATTCCTTCCGGTGCTGTTTTCGACTGCTCGTATCTCCGATAGACTTCCGCAACTTTTTCCGCCGCTACTGGGGTCTTGCGCCCGTTGAGACGTTCCACATAGTTATCGGGAGTGATCAGTGCTGCCTTGGCCCACTCAATTTCGCTGAGTAGATCCCGAACATTTTCGGTTGATGATTCCACCCCGACGCTACGAGTCGCGCGACCTACAAGGGAAAATTTGTTGTCTACAATCCGCCATGGCAAATCTCCGGCTACTTGTGGCCAAAAGTAACGCAGCTGTCGCAGCGCTGCGGAGTGAAATGTTTGGGCTTGTACACCTCCAACGCCCATCAGCCCAAGACGGTGCCGCATTTCCCCAGCAGCGCGACGCGTAAAGGTCACTGCGAGTACGCGGTGCGGGCTTGCCATGCCACGGTCAATCAAGTGCGCTATCCGGTAAGTGATCGTTCTCGTTTTGCCTGTTCCCGCACCAGCCAAAATGGCTACCGGACCACGCGGCGCCTCGGCGGCTGCTCGCTGGTCATCATCAAGATCATCCAAGTTAATCATGTTGTCCCACCCATTCTGTGATCAATTGGAACGCTAAAGAATTTCGATGTGGCAAGGTAAAAGCACCTTCACGAAGCTCACGTCGCGACGCCCATGCTATCCTCGCGAGCTCACCATCAAGGGGTTGTATGGGGTGCTCATCGGTTGTGGTTGCCACCATGCCCATCATGAGGGCCCCGCTATAGGGCCAAGGCTGACTGCGCACATAGCGCACCTGGGTAATGCGACGTCCGGTTTCTTCGAGGGCTTCTCGCGCCATGGCTTCTTCGCAGGTTTCTCCGAGTCCCACATAGCCTGCGATGAGTGAAAAGAAGCCTGGGCGCTGTGCGTTTTCAGCGATGAGAATGCGGCCTTGTCCTGCAAGTTCTATAAGCCCGATCACTGCAGGATCGATACGGGGAAAGACTTCTGCCCCTGCTTCGGTTTCTCCTGCTATGCGATCGGGGTGAAATGTCAGTGGACGGCCGGTAAGCGGATCAAAAAGAGTGCTCTCCCGATGGCGAAGTACGGCGATAGCTTCCATAACCCAGCTATCTGTGACTCGTGCGCTTTCTCCTGTAACGGCCTTCGCCTCAGCTGTTGATACACGCTGAACACAGAGCGTACTTGTCACTGGGTAGGTAGCACCGCTATGTGAGCAAGCTGTACTGGTCACCGGCGTGCCGTTCACTACCGGCACGCGTCCTGCAGAATCGACACGAAGGCAGGTGTTAATCGCGAACATCCTCACTAAACACACGACGAACATAGAGCAGACGATCACCTGGTTCTACTGTTTCTGCTTCTGGGGAGTCAATGCGGTACAGCTCTCCAGAACGAACCACTCCGAGGACGATGTCGGCGAGGTGGCGTGGGTTAGCGCCTACTTCGTCCTCACCAATGGGGCGCTCTGCAACAGAGAAGCCTTCGTCTGGGGACAGCAGGTCTTCCATCATCTCCACAACCGATGGAGTTACGGTAGCAAGTCCCAACATGCGGCCTGCGGTTTCGGAAGAAATGACTACAGAATCGGCTCCCGATTGCTCAAGCAAGTGCTGGTTTTCCGATTCACGCACGCTTGCAACAATCCATGCGCTAGGGGAAAGCTCTCGTACAGATAGCGTGACCAGCACGGCAGTATCGTCAATGTTGGGGGCTACCACCACTGCTTTTGCTTTAGGAACGCCGGCGAGTTTGAGCACTTCCGATTTAGTAGCCGAACCGTTCACGGTGACTAGACCAGCGTTGTTTGCTGCTTCCAGCGCTGCGCTGTCGGTATCAACCACCACGATGTCTTTGGGGGCTACACCGTCAGCCAGCAGTGCAGCAATGGCCGAGCGACCTTTGGTTCCGTATCCGATAACAACTGTGTGGTTACGCATTCGTTTTCTCCAGCGTTGAATCTTCCATGCACGACGTGATTCTTCTGTCAGCACCGACAAGGTGGTACCGACCAAGAGGATCACGAATGCGAGGCGCAGCGGTGTAATGATAATGATGTTGAGCAATCGGGCGCTTTGAGTAATGGGGGTGATATCGCCATAGCCGGTGGTTGATAGCGATACCGCTGAGTAGTACAGCGCATCGATAAAGGTCAGGTGCTCGCTGTACCCTCCTTCGTCGAGATACACCACTAGCGCCACGATGATGATGAGCGCAAGCGCATAGCCAAATCGCCGTGCGATCAGACGAATAGGGCTGACCAAGGGGTTACCGGGGATACGAATAATGTTGAGCAGTGTGTGCTCGGGCAGCTCGGTGAGCTCGTCGTTTCCACGGAACCTGTAGGTTTCGCGATTAGGCAATGGCTTTGCCGACATATTCGTTGAGTGCTCCTAGAATCTTTCCAAATTGCTAGTCAAGACTACACGCTTGGGTCTAGTTTCAATGCAAGTTCTTCCCCATCAGGTAATTGTTGTGGCCTGTATGTCACATTTCTGCCCACATAGTGGAATACTGCGTCGACTCGATCCACATCAATTCCTTGGAGTCGTGCCCATGCGAGTCGATAAACTGCCAGCTGCATCGCTACCGATTCTTTTTCGTGATTGTCTGTAGGCGGCTGACCGGTTTTCCAATCGACGACTATCCATCGTCCGTCGGGGTTTTTAAACACTGCGTCCATGCGCCCACGAACTATGTGGTGCCCAATTGATACTTCAAAGGGGTGCTCAACGTGCTCTGGTGTACGGTCTGCCCATTCACTTTCAAGGAATGCTTCTTTCAAGCTATCGAGGTCAGAATCGTCGAGTTCTTCTCCAATTCCTGGCAGTTCTGATTCATCAAGTAAGGCCTCTGCACCAAAACGATTCTCCAACCATTCGTGGAATGCTGTGCCTCGCTTAGCATAGGAATTAGGTTTGAATGGCACAGGGCGTCGTCTGCGTTGAGCAAAGTTCTCCGGGCTCTTGGCAAGGTTGACGATATCGGTAGCGGTAAGTTCTACTCCAATATCGACGGTGACGACAGGTGCAGAGAGCTGCTCATGTTCTTCGATCAGCGCGCTTACTTCTTTTTCCCAGCGTTCAAACAAGTCATCGTCGCTGATCAGATCTGGCGGATTCTGCATAGCGGCAAATACTTCTTCTGCCCCCGCAACTGCATAGTTGGGTGGAAATACGGCTTCTTCAGGTGCCGGTGGAACATAATCTTGTGATTCACTACGTTCATGCCATTCTTCAACGCTGTCTGGGAAATCATTGTGCAGCATGGTGAGATACTCGTAGGGCAAGACTGGTCGTTTCTTTGAAGGGTCCGCAGATGCTGTAACAAGGACTTGTTGTTCTGCACGGGTGATCGCTACGTAAAACAGGCGCGCATTTTCTTCTGCGGCTACTTGTTTAAAGTCCGCAATATGCGCTTTTCCTGCTTTTGTCAGTTCTGCAGCGGTTTCTGGGGTATCGATTTCAAAAACGGGCGCGCCTACAAGATCCTCGTCGCCTTTTGCATCACCGCGGAGTGCTGAAGGCACAGCTGAAGCGTTTGTCAGCCATGTCGAAGCTTTGGCCACATAGGTGTTGGCGTCGGCATGCAAAACCGCAACGTGTTGCCATTCCAGGCCTTTGGCTTTATGCACGGTAAGGATCTGGACACGGTCAGCTGTAACTTGTACTTCACCAGGTTCAAGTCCGTTTTCTTCAGATTCCGCCAGGGAGAGGTAGTCCAGAAGCAGACCAAGGTTGGCGCCTGGGATGCGTGAGAAATCTTGAACAACTTCTGCAAACCGGTCTAGATGCGTTGTTCCGGTTGCTCCGTCACTACGAGGGTCTTCTCGTTGTAGTACCTCGGTGCGAATGCCGAATATTCGTTCAATGTCTGTGAAAAGATCAGGCAAGGAATTGCTTAGACTGTTGGTGCGTAGGTAGCGCAGTCGTGCGGCAAGCGCTCGTAACCGCTCACTGCCTTTCGCGCTGTATCGTGGCCCATCGCTGCTGTCGAGGCGTTCATCGAGGTCAGCCACTGCTTCTGCAAGACCCACTATAGAATCTTGGTCACTGGGAATTGTATCGGCAATGATCTGCTTTAACCGTTCAAGAGGATCACGCGATAATTTGGTTGTGACACGCCGATCTCGGCCACTGAGGTTGTAGGCGCGATCGCTCAAAGCCATGAGGTCGGCCATGCCAAGTCCAACGCTGGGTCCTGCCAAAATACGCATAGCGGCTTGAGTATCGTAAGGACGCACCAGCAACGTGGCAATAGCTACTAAATCCGCAACTTCAGGAATACCGAGTAGTCCTGCGAGTCCGACAATTTCTACTGGAACCCCACGTTGTTGTAATTCCAGAGCAATCGCAGCCGAGTGCTTGCGTTTGCGAACAAGCACTGCCGCGGTAAACGGATGCTCACTGCTGCGCTGCTCATAGGCTTGCGCTAATTGGTCAGCAACATAGGAGCGCTCTTCGTCCATCGATGGGAAAAAACCCAATCTCACTGTGCCTTTTAATGCTGCAGGACCTGGTTCGAGGGGTTGCACTGGTCGTCGCGGGTCTTCGGGTACGCCCAGCAGCTCCCGAGATACTCGGTTAGCTAAGTCGAGAACCTCAGGAGGGTTTCTAAACGACACGGTGAGTTCTTTTTTGGCAGCGGGAGCACCATCACATCCGAAGTCTGTGAGGAATCTTTCAAGGTTGGCTGCAGTAGCGCCACGCCAGCCGTAGATAGATTGCATGGGATCACCAACTGCGGTGACCGCAGTGCCAGCAAATAGACTTTTAAGAAGCACGCGCTGTGCGTGGCCGGTATCTTGATATTCATCAAGCATGATGATCTGATACCTATTGCGTTGCGACGCTCCCACCTGTGGGTTTTCTTCAGCAAGACGGGCTGCTAATGACATTTGCTCGCCGAAGGTCATGAGGTGGTTCTCTGCTAGATAAGCTTTCAGCTGTACAACTAGCGGCAAAAGTTCATTGCGCAGTACCTGTGTGTCGCGCCATTTATACACTTCTTTGCTTGGTGCCCGTTTACTTGTTGCTTCGACATCTTCGATCATGGCAAGAAATGCCGCTGATTCTTCCTCGATGTCTGGGGGCGACACCATGTGGTTGTCCATTTCCGAAACCAAAGACATCAGCGTAGAGGTCACGGTGTTGGGGGAATTCGAGGTGTTGAGTGCACCTGTGTGAGCAGACACTATCGAATGCGCAATCTGGAATAACTCTGTTTGGGAGATAAGACGCGACGAAGGTTCTACAGGAAGCAACAAACCGTATTCGCTGATCAGGCGCCCTGCATAGGAGTCGTAGGTGGATACGGTGGGAGCAATCGCTTCTAGCTTTGTAGCCAATGCGCCTGTCGGATCTAGATCGCGCAGGTTATCAATGCCTGCTAGTTGTTCAAGACGATCACGGATACGTTTGGACAGCTGCTGTGCCGCTTTGCGCGTAAATGTCAGTCCTAAGACACGATCGGGGTCGACGAGTCCACTAGCAACGAGCCACACTACTCTGGCGGCCATCGTTTCCGTTTTTCCTGCACCTGCTCCAGCAACCACGAGTGTGGGGGCAAGGGGTGCACTAATAACATCTGCTTGTTGCGGCGTGGGGGGAAACTTTTGTCCCAGTGCTCGTGAGAGTTCCTGAGGGCTTAGCATTCTGGGATCATCTTTCCTTCGGGTTGAACGGGGCACATCGTTTTGATCTTGCACTGCTCGCACCGTGAATTAACACGTGCGATGAGTTGTGGACCAGACAAGCTCTCAAGGAGCGCCGGCAACGTAGCAGAGAATTTTTCTAGTTCTTCTGGTTCTTTGGGAGCTTGTTCCCTCGTAGTCACTGATTTGGTATCAGTTGCGGGATAAACCAACACTGCCTGATCAACGGCAAGACCTTGTTGTTCAGGTGCGGTTACGATCGCTGGTTCATCGTCTCGGTGTACAAGCTGCCCACGATGCAGTGCTAGCTGATACGCCAAGAGCTGTTTATTATCATTGGCTTCTTCTTTGGTCGCGGCTTGTTTACCAGTCTTAAAGTCGACAATGTGATATTCATCAGACTCGTTTCGCTCAAGGCGGTCAATGCGTCCTCGTAGTTCAACTCCAGGGGCAACTGTGACGTTGACTGGGACTTCTACGCCGATGAGGTCGCGTTGTGCGTTTGATACATCGATCCAATGAGCAAGCCGCTGAAGCATGGTGGACCATTGCGCCATGTGTTGCGGGAGACTCCATGCTGGGGCATCAAGCAGTACCTCGAGCGCTTGGGTCACAAGCTGTTGTGCTTCGGCAGGATCTGCTCCCCTTCCGATGGCTTCGGCAAAAGCATGCGCAAGGGTGCCCTTGAGCATGTGAATCGGCGTGTTTTCTTCTTCTACCAATCGTTCCAACCGCGCTCGCAGAGGACAGAGCAAGGCATTTTCGATCAACGATGGGGACACCTTACTGATGTCCAATGATGTGGTTTCTGATGGCCCACCAAATCCCCACCACTGTTCAGGCCGAGCGCCTGGAACTTGATGGAGTGCCAACCGCGCAAGTTGGCGTGCTGCCTGCTCACGACGTCGCTGGGGTGAGTCTGAATTGGCTAACTCACGACGTAATTCAGCAACAATCGATGGAACACTGAGCAGACGGACGTATTGATCGAGATGGACAGTTTCTGTATCAAACTCGGATTGAACGCTTGCGGTTTCAGAGTCTGTTGTTGGGCTTTGTTCTTTTGATTCTGCGATTCCTTGTAAAAAGCGAGAAGGCTCGGCAGCAGTATCCGATTCTGGGGATTCCACTGCGGTGATCACTACGCGATGAGTTCCTCGAGTACGAGCTACATGGAAGAGTCGTTTTTCTTCTTTTAGTTTTTCTGCGGAGCGAGAAATGTAGGTATTGGGCTCGATCCCAGAGTCTATTAGGTCGATGAGGTCTTCTTGACCAAATAAGGTGCCAGTTTCCTGCAGCGATGGCCACGTTCCTTCTTGAACACCTGCGACGATGACTGTGTGCCACTGCTGCCCGAGCGATCCGTGTGCGGTGACGATTCGCACCGCTTCGGCAGTAGCAAGGCGTCGATCACGAACACCGGTAGGAAGTTCTTGTTCTGCAATATGACGAACAAAGGAGGTGATAGAGGCGGTTGGTCGACGTTCAACCCAGTCACCAGCTGCATCGAATAACGCCATGACGGCGTCAAGATCGCGATCTGCTTGAGCACCCCGCACGCCACCACGCAGACTGACAGTCTGTAAATGCGAGGACAGTGCAGAAGCATCCCAAATTTCCCAGAGGATTTCTTCCACGCTGCCAGGTTGCGCACCGCGTACTAAAACGGCCCGAATTTTATCCACCACTGCAAGTTCTCGATCAGTGAGAACTGCCTCTACCTGCTCTCGCAGCTGGGTTTGTTCTTCCGACTCTTTGGGATCAATCAGCTTACGCATGATCTCGATTGCACGGCGATTCCCACCGGCATGCATTTCTGCTTTCCTGAGCCCTCGAAACAGACGGCGCAACGTCACTGTGTCTGCACCGCCTATTGGGCCTAACGCCAATTCTTCGAGCTCTTGGGCAGACAACTCTTGATAAATCGCTCGCACGGCAAGCATAAGTGCGGAAACGATACGCTGCTCGCTCAAGATGATGTCAGAGGGATCTTCTTGTACCGGTACACCAGCGGAAAGCAATGCTCGCCGAAGCGATGGAATATCTGCTGTTGAACGAACAATAACGGCCATGTCGTTCCAGCGAATTCCTTCTAGCAAATGTGACCGGCGCAGGAGGTCTGCTACAAATTCCGACTGATCGCCTGCACTTCCGAGGACTTTGGCTTCAACCGTCGGCTGCCGGAAACTGGAATATAAGGTCAGCTCTTGGTCAACGGGGGTTCGCAACAGGAACTCAGGGGTGGCACCACGGAAATGGAACACCGACTGTTGTGGGTCTCCTGCAATAACGGTGAAATCCGCATAACGCATGAGAGCTTGCAGAAATTGTGCCGATTGAGGGTCAAGGTGTTGTGCGTCATCGATGATGATGGTGCGCCATCCCATATCAGGAATATCGAAGCGCATCAGCTTGCTGACCAGCTCGGAAGCGTTCAAACTATGCGTCCCACCCAAACGCATAACCTGCTGGTATTCGCGCATGAAGCTTCCCGCAGAGGTCCACATAGGGCGACCATAGCGAGCACCTAATTCTTCGAGATCTTCCGGTTCTAGTCCACGTTCCCCGCTGCGGAGAAGAAAATCACGGACTTCGCGTGCGAACCCAATAAGTCCGAGGGCTGGGCGTGCTTCTGCCGGCCATATCGCGGCTAATGAGGGGTTATCCACATGACCTTGGAGAAGCTCTCGGATTACTGCGTCTTGCTCGGCACCTGTAATCAGGCGCAGCTGATCGTCGCTAAGCGATCGCAATAATGCAAAAGCTAAGGAGTGCACCGAACGCACTAAAGATGCAGGTGACGTGTAGGAACCATCAGCAATACGGTGTGCGATTCCAGCCCTTAAGCGTGCTGCGGATTCTCTAGATGCTGCCACCACAATGATGGATTCGGGTGATACACCGCGGCGGATGCGCTCTGCAACGGTATCCATAAGCAAGGTACTCACGCCCGCGCCTGCGGCACCAGTCACCCGCCAGGTGCCACGTTGTTCTTGGAATAGCTGATTATTCCATTCTCGGATGGGTTCGGTGTGCTCGTTATAAACGATTTCTACCCGCGGACGCTGCGCGTAGACAAAGCTTTGTTGCAGCGGCGGAATACCTGTGACGAGGTCTTCGCTTACAACGTCTGGTGATTCAGTCAGTGATTCCTGCGGAGTAGAAAACGCATCCATGCTTCATAGTGTGACAGACGCACGTGACATTATGGTCTGAGACACCCACTCTAAATTCGTACCTGTGTTCGAAGTTGATTCTGGATGCAACGCATGAACGGCTATGCGATAAACCAAAGCTCGCAATAATAGCTGGTCACGGTGCTGAATATGCGAAAAGCGATCGATAATGCCCTCGTCTACCGCACCAGCCAAGAGGGCGTCGACAATGCATACTGCCGCTGTGTACCCATAGGGGCGAGCTACCCCCACTAGGTCAGTAACCACCGGCATTTGATTGCCGGAATAAATTGTGGTGGCAAACATATCAGCGTGCGTCACTTGGACCGGGGCGTCAATATCACGAAGCAAAAGAACAATCTTTGGCAATAGTCTCTGGGCTGTCAGCTGAGCAGGGTTAAGAAACACCGCCTCCGCATCCGGTGTAACTCCTAGCGCCACTGTTGGTTCAGGAGCCCACGCACTATGGTCTGCCAACGAAAACAGATCGTGACTATCCGGCTCCGAAAAGGAATCAGGAACATCAATGGCGGCAAGGGCGGTGTCGAGACGCAGGGCAGCAACAACAGTTTCATCTACCCGACGCGCAAGTGTACCTTCCTCGAAGGAATTTGCACGCCAACCTGCGTTGATGTAGCGCCCGTCAGTAGATTTCAGCGGACGTACAACTCGTAGACCTTGGGGCTGGAGTTTGTCGCGCACTCGCGCTGACCAAGCAGAGCGATCGGGATGGATTACTTGGCTAAATGCCACGTTGCCTACGCGCCAGCCGTAGTCCCAGGCGACACCGAGTTGGCGGGGAGTCGTATTGGGGGCATGGAAGGCATCGCGAACATGTTGTGGCAGCTGCTGCAGTTCCATTGGTTGCTCTTTCTAGGAGGGGTTAGGCGAATGGATACGGCCATGGGTTGGCCGAGCACACGGCTCCATCGTCGTTATAGATCTCATTCGCGTCGATGGCAAACAGCTCTGAGTTAGACAATGAGAGGGTTTGTTGCATCATGATGGGCGCGAGCTCACCGTTTTTACCGCATGGTTCATGGTTGGCAAAGCCGATTCCATGCCCTACCTCATGGTTGATCAGGTACTGACGGTAGGCGCCGAGATCACCTTGGAAAGGTTTTGCACCACGCACCCATCGGGATTCGTTAATCACGACGCGGTTGCCTATTCCATAGAAGCAACTCGTTTCCATTGCGATATTATTTCCACAGAGGCCGTGAGTAGTGTCAACGGAG
Source organism: Corynebacterium rouxii (assembly GCF_902702935.1). Taxonomy (NCBI): domain Bacteria; kingdom Bacillati; phylum Actinomycetota; class Actinomycetes; order Mycobacteriales; family Corynebacteriaceae; genus Corynebacterium; species Corynebacterium rouxii. The sequence continues at coordinate 683,718 of NZ_LR738855.1, read as the reverse complement.
GACAACTGGATACGAAGATCTGGGTCTTTTACTGCCTTAGCATCCACATGTTCGAAGCCAAAGCGCTTATCGTGTGTCCAGCTTTTTGGATTAGTCAAGGTGGCGTCGACCATTGCAGCGAAGGCATCGTCACCGCCATAGGCGGCGGTGTTAATGCCGTTTTCTACCTCGATGACGTAGGTAAATACTTTGTCACGGTCTTTGCCAGCATGGGCTCCCGCGTTTCCTACTGTGCGGTAGGTACCTTCACCCTTTTGGGTAAATTCCGGCCCTGATGGCAATTCTGTAATAGCGATATCGGGACGGTTTTGCTTTGCAGGATCTGGCCCTTTTTCCTGCACTGATGTTGCGGTGGCGGTAGGAGCTCCACCGACAGTTGCTATAGTCGTGGTTTCCGCTGGGGCGCGGAAGACGTCGATGAGCACCCACACGGTGATAACCGCGAGTACGGGAATGGCGTAGGCACGCCAACCGTAGTCTCGGGCAAATCTTACGAAGAAGCTTTCAGCGTGTGGGTCGGTCACAATTATGCTCCCGCGAATCCGACGGTGCGAGGAGCAGTGGAGCCTACCTCAACGTAGGCGATACGAGCATTGCGCACTAGGTAACGGTTGCCATGGTCGTCGACAAGATCAAGGACGCCCTCGGCATCTCGCAGGGCATTGTGGATACGATCGACGATCTCGTTATGGTCTTCGCGGCTGGAAACCACGAGCTCACGAGGCGAGTCTGAAAAACCGATCTTAATGTCCATATATTTTAGTCTCCTCTTGTTTCGGCCTAACGTGAGTTATAGAGCCTCGGTTAAAGTACAGATCTCACAACATCATAGTCTGCTCGTTGATTCCACCCCAGCTCCTCTTCAAAGCTAGACACATCTCCACGGAATTCCCTAGCTACCCACAGCTACCCACCTGTTCATGTTATTGAACTTCCATGACGTTGTGATGCGTGGCTACTCCCCACAGATTCGACCCCCGAGCGAGACGATATCTAGATAAACCCGTTAGTATCAGTGGTGTGTCTGAAGCATCTGTACAACCGACCTTCGTAGAGTTGGGCGTCGCCCGAGAAATTACCGACGCCTTGGCATCCGTAGGCGTGAAGAGAACTTTTGCCATTCAGGAGCTCACGCTACCTATTGCTTTGGATGGCCGTGATCTGATCGGCCAAGCACGAACCGGCATGGGTAAAACCTACGGATTTGGCGTTCCTCTTATCGATCGCGTTTTTGATGCAGCAGACGTTGCAGAACTCGACGGAACCCCACGCGCACTCGTCATTGTTCCTACCCGCGAGCTCGCCCACCAAGTAGGCGACGACCTCAAGCTGCTTTCTCGCAATATCCCTATCACAGTGGCCACAATTTACGGTGGACGGCCCTACGAGGAACAAATTGCGCAGTTAGAGTCCGGTGTCGATGTAGTGGTGGGCACCCCAGGCCGCCTCATCGATCTCTATCAACGTGGCAACCTTGCGCTCGATCACGTGGCCGTCTTGGTCCTTGACGAGGCCGACGAGATGCTCGATCTGGGATTCTTCCCAGATATTGAGAAGTTACTTGCCGCATTGACGCATCCCCATCAAACAATGCTCTTCTCAGCAACGATGCCAGGTGCCGTGGTCACGCTGGCTCGCACCTTTATGCACCAGCCTGTGCATATCCGCGCTGAAGATACTGGGGCAGCACAAACTCACACATCGACCACACAGGTAATTTTCCAAGCCCATCGTATGGATAAGTCAGCGGTCACAGCACGCATTCTACAGGCAGAGGGTCGTGGAAAAACTATTATCTTCGCCCGCACCAAGCGAACAGCCGCTGAACTAGCAGACGACTTAGCGCAACGAGGATTCCGTGTCGCCGGCGTTCACGGCGATCTGAGCCAATCAGCCAGAGAAGCTTCCCTCGACGCTTTCCGCACCGGCAAAGCCCACATTTTGGTAGCAACAGACGTGGCGGCCCGTGGCCTTGACATTGACGACGTCACCCATGTGATCAACTACCAAACCCCCGATGATCCGATGACCTATGTACACCGCATTGGACGCACTGGACGCGCAGGACACACCGGAACAGCCGTCACACTTGTAGGCTACGATGAGCTACCTAAATGGCAGCTCATTAACGACGAACTCCAACTCGGTCAACCTGAACCGCCACAGTGGTTTTCCACCTCGCCCGAGTTATTCCAAGCCCTCAATATTCCCGATACCGCCACCGATTCCGTAGGGCGCTCCCGCACAGCGATCGGATCCCGCAAGTTTGATAAGAGCCGTTCACCACGCTTACAACGCCGCCCCAGCAGCAAATCTGGAAAGCGCTCATGAAACCATCCGACCAGGGAACTCCTCGTCGTAAGCGCCGTAAGCCAGGCGCACTACAAAGAAGTCGGCGCGACTATATTGCCACAGCAATCGTTTCGGTGTTGTGCGCGGGCGCAGTGGCCACCGTATGGGCAACTGCACCTGCGAGGCATTCACATCTCACACCGGCAGCATCGCAATCAGATTCTGCACAGGATTCCTACGTCGCACCCCGAGCACTTACTGCATTACCCGCCGAAGCAACTCCTTTAAAAACGCTTCCAGCCGATCCTTGGTCGCCGCGGCCCATCATTGCCAAAGGCCTAGTCATTTCCTATAAAGACATGACCGTAACCGCAATCGACCCTGATGATGGCAGCACAGTGTGGAGTTATTCCCGCGACGTACCGCTGTGCTCGCTAGCTCAAGCATGGGGTGACGTGGTGATGACGTATAAGACGGGCCGCGGCTGTGGCGATGTGGTCGCAGTATCTGCCAGCTCAGGACAGTATTCGGCGACGAGAAGTGCGTCGGCAAGCGAAAATGTCTCCCCTATTATGTCCAATGATCGTGTCGGTATTGTCTCCGACCAGCGCGTGGAACTGTGGCGCTCTGATTTAGTACGCACCGTGGAATACGGTGACGTCCCCATTAAGCAGGAGGCCCACCAACAACCGCACGAAGACTGCAGCATTACTTCTGCACTGACTCGAAAAGATCTGTTGGCCGTTGTGGATTCCTGCGAAGGGTCATCGTGGTTACGCCTGCAAAAGACAACACCGGAAGATTCTCGACAACCAGAAATTACTCAAGATATTGATCTCGGTGACACCACCGCCCACGTTATTGCGGTGGGACAAACAAACGCTGCGGTAGCCGTAGACTCCCCCACGCCTGCGATTATTAGCTTCGACGCGCATGGGCATGAAGTCGCGCGTCATGAGATCCCCCAAGCCCCAGAGATCACGAATACTGCGCCGCTCGTTGCCGATTTAACACATTACATCACGTGGTATCACAATCACACGCTATATTTAATGCGCCCCGACACCCTCGCTGTAGAGCGTGAGCTTCCCGACGCTATCGGCACCGGAGTTAGCCTCGGAGCTCACGTAGCTTATCCCACAGCCGAAGGATGGACCGAGATCGAACCTATGTCTGGACAGGTAATCCGTACTGTCCCAGTCGATCGCGGCGGCTATGCCGGCTTTGTGTCAATGGGCATTGCGGAACCCCACATCGTGGAAAAACGTGGGGACCAAGTTGTTATTTTCCGCTAGTAGTTGCGCGCTGCCCAATCGAGGGAACGGGGACTGAACAAGTACACAAGGGTTGCGATCGCCGAGGCACAGGTGGCCACAGCGAGAAGCAGAGCGTGCCCGCTGATCATGTAAAAACCGATGGGTAGCAATAAAATTTCAAGCATGATGACGGGACCACGACCCCAGCGCTTTCCACGCATCATCATGATTGCGCCTGCAATGACAGTTCCAAACACGATGATAAAAAATATCGCTGTACCTATTCCCACCGAGGTGACTGCAGTATCGGTTTCGTACACAATAGATTCCTCTGGCGCGCCAGTAATACTTCGTAGCACAAGGAATAGCGCAAATCCGAGGCCGATAACGGACTGCACGATAGCGATGATCCCAGCGTTTCGGATTGTCGTTGGCGGAAGCGCGCCTAGGGGGGCGTAATCATTGGGTTGGTTTTGTTCGCTGCTCACCCTGAAGAGTGTAGTGCAGTGACTATCCAACTGGGGTTCACACAACCCAATTGCACGCAACTTTTTACCACGTTATTGCCATTTTAGTGCCAGCGTAACGGCGTTTCGACGCCCCCTCGTGCCCGCACCCCTAATACACACCTAATCAAATTTATTAATTTTCACTAAGAAATAGCAGCCCCTTACAGGACTGACAAAATTTCCCATTTGGGGGTTACCGAATCTGCGATTTGACCCCACAATCACGACCATCCCACCGATATACCCAAAGATAAAAACTAAAACTACTGGAAGCGGCGTTTTGATTCTTAGACAGCCATAGCAAACCCACCCCAACATACCTTCTGAGGCCGACAGCAATATACTCCCAAAATGTGATACTTAACACTTTTTAAGCGTTAACCCTTCCCAAGCGCGAGCGGACATGCCATTATTTCCAAGTACCTCAGGCAGGAACAAGTGTTACCTGCCCAGCTTTGAGGCACACAAAGAACCCCCACCGCACTCACTCAGCATGCATGACGTGAGTCCTTGCGTGATTCTGCCACCTTCCCCAGCCAACAACTGTCGGAATGTGAGTTTCGTGTGCCCTCGAACTGTTCTGTTAAACGTGTAGTGATTTTAGGAGACCACAATGGATTGGCGCCATGAAGCCGTTTGTCGCGATGAAGATCCCGAGCTCTTCTTCCCTGTCGGCAACTCTGGCCCAGCGTTGGCACAGGTCGCTGCAGCAAAAGTAGTATGCAACCGCTGTCCAGTTACCTCCCAGTGCCTCGCATGGGCATTGGAAACCGGTCAGGATGCCGGCGTGTGGGGCGGCATGAGCGAAGATGAGCGCCGCGCGCTCAAGCGTCGTAAGAACCGCGGCCGTGGTCGCGCACGCGCTACCGCATAGCTGTTACCTCCCCCCTGTGGGGTTTCCCCACCGATTTTCCGAGTCACCTCCTCACCTACTAAGGTGGTGTTTCGATATTGACATTTTCTGCAACCTATAAGGAGCACCACCATGAGCAAGCGTGGACGTAAGCGCAAGGACCGTCGTAAGAACAAGGCTAACCACGGTAAGCGCCCTAACTCTTAAGTCACTAAGAGCGCAACAAAGCTCGCGATTCGAGGTCCTCTTCCCCGATAATGGGAAAAGACGGACTTCACATCGCGAGCTTTTTCATTCTCGTATCTGTTGCCATTGGGGGCGTACGCTAAGCCCCGTACACGTCTTGACGATGATCTGGCGTGTATCTTCTTCGTTCAACAGCTGTTCAGATTAGAACCGTCCACCGACGGATTGTTTTGTCAGGCTGCCACGAATTCATTACTGGTATTTGATCTGAGTAATAGAGATCGAATACGTGATCTTTTCCCGCAGGGTAGCCGGTGCGGTGCCACAGCAGCAGCGTTTCAGCAAACCGCGTAGTTCGGTTTCTGCTTCTACGATCTCAGCGCAGTGCGGACACTGGGCTAAGTGTGCCTGCAGGCGAGCACAATCGACTGGAGAAAGTTCCCTGTCGAGTAAGGCATACATGTACTCGCGTAATTCGGAACAAGAACATCCCTCGTGGCTCATGCTTTGTTCTTCCTTCCTGCAGCATCAGTGGTGTGATCTGCGTGTTTATCCTCAACCGCAATTCCGTGTTCTTGCGCCACGTCTTTCAACGCCTCGCGCAATTGTTTTCTTCCACGATGGAGCCGACTCATCACGGTTCCCAGCGGGGTGCCCATGATCTCTGCGATCTCTTTGTATGCCAAACCCTCAACGTCTGCGTAGTAAACCACCATGCGGTAGTCCTCACTGAGATCGTTCATGGCTTGGGCAATGCGCTGGTTAGGAAGATTTTTCAGGGCTTCCACTTCAGCGGATTCCAATCCGACTGATTCATGGGAGGACGTGGCCAGCAGCTGATGATCGGTCACATCTTCAGCGGATTGCTGCGTAGGCTGGCGCTTCTTTTTCCGATACGAGTTGATATACGTATTGGTCATAATGCGGTACAGCCATGCTTTGAGGTTAGTTCCTTCACTAAAGCTGTTGAAGGCTTGATATGCCTTAACGTAGGTTTCTTGGACTAGGTCCTCAGCGTCTGCTGGGTTACGCGTCATCCGGAGTGCGCCACCATAAAGTTGATCGAGCAACGGTAGTGCGTCACGCTCGAAACGTGCGTCAAGGTCGCTTGTTTTCGTAGCCACTGGTCTCCTTAGATATTGTTAAAACCATTCTAGTAGGAGGCATAAATGAGCAAGAAAAAGCCGTCCGGTGCTACACCTGCACTCGCTGTGTTGGAAGCTGCAGGTATCAAGCATTCGGTGTCTACTTTTGAAGGTGGCACAGACCATTTTGGTGACGCAGCAGCTGCAGCACTCGACGTAGATTCGGATAGGATTTTTAAAACACTGGTCATCGATTTAACCGCGGGTAAAGGTCCCAAGCGTCAACTTGCGGTCGCTTGTATTCCGGTGACCTCGAAGCTGAGTTTGAAAAAGGCGGCGGCTGCGTTGGGCGCGTCGAAAGCCACGATGGCTGATCAGCATGATGCGGCTAAATCGTCGGGCTATATTCCTGGTGGTATTTCTCCCATTGGTCAGAAACACCCGTTGCCCACTGTGGTGGATGAGACGGCCATTTTGTTTGACACGATTTTTGTTTCCGGCGGCAAGCGCGGTCTTGATGTGGAGCTTAGTGGCGAGGACCTTATCGGTGTGGTTAACGGAAGTTTCGCGGATTTACAGGCTGAATAGGTCCGTGGGGGCGTCGATAAGCTCTGGGTAATCGTTGCGGATATTTCCCACGTTGGGGTCAGCTGGGCTCGTGCGAAAGGCGGATGCATTGCCGGGAGCAAGAAGTCCGCTGGCCTCGTCGGTGCTGCCACGCAGCCACACGGCGAGCTCGTCGTTGTTTAAAAACCTCGGCATGCGGTGATGTAGCCAGTCCAAAGGTGCAACGGAATCTGTGGTGACCATCGTCGTTGAAAGCATGCCCGCACCGCTATCCCATAGGCCGGCAACCCACGTGGGTGTGCCGGTCGTAATCCAATATGGTTTCTTGTTGTGCCATTCGTAGTAGCCGTCCATGGGGATCGCGCACCGTTGGGTACGAAATGCCTGACGAAAGCTCGGTTTTGTGGTCACTGTTTCTGCGCGCGCGTTAAACAGTGGTGGTGACGTAACCTCGCGCTTCCATGCAGGAATCAGCCCCCAACGCGCTGGCTCGATCACGGCCTCCGTCGGGGTTGTTCCCACCCGAAGAATCGGAATGATCGTGGTAGGGGCGATGTTATAGCGCGCCGGTGGCATGCCTTTCGGCGCGTGAATGCTGTGAAAAATCCGCAGCGCTGGGTGTCCCAATAGCGACTCGTCGGTGGTAAACAAAACAAAGCGTCCGCACATGCCTTTATTATGGAGGAATGGCACAATTGTGGGAAGCACCAACCCCAACCAATGCGGTACATGCAACCGTACGGGTTCCGGGGTCTAAGTCGATGACCAACCGCGCGCTTATCTTGTCCGCGATCGCTCATCGCCCAGCGCAGATCAACGGGGCGCTACGCTCACGCGACACCGACTTAATGATCCGTGCGCTCACCGCCCTAGGTGCTAGCGTGCGTTTCGACGACCCCAATCACGGCGCGGCATCCACATCACTGTACGTCACCCCCGCGCCTTTCCACAGCGCTACCATCGACTGTGGCCTCGCCGGAACAGTCATGCGTTTTGTTCCGCCCATAGCCGCGCTAGCTCATGGCAGCGTGTTCTTTGACGGCGATGTTCAAGCGCGTACCCGCCCCATGGGAGAAATCCTCGATGCTCTCCGCGCACTGGGCGTAACGGTTACCGGCACCCAGCTCCCCTTCCATGTAGAAGCCTCCGGGCAACCCGCGGGCGGTGTCGTAGACATCGATGCTTCTGGTTCCTCCCAGTTTGTCTCTGGGCTTCTGCTTGCCGGCGCACGCTATCGCACCGGACTGACTGTACGACATGTCGGCGGCAAGTTGCCAAGCCTGCCTCACATCGAAATGACAGTCGACATGCTGCGCCTTGCTGGTGTACAGGTGGATGATTCCGTAGAAAACGAATGGCGAGTAGAACCAGGTGACGTAGAAGCTCGAACCTGGAACATCGAACCGGATCTCTCCAACGCAACGCCATTTCTTGCAGCTGCAGCCGTGACCGGTGGAACCGTCACTATTCCGGATTGGCCGCAGCGCACGACCCAAGCCGGCGATGTAATACGCGATATTTTAAGCCGTATGGGATGCACAGTAGAGATGATCTCACGAGGCTCGAGCTTTGACCTGCGGGTAAGCGGTCCGGCGCGCGGTCAGCTGAAGGGAATTTCTCTCGACATGTCGGACATCGGTGAGCTCACCCCCACTGTTGCAGCTTTGGCTGCTCTTGCCACCACACCATCGAAGCTGGTGGGCATTGCTCATCTGCGTGGGCATGAGACCGATCGTCTTGCAGCGCTGACCCAAGAAATCACAGGTCTTGGTGGCTCATGCACTGAGCTTGCCGACGGCCTCCACATCACGCCCAGCACGCTTCATGGCGGAACATGGCATTCCTATGCGGATCACCGAATGGCAACTGCTGGTGCCATCATCGGCCTTGTTGTTGGTGGTGTCCAGGTTGACAACATTGATACAACCTCGAAGACTCTGCCGGGGTTTGCAGATATGTGGCACACGATGGTGCGAGGTTAGGTCGATGGCACGGAGAAACTCTAGCCGCCATTGGGATGAATCCGACGTACGTGTGCGCCCCGGTAAAGGCTCACGTCCCCGCACGAAAGATCGCCCAAAGCATGACAACGCTGAATTCGGCATGGTTGTAACCAAAGACCGCGGACGCTGGGGAGTTGTCCTTGACGGTCAGGACACCCCCGTGGTGTGTATGCGCGCCCGCGAAATGGGACGCACACCCGTGGAAGTCGGCGACCGAGTAGGAATTGTTGGTGATACCTCAGGACGGCCAGGCACTCTAGCACGCATTGTGAAACTCGCTGAGCGCAGCAGCGTGTTACGGCGTACTGCAGACGACACCGACCCTTACGAGCGCATTGTTGTTGCCAACGCACAGCAACTGCTCATCGTCTGCGCCGTTGCCGATCCCGCACCGCGCGCAGGCTTTGTCGAACGCGCCTTGATAGCGGCATTCGTGGGCAATCTCCAGCCGGTGATCTGTCTGACCAAATCCGATCTGGCTGACCCCACCGAGTTCGCGTCCGAGTTTGCAGCTCTCAATGTTCCCGTTGTGGTGTGCGGTGTAGAAGACCCGCTGGAGCCGCTTCAAAAATTCACCCACGGTGCTATTTCGGCGACCATTGGGCATTCTGGGGTAGGAAAATCGACATTGGTGAACCGCCTGGTGCCGTCGGCGGCACGTGAAACCGGTGAGGTATCCGGCGTGGGCAAAGGTCGCCACACCTCGACGCAGGCGGTCGCATTGCAGTTGCCGGAAGGCGGCTGGATCATCGACACCCCAGGTATCAGGTCCTTTGGCCTCGCCCATGTTGATGCCGACACCGTGATCGGTGTATTTGAAGACCTCCACGAGGCAGTCGAACAATGCCCTCGCGGTTGTACTCACATGGGTCCTCCCGCCGACCCAGAATGTATCTTGGACACTTTCGACGCAGACTCCCCCACTGGTCGCCGCGTTGTCGCGGTGCGCAAGTTGCTCGGTGCATTGCGCACCAACGTGGATTGGGAATAGATCAGCGCTGCTGATTGCCCCGCGGCCTGCGCCCGGTGTAGATCAAGATGGCATCTTTGATACTCGGGCGCAGGCGTTTGAGTAGTTTAAGACCCGTGCGTAGGCCGCTACCGTTGCAGCCTCCTGCCAGCTGGTTTTCAATCTCAGGGTTCTGCGAAAATGCTCGGTTCGAACGCACCTCGGGAGCATTATCTGGGCTCGCCACTAAATACTTATTGGGAAGAGTGAGCTTGAGCAGTGTTTTTTGCACCTTGAACAGCTGCGCTGGGAAAGAATCGACGTTGTACGGCAGATCGTATTCATCGCACAGCGCGCGCACTTTCTCGCCTACTTCTGCCAGACGGTTCGATGGCATATCTGGGAACAGATGATGCTCAATTTGGTAATTCAAATTGCCCGACATGATGGTGAGTAGCTTGCCGCCATAGAAGTTTGCAGACCCCAGCATTTGGCGTAGATACCACTGATTGTGGTCCTCGTTTTTAAACTGTTCTTTGGTAAACGTCTCTGCCTCATCAGGAAAATGTCCGCAGAAGATTACAGAGTACGCCCACACAGAACGCACAAGGTTCGCGACCGCATTTGCCTTCACTGCCTGCGGAAAGGCTTTTCCGGCAAGCGCCGGATAGAAAACGTAGTCGCGAGCGAGCTGACGACCTGCTTTGTTTGTGGTCTCCCAGAATTTGTCTTTTGTGTCATTCCAATCAGCGCGTTTAGTCAGATAGCGCCCAAGTTCCACGTCGTAGTACCCCACCGCCCACTGGAACATGGCTGCCAATACGGTATTCACCACTGGTTGGAAAGCATGTAGTGCTGTCCATTTTCTGTCGCGGGTGACGCGCAAGATTCCGTATCCCACATCGTTATCCATTCCCAGCACATTGGTGTAGGTGTGATGAACAAAGTTATGGGAGTGCATCCATTGTGATGATGGGCAGACAATGTCCCACTCCCATGTGGTGGAGTGAATTTCGGGATCATTCATCCAATCCCATTGTCCATGAAGCACGTTATGCCCGATTTCGAGGTTTTCTAGGATTTTCGCAGTGCTGAGCAACCCTGTTCCGAGCCACCAACACTTTTTATTTCCCGCAAACAACAGCGCGAATCGACCAGCTGCCTCAAGGCTACGTTGAGTACGAATCAAGCGCTTGATGTAGGTCACATCCCGAGCACCTAGTGACTGCGTTACCTCTGCTTTGATCTGATCTAGGCGACGACCGATTTCTTCGATGTCTGCGTCGCTTAAGTGTGCATACGCTTTAATGTTGTCGATTGCCATGAGAGTGTTCCGTCCTATGCTTCGATGGTGATGTCGCCTGCTGCTACGCACACGCAGGTACGAATACGTGACCCCGGTTCATGAGTCTCGCCAGTGACAAGGTTGGTTGCGTGGCCGTTAGTCAGCGGACGCACGCAGGTGTGACACAACCCCATACGGCAACCGAAAGGAAGCTGTACTCCCGCCTGCTCTCCTGCTTCGAGCACCGTGGTGGCGCCGTCGACAAGCACACTGGCACGCTGCCCAAAGCTCACCGTGCCGCCCTGTGCTGTCGTGGCCTTCCGATCGAGCAGAAACCGCTCAGTCGTGAGATCCACGTGATTCGCGCTCGCCCATGACTCGTAAGCATCAAGCATGGCGGAAGGACCGCAGGCGAACACGGTGCGGCTCGTAATATCAGGAACTATCGACGCCACGGTCTCCGGTGTCACCCGCCACTGTGAGGAAGTCTCTTGTACCACCACACGCAGCTGCGGGTGTTGCGTTGCCATCCGCGCTAGCGCCTCAAGAAACAGCCCATGGGCGCGATCGCGTATCGAATACACCAACACCACATCAGTTTCAGCAAACTGCTTGCGCTCAGCCATCGTGCGCAACATGGAGATAATCGGAGTGATGCCCGTTCCAGCGGCAATCAAGGCAAGTTTTGGCGGCAACGGAGTGGGGAGATGAAAATTGCCAGCGGGTGCCGACAACCGCACCGTTGTTCCTGGAGTAGCGTGGCCTACTAAGTGATTTGAGAGTTTGCCGTGTTCTACCGCGCGCACTGTGATCGATAACAATGAGTCAGAGGTTGTCGGTGTGCAGGTCAGTGAATAGCTGCGCCAAATATAACGACCATCTACTTCCACGCCGATTCCGATAAATTGACCAGGCTCAAACTCAGTGGGCACACCCCAGCCTGGCACGATGTCAAGATGGACAACGTCTGCTTCTCGACGAACAGTTGCGATAGTTCCACGAAGTTCGCGGGTTGACCAGCGTGGGTTAATCAGCACCGAGTAATCATCTGGCAGAAGTGGGGTGGTAAATCTGCCGAGGATTTTTCGCACTTTTGAGAGACGATCTTTCGACGTCCGTGCCATGACATTCTTCCCTTCCCAAACGTAACCTACGGTTAAGTAACCGAAGTGAGTATGCATGTTACGTCAGCGTAGGTTTTCCCGTCAAACATTTGGAGAGAAAAGTATCTGTCCTAAGAAAGACCACCCCCTACCCCTCATGCTGAACATGTCCCCCGGAAGTTGGACTGGTTTTATCCTATGTGGTGAAGGATTCAAGGATCTGGTTCCGATAGCACATCGGAGTCAGACCCTTGAGTCGCTTCTGCATGCGTTCATGGTTGTACCAGTAGATATCATCATCGATTGCTTTGTAGAACTCCTACAGGCTGCTAAAAGATTCACCGTGGCACATCTCAATCTTTAAGTACCCGAAGAAGTTTTCCCATCACCGCATTGCCATAGCAGTTGCCTTTCTTTGACATTGACTGCACTCCACCGATGCTTGCGATGAGCCCACATCAGCTGAAATGCTGGTACTGGATCCCTTGACCTGTATGCACAAATAGTCCTTGCCCTGGTGATTGCTGCGCAATGGCGTCACGCAGAGACTGTGACGTCAAGACTGTAGTGGGTAAGGGAGATAACGCTGTACAACAGGATTGACCGGGCAAAGACCTGCCACAACCAACAGATCACCCAATCGATGAGTTGACTTAGCAGATGACAATGACCTCGGCTTTTAACCTCGTCGTTGGTTCCTCAAGTCCCGCATTTTTTTAAAATACGCGTTTTCCGCCCGCAATTTCTCTACCTCGCGGCGCAATGAACTGCGCCCTGTTCCCCGGATAACAATCTCAATTTTAACTACACCGATCGTTGACCTTAGCTATTAATCCGAAAGCAAACTTAGAACCACAATAATCAATAGTTGAAGTCAACGTAATTCTCATCTCTAAACCAATCAGTTCCCCCTGAGGATAAAATGAAGATTAGACGTCTCATTCTAACTACCTGTGCAGCCCCTCTCTTCCCTTTCCCTCGTTGCTACGCCATCTGCTACAGCCGATGAATTTCACGTTCACTGGGTGTCCTGATGAACTCTATGTTGGGGCCAACTGTGAACTAGACACAGTGGGCGGTACAAAAGCTCCAGTCAAAATCGAAGCAATCTCGGCAGATGGTTTCAGCATTCGCTCATTAGAAGGACATCCTGAGGGAGCGGATCACCTGATCAACTTTAAGTTCACGACTTACAGCTACAACGGGGCAACGAATATCCGCCTTCGAGTACAGGCTTCCGGTCCAGTATCCAACGCGTCATATTTGGGTCCATTGAATTCGGAAACTGTTGCTCGATATTCGTGGTCAAAGTTTTCACAAAATCTACAGAAACGAATCAACAATTCGCCGACAACCTACATCACCAGTGACAAATTCACTCCTTTGATTCGGTCTTTCCGCTCCATATCGCCTGAGGATACGATTATCCCTTCGAATGATCCGGGAATGGAAGAAATAGAAGTTGTTAATCCAACAACCGTAGATACTTCCAAGATTACGAACGAGGTTCCTTTGTTCCCAGTCGACACAGAAGACGCCAAACTGGAGCAAACCCTTGGAGAAACGAATCCGGCTACCGCGACAGAAACTTCAGACTTGGCAACAGAAACACCGGCTGGTGATAAGACAAAAAGCGATGTAGCTGTTTCGGAGTCCGCAAAAAGCTCTACCCAAGAGCCAATCAATCCTAGTTAATGGGTTTGCAAGACATATTGAGACTTCTAGAATTTTACTGGTTAGAGTCCAAACTCTCTGTTGAAGAAGGGAAAACATGCTCTATATAGTTCCGGGGGATACTAGCTGGGATAATTTTTTATTTGATTCTTTCAGCAGTGAGCTGGTTCGTTAATAAAGTATGGCCAAAAAATCGACAGCTGCGAGCACATAGTCGTCTTGCCATTCATTGTCTAGCCGCTATCACGTTTACTATTTTCCTTGTTGTTTCCGGTGGCGGTGGAAATTGGGCCACCCACTTACAAATCAGCGGTTTCCTATTGTCCGGATGCATGTTGAGCTTCGGAACATCAACCCGAGACACCCCCTCCTCAACAAGAAGAAAACGGGCAAATGCCCAGCAGATAGATGGGAACAAAGCTCTACTTTCAGCTATAAGCGATAATGCGCTGAAGTTAGGGCTAGCGTAGCTTAAGAGTTAATTCTCTATGCTAGAAGTGAAGTACCCCAGATTTTCCCATCTACTCAAACGGAACAAAACCTGGGGCACTTCAAAACCTGCTGGTCAACCCCTGTGGAGAACTAACCCCGTGAGGGTAAATATGCGCAACCTGAACAGGGAAAACACAAAAACGCACCCCTGCCACAATCGTGACAAGAGTGCGCCTTAAAAAAGATGATCTACAGCAGATCCACCAAAGCCGACAACTCTGATGGGTCGTACCACGCCAAGAAATTATCCAAAGCATCACCTACCGCCAACTCGGCATCCTCATCGCCCAAATCAGCGGCATCGATAACCTCAATAGCCTTAGCCGTGGCAGCTTCCGAGCCTTCTACATCCACGTGAATCGCTGCAACAGAATCGAAGCCCACAACCGCAGGATCCAACACCACAACAGACTCGCCGAGATCCGGCCGAAGAGTAATCACCTCATCAGGAACATCCACCGACACCACCACACGGCGATACGGGAATGCTTCTTGGTCACCAATCGCCAGCAAACGAATCGATGCCAAAGCCGCATCCTCAAACGCAGACTCCGCGATTTCCTCCTCATCACCTGCAGTATAAAAATCCCGCAGCGCAGGCGTTACCGCAAAGCCATACCCCGAACGCGCAACAATACTGCCCTGCGCATCCAGCTCTTGCAGAATGGAAAAAGTAGCCGGAAGATAAACCCGCATGTCGAACTCCTCTAGAACTCGCCGTCAAGGCCGAACAGGCCCGCGATCTCTACAACCGCACGGTCAAACTGCTGATAAAACACACCAACAAGACCGCTTTCCACAGCGCCACGCACATTCAAAATGGAATCATCCACCATCACGCAATCACGCATAGGCAAATCAATCGCATCCGCAGCCGCTTGGAACGCAGCCTCCGAAGGCTTCTCCGCGCCAATCTCACCGCTCAAAATCACCGCATCCACAATGCCCTGTGTTTGCAACACGCGAATAGGATCAGCCGCTGGGCCACCAGGATCGTTCGACAACACCGCAGTGCCAATGCCATGTGCACGAGCAGCAGCCAAGAGGTTACGCCAGCGACGCTGGTCCTCATCCGGTCCATCGAGGACACCTACATAATCGACGATCAAGCCACGCACGGCCTATCCCCACCTCCGTATATAAAAGGTATAGAATTTACGAACATTCTCCGCTATTGTGTCACACAAGTCGGTCCGAACGCGCGCCCACGCGTCACACATGCCCAAATTTGTCTGCCTTGAGTACAAACAATCCCGCTCAAGGAGCCACTACATCATCATGCTAACCCCAATCCCAGGGATGTGCTATCTCAAATCCTTTCGGAAGGAATCGTCGATTCCTTCCGAACCCCCTCGTCGCCTACCCACAAAAATCAAGCGCGACGCATTCACGCTTTCTGCGACAGCACTCAATGCCGCATTTGGGCGTCGTCACGCATCAACGCTTGCCGACGCCCTCTACTCCGAGCAAATCCGGCGCCTAGTATCCGCCAGAAGACGCGGCAAAGCGCCAGTAGCACCCACCCCATTAATCGTCGAAAGCCTGCATTTTCATCAGCGCAACCAGCTCATCGATGCAGTAGGATCAAGTACCTTCCAAGGACGCCACATTGGATTTCTCGCACAATTCGAACCTCGTGATCCTACCAGCGCGCATCCACAGGTGATTCGAATGCGCAGCCTGCGCCTTATCGAGCCACCACCTAATAGACCTTCACCATAAAACCAGCGACGCCGCCTCCCTGAAAGAACAGGAGGCGGCGTTTGTTATGTGCTGAAAGAAATTAGGCTTCTACGATGCCCTCTTCAGTTTCCGCTAGCTGCTCATTTGCAGCTGCAAACTGCTTGCGCAGCAAGAATAGCTGGCGAACGGTTTCTTCCTTTACAGCGTCCTTCATGGCGTTGAACATGTCGCCGCCTTCCTTCTGGTACTCAACCAGTGGGTCGCGCTGAGCCATGGCACGTAGGCCAATACCTTCCTTGAGGTAATCCATCTCATAGAGGTGCTCGCGCCACTTGGTGTCGATAACCGGCAGGATGACCATGCGCTCAATGTTGCGCATCTGTGCCTCGCCACCGATAGCGGTGACGTTTTCCTCCAGCTCCGCGTACTGCTTGTGTGCGTCTTCCAGCACAGCTTTACGCAGATCGGAGGCAGAAAGCTCACCTGGCTCACCGTAAGCATCGCCGTCAATAAGCTCTTGTGCGCTAAAGGATGGACCATAGAGAGACTCGAGAGCGTTCCAGAGGGTTTCTAGGTCCCAGTCCTCAACGTAGCCGGTCGCGGTCGCAGCATCGACATAGGCACCGATAGTGTCATCGATCATCTTTTGGATGTCAGCCGCGATGTCAGCCGATTCAAGAATCTCACGACGCTCGGTGTAAATGACCTTGCGCTGCTCGTTCATCACTTCGTCGTACTTCAAGACGTTCTTACGCATCTCAAAGTTCTGGTTCTCCACAGAAGTCTGAGCGGACTTGATGGAGTTGGTCACCATCTTGGCCTCGATAGGCACATCGTCTGGGACGTTGAGACGGTTCATCATGTTTTCCATGGTCTGGCCAACAAAACGAACCATGAGGTCATCGCGCATGGACAGGTAGAAACGGGTGGTGCCTGGATCGCCCTGACGACCAGCACGACCACGCAACTGGTTATCAATACGACGCGACTCGTGACGCTCGGTACCCAAAACATAAAGGCCGCCTGCTTCACGAACCTTTTCGGCTTTCTTCGCACCATCTTCTTTAACGTGTGCGAGCTCGGCATCCCATGCTGCCTCGTACTCTTCAGGAGTATCAACAGGGTTGAGACCGCGCTCACGCAGGTTGGTATCAGCAATGATGTCGGCGTTACCACCAAGCACGATGTCGGTACCACGACCGGCCATGTTTGTTGCCACGGTAACTGCACCAGGCAGACCCGCCTTGGCCACAATCTGGGCTTCCTGCTCGTGGAACTTAGCGTTGAGCACACTGTGCTTGATTCCACGGCGCTGCAGCAGCTGGGAGAGATACTCGGAGCGCTCAACAGACGTGGTACCAACCAGAACTGGTTGTCCCTTTGCTACGCGTTCAGAGATGTCGTCCACCACGGCAGCGAACTTGGCCTCTTGGGTCTTGTACACCAAGTCAGTCATGTCTTCACGCTGGTTCGGACGGTTGGTAGGAATCGGGATAACGTCAAGTTTGTAGATCTGGTGCAGCTCGGATGCTTCCGTTTCTGCGGTACCCGTCATACCCGACAACTTGTCGTACAAACGGAAGTAGTTCTGCAACGTGATGGTTGCCAGAGTCTGGTTCTCGTTTTTGATCTCGACGTTTTCTTTCGCCTCGATCGCCTGGTGCATGCCCTCGTTGTAGCGGCGGCCATCAAGAACACGACCTGTGAAGTCATCAACGATCAGAACTTCACCGTTGCGCACGATGTAGTCCTTGTCACGGTTGAACAGTTCCTTAGCCTTGATAGCATTGTTAAGGTAGCTCACCAGCTGGGAGTGCTCAGGTGCATAAAGGTTATCAATACCGAGCTGGTCTTCAACGAACGCTACGCCCTCTTCACGCACACCTACGGTGCGCTTGCGGTTATCCACTTCATAATGAATATCGCGGGTCATACGAGGAACGATCTGAGCGAACACACTGTACCACTGCGATGATCCGTCCACTGGGCCGGAGATAATCAGTGGCGTACGCGCCTCGTCGATAAGAATGGAGTCAACCTCATCCACGATCGCATAGTGGTGGCCACGCTGAACGAGCTCATCAAGGGAGCGCACCATGTTGTCACGCAGGTAATCAAAGCCCAACTCGTTGTTGGTGCCATAAGTGATGTCGGCGTTGTAGGCTTCACGACGCTCCGCAGGCTGCATATTAGCCAAGATCACGCCAACCTTCAGGCCTAGCCAGCGGTGCACACGGCCCATCCACTCAGCGTCACGCTTAGCCAAGTAATCGTTCACGGTAACAACATGAACACCCTTGCCCTCGAGAGCATTGAGGTATGCGGGAAGCACACAGGTCAAGGTCTTACCCTCACCAGTACGCATCTCGGCAACGTTGCCAAAGTGCAACGCAGCACCACCCATAATCTGCACTGGGTAGTGCTTCTGACCCAGCACGCGCCACGACGCCTCACGGGCGACCGCAAATGCCTCAAGCAAGAGATCATCTACTGATTCACCTTGCGTAATGCGCTCTTGGAATTCATGGGTCTTAGCCTTGAGCTCCTCGTCAGTAAGATCGGTGTAATCCGCCTCGAGTGCGATCACATCATCAGCGATCTTCTTCAGGCGCTTGACGGCCCGTCCTTCGCCAACGCGAAGCATCTTGGAAAGTCCAAACACGTGTACTGAATCCTTTGAAAATAGTTTCGTCTTAACGTAGACATTCTAGGTCATTGCTACCTTATACCAAGAACCCAGATCACCGAGTGCCGGAGATCTGGGTTCTCAATTTAGCCTAGGCTAACACAATCACGCTATCCACAATAGCGCTATCGTGTGCTGACCTTGGGATAATGCCTATCCTTCTTTAGCTAGAGAAATCAAGCCGTAGTCAAATGCGCGGCGGCGGTAAACCACCGATGGCTGGCCAGTTTCTTCATTAACAAAGAGGTAGAAATCGTGTCCCACGAGTTCCATCTCAGAAAGCGCATCATCCACGCTCATGGGAGTAGATGGGTGCTCCTTGGTACGAACGATCTGGCCTGGAATGACATCTTCCACCTTGTCGGCATAAGGATCGTGATCGTACTTGTTTTCCTCGCGAGCAACTTCAGCTTCCTTAACAAGCTCAGCTGCAGCCTCGCCGGTACCCAGAGGCGCACGGTGGCCGGACAAGGAGATAGAACGACGAGCCTTAACCTTACGCAGCGAACGCTCCATACGAGCCAGCGCAGTCTCAAGAGCAGCGTAGAAGCTGTCTTCCTTAGCCTCGGCGCGGGCGATGTGACCCTTACCTGTAGCGGTGATCTGAATACGATCAGATTGCTCAGAGCGACGAGGGTTTGGCTCATGCTGCAACTCAACATGGAAGAAGTTCAGCGTTGGGTCGAGACGGGAAATCTTTGCAAGCTTGGCGTTCACCCGCTCTGCGAAGTGCTCAGGCACTTCTACGTTACGTCCGGTGATGGTCACCTTGACATCTGGGCTCAAGGTCTCGTTGCTTCCAGCAGGCGTGGTCATGATCACGTACCTTCCTGAGTCGGCCGCCACGGTTCTTAGTAAGTCGGATACTTACCTTCCGCTATCTGGCGGGGTTCAACTTCTACCGCCAACACTACATCTGGTCATAACCTTTTCGCTACCGGTTTCACCAACTTAAGAGCTAGCCCACCCCAAAGCACCCCTTACTTTCACTCCGGCACTGGTCAGCACCGCTACCGACTCTGCTATCGTTGCCCCCGTTGTCACCACATCGTCCACTAAAAGCACCGGGCGAGAGGGACGCAATACAAGTTCCACCTTGCCCATAACGTTGCGACGACGGGCCGCCACGTCCAAACCAACAGAATCACGCATTGATTCTTTCTCCCATAATGCCTGTTCAGAGCGATATCCTGTTTGTTTGCACACTGCATACACTGGATCTCCGCCACGTTTGCGCGCCGATGATCGCTTTGTGGGAGCAGGAACCAAAATCGCATCATGATCTAGATCACCAGCCGCTATGAGATATTCCACAGTCGCTGCCACACTGGCTGAAATGAAGGGAATCAAGTCGCGGCGACCACGCTCTTTAAGATGAATGATCGATCGGCGTCGCGACTGACCGAACGCCCCCATGGACCACACAGGCACATGAGGATCAGTGGTAGTGGAAATACGTTGCGGGGGTGCCAGCCATTGCTGTTGGCACCGTGGGCACCACCGCATACCAGCTCGTCCACATCCCCCACACGAACGTGGTAATAACAATTCCATCATGTTTTCCCCCCCCCCTTGATGTTGTTACCGAGGCACGACCAATACTGAACGACTACCTTCTAGGCCTTGGACTTCACGCCAATACGTAGTCGAGGTGTCAGAGTTGGGCAGTTCCAACGCTGCGCGCGCATCCGAGATATACAACGTGGACTGTGAGGCAGCCACGTTCACCACAGGCGCAACAATGTTACCCGCAGAGAGCTTAGAGCCCAAGGATCCGTCTTGGGCAACGATCCAGACTGGCGCATCGGGCTTAGAGGTTCCGATTATTAAGGACCCATTAGGTTGCCACGCAAGTGACTGGGCCACATTCGCCAACGACGGAATAATTTCTTGCACATTAACGAGTTTTCGCTGCCCAGGGTTGGGTCGCGCCACAGTAGCGGTGTACACGCTTCCGTCGACAATAAATGCGGCCCGGACACCACTTCGAGAAAGCTGCAATGCGGAAATATTTTTACCTAAAGGACCTAGATCCGATGTATCGACAACGGTTTCTACGATGCCCTCGTTTTCCGACGACCGCGATAGGCGCACAACTTGATCAGAGTCCTTGACCACCCACAAAGATGAAGAAGAGGGCTCGAAACTGGGCGCAGTCAGCCTGCGTGCTTTCAGCACATCGACGAATTGTCCGCCGATGGGGCCGAGCATAAGCGTCGATATTTTTGCATCGCCTTCGCCAGCGGTACGCACAGCAGCTGCAGTGCCCGTTTTTGCTGACACCGCCATCGATTCGATGTTGTGGGTGCTGCCCAACGTACCCGTGGTAGGAGTTGCTAGCCCTTGATTAAGTTTTTTCACACCACTGGAGTTAAAGGCGTATAGGCCGCTATCGGCAGACTGCTGAGGCAGCGGATTGTACTCGGCGAAGTCGTCGACAGTAAGCTCTTCGGAGCCATCAATCGGAGACTTCATCGTAGCCCCATCGAACTTGAAACGATATGGACCTGGCACTTCGGCTAGGGCGAGAGTCCACACGCTTTGAGCCGTTAGCCGCTTGAGGCTGTCTTCATCCAACGAAGATAGCCCAGTGAACTGATAGTAGTCATCGTGATAGCCCGCATAGGCAGCACCCGAAGGCACCTCGTTGACAACACCAGGAGCGAGGCTTTTCGCCGGTCCCGCGAGGATGAGGGACAACAACGCACTTTCATGATTATCGTTATGCCCCATCTTTTCTTGAAAGATCCAACGACGATCCGCCACCAAAGTGGTGCCGGAGGTGTCAAAGAAATACACCTGCTTTTCGCGGTAATGGTTCCACAGCTCATTTCGCTGCACCACAATTTGGTCCGGCAAGGTAGAAATTCGCCATTGGCCATCTACCTTTTCCAATCCAATTGTTGTGGAATAACGCTCATTACGTGGGCGATATTCGCCGCCCTCACCGATAGAACCAACAATGAGGCCGCGGACGTCGTAACGCCTATTTTTCGTGCTGCTATCAGCCGCCGAACTAATCTCGATACCATCGAGTACGAGCGTTTCCGGCGCTGGATTCCAGCTTTGTGACGCTCGATTCGTCAAATAGCGACGTGCCAACGAGTAGCGTTGCTGAGGATTGTTATTAGCCTCGTAAAAATCACGAAGCAGCAAATCAGGCTCTTGGTCTGCTACCGGCCCTTGAGGTTCCTCCGACGCAGACGCCTCGAAGCTTCGTAACGCCTGAGGTTCCGAGTTCGACGGCAACGACGTACATGCAGCCGTGGTTGCGGCACAACCAACAGCGATCAGTGCTGTGAGATACCGCGAGACATGATTACGCATCGGTGTCCTCCAACGCGGGCTTTGGAGCAGCTAGCTCGATAGGGGCTTCGGTAAAAGATTGTTTAGGCACACGAGGAACGGTCAACAGGAACATGGTCCCAACCCCTGGGCGGCCCGCAGCGCTGAGCTGGCCACCGTGCAAAATGGCGTCTTCTCGTGAAATCGCAAGGCCCAAACCGGTACCTCCGGAGTGGCGGACACGCGAAGGATCCGCTCGCCAGAAGCGGTTGAACACGAGGTCCTCTTGACCTGGTTTCAGTCCAACTCCGTGGTCAATAACCGCGACAGACACAGCCTCGTCATTTTCACGACACAACATCGTGACTGGTTTGCCCTCAGAATGGTCAATTGCATTGGCCAAAAGGTTACGTAGAATTCGCTCGATGCGACGGGAATCGCCCTTGATTTCTACAGGATTTTCAGGAACATCAATGACGATGTCTACGCCGAGTTCTTGGGCAAGATGGTCTACTTGCTGATGCGCCGAAGAAATACAAATTCGGATATCGAGGGTCGTTTCGGCAAGATCAGCCACGCCAGCATCGTGGCGTGAGATCTCCAGTAGATCCGCCAACAACGCCTCGAAGCGGTCAAGTTCACGCACCATTAACTCCGAGGCTCGTCGAGTACCAGGAGAAAGGTCATCGGCTTCGTCCACAATGAGATCAGCAGCCATGCGCACCGTCGTCAACGGTGTACGCAACTCATGTGAGACATCCGAAGTGAACTGTTTTTGCAGGTTGCCATATTCTTCTAACTGATGAATCTGCCGCGACAAAGACTCAGCCATCGAGTTAAAGCTCATCGCTAGTCGTGCCATCTCATCTTCACCCGTGACCACCATGCGTTCGCGCAGATGACCCGAACTGAAACGCTCAGCAATACGCGAGGCCGAACGTACAGGGGTAATCACCTGCTGTGTTAGCAACCATGTGATTCCCACGAGGAGCACAACAAGAACTACCGCTGCACCGGAAAAGAGGCCACGCAGCAGCGCAAGAGTTGCCTCATCCGATTCCATCGACAACACCAAATACACCTGGGTGTTGGGGATATCAGAAGCCGTAGGACTGCCAATGATGAGGGCTTTGTATGTGCTGCCATCAACACGGTCAATAGTGGCAAATTGATACGAGACTTGCCCTTGGTCAACAAAGCTGCGCAATCGTTCAGGAATGCGGTAGCCATCAGGAGAAGTGACAGTGGAGCCATCTGGGTTAGACACCACAAGAACAGGCTCATAGGCGGCAGTATCGTCCGCGCTTGTTGCTCTATTGGTCAACACAGCACGCGCAGAGTTTAGTCGAACCTGCACGCTGCTCGATGATCCTGTTGATTCAATCTGTTGCTCGACTGAGGCACGGGCTCGATCGATTTCGGAACTGGCAACATCAAGTTTGGTGTTTACCAATCGCTGGGTAACAAAACTGACCAAAACAAATGCCAGCACCATCATCACCACGAGTGAGGCAGCAAAAATGGAGCCTAGAACCTTAAATTGCAACGAGGTACGCCATAGTTCTGCAATACGATGACGTACCCGAGAAACACCTCGATAAATAGCGAGCTACTCCTGCCCTGTCTTATACCCCACTCCGCGCACTGTTAACACGATGTGCGGGTTTTCTGGGTCTTTCTCAATCTTTGAGCGCAGTCGCTGCACATGAACATTCACCAGTCTCGTATCTGACGCATTACGGTAGCCCCAAACTTTTTGCAGGAGTTCCTCACGTGTGAACACCTGTCCTGGTTTGCTAGCAAGCTCCAGCAGCAAATCAAACTCTAAAGGAGTGAGCTGAATTTCCTCATCTCCTCGAGTGACTTCGTGCCCTAGGACGTCGATCGTAAGATCCCCGATCTCAATGGTTTCGGATGGAGAGTCCTCTGTACGACGCAAACGTGCACGCAATCGAGCAATGAGTTCTTTCGGCTTAAACGGCTTGTTGATGTAGTCATCTGCACCCGATTCCAAACCAAGGACTACGTCCACGGTGTCAGTTTTTGCCGTGAGCATAACAATAGGAACTGCAGATTCCTGCCGGATTACTCTACAAATGTCGATGCCATTCATACCCGGCAACATCAAATCGAGTAGGACTAGATCAGGCGATTCTGCCCTAAAAGCATCAACTGCTACTGCCCCATCAGTGACCGCGACCGGCTCAAATCCCTCGGCCTCCAGTACGATGGTCAGCATCTCTGAAATCGCAGGATCATCGTCGACAACCAAAATTTTCGGTGCCATACCGTCCGCGGTCCTTTCCATGTAAGCGGCTCGCATGCGAGCCCAATAGGTGTCTTAGCACCTCATCGTAGTCCCAGTTATGCACTGAGCGCTTGAATAATTCGTTGTGCCACCATTTCTGGTGACTCATCTGGGTGTACTACCAGCCACGGAGACATCCACTTTTGCTGCGCCAACGACTCATACGCTTGGAAGGTTCGTTCCTGCAGACCAGCGTCTTCCTCATAGCGATCTAACTTGCGGGATGAGTCGGCAGCCTCACGGCGTTGCGCCCGCTGCGCGGCTAATTCCGGAGAGGTATGCAGCAAAATATGAATATCGGGTACCGGTAGGCCCAACTCCTCAAATTCGAGTTCTTGAACCCATTGCACCATGGCTTCATTTCGGGTTCGCGCAGCGGAATAAGCAGCGTTAGAAGCCACGTAGCGATCCAACAACACAACTTTCGACGTCCCCACATAGCGCCCCAGCACCGCCTTCGCGTCGTAGCGGTCCAACGCAAATAGCGTAGCCATCGCGTAGGCAGAATCTGTCAGATCCCCCATCGAGCCGTATAAGGCGCGCTGGGCAAGCTTGGCATGAATGGACTGCTCGTAGCGTGGGAAACCGATCACATCGGCATCGAAACGCTCCTTGATGGCGCTAACCAAGGTGTTCTTGCCAGCGCCATCAATACCCTCAATCGCGATGATCATTAGTAGCGGTAATGCTCCGGCTTGTAAGGGCCAGCAACATCAACTCCGATGTATTCGGCTTGTTCCTTTGTCAGCTCCGTAATCGTGCCACCCAATGCCTCGACATGGATACGAGCGACCTTTTCGTCCAAGATCTTTGGCAGGCGGTATACCTCGTTGACGTATCGGCCATCATTTTGGAAAAGCTCAATCTGCGCGATGGTTTGGTCAGCAAAGGAGGTAGACATAACAAAGCTAGGGTGACCAGTTGCATTGCCCAAATTCAGAAGGCGGCCTTCCGACAGCACTACAATGGACTTGCCATTAGGCAACGTGAACTCGTCAACCTGTGGTTTGATGGTCACACGAGAAACATCATCGCGGTGCAGCAACGAAGCCATGTCGATCTCATTGTCAAAGTGACCAATGTTGCCCAACACTGCGTGATCTTTCATGGCAAGCATCTGCTCAAAGGAGATAATGCCCATGTTGCCCGTCGCAGTAATCACAATGTCGGCATCACCGATGGCTTGATCAACATGAACCACGGGGAAACCATCCATCAAAGCCTGCAAAGCATTGATCGGATCAGCTTCGGTGACCTTTACACGTGCACCCTGACCGGCCATGGCTTCTGCACAGCCCTTGCCCACATCACCATAACCGCAGATCAATACGTTCTTTCCGCCCATCAGCATATCGGTGGCGCGGTTGATTCCGTCGATAAGCGAATGGCGAGTGCCGTACTTGTTGTCAAACTTGGACTTGGTCACTGCATCGTTGACGTTCATTGCAGGGAAGGGCAAGACGCCTTCTTCTGCGAAATGGTAGAGGCGGTGAACACCCGTGGTGGTTTCTTCCGTCACGCCCTTGACGGACTCGGCAATGGCGGTCCATTTGCCCGGCTGCTCTGCCAAGGTCTTGCGCAACATGCCAAGGAATGCCTGGTACTCATCCGAGTCGCCTTCTTCGACTGGAGGAACCACACCGGCTTCCTCGAACTGCTTTCCGCGAATCACGGCCATGGTGGCATCGCCGCCATCGTCCAAGATCATGTTAGGAAGCTCATCGCCCCAGCTAAAGATCTTATCCACGCAGTCCCAGTACTCTTCGAGCGTCTCACCTTTCCACGCAAACACCGGAACACCTTGGGGGTCTTCAGGAGTGCCATGCGGACCAACGACGACAGCTGCGGCAGCCTCGTCCTGAGTAGAGAAAATATTGCAGGAAGCCCAACGCACCTGAGCGCCCAAGGCAACAAGAGTCTCGATGAGCACTGCGGTCTGAACCGTCATATGGATCGAACCGGTGATTCGAGCGCCCGCCAATGGCTGCTCTTGCTTGTATTCCTCACGCAACTGCATAAGGCCAGGCATTTCATACTCGGCTAGACGAATCTGGTGGCGGCCGGCCTCAGCCAAGCTGAGGTCTTTCACGTTGTAATCAAAAGCAGCCATCGTGGCTATTCTCTCCTTGGGGAAATTGCGTCAAAAAGGGAGTGCAGAAACAAATCGAACCCAGCTTACAGGTAGCACGTGACACGCAAGCTGGGAAAAGAAAATTAGCTCAGTGCCTCGGTGAATGCCTCGAGATCATGCCCGGTTTCCACCGTGTCGAGCAGTGAAGCTGCAACCTCATAGAGCTCCTCGTCACCCTCGCCGATATTGGCGCGGATGAAGGAGTGCTCGTTGACTGCGTCGGCATCAGTAAATGGTGCACCAGCCCAGATAGCAACAATGGTGGCTGCAGCGAGTCCGTTTTGGCGCTCGTCTTCCGAAACTTTTCCCTCACCAGCGGCAAGAACACATGCGTCACGGATAGCCTCGACGACTTCTTCCGTGTCCAAATCATTGAGTTCGTCGAGAAAATCAGCGTTGACTTCTTCCAACAAAATCTCGGTTTCCCATGCAGACATGGTGTAGATACCTTTCCAATAGTCTCAGACGTATTCGCCGTTCCATGCTCAACGCATAATCTGCGGCTTCAGACCAGACGAACACGATGAAAATTGCAATATTTTCCTATGGGGACAAGTTATACCCATAAAGATTAATGCGCGTTCAACACATACCCAACTGTGCAGTGCTTGCTATTGCCGCTTGCTATTGCCGTCGACGAAAGCATATGCGCTCTTCCTCATGAAAAATTTTTATGATAGCGTGATTTTTGTTATCAAAATGTGACGCAGTAGTCACTGTGACGCATCCGAGTATCCACGACGTCTACCTAGCAGCCATGCGCCCCTGCTGACTCGCGTGAGGAGAACCAGTGACCATGACCGACACCCGACGCTTTGCCATTTTCATCGCCTCGGGAGTCTCCGCCGCAGTTTTTATTGGCGTCGCAGTGTGGAAATTCGGAAGCACCGACAACCTGGCCAGCAAAAATGAATCCACTGCAGGTCCTGCTGTCGTAGCAACCACATCGGCCTCTGGCACTCCAGTTACTCATAACACCAGCACCGACCAACCGATCCCTTCGGCAACAGCCACACCAGACGTCTCCAGCCAAGACTCCCTGTCCCACCGTGCAATGGCGCAACCTGGCTCAGCCACCGGTATGGACTCCCAGTGGTGGGAAGAAGATATTGCAAAGCGGTTGCGCAACAATGAGTTGCCACACACGGCAAAAACGCGACGCCTTCCTACTTACGACGCCGACCAGCCAGCAACAACGACACGCACAACAGCACAAGCCACACCAGAAAACGCTACGCCGACTGCTTCTGCGACACCGTCAATGCCTCGCAGCGAAGAACCAGTGCCTACCCCAGATCACAACGCTGAAACATCGGCACCAAACAGCACCCCACAGGCCCCGCCATCTCAACCCCAACTCTTGGATCAACTTCCCCACATTGAGCTACCAAAGGTGCTTCCTGCGCCTCCCGCAGCCCCTGCCCCACCAGTTACTCCTACACCACAGGCTGATACCCCGACTTCTATCGTGGAAGAATCAACTGTTCCACTAATACCGCAGCTTCATTTGTCCAGCGAAACCTCTCGTGAAAATCGCAGCACAAAAGAAACCCCACAAACCGCAGGTCCGCGCGAGCAGAATGCAGAACCTAGCCCCGCCCCATCTGCGGATGCGCGCCCCGCGGCTCCCACTGTGCAGTAATAGCGCAGATCAGAGTCTGCTAGAGCTATACGGAAGCGACGAAAAGCTCACCTGATCCTGTAACTTCAACTGCTGGGTCGTCAGCAGAAATCCACAGCGCTTGGGTGGGTGTAAGCACGACATCATTAATAGTCAGCTCACCGGAGGTGCACACCGCGATCATCGGGCCATCATGTTCGAGACGGGCATCATGCTCTGTCTCAGAATCGATGCGCAAACGTTGAAGCGCAAACTCATTAATAGGAACCTCGTAACGGCCATCCACAGACCGCACAATGGGATCCTCGAGAGACTCAAAACGAAGCACTCGAACCAACTCGGGAACATCAACATACTTAGGGGTAAGGCCACCACGCAGCACGTTATCCGAGTTGGCCATGATCTCTACGCCCAAACCTTTAACATAAGCATGCAGGTTGCCAGCGCTTAGGTAAATGGCTTCTCCCGGTTGGAGCACCACATAGTTGAGCAATAAAGCCCCTAGAACTCCGATGTCATTGGGGTAGCGATCATTAAGCTGGGCAACATTACGAGCCGCTACTTGGATCCACTCAGGACTCGTGGTGCTCAGCCCGTCGATAGCCGCGATGATGGCGGCAATAAGCTGCTGGCGACTTGCTACGGGGATCGTTATCCATGTGGTAAACAGCGCACGAAGGTTCTCGCCTTCATGTTCTGGGAAAGAATCGAGCATCCCTACGTAGCGATTAAGCTCCTCACACTGCAATGCTTGGAAAAGCTCCCGAGTTTTATCCAATGGCCGGAAACCCGCCAGTGCATGGAACTCAGTAAGTGCTACCAAAAGTTCTGGCTTATGGTTGTCATCCTTGTAGTTTCGGTTGCTAGCACTAAGCGCAATACCGAGATCATTTTCGCGGCTAAATCCTTCTTCTGCCTGCTGCTTTGATGGGTGAGCCTGCAAAGATAGCGGTTGATCAGCGGCGAGAAGTTTAAGAAGGAATGGAAGTCGGTTACCGTGCTCGGTAACCACACGGTGCCCTAGTTGCGCCGGAGGGTCTTGCTCAATGACGTCAGCAAGAGTCCGCTCGCCATCAATCACAGATGGACCACCTGGATGAGCCCCGTACCAGAGTTCTGCGATGGGCCGAGAATCGGCTGCATCTCCCCGAAGCTGTTGAATTAGCGTTCGAGAGCCCCAAGCATAGGCTTGAGTTGCTGGTGCTAGTAGCTGCATCGTAGTTGTTCCTCCACAACAAGTATCCCCCGAGAAGTTTTATGCATCTGTGGCACCAAAAAATGCCGTCGCTGCATAACCTCGAGCCAACATCCTGACGACGGCATCTCGCTCATGCGTGGCGTCCTCCGATACTTGGCTTCGTGCCCACGTCTCCGCGCTTAACCACAACACAGTGTGCAGTGGTAACTCGGTGTTCGATGATGGTGGGGTATCAAACTCGGGATCATAAAAAATATTTTGTTCTTTAGGTTCTAAACGTGGCAGAGCCACTTCTAGTTCCTGTGCTTCCATGCTTGCCGACGCCCTTCCGAACGCCGTCCACAAAGCGGACATGGTATCAGCCAGCGACACAGCGACTAAACCTCGACCGCTATGAATCACACGGCCTGACAAAAGTGCCAGTTGACGGGCAGGATTTACTAATTGATCCCGCTCCGGTGAGCATTCTTGCAGCTCACGGTCTGCATGATCGGCGCTAATGTGCAACTCAGCGCCGACGTCTCCCGCTGCTCGCACAGTGTGATCAAGACAACGTAAAACCGCAGTGACGACCGCAAATACGCGGGCAGGGCTTGGCCCTTGCGCAAGCGGCAATGCCGGTACCACTATCGCAGCTACGTCCTCGGCATCAGCAGCTATGTGCCCATGAGGCGCACAGGCCACCACCACATGGCAGCCACGACGTGCCGCAGTCACAATACTATGCGAAAGACCATCGTGATCTGCACGTTCACTGATTGCCACCACAATGTCTAAGGATCCGGCAAAGCGCGGCAGTTGATCACTAATGTGCACGGGGCACCCCGTAGGTTCTGCAACTGCAAGCGTTAATCGAGCCGCAGCCCTACCCCAGTGCTCAGGACATAAAATAATGACGCTTCGCGGCTGCAACGTACACAGTTGTTGAGTTTGTTCGGATTCGCACCACTGCGCTACAGCTCGTATCTGTGCGCCTTCATGCGCAATGTCATAGAAAGCAACGGCTAGTGGGTCATATGACCCACTAGCCGTTGGTGTAGTCCACGAAGAAGTATGCATCAGTTGCCATTATAGGCTTCGCAACTGAGATGCCTCTTCTTCCAAAAATTATGCGCGAATAATAGCAAGAATCTCATCGACCAGCGCTGCTACTTCTTGGTCGGTTTCAGCCTCAACATTGAGTCGCAGCAACGGTTCGGTGTTCGAAGCACGAACGTTAAACCATGCCTTGGTTCCCTTGAGCTCAACAGTGACACCGTCGAGACGATCAACACTTTCAATGCGATCGGCAAAGGCATCTAGGACTGCTTGGGTACGCTCTGCCTGAGCCTCTGCACTTGCCAAACGAGAATTGATCTCACCTGATGCTTGGTAGCGGTTGTACTGACGCATCAGTTCCGATAGTGGCTTATCTTGGCTACCGAGAGCTGCCAAGACGTGCATAGCAGCAAGGATTCCCGAGTCAGCGTTGAAGAACTCCGAGAAGTAGTAGTGAGCGGAGTGCTCCCCACCAAATACGGCTGAGTGTTCTGCCATTTGGGCCTTGATAAAGGAGTGGCCTACGCGGGTACGTACAGCGGTACCACCGTTTTCTGCGATGATTTCTGGTACAGCCTTCGAGGTAATCAGGTTGTGGATTACTGTTGCGCCTGGGTGCTGCGCCAAATAGCGCTCAGCGACGATTGCGCAGATAGCCGAAGGGCTGACCGGCTGGCCAAGTTCATCAACAACAAAGCAGCGATCGGCATCGCCATCAAAGGCCAATCCGATATCAGCACCTACCTCGGGGGTAAACTTTTGCAGATCGACCAAGTTCTTCGGGTCTAATGGGTTGGCTTCATGGTTAGGGAACGTGCCGTCGAGTTCAAAGTAAAGAGGTTTAATTTCAAGCGGCAAACCAGCGAAAACCTCAGGAACGGTGTGTCCGCCCATACCATTGGCGGCGTCAACAGCAACAACCAGCGGACGAATGTTAGACAGATCGACCAAGTTGCGCAGGAATGCTGCGTAATCAGCCAAGGTGTCGCGGTGCGAGATCTCACCTTGTGGACCATCAAAAGCAGGGATGCCGTCGACAAGCATGTCGATGATCTGGGCCAAACCGGTTTCTTGCCCCACAGGACGCGCACCGCTGCGACACATCTTGATGCCGTTGTACTCGGCAGGGTTGTGGCTCGCCGTGAACATCGCGCCAGGGCAATCAAGTTCGCCCGAGGCGCAATACAACTGGTCGGTAGAAGTAAGTCCCAATTGGATGACATTAACGCCCTGAGACACCACACCGCGCGCGAAGGCGTCGGCAAGCTCTGGTGAAGATGGCCGCATGTCATGACCGATGGCAACCTTGGCTGCACCTTCACCGCGCATCAACGCACCAAACGCTGCGCCAACCTCCGCAATGAAGTTGCTGTCGATGTCTACGCCGACGACACCGCGGACGTCGTATGCCTTAATCACCTTCGTTACCGATTCACGGGTACGCATGAAAGAAAATCCCACCTTTCAGGGATGCACAAAAGTATTCACAGGGATTCTACCCCTAAGACGGATACGAGCCCGCCCACAGTCCGGCTTTATGCCCTAATCGTTATCGTTATCGTCATCGTCTTCAGGTTCGGGCACAACGCTCAGATGCGCACGCCGCCCACGCTGACGCTTGACACGATTAATGGGGTGGTTACCGCCAATGTTCTCTGGAACAGGGGTATCTACGCGAATAGGATCAACCAAACCAGAAGCGTGTGTTCCAGCTTCTCGCACAGCTTCTGCCAAGGCGGTGAGATCCGACTCATCATCAAATGTGAGGTCCTCATGAACCAACTCCCAACCCAGTGGTGCTGTGGTTCGCGCTGCATGCACCTCACACAGATCCCAACTATGAGGATCATCATTAGGCGACAAGGGACCAACCACCGCCGTTGATCGCGCATAGGCGTATGTCAGCGTAGCCACCGCGGGCTTACCGCAACCGGGACGAGAACAACGACGGATATGATTCACGGTGATTAAGTCTAGACTGCAACTTGAGGTTTAGGTAGTAACGGGCACATCGGCGCGCTACCACCATCGTGAACCACCAACCCTTTATCCTGATCACATGACTCAGCGGCTACATAGGGATCGACATGATCGCGGAGTACGCGGCCCGCTTTTCTCCAGCGCACTGCCACGTTACCGCTCCAGACGACAGCGTTTCGACGCCACCGTCCTTGAGGCATACGCACCCCTGCAACAACGCTACGCCGCACAATTAACACGCCTCGATATTGCTGTCGATACCGTGCCACGCATGCGTCTTGGCTTTGATCCTGCGCTTATGCCCGATGAAGTCGTAGCCGATGGCCCCGTCCCCTTAGGGCGCGTTATCCCAGCAGGCGTGGATTCTTCAGGCCACCCCACCCGTGCTCGCCTCGTGCTCTTCCGTATGGCTATCGAGCAGCGGGTGGTCAGTGCACAAGAACGCCGCGAGCTCGTCACCACCGTTTTAACCGCTCTAGTAGCTAATTACCTTAATATCTCGCCAGTAGACATTGACCCGAATTTTCAGTGGTAGACATTAGCAAAACCCCTCTGCCACGCATTTCATAGCAGAGGGGTTTGATGCTGCATGCCCTAAAAGCTAAGCGCTACCCAATCTCACGCTTTAGTCGACGACGCTCACGCTCGGAAAGGCCTCCCCAAATACCGAAGCGTTCATCGTGCTCCAGTGCGTATTCAAGGCATTCATCCCTTACCGCACAGGCTTGGCAGATACGTTTTGCCTCTCGAGTCGATCCGCCCTTTTCAGGAAAGAATGCCTCTGGGTCAGTTTGCGCACAAAGCGCTTGTTCTTGCCATTCCTGCTCAACCGCACCAAAGATTTCATCAATGGATAGGTCAAGCGCTGCGCGAGTCCGAGGCGCGGCGTTACTGGCCATATCTTCCACGCCACACTCCTCTCCTCGTATTGTTCAGTATTGACAGGCTCCCATAACCCCGATGCGTAGGGTGGGAGCAATTCCGCCCACACAAGGCGAATTACATAACTGGAATTCAACACGCCAACACAAGATAACGTCAACCTGAACGTGTAATTCCGATCGGAAAAATCTCATTTCCGCAGGTTGTTAACCCCATTAGTCACACCAGTAACATTGCCACCACCATAGGGGTATACGGTGGGGGTACTACATATAGTGGTGGCCCTAAAAATACTCCGCTAGTCCGATCTTTTTCGGCGTGTCGCATAAATGTGTTTGAAAATAAACGTGCTAGCACTCAGCAATTGCTAAGCAATCACCCCCAGCCAACCTCCATAAAATGCGAAAACTCCCACCACAGCAGGGATATCTTCCCTGCTGTGGTGGGAGCCTATGCGCTAGGTACTACTGCAACTTAGGCATCCGAGCTAAAGCGAATACCAGCAGTTGGAATCACGACTCCTGGCCACACACGCATGCCGTCGCGAAGCTCACAGCGTGCACCGATTTCCGCGCCTTCACCAATCACACAACCCGTAATACGGGCATTGGCACCGATACGAGCACCATGACCAATAATCGAATCTTCAATCACAGCACCGGGCTCGATGGTCACCCCATCAAACACAACAGTGTCATCCAAACGGCAGCCCGCACCAACTTCAGTGCCGCGACCAATCACAGTACCGCCCAAAAGCAACGCACCATCGCTAACACCAGCGGATTCGTCGACAAGGCACTCCCCTGTCTTTCCTTCTAGCAACGGCGACGGCGCAATACCACGAACCAAATCTGACGAACCACGTACGAAATCAGAAGGAGTACCCATGTCACGCCAATATGCATTGTCTACATAGCCAAACACGCGGCGTCCCTCCTCCAACAAACGAGGGAAAGTCTCGCGCTCCACAGACACCACTCGATCTGCGGGGATCTCCCCGATCAGCTCACGACGGAACACATAGCAACCAGCATTAATCTGGTCCGTTGGTGGATCCTCGGTCTTTTCCAAGAAAGCAGAAACTCGTCCCTCAGCATCAGTGGGCACACAACCAAACGCACGAGGATCTGGAACCCGTACCAAATGCATAGTCAGATCAGCATTTTTGGCATGGTGAGCATCAAGGATGGCACCAAGATCAGTGCCGCCAAGAACGTCGCCGTTAAACACCATGACGGTGTCAGCGCGAAGCTTGTCATACACATTCCGAATGCCACCACCGGTGCCCAATGGCTTATCCTCCACCACGTACTCAATCTCCAAGCCGAGATCAGCACCATCACCGAAATAGTCCTCAAACACCTCCGCCTTAAACGACGTACCAAGCACCACATGCGTGATACCGGCAGCCTTGATACGCGCAAGCAAGTGCGAAAGGAACGGCACCCCTGCCGTAGGCAACATGGGCTTTGGGGTCGACACAGTCAGCGGACGCAACCTAGTGCCCTTACCTCCAACGAGGATCACAGCATCTGTGTCACTGCGCAGTGTTGTTTCAGTCATTAGTTTCAAGTGCCTTTACTTATCGGTGTAGAGGGGGTTATCCCACATCGCATAAACACAACAATTGCTTTGCCAAGACATTGTGCTTTAGCCGAGGGCCCTTACTTCAAGGTAAATAGTGTAACAATCCTAGAAAAGTAAGTTAATTATTGAACTCACTTGAACTTCGCAGCCGCCACCACAACTACCGCGCGAAGCTTCAAACCTACTCGCAGCAGCATACGTAACGGCAGGTAGCGAATACCCGGATGGCGATCTGCTTGGAAACGATACGCCGAATCGTGATGCGCAGGAAGCATCTTTTCTGGATGTTTGCCAGCAGCATGCCCAACAGCATGCGTAATCACCGCATCGGGGCAAAAGACGTTATCAAAACCCGCACGACCAAAACGATCGCCAAGATCTACGTCCTCCATGTACATGAAGTAGCGCTCATCAAAGCCACCGATCTGCTCGAAAGCATCCCAGCGCACCAGCAAACACGATCCTGACAACCAGCCGGCTGTGCGCTCGGTAGTCATGTCTCGGTTATCACGATATGCCCGCGACCACGGATTAGAAGGCCACACCGAGCTAAACAACGCATGTCCCACGCCATTTTTGATGGTGGGAACTTGACGTGCTGATGGATACGCCGATCCATCAGATTGACGAATATACGGCCCAATATCCGCTGCTTGCGGGTGACGAGAAGCACACTGCACCATCGCGTCAATAGAACCTGGTTCAAAGACCACATCGGGGTTCGACAACACGAAAAATTCTGCGTTGATCTTTCCCGATTCCCTCAGCGGCGCAAGCTTGCGCACGGCTGCATTAATCGCCGAACCGTATCCAATATTTCCGCCCGTAGGGAAAAATTCCACTGAAGAATCTGCCTGCGCAGCTGCCTCTGGTACGCCATCTACTGAGCCGTTATCTGCTAGCACAACATAAGTGGGCTGTGCAGTCGCCTCTTTCACAGAGGACAAAAACGCGCCCAAGTGTTTGCCAGGCGAATATGTCACAGTAATGATTGCCAAAGCTGGTTCAGTGGAATTACTCACGGCAATCAGCCTAGCGGTGTACACCCACCAGATAGGGAATGCCACGCGGTGTAAACCCATCACGGTGTGGCTGGGAGACGAGGATCAAGAAAAGTTACTGATTTAAAGCTATCTCCCCTAAACTTTGAGCAGATCGTGAACTTGATATTCTTCGGAGCACCCCACAATGTCAGATAATTTTCGCCGTAACCGTGCGATCCAGGCACCACCACCAGCAGGCCCAACCACGGCACAGGCAGGACCAAAGTCTGTCAAAGTGCTGCTGTCCTTATTATCTGCCTTAGTGCTGATTGTCTCGGCAGCTGGTTATTTCACCGTTGGACGAATCGGCAACACGGTCGCTTCTGCCGGCAACCTCGTACTCGGCGGTGATAAAGGTATGAAGGATGCTGCCGACGGTGCCACCGACATCCTGCTCGTTGGTTCCGACTCTCGTACCGACGCCCAGGGCAACCCACTTACTCCCGAAGAAATTCAGCTATTGCACGCCGGTGATGAGGAAAACGACAACACCGACACCCTCATGGTTATTCGCGTGCCTAACGACGGCTCCTCTGCCACCGCAATCTCAATT
Organism: Corynebacterium rouxii; assembly: GCF_902702935.1. NCBI lineage: Bacteria > Bacillati > Actinomycetota > Actinomycetes > Mycobacteriales > Corynebacteriaceae > Corynebacterium > Corynebacterium rouxii. Next base: position 647,469 of record NZ_LR738855.1, on the reverse strand, counting down.
CCTCGTGATACCTATGTGCATGATGAAAACGAGGGCAACCTCAAGATCAATGGTGTCTACCGCGCCTACAAAAACCGCAAAGCTTCCGAGCTAGTCAATAGTGGGGAAAGCGATCAAAAGCATGTAGAAGAACAAGCAAAGGAAGCTGGACGCAAGGCTCTAATCTCTAGCATCTCCGATCTCACTGGTGTCACCGTTGACCATTACGCAGAAGTAGGCCTCCTCGGATTCGTCCTGCTCACCAACGCCGTTGGTGGCGTTGATGTATGCCTCAACAACGACGTTTACGATGAGTTTTCTGGTGCAGACTTCAAAGCCGGCCAACAAACCCTACGCGACGGTCAAGCTCTCGCATTTGTTCGCCAACGCCACGGTCTACCACGCGGCGACCTTGATCGTATTGTTCGCCAGCAAGCATTTATGGCATCGCTTGTTGCCAAAGTTCTTTCTTCGGGCACACTGACCAACCCATCCAAGCTCTCCGATCTAGGTGAGGCAGTATCTCGCTCCGTGGTGATCGATAAAAACTGGGACGTAATGAGTTTTGCCAACCAACTCCAAAATTTGGCCGGTGGCAACGTCAAATTCAACACCATCCCTGTGACCTCCATTGATGGCGTAGGCGATTACGGCGAATCCGTGGTCACCGTGGATAAAAACCAAGTCCACCAGTTCTTCGACCGCCTCCTCAACGGTAACAACGGCGAAGAGACTCCAACCTCGGATAGCGAAGCACCGGCAGAAAACCCACATACGTCCACCACTATCGACGTGCTCAATGCCACCAGCACCACAGGACTTGCTTCACAAGTTGCAGGCCATCTCTCCGCAAAGCACTACACCATCGGCAACACCGGCAATGCTTTAGAGGGCATGTACCACGAAAGCCAAATCGTCGCCGCCGACCCAGAAAGCGAAGCAGTCAAAGCTATCGCAGCTGAACTTGGCGGACTGCCGATCACAAAGCGCAGCGACCTCGATCCTGATTCCATCGTCGTGGTTATCGCCTCCGATTACTCTGGCCCAACCGGCGATGGTGCAGAATCATCTGAGTCTTCTACCAGCACTACCGTTGGCAAGCCTGGCAGCGACGAAGGCGAAGCAATTGTCTCCCCTGAAATCGACGCCGGTGGGCAAGGACCTCGCTGCGTGAACTAGCATGAGCAGGCATGGAGCTACTCGCAAACATCCTTGCCACTGAACCCGCCGCCCCACGTGTCACCGTGTATAACGAAGACACTGGGGCGCGTCTTGATTTCTCCGGAATCACCCTCGATAATTGGGCAGCAAAAGTAGCCAACATGCTGCGCGAAGAATCCGGACTCGACGCCGGCGCCACCATCTGCATCGACCTGCCACCAAGTTGGCAATCAATCGCCATCGCACTTGGGGCACTTGCCGCAGGGATCACCCCACACTTTGGCGCCGCTAGCGACCATCCAGAATCCGAAGCACTATTTGTCACACCAGATCACGCCGTCAGTGGAGACGTCGATACGTATCTTGTCACCGACGACCCCTTCGGCCGCGGCGTAGAAGAATGCGGCGCAATACTGCCCGACGGAGCCATCGACTTCGCCCCCACCGTGCGTTTCTACGGCGACCAATTCTTCGAACCCACCCCACGCATTGAAGACTTCGCCGCCACCAATCCACTCCAGCCCAACACCCGACTCATCAGCCGCGGCTGGATAGACCTCGACGGTTTCACCCACGCAGTTATCAACCCCCTCGCTGCCAGCGGCTCCGCAGTCATCGTCGCAGGCAGCCCCACCCCCGAGCGTATCGACGCCATCTGCGCCGCCGAAAAAGTCAGCGCACGAAACCTCTAACGTGGCTCCCGTGGGGCAAGCTGAACCTGCTGCACCAACACATACTGCCCCACCTGCACCTCAGGCACATACATTGCCGAACAGGTCCGCTGCTCACCAGCCATATCCACCACCGCCATCGGCAGCGGGCCTTCCAAAACCTCAACCACACGGCAAACACGGATTAGCCGTCCTAATCGAATTCTCCACGCTCAGTTCTATTCCCCTATCTGAATCTTGCCGCAACGGCTACTCCATCGTCGACGTAGTTGGGGCAGCGCAGTACCGTAAGCCCTGCGTTCTCGTTACCCAATCTCTGTGGCATCGACACGTACAGTGAGATAGACACGAATGTCCAAATAATGTACTTGATGACAGCGTGAATCAGGCGAATAATTAGGATTCCCCACCGACACCCTGAGTAAGGCATCATGATCCAGAACTAGCTAGTGTGGTTGGCAAGCCCATAGGAAGTCACCGCAGTAACCATTGTGCAAGTACAGTATGCAAAATGACCGATATAGTACAACTGCTGGAGTGGGTTGTGTGCCCAAAATAGCGAGCCGTGACATTTAATAAACGCGTAGCACTGGGTGATGCCCAGCAGGTTTTAAAGTCCTTCTTGCTATTCAGTGGTTAGCAGACTCGTCAGCACATTTGTCAGTCTTTGGATGTAAATGCCAAAACTATGCGGGATCAACCACATGCAGTCCAAAGAAAAACGACCGTAACATTGCAGCAAATTAAGCATCTAGACGACTTTGACGATGAGCGCAATCGTTTGAGTCATCGGAGATTTGATGAAGCACGTAGATGAGTTCCACGATCCCGAAGCCACCAAAACGCTTCTCAATCGAGGTGAAAGGACACAGCCTAGCTTGGCAAGATTCCGCTTATGGAGATCTGCGGTGGCCACACGCTCGTTTCTCGACGCCGTCAAAGTAGCCAAGAACAACCTCACCAAAATCGATGGCTTTATCGGCCCAGACCACGTGGCAACCATTATCGGAACATGCATGGTCTCTCCGGAAGGCGTCTGCGCAGCTTATTACAACTTCGGACGTATCAACCGCGACGAGGCGGCGACGCTACGCTAGGAGGCGTCGCCACGCAATGCGCAACAGTGAGTGCGGCAAAGCGAAGCACTCGCGAACAAAATTATTGACTCGAAATGGCGGCTTAGTCACCGCCGAGCTCACGCGAATGGGCACCCCAAGATGGCGCGCCCACGCAAGGGTACGCAGCTTATGAAAATCACTGGTAACCACCAACCACTCTTGGGTATCCGGCAACAAGGCGTGAGCATTTTCTATGTTTTCATTGGTGCTTGTCGCCTCCGGTTCCACGATCAGGCGCCGATAATCCACCCCGTGGCGAATCAACCAATCGTCCATCACATAGGCCTCCCCCTTGCCAGAAACAACAATAGGCCCCGTGGTGTGCCGAGATAGCTCAAGCGCATGCTCGAGTCGCCAGCGTAACACGTGACCTGGTTGGGCTCCCCTGACTTTGGAGCCCAAGACAAGAATCGTCGATTCCTTCCGGAACAAAAACTTACTCGCCCATCAATTTCTTCTTGAGGTTGGCATCTTTCTGCTCAACTTCTTGGCGCATGTTTTCTTGGTAATCAGCCATCTTGGTTACCAGTTCTGGGTCGCCGGCACCGAGGATGCGTGCTGCTAGTAGGCCGGCATTTTTAGCGCCTCCGATGGAGACGGTCGCTACAGGAACTCCGCCTGGCATTTGGACGATGGAGAGCAGAGAATCCATGCCGTCAAGTTCTTTGAGGGCGCGTGGGATTCCGATGACGGGTAGTGGCGTGGCTGCTGCCACCATGCCGGGGAGGTGTGCGGCACCGCCAGCGCAGGCAATGATGCATTTCAGGCCACGTTCGTGAGCGGTTTTTGCGTATGCCAGCATTTTCTCTGGAGTGCGGTGTGCAGAAACTACGCCTACTTCGAAGGGGATGCCGAATTCAGCGAGTACCTCGGCGGCTGGTTCGACGGTGGGCCAGTCGGAGTCGGAGCCCATGATAAGGCCTACGAGTGGTGTCATTATTGTTCCTTCCATTCGGCGTGAACGAGGTAGTGGGCGGCGTTTTCAGCAGCAGCTTTGAGGTCTTCTACATCTGCGCCGGCCATGTTGACGTGACCGATTTTGCGACCTGGGCGGTGGTCTTTACCGTACATGTGGATTTTCGCTTCTGGGTAGCGCTTCCACACGTCAATCATGCGCTGTGGCATGGGGGTTTCGGGGTCTTCGGCAGCACCGAGAACGTTTGCCATAACGGTGTAGTTTTGCAGCGGTGCGGTCGATCCTAGCGGTAGGTCGAGCACAGCACGGATGTGCTGTTCGAATTGGTCGGTCACGCAGCCATTTTGAGTCCAGTGCCCTGTGTTGTGGGGGCGCATGGCTAGCTCGTTGACAAAGATGCCGTCGGGGGTTTCAAACAGTTCAACGGCGAGGTTGCCGGTCACGCCGAGTTCAGTGGCAAGGGTGATGGCAACGTTTTCTGCTTGTTCTTTCAGCTCTGGAGAAAGATCAGGAGCAGGTGCGATAGCGAACCAGCAGATGCCATCTTTTTGGATGGATTCTACGACTGGCCAGCCTTTGACTTCACCGGAGGGGGTACGAGCGACCATGGCGGAAAGCTCACGAACAAGGGTCACTTTGTGCTCGCCCATTAGCGGGGTTCCGGCTGCTAGTAGTTCGGAGACAAGCTCGATCAGTTCCTCGAGGGTACCGGGGAACCATACGCCTTTGCCGTCGTAGCCGCCGCGGCGGGCTTTCAAACAGACGGCACCGTCAACGGTGTTCCAGAATGCGGTGGCGTCTTCGACGCTGTCGATGGCTACGAATGCGGGAACCGGTGCACCGAGTTCTGCAAGCCGCTGACGCATCAAAAGTTTGTCTTGTGCATTGACCAATGCAGCTGGCCGCGGTTGGACGTTGATTCCTTCTGCGATCAGTGCTTCTAGGTGCTGGTTGGGCACGTGTTCGTGATCGAAGGTGACTGCGTGTGTACCTTCGGTGACGCGGCGCAGATCGTCGAGGTTGGTGTAGTCCCCCAGCACAACGTCGGCTGCTACCTGCGCTGCGGAGACATTAGGAGTTCCTGCGAGAATACGCACCGATTGCCCTAACTCGATAGCTGCGGTGTGCATCATTCGTGCCAATTGACCGTCGCCGATCACGCACAGAATTGGCATGTCTGTCGCGTGGGCTGCTGGATTACCGTTGCTGTGAGTCACGGGTAACAACTATAGCGTGTACCCCTGTACCACCCCATGCCGGTTATAACCAGATACAGAGGCTACCGCCAGACGATATGTTGCTCTATTTCATTGACTACATATTTAGCCTTAGCAACATTGGGCAGAAGAATGGGGCGGGAATAACCAGCCACGGCCAAGGATATATTTTTCCTTTTGCGCCCGATATGGCGCACGGCGTGAAACGGAATCGATTCTTTCGCCCCCATAAGACCTGGCGCTCGCAGGATGATTCGCTGGTTAGTGACGATTATGCGTTCCTTGCGGGCACGCACGACCGGCAGCGCAAAGCGCCAGCAGCTCAAGGCAGCCCACAGCAACACAACACCATTGCGCATGGTGGGGTCATTGTTGGGGTCTAGTGCCGACTTATCAAGGAAGCCGATCCCCATCCAACACAGTCCAGTAATAAGGAGCAATTCACATACGGGAAGCATCAAACGTGTCAGCGGTGCGGTGATGTCGACTCGGACTTCTTCCCCAGGTTGTAATCGGATTCCCGCCACTTATTTGTCCTGAAGTCGTAGATGGGTCACGTCACCGACCATAAATTCATGTAGTTCACCGCTAGCATCGCGCACGCAGATGAGGCCTTCATCGGTGACAGACTCAGCCACTCCAAGCAGTTCCTTATCTTCCGACAACACGACGCGCACATCCGCGCCTATCGACGTACACACGCGTCGATAGGCCCCCATCAGCGAGGGATCGCCCGCAATCCATTGGTTCAGGCGCTTATACAAGGCGTTGAGCACATCCACGGCCAGCTGGTTGCGTTCATAGGTAATGCCCTCAAGATCAAGGCTGGTGGCGTGGTTGACAGGGAGTTCTTCTTTGGTCAGCGCGGTATTAAGCCCTAAACCGATCACGACGGCAGGGTGATCACCAAGGCTTACAGCTTCTGCCAAAATGCCGCAGAGCTTGCGGCCGTCGCATAGCAGGTCGTTGGGCCATTTGAGGCCGATACGAGGATCAGAGCCGAGGACGTCAACAAGCGCGAGTCCTGTGGCAAGTGGCATGGTTCCTAGCCGCGAAACCGATTCTTTGCGGGGTCGGATAAGAACGGAAAGGGTGAGCTGTGCGCCCGCAGGTGATTCATATTTGCGCCCCATACGCCCGCGGCCTTGTGACTGGTGTTCGGTAAGAAATGCTGTCCATTCCGGTGCCCCAGCATGTGCCGCCGCCACGAGATCCGTGTTTGTCGATCCCGTTGCCATCGTGTGCTCGAGACGGTTGTAGGGTCCGTTTTCAACGAGCTGTTCGCGAAGCCAAGCAATGTCCAAGGGGGCGCGGGAATCAGAAGACACGGGGGAAGTCATTCCTTAGATAATAGTCGTTGCCGCAAAAAGGTGGGCATGCCGGCTACCGGCGATCTTTATGGAGAATTTTTTAGTTTTTCAACACGCCGAACGTTTTTGTATTGAAAACTAACCATCGAGGCGCTATTCTCTCCAAACATGACCATTTCCTCATCTTTTATCGACGTGGACGCTTTACACCGCCCAAGCACCACCGCAGGCAAGATCGCCGACTTCAAGGCACGGCGCGCTGAAGCCAACACACCGATGGGCGAAACGGCACTCAACAAAGTGCACAGACAAGGCCGAATGACAGCACGCGAACGCCTCGACTACCTCCTCGACGAAGGCTCCTTCATCGAAACCGACCAGCTCGCCCGGCACCGCACCCACGACTTCGGCCTCTACGGCAAGCGCCCCGTCACCGACGGCATCGTCACCGGCTGGGGCACCATCGACGGCCGCGAAGTATGCATCTTTTCCCAAGACGGCACCGTATTCGGCGGCGCCCTCGGTGAGGTCTACGGCGAAAAAATGATCAAAATCATGGAACTCGCCGTCACCACCGGCCGCCCCCTCATCGGCCTCTACGAAGGCGCCGGCGCCCGCATCCAAGACGGTGCGGTCTCTCTCGACATGATCGCCCGCACCTTCTACCACAACATCAACGCCTCCGGAGTTGTCCCACAGATCTCTGTCATCATGGGTGCTTGCGCGGGAGGAAACGCCTATTCCCCAGCGCTTACCGACTTCGTAGTCATGGTGGATCAAACCTCCAAAATGTTTGTCACTGGTCCAGACGTGATCAAAACCGTCACCGGCGAAATGATTACCCAAGAAGAACTTGGCGGTGCCTCCACACACATGGTTGCCGCCGGCAATAGCCACTACACCGCATCCAGCGACAAAGACGCACTCGAATTCGTTCAAGAACTCGTAAGCTTCCTACCCTCCAATAACCGCAGTATGCCACCACGCGAGGACTACGACCACGAAGACGGCAGCATCGACGACAACCTCACCCCCGATGATCTACGCCTCGACCACATCATCCCCGACTCCCCCGCGAGCCCCTACGACGTACGCGACATCATCGAATCCCTCACCGACGACGGCGACTACCTAGAGATTCAAGCCGACCGCGCCGAAAACGTCGTCATTGCATTCGGTCGCATTGAGGGCGAATCCACCGGTTTTGTGGCTAACCAGCCCACACAGCTGGCAGGCTGCCTCGACATCGACGCCTCCGAAAAAGCAGCGCGCTTTATCCGCACCTGCGACGCATTTAACATCCCCATTGTCATGCTTGTCGACGTCCCAGGCTTCCTGCCAGGCGCCGGACAAGAACACAACGGTATCCTGCGCCGCGGCGCCAAACTCCTCTATGCCTATGGCGAAGCAACAGTGCCAAAAATTACCGTTACCATGCGCAAAGCCTACGGCGGTGCCTACTGCGTCATGGGTTCCAAGGGACTCGGTGCCGATGTCAACCTCGCGTGGCCAACCGCCCAAATCGCCGTCATGGGCGCCGCCGGTGCCGTAGGATTCCTCCACCGCAAAGAACTGGCCAAGGCAGTAGAAAACGACGAAGACGTTTTCGCACTCACCCAAGCGTTTGAGAAAGAATACGAAAACCACATGCTCAACCCCTACATGGCCGCAGAACGCGGGCTTATCGACGCAGTCATCCTCCCCAGCGAAACCCGCGGACATATCTCCCGCAACCTTCGACTACTGCGTAACAAGCACGTGCAACGCCCCGCCCGCAAGCACGGCAACATCCCACTGTAAGCAGCTTAAATACACTTAAGTCGGAATTGCATTAATGCAATTCCGACTTAAGTGTATTAGTTTGAAACTAGCTTAAAGACTTAACGATTAAAGAACTTCATAATCATTGGAATAAAGCGCGCAGCCAAGCCAGCCAAACCAAGTGCTCCTAGGACTGCCGCGATGATACTGAAAATCTTAGAATCACCGGGGTTTTCATCATTCATCTGCTGATCATTCTGCTCAGAATTCGTCGCTTTGCGCTCTTCGGCTTTACTGGAAAGCTTATCTAGTTTTTCTTGAGCTTCTTGGATCGAAGACTTGGTTTCCTCGATCATCTTTGAATATTCTGCAATCTGGGATTGTTGAGCTTCTAGAGCCTTTTTTCAGCAATAACCGCAGATTTAATCGCATAAGCTTCCGTCAATTTTCCATGCAATTCTTCGAAGCTCTTTTCAGCTTCCAGAACTTTTTCGTTAGCAGCTTTAAGAGATGTTGTGCGGTTCCGAGTAACACGACGAGCCTCTTGTTTAGCTTTCTCAGTATGAACCTGATTCAAAGTGCCCAAGAAAGACTGCATCGAGTTCCGTGCAGCCAAAAAATTAGCCTCTGATTCGCTTAGTTTAGCTTGAACTGCTGCAAGATCTCCCTTACCAGCCTCAGCCGCCGCCAATAACTGTTTAGTCTCTTCCAACTTCCTGTTAAGGTCAGACAGTTTGCTCTGAGCTGCTTTTATTTCAGAGTCTTCTTTTTGCACAACAGCACCAACCATAGGAACAGCTTCTTCAGCAACAGCGACACCTGTAGCAGTCAGTGCTAGAGCAGTGGTTGCAGAAACAACCGCGAGCTTAATGGACTTTATCATCGAATCTCTCTTTCGGCATGAGGGAACAGAGGGAAGGTTCACAAATCTGCATACAAGCTGAAACTTTTCTATGAACATCCCTCAGTTAACTTGCGGAAAATTTAGCATAGTCAGATCCTTATTAGATTCATAACCAAGGCGAGAGATTCAATCCCACCCTTGCAAAAGAAAACCAATCTCACCGGCAATTACTACTTAAACGCTACTTCTAGAAACATTTTTAAAGTGATTGAAATAACACATAATTCACAAAATATCGATCTAATTCGCATCACTTTTGCAGCAAAAACAAAGCGCTCCAGCTTCACTTCGAATAGTCAAGCGCCTAGAGGTTGTGAAGAATCACATCAAATTCGCGCCACCCCCGAATAGAAAGTTTTTCACTGTGACCTAGACAAAATTGTCAAACAGTTCACAAGTTTTTGCCCCAGCCCCTACACTATTGTGTCATGACTGCCGCAACGATTAACAACGCAGGGGCCCAAACCCCCGACCTGACAACGACCGCAGGCAAGCTTGCGGATCTTCGTGCACGTATCGCAGAAACCCAAGCTCCTATGGGTCCTGCATCCATCGAAAAAGTTCACGCAAAGGGTAAAAAGACCGCCCGTGAGCGCATTGAGTACCTTCTTGATGAAGGCTCCTTTGTAGAGGTTGACGCTCTCGCCCGTCATCGCTCTAAGAACTTTGGCCTTGACGCCAAGCGCCCCGTTACCGATGGCGTGGTCACTGGCTACGGAACTATCGACGGTCGCAAGGTCTGCGTTTTCTCCCAAGATGGCGCTGTTTTCGGTGGCGCGCTTGGCGAGGTCTACGGCGAGAAAATCGTTAAGATCATGGATCTTGCCATTAAGACCGGCGTTCCACTGATCGGTATTAATGAGGGTGCAGGCGCGCGTATTCAAGAAGGTGTTGTATCCCTTGGCCTTTACTCCAAGATCTTCTACCGCAACACCCTCGCTTCCGGCGTTATCCCACAGATCTCACTCATCATGGGCGCTTGTGCAGGCGGCCACGTATACTCCCCTGCTCTCACCGACTTCATCATCATGGTGGACAAGACCTCCAAGATGTTCATCACCGGACCAGACGTGATCAAAACGGTCACCGGTGAGGAAGTCACACAAGAGGAGCTCGGTGGCGCACACACCCACATGGCAACCTCTGGTACCTCTCACTACACCGCATCCGACGATGCTGACGCCCTCGACTGGGTACGTGACCTTGTAGGCTTCCTGCCTTCTAACAACCGCGCAGAAGCTCCTCGAGAGCCTGCCGAGATCATGGTGGGCTCCATTAAGGAGAACATCACCGATTCCGATCTCGAGCTGGACACCATCATCCCTGATTCACCTAACCAGCCATACGACATGAAGGACGTGATTACTCGCGTTCTTGATGATGGCGATTTCTTCGAGATCCAGGAAAATTACGCAGGCAATATCATTGTCGGCTTCGGCCGCGTCGAAGGCCGCAGCGTTGGTATTGTTGCTAACCAGCCAACCGAGTTCGCCGGCTGCCTCGACATCAAGGCCGCTGAGAAGGCTGCTCGCTTTATCCGAACCTGCGATGCGTTCAATGTTCCGATCATCGAATTCGTTGACGTACCTGGCTTCCTACCAGGCACCAGCCAAGAATACGACGGAATCATTCGCCGTGGCGCCAAGCTCCTTTACGCATACTCCGAGGCAACCGTCGGCAAGATCACTGTGATTACCCGCAAGTCCTACGGTGGCGCTTACTGCGTGATGGGCTCAAAGGACATGGGTGCCGACCTCGTATTGGCATGGCCAACCGCACAGATCGCTGTCATGGGTGCCGCTGGTGCCGTGGGATTCATCTACCGCAAGGAAATCAAGGCCGCTGCCGCCGAGGGCAAGGACATGCTCGCTGTGGCTAAGGAATACGAGCGCGAGTACGAAGAAACTTTGGTCAACCCTTACATGGCAGCTGAGCGTGGCTATGTCGACGCCGTTATTCCACCAAGTGAAACCCGTGGTCAGATCATTGAAGGCCTACGCCTCTTGGACCGCAAGGTTGTTAACGTTCCTGCAAAGAAGCACGGCAACATTCCGCTGTAAACCACCACAGGTACGTCTCCTACCGCACCCCTCGCAGTCTAGGTGCGGTAGAATGCCTCGCATCCATCTTCCACATAGTCTGAAATAGGTTTGACATGTCTGACTCCGTATCTGACGCACAAGCACAGTCCACGCCAGAGGGCGCACAGCAAAAACCTCTCCTGCGCGTTGTTAAAGGCAATCCTGACCCAACGCAAGTAGCTACGTTGACGGCTCTTTTTGCATCTATGGCAGACAATGCCGCACAGCAAACCAAGCAAGAGCGCGAGCGCAACCTGTGGGGAAATGTGGAGGAGCGCCTTCAGCGCCCCACTACCTACAATCCCACTGCGTTTAGGAACGTGAGTTTCTTCTAAAGCTGTCAAACGGTTTGCGTCGTTAGAAAGCTAAGGGGTCTGGCCCATTCCCTCACCTTGGAGAGGGGCCAGACCCCTTTTGCATTTCATAAATCACAGTTACGAACCATTCTTTATGCAAATTCTTTAGCAAATTACAGTTAGGAACATTAGTTAATTTCCTACTGAACAAAATAAAAATAATACCTTTTAACGTTCGAGAAAATAATCATACCCGCAGGTAGATATACATCCTTAAAGGAAGTACATTTGCTAGTTTTGTCATGATATCTATTTCATTTTGACCACATAATTATGGCGCCCGTCACTTAAGGTTTCTCAATCTTGACTTAAAAACAGCCACCTCAGTAGATTCAAAATTAATAACAAGTACGCAAACGTTTGCAGAAAAGCAGGTACGCATGAGTGGTATCTCTCAACCAACAGTTGAGAACGAGGAGAAAACACCTACATGGCGCAGACGGCGACAGAGCATCACGTTGAAAGACATTGCCGCGGACACCGGCCTGTCGATCAGCACAGTGTCACGCGCACTAGCCCGTAATCCAGTAATCCCCGAATCCACCCGCAGCATCGTCGAGGAAGCAGCCAGCAGGCTCAACTATCGCCCGAATGCTCAAGCAAAGGCACTTCGTAGCCAAAAGTCCAACACCATCGGCATTGTTTTGCCGAATATCCGTAATCCTTACTTCAACCAGTTAGCTTATGCGATTCAAGAAGCCGCAAGCCTTAAAGGCTATTGCTGCATGATGGCTAATTCGGCTGAGTCCCCAGAGCTAATCAATAGTGCACTGGACATCCTCAATAGCCAGCAAGTTGACGGCATCGTGGTAGTCCCCCACATTCAGTCTGCTCATCGCATCACTGCTATCGCTGAACAAGGTACCCCTATTGTCACCGCTGACCGAACCGTTACACACAGCGCGGTTCCATCTGTCACCTCCGATCCGCTACCAGCAATGAAAGAGGCATTGCGAACGCTGAGTCAGAACCCGGGGGCGTCGATAGGCTACCTTGCCGGACCACAGGATACGTCGACAGGCAGGGAACGCCTCGAAGCGATCACGTCGATCAAGAGCGAATTGGGGATTCCTTCCCCCGACGTTTATTTTGGCAGTTATTCTAGCGAGGCCGGTTTTGCTGGCACACATGAGCTCCTCGATCGCGGGGTTAATAGCATTTTGACCGGCGATATGATGATGACGGTCGGCGCGATTCAGGCGATCTACGCCCGTGGACTTCGCATCGGTAAGGATGTGGCGTTGATTGGCTACGACTACACCCCAGCGTTCCTCCTTCAAAAACAACCCATCACCACCATCGATCAACAAGTCAATGACATGGGACAACGCGCATTCGACATGCTTTATTCGCATATGAATAACGGCGAACGAGCAACGTCATGCGTCATTCCGACTACACTTGCGCTGCGGGCGTCCCATTCGTTGGCGGTGTAGCACTTCTCACCCCCACAGCAGAAATCCAGCCACCGACCATATTTTCCTTAATAATGGTGAATAAGTACTTCCCAAGGACTCCCTACGCCCTTGACTTAGACGGTGGCTGCCATGCTGCTGTGGAAAGGAGAGACTGAAAAAGTATGTCCTCATCTATGACTGTTGTTGGTTCGATCAACGCTGACGTCAGCATCCAAGTAGCACGACATCCCAGCCCAGGTGAAACCGTCCTAGGCCACGACTCCAGCATCAGCCCAGGCGGCAAAGGCGCAAACCAAGCCGTTGCCGCTGCGCTCCAAGGCGCATCAGTTTCTTTCGTAGGGGCAGTAGGAAACGACACCTACGCCGACCACGCCCTGAAAATCCTGCGATCTTCCGGCGTGAACTTAGACGCAGTCGAAGCAATCGACGACAACACCGGCGTTGCTTACATTCAGGTCTCCGACGATGGCGAAAACAGTATCATCGTCATTCCCGGCGCGAACGCGCATGTCACTGCTGATTACGTGGAGCACCATCGTAAACCCATTGAAGACGCCGACATCGTGCTCTTGCAGGGTGAGATTCCCGCGGATGGTTTTAGCGCCGCAGTGCAGGCAGCTCGCGGCACTGTGGTAGTCAATCTTGCGCCTGTGATTGATGTTGATCATGACTGTCTCCTGTGTGCGGATCCGTTGATGGCTAATGAGCATGAGGCCGCATTGATTCTTGAGCAGCTCGGCGCTCCTGTAACCAGTGAAGATCCCCGCGTTCTGATCGAGGCACTACGTTCGCAAGGGTTTGCCTCCGTGGTGTTGACCCTTGGCGGACATGGCGCGCTGGTCGCCGATGCTTCTGGTGTTACACCGATTGCCACGCCATATGTCACAGCAGTAGACACCACGGGTGCTGGTGACGCATTCGCAGGGGCTTTCGTGGCACGTCGTTTGCAAGGAGACTCGCTTATCGACGCCGCCACGTTCGCAGCCCGTGTCGGAGCTTTCTCCGTTCAAGGTCGTGGGGCGCAAACCTCTTATCCTTCTGAGTCCGATACGCTGCCCGCGGTGTAGCGCCTACTATAGGTGGGCATGAATATTGTGCTCGCCTCGTCCTCTCCATCTCGGTTATCAATTCTGCGCAGCGCTGGTGTCGAACCACTCGTGCGCCCCGCAGATGTTGATGAAGACGCTCTGTTGGATTCCCTTGTAGGCCGTAGCCCTGCTGATAAAGTTGCCGCCTTGGCGCAGGCCAAGGCCGAGGCTATTGCTGGCGCTTACCCCGATGATGTGGTCATTGGAGGTGATTCCATGCTGCTACTCGATGGGGCGCTTCAAGGAAAACCGCACACCATAGATAAGACTATTGAACGGTGGAAACAACAGCGTGGCAAAACCGCTGAACTCATTACCGGCCACTGCGTGATCACCCCGCGTGGTCGGCATGTAGAAACCTCCACAACGACTGTCACGTTTGCCCATGCCGACGATGCCGATATTGAAGCCTATGCGCGTACCGGCGAGCCCTTGCAGTGTGCGGGTGCTTTTACGCTAGAGGCCATCGGTGGTTGGTTTATCGACTCCATTACCGGCGATCCATCCAGCGTCATCGGGTTGTCGCTGCCGGTGGTACGTCGTGCGTTATATGCGGCAGGTTACAACGTCAGCGAATTCTGGAACAATAACTGATATGACAGCTTTTAACGATATGCTCGCTCCCCCACCCGTTCAGCTTCCGCAAGACCCAGCTCTTGACAGCATGGATCTCGAAGCAGTCACTGCTACGACCGCCCTTGAGCACCCCGAAAGCCCGTCCGTGTGGGCACAACTTGCGCACAAAGCCCTTGCAACAGCGCACAGTGATGAGCAACGTGCCATTGCCTACGCCTATGCACGAACCGCATACCACCGCAGCCTTGATCGCCTCCGTGCCAACGGTTGGAAAGGTTGGGGCCCAGTGCCATTTGCACACGCGCCAAACCAAGGCGTGCTGCGCGCTATTGCCGCGCTTGCCTTAGCCTCACAAAAAATTGGCGACACCACCGAATACGAGCGATGCCGCCAGATGCTTCTCGACGCCGACCAAAGCTGCGTCGATACGCTGCTTCCACCAGCCTAAAGCTGAGAGACTACCGGTTCCATCTTCTCCCACAACAGTGGGACAAGACTCAACGCGTAGGCATCGGAAATGTGGTTGCCATCGCGATAAACATAGACATTGCCGATCACACCGGGGCAAAAACCATTCGGGCAGAACCAGTCGGCGGTGTCAATAGAGATCATTGTCTTGGACTTCAAGAAACGTGCCGCGGGATCCACAGGAGAGTAGATTTCCTCCCGCGGTTTACCGCATTCCGTTATGCTGCCACCGCTCGCAATACACTGCGATAGTGGCCACGCTTGGCCATCTTTGTCCAAGAACCACGGATTATCCCGCAGACCAATAAACGGAATCTTTTCTTTTTCTAGAACCGCCCACAGTGTGCGATAGCTTTCTGGAACCTCGTCCAAACCGCGCAGCTTCTCCAGCAACGGACGCGTGGAATTAGAAATCACCAGATCAGGCTTATCCTTACGGACCTTCTCCAGCATGACCTTGTTAAAAGTCGCACAGTCATCGCTGAATACGCCGTCTTCTTCCGTGGCAAACGCAGGACACCCCTGACGCACAATCGGAATAATTTTCAGACCATGATCACGACCGATCTGATCCAATGCAGCCATCCACTGCTCCGCATGGGAACCACCGATCACATAGGCAACCTTCTTGGCATTCTTGTCGCCATAAACACAATATTCCTCGCCGAAGTTGTCGTTCGCGATCTTCGTGGGGTCGTCGTCAAGCTCCGACATGCAGCCGTCCGTCCACGCTGGCGACAAACTATTGGCCAAAACATAAGGATCCGGCGCAAACTTCACCTGCGGCACACGCCCACCAACCAATGCCATCGCACCCGGATACAGCACCGGATCCAGCTGAGTCTTCGACAGCGCTTGTACTTCCTTTTGCCATACGGAAGGAATCCACAATGCTGTCCCACACAGCGCAAGAACCACTACGCCGGCGAGCGCTCGCGTAGCCCCCGTCGCCTTACGCAACGTCGCTGCCGCACTACGCACTCGACGCGCTTGGCGCTCGGGGCGTTTGGCATGCTGTTTGAAAGGTTCCTCGATGAACTTGTGTGTCAGGTGCGCCAAAACGACCGAAACCGCAATCACCGAAAGACCAAGTCCAGTACCTGGACGATCAAGCCCAAGATAAATCGTGGACATAATCAACAACGGCCAGTGCCACAGGTACAACGGGTACGCGATCGAACCAAGCCACAGCATGAAACGGCTCTTCATCCAGCCAGCGCCGTGGCCTTGCCCAAGGATGACCAAAGCGGCGCCGCCCAGTGGATACAAAGCGCCAGGACCTGGGAATACTTGGGCGCCGTCGAAAAGCAGACCAGTGGTCAAAACCATGGCCAAGCCTAGGTATGTGTACACCACTCCCATCGCTCGACTCACGCGAATTTTGTCGGAGTAGAGCACCAACACAGCACCAAGAGTAAGCTCCCACACACGCGACCACGTGGAATAGTAATTCAGTGGCTGATCCACTGGATGCAGATACACCGCGTAGCTAAACGACGCCACCGTCACCGCAATCAGCGGAATACCGGCTAAATGACGCACCCGCTCAGCTTCATGGCCGCGTCGACGCCGCAGCTTCAACACCACAGATACGAACAGGGCGAACGCAATCGCCGCCAGATAAAACTGTCCCTGTACAGACATCGACCACAGATGCTGTAACGGACTTACCACGCTGGAGGCTGCACCATAGGCAGAGCCCTGCGCACTTAACTCCCAGTTTTGGTAATACCCCACGCTAGCCAGCACCTGATCCGCAACATTTGTGGTGCGAAGCTCGGGGATCGCTGACTCAATAATCAGCACCGTAGACATCAGCACCACCATGAGTGCTGGAAGGAGTCGACGAATCATTCGCCACAACGGCCACCACGGGTTCAAGCTGGCATTCGGTTTAGCGGCATAACGCAGCTGCGAACCAAGGAAAAAATAGCCCGACAGCAAGAGGAAAACATCCACGCCACCCGACACACGGCCCACAAACACGTGGAAGATGACCACGAATGCAATAGCAATACCGCGTAGACCATCAAGGTCATAGCGGTATTTAGTAGTCGAAGGCCTAGAAGATTGTTGAGTTTTAGGTTGCGGCACCGGAAATCTCGCGTCTTAGAATTGATCGTTGTGTAGAAATAACCTCAATATTTTAACCAATGTACATCGTGGGATACGAAAGACACGTTACGCGGGAGGCGTCGAAAAGCACGAAAGCGGCGCACCACCCTTTGTCTCCCCATCGAGAGAATAAGGGCGTACGCCGCATACGCTTTGATGTAAAGAAAACGTCTATGCGTGCTTCTTTTCCACGCGCTCGACAGCTTCCTGAGCAACGAGCTCTTGGATACCCATGTCCAGCTCAGAGGTGAAACCAACGCATGAGCAGTTGATCTCGCCGAGAACGTAGGTGTCCTTGCCGTTCTCGCCATCAGCGAGCATGAAGTCTGCGGTCCAGATCAACGGGATGTTGTCGCCACCAAGCTTTTCAGCGATCACAGGGCGAGCAGCTGCGAACATGTCGACGAGCTCCTGCCATGCCTCTGGCTTGTCGTAGGTGTACTTTGCGCCGGAGAACAAGGTTGCCGAGAAGTTGTCGCCACCAGCGGCTGGCTTCTTGTGCACCACGAAGACGGGGTGTGGGCCAACCATTAAGATGCGGATTTCGCCCTCGACAATGCGAGGCATGAAGCGCATATCAACGAGCATGCCGTTGTCGCCGACGATGTACTGGTCGCAGAAGTCCATGAACTCACCGAGCTCACGGATCTCGGTGTGGTTATCAACTGCCTCGGTGCAGCGCAGCTTGGTATCCAGTGGCAACGCAGTACCTGGTGCTACCGACGCAGCAAGCTCCTTGTCTTCAAGCTGCACACGCCAGATGCCCGAGCCCGTGGAGCCACGGTTTTGCTTAAGAACGCGCTCACCATAAGAAAGCGAGGTTGGGAAGGTGTTGTGGAAGGTCTCCACATCGTAGTAAGCAGCGGTATCGGAAGGAACCAAATCAGTGTCATTGAGCTTAACCAAGGCGTCCTTTGCGCCATAAGCCATCATCTCAACTGGGGTAGACATACCCACAAGGCCAGCCTCAGACAGCTTGGTCAGCAGATCAAAGTAGCCCTTCTCGCCGCCAGGAATGTTGCCTGGGTTAACACGAGAAATGTAGCCGTCGAAGTTCTGAGAAACATACTCGAACAGGCCTTCGCTCCACTCAGGACGGTAGAACACAACCTCAGCATGCCAGCCCTTTTCCTTGATGGCATCAACGATAGGAAGCGTGTCTTTACGGTGACCGTTGAACTGCTTATCGTTTCCGCCTTCGACCTCGAAGACAACAATGCTCTTGTGCAATTTATGAACCTTTCGGGGTGTTATGTGGGAATCTTCTTTCTGCAAAGAACAACCGCCTTCACATATAAGAAATCAGCCACAAAATAGGACGCGAATAAACCGCGATACAACATCCGAGGAGCTTGGCAGTGCGGCCACGATAGACATACCGGCTTTTACTGAGTGAGCGCCTCAAAGTTGATGCTATTAAATATCTCACTCCTAGGGGATAGAACACACTAAGGAGTAATCAACAACACACAAACTACAAGCTCACCCTTATATCTAGGGTATGAGTGCAGACATGGGTAACGTCGATAAGCACTGACCACTTTGCGCCAATATTTCCCTGTTCAGCGATACTTTTACCGAGCCATCTACACAGCTCAGCTCACGTGCGGTAGGCTGTGCGCGGCCGCAATTACATAAAGAAAGAATAATGGCAGCTGTAAGACTGCTCACAATGTGAACTTTGTGCGGAACAATCAACTAAGCCGCCACGTTGTGACAATATTGCTTAAAGGTGGGTCAACCCCGTGGCTTTTCACGCCAGCCCACTGCCATAGTGGAATCTTTCAGCGATTGCGCGTCACCGTTTAGTCATTGAAGAAGGTAAAAATGCCAGCACCATTCGATCCACACCCACAGTTCCAGGAGTACGCACACCCCGAAAAGCTCGTCTCCGCCTCGTGGCTGAGCGCCCGCCTAGGCACTAAAGGCCTTCGCGTTGTGGAATCCGACGAGGACTCACTCCTCTACGACATCGGACACATCCCCGGTGCCGTACGCATCGACTGGGCCAAAGACCTGAACGACGCCACCATCCGTGATTACATCAGCGCCGAGGATTTCGCAGCGCTCATGGATGCTAAAGGCATCGCCCGAGACGACACCGTGGTGATCTACGGCGACAAGTCCAACTGGTGGGCAACCTTTACCCTATGGATCTTCGAGCTCTTCGGCCACGAAGATGTCCGTATCCTCAACGGTGGCCGAGACGCATGGATGGCCGAAGAACGCGACACCTCGTATGCTGTTCCGGAGTATCCCGCAACCGGCTACCCCGTTGTCACCGATACCAGCACACAAGCGCGCATTTTTGTCGACGAGCTCGTGAGCAAACTGGGCACGCAACAACTTATCGACGTCCGCAGTGAATCCGAATATGCGGGCACGACAGACAATAATTACCCCTCATCTGGGGTGTTACGTAGCGGCCATATCCCAACCGCAGTGAACATTCCATGGAATAAATCAGTACACCCGAACAGCCGGTTCCGCTCCTTTGCCGAACTCAGCGAGATCTACGGCGGACTCGACAAAAACGCCGAAACCGTCACCTACTGCCAAGTAGGTGACCGCGCAGCACACACATGGTTCGTCCTAAAATACCTGCTTGGGCACGACATTACCCGCACCTACGACGGATCTTGGGCCGAATGGGGCAACATGATTCGCATGCCTATCGCGAAAGGCGAAGAGCCCGGCGTGGCACCCTAGAAAAATAATAGTTTTGACTATAAAATAAATTCCTCGGGAGCAATTCTTCCGAGGAATTTGCCGTTCAATGGCTACCTAATGTGGAAGAATATGTGATGCCTACCGCATTAAGTGCACTATGTAGACCGTCTTATTTTTAATGTCGGGCACTCAAACGACTGACAATGGTGTAGCAACCTATAGCGAAATGTCATGCCACGCCCCTAGAATTGCTACACCAGCCCAAAAATTTTCATCAGAACCAGGAGAGCTTCAGTGTCTGTGGAACAGAAGAAGATCACTAAGGTGCTCATCGCAAACCGCGGTGAGATCGCCGTCCGCGTTATCCGTGCAGCCCGCGATGCCGGTATCGCCAGCGTCGCCGTGTACGCAGAGCCCGATGCAGACGCTCCTTTCGTCTCCATGGCTGACGAGGCATTTGCACTAGGTGGCCAAACCTCCGCCGAATCCTACCTTGTCTTTGACAAGATCCTCGACGCGGCCAAGAAATCCGGCGCCGACGCCATCCATCCAGGCTATGGCTTCCTCTCCGAAAACGGCGACTTCGCCGAAGCAGTTATCAATGCAGGCCTGATCTGGATCGGCCCATCTCCACAGTCCATCCGCGACCTCGGCGACAAAGTCACGGCACGCCACATCGCGCTTAAAGCCGAAGCCCCCATGGCACCTGGCACCAAAGAGCCAGTCAAAGACGCTTCCGAGGTCGTCGCCTTCGCAGAAGAGCACGGACTTCCCATCGCTATTAAGGCAGCCTTCGGCGGCGGCGGACGCGGCATGAAAGTCGCCTACACCATGGATGAAGTGGCCGACTTATACGAATCCGCAACCCGCGAGGCCGTGGCAGCCTTCGGTCGCGGTGAGTGCTTCGTTGAGCGTTACCTCGACAAAGCACGCCACGTCGAGTGCCAGGTGATCGCAGATATGCACGGCAACGTTGTTGTCGCCGGCACCCGTGACTGCTCACTCCAGCGCCGATTCCAAAAGCTCGTCGAAGAAGCACCAGCACCATTCCTTACCGACGACCAGCGCGCCCGCCTTCACGAGTCCGCTAAAGCCATCTGTAAAGAAGCTGGTTACTACGGTGCCGGCACCGTCGAGTACCTCGTCGGCTCCGACGGACTGATCTCCTTCCTTGAGGTCAACACCCGCCTCCAGGTGGAACACCCCGTCACTGAGGTCACCACCGGCCTCGACTTGGTACGCGAACAATTCCGCATCGCAGAGGGCAAAGAACTCCACATCAAGCAAGACCCAACCCCTCGTGGACACGCCTTCGAATTCCGTATCAACGGCGAAGACGCAGGCTCCAACTTCATGCCAGCACCAGGCAAGGTCACCAAGTACATTGAGCCTTCCGGCCCAGGTGTGCGCATGGACTCCGGTATCGTCGAAGGCTCCGTAATCGGCGGCCAATTCGACTCCATGCTCGCCAAGCTCATCGTCTTCGGAGAAACCCGTGACGAAGCACTCCAGCGCGCATCCCGCGCTCTTAATGAGTACGTCGTCGAAGGCATGCCTACTGTCTTGCCATTCCACCGCCACATCGTGGAAAACCCAGCCTTCATCGGCGACGGCGAAAAATTCGAGGTCTACACCAAGTGGATCGAAGAAGAGTGGGATAACCCGATCGAGCCATACGTCGACCCAACAGATGTGGATGATGAAGAAGCAGCACTGCCATCCCAAAAAGTTGTCGTGGAAATCGACGGCCGCCGCGTAGAAATCGCACTACCAGGCGACCTCGCACTCGGCGGCGGCGCAGGTGCACCAAAGAAGAAAGCCAAGAAGCGCCGCGCAGGTGGCTCCAAGGCTGCCATCTCTGGCGACGCTGTCGCAGCACCAATGCAGGGCACCGTCATCAAGATCAACGCCGAAGAAGGTGCTGAAGTAGCTGAAGGCGACACCGTCGTCGTCCTCGAAGCAATGAAGATGGAAAACCCAGTCAAGGCACACAAGTCCGGCGTTGTCACCGGTTTAGCCATCGCCGCTGGCGAAGGCGTAACCAAGGGCCAAGTTCTCCTCGAGATCAAAGACGCCTAAGCGCCCTTAAGAAGACTCAGGCTCGTCACCTCGCTGACTTACACTGCCTTACTGCGCTGAAATTACGAGCCTGACGTCACCCCACGTGGGCCTTCCCGCAGGTACTCAAGCAGTACCATGGGAAGGCCCACTTTTGTCTTACTTTCACGCTGTCACCCCAAAACTTCTGAACAGTGTTCGAGAAAAGCTTTACACTATGTGACATGGAACCAACCGAAATCAACGGCGGCCGCTTCTACGCACGCCCACTCCACAACGACGAAAGAATTGACGACTCCCCCGCTCTCCAGCTTGTCAACGCCCACCTCACCGTCGACGAAGCTCGCACCGCTTGGGACCACGACACCATCTACACGTGGGCAGTCTGCGAACAAACAAACGTCGATATGATCGCACTCGCCGCACTTCACATCACCGACACAGCCACTGTTCTCGACATCGCCCCCGTCGGTGATCCTAACCGCAAACTCCCCAACGATCCCGTTCTCACCCCCAAAACAGTTGGTGACGCAGTCACTGAAATCCGCGGCCCCATCACCCGCTGGTGCACCGCACACGGAATCAACATCAGTAACTAATACAATAAGGCGCTATGACCAATAGCCCCACCGACGCTCAAGTAACAGCAGCACGGAATTTTCTCCACGCCCTAGAAGCCGACGATCCCCGAAATGCCGTTGTTGTATCGGAAGGAATCGACGATTCTTTCCAACACACACTTTCCAGTATCGATGCGATGGTGAATATGCGTGATCCTCGCGCGGCTTCTCAAGCACTCCAAAAGGCCCAATCAGCTTTCCTCAAAGCCACCACGCCTGCGGCTACAGTCGTAGTAGGAGACATCACAGAGTTACCATTTTCGGCAATGGTGGCGCCGGCTGCTCAAACGTTGATTGGGCCGACGTCGCCGTCGATAAGCGATCTGTCCGCACGGGTGCACCAGCGTGCGGGATTTGAACTACGCCGAGAATGCGCACGCCTTCTCGCCGACGCACATGGCCAAGTAGACATCTCATCTACGCATGTCACTAGCGGGTTTTTACTCCCCGCACACTGGATCATTCATGCCGTGACACCACAGCTCAATTTTGCAGAGCGCGAAGCCAGCATCGAACTACTACGACAATGCTTCCGTAATGTGTTTGCGCTCGTTCGAGAAAAAGGTTGGAAGGAATTGTCGATTCCTTCCAACCTCACAGGGCCGTTAGGGTTCCCTACTGGGATGGAAGCACAGGTCCTTGGAGAAGAACTCGCTACTGCTAAGGCAGCAGGTTTATCGGCACATATCGTCATTGTCTGTGATTCTGAGGATGAAGCGGCAGCGTATCGACGTGTGTTCACACCTGAGGCATAACCTATAGCGACAAATAGCCGGTTCGAGAATGCCCAACTAGGAAAGTATTCCCTGTCAGGAGTCTCGAACCGGCTGTTATGCGTATGCCGATCGGTGGTTACGGTCTACTTGATCACGAGGAGCAAGTCTCCACCTTCGACCTTGGTGGCCTGCGTCAAGACGATACGGTCGACGGTTCCATCTGTGGTGGCAGAGATCGTTGCCTCCATCTTCATTGCCTCAATGACAGCAACTGGGTCACCGGCTTTGACGGTTGCGCCTTCCTCGATAGTCACCGTGACAACGCCTGCGAATGGCGCTGCAACGTGTCCAGCGTTGGAAGGATCAGCCTTTTCCACCGAGGCGGTCACAGACTCTACGTTGCGATCACGCACGAGGATGGGGCGAATCTGGCCGTTGACGTTGCACACAACGTTACGCATGCCCTTTTCGTCGGGCTCGCCGACGGCGTCGAGACGCACCAACATTGGGACGCTGCTGTCTGCGGTACGAATAACCGTTTCTTTGCCTTCTTTGAGGCCATAGAGGAATTCTGCGTCACCAAGTTTGGTGGTATCGCCAAACTGACGACGGTGCTCTGCAAATTCGGCTGCAGGCTTCGGGAAGAGCAAGCGATCCAGCGTTGGGCGAACGGTCGCACGATCTGCGAGCAGAGCTTCATCTTCTGCTGACAGCGGTGCCAATGTGTCCTTTGATTCCTTACGTCCTGCCAATGCCTTAGCACGCAGTTCTTCTGGCCAGCCGCCTGGAGGGGTGCCGAGCTCGCCACGGAGGAAGGCAATGACGGAGTCAGGAATATCGTACTTTTGGGGATCTGCTGCAAAGTCCGCTGGGTTAACTCCTGCGCCAACTAGGTAGAGTGCAAGATCGCCAACGACCTTTGAGGACGGGGTGACCTTGGTGGGGCGTCCCAGCATCTCATTAACGGCTGCGTAGTAGTCCTCGATGAGCTCGAAGCGATCTGCCAAGCCGAGTGCAGTTGCCTGTGCGCGCAGATTGGACAGCTGGCCGCCTGGAATTTCGTGCTGGTAGACGCGGCCGGTTGGCCCTGGAGTTCCGGATTCGAAGGGTGCGTAGAGTTTGCGCACTGCTTCCCAGTACGGTTCCATCGATCCGACTGCGTCCAGAGAGAGACCCGTATCGCGGTAGGTGTTAGCGAATGCTGCCACAATTGCAGACAACGATGGCTGCGACGTTGTGCCCGACAGCGGCGCGGAGGCACCATCGACGGCATCTGCACCAGCGGCTGCTGCCGCCCAATACGTAGCCAGCTGGCCACCAGCAGTGTCGTGGGTGTGAACATGAACCGGCAGGTCGAAGTTGCGTCGTAGTTCGGTGACCAGCTTGGTTGCTGCGGCTGGCTTCATCAGTCCAGCCATGTCTTTAATTGCTAGAACATGTGCACCGGACTTGACGATTTCCTCGGCAAGCTTGAGGTAGTAATCCAGTGTGTAGAGCTTCTCACCTGGGTTGGTCAGATCACCGGAGTAAGCCATTGCGACTTCGGCAATCGTGGAGTTGGTTTCGAGCACTGCGTCGATTGCTGGACGCATCTGGGAGACGTCGTTAAGCGCGTCGAAGATGCGGAAGATATCAACACCAGAGCGTGCGGCTTCGTCGACAAAAGCCTTGCATACGGAATCTGGGTACGGTGTGTAGCCGACTGTGTTGCGGCCTCGTAGCAGCATCTGAATGTTGACGTTTGGCATGGCCTCGCGCAGGTGGTCGAGACGCTCCCATGGGTCCTCATGGAGGAAGCGCATAGCAACGTCGTAGGTAGCGCCACCCCATGCTTCTACGGAGAGCAGCTCTGGGGTGAGCTTTGCGACGTGCCGTGCCGCGTCGATCAGCGTGTTGGAGCGTACGCGGGTTGCGAGAAGCGACTGGTGTGCATCACGGAAGGTGGTATCCGTGACCGCGAGCGCATCCTGCTTACGCAGTGCGCGTGCAAACTCCTCTGGGCCGAGCTGGAGCAGGCGGTCACGGGAACCCCGTGGTAGCTCGCCTTTGACCTCTGCTGGGAGCTTTTCTACTGGGTTAATCACGGCTGGGCGCAGACCATGTGGCTTGTTCACAGTCACATCAGCTAGGTAGTTCAAAATGCGGCCCGGCTCGTCGTCTGCGGGTGGTGCCTGCAGCAGCCATGGGTGATCTGCAATGAAACCAGTGGCGATGCGCTTGTGCTGGAAGTCTTCTTCGCGTAGCAAAGCACGCAGGAATCCGATGTTGGTAGCAACACCTGAGACAACGAATTCTGCGAGTGCACGCTGAGCGCGAGCGACTGCGGTAGCGAAATCGGCACCACGGCAGGTCATCTTGACCAGCATGGAGTCGAAGTTCGGGGTGATCTCACCACCGAGCATGGCAGCACCGTCGAGGCGAACACCTGCGCCACCTGGAGAACGGTAAGCGGTAATCGTTCCGGTGTCAGGACGGAAACCGTTGTTGGGGTCTTCAGTGGTAATACGGCACTGCAGGGCAGCACCTTCGGTGTGGATGTTTTCTTGGCGCAAACCGAGATCTTCGAGTGTCGCACCAGAGGCGATCATGATCTGGGACTTCACCAAGTCCACCTGGGTGACCTCTTCAGTCACAGTGTGCTCGACCTGGATACGAGGGTTCATCTCGATGAAGACGTGGTTGCCTTCCTCATCGACTAGGAACTCCACGGTGCCCGCGCCTTGGTAACCGATGTGGCGTGCAAACGCGACTGCGTCTGCACAAATCTTTTCGCGTAGTCCTGGCGCCAAGTGCTGCGCTGGGGCAATCTCTACAACCTTTTGGTGGCGACGCTGCAGCGAGCAGTCACGCTCGTACAGGTGGATGATGTTGCCAGCGGAGTCACCAAGGATCTGGACCTCAATATGCTGAGGGTTGATCACTGCACGCTCGGCGTAGACTCGGCCGTCTCCGAATGCTGCAGCCGCCTCACGGGAGGCTTCTGCTGCCAGCTTTTCTAGGTTTTCGGGGGCGTCGACAAAACGCATGCCGCGGCCACCACCACCGGCAACAGCTTTGACGAATAGCGGATAGGTCTGCCCCTTGGTCAGCTCTACGAGCTTCTTTGGATCATCTGTTGCTTCCGTTTCAGTCAGCGTGGGCAAACCTGCCTCGCGTGCGGCAGTGACAGCAGCTGCTTTATCACCGGTAAGCTCCAGCACTGCCGGAGGTGGACCGATAAAGGTTAAACCGTTTTCAGCGCACTCACGAGCAAGCTGGGCGTTTTCAGAAAGGAAGCCGTAGCCTGGGTAAATTGCGTCGGCACCTGTTTGCTTAGCAGCACGGATGATTTCGTCGATATCGAGGTACGCTTTGACCGCAGATCCGCCCTCACCAATGAGGACTGCTTCGGAGGCAAACGATCGGTGGAATGAATTACGGTCTTCGTTCGGGTAGACAGCTACCGTGGCAGCACCGGTTTCAAAGGCTGCACGAAAAGCTCGCACGGCGATCTCGCCACGGTTGGCAACGAGGATCTTTGACAATGGATTTACCGTAGAGGTTCCACGTTCAGATGATTGTTGAGACACTGTTAGTTTGTCCTTGTTTTGAAAAAGAAAGTCAGCGCTTTTGTGTAGCAAAGCACTAGACCATGTACCTTGATTCGCACGACGGCGAAATCTGTGATCGCAGTTACTTTTACAGGCTTCGAGCTTACCCGTCGTTTTACCCCTACGAAACCTCCGCTGCCACATTAATTGACAACGGTTGCCTAATTTCGAGGTGAGAATAGAAATATCCATGGTCACGGTGCCCGATCGCACTTGCGAAGCCCCCCCCCCCCCCCCAACCTTGCACGGACTACCCCCCCCCCCCCACAGCATTACATGACAAAGAAAAAAAAACAACCACAGTTCAGCGCATTCCTTGTTGCCATCCCCCCTATGCAGATTCCCCCCGCTACATAAAAAGAGAACAATTACCACTGTGAAAAATGCAACACCCCCGCTATAGCTACCTAAAACATGAGGTCAAGACATTTAAAGTCATAAAATGACTCCGAGGCGTTCTGCAGCAAACAGAAAACGCCTCGGCTACACCCCTATTTGATTACCCCTACAGTTTTATTGCAGGTCATCATGCTGCACTAGTTGACGCGCAGCCTCAGTAATCGAACCCGATAGTGATGGATAAACGGCAAAGCTCTCCGCCAGATCAGACACGGTGAGTTGGTTTGTCACAGCGACAGCAATCGGCAGAATCAGTTCTGAGGCAGTAGGAGCAACAACCACGCCACCAATCACGATGCCGGAGTTCTTACGGCAGAACATCTTGACAAAACCGTGGCGCAACGAACGCATCTTGGCACGCGGGTTGGTCTGCAGCGGCAACATCACTGTACGTGCGATTACCTCACCAGACTCAATTTGCTTCTGGGTAACACCCACAGCGGCAATTTCTGGACGGGTAAATACTGCGGTAGCTACAGTCTTCATGCGAATCGGCTTTACGCCCTCACCAAGAGCGTGATACATAGCAATTCGACCCTGCATAGCTGCCACTGACGCCAGCGGGAACAGATCAGTACAGTCACCACCTGCATACACGCCTGCAACGTTGGTACGCGAGACGCGGTCTACGCAAATGTGGCCTGAACGTGTTGTCTCAATGCCAACTTTTTCTAGACCAAGATCTTTGGTGTTGGGCACAGAACCGACAGTCATCAAGGCGTGAGAACCGAAGATCTCTCGACCATCGGAAGTTTTCACGCATACGCCGCCATCCTCGGTACGGATAACAGAATCAACGCGAGCATGCTTTTCCAAGGCCACGCCACGTTCTGCTAGCACGGTTTCTAGGACGTCGGCAGCATCGGCGTCGTCGTGAGGCAAAATGCGGTCCCGCGAGGCGACCATCGTCACTTTCACACCAAGCTCTGCGAACGCTGAAACAAACTCAGCACCAGTCACACCCGAACCAACCACAATGAGGTGCTCTGGCAATTCGGTGAGCCCGTAGATCTGACGCCACGTGAGGATTCGCTCGCCGTCTGGCTGCGCGTCAGGAAGGATACGTGGGGTTGCACCAGTAGCAATCAAAACGAGGTCGCACTCGATAGTTTCTGTAGTGCCATCAGCACGGTCGACCTTGATGTAGTGCACGGTTTGCTTGGGGTTGTAATCATCAAAGGAACCGCGGCCGTCGATAATACGCACGCCGTGGGCATCCATCGACGCCCGAATATCGGAGGATTGTTCATAAGCAAGTGCCTGAACGCGGTTGTTGAGGGCGTCGATAAGCAGGTGTGCTTCGCCGATCCCCTTGTTCAGTCCCATGTCGTCGGCGCGGCGCAAGTCAGTCTTAATGTTTGCGCCGGCGATGAACGACTTGGATGGCACGCAGTCGTTGATAACTGCTGCGCCGCCTAGACCACGGTCCTCAATAATGGTGATTTCGGCGCCATATTTTGCGCCAGCCAACGCTGCTTCATAGCCTGCGGGGCCGCCGCCGATAATCACGATTCGAGTCACTGTTCCTCCAGTATGGGTGTGCCGGTTAGATGAGTCCAACGCCCAAGTGTATCGGAGACATCCCACAGCGCGAATCGCGCACTTTACCCCCACGGGGATCGCGTGCGATTAATCCTCAATAAACATCGCGTTGTGGGAGTTGTAGCGATCGGCTACCGCACCGAAGAGACGCACTCCTACTTCAAGGCAACGCTCGTCTGCATACATATCGGCTTGGTGCAGGTCACCGGGGGTTCCCTCCCCATTCCAGCAGCCTAGGCGGGCCATTGAACCTGGAACATGCTCGAGATACCACGAGAAGTCTTCACCGCCTGAAGACTGCGGCGCCTCCACTACGGTGCTGGGGTTAATCGTGCGAGCCGCGTCAGCGATGACAGCGGTAGCAACATCGTCATTAAGCACCGGCGGTACCCCTTTATGGTGGATCAGCTCGTAAGTACATCCTGTAGGAGCAAGCACCTGAGGAACGAGTTCTGCAAGCAGACCTTCCATCATTCGCCACACCCCAATGTCCGCGGTCCGGATTGTCCCCTTCACGGATCCTTCTTCCGTGATGGCGTTGGGAGCATAGCCTGCATTGATCATGCCAAAGACCAACACGGTGCCTGTGCGTGGATCTACCCGGCGCGATAACAGTCCTGGCAGGTCAACGACCAGTTTAGAAAGCGCATAGACAACGTCGGCAGTAAGGTGCGGACGAGAGGTATGGCCACCGGGTCCAAATACTTTGATCTCAATGACATCGGAGGCGCTGGTGATTGCGCCGGCGCGAACACCTACTTTGCCGACGGTGAGCTTGGGCTCGGCATGAATGGCGAAGATGTTGGAGACTCCGCGCAGTGCACCGAATTCGATGACCTCTGGGGCGCCGCCTTCCATGACTTCTTCGGCAGGTTGGAAGATCACGCGCACGCCAATGGCGAGATCCGCAGAAGCGAGCGCGCAGGCGGTTGCGAGTGCAACGGTGATATGAACGTCGTGGCCGCAGGCGTGCATAACGCCGTAGTTTTCTGAGATCACATCGTGGTCATCGTTTTCGGTGATGGGCAGGGCATCGATGTCACCGCGGAATGCGATTTTTTGCGGGGTGTCGGGCCCGATGTCCACCATGAGCCCAGTGTTGGGGAACCGTTGCGGGTTAAGCCCGTAGCGACGCAGCGTGGCCTCGATAAAGTCGGTGGTAGCAAATTCCATGTGGGAGAGCTCTGGGTGTCGGTGAAAGTGCCGTCGCCACTCGATCATCTCGTCACGGTGTTGTCCTACCCATTGCGTGACATGCTCTGCAACCGATTGCGCCACGATACTTCCCTGCCTTTCACCTTTTCTGCATGCAATCTTTCATCCTAACCACAGCAAGAAGAAAGGAAAGTATAGCCCCTCATTCACAGGAAAGTATCTAGTTGAGGGGGTCGTCGTCGCGTTTATCGACGTCCCCTCTGTCTTCGGTGTTTTCGGTGTCTTCTGTATCTTCTCCGCCCTTTGTCGTATCAGCGTCGTTGTTATCGGATGCACCGGGCATGACTGCGATACCAAAGTCTGGGTCGTCAGCATGGTCGTCATCCCAGTCTTCGTCATCGAACAGTGGTGACTGCTCATCCCAGTAGCGGTAGCGATACTGAATGGAGAACTTTTGGGTGTCTTGGCTGCTGGTAGGCCATGCAATGTCGATGGGCAGCTCGTGTCCCGTGTCTTGGCAAATGTCAGTGACGTAATCCCCTACTGCCGGCATGAGCGCGGCCGGCGGAACGTGAAGTGCGCGCGCTAGCCGATAGATTGTCGACATCGTGGGATCGGAGCTTTTGGTTGCGCTATTTTCGTTGCGTTCGAGGTTAGAGATTTGGTTGCGACTTAAGTTGGCGATTTCTGCAAGTCCGTCTTGGGTAAGACCACGCAGTCGCCGAAGTTTATGCAGCCGCACCCCAAAGGCGTGGCCATAACTGGGCCACTGCGTCCAACCTTCATTCATGCGCTCAAATGTGCCCAATACAGTGGACAACGTCCGCCCAATATATTGGGCAAAGCACTGTAAATAAATAAAATCTTATGATATTGGACGGTGGTCGCGCATAATAAAAATCCCCCATGCCAGCCGCGGGCCATGCGCAATCACATGGCTACGACAAGCAGGGGAAACGACTATGAGACGCTACGAAGCAGTTTTAGAGGTCGATGTTTCGTGGCCCGTAGAGACGATCACCAGCATCACCTAGGCCAGGCACAATGTAGGCGTCGTCGTTAAGCTCGGGGTCAATGGTGGCCGTGACCAAACGGCAAGGCAGACCCGACTCAGCCAAGGCATCAACACCCTCCTGAGCTGACACCATACAAATAGCGGTGATATCGGTAGCGCCACGATCCGCCAGCAGCTTAATGGCGTGCAGCAAAGAACCACCCGTAGCTAGCATCGGATCCACGCAGAACACGGTGCGACCACTGAGATCGTCAGGCAACGCTTCAAGATAAGGAACAGGCTGATGCGTAGCCTCATCACGCGCCATGCCAATAAAGCCCACCTGGGCATCAGGGATCATCGACAACGCTGGATCTACCATGCCTAAACCGGCACGAATAATCGGCACGATAATGGGAGGATCCTGCAAACGAGTCCCCTGCGTATCAGCAACAGGAGTGCTGACTGGGAACTGCTCAATTGCGAGATCACGAGACGCCTCATACACGAGCATGGCGCCGAGATCTGCAAGCGCAGCACGGAATCCCGCATTGTTAGTGCGCTTATCGCGCATGATGGTAAGGCGTGAAGCTGCCAGGGGGTGGTCGACGATCCGAATTTCCATACCAGCCATCGTAGCGCCGGAATGCGTGGGAACCAGAACCCACACTCATTACGTCTAAACATATATGGACTCTCACATCACCATCGACGTACCTCTCATGCACCAATGGCTGCGCACGCTTATCGACGAAGCCACGCACCCGCCCAGCGAACACCACGACATCGCCTCGGATTGCGCCGGAATTGGCGACTTTCTCAGCGCCTATAACCGCTGCGTTACATCCTTGATCACGCGTGCAACCGAGCACTGCCACCAAGCAGAAGAACTAGCCACCACCGCTCACCATCTGCTCCAGCACGCCGAAGACATCGATGCCGATACTGCCCGACGAGAGGACACCCTGTGATTAACCTCCCCGGTGTGGTTTCCATGTTGGCCACACTCGCACCCCCACAGCTCAACCTTGCTATCCCCGATACCCCATCGTTTCCCACCGTCGACCTCATCACGCACGCCTTTGGCACCACCACACCGCTTACCCACGCAGCACAAACCCTAGCCGCCGACGCACACCGTGCACGCGGCGTCATCCCCCAAGCACTCCACGAAATAGATAACCTCCGCGCAGAACTCGGGCACATGGCCACCGACTTTCTTAACGAGGCAGCACGGATATTCCCTAAACTTTTT
This sequence comes from Corynebacterium rouxii, assembly GCF_902702935.1. Taxonomy (NCBI): domain Bacteria; kingdom Bacillati; phylum Actinomycetota; class Actinomycetes; order Mycobacteriales; family Corynebacteriaceae; genus Corynebacterium; species Corynebacterium rouxii. Next base: position 615,331 of record NZ_LR738855.1, on the reverse strand, counting down.
AGTCCCATGCCGGGATCCGCCCTCGCAGCCCATGCCGAGCTTGCAGCCCTACCCAGCAAATACATCGATCTAGCATTCGCACGTCTCGACCTAGCCAATAAAAACCTCACCCACGCCACCATGACACTGCTCTCGGTAGCAGATGGGGGCGTCGATACGCGAGGCGAACTCCCGCCACCGCCAGCCCCACCCGCTTCTCACCTCGGACAACGCGCCGTCGACGCCGCCATGAGCGCCCTCGGCACCCCCTACCTTTGGGGCGGAACAACACTCGCCGGATTTGACTGCTCCGGATTTACCCAATGGGCATGGCGACAAGCAGGCGTTGAGCTGCCCCGACTCGCCGAACAACAAAACGTCGGCACGCCTATCGCCCGTGAACAACTCCAACCAGGCGATCTGCTCGTCTGGGACGGCCACGTCGCCATGTACGCCGGCAACGGCAACATCATCGAAGCAGGAGACCCCGTCGCTCTTAACCCCATCAGAACCACCAACATGGGAATGCCGTTTAAAGGTTACTTCCGACCCACCGCGTAGACCCGCTAAGATACATAGCCATGGCTAACAAAGGAATCGTACCCGTCAAAATCTCACTGACCGAGGGCGACTTTTACACTCTCTGGGCACCACAATGGCGCGAACATGGCGCCGAGTGGCAGGCGTTTCTCGGCAGCGGGGACGACCTTTACGTATTCGAATCCCCCGCAGCAGTCCTCGCCTACATCGAATCCGGCGCGCGCCACGACCTCAGCGACCACCCCAAGTGGGGTGCCTTCATGGCCGGCGCCGACGATCGCGTCGTGCCCACCGATCGCCAAGAATACGACCTCATCGGCATCCCTGCGCTACTCGCAGAACGTCCGAGTCACACCAACGTCTCTGCAGTAGCACGCTGCTTCGCCATCGCACGCAGCCTCGGCGATGTGACCGCCACCATCCCAGTACAAAGCTTCTTCTCCTCACACTCCATCCTCATGAACACTGAGCGTGGTGGCGACCACTTCACCGGCGACTCCGGCCTCAGCGAATGGACCGGTATCGGACGCATCGTCTTGACAAGCTGGAATAACGTCATCGACGCTCTCGACAGTGTGATCACCGTCCACACTGACGGAAACGCCGAGGCCATTAGCGCCGCAGCCGCGCGTATCGACGCCGCCACCGCCGAAGCAGAGCAGCGCCGCATCGCCGAAGAAGAAAAGAAAAAAGCCGACGCCGAAAAAGTCGACCCCTACGACGCCACCCCATGGGCAGCTGCCGGCATAGACCCCATCAAGATCTCCATCGACGGCCGCACCCTCTATACCTTGCGCACCTACGTGGAAGCACAACCGGTGTTCCTTGGAAAGTACGGAGAAATCTTCACCTTCAACTCCGGAAAGTCCCTCATGCGCTGGCTCGTCGAACATGACGACCACGACCTCGCACGCGTATCCACATGGGAAGACCTCATGGTCCCCGTCAACGCCGGCGAACTCGATATCACCGTCCACCCCGACAATGTCTACTCATTCAATGGCCTCACCCGAGACATCAACACCAGCATCGAAGCCGTAGACACCGCTCAAATGGCCCGCGCCTACGAACTCCTCGCCGACGCAGCCGACTGGGCAGCCGACGACTCCCTCAACTCCTACTTCCTTACCAACCCCCGCATGCAAGACTATATCTCCTACATGATCGGATCCACCCGAGTCTCCGGCTACACCCCCACCCCACCATTTACCGAGCACTCCGAGAGCTGGGCCGAAATGGAGAAAATGCTGACCAAACGATTCAGCAAATTCTAAGCACTCCGCTGGACTTATAGCCGCGATAACCGCGGCTGGACTAATCCCCATGAGTCGGTGCCTGCTTTTTCTCAGGCCAACTCATGGGGAAATTTCTATGAAAGGAAAGCCCATCCCAGTCGCTTACAGGTCGCTTACAGGTCTAGATCATCGAATTCAATACCCATCGCATCTAGAAACTGCGGATCCACACCTTCTAAACCTGCAACCTCACCATGACGGTGATCGGTATGCACATGATCTGCATGCTCACGCTCAGAGCTTTGCTCAGTCGCGCTTTCTGTAGCATCTCCTGTGAAATCATCAGCAAAATCCTCACCAAGCTGCTCAAAAACAGGGAAAACCAACTCTTCCCACAACTGCACCCGCAGCGGCTGCGGCAACAACGACACTGCCACGGCATCTTGAGTCAACTCGAATAGATCCTCGATCTGTAATTCCAAGTACTCCGTCAATTCCAAAAGACGATCTGTGGAAAGAATCGACGATGCTGTCCGGTACCCCAACTTAGACATCAACGGCAACGGATGATCCGCGAGCTCTGCCACTTCACCATTTTCAAGATCAGCAAATGGCTCCACAAGTACTGGATAATCACGATCGCGAACCCATGACGAAAGCTTTCCTGGGACAATATCGTCATCTTCGAAACGAAAATCCTCAAACAAACCAATGCCGTGAACTATGCGACTAGCACCCACACGAACCTGATCGGCGACGCTGCCATCGAGCTCAAAAGGAACAAGGTTCTCTCTCAAAACAGCGGCTACCTCAGTGGATTGCGTCGAAAAGCCCACGACGACAGGTGTCTGCGAACGGTCTGTGTACTGGGAAGAATCGTCGATTCTTTCCACCACTCCCACGGTAAAAGGAGCTTGTTCGGCGACAGAAATCGCACGATCAATATCCTCATGCGGCACCGTGCACTCAAAATATGCCACGTGGTCATCCGCCAGTTGCTGCACCCGCGACTGCATATAAGCAGCGTCACCAGACTCGCCGAGAATCACTTTCGGTAGTGCGTGAATCAACTCATGCGAAATTACTTTAAATTCTGAACGGAAAATAGGGGTGTCATACATGAACTACACCTTAAGCCACGGCACCATCATAAGTATGAAACGTGTGCCAAAAACCCTCATCACGCTGACCGCCTTCACTGCAACATTCACCCCTACCGTCCTTAGCGTATCCATGGCACCAGCATCAGCTGATCCCGCGCCGCGTTCCTCCGCACCCAACACTGACAAATGCGACAACGCCACTACTCCACCATCGGCTGAAACAACCTCAGAAAAACTCCAACCAGGCCGTACTTCAATCGCACCTCTTCCTACTGTCGACAACGAATTTGGTAGCTGTGGGATCACAAAAGCAACCGGCTTCGAGGTACCCACCAATACCGCATCTGCGTGGATGGTCTTCGATCTCGACACCGGTGATGTCATCGCTACCAAAGATCCCCACGGACGATACCGACCAGCATCCGTCATCAAAGCCCTCATCGCACTCGTCGCAATCGACGAACTCGATCTTTCGAAAAAAGTAACCGTTACCAACGACGACGTTAACCAAGAAGGTTCCGCCGTCGGATTTGTGGAAGGAATCGACTATTCCGTCCAACAACTACTCGACGGACTACTCCTCGGCAGCGGAAACGATGCCGCCAGTGCACTCGCACGCGCCCTCGGCGGCGAAGACACCACCATCAAAAAGATCAATGATCTTGCGCAAGAATTGGGAACCGTCGACACGCACGCCGCCTCGTACACGGGCCTCGATGCCCAAGGCATGTCCACTTCTGTGCGCGACCTTGCTGTGATCTATCAAGCAGCATGGCAAAACCCCGTCTTCGCAGACACCGTGAAAAAGGAATACTCAGAACTTCCCGCCGATAAAACCGGCACAACGTTCCAAGTCTGGAATGACAACGGCATCCTCATGAACACCGAACACGGCATCGGCGGTAAAACCGGTTTTACTGACGACGCCCACCACACCTTCGTCGGCGCGAAAAACATCAACGGTCGCCGCATCGCCGCCGTCATCCTCGACACCACCATCGACCTCGGACGTCCATGGGAACAAGCCAACAAGCTTATCGACGCTGGCTACAAAGTCGCCGAAAACCAAGCAGTAGGGTCGATTCTTCGGAAGGAATCGACGATTCCTTCCGAAGAATCGCAACCAAAAGAACTCTCACGCCCGTCGTTTACTAATCCTTCTGATAACCGCGATACGACCCCTCGCTTTGTGATTCTGGGTGCGTTGGCAGCGCTGGTGGTGCTTGGGGCACTAGCGTGGATGTTCGGTAAACGTGAAGATCGTGTGGAAGGTTAAAACAGAAACCCCCTAGGTACGGAGCCGATGTGCGTCATCGTCTGCGTACCTAGGGGGTTGTTTTTATTTTGGTTGAATCAGGCGAATTCTAGGGGTCGTTGGGAGTTACTTGCGCTTCCAAAGTGACAGCAAGGCAGTCGCAGCTGCAGCACCGGCGAGGCCGATTCCAATGCCTTTGCCTTTATCGCCGCCGGTGCGGATTTCTTCGCGAACGCGGATGACGGCTGGTGCTGGCGGCTCGAGTTTGGCAATGGCGAGGGATTCCGCGGTGGTTGCAGCCCAAGCGCAGCAGTACATAAGGATGCGCCAGATGAAGTAGAGCAAAACCATGAGTCCAATGATGGGGCCGAAGGTAGCTCCTGCGGGGTTGCTTAATGCGTTGGAGAAGAATTGCGATGCGAGCTGCTTGAAGATCTCGAAGAGCACAGCACCGATGCCTGCGGCTTCCAACGCTGATTTGGCGGGGACTTCGCCACGGGGAAGGTATTTGATAAGCCAGAGGAATACGCAGAAGTTGGCGATGAGTCCCACAACCAAGGAGATGACGAATGTGAGAAGGAAGATACCGGGGACGTCGGCAAGCTCGATAGCGTCGATAAGCTGCGTAGTCAGGCCGGAGGAGCCGATAGCAGTGATGCCCAGCGCGATGCCCATGGCCACAAGCAGGCCGAGAAACCCTAGGAAATCTTGGAATTTTGTTTTCGCAAAGTTATCGCCAGTGACTGGGTAGCGCCACATTTTCGACGCCCCGTAGCGCAGGTGCGACATCCAGCTTAGACCGGACCACAAGGCGGTAAGGCCACCGATGCCGAACATGGCACCGCGTTGACTGATGGCGGTATCGAGGATTTCTTTGAGAGTGTCGGCGATGGAAGCGTCGACAGAATCGGTGATTCTTTCCTGTAATTGCTGCAGTGTTTCTGGCTGGCGAGCAAGGATAGTTGCTGCCGCGGCCATCACCAGCATGAGGATTGGGAACATCGACAACACAGAAAAATAAGTAATGCCCGCGGAGTACTGGTTACCGCCTTCTTGGCTGTACCGCTCATTCATACGCATGAGATGGTCAAACCACCCCCACTTAAGACGCAGCTTGTCGACGATCCCGGGGTCGTCGGCGGTTGATCGTTCAATGCCGAACTCGTCTGTCTTGTTGCGATTTTGGCGGGTGGACATGGCGCGAATGCTCTCACGTTGGTGTGCGGCACGCGATGATGCGGGCACAACGGTGTTCGCTGAGATTTTTCCTGAGCCTCGAGACGCCATAAGAATTTCTGCCTTTTTAAATCATTGTGAGCTGGGGACTTCATCCAGACTATAGGCAGAAACAGCAATCCGGCTGCCTCATAGTGGCGAAGCAGCCGGATCGTTGCAAAGTTGTAATTGTCAGCGTTTTAGCGCTTTGGCGGTAAAAAACCGATGTGTTCGTAGGCGTCTGCAAGCGTGCGCGATGCAATCTCGCGAGCTTTTTCGGCGCCAAGAGCCAACACTTTTTCCAGCTCAGCGCGGTCAGACATGTACATGTCGTACTGAGCTTTCAAAGGTGTAACGAAGGCCTCGAGGGCGTCGGCGGTGTCGACCTTCAAGGCGCCGTAACCCTGGCCTTGGTAGGCGTCGACAAGCGAGTCGATGCTCTTGCCCGTCAGTGCTGACTGAATGACCAGCAGGTTGGACACACCAGGCTTGTTTTCCTTATCAAAGCGGATCTCGCCGTCGTTGTCGGTCACAGCAGAGCGAATGCGCTTCGCAGATATCTTGGGGTCGTCGAGAAGATTGATCAAGCCCTTGGGGTTCGAGCCCGACTTGCTCATCTTGGAGGTGGGATCTTGAAGATCATAAATCTTGGCAGCACCCTCAGGAATAATGCCATCTGGCACCACGAAGGTCTTCTTGAAACGAGAGTTAAAACGCTCAGCAAGCGTACGAGTGAGCTCCAAGTGCTGGCGTTGGTCCTCGCCCACCGGCACAAACTGTGGACGGTAAAGCAGAATATCCGCAGCCATCAACATGGGATAGGTGAACAGACCTGCGGAGGTACGATCCGCACCTCGCTTGGCGGACTTGTCCTTGAACTGTGTCATGCGGCTCGCTTCACCGAAACCAGTCAAGCACGTAAGAACCCAACCAAGCTCAGCGTGCTCCGGAACGTGAGACTGCACAAAGAGGGTGCTCTTGTGAGGATCAATACCCAAGGCTAAAAGCTGTGCAGCACCAGCGATGGTACGTTCTCGCAGTTCACGGGGAACTTGATCAACCGTGATGGCGTGCAGATCAGGGATGAAGTAAAACGCCTCGTAGTTGTCCTGAAGGTCGATCCACTGCTTCAGAGCACCCAAATAGTTTCCTAGGTGATACGAGTCGGCTGTTGGTTGAATTCCCGACAGCACACGTTGCTTCTTCTGCGTATTTTCTTGCACGGTTGCAGTCATGAAGAACATCCTACAGCGCAGCCGCAACACACGAGCAATACGACCCCACCTGTTGATGCAATACAAAACCGTCTTTCTGTACAGATCCGCTGTGGGTTTCCACAAATGGATCGTAAGGAAGACGGTCGACAGTGTGCGCTGGACTGATGCCTCTGGCTCACCGTGGAAGAATTCTTTGAGCAGAATTCCTACTGTATACGAGGGCGTGGAGCCACAATAGCGATGAGGCCACCAATGGTCGTTGCACCGCCTATGCCCATAAGGATGCCGCCAAGCATACCTGCAACGTCATTGTTACCGGTTAAGAAATAACCGCCTAGGACGGCAACGATACCGACAACAAGGGCGATGATTCCAGAAATTCGCATGATGTAACTGCTCCTGATTCTATTGTCAACGTCGACGCACTGACAGTACTACCGCAACCAAAATTAATCGAAACGAGGTGTCTGACCTTAGCCCCCATCCGCGTCTACAGCCTGTGAACCAGTCTGTGCGATAAGGCGCCACGCCAGGTCCGAGTTTAGGAATACACCACCGTCAAAGGTGAATGATCCGACCACCTCAAATCATATGCTGCTGCTTTATCGACCCAGCACCGGGTCGCGCGCTTCAGCATCGCAGAAGTTGCTGCTTGATAATCGATACGCCAACCCGCATTCGTATCAAACGCCTGACCACGGTAGGTCCACCAAGTATAGGCAGCATCCTCGGGTGCTAATCGACGCGCCACATCAAACCATTTCGGATCTTCAGCCGGCGTGCGACGCTGCTCCGAGGTGTATTCCACCGCCCCTGCCCATTCGCCAGCATCGGATACCTGGCTTTCAGAATCAGGGAAAACACCAAATACCGAATCCATAAAGGCGCGTTCATCTGGAAGGAAGCCAGACTTCTTTCGGTTCGTTTTCCAATTCTTCAGATCTTGCATGCGGTGACAAATGTTCCAATCACCACCGACTACCATGTGCGGATTATCCTGCGCCGCTTGCTCAAGAAACGGACCGAACACATCAAGGAAACGGTATTTCTCGTCTTGCTTATCAGTATCGGCAGAGCCAGAAGGCAAGTAGAGCGACGCTACCACCACGTCATGAACTGCATCAGGATCAGACAGTGTTGCTTGGATGTACCGGCCAGAATCGACGAATCCTTCCAACCCCACCTGAACATCACGCAGTGGCTGGCGACTTAAAATACCCACCCCGGCGCGGCCTTTGGCAGCAGCAGGAGCGCCAACATAGTGCCATCCGGCATCGAGGGCAGGTGCCAAAGCAGTAAGAGAATCTTTTTCCGAAGCACGAATCTCTTGCAGCAAGACGACATCGGAACCGGACTGTTCTAGCCAAGGAAGCATGCCGCGGTTGGCGTCGCTACGCTGCTTGACGGCAGCACGAATTCCATTGACGTTAACTGTTGTAATTTGCATGCTGGTCATCCTAGCTGTGCTGTTTGCGTTCTTGTTTACTGCGCGTGATATGCGCTGGAATCCAAATGATGATGGCGGCACAACCTAAAGCAGCACCAGCAAGAGCAGGAGCAGAATAGCTATATCCTGCGCTGATAACCACACCGCCAAGCAGTGCGCCACAAGCATTCGCGATGTTAAGCGCCGAGTGGTTGAGTGCGGCAGCTAGGGTCTGCGCACGACCTGCAACATCCATGAGCCTGATCTGAAGAGATGGAATGAGCATCGAGCCGGAAAGACCCACAAGAGCAAAGTTGATGATGGCGATCCACGCATAGGCACTGGTGAAGTAGAAACTCACCAAGGTGAGCACAATGCAGATAAGGGCAGTAAGAATTCCGTATTCCACACTCCAGTCGGAAAGGCGTCCGCCGATAAAATTGCCCGCAATCATGCCAAGTCCGTACGCCATCAGCACGATCCACATGAGCGCCTCAGGCACACCCGCGCGCTGCGTCATTGTCCAAGAAATATAGGTATACACGGCAAACATTCCGCCGAAGCCCACCGAACCGATCAGCAGTGATGCCCAGACTTGGCCATTCTTTAACGCACCGAGTTCTGTGAGTGGGCTCGTGGGTTTCATCTTGGACATGTGCGGCATGAGGGTCCACAACAATGCCAAGGTAATAGCACCGATGATGGTGACCACCACGTACGCGGCTTTCCACGTGGTAGCAAATCCCAAAGCTTGAACAGCGGGTACACCGACCACAGTTGCCACGGGCAATCCCATGCCGACAAAAGCGAGGGCGCGGCCACGTTGTCCTTCAGGGGCCATCGACGCCACTGCAAGGCCCGCTACGGAGAAAAACGCACCGTGCGGCAAGCCAGCTAAAAAGCGTGCAGCCATCAGCACAGGATAAGAAGTGGTAAAGACTGTCAACGCGTTGCCGATTGTAAAGGCAATCATCAACAAAATCAGTAGACGTCGGCGCGGAATCATTCCGGTAAAAGCGGTGATGACGGGCGCACCGACGACCACGCCCATCGCATAGGCGGTAATCACGTGACCGGCAGTAGACTCCGCCACATTGAAGTCTTCGGCAATGAGGCTAAGCAAGCCCATGGAGACGAATTCGGTAACACCGATACCAAATCCGCCGAGCGCCAACGCCAACATGGCGATGAGTCGGTGACGATGAGTGATCTCTGTTTGACGAGGTACAGGTTTTCTTTGATTGAGGTGGTTGACAAGCACGACGAGATACCTTAACAGCGTTTGCATGTTTCCCTGATTAGCGTCCCCCATACCCCACGTTGTAGCGCGCAACAACACCCGTGAAACAGGACGCTTGTACTGTTTTTACCCCCGCTGCCCCATACTCAAAGCCCAGCTAAGGGCGTTTTTTGCAGCTGAAGACTGAAAAAGTGCTGGGTAACAGGTATTCTTGTCGGTTGTACTACGAGCCCAATGAATACCTGATGAACGAGGAGACTCATGGCGAAAATCATTTACACCCGCACCGACGAAGCACCGTTGCTTGCTACGTACTCCCTGAAGCCCGTCGTCGAAGCCTTCGCTTCCACCGCCGGCATCGAGGTTGAAACTCGCGATATTTCCCTCGCGGGCCGTATTCTTGCTCAGTTCCCTGATTACCTCAGCGAGGATCAGAAGGTCGACGACGCACTTGCAGAGCTCGGCGAGCTGGCCAAGACCCCAGAAGCAAACATCATTAAGCTTCCTAATATTTCGGCATCCGTGCCACAGCTCAAAGCAGCCATTGCAGAACTCAAAGCACAGGGCTTCGCACTTCCGGAGTACCCAGACTCCCCAGCCACCGATGAGGAAAAAGACATCCGTGCGCGTTACGATGCCGTCAAGGGCTCTGCCGTCAACCCAGTACTTCGTGAGGGCAACTCCGACCGCCGCGCCCCCATCGCTGTGAAGAACTTTGCCAAGAAGAACCCTCACAAGATGGGTGTTTGGTCCGCTGACTCCAAGACCAACGTAGCCACCATGGACGCAAACGACTTCCGCCACAACGAGAAGTCCGTCATCATGCCTGCTGCAGACACCCTCACCATCAAGCACATCGCCACCGACGGCACCGAAACCATCCTCAAAGATGGCCTTAAGGTTCTCGAAGGCGAAGTCATCGACGGCACCTTCCTGTCCGCCAAGGCTCTCGACGCCTTCCTCGCCGAGCAGGTACAGCGCGCCAAGGATGAGAACGTTTTGTTCTCCGCCCACCTTAAAGCAACCATGATGAAGGTATCCGACCCCATCATCTTCGGACACGTTGTCCGCGCCTACTTTGCCGACGTCTTTGCCGCCTACGGTGACCAACTCAACGCAGCTGGCCTCAACGGCGAAAATGGCCTTGCCGCAATCTACAGCGGACTCGACTCCCTCGACAATGGTGCCGAGATCAAGGCAGCTTTCGACGCCGCCCTCGAAGCAGGTGCCGACGTTGCCATGGTCAACTCCGACAAGGGAATCACCAACCTCCATGTCCCATCCGATGTGATCATCGACGCCTCCATGCCAGCCATGATCCGCACCGCAGGCCACATGTGGAACAAGGACGATCAGGAACAAGATACCCTCGCAGTCATCCCAGACTCCTCCTACGCAGGCGTCTACCAAGTCGTCATCGAAGACTGCAAGAAGAACGGCGCATTCGATCCCACCACCATGGGCACCGTGCCCAACGTCGGACTCATGGCACAAAAAGCCGAAGAGTACGGCTCCCACGATAAGACCTTCAAGATTGCAGCAGACGGTAAGGTAGCCGTCGTCAATGCCACAGGCGAAACCCTTATCGAGCACGACGTAGAAGCAGGCGACATCTGGCGTGCATGCCAGGCCAAGGATGCCCCAATCCAAGACTGGGTCAAGCTCGCCGTCACCCGCTCCCGCCTCTCCGGCATGCCAGCAGTATTCTGGCTCGATCCAGAGCGCGCCCACGACCGCAACCTGATCACCTTGGTAAAGAAGTACCTCGCTGATCACGACACCGAGGGCCTCGACATCCAAATCATGAGCCCTACCGAGGCAACTCAGTTCTCCATCGATCGCATCCGCCGCGGCGAAGACACCATCTCCGTTACCGGCAACGTGTTGCGTGACTACAACACCGACCTGTTCCCAATCCTCGAGCTCGGCACTTCCGCCAAGATGCTCTCCGTCGTGCCACTAATGGCAGGCGGCGGACTCTTCGAAACTGGCGCCGGCGGATCCGCACCAAAGCACGTCCAGCAGCTCGTTGAAGAAAACCACCTGCGCTGGGACTCCCTCGGCGAATTCCTCGCCCTAGCAGAATCCCTGCGTCACTTCGCCAACACCGAAGGCAACACCAAGGCAGGCATCCTTGCCGACGCCCTCGATCGCGCGACCGAAACCCTCCTCAACGAGGGCTACTCGCCATCACGCAAGGTTGGCGAAATCGACAACCGAGGCTCCCACTTCTTCCTCACCCTCAACTGGGCCAAGGAACTAGCAGCCCAAACCGACGACACCGCGCTAGCCGAAACCTTCGCGCCTGTCGCCGCACAGCTCGAGGAAAACAAAGACACCATCGCAGCAGCGCTTATCGACCTCCAAGGCACACCAGTAGACCTCGGCGGCTACTACCAGCCTGACGACGCCAAGACCGCAGCAGTCATGCGCCCCGTCGCAGAATTCAACGACATCATCGATGCACTGAAGTAAACTCGCGCTCTTTTATAGCTAGAAAATGGGAAGGAATCGTCGATTCCTTCCCATTTTCTATGCCCTTCCCCCATGTTTTCTCTGCGATCACCGCAACCAACTACCCCCAAATGCACACCACTTTGTCTACATTTTTATTCACTATCTGAAATGGGCTTTTTAGAATTTTATAGACCGAGCGGTTTCTTTTTCTCTGGCGTCACCCTAGCGTTGCTTGCAACGAAAACATCTTAGGGAAGGAATCGACGATTCATGCCAACAAAATACGATAATTCCAACGCCAGCGAATGGGGTTTCGAGACTCGCTCCATCCACGCAGGGCAGGGCGTCGATAGTGATACTGGTGCCCGCAACTTACCGATTTACCTGACATCATCGTATGTTTTTAACGATGCTGAACACGCAGCGAACCGCTTCAATCTTTCCGACGCAGGTCCGGTCTACTCACGCCTGACCAACCCAACAGTTGCGGCTGTCGAAGAACGCCTAGCTAACCTCGAAGGTGGCGTACACGCCGTACTTTTCGCTTCCGGAATGGCCGCCGAAACCGCCGCCATCCTCAACATCGCACGCGCGGGTTCCCACATCGTGTCCAGCCCCCGCATTTACGGCGGTACCGAAACACTTTTCGCTGTCACCTTGGCACGCTTGGATATTGAAACAACATTCGTAGAAAATCCTGACGATCCAGCCTCATGGGAGGCTGCAATTCAAGACAACACAGTCGCACTCTACGGTGAAACCTTCGCTAATCCACAAGCAGACGTGCTTGATATTCCCGCAGTCGCAGAGGTTGCCCACAAACATCAAGTACCACTGGTCGTCGACAACACCCTCGCTACCGCAGCCCTTGTACGCCCACTCGAACTCGGCGCGGACGTCGTCGTGGCGTCCCTTACCAAGTTCTACACTGGAAATGGTTCCGGACTCGGCGGAGTGCTTGTCGACGGAGGAAACTTCGATTGGACTGTCACACGCAACGGCGAACCTATCTTCCCCGACTTTGTCACCCCAGACCCCGCCTATCACGGTCTCAAGTATTCCGATCTTGGTGCCCCAGCCTTCGGACTTAAGGCGCGCGTCGGACTTCTGCGCGACACCGGCGCAGCCCCGTCACCACTCAATGCATGGATCACCGCCCAGGGACTCGATACACTTTCTTTACGAGTACAGCGCCACAACGAAAACGCATTAGCCGTAGCAAAATTCCTCGCAAACCACGACAAAGTTGCGAAAGTGAACTACGCAGGTCTTCCTGACTCCCCCTGGTATCCAGTCAAAGAAAAACTCGGATTCGACTACACCGGGTCCGTACTTTCCTTTGACGTTAAAGGTGGAAAAGACGAAGCATGGCGCTTTATCGACGCGCTCAAATTACACTCGAACCTCGCCAACGTCGGAGACGTACGTTCCCTCGTAGTCCACCCAGCGACCACCACACACTCGCAATCGGAAGAATCGACACTTCTTGCCGCAGGAATTAATCAAGCAACGATCCGACTATCCGTCGGAATCGAATCCATCGACGACATCATCGCCGATCTCACTGCAGGTCTCGACGCCATTTAAGCCGAGATCTGAGCATACAAAAGGGGGCTGCTGTTACTAATGACAGCAGCCCCCTTTACGTTCTCAAAAGGAGAATTACCGGAAGGAATCGCCGATTCCTTCCTTTAAAAACGAATCCAACCAGCTTTTTGAGTTACTTGGAACAAGATGCCCAACAAAGCTGCAATACCAGAAATACCCAAAATGGTGCTCCAGAGCGTCGTCAAGTTAAAACCGGAAGTAGAACTTGTCGGTGCAGTCGAAGTGGACTCCCCAACCGTGCGGCCCGCTGACTGGCGTTGAGCAGCCTTCTGGTTAGCAAGCTCTACATTCTTCTTGTACTCAGCTTTGAGTTTTTCCGCTTCGTCTTTGCAGACTTTCTTGAGCTTGAGATCAACTTTTACGTCGTCGAGGTCAGAGTTGTAGTCACCGTCATATTGCCCCATAAAGATGACATCGACACCATCAATCACATTACCTTTAGTCTTAGACTGCGGAACATAGCGCATACTGGTTCCACTGAGGGTTGCAGCGTCCCCATTAAGGGACCAACCCGTTGTTATCCCTTGACCAAAAGTGTCACGTCCAGAGCGCTTGTTAGCTTCCGTACGATCAGACTCCTTGTACTCAGTCATATTTTTGCCTGGAACGTAGTATCCGACGTAACTTACGCCTGCTTTCACAGCACCGTCTTTGGTCATCACGTAAGGATTATGCAATTGCGAATAAAGGGAACCGTGATGCCCTTCAAAAACAATACTTGAATCCTTAGTATTAATTTCAGCCTCTACAATTTTATTGCCTTTGATCTCGAGGTTCGATGCCTTCGGATCAACGGGAACCTCAAAGTAGAAGTCTTTCCCCCTCTTTTCTCCGACTTCTTTAACATCTCCGGCGACTTTCCAATTACCGTTAGCCAGCTTGTTATTAAGAATGTAATGACGATAGGACTGTTTCACACCCCACTTCAGCGTGCCACTTTCAATAACCTGCACCATCTCACACTGGGATGTAGCTGCTGGTTCTGCGGCGACAGATTGAGGAACAAGAAAACCTGTCATTGCCACAGCAGTAGCAACGGGGAGGGCGAAACGCTTCAACATAGAGGGATATTCCTTCCTAAAGGTAAATAAAGGCAAGGCGTACCTTACAAAGGTTTGCCTTAACTTTCAATTGCGTTAGGGAAATAACCCCACGTCATACCCCCAAAAATCTTCGACAAAAATAAAAGTGTCGTTTCTGAAAACAGAAACGACACATCACCATGAAATAGAGGAAAACGTCGACAAGCGAAGCACTAGACCAACGACTGCAATGACAGTTCTACAAAATCATCTTGATTTTGAGTAGTTCTACCTCGTAAAGGCTGGACGGAATTGACGATTCCTTCCGAAACATCAACATGAATAGGCCAACCATAAACAGACGAAAGGGTTTCATCAGTGTAAACGTCAGCAACTGAACCATCTGCAACAATGCGCCCGTCAGCAAGACACACAATGTGATCACAATACGCAGCGGCTGCGTTGAGATCATGAAGCACCACAATCACCGCGATACCGGTACGTCGGGCTATCGACTGCATCAAACCGAGAACTTGCTCCTGGTGACTGATATCCAAAGCGGCCGTTGGCTCATCGAGCATAACCACCGGAGTTTGCTGCGCGAGTACCCGAGAAAGCGCAACGCGGGCCCGCTCACCACCAGAAAGCGTAACAATATCGCGACCGGCAAGATGTGCGGCATCCGTGGCAGATAACGCGGCGTCGATAAGCCTGTCATCGAACTCTTGGCGATCCGTACCTTCCCACGGACGACGTCCCATCGCGACAACGTCCCTCACCAAGAACTGAAACGATACGCTCACATCCTGCAACATGACTGAACGTACCCGAGCCAGTTCACACGCAGAACTATCCACGGGATCAAAACCACAAATATCAATCGTTCCCGACTGACGATCCAAATCGCCACTCAATGCAGCCAACAACGTGGACTTACCAGCACCATTCGGACCAATAAGACCTGTAACTTCACCTGCATAGGCATCAAAATTGATATCGCACAGTAGGCGCTTCTGCCCTACAGAGACCGATAGATCACGGACACGGACCAACGACTCAGGCTGCACGTTGCTTTGATCATCAGCACTCAATGGACAGAGCCTTTCTTCAACATTCGACGTAACAAAACAAAAAATGTTGGGCCCCCAACAAGTGCCGTAAAGATACCAATCGGCAAATCTGCGAACGGAATCATCGTGCGCGCAGCAACATCCGCGCACGCGATCAATACCGCACCCGCCAACGCTGATGCTGGAAGGAGTAGACGATTCTCTGGGCCAGAAATACTCCGTAGTAAGTGCGGAACAATCAAACCAACAAAACCAATCAATCCAGCAAACGACACAGCTGCCGCAGTCAAAATCGTCGACGCTGCAATAGCAATGATTCGTAAACGCCCAACATTAATACCGGTATGACCAGCTGCTCGTTCTCCAAGAGCTAAAACATCGAGTTGTTTACCAATCTGGGAGGACATGACGATTCCTACCAGCGCAATAGGTGCTACTACCCACACATGTTTCCACTGTGCACCATTAAGCGAACCCATCTGCCAAAAAACAATCTCCTCACGATTCGACGTAGGTGCGAGATACACGAGGAAAGAAATCAATGCATTACACACAGCATTAATGGCAATACCAGTCAAAATCAAATTGACGATCGCGACCTTACCTTGATGCCGAGCCAGCTGATAAATAATGACCGTCACAACAACCGCACTCAAAAATGCTGCTGCAGGAACAGTAAAAGTACCCAAAATTCCCACATTGAATACAATCACAGCAGCTGCACCCACACCTGCTCCAGAAGTAACCCCGATAATCGACGGCTCCGCAAGTGGATTCGCAAAAACGGCTTGCATGAGAGTGCCAGCCACACCAAGGCATGCGCCAACCAACAAACCCAACACAATCCGAGGAAGACGGATCTCCCAAATAACGTTATGCATCAAGCTGCTTGAATCAGGCTGAGCAAGAATCGTCAATAAGTCGCGAAGCGGAACATAGTACTGGCCCAACGCCAACGACGTAACAACTGATGCCATCACCAACGCCACTAAGACAACAAACAACATCACTCGACGACGCGCCCGAAGAACGAACACGTCGTCGCTACGCTTGCTATACCTGTGGATCATACAAAGCCTGTGCCGTGCGAAGAAGCGTCTGACCAGTCATCGGGCCGAACGCCAAAGACTGCCCATCAGGGATCGTAATGACTCGACGATTCTTTCCAGCAATCGTCTGCGCCACACCTGGTCGCGCCAATAAACCATCAATTCCACCAGTCGATTCCAAACCAGCTGTCATCATGATGATCGCCTCAGGATTAATCTTTGCCAAAGCCTCAGCGTTTGCAGGTTCAGCATAAGAGAGTTTGTACTCAGCGCCCATGTCCTTCGCACCAACGCCCTCAATCAAATCCTTCGCACCTGTGCCCTCACCCATGATGAAGAACACACCGCCGTTTCCACGCGCATACAAAAATGCCACGCGCATTGGATCAGAAGGAGCGATCGCGGCAATCGCCTCACGAGCCGCAGAAATCTCATGAACGCTACGTTCGGCAAGAATCGACGCTTCTTCGCTAAGTCCGACTACGCCACCCAACGTCTTGATATCTTCCGAAACAGAGTCAATCGTACGAGTTGGCTCCATCACCACAGTAGTAACGCCAGCATTGCGAATCTGATCAATTGCATCACGCGGACCAATCGAATGATCAACGATCAGCAATGACGGATGCAAGCTCAACACAGCTTCAACATTGATGTTATGGCCACCCTCGGTTACAACAGGAACATCTTTAAGCACGTTCTCTGTCGATGACACAGTCCTGCCAACAATTTTGTCAGCGAGCCCCAAGCCTTCCAAAGTCTTCGTATACGTGCCATAAATATCCAAGGCAATAATGCGAGAAACATCCGTAACCTCAACATCAAAACCATCAGCATCCGTGAGATGTACAGGCAACGAAGGGCTCACGGATTCCGAAACAGGCTGCACATCATCAAAATCACGCACATCAGATACACCTGTAAAAGTACGCGGATCCTTGACGTCACCAGCCTTGGGCAATGACTCTCGGAGATCCTTCGTCGAATCATATGTGCCCTGAACACCACAACTCACCAATGCGCACGCACACACTACGGCCATACAAGCACGAAGCAAAGATTTCATCTCATATCTCCTACACCGGATTATTAACAACTAGGCGCCCCATACTTCCGCCAGCCACAACAAACGCAGCGATCACGAGCAGAACATACATATTGGGATCAATACCGGAATCATCCGTTGCTGCGGAACGGATCTTGAAATTCTTAGCGCCATTCTCATAGCCCGCAGAAGTACCCCCTTCAGATTTTCCGGAAGGAATCGTCGATTCCTTCCCACCTGAAGCAGGAACAGCGGTTGCATGTGCTCCAGCAGAACAATCTGCTGCTCCACCAAGCTGGGCATCAAAAGTGATCGGGTCAAGTTCAGAACCAGCATCATAGAAGCCGGCGAATGCGCCAGCACCATCCGGATGCAATGTCATTGTGGCTTTACCGCTAACAGCGGTTTCAGAAGCATTCAAAGAACTAAAAGTAAGATTGCCGATAGCTACTCGACCATAATCTGACTTCTTGCCTTCCATATCAGACGAACGAACCTGGGCGAACAAAGTTCCGGTAGCACCGTTGAAAACAACTTCTGGATTGGAAATATTGAGGTCCAAGATGCCGTGATGACCACTAAAACGCATCGTTCCGCCAAATTTTACCGATCCAGATTTTGCTTGGGGGTTCACTGCTCCCGAAACACCAGCAAAGGTGAACTCTCCGTTGGAATAACCAACACCATCAAGGTTCCATTGTCCCTTTGCTATAGAACCCGTGATGTAAGACTGAAACGATTTTTTCAAGCCCCACGCTGCATGAGCTTGAGTAACACCTCGAGATGATGCATCGCATTTAGGGGAAGAATTGGCGATTCCTTCCGAAGAGCCTCGTATCGGGCCAGCGCTTCGCTGCGTTTGAGGAGACGTTCGAGGTGCATCTGAAATGTTGGAGCTCGCCGTCGCCGACTCTGGTGACTTTGCATGAGCATTGTCGGTAGGTTTTGTTCCTCGACGATTAAATTCATCGAGCTCATCAAGAAACTCGCCAGTGTTATCCATGAAGATAGTGATGGCGTTCATGGTGTCATTGGTTTCGGAAAGAATTGCCATGGCTTCTTTATTAAAACCTGTGAAGTTTCCGCTAATGGATTGGACACTACGTTTTTTGTTTCCGTTGCGACCGCTGCCATCAGAGTTGGATCCAATGGGCGATGGGCAGCTTCCGTCGAGAGCAACGATGCCACTAGTTGGATCAAGCGGAGAAGCAGCGTCATACGCGATAAAGAGCTTGGATCCTTCAGGGCTCAGCGTTGTACTGCCGCTTAAGTCGATGGCACCCGATGCTGGATCCGCGGGAGTATTGAGCTTGATAGTGGCAAGAACGACGTCGTCTCCTGTGATTTTTGGCCCGCGATCCTTGGTATTGGACATGTCGGAATCGTAGGAAACATAGTCGACAAGAATATCTGCTGTTGAGCCGTGGGTTACGACCTTCCAGTCAGAAAAAGTCATATCGAGAAGATAGACCCCAGACCCGTGATCATGGCCTTTGAAGTTGATAAGCCCAGGAAAAGGGATGGTAGCACTATTGCCGTCGATACGTGCTTTTCCAGGAGTGAAATTGAAAGCTCCGTCGTTACCCGTTTTGTCCCCGCTAAAGCCGATACCTTGTGTTGCCCACTGGCCACCCGTTTTACCAGCAGCACCTTTGAGAATGTAATGGCGATAACTTTGACGAATTCCCCAGTTAAAAGAGCATTGATTACTATCAGCCGCTTGCGCCGGGGCGGTACTAATAGCAAGCGGTGCCAGCGTTAACACGGCAGCAGCCATTAGCCCTAGAGATCTTTTTTCAATTGTCACGGTACGGGGACTCCTCATTTCTTTCTGGCCGCCGAATAGAGGGGAGGCTCGGTTTGTCGAAGGGCTCTATGCATAAGCCCACTAGGTGAGATTCGGCGCACCGTCTGAAAACACAGACGACATTGCAAGTTTTCTACACCCAAAAACATGTATAGGCTACACTTACCTAACTTTCTAGTCCAGCTCCCCATCAAACTCTTGAAAGAAGCAATGAACCCTCAATCAACCTCCGCTTTTCAGAGCCTCTACCCCGATATCAACCCCGCCCACAGCCTCCCCCTCACAACTTGGGAACGTATCTCCATGGCACTTGCCGTCGGAATCCTTTCCTTTGGAGTCACCTTTGGCGATCTCATCATTGCAGGAGCAGGACTTGGACTGGTTCTTTTCGCAATCATCGCGCCTTCACAAAAAACGTCACGAAAAATCCGCACTGAAGCAAAAAATCGATTCCCCAACGAACCATGGGCAGAAACACATCACAATGCCAACGCCACCATCATCGCAATGGCACTATGTTGGCTGGTCATCATAGGAATCAACCTAGCCACTTTATGGTGGGCGCCACCGTCGCAAACAACATATCTTGCAGCAGGCGTGTCGATTCTTTCCGCCATCATTGTTTGGTTTCTTCCCGGCGCACACCCGCTATGGAATCGCCGTCGTATTGCTTCACACAAACAACAGCCCACCGGTAGACGTCGACAAGCCTCCAAACGATCAAGCCACCCTCAAACGGCGGAATTTAGCCAACAACAATAGACTAGACAGAGCTGTCCATGTAGCATGAACTCGATTATCCACTGCCACGAGAGGTCGGAGTCATGCTCACCACCACAGGGACACTCACGCACCAAAAAATCGGAGACTTTCACACCGAAGCCGGAGCGACGCTTCACGACGCCACCATCGCCTACCAAGCATGGGGCCACTACACCGGCAACAATCTCATCGTTCTCGAACATGCTTTGACCGGCGACTCTAACGCTATTTCATGGTGGGACGGACTGATTGGCCCTGGCAAAGCACTCGATACCAACCGCTACTGCATCCTATGCACCAACGTGCTCGGAGGATGCAAAGGTTCCACTGGACCGAGCAGTCCGCATCCCGACGGAAAACCATGGGGATCCAGGTTTCCAGCCCTTTCCATCCGTGACCTCGTCAATGCCGAAAAACAACTTTTCGACCACCTCGGCATCAATAAAATTCACGCAATCATCGGCGGATCCATGGGAGGCGCACGCACCCTCGAATGGGCTGCACTCCACCCGCACATGATGACGACTGGATTCGTCATAGCAGTCTCAGCACGCGCAAGCGCTTGGCAAATCGGTATTCAATCTGCACAAATCAGTGCCATAGAACTCGACCCCAACTGGAACGGCGGCGATTATTACAGTGGTCGCGCACCATGGGAAGGAATCGCCGCTGCTCGCCGGATCGCACACCTCACCTACCGCGGCGAACTAGAAATAGACGAACGCTTCGGCACTTCTGCACAACACGATGAAAATCCGCTCGGCCCCTACCGAGATCCACATCAGCGTTTTGCGGTAACAAGCTACCTTCAACATCAAGGCATCAAACTCGCCCAACGATTCGATGCAGGTAGTTACGTCGCACTCACCGAAGCGCTCAATCGTCATGACATCGGGCGCGGGCGAGGCGGCCTCAACAAAGCACTCGGAGCAATCACAGTTCCCATCATGATCGCTGGCGTTGATACCGACATTCTTTACCCCTATCACCAGCAAGAACACCTATCCCGAAATCTAGGAAATCTACTTGCTATGGCAAAAATCAGCTCGCCGGTGGGCCACGATGCTTTCCTCACAGAATTCCGACAAATGGATCGAATCCTAAGACATTTCATGGAACTTTCGGAAGGAATCGACGATTCCTTCCGAACCAAACTAGAGCGCTGAGTCGATCACAGATCTAGATAAACTGCAACCACCACGATCCCATCTGTGGATAACGTATGTAACCAACCCGTAAATCTTGGAGAGATATGGCAGTTGGAAGCGTCGAAAGACCTGAAAAGCATAGTTATCCACAACCTCGCATCGCTGGCAGTGCATGCTGTGAAGACTGACGTAATCTCGGAGTATTCATCAACATTGGGGGAATTTTTATGAATACTACGGCTTGTTTTGCTCATACCGATATGAACGATCCATTTTCACGACACCTGATTCGGCTCAACCAGGCTGAAGTGGATTTTTGGCTTTCCGTGGAGCCTGATAAGTTCCGAGATTTTCACACACAAATTGACGAGATAGCTGCTCGAATGAGTTTGTCACGGCGCGAAGTAAAGGAAAACCTTCGCGTCGGTGAAATGCTACGACGCTTCCCAAGGCTGCGCGCGTGCGTCGAAAAGCACCACCATATTACGATGACGCGGCTAAGAGCCATCGAACGACAAGTCATGGCTATTGAGCCGAAATATATTGCACGTGTCGACGCCCACCTGACCGATTATTTCACCCCCAAGGTAGAAAACCAAGTGATTCCGCAAGTCGCAACCCTCAGCAAACAACTTCGCGATTACATCACAACAATTGATCCCTCGGCAGCCAAAAAGCCACAAGATCAGCAAAAAAGAAGCGCTACTTTTAAACGGAACCTCAATGGACACACGCGGTTAAGCATTCATATCACCGATGCCGAAGCTGTCGAAATCCGCACTTTAATGAAAAAGCAGCACGAAGACGAACCCGTTGACGCTTTTATGAAGCTCATCCGTTCAAAAGCTCGCACAAAAGTCGTGCTCAATACCTTCAAAACCGGAACCGGCCACCTGTATATGGTCGGCGCCGGCACAATCCCAGAAGAAAGCATCACCATTGATTCGCAAAGAACCATCGATCTTAACGACCACACGCACAGCTACACACCCACTGAAGAGATTCGAGCCGCCGTCATGCTTCTCGACCGTCACTGCCGATATCCAGGGTGCACCGTCGATGCCCTCGAATGCGATCTGGACCACGTAATAAATCATGACGAAGGCGGCGAAACCTCCATCGCAAATCTCGCCTGTTTATGTCGCTTCCACCACAACATCAAAACCGAACAACGCATTCACTACAGCCTCGACGCCAACCGAATCGCAACATTTCATTTCCGCAACGGAGCAACAAAAACCACTCAACCTGGAGGAATAAAAGTTAAACACAGGTTCAGCCAAACATGGCAACGCCACGAACAACAACGCATCCGCACCAGACGAAACCAATCTGCTTAAACCACGCGTTTCGACGCATTCCGCCTTGTGGTTTTCCCACTTTTCGTAGACAAATTTTCACAATAGCCAAGACAAAACGCTGCAAAGAACTAGAACTTCACAGCGCTCAGTTAACTATGCGGTTTCCCTACCCCGTCACGATCCCAAAGAATCGATCGAATAGGACAAAAACACCATCATTCCGCCTACTACAAGGCTGAAAACAACGTCGAAAATTACGGATCGAACCGCCAATACACCAAGAATTTTCGAATCACATACAACACGAAGGACAACCAAAAACAACAGCGCCACGCCCAATGCAAATGTCGCGCGTCTCCAGTGCTCTGTAAAAGCGAAAATCCCAGAAGAAACAACAATTCCTACAAACGCCGCCACTGCGATGTACTGGAGGTAGGAAGGAATCGGCGATTCCTTCCTACCCACATCATGTGGATTGTCAAAAGGCGAAAGCCTAGGCACGCTCAGCACGCTCTACTACGTTACGAATCAAGAAAGCACGAGTCAGCGGTCCGACTCCACCAGGATTTGGAGAAACAGCACCTGCAACATCCCAGACATCAGGATGAACGTCGCCAAGCAATTTGCCGTCAACACGCGATACTCCCACATCAAGAATCGCAGTACCCGGTTTGACCATATCGGCCGTTAACATGTGTGCTTTACCCGCAGCAGCAACAATGACATCAGCTTCACGAGTTTCCGAAGCAAGATCACGAGTTCCCGTATGACACAGCGTAACGGTAGAATTCTCACTTCTCCGCGTCAACATCAAACCAATAGGACGCCCAACAGTTACACCACGTCCAATTACGACTACCTTTTTACCATCTAGCTCAACTCCGAAACGACGCAACAGATGAATTGCACCATTAGGGGTACATGGCAACGGAGCAGGCTCATTCAAAACCAATTTACCCAAATTCACTGGATGCAGACCATCGGCGTCCTTCGCAGGATCGATGCGCTCTAGCACGGCGTTCTCATCCAAGTGCTTTGGCAATGGAAGCTGCACAATGTAACCAGTGCACTCAGGATCAGCATTCAGTTCATCAATAACAGCCAACAGCTCTTCTTGAGTCACGTCAGCGGGAAGATCCTTACGAATCGACTTCACACCAACAATTTCACAATCCTTGTGCTTCATACGCACATAGGCATGGCTGGCAGGGTCATCGCCGACAAGAACAGTCGCAAGACCTGGCACAATTCCCTTCTCTCGGAGAGAATTGACACGTCCTTTAAGATCTTCAAAAATTTCGTCGCGGTACAAGTTTCCGTCAAGTTTGATAGCACTCACGGCCTTGATTATTGCATGTGTTGAGGAAAGAATCGACGACTCCTTCCTATAACCGCAGGTCCATTGTTAAAAATACGCAAAATACTTTTGGTAATTTAATGAATTGTCAATGTTCCTCAGCCCACACGCCTAATCCTGAACGCATAAATAAATGAAACAGGGAAACTATCGCCAGCCATGACGAAAATTGCCCTGTTTAAAAACGACTATTTTCTACAAACCTAAGAATCTATTTTGCGAGCGTTTATAGCCCACAAACTACTTTCTGCGAGTGGGACGTCTTTGTCGCCTACCTTCACAATATTCATGCCTGGGTAAACAGGTTCACCAATAATGACACGAACACCCGGCAGCACTCCGTGCTCTGCTAAGTATCGCAACAGGTTAGCGTCTCGATCATGAATTCGCTCGATTATGACTTCTTCCCCAACCGCAAACTCGCCAAGCTGATGAATCGGGACAGAATCGACGATTCCTTCCTCAGATGGGATTGGATCTCCGTGTGGGTCACGAGATGGGTTACCAAGGTGATCGTCGATACGCTTGAGAAGTTTGTCCGTCATCGCGTGCTCAAGAATTTCAGCTTCCTCGTGGACTTCATCCCATCCAAAACCTAATGTCTCAAAAAGAAACATTTCGACAAGACGGTGACGACGCACCATCTGTTTCGCTAAAGCTTCACCTTGTTCAGTGAGCATAATACCCCCGTAGCGCTCGTGGTCTAGCAAACCACGAGCCACGAGTTTTTTAACAGCTTCAGATGCGGTGGGAGTTTTTTGAGACATTCGGGACGCTAACTCGCCGAGGGAGACGGGCTTGCCAGTAGCCTCGTGCATATCCCACACGTTTTTCAAGTAGTCCTGGGACTTTTCAGGCAGCTCAGAGACATGCATAGACAGTAGAATACACCGGCGGCGATGGCGATCGTGCCTCCAACAGACAGTTTGAAGTAAACCGCGATAAATAAGCCCGCGAGGCTGATCACAACACCAGCAACTGGTGCCGCCACTATTAACTGCCGCGGTGACGCTACGACAGTTTTTAATCCAGCAGCCGGCGCTGCAATTAATGCAATAGACAAAATGGTACCAATTGCAGGAATAACACACACTACTGTCGCCACTATCATCCCGAGAATCAGTGCTTCAGCACGATGCTGCTTTCCACCTGCCGAGACGAATCCAGGTTCGTCAAAGCAATACAGAATTAAAGATGAGTGGAAAGAATTGACGATTCCTACCACTACGACAAGAACTACAGCCGAAACAAGCACGTCGATAAGGCGTACGCTCAGTACGGATCCAGCAAGAAATCCTTCGATACGAATGGGAAGCGGCGCAAACCACTTGTTCAAAAAGTAACCAAGTGCGAATCCCACAGTAAGAACGACACCAGCAGACGCTTGGGCGGTTTGTGTTGAAAGGCGAGTAAGACGGCGCATAAGCCATGACATGCCAATGCACATCAATAAGGCTCCAAGGAATAGCCCATTCCTTCCAGCAATGACCACACCGAGAATGGCACCTGGGAACGTTGCATGTGTGATGGATTCGGTGAAGAAAACTCGTCCTTTGAGGACAGCAAAAACTCCGACAATGCCGCAAAGAGCACCAACAATAATCAGTTCAATGGTAGGAAGAAGCAGAATCACGGTCATGCTGACCTCCCTACAAACCCACGCACGCGATAGATAGCGAGAGCGATACCATACATGGCGACCACGCTGAGGGCTACAGATGCTTGAGGAGAAATACGCGGTGATAATCCTGAGAGCCAGACACCGAGGTAGCCTCCTGCGATTCCGAAGAGCATGGCGAGAGGCACCATGGTACGCACACGGGTTGCAATTAGGCGCGCTGCAGCACCTGGAATACACAGGTAGCCAATAACGAGAAGAGTTCCGATTGCAGTCGATGACGCCACTACAACTGCAGCGATCGCAACATTAACAGCAAGGTCAATAGCTAGGAGGTTGACGCCTGTGGCATGGGCGCCTTCCCTATCGAATGCGACAAATATATGGGTTCGCCATGTCCATAGCATCACGACAACGGCGAGTACGCAGACGATCAGGGCTTGGATAAGCCGCTCATCAGTAACTTCTAGCAATCGACCAAACATCAATGCTTCTAGTTGGCCAGACATATCTCCTTTTTTGAGAGATAGGACGATTCCTGCCGAAAAAAACGAAGTTAGTACGACAGCAGTTCCAGCCTCAGAATGTCGCGAAGCAAAAGTTAATGCGATGGCGACAAGCACTGCGACGGCCGAGGCAGCAGGAATAATCATGTCGATTCCACCGAACACTGCTCCTGCCACGATCCCCGGAAACACTGAGTGGACGACAGCTTCTGCGTTGAATTCCAATGATCGCAGGTTCACTACGACACCAACCAGACCAGAAACAAAACCGAGCACAGTTAACAGGATTATTGGTCGTAAAAGATATGGTGCGATTCCTGTGAGTTCAGAAATCTCAGCGAGCATGCTGTCCCCCGTACGCTTGAGCAATCACATCGGGCTGCAAAACGTCGTCTATATGGCCAAATGCCACTTGACGTCCCGCAAGCAAAAGTACTTTGTCGCAAGTTTCTTCAGCTAATACGAGATCATGGGTTGACACGACGATTGCTACGCCTTCCTTTTTGATCTCGGAGAGAATAGCCAGCAGTGCCTTCCGATTCGGGTCATCAAGCCCATTGAAAGGTTCGTCGAGAAGCATCAACATGGGCTGGGCCACTAAAGCACGTGCGATCAATACACGCTGACGCTGCCCTCCTGAAAGTTGTCCAAAACGATAATCGGCACGATCTGCTAGCCCGACACGCTGCAAAGCAGCTATGGTACGTGGATCTTTAGCAGGGTTAGGCTGCAAAAATGATGGCCACCACCAGTGGTTTTTCCTAGAACCCTGTAGCCCCATCGCCACGACGTCACGAGCTGTGACTGGGAATGTTGGGTCCAAGTCCGCAGTCTGCGGAACATAGCCGATTGTTCCTGGTGCCAGATGGAGGCGGAAGGAATCGACGATTCCTACCAATCCTTTCAGCACGGTGGATTTTCCGGCGCCGTTGGGACCAATCAGTGCTAGGGCTTCGCCTTTATGGAGAGAACCGTCGATTCCTTCCAATACAGTGACGCGATTAGTACCTCGACCGTAAGAAAAGCTGGCTGCGTCGAAACGCACGACCGGCGCGCTGTCAGTAGCGGCACCGGTCGTGCGTTCGAAGTTCTTGCCAGCAGCTGAGCTGTCTGTATGCATAGTTGAGAATGAACTTTGTGTTGAGATGTGTGAGTCGGCTATTTACTGAATATGTTTACCGATTGTAGTTAGTGTGCGATGGATGCTGGTTTTTCGGCAATTTTTCCACCCCAGCCGTCGATAAGCGTTTCAACGTTGTGAACAATCGACTGCGTATAGGTCACATCTGGGCCGAGAGAATCTCCGTAGAGTTCGCCACCGAGCTTCACTCCGGCTGCTTTTGCTACTGCTTCGATGGATCGAGGGTTATTGGAGTTTTCAGCGAACAGCGCCTTAGCTTTGGAATCGCGCACCTGCTGTGCAGCCTTGGCGATGTGGTCGGCGGTGGCGTCTTGTTGTTCGTTGAAGTCGCTGAGTGCGGCGCCGATGAACTTAACGTTGTAGTCACGAGAGAAGTAACCGAAGGCGTCGTGAGAGGTGAACAGAATTCGTTCAGATTCCGGGACCGATTTCAAAGATTGGGTCGTCCATGTGTCGAGGTCTTCAAGCTGGCTAATGTAGCTATCAACGTGCTTCTTGTAGTCATCAGCGTGGGCAGAGTCGGCAGCTTCGAGAGCTTTGCCGATATTTGCGACCTGGATTTTCGCATTCTTAGGGCTGGTCCAGATGTGCGGATCGTTATTGAATTCTGGTTCCTCGCCGTCTTCTGGGGCGAATGGCCATGGGGCAATATTGACGCCCTCAGAAGTATCAACGGTTGTGCCTTTGAATCCAGAGGAAGCCACAGCATCGTCAAGGAAGTGTTCTAGGTCGACACCGTTTTTCAGCAAAATATCAGCTTTGGATAGCGCATCCATTTGCTCGCGAGTCATCTCGTGATCGTGGGCGGAGGCGTTGGGTGCGAGCAGGCATGTGAGGTTGACGTCAGCGTCGATTTGTTTGACGTAATCGCAGATTTGGGTCGTGGTGGCGATGACTCCAAGTTTGGAGTCGTCGGCCTTCGTGCTTGTCGACGCCCCCTGACCGCCCGAACAACCAGCGAGGAGGGAGGAGATAACGATTCCTCCCACAACACCACCAACGATTTTACGCATGATTCTTCTCCTGTTTGACAAACTTAATTACCAAGGACGGTAACATCTTTGTTCAGAAGTAGCAAGATCAGTTATTCAATGTATTGAATTTGCGATCCCCCATGAGGGTGAACAGCTTCGATGCATCATCGCGATCCAAGTCTCTAGCGCTCATAGCTACCGGACCATGCACCAAATCCAAACGCACTGTACGCAACCGTGTCCACCGCTGAATCGGCCCTTCGACACACGTCATCTCTTGGACATGACTGCGCTGCACCAACGCAGCCCTGCGTGACACCACACCCCACCGAACGACCACAATATCTCCCAGCAATTCCACGACCTGGGAGGAGACGTCGATAGGCGACACCCACCGCGCACGCCGCGGACTTGAAAATGCCACGTCCTTTGGCGACTCAGGGTCAACCGTGACCCCTTTTAGCATCGCCACCAATGCCATCGCCTGCGTTTTGGACCCCACCGGCAACAACACCGAGGTCCCCGCCTTTTTGTCGTCTACTCCATAACCGACAACCGTCACCGTCACTTTCCACCAGCCGCACAAACGCCACAACACCGGCTGTGACATACGCACTGCATGGATACGTCGCAACGGAATCGACTGCTTACGGCGATCCGCCAAACCATACTCCACATGAATTGTTGGCTCCGAATCACCACCAGCGCTGCCTTCGCCAGCCAGATCCCCGCCAAACGGCTGACCTAATCGCAGTGTAAACCGCCAACCTGTATCAATAACATTCCATGCCGAAGGCCCAACACCCACCAACATTGGAATCGCCACCGCTGCCCCACCTGGTACGAACCACAAACCAATAAAAACGGCCATCCACACGCCATGAGTCAGCGCCGTTGCCAACAAAATGCGCTGTGCCGGAACAACCAAATCATTTTTCGTGGTTTCTATCTCCCCCTCTATAAGGAATCGTCGAATCTTTCCAGCACGATCCTTGGAAACGTATCCAATAGTCAGTACTGAATCATTACCGCCTGCTGTCTCGATACGCACCTCAGCAACGCGAAAAATCCGGGCTAAGACTGACTCCACAATGTCAACTGCTTGAATGCGGTCACGACGCGCGCTACGCACCGACCGATTGATCACACCTTTTGCAACGATGACTTCGGTGTCAGAAATGCTGTATCCAATACTGCGCCACCACACGCCCGAAATTGCCCAGACAACTAGGAAAGAAACGACGATTCCTCCCAACACCCACCAAAGATATTTCTGGTGCTGCATTACAGTTATCACTTCGTCTTTATCCACGTTGAGGGCAATGACGACAAAGAGTGCAAAAATGCTGTGCCAAAATTGCAGCAAGGGAGTCAGTCTATGAACACGCTGCATAGAGGAGACGTCGATACGCTGCCCGTGCAACGAGGTTTGCTCGATCTCGCTCATAACCCGCTAAGCCTCTCGCGCGCTTTATCGGTTAGTCGCTGACGCAACGCATACGCTTCCGCGACCGGAAGGCCCGCAATACTGGCATCGCTTGTCGACGATGCCGTGTGGATCTCTACTTCCGCAAGACCACAACGCCTCGCAATAGGCCCTTCTTGAACATCCACAAACTGCAAACGCCCATAAGGAACCACGGTGAGAGTTCGCCACAATTTGCCCTTCATGATCAGCAATTCGTCGGGATCCTCACGCCACCCTATCCTGCGCACCTGCGCTGGAATCAACCATGCAGCCCACACCAAAATCGCCATCCACACCCCCGTGACAATCCACATCCATGACCACAACAAAACGGCGGACGCAGCGCTTCCGAGTATTAACACAACAAGAAAAGGCACCACTACCCAATATCGAGCTTTCACCAGCTCCGGCGACACCGCATTCATCGTACTATCCATAAGCATCATATTTTCACAACAAAATCTCCTAGCGGAAGTCTCGTGACCCAGCACTCATCATCTCCGCAAACGGCAACTCCTCCACGCGATCAGCCGTCACCGACGCCACCCCATCCGCATTGTGCACCACCCCACGAACCAGAACTGCTCGAGCTACTTTGACCGCACGATTCCGCTTCCACAGCCCCACCGAGACGACCGCATTAGCCAAACTTGTCTCATCTTCTAACCCCAAAATGTGACCCCCGCAGCCGTCTGCGGACGCTGCCGGTGTGTGACTACTCCCGCGAGAAAGATCCGACGAGCATTCTCGCAGTTCATCAATTTCGATGCCGGTATCACGCCACGAAGTTCTAACTGACGACGCAACAACGCCACTGGATTATCACTGCCCACACCCGTTGCAGCAATGTCTGCCACGATCTTCTCCGCTTCTGCAGATCCCAAACCTTTGACCATGTTCAGCCCGAGCCGAATAGCCCCGTTTTCTACGGTGGCCTCAACATCCGATTTGTTGATATTTACGGAAAGAATCGACAATTCTTTCCTACGCGCATCGGCAAGTAACGATTGCGGCAAGTAAAAGCCCATCGGTTGTGCGCGCAGCAACCCTACGTAGAACTCGGCAGAGTGATGATATTTGAACCATGCGGAGTAATACACGCGTGCCGCGAAGGATTGTGAATGCGATTCGGGAAAACCATAAGCGGCCAAAGCCGACGATTTTGTTCCATAAGATGTCGGCAATATCGTCCGTAATGTTGTTTCTTCGCAGACCCGCAAAGAATCGCCGTTTCATTCTGTTCATCGTGTCAACGGATCGTCGAGACCCCATGGCACGGCGCAGTTCGTCAGCTTCGCCACTGCTAAAACCTGCAGCATCGATAGCTATGTGCATAAGTTGTTCTTGAAAAAGCGGCACTCCAAGAGTTTTGCGCACGCTGCGTTCGAGAATCGGATGCTCGTAGGTGACCGCTTCGAGACCATTTCGCCGGCGAATGTTAGGGGTGAACGGATCCGCCTTGGATAGGGCCTGGGCGAACAAGGGCTACTTCGACAACAAGATCGAAGAACTCACGGGGACGAAGTCGCGGCAAGGTCGAATTCCCAGAGGTTAATGGTTGTTCCGGTGGTTTCCGCAACAAGGTCGATCATGTGATGGAGTGCTTCGGGCATGCCGAGTCCGAGTAGATCAAATTTGACGAGTCCTGCACTCGCGCAGCTTTCTTTGTCCCATTGGACGACACTACGACCGTGTTTTCTAGCCCACTCCGTGGGAACAACATCTGCGATGGGTCGGTCGCAGATCACTATTCCTCCTGCGTGGATGTCTAGGTGTCGAGGTTGCCTTTTGAGTTGTTCTGCAAGGAATCGCACTGCGCTGGGAGCTTCGTCAGGGTTAGTGGACCAGGCGTCGGCGCTGGTGCTGAGGTAGCCGAGGGCGCGGACGGCGTCGCAACGCCCCGACTCGATGTCACTATCTGGGGCCTTCGCGATCGCGGGAAAGAAATCGTTCGAAGAGCAAACCGGTGCTAATCGGTTCAATGTTGGTGATGCCAAGGACAAAACAGACAACAGAGTTGGCAGCAGAGCCCCTACCTTGGCACAAAATGTTGTTTATGTAACAGAAGCCTACGATGTCATCAACGATGAGAAAGTAACCAGGAAATCCCAGCTCTTTAATAACGGCTAACTCGTGGTCAATTTGAGCCCGCGCCCGGTTTTTAACATCTGCACTTCGCCCCCGATAGCGTGCGTCGAAACGCGCATTACCCAGCCCAGTAAGGTGAGCCATCTCATCTAGGACAGGCCACCGCGGCAGGTTCGGCGCCACCAAGCCGAGCACAAAAGCACAGTCACGGGCCACCTCAACAGAAGCGTCAAGCAGCTGCTTATCGACGCTTCCCGCCAACTCGTCACCGCCTCGCATCCATGTGCTTCCCATTGGGTGCAAACAAGGTGCAGCTTGTTGCAATGATTCCTGCTCGCTAAGGCTTGTTTCGCTCCAGCGACGCGCGCGGATGCTCGATCGACTGCGCTCAGGCCGCATAGTCACACAGTATTCCAAAACCACGGTGTTGGGATCGAATATTTCTAGCTGTGTTTCATCAGTGCACCAAGAATAGTTGAGAAGGAATCGGCAATTCTTTCCCATACCTTCAACAATGTCAGCCAGTGGCGGGTAGATAGTGACGTCTTCACTTCCCCGCATACGCGCCTGGATTATAAGGTGGAACAAGCTGGTATAGCCTTCCACTCCGCGAGCTAGAACAGTCAGAATTTGTCTAGGGCAAGTGTTAGTTCTGCTCCAAATACCGTTGGCAAACCACTATTGGCCGCAGCTTCAGCAAATTCCATGGCTCCGTAGAAACCATCACGGTCAATCAGCGCCAGTGCACTCATCCCTTGCTGGCATGCCGCAGCAACCATGTCTTGTGATGAATTAGCGCCGTGGAGGAAATGGTAATACCTCGCGGCATGAAGTTCCACAAAAGGCTGCGATGAATAATATCGAATCTTTTCACTACCACCCTCCCCTCCCCATAAGGTTTGGGAGAGAATCGACGATTCTTCCCGATAAAATACCTTCTAGTTTTGGCCAAGCTAGAGTTTTTCCATTGACACTAGACAGCCATTTCCCCCTCCCAGCACTACAACATTCACACACATGTTCTCCTATTGGTGAATAAAAAAGTAGACAAAGCTGTACATTTCTTCCGAACTGGGCTACGCTCGCTAATCACACACAGACGCCGCCTCCACTTAGCGTCGCATGCAGGGCATACGCAGCATGTCACACGCGATGAGGCGTCGTAAGGCATGAAATTTTTACATAAACCTCATAACAGAAAGACAAATCATGAAACTCCGCCGCAGCGTCGCTTTAATCTCCGCCTCTCTTATCGCAGCAACTGGACTTGTTGCTTGCTCCAACTCCTCCGATAGCTCCGACCAAGCAACCGTTAAGATCGGTACCACCGACGGCTCCAAAAAGTCATGGAAGGTATTCGAGGACAAAGCCAAGGAAGCCGGCATCAAGCTCGACATTAAAAACTTCTCCGATTACTCCACCCCTAACGACGCCCTCGCGCAAGACCAACTCGACGTTAACCTCTTCCAGCACCTTAAATTCCTCGCCGAATACAACGTCGGAAAGAATGCTGACCTCACCCCAGTAGGCGCTACCGAGATCGTTCCACTCGCACTGTTCTGGAAAGACCACACCTCTCTTGACGGCATCGAGGGCAAATCCGTAGCCATCCCTAACGACCCCTCCAACCAAGGCCGCGCTATCAACGTCCTCGTCCAAGCCAAGCTCATCACCCTGAAAAAAGAAGGCCTAATCACCCCAGCACCTAGCGACGTTGACGAGGCAAAATCTAAGGTCAAGCTCACTCCCGTTGATGCAGCTCAGACCACCACCGCCTACGGCGAAGGCACCCCAGCCATCATCAACAACTCCTTCCTCGACCGTGCCGGCATCGACCCTAAACTCTCCATATTCCAAGATGACCCCAACTCTGCCGAAGCAGAGCCATACATCAACGCCTTCGTAACCAAAGCCGAAGACAAAGACGACGCCAACATCGCAAAACTCGTTGAAATCTGGCACTCCAAGGAAGTTCAAGACGCTGTAGCCGAAGACTCCAAGGGAACCTCCGTTCCAGTCCAGCGCACCGCCGAAGAGCTCAAAAAGATCCTCGATCGCCTCGAAGCAGACCAAAAGAAGTAACCCTTTACATCACATCAAGCCCCGTAACCTCCGTGCGAGGTTCGCGGGGCTCAGTCCCTTAAATAAGGACACTAGGAAGCCAACCCTCACCAGACTAGACCGAGCTGTACATAATGCGGCTTTCTGCGATAGGCTGCCTGTGCGTTAACAAAAATAGAAAAGAGTTTTCACATGAACTTCACTAAACTCCGGACAGCATTGTCGATTCTTTCCGTAGCCGTTGTCGCATCAAC
This sequence comes from Corynebacterium rouxii, assembly GCF_902702935.1. NCBI lineage: Bacteria > Bacillati > Actinomycetota > Actinomycetes > Mycobacteriales > Corynebacteriaceae > Corynebacterium > Corynebacterium rouxii. The sequence goes on along the minus strand of NZ_LR738855.1, from coordinate 581,385 downwards.
CGGCTTGGTCGCTTGCTCGGGTGGTTCTTCTGATGCGGACACCATCAAGATTGGTACGACAGATTCCACAAAGAAGGCGTGGGACGTGTGGAAGGACAAGGCAAAGGAACAGGGTATCGACTTAGAAGTTGTTGACTTCTCTGATTTCTCCACACCGAACCAAGCACTGTCGCAAAACCGACTCGATGTGAACTTGTTCCAACATTTGAAATTCCTTGCGGAATATAACGTGAAGTCCAAGTCCGATTTGGTCCCCGTGGGATCGACAGAGATCATTCCATTGGCATTGTTTTGGAAGGGTCATGATTCTCTCGATGGCATTGAGGGCCAATCGGTGGCAATCCCTAACGATCCCACGAACCAAGCTCGTGCCATTAATGTTCTAGTGGCTAACAAACTGATCACGCTGAAGAAGCCAGGACTGAGCACCCCTACTCCGGCGGACGTCGATACGGCGAAGTCGAAGGTGACGCTGACACCTGTGGAGGCAGCGTCGTCACCTGCGGCTTATGGTGAGGGCAAGCCCGCAATTATTAACAACACGTTCTTGGAGCGGTCCGGCATTGACGCAAAGACTGCGATTGTTCAGGACGATCCGGCTTCTACGGAGGCCGAGCCTTACATTAACGTTATGGTAACCACCAAGGAGAACAAAGATAATCCTCAGTGGGCTCAGCTCATTGAGTTGTGGCATACCGATGAGGTGCAAAAAGCTCTCGCAGAGGATTCTAAAGGCACCTCTGTGGAAGTAAAGCGTAGCCCCGAAGAGCTTCAGGCCATCCTGGATCGCCTCGAGGCTGAGGTGAAGTAGACCCCCTTAACACGAGACGGAAGCAATTACTACACACATGAACGGAACCCGTATCGAGTTCGAAGGCATCACCAAGGTCTTCGACTCCGGTAAAAAGAACATCACGGCTCTCGACGGCGTGACCCTAACGGTGGAGCCAGGTGAGATTCTCGGCGTGATCGGTTACTCCGGCGCCGGCAAGTCCACCTTGGTGCGTATGATCAATGGCCTTGACACTCCCACCTCCGGCAAGCTGCTTCTCGACGGCACCGACATCGTCGGAATGTCCGAGAAGAAACTGCGCGACATTCGCGCCCACATTGGCATGATTTTCCAGCAGTTCAACCTGTTTACCTCTCGCACCGCTGCCGGAAATATTGAGTATCCGCTCAAGCTGGCGGGCGTCGATAAGGCTGAGCGCAAGCGACGTGTCGACGAGCTCCTCGCGTTCGTGGGTCTTAGCGACCGCGCTGGCAACTACCCCGAAGAACTTTCCGGTGGACAAAAGCAGCGCGTCGGCATCGCACGCGCGCTGGCCAACAACCCGGCACTTCTGCTTGCCGACGAAGCCACCTCCGCGCTTGACCCCGAAACCACACATGAGGTTCTCGAGCTTCTACGCAAGGTCAACCGCGAACTCGGTATCACCATCGTCGTGATCACCCACGAAATGGACGTTATTCGTTCCATTGCCGACAAAGTCGCTGTCATGGAAGCCGGCAAAGTTGTGGAATACGGCAGCGTTTATGAGGTGTTCTCGCACCCACAGACCAACGTCGCTAAGCGCTTCGTATCCACCTCCTTGCGCAACACCCCCGATGCCATCGAGTCCGAGGACCTCCTCGCGCACGAAGGCCGCCTCTTTACCATCACTTTGTCGGAGAATTCTGGATTCTTCACCGCTGCAGCCAAAGCAAAAGACGCAGGTGCCAGCATCGGCATCGTCCACGGCGGTATCACCACCTTGCAGAAGCATTCCTTCGGCAAGGTGACCGTACGTCTCAATGGCGAAAAGTCTGTCATTGACGACTTCTACGCCTACCTCACCACCACCACCGACATCCAGGAGATCCAGCGATGACCACACACATCCTCGCCGCCGACTGGTCCCGACTTGGCGACACCTTCACCGAAGCAATCCTGGACACCCTCATCATGGTTTCCGTCACTCTCGTAGTCGGCGGACTCCTCGGCCTCGGCCTCGGCGTGCTCCTCTACACCACTCGCACAGGCGGCATCCTGCGCAACCGGTTCGTCTACACCGTCATCAACATCTTGGTGAACTTCGTGCGCCCCATCCCGTTCATCATCATGATCACCGCATTCGGGCCACTCACTCTGCGCGTCGTAGGAACCACCATCGGACGCGAAGCAGCAATGTTTATCATGTCCATTGCCGCTACCTTCGCCGTCGCTCGTATCGTGGAACAAAACCTCGTCAGCATCGACCCTGGTGTTATCGAAGCAGCCCGTGCCATGGGAGCCAGCCCATGGAAGATCATCACCTCTGTGATCATCCCCGAAGCCCTCGGCCCACTCGTCCTTGGCTACACCTTCATCTTCATCGCCATCGTCGACATGTCTGCAATGGCCGGATACATCGGCGGAGGCGGACTTGGAGACTTCGCCATCGTCTACGGCTACCGCGCCTACGACTGGCAGGTCACCTACGTTGCTACCTTCGTCATCATCCTCATCGTCCAGATTGCCCAACTCTTCGGTAACTGGCTATCCAAGAAGATCATGCGTCGATAAGCACAGCACTAGTCGGCGAAGGCGTTCCCGTGAGCACAGCTACGGGGGCGCCTTTACGTCTCTTCACAGCAACACCCGCCACAGGGCTACCCTTGGGGCATGCCATATGCCTACATCATGGAACTCGCGAAGCACTGGATCATCGCGCACGGATTCGCGCTGGCCATCCTCGTGATCATAGGTTTTCTGATTCCCCGCGTCGGCCGCCGCATCATCAACGGCATGAGCCACGCCATCGACGAAGACACCGAAGCGTCCAAAGGACGCAAAGCCATCATCGGCGCCATCGTCTACATCGCAGAAGCAATCGCCTACGCAGCACTCATCATCACAGCCATGCACAACCTCGGCATTAACCTCGCTGCTGCTGCAATCCCCGCCACCGTCGTATCCGCCGCCGTTGGCTTCGGTTCCCAAAAAATCATCGGCGACCTTCTCGGTGGATTCTTCATCATCACCGAAAAGCAATACGGCGTCGGCGACTGGGTCAAATTCTTCGGCTCCGCAGCCACCGTCGAAGGCGACGTGGTCAACATGACCCTCCGCGCCACAACAATCCGCACCATCAACGGCGACGAAATCACCGTCCCCAACGGCGAAGCCCGCATGTGTGTCAACTCCTCAGCCCGCTGGGCTCGCGCAGTCATCTCCATCCCTGTGCCCATCACCGCCGGCAGCTCCATGGCCGAAATCAAAACGCGCACACTCGCCGCCACACAACGTGCAATCGACGACCCAGAACTCTCACCCCACATCCGCAGCGACATCACATTCCAAGCCGCCACCGACGTCATCCCGCCCACAGCCATGGGACTACCGTGGACCGCCACCATGCGCCTGCTTATCGACGTCGCCCCAGGCAAGCAATGGCTCATCGAACGAGGCGTCCGCGCCGCAGTCATCGACGAATGGTGGAAAGACTACGGCGAAAAAGCCAGCTCCGTTGTGGTGTTGTCGGAAGGAATCGACGATTCCTTCCGACAATCCTCCATCGATGCAGATACTCCCCCTGTGTTAGACGCAGAAACACACTCCGCTCATCCACCTGCCGCCCCTGATCCAGAAACCACACGCGCGCTTTCTCATGCAGCCGAAACTATCGACTTACCTCGTACAGAAGTCATGCGGGAAATCCAAGAACAAAGCGAAGAGGCGACACCGCCCCGACGTTCTCATGGGGTGCTGTCCTTCGGCGGCCGTGTGCGACCGTCGACAAGCATCTTGATCATCTGCCTGCTCGGTTTTCTAGCACTCGGATCTATGACCTTATCCGGTGGCGAAAACAACAAAGCTGGATGGTTGGCGCCCACGCAAACGCCAATCCCTCCTGTGCCTGTGACTCCGATGAGGACGGAATCGTCGATTCCTTCCGAAAGTATGGAGCCTTCCACGCCTTCTAGCTCCACTGAAAGCACCATGCCTACGCCTAGTAGCAGCCCAAGCTCGACTTCTTCAGAAATAACACGAGAAACACCAACTACTACCGACGAACCCTCTGTGGAATCGAGTTCGTCACCATCTGCTTCCGAAAGTACTACTGCACCTTAACCATCAGCAGTGTTGTCTAGACTCAGTTTTCCTCAACGCGATCGGCAACCCATGCGGTACCTGTTTTAGGAGGTTTGTGGCAGGAATCGACGATTCCTGCCACAACTTCTTCACGGAGGAACACCATCCACGTCCTTGCCGTATGAGAATCGACGACGTGAACTTGCGCTTCTTCTATGGACTCGACGCGCAACTGTCCTAATGTGACGGTTTCGCCTTCCTGCGCAAGCTGCTGGGCGACAGCAACCTCCGCTATCTGACCTTTCATTGGCCAAATTCCGCGTCCTCGATTGCCTGGAAGGAAAAGCTGACCGCGTTGGGCATGCCGATACAGGTCAAATGCAGCAGGTTTGTTCAGTTGTCCCCACGTATATCCCCACGGCATGAGGACCATTGATGGCGCAAACCGATGTCCCTTGGTATGGCTGCACTCCCAGACTGGAGAATCTGGAAACTCCTCTGTCAAAGCTTGCGCCATAGGTCGACCTTTAATCGCACAACAAGCATCACGTTTGGCGTGGGTACATACCAAAATGATGGGCTGTGGCTCTTGCTCCGCACCGAATTGTCGATTCTTTCCAGGCCCACTGATATCTAATTTCAACAGGTCATTTACATCATCGACCATGAGTTTTTCTGCAACGCCTGCACTGCCAAACACTAGATAGACAGTTTTCTTAGGACGTTCGATACGTCCTTCCCGCCCGTGCCGACGAATAAGGTAAAAGCCACAGCCCATTGCTTTAAGCGCTGCGCTCGTATCTTTATCAAATGTCCCACCGTCTAAGATGTCGTGACTCCACGGCCCATGGTGCTCAAACAAAATGTAGGTATCTCCTAATTTGGCAGTTCCTGGTAGTGGACTTACGCGAACATCGGAACACAGTTGAGTCATGCCTCCTAGAGTACCTCCCCGAAGCACATATCATTTTGGCAACGATTTGCCGAAGTCTCTCTTCTGGCTTCCCCCTTATAGGTCATAACAGGTTACGGTAGAGGTATGCATAAAAATCCCATGGCCGGTTTTGCTGCCACACTCGGCCGCGACGTTGAGGCTTCGACGAATGACTGTGCACCGGTGCTCACACCCGCTTATCGACGCCGCACCTTGCTAACCGCACGAGCTCTCGTTGCGGTAGGAACAGCATGCCTCATGGGATTAGCTGGCTGTTCCAACGGATCGGATGCCCCCGACACTGTGCAGGGAACTGCGGAGAAAGCTTCTTTAGCGTCATCGTCTACTTCTTCCAATGCGGGTCTGACACCACTCGGGGATGCCAGCATCGAATCCAAGACTCAGCGTCCTGATATGTCGGAAGGAATCGTCACTTCTGTCCGTGTTGGGCACCATGAAACATTTGATCGTGTCGTTTTTGATTTTGAGGGCACCGGCGCACCGGGGTGGTTTGTGGATTACACCGATTCCCCAGCCCAGCAAGGTAGCGGTTTTCCTATCGAGATAAAAGGCGATGCTGTTTTGATGGTGAATATTGATGGTATTGCGCTGCCTTTCGAACTAGGCAAACCAGATCCCCAGATTGGTGTTGTGCCAGGGGTGGGCAACATTACTGAGGTAAAAGCAGCAGGAACCTTCGAAGGTCGCTCCCAGTTTGTAGTCGGCTTGGATCGCAAGCACCCTTATTCTGTGCAGATGCTTCGCGAGCCTACCCGTGTAGTCATCGACATTCGCAGTCAGTCTTAGCCACTAGTCGTAGCTTCCTTCCGCTAACCATCGGCCGTGTTCTTCTTCCCATACCACGACCCATGCTTGCACTGCAGCGTCTTTTTCTGCAACGATTTGTCATCACGCACGCATTCCGGAGTATTCGTCTCGCCACCAAGCGTCATCTACAGGCCATGGTCCAGCCCAGCTCACCACTGCGTATGTATCGCGGCCATAGTGGAATCTTTCAGGCTCATGGCTTAGTTGCATCGTCGCGGCGATCGTTACAGCGTTTCCCTGAGCATCTGTAATTTTTACGTCTTCTGTGTCGACTATTGCTGGTAGTGGCGCAGGTAGCGCAGCACTCCAGACTCGTTCTTCAGCGTATCGACGTTCCCCCACAGGCACCCAGCCCACACAATCGGTGCTTCCCCTGCCGCCTTTTTGAAAAGGTGTCACAAAAAATTCTGGCCCCGCGAGTGCCTGCACACGAGTAATCATTCGTTGTTCCGATTCTTCATCGCTCTTGTTGGTTCCCCATAGCTGCGGCTGTGATGGTCGCATACATTCATAAGGTCGCAATGTCAGTTGAACGATTCCGACAGAATCATCGATTCCTTCCGGAACAGATGTCAGCCATGCTTCTAGTTGCCAGCGGACGCGATCGCTGATTGCTTGGTCGCTTAGATCATCGCGGGTGATTGCTCACGCTGTAGTCGATCTCTGGCGTGGGTGTACTCATAGTGCGCTGTGTCTGTGCTGTGGCGATATTCGGGCGATATCTCCGAGAGTAGTAAGGCCACATGTTTAAAGATGAGCCACGGTGTCAGGGTCACAGCCTAAAGTCTCTTCAACTCTTAGTAATTCAGTGGGCTGGGAATCAAGGTAGCAGGCAGATCCACCTAAGGGAACGACGGCGTTATGACGTGCTGCAATGATCGCTGTCGGAATATCATCAGCAACCCCAACGAAGCTTTCCATGCCGCTTTTTGAGGTGACGTCCATAATTTTTCTGCTGCTTTTCCTCGTTGCCATGGAAGGCCGCCGCACCTTGGACGTCAATAAGCACAATGCCTGGGCGAGCGATCTCGGCATTCGCAGCAACCTGATCGATGTCACGAACAATGCTCAAATACTCGGATATCACGCTCAGGACTGTAGGGCACGATCATAGCGTTCTCGTCGAGGACAAGGGCATGTTTTACAAGCATGTCCCTTCGTATTCCAGCTTTTCGAGCACGCGCATTACACACTATTACCCGCCGCTGGTCTGCAATCACCACTGCACGATGGTCTTGCACAATACCGTCACTATATGCGGCTTGAACCGGCCAATCTGGAAACCATAAAGCAGCGTACGCATGAGTTTCTTTAGAGCACTTTCATCGTTGTTTTCTCAGCGGCAGAAGCTATGTTCTTGCCGACCATGACTTTCGAAGTTCGATAAAAACCCTTAGCCATGCCAGTTACGGTGATTTCGACAGCCTTAATGCGTCCCCGTCCCTTTCCCAATCCTGTGGTATCCCACCACCGCAGAAGCTAAACGCGCTGCAGGTGAAACAACATGATCTCCCATCATGATCACGCAGCCAGCATCTGATCGTAAAGAATTACGAAATCGTTGAGTTTGGAGCGGCGTGTATGTCCTAGGAGTAGGCCCTGCACGTGTGATCACAAGATCGCATCCGTGCGCAAGGGCTGCAACAACACGTAATGAGGTGCGTTCCTGCTCTGGAACAGCAAAAATCCGCTCATAGCAAGCTTCGTATCCCAGCACACCCGCATAGTTAAGATCTGGCCAGCTTACAACCCCTACCCTCCCACCAGAAACGCTCACTTGTTCGATAAATAAAATGGCAAGTAATGGGACGATAGTAGACTCTATAATCATCCCCCGAGGCAACCCACCCCACAGCAACACACGAGACAGTAAATCAGATAACGGAATAACGTTTTTATCTGCAGCTTTACAATTAGAATCTAAAGAAAAATCCCCGCTTTTAGATATGGATTGCATACGTGAACGAAGTAAAGAAATCCGCCTATCAACAGTCGTGAAGGCAAAATCCCCCCCACCCCAAAAGGTCGAACACTAGTTTGAACCATGTGGTTATAATAGAACCTGTGCGAACACCCCGTCAAGCCTTACATAGCAAAGGAACTGCTAATCTTGCCCATTATGAATGGCCTATCAAGCTCAATTTCCGCAACCACATTGTCCACTCCCATCCCCACCCCACCAACAGTGCGTTTTATCAGCTCAGCTCTCATTGCTGCAGCAGTTGCAGTCTTGACCACTAGCCTTGCACGCGAGATACAAGTAATCGCGCTTCTCATCAGCACAGGTGCCGCTTTTCTAGTTCTCTTTTCCCACCCTTACCGCAAAGAGATCCGCACATTCCTCGAAAAACGCAACATGCACTACACCCCCAAGTTTGCGCAAGTAGTTCCCCTATTCTTCGTATGGCTAGCGCTCATGCTCGCCCCCTTATTAGCGCCAGCCCTCTTCTGGATTACCGCCATCACATTCTTGATTACTTTCGGATGGATGTGGCTAATATTCCCGCATGTCGACGGCACCAGAGCACTGGCGTTCGTCGACACGCCACCACGTACGTAACCTTCGCAGTTTTACTTCAGGAAGTCCTGACCAGCAACGGTTTTAGGAAGCTGCAGCACAGGCTGTACATCCGACGGCGGAACAAGACCAAATTTTTCAATGCTCTTACGCACGTGTCCTCGATCCCCTCGGCGCCGTTACGCCCACCGGCAGCCTGAACTGAGCCAACATACCTAATCTTGTCTGCAGCGCCTACCGACAACACCATCGAAATAATGTTGGCGTCATTGACAAACAGATTGTCTGTCTGAGCATAAATCACCTCCTTACTGCAGTTGGTAACCGTCACACCACTACCAGTTGCACTTTGTTGAGGCTCATCCGATTGGCCACAACTAGTAAGCACTACAGAGGCGCTTAATGCCGGAATAAGCAGAGGGAAAAGTTTAGTTTTCACGCGGAAACACTCTTTGGGGGATCGCAACACGAAGGAAGCGTCGATAAGCATGCGTCTGCCATCAAGACTTACGCCTGCGCCCCGCCTGCTTAGAACGCGAAACAAACGGAAACAACCTTATAACTAGTTCGGTCTTCGGACTCTCATGCTAGGCGCAGAATCGCCGTATCACATTCCCAGAAGATCCCCTCTTCCAGTGGCTTACTAACCCCAAGGCGCCTGCTTCGCACACTTACCGCTGTGCGTTAATTCTGAATTTTCACCAGATTCCCATGCAACTATTCAACGTCACACCTCATCATTGTTTAGCGCATTTAAGTATAAACACCACGGTAGCAAACTAACGAAAACCAGCCCCAACTGTGAGCCACAATGCCTCACGCGCTAATCCAGATCGTGCGATTGCGCCCACCGCGACAATGCATGTCGATTCGACTGCTGTGTCTTACGCAAAATATTCGACGCATGCGTTTCGACAGTCTTCACCGAAATGAACAACTCCGCCGCAATCTCTTTGTAGGTATAGCCACGCGCCAACAACTTCAAAACCTCCAGCTCTCGACGCGTCAACGCATCCACGATAGGATCCGCAACCGGTTTACCTTCCTCAACAGCGCGATCAGATTCCGGAGCATTAACCACACCAGCACCAACCGGATCGGGGCGTGCGAAGGCATCCAAAACAAATCCAGCGAGTCGTGGCGAAAAGACTGCATCGCCATCATGGACTCGTCGAATAGCATCGACCAGTTCTGCACCCGAGATCGTCTTAGTCACGTAACCACGAGCACCAGCACGGATAACCGAGATCACGTCTTCGGCGGCATCCGAAACGCTTAGCGCAAGGAATCGACGATTCCTTCCGACACCTTGCTGCGAAAGGATGCTGCGCACAACAGCTACGCCGCCTCCGTCGGGCATGTGGACGTCGAGAAGCACCACGTCTGGATCTGTGGCGTTGATGCCGGCAATGGCGTCGGCGACAGTTCCCGCCTCGCCAACGATGTCGACAGCATCGCTAATTTCTGCTTTCACACCAGCTCGGAACACGCTGTGGTCATCGACGAGGAATACTTTCATGCCTTCTATTGTCCATCAAAAGGCATGCGAATCACGACTTCCGTGCCGTTATTGGAGGTGATTCCTACTTCACCGCCGCAACGCTGCACTCTACCGATGATGGAATCACGCACACCGTGACGATCGTCGCCGATGGCATCCATATCAAATCCGGGCCCGCGATCACGCACGTAGATCTCTACGTTGTCAAAACATTCAGCATAAACGTCGATAGTGGGAACACCCGCGTGCTTAGCGGCGTTGACCATAGCTTCGCGAGCAGCTAAAACTGCGGCTTGGGTGTTCTGGTCAATGATGCGGTCTTCTCCCACAGTGACAGGATGTACTGTTACGCCAAACATGTCTTCCACTTCTCCGCATGCGCGCTCAATCGCAGCAAAAAGAGTCACATTGTCGCGGGGAGCAAAGAGCCACTGACGTAGTTCTCGTTCTTGGAAACGCGCCAGTTTTTGCACTTCAGCTTCAGTGGAACGTTTTTGAATCAACGCCAGTGTTTGTAGGACAGAATCGTGAATTCTTGCCGCAATCTCCGCGCGTTCATCCGCTGCAGCACGCTGTCGACTTTCCTCTGTGTAGCGACGCCACATCTGCAAGCCAAACGGTACAGCTAACGCCGAAACGCCTAAAAGAGTAAGCGCAACAGCAAGCAGTGCTACCCCGAAGCCGCTATCGCCTCCCCACGCCACGGTGGCTAGGACAATGCCGGTAAAAACAAAAACTATTCCCACAGCAATAATGGCAATCGAATATTTCGAATTAAAGCGGTCGTATGCAATCCACGACAGGACTATGCCGACGGCGCAAATCGCGAGTGACAGCAGCAATGGCGTGGAAATTCCTAGGAAAGAATTGGCGATTCCTCCCGTCAACACAGCCCCTGCTAGCGCGGCGAGGATCAAGAACCAGTTGGTCAGCTTGGCTGGTGCGCTCTGATCTATGTATGTTTTTGCACTGGTACTGGGGGTGCTGTCAGCATTAGGAGATTCTAGGCGCGTGGGGATAAAAAGCCACACGGCGACGTAAAAAAAGATGCCTATTCCATTGACAAATGACAACAGTGCAAGAACCCATCGCACTGTTACAACTTTGACACCTAAATAGCTGGCTAGTCCTGCGGCAACACCGGCGACTATGCCGTGGGAGCGGTCGCGATAATAGCGGGGAAAGGCTGGCTGCATGTGGCTTATTCTTGCACGCGCTGTGGCCATAGGCACATAGGGGATGTCCCTGAATGTTTAAGGTTTTTGTTTTTAAGGGTGAAGTTCAGGGCTATCCCTGATGTGGGGAGGACGCGGTGGTCGGCACAATGGGAGTTATGGAAACAACGTGGAAAAACATATGGGACACTCGCCCAGTCCGTCTGCCTAGCGCCCAAGGTGGCAATGCCAAGATTGCGGGTGTGTGTGAGGGAATCGGTGTGCGATATCAGATTGATCCCACTTTGATTCGTATCCTTTTTGTTCTCCTGCTGTTTTCTGGCTGGGGACTGGCACTGTACTTAGTAGCGTGGCTAACCATGCCGAAGTATTCGATGCGCTATTCGCCGTGGGAATTGGTTGTACAGAATGCGTCTTCAACAAGAACAGTAGACGCACCTGGACAGCAATTTTTGTCGGATGCGGAAAAACAACAGAAGCAGACTGGTTGGGTGCTGATAGCATTTCTTCTTTTCATCGCGTTTACTACGTCGTGGGGAGAGGCATTTCGGTTCTCTGGTATTGCTGCAATAGCTATGTTCGTCGCCAGTTGGTATTTGTTGCACCAGCGCACTCCCGTACCCCCGGTGGGTTTGTTGTTCCCCACGGGTAAGGAGCCCGGCTCTCAGGCTGAAGGTTTCTCCACCACAGATCCGTTCACCACAACAGATTCATTCACAGAAACCGATCCCCCTGCACCAACGGTAGATTTAAGCGGATATTCCCCAGTGCCCGGGCATACTGCACCGGTCAGTGGTGAACAACCGCCCGCATGGGATCCGCTAGGGGCAGCTCCGTTTGCTTGGGATTTGCCAGATCCTACTGAGCAGCCGCAGCCTAAGCGGAAGCGTCGTACGCCGTGGGTGATCGGCTTGGTGGCGTTGTTATCTGCTGCCGCCATTGGTTGTGCGTCTATTGTGTTTGCGTTCATAGGCGTAGTCCCTTGGGTGACCTCGAAGTCGGTGAGCAGCGTTGAAGTACGTCCTACTACTAGCACGGAGCTTGCTGATGAGTACAACACCGATGTGGGTGATATTTCGTTAGATTTGCGCGATCTTCACAAGCTTGACCACGATCGTGAGGTCATTGTCGAATCAAATATCGGCGACATTGATGTTCGCTTGTCTGACGACATCCGCACCATCGTTACCTGCAAGAACAAGGTTGGCAGTTCTTCCTGCCCGTCGGATACCGTCAATGATCAAGCCGATGGCAGCACGCTTCGCCTTGTCGTGATCAACGACATCGGGGATATCAGGGTTTCTTAAATCACTCCGTGTGGCTACGCATCGAGCTGGGCACGAATCTCCTCGCAAAGATTGCCCAGCTCATACCAGTCTTCTTCATCAATGCCTTGGGAGAAAAGATAATCTTCGGGCGCAAGTGCATAGTGTTTTAACGCCATGGTGATGGGGAGCAGTTCGTCGGTGGCGGCGTCGATACGCATAAAACGATCCTCAGGGCCCCCAATCCGTGCGATGCTAAACCGCCCTACTTTCTTCGATTCCAGCACTAGCACCGCTAAGTCGATCACAAACTGAAACGCCGAGTCGAAGTGCCACCCAGCTCCATCGAGCTGGGCCTCTGTGTAATTACCACTGAGCTGCGCGAGCTGAAAGTCCTGGAAAATCTCTGAGGTAGGAAGGACTTCACGATTCTTTCCAGCAAGATACTGCGCCAGACGCTGACTATCGGCGCTATCGCCAAAGTACTTCCCCCAGTACTGATCGATAATCATCGCGAAACCTCCATGCATCACTCTTAACTACTGCTCAGCACACTACTACGTGACCCCGCTGCGCAAGTACACGCAACAGTGCATAGGCTCACACCCCCGCTACCCCCTACACTGATAAGAGTGACTTCCCCCGACCCCACCACCATCCCCACCATCCTGCGGCTTGTCGAAGACATCTGGCAAGGCCAACCGAACCTCAGCCTCGTCGCAATCCTTGACATCCTGCGCAATCATGGCCTTGATTGGGACAGCACCCCCGCCGACACCCTCGCGATCCTTCGCTCCTACCTCGACGATTACCCCACCGCGCTTAGCGAAGACACCTTGGCAAGCGGCCGCACCTACCGCATCCGCACCACATCCCCTACCGCGGAATTCATCATCTGTGGGCATCGTATAGCAGCCCTCGGCAACGCCCCCACCACGTGGAAATTCGAGCAAATCACCCGCGCAGAAATCCACCAACCACTACGTATCGACGCCCACCGCTACGGCGTCATCACGCACATCGACAACCTCGGAGATCTCACCCCCGCCACCGCCACGCGTCTCCTCGTCACGCTTGCGCCTACGCTTCACGACGCCCCCACGCTCGTACTGAGCAATGCCAGCACACGGAAAATCACCGCCTACACGACTAAGAATCGCCGGAAAGAATCGACGATTCTTTCCGGAAAACTCATCAACTATGCGATCGGCGGGCGTTGTGTTGTGGCATCGCCGTCAGGAGAGATTGTGGATTTAGGCGAGGTGGTGTCGGTAGTGCCGGTGGGTTAGGAAGCACGAAACCCCCACATTATGCAGTAGGAATTACTGCATGCGTGGGGGCTTCGTGTTGAAACTGTGTGGGGGTTACTCCCACTCAATGGTTCCTGGTGGCTTGGAGGTGCAGTCGAGGACGACACGGTTGACGTCTGGAACCTCGTTGGTGATACGAGTGGAGATTTTTTCGAGCACGTCGTATGGCAGTCGGGTCCAGTCTGCGGTCATGGCGTCTTCGGAGGAGACGGGGCGCAAGACGATGGGGTGTCCGTAGGTGCGGCCGTCGCCTTGGACGCCGACGGAGCGGACGTCGGCAAGCAAAACTACTGGGCACTGCCAGATTTCGCTGTCGAGGCCGGCTGCGGTCAGCTCGGTGCGGGCGATGAGGTCAGCTGCACGTAGTGTTTCGAGGCGCTCTTCGGTGACTTCGCCGATGATGCGGATGCCAAGGCCAGGTCCTGGGAAGGGCTGACGGTTGACGATTTCTTCAGGCAAACCGAGTTCACGGCCCACTGCGCGGACTTCGTCTTTGAACAGTAGGCGTAGTGGTTCGACGAGTTGGAATTCTACGTCGTCAGGCAGACCGCCTACGTTGTGGTGGCTCTTGATGTTTGCGGTACCGGAGCCGCCGCCGGATTCGACAACGTCTGGGTAGAGGGTGCCTTGGACGAGGAAGTCCACGGTGGAGCCTTCGGGGGCGTCGTCGAGAACGCCGGCGACTGCGCGTTCGAAGGAGCGGATGAATTCCGCGCCGATGGCTTTGCGCTTGGCTTCTGGTTCGGTGACACCTGCGAGCTTGTTGAGGAATGCTTCGCGCTCATCAACGGTGACGAGTTTTGCGCCGGTTGCGGCGACGAAGTCAGTTTGGACCTGTTCGCGTTCGCCTGCACGCAGCAAGCCATGGTCGACGAATACGCAGGTAAGGCGGTCGCCGATGGCGCGCTGGACGAGTGCTGCAGCGACTGCGGAGTCAACGCCGCCAGAAAGTCCGCAGATAGCGCGGCCTTCTGGTCCGACTTGTGCGCGGACTGCGTCGATAAGCTCTTCGGCGATGTTGGCCGCGGTCCAGTTTTGTTCAAGACCGGCGATCTCGGTGAGGAAGCGCACCATGACTTCTTGGCCGTGTGGCGAGTGCAGAACCTCTGGGTGGTATTGCACGCCTGCCATGCGCTTTTCGGCGCATTCGAAGGCTGCCACAGGTGCACCTTCGGAGTGGGCGGTGACAACGAATCCCTCTGGTGCGACGGAGACAGCGTCCCCGTGACTCATCCACACTTTGTGGGTTGCTTCGAGGCCAGCGTGGAGAATGCCGCCGTCGACGGTCATTTCGGTGCGGCCGTATTCACGGTTGCCGGTGTTGGCCACAGTGCCACCCAAGGCGTGGGTCATGGCTTGGAACCCGTAGCAGATACCGAAGACAGGGATGCCGAGTTCGAGCACCTGTGGGTCAAGCGATGGCGCGCCGTCGGCGTAGACCGATGATGGGCCACCGGACAGGATCAACGCCGCTGGGTTCTTGGCCTTGATCTCTTCAACGGTGGCGGTATGCGGGACGACCTCGGAGTAGATGTTGGCTTCGCGCACGCGCCGAGCGATCAGCTGGGCGTACTGCGCGCCAAAGTCTACAACCAAGACTGGATTGTGTTTTTGGGAAGTTTGCTGCGTCACGGCCAAAATCTTACCTGACGTGCCCGCATAATCCCTCACTGTCTGTCATTTTCCTGCATAGCGACGCCCCCAGCACCCCGTCTACCCAACATGACCGGTAATTGTAATCGGCGAGTAGAACTCGCTGGCATCGCGGATTCCTACTTCTAGAAACACCAGTGGCGTGGTGTCGGGGAAGTTGTTTTAGCTGCGTGTTTCCGCTTCTTTGCGTTCGTAGTCTGCGGGAGACGTCGATGATGCGGCGTGCGCAATTCGAAGGCTCTATGCGCCCGCGGCAGGGCCGATATGGCAATGATGGCGACGATGAAACAGGCAGAAACGCGAATTCCTTCCGGACGTTCGATCATGTTGGCCAACGGTTGTGTAGATAAAAATTAGGGTAATGACGAAAATCCGGCGGTTACCGCCATGGTTGCTGCCTGCGTCGTTGGGTGCGCAGGGCGCCTATCGACCATAACGTGACCGCGCAGGCACCGGAAGTTAACAGAAACGAGGGCACCGGTGGCATAGGCACCGGTTTGATGATCGACATTGGCTTTGAAGATACCCGTGACGATGAGGACTACGGCGAGGAAGACACCGACGAGAGGGCGAGATCGGGCGACCCAGCTGGGTGCCATTCCTGAACTGTTTCCCATTAGTTGGACTGAGAAATTAGACATCAACTAATGGGGAGCAGTTCATTACTGTGTGTCATACCGTAGTGCGTCCTACCTATATAACACGCACATTGGTGCGGACTGTCCAGGCACCTAGTTGGACTCCAACAAAGCGGGGGTAATGCGTGCAACAACCACATCGCCCCTGCTTTGTGCCCTGTTTGACGGGCTGTTCACACCGACTGTGTCACGATCTACCCCTCAATCACGTAGCTGATCGGATTTTGCGAGGTTGTCTGCTTTGAGACCAGGATACGTTTTCACACCTGCAACCATGCCTGTCCCAACCCATGGCAACAAGTGGGGATGGGGGTCTGTGTCGAAAGTGCCATTAATTTTTCTCAAGGCTGTCTATACGTGAAAATATACTTGTAGAGGGTGGTTCTACCGATCCCCAAACGGCGAGCAACCTTAGCTTTTCACACACCCCTTATGCACTCCCCTAGCTTTAGCACGGGCAATACCTTCCGCCTGACGCTTACGAATCAACGAACGCCCAAACTCCGCGATACTCCCCCCCCAACATCAGTCGAGCTACCAGATCACTAGTAGCTGTATAGGTTTGGTTTTCTTTGAGGAACTCAACGACAACACCACGCTCGGTCAACTCAGTAACAATATTGCTGAGATCAATGTTTAAAGTATGCCATGTCAGTATCGGCGGCGGCTAAAATGTGTCTATAGCACCCAATCTCTTAGCTTAGAAAACATCGCGAACTACTATAAGGTCGGTAGCATAATCGCAAAGAAGCAATGTGGTAGTTTGCACTACTACATTCATCTATGATGCCTATTTGGTAACAGCATGGAATTACTAAACAGACTCCTCTGGGGGGGAATAAAAAAACTGCGAATCTATCAACCCTGATGAGCAGTTTTATTCGAATTAAATTGCATGGAGACAGCGTTATAGCAGAATATACTCTTACAGAACTCTGCAGTTTCTTTAGTATTAATGGTACAGAATGCCTGCGATTACAATTCAAAGCTTGGTATGATTCGGAAGCTTTTATATGGGATCCAGAAAATAAAGTCCACCTTGAACAGAACCCTTTCAAAAAGTATTTTTACTTCTCAAATTCTCGAATGTTGCTCTCCTCAACCTCTTTCTGAGCCGATCAATGGAGTGATCGAGTGGGGGATGAAAAAAGGAATGCTTAAAGAACGCCCTATGGCAATCGTCTTTTGCATCGATCAGATTCTTTCGTAGATTCCCAGCAATTCTATGAACGAAAACGCAAAGAAGACAAAAGATACAACGCCGCAGTCGTCGTACTTGCACACCGATGCCTCAACGTCCTCTTTACCATGATGCACAATGGCAAGGGCAAGATCTACCGAAACATCTCCACAGTCCAGGATGACGCAGCGGCCTAGCACCAACACACCCCCACCCCAAGCCGATTAAGCACGAATCCTAATAGCCCTTCAACATGCCCGAAAACAACATCGCCGTAGTGAAGTAGAAGCCCCTCACATCCTCAACACCGTTTTAGCGGTCTTCTTCATTTTCCTGTAAAGCACGTAGGTTGAGGGCGCGCTGGCGATGCCGGTGGATGATCTGTTTTGCGGATGTGGTCGCGTTGGCAGACATAGTGAAGATCACACACCAACACGAGTCTAGGAGTGGACTGTTTAACGGTAGGCAGCGTAAAAGAAAAAGAAACGTAAGTGATAGGAGTTATTTTTCCGAAGATCACCTTTGGTTTTCCGTCTTATTGCGCAATATGCTGTGGTGCTTGTACCTGTCCTACTCACTACTGCTTTCCACTTGCAGCCCCGTATCCGACAGCGCAAGTGATTAATCCAATGAAGCCGCATCCGATCGCTATTTCTTGCGGTAGTGACAGTATCAACAAAACACAGCTAGTTATGTAAGCAAGAGTTGCAATGAAGAACCACCACACTGCGGCTGTAGATCTATATCTGACCAAAGGGTGATTTGTTCTGGAACTATAAGCAGCTGGTATAGCAGTAGCGCAAAGAATAGCCGCGCAAATCATCACGGAGAGCGGAAACCAAATATTACCCAAAATTCCTCAACTTAATAACAGTAGCAAGGACGGCACCTGCGAACTTTAGGCGCATCACCTGACTGGTAAGCGCACCCAATACAGGGCCTCCAGCGCAGCCGAAGATAGCATTCAAAACCCAATCAGGTGGCGGAACTTTCGAATTAGCTTGATGCACCATTGTTTGCAACGCTGAAGGACCAAGACTTGACAACGCACCCTTAGCGCACCACGCGACTCCAGCAAGGGCAAGTGCTGCGACTACGGGCAATGCTCGAGGCTGCGGTCCAACGACAGTAACATTCGGGTCGGTGGTGTTCAGAGCGAAAACAACGCTAGGGTCAATGGTGCCGTTATCGATGAGCTCTTCTACAGCAGCCACTGCCACATATGGCACAGCTACTGGCTCATCGTTGTACAATTCGGAACAGTCATGAGAGTTAGTGACTGCGTAGCTTGTTTCCTGCCCTAGTGAGATTGGGAAATCTGGAAATGCCTGTGTTTTCGGGGCTGACATCATAGACATTGGAAGAGCTAGTGCCAGACTGAAAGCAATAGATGCTGTGCGCACCCCGAAACTCATAGCAATTACTCCTGTCGTTGTCTATGAACTTTGCATATCCTTGTCGGTGTGGGCACTTGGTTTCTGGAGTTCAACACCCACGAAGGGTGCTTTGCGTCATATCGTATCGTGACTAAACTTTCTTATCAGCGGTTTTTAAACTTTTCTAAATTAAGAGCTGATTTGGCGTTGTCGGTCCCCGTTTGCGATTTCTACTTTATCGGGTAAGCCCATGATTGTCGGGGGTTGTTTTACGTAGCGGTGGACGGTTCCTACCAAGTATCCAGTTTGTTCTGAAGCGGAGGCGCCGGCGAACCAAAGGATAGCGACAGTAACGATGTCGTAAATGGTGCCGAGGCTGCTTCCTATATATAGGTGTGCGATGAGGACAAGGCACGTCCGTCGGCAGGGCCGTCCGCATGGAGAGATTCGCCCAGAATAAGTAGTGTGACCACGATGGAAGAGCTGATCAACAGTGTGCTCATGATCGCTGCGACAACGACGAGCATGCGTTGGTCGCGGTGGATTTGGCCGCGGAGGCCATCTGAGCCGCCATCGCTTTGGCGATGTGGGTAAGCCCTACTGCGATGACGATGATGTTGAGCAGCAGATATGCGATTACCAGCAGGATGGATACTCCGATTGCTTCAGAAAATCCTCGATAAAAGACGACCGCGAGGGCAGTAAACAAAGCGATGGTGAGAGGTAGTACCCGCGGGGATTCGGTCGAGAGCGTGATGTGTGCAGAAGCGTCGGCAACCGAGCGCGTCATGGTGATAATGAAGTCGGTGACGGCGAAGCCAAGGAGCACCAAGACGATGAGTTTTCCACTCCGAGCATCGTGACCGCAACGAGAATAAGCGTTGCGACGGGTGCCAGCATACCGGCGGCGACCACCACGATGCCTGGTTGGTATCCCAGTGTGGAGAAGTAATCTACTCCAGTCAGGCACATAACTTTCCACCAAGAGTGGCGCTGCCGTGTGGCAGTGGCCCGAGCACGTGTACGGATCATGTCACGTTGTTCTACTCCTTGTTTGACCGCGATGGAAGCGACCTAGAGGCGGCGCGGACTCCGTGTTTGATTTTTTGTCCGTTCCGCCGATAATGTCGATGTGTTTGCAGAGGGTGTGCAGACATTACACAACGTCAGAAGTGTTTTCATACCTAAATCCCTCCTTCTTTTGTGAGAGCCGACACGTCCCCCACTTCCCACCATAATCATCTAGTGATTTAGATCACTCATTAAGTTGTAGTTCCCCTCATGATCCAACGCACAGCCACCGCCACCGGCATCTTATTCATCATCGCCTCCTGCTGCTCACTCCAAATGGGAGCAGCATTCGCCATCCAACTCTTCCCCATCGCCGGACCATGGGCCACCACCTTCGCACGACTGTTTATCTCCGGCGCCATCCTCCTCGCCATCACGCGGCCGTCGATACGCGACTTCGACCGCAGCCAATGGTCAGCCATCATCGTTTTCGGACTCACCATCGGCGCAATGAACACCACCTTCTACGCCGCACTCTCCCGAATCCCACTGGGCACCGCCGTGACCATCGAATTCATCGGCCCGCTTGCCCTTTCAGCAGCGCTTTCAAAAAGCGCGCGCGACCTACTATGGGTCCTCATCGCAGTCGCAGGCATCAGCCTATTCGGCTGGGAAAGCCTCTTTGGCACCAGCAACCTAGACCCCATCGGAGTTGCCTTCGTCCTCATCGCCGGATTCTTCTGGGCCATGTACATCCTTGCCAGCGCTAAAGTCGGCAGACTCATCCCCGGCAGCGGCGGACTCGCCCTCGGCATGCTCATCGGCAGCCTCATCCCGCTGCCCCTCAGTGCCATCAACCTTCCCCTCTTTTTCACAAGCTTCCACCTCACCGCGCTTGCCATCGGCACCGCGATCCTCGCATCCCTTATCCCCTACTCCTTCGAAATGGCTGCGTTACGACGCCTCCCCTCCGCCGTATTCGGAATCCTCTGTTCCCTCGAACCCGTCTTCGCAGCATTCTTCGGCTGGCTGCTACTACACCAACCGATCAGCACCATCAGCGTGATCGCCATGATGCTCGTCATTACCGCCAGCGTGGGCACCACGATTAATGCCAACCGGAAAAACACACCAAAAGTTTCTGTCACACTCAACGAGACGACCTAGCATAAACTAAGGCGCATGTTTCACGATGTGACACTCACGCGCAACTCAGTGACACTAAGACCGGAAAGAATCGACGATTCTTTCCGTCTCCACTCGCTTATCGACCCCGCGATGTGGGCGGGAATGGCAGCGCCTTTCCCCACCACGGTCGAAGAATTCCAGCAGCTCCAACGCTCCACCTTTGACGCAGACGATGTGATGAATTTTGCCGTCGAGTACCACGGCGACGTCGTTGGCCGCACATCGTTTTATGGGATTATCCCAGGTCTGCGCACCGACGTCGGCAGCACCTTTTATGCCCGCGATATGCAAGGAACCCACGTCAACGCCACTGCTAAACTCCTGTTGATGGACTACGCCTTCAACACTTTGAATGTCGAAAGAGTCGCGCTTCGATGTGATAGCAGAAACACCCGATCGCATCATGCAATCCTCAAGCTCGGGGCCACGTTTGAGGGAAGGATGCGTCGATTCCGTCCGGCATCAGATGGCACGATCGCCGACGTGGACTATTTCAGTGTGATTCGCGAGGAATGGCCGCAGGTGCAGCAGCAACTAGAACAGCGCGTCGATACGCTAATGTCGCGTACGCACAACGAGTAACTTCAGCACGGCAACAATAAGAACCACCAAGCTTAGCCCTGCGGTCATTCCAAGGATCAAGAACACTAAGCCAACAGTCCATAGGCCGGTCACATCGGAAGGCATTGCCATTCCGGACCAGCCGCCGGCGTAACCAGCGATCGCACCCCACATCGCTGGAACAGCACGCATAAGTATCGACGCCCACCGCCACGTGCACCACACTACCCACGCGACCATCAGTGCACCCGATATTGCTACCTGCACCGGCGAATACTGCGAAGAATTTCCCCAGCTCATTGTGAGGATCCAGTTCACAAGTCCGACAACAATGCCCCATGCCATGTCACTTGCTAACTGCCGGCGAGCATTACGAGGAACACGCCCCATGGCCCACAAGTACCCAGGCAGTACTAACACCACGATCACCGTCATTGCTGCCACTATCATGACCATCAATCTAATACATCAGTACTAGCCACGTTCTTATTTCGAACAATAAGGAAAAGCGCAGGCACAATAAGTACTGCGTTGCCCACAGCCATCACTGCAGCCATGACCACGACGCCCCAATGGTCAGCAACAAAACCGAACAGGAATGCACCAGCAGGAATAAGAACACGATCAGTTTGAGAAATCCCTGCAAAAAGGCCCTTGTGTTCATCAGGCGCCAGCAGCAACGTTGCTGTGCGATTCGAGGTGCGATACAACTGCCCAACGAATCCCAAAAGACACACACAGACAACACCTAAAGCGACCATCTTCGGTAGCACCGCAATCGCAGCCCCTACCGCCAACACACTGGGTGGAATAGCCAGTACCTTCTTCATCAGCACCGCCCCGATGACTGCACCCACGTCACCAGCAGCAGAAAGAATGGCAATGCTCCGCTGCGCATCATCAGCAAACAACGTATGTGCGATCACCGGCATCATCGCAGTATAGGGAAAGACACACAGCATGGGACCGGCAGCGATCACAAGCTGTGCACCCAACCGCGGATAATCGCGTACCACACGCGCGGCAGTACGCCAC
Source organism: Corynebacterium rouxii (assembly GCF_902702935.1). Lineage (NCBI taxonomy): Bacteria > Bacillati > Actinomycetota > Actinomycetes > Mycobacteriales > Corynebacteriaceae > Corynebacterium > Corynebacterium rouxii. The sequence goes on along the minus strand of NZ_LR738855.1, from coordinate 559,158 downwards.
AGGGTTGCAGCTGACGAGGACGGCGCCATCGCCGACATCAACCCACCCGAACCACTCATCGCAGCAACCACCACCCACACCGCGCGTATCGACGCCTCCTCGCCCTGCGCATACATCACGCACGCCATCAGCAGCGTCATCACAGCCCCCACCGACAACACCGCAGCCAACAACCGTGTCGGCTCCACACGATCTGCACGGGCACCCAACCACGGACCCGCCACGGCAAGCGGAACCAGCCGCGCCAATGTCACGGCACCGACCATCGTCGACGAACCCGTCACATGAAAAACCCACCAATTTAACGCCACCAGCTCAGCAGCAGCAGAAATACGAGACACCAGCGCTTGGCCCACCACGAACCGAATCGCTGAACCCATCCTCACAGCTCCTTCCTTATCCTCCCCCGATCTATACGCCTAGGCCCACGCAGGATTAGCCGCCAACGGATTACGCTCCTCTACATAAATATCCGCAATATCTCGCCCACCCAAGGTCACTTGGCCGCTTTCTGCACGCAGCTGCCTGCCAAGCACCTGCAGCAGGGTCGACTTTCCGCTACCGTTTGGCCCGATCAGCGCAGTAATCTTGCCCGCTGGAACGTCGAGCGAAACATCTCGAACAATCAATTCTGCCCCGTACCTTGCAGACATCGACGTACAGCCCAAGGACTGTTGCGGCATTGTTGCTGTGGAATTACGGTCCATGTTTTATTTCCTCTTCACACTTGTCACGCGATGAACTAAGTAAATAAAGTACGGCGCACCAACGATCCCGATGAGCGCGCCTACTGGGATTTCTGTTGGCGCGAATGTCCATCGGCCGACCGCATCGGTAGCAACCACTAGCGCAGCACCCGCCACCGCAGCCACAGGAATTTGGCGCGACAAGGCCTGCCCTACCAGTAACTTCGCGGCATGCGGAATAATTAATCCGACGAATCCGAGCACGCCTGCCGCAGCCACGGCAGCAGCACCACTATCGCGCCCAGCAGGGAGCCCACAAACGCAATCGGGGTGGGCGCAAGCGGCGACAGTTGACCAAAGCCAAGCAACGCCACTACAGTAGCGAGCTCACCACCGGCCGTGATCCCCAACGTATCGGGGGCCGCAAGCGGGTTGCGTAACGACGTCTGCAGCAAACTGCCTGATACCGCCATGCCCAACAAGCATGCCAACACCAAGCAAGCAGTGCTCACAACAAGAGCGATAACAAATGTCTTTTTCTGCGCCATCACTTCCCCTGTCTCTTCGTTCCCGACCCCAGCGAACGAATACCCCACAGCAATAGCGGGACACCTGCAATACCTGTCAAGATTCCCACGGGCGTTTCCGCAGGAGCCCATAATGCTTGCCCGACAGTATCGGCGACTAACAGTGTGGTGGCGCCAACGGCAGCAGCGACTACAAGGCTACGTCGATGCGCTCGCCCCGCGATACGTTGTGCCGCTACCGCAGCCAGCAAACCCAAAAAACCAATAGGGCCGGCGGCAACTACACATGTCGCGCTTAGCACCACCGAGGCCACAATTGCCAAGGTTCGCACCCGCGCAGGGTGGGCGCCAATAGCGCGGCTCACAGCATCCCCGGTTCCGAGAGAATCGAAAGCTCTTCCCCCTGCAACAAGGACCGGAACCAACACCGCGAAAGCACCCAATGCCGGCCACAAATCCCCTATCCGTACTCCTGCGAGACGGCCATTAAGCCATGCCAAGATGGTGGTGAGCTGGGCTTCATCGAGAACCAAAAGAGGGCAGTCAAGGCGCTAAATACTGCCGATACTGCGATGCTGAGCAACACCATCTTTTGCACCGCATGCGCGCCACTGAGTTCTGGTCCGGCACCGCGCACACTCAACGAGATAGTAAAACCTGCAGCTAGTGCACCGCCGATCAACGCCCCTGGCAATAGATAGGCGCCGGTAGCAGAACCAGTAATAAAACTGGATGCTACTGCACCAAATGCGGCGCCTGCGTTGACACCGGTGATATGCGGGTCAGCTAGGGGGTTAGAGGTAGCAGTTCTTAGTAGCACGCCGCCAACACCTAGACATGCTCCAACGATGAGAGCGGCGAGAAGACGGTCGCGGGCAAGACTAAGCAATTCTGGGAATAGCTGAGGGGCATCGGCTGGTGCCGATACCCCCAGACATGCGCCACCATACGATGGCCGCAACAACTATCCCGCAGGCAAGCAGGCTTGCCAATACAGCACGGGATTTCATAAATCTACAGTTAACAAATAGTCAGTGTTAGGAGTTGATGATCTGATCGAGCATGGCTTCTGCAGCCAGTGGGCCACGCGAACGTGACCACGTATCTTGCTCAACATCGACGATGTTAGACACGACATCTGCTTAAGGGCTAGAACGGAATCCCTCGATGTCGTTATAGAGGTACATAACGTCAAGCTTCATCTCTGGCAGTTTGTCGCCGGTGAGCTCTGCAACGTCGGTCTTCGACTCGATTGCTGATTTCTCACCGTCGTAGCCGTAGTCACAGCCGGCAGCGGTGAGCAAAGATCCCGCAAAGGAATCTTTCACCCAGGTGTAGAGGGTGTTCTTGGAGCAACCAATCAGCGCAGTGCGGGTACCTGGCTCTACTTTGTTTTTCACCTGGGCAACCTTGGACTCGATGCGGGTACGGACTTCCTTGGCTTTGTCTTCTGCACCTACCTTGGTGGCAATGTCATCCATCGCGTCAAGAACCTCGGTGTAGGAGGTATCACCGTAGGCATGGGCGGGAGCGATCTCTTTGAGCTGATCCATGATCGCTGCTTGGCGAGTAGGGCTTGCCAGAATCAGGTCAGGCTCTAGAGACTGGATAACTTCCAAGTTTGGCTGCTTTGCCTGGCCAACCGACGTCACACCCTCCAGCTTGCCTTTTAGTGTCTGAGGCTCCTTGGTCTTGCCGATCTCCACAATGCCTACTGGAGTAATACCCAATGCATGAAGGATTTCCTCGTAGCGCCAGTCCAAGGCCACGACGCGGATACTCGATGGATCTTTTTTCGCCTCGGCAGCCGTCTCCCCTGACTTATCAGAGGAACATCCAGCAAGAGTAAGCGTGACGACGAGAACCAGCGCAAGCGCCGCGAACAAAGCCGAGGCTTTCGAGCGCGCAACAGAGATTAGCGACAGTTAAAACTGAACTGTCAGATCCACTTTTTGGAAGCTCTTCAAGTCCGTGTAACCACATTTAGCCATTGCACGCTTGAGACCACCAACAAAGTTCTCCTCACCAAATACGTTCGTCGATGGGCCGTGCAGCAGCACTTCCAAGCTCACCTGCTTGGTCTTCGGCATAACACCTGCAGTACCCACCACGCCACGAGGGAATCGAGGGTGTGCTGCAGCAGAAGGCCAGTACAATCCCTTGCCGCCGGCTTCAGCAGCACGAGCCAGTGGCTCACCCAAGATCACAGCGTCGGCACCACATGCGATGGCTTTGACTGCGTCACCCGAAGTGAAAATCTGGCCATCAGCGATCACGTGCACGTAACGGCCACCGGTTTCATCCAAGTAATCCCGGCGCGCCGCAGCAACATCGGCGATGATTGTTGCGAGAGAATCGTCGATTCCTAGCGTACAATCATTGGTATTTTGCCCACCACCGGCGATAATGCCTACGGCACCGGCACGCATGAGATGCAGTGCGGTGGTGTAGTCGTTGACGCCGCCGGCAATAACTGGCACATCGATGGAGCCGATAAATTCTTTGAGGTTGAGTGGTTCACCGTTGGTTTCCACATGTTCTGCGGAGATGATGGTGCCCTGCACGATCAGGAGCTCAGCACCTGCTTTGATGAGAATGGGAGCAAGTTCGTGGCAGTGCTGTGGCGAGACACGTACTGCCACGGTTGCGCCCGATGCGCGAACTTGTGCAATGCGCTCGACGAGGAGATCGGTGTCGAGTGCAGCAGCATGGAGTTCTTGGAGCTTTTTGGTGGCACGGTTGCATGATCCGAAGTCAAGGTCGTCGTCGCCGTAGGCGGTGATGACTTCTTCGATTGCAGCATCAAGGTCAGCGTGACGCCCCCAGAGGCCTTCCGCGTTGATCACGCCGAGTCCACCCTGCTTGTCCATCTCGATCACGAAGTCTGGAGTTGCCAGAGCATCGGTGGGGTGTGACATGAACGGGATGTCGAAGGTGTAGGCATCGATGTGCCAGGTGGTGTCTACGTCCTTGGACGAGCGGGTGCGTCGTGACGGCACGATAGCAACGCTGTCAAGGTGGTAGGTACGGCGGGCCTCGCGACCCATTCCGATTTCGACGTAATCACGCATGAAAGAAGACCTTTCAGATTTTCCGGTTTAGTGGTAGTTAGGTGCTTCGACGGTCTGCTGAATGTGGTGAGGATGTGATTCCTTCAGGCCGGCAGAGGTGATTTGGACGAAGCGCGCGTTCCACAGATCATTAATCGTAGCCGAACCGGTGTATCCCATGGCGGCGCGCAGGCCACCGACGAGTTGGTGGGTGATGGCGTCGATGGAACCGCGGAATGGTACGCGGCCTTCGATTCCTTCTGGAACCAGCTTGTCTTCGCTCTTAACGTCTGCTTGGAAGTAGCGATCCTTGGAGTAGGAACGCTTCTCACCGGAAAGCCCGCGGCCTTGCATAGCACCCATGGATCCCATGCCACGGTAGCGCTTGTACTGCTTGCCACCGACAACCACGATGTCGCCTGGGGCCTCGGCAGTACCGGCGAGCATCGAGCCGAGCATGACGGTGGATGCACCGGCGGCGAGAGCCTTGGCGATGTCACCGGAGAACTGCATGCCGCCATCGGCGATGATAGGTACACCTGCTGCGTGTGCGGGGACGGAGGCTTCCATGATGGCGGTGATCTGCGGTGCGCCGACACCTGCTACGACACGGGTGGTGCAGATGGAGCCTGGGCCGATACCGACCTTGATGGCGTCGGCACCTGCTTCGATCATGGCTTTAGCTGCGGAGCGGGTAGCGAGGTTACCACCGATCACGTCGACGCGGTCCCCCCATTCCTTCTTCACACGAGACACCATGTCCAGCACGCCCTTGGAGTGTGCGTGTGCGGAGTCGACGACGAGAACGTCCACGCCGGCGTCGACAAGCGATCCGGCACGAGTCCACGATTCCTCGCCTACGCCGATGCCCGCGCCCACGAGTAGGCGGCCGGTAGCGTCCTTGGAGGCGTTGGGGTACTGCTCGGTCTTGACGAAGTCTTTCACCGTGATCAGGCCGACGAGTTTGCCTTGCTTATCAACGATAGGTAGCTTCTCCACCTTGTTGGTGCTGAGCAAAATGAGTGCCTGTTCTTTGGTCACGCCTTCTTCGGCGACGACTAGCGGCATAGGAGTCATGACCTCGGAAACCTTACGGTCGAAGTCCTGCTCGAAGCGCATGTCACGGTTGGTGCAGATACCGAGTAGTTTTCCTTCGGAGTCCACAACTGGAAGACCAGAGATGCGGAAGCGTGCACACAATGCGTCCACTTCTGCGATGCTCATGTCTGGGCTACAGGTTACTGGGTCAGTGACCATGCCCGACTCAGAGCGCTTGACCGTCTCAACGTGAGCAGCCTGCTCCTCAATGGAGAGGTTACGGTGCAAGATACCCATGCCACCTTCGCGGGCCATGGCGATGGCCATGCGGGATTCGGTCACGGTGTCCATAGCTGCGGAAACAACAGGAATGTTCAAAGAGATGTTTCGGGTCAGCTGAGTGGAGGTGGACACCTCGCTTGGGATTACCTCAGAAGCGTCCGGAAGTAGAAGTACGTCATCGAAAGTCAATCCCACGAGGGCTACCTTGTTGGGGTCGTCGCCACCAGTGGAAACGCGCTGCTGCGTCATGCATTTACTCCTGAGAAAATACGTTTTGGGCTGCCTTAAGTTATCGCGTGTACACGATGTTCCTAGATTAGCCCCTATACGCATAATTGGAGAATAAGTTATAACCACTTAGACGACGGTTGCCCCATACGCTTGCGGGGCAATAGGGTGGGATAGGTGAACTTTGATTGGCAAATGCCCCGCGATCCTTTCGCCGACGATCCCAATGATCCGGCGTCGTTTATCGAAGACGACGAACAAGCCCCTCCCCTCACCGAGGCTGAACGTCAGCACATCAGAGAAGACCTCGAACTGGTCAAGCGTTTTAAAGAAGCCCTTGAACCTCGCGGCATTAATGGAATCTTCTTCCTGTGCGAAGACTGTAACGAAGACCATTACTACGACTGGGACATCATGGCCGCTAACATGCGCGCAACGCTCGCAGGCGAACTCGCACCGGTCCACGAGCCCAGCGTAAACCCCAACCCGCATGCTTATGTTCCGTGGGATTATTGCCTAGGTTACCTCGATGGCCTAGAGGCCCCTCGTATGCGCTTCTTCTAAAGACTGCGCCACCGTACAACAAAAGAGCTGGCAGGAAAAGAAATAGTCTTCCTGCCAGCTCTTTTGTTACCTACTGCAGTGGTTCCAGTGAATCAAGGTCGCCGCCGAATAGCGATGCTAGCGGCGCTGGGGAAACGGGTGCATCCGTTGTAGGTTGTGGCGTTGGTTCGGTAGAACTCTTCGATGCCCCCGTCGATGGGGTTTCCGACGGCGGTGCCACAGTGGTGGTCACGGTGCTGGTAACCGTTTTGGTTACCGTTGGCGATGGTGCCGCCGATGACTCAGGAGCTACTGGTGCTTGTGGCGCTGGCGCCAAGGTTGCTTCTGCATCCTTGATTTTCTTCGCAGCCTGCGATTGTTCTGGTTCCGCTAACTTTTGCAACAAATCATGTGCTTGCTCCAACGCTAACCGAGCACCTTGGCCATCACCACGATCAGTAAGCTGCTGAGCTTGCTCCAGTTTGGAGGCAAGTTCTACAACTGTGGCCTTAGAAGTAGCCGAATTACCAAACATTTTCTGGCTAATCGGATACAGCGAGGAGCCTTCATCCGCGTTATAGATCAGCGATCCGCTACCAGCGATCAGCAAGGTAGCCGCTGCCGCACCAACAAGGCCATGAGCGAAGGAGTTGCCCCAACGACGACGCGGCAACGTAATAACAGTTGCTTCTTCCGGTTCATCTACTACGACGCTATCGTCCACGACGGGGAATGTGTTCGTGGGGGCATCATCAAAGTCGTTCGAGATGCTTGTTACTCCCGTTTCAATCCCTAGGGAAGCAAGCGTTGGGGCTGCAGGAATGTCAGAATTGATACGCTCGCGCTCGGCGAGGAAAAGCTGGGCCAAGTGGTCTTCGCCATGCGAAGGATCGATCCCCCGAGAAAGCTGGGTAAGAAAAGCATCGTCGTTCCACAGCTCATCAATCGGCTGAGAGGCGCGCCCATCGGCGCCATCCCAACGGTGTTTGGTCATGCCCCAGTCTCCTGCTCTATAGCCTTACGCAACGTTGCCAGCGCACGATGCTGCGCGACCCGCACCGCGCCCGGCGTACTTCCTACAATCTCGGCTGTTTCCTCAGCCGATAACCCTACAAAGACCCTCAAGGTGAGGATTTCGCGTGGCTTATCACCTAGTAGATCGAGAAGTTGCTGCACTCTGTTACTTCCCGCCGCTAGCAGGGCAAACGACTCCGGAGTGTCGTTATCGATCTCCGTTTCTGGCACCTCGTCTGTAGGGTTGGAAAGGTCACGAGAATACAGGCGGTGTGCGTCAGCTACTTTGTTTGAGGCAATGCCATACACGAATGCCATGAAGGGTTTGCCCTGATCCACAAACTTGGCAATAGACGTAGCTACAGCAAGACAAATTTCTTGGGCTACATCTTCTGGAGTGGGATGACGCCCGCCACTCAGACGGGTGCGCGCATAGCGAAGCACCTGCGGATACACTATAGAGATGATGCGCTGAAGGGCGATTTTATCGCCCGCTGCAGCAGCAGGAACTAGTCGTTCTAGCTCCCTCACCTCTTCGTTCACTGGTCTTCGCGCCTTTCTTTTTGGAGGAACTTATATGCACTCTTGGTCGAAGCCTATCGAGCACATAACCATTTTAAAAATCTACTGGATAAGTGTTGGTTTTCCTTAAAAACACCACATGCCGGTGGGAGAAGACGCTACTTAAGCGTTTCTCACGCACCGGCATGTAAGTGCATACCCCTTGCTACTCCACCGTTTTTAGTGGTGGTGATGGTGGTGATGCCCAGCCTCAGGAGCTGGCGCAGCTGGCTTTTCTACTACCGATGCCTCGGTGGTAAGAACCATGCGTGCTACGGAGGTGGCGTTCACCACTGCCGAGTGTGTGACCTTCACAGGATCAATAATGCCCTGTTCGATCAAGTTCCCGTATTCCAAGGTGGCAGCGTTAAAGCCTTCACCGTTAGAAAGTTCGGATACCTTGGACACGACTACAGCACCGTCGAGACCTGCGTTATCTGCAATCCAGTACGCAGGCTTTGCCAAGGCGTTAGCCAAAGCGATCACGCCGATTTTTGCGTCACCCTCAAACTCCTGGGCGTACTCGTGCAGTTCCTTGGAAATCTGCACCAGTGCGGAACCGCCACCGGCAATAACGCCTTCTTGTGCGGCGGCACGAGCAGCGTTGATGGCGTCTTCGACGCGCAGCTTACGCTCGGAAACCTCGGTCTCTGTTGCAGCGCCCACCTTGATCACGGCAACACCGCCGGAGAGCTTAGCTAGGCGCTCCTCGGCTTTTTCGCGATCCCATGCGGAATCGGTGTTTTCAATCTCACGGCGGATCTGTGCACGGCGGTTTTCCACTGCCTCAGCGGTACCGAGACCATCGACGATGATTGTCTCGTCCTTGGTCACGGTCACGCGGCGAGCGGTACCGAATACCTCTGCACCGGCCTCGTTGAGGTTAACGCCAACCTCTGGGTCGATGACGGTAGCACCAGTAACCACAGCGAGGTCGTCCATGAACGCTTTACGACGCTCACCAAAGTACGGAGCCTTCACAGCAACCGCACGCAAGGTCTTACGGATCGAGTTGACGACGAGCGTCTGCAGCGGCTCACCTTCGACATCTTCAGCGATGATCAAGATTGGTTTATTTGCCTCGAGTGCCTTTTCCAACACAGGGAGGAAGTCCGGCAGAGAGGAAATCTTGTTGCGAACCAGCAAAATAGCTGGCTGCTCGAGCACTGCGTGCTGGGTATCAGTGTCAGTGATGAAGTATGGGGACAAGAAGCCCTTGTCAAAAGAGACACCCTCAGTAACGTCGAGGTATGACTCGATGGACTGTGACTCCTCCACGGTGACCACACCGTCTTTACCCACTTTTTCCATCGCTGCTGCCACCATGTCGCCGACCTCTGGGTCGCGCGAAGAAACAGTAGCAACGTTAGCGATGTCTGCAGCCGAAGAAACATCGGTTGCACGTTCGCGCAGCTTGCCCACCACAAACTCGGAACCGGCGGCGATACCGCGGTTGAGCTCGATGGGGTTAGCACCTGCAGCAACGTTGCGCAGCCCCTCGGTCACAACAGCCTGAGCGAGCAGGGTTGCGGTGGTGGTGCCGTCGCCAGCGATGTCGTTGGTCTTGACGGCAACGGACTTCACCAGCTGCGCGCCAAGGTTTTCAAAAGGATCGCTGAGATCGATCTCGCGCGCAATGGTCACACCGTCGTTAGTCACGGTTGGGCTACCAAAGGCTTTTTGCAACACAACGTTGCGGCCGCGAGGCCCCAAGGTCACCTTGACTGCGTTGGCCAGTGCGTCGACACCCTTGAGAATGCCTTCGCGTGCTTCTTGATTAAATGCAATCAGCTTTGCCATACGGGGGCTGCCTTACTTCTCGATGATGGCGAGAACGTCGCGAGCGTTGAGCAGCAAGTACTCTTCGCCGTTGTACTTCAACTCGGTTCCGCCGTACTTGGAGAACACAACGGTGTCGCCCTCCTTGATGTCCATAGGAACGCGATCATCGCCATCGAAGCGGCCTGGGCCTGCAGCGACGACGACACCTTCCTGTGGCTTCTCCTTAGCGGAATCTGGAATCACCAAACCAGAAGCGGTGGTGGTCTCAGCTTCGCTGATCTGGACGAGGACACGGTCCTCCAAAGGCTTGATATTGACGTTAGCCACGATGTACCTCCGTTACATGAAGTTTCTCTTTGTGCCGGTTGTGGGAAATCCAGCACAGCCGTCGTCGCGGGTGAACAACTGTGTGAGTTACAACCTACTGGCACTCTACCCCTGAGAGTGCCAGCTCTCAACACCGTACGCCTACAGCGAATGCACCAACGGAATTTCCACTTCCAAAGAAGTATCCGTTCCCACCGACAAGCCCGAAGGTTGCGCACCCTCATGAATCAGCTGCGATGCCACCGCCGCAATCATCACGCCATTATCCGTGCACAACTTAAAGCTCGGCACCCGCAACTCAATGCCCGCGCTCTGACACCGCGCCGCTGCCAACTCACGCAACCGCGAATTCGCCGCCACACCGCCGCCAAGCAACAACACCGAAGCACCCGTATCTTTACAGGCCATAATGGCTTTCGACGTCAGCACATCCACCACAGCCTCCTGGAACGACGCACACACATCCTCCACAGAGATCACACGCCCCTCACGCTCCGCAGACTCCACGTAGCGTGCCACCGACGTTTTCACACCCGAAAACGAAAAATCATAGCGGTGCTCACCACGCAGGTCGTCGGCACGCGAAAGGCCACGCGGGAAACGAATCGCCTTACGATTACCGCGAGCAGCAAGCTTATCCACAACCGGCCCGCCTGGATAGCCCAACCCAAGCAGCCGTGCCACCTTGTCATAAGCCTCGCCGGCGGCGTCGTCAAGCGTCGAACCCAGCTCCCGCATCGGCTTACCTACCGCCTGAACCTCAAGAATCTGCGTATGCCCACCCGACACCAATAACGCAATCGAATGCGGCAACTCCTCCCCCTCCAAATTCGCCACTGCCACATGGCCACCCAAATGATTCACACCATAAAACGGAACCCCCCACGCAGCCGCATACGCCTTAGCAGCCGACGCCCCCACCAACAACGCACCAGCCAACCCAGGGCCCACCGTCGCAGCCACCGCATCAGGACGCTCCACCCCCGCCTGCGCCAATGCCTCCTTCATCACCGGAATCATCGACTCCAAATGAGCACGCGACGCAATCTCCGGAACCACACCACCAAAACGCGCATGCTGCTCCATCGACGACGCCACCGCATCCCCCACAATCGTCATCGTGCCGTCATCGGCCAAATCAATAATCCCCACACCCGTCTCATCACACGACGACTCAATACCGAGAACAATCATTTACGCATCCTCACCTTCACTCAACTCAACCCCATAACCAGCAGGACGAACCATCACAAAAGCATCCGCACCCGACGGCTGATAATAATTCTTCCGCACACCCTGGTGCTCAAAACCCAACGACTCATACAACGCAATCGCCGGCGCATTCGTCGTACGAACCTCCAAAAAAATCGGGCCACCAGCAGTATCTGCAATATGGACAAAATTATCCATTACCAACCGGCCGAACCCACGACGCTGCCACCGCGGATCCACACCAACCGTATGGACCTCAAACTCCGGATCCTCCGCCGGCCCCAACATCGCAAGCCCGCCATAGGCCACAACCTCACCATCAACGTTCACACCCACATAAAACGTATGAGGCTGCGCCATCTCCGCAACAAAATCCGCCTCAGACCACGGATTCTCCTCCGAAAACAACACCTGCTCCAGCTCCGCACACCGCGCCGCATCCTCACGACGCAACAACCGCAACTCCACAGCCACCTACAACTCCACATCCGGAATCGCGGGCGACTTAGGCTTCGCCGCAGGCTCCTTCGCATCCGGACGTCGCAAATACAACGGCTCCAACGGACCAGGTTCCACATCAAAATCAGCCACCGCAACCAAGCACTCCGGCAATGGCCGCAAATCCACTGTCTTAATCCCCGCAGCCGACTCCGGCAACGACGCCTCCAGCTTCTTCGGCACCGAAATCACCGATGTTCCGGAAAGAATCGACAATTCCTTCGGAGAAATCACATCAGGGCCAGCCACGCGCACCCCATCGCGGTAAGCAGTCCAGTACACCTCTTTGCGACGCGCATCCGTGGCCACTAGAACCGATCCGGTCAGCTGCATCGCAATGGCATCATGCGTGGACACGCCATGCACGGGGACGCCAAGCGCATGGCCCATCGCAGCGGCAGTCACCATTCCCACACGAAGACCCGTGAATGGCCCTGGTCCACAGCCGACAACGATGGCCTCAATATCCGAGAACTCGAGTCCCGATTCCGCCAGCAATTCCACAACAGTCGGCGTGAGCAACTCATTGTGTTGGCGGGAGTCTTCGTAGATTTTTTGGGCTAGTACGGAAGGAATCGTCGATTCCTTCCGTACTAAACCGACAATAAGGTCTGGGGTGGAGGTATCTATAGCAAGAACAAGCACGCCTAGTAAGCGTAGTCGCTTGTGCTAGGCGTGCTTGGTGCGCGGTGCCGGTTTGACGCTAAAAGTTTTATGAGGCGATGGCCCAGCCACCGTTTTCCTGCTTGATAAATGGCACGAGTTGGCGAGTGTCAAAACCGCCTTGAACAGGGGAGGAGCACACGTCTACTTCCGCACGATCGAATTGTTCGAAGGTAAAGCCGCCTTCTTTGTCAGCCATCACGATGTAGTTGACGTCGTCAGGCACTTTGGTGCCTTTGAGATGAAGTTGTCCTGGGTCGACACCGTAGTTGTCCTGAATGGATTTTTCGTCTTCGCCTGGGCAGATCATGGCTGCGGCAACCCAGTCGTGGCCGTAGACGTCGGCAAGCGAGAGTGCGGTAATGCGCAGGCCGTTGTTACTCATGCGGGAGAGCACGGTTTCGAGTTTGCCTTCGGTGTTTGTTGTTCCCACCGCTGCGTGCGCGGAGGCAATCATTGCGCCCACGGCAGCGATAAAGACGATCAATAGCGCGGCGAGCAGGCCTTTGGCTGTTTTGTTCATGGGTTTTCCTCCGTTTGTGTGAATTCCTCTGGGGATTCAGTGAGCTTTAAGCACAGTACTACGCACGAACAGAAAATCCCAGCTTCCCCCGCGATGGTTGGTGCGAGACAAGCTGGGATCTTGCGTAAAAAGGAGCGCTTATTCCGATCAGGCGATCAGCGCTAGAAGTAGCATCTGGCTGGCGATGATCTTGCCGATCATGGCCGTGGGGTACACCGTGGCGTACCCACGTGTGGCCAGCTCAGTGCCGGTTTGCCCATTGAGGTAGGAGATGATGGCGGGGTTGGCGGTACATCCTGCTGCCACGCCCATTGCTTCATCCCACTTCAGTTTGAATAGCGGCATGCAGACCAAAGCACACACGAGTGCAGAGGAGATCGTCACGATGAAGCCGCCGGCGATGACGGTGAGCGAGGCAGGGTCGGTGAGCGCTTGGCGGAAGCCCACACCTGCAGACGTTCCCACGCCGGCAAGAAAGATGGCGAGGCCGAAGGTGCTGATCGTACGGCTGGCGTGATAAGGCATCTGCCAGTGGATCGGGCCGGTACGATTGAGTGCGCCGAGGATCAGGCCTGCGACAATGGGGCCGCCTCCGAAGCCCAAAGACAAGGTGTTGCCGCCAGGCAGCGGGATCGGGATAACACCAATAGCTAGACCGATGACAAGGCCGAAGGCGAATGGCATGAGGTCAACGTCGGCAAGCGAACGCTCAGAGTCACCGAGGAAGCGACGCACTTCGCTCATGCGGTTAGCGGGGGCGATGACGCGCACGCGGTCAGAGTAGTGGAGAACATCGTCGGGCTCGGGCACAACGTCGGCGTCGCCACGGCGCAGGCGCGAAATAATGAAGCCAGAACGAACCGTGTCGAGGTCCGAAATCTTGCGACCAACGACAGCTTTCGACGACACCGTGAAACGTGAGTACACCAAATCGGTATTTTCAATCGGCACATCCTGCTGCTTACCTACCTTGGCGATAGCACGCTCAAGCGCATCAGGGGTGCCATGAATCACCAGCACCATGCCCTCGTGCAGACGATCAGTCGGCGCAGCAAGAGAGTGGAAAGTCTTGGAGTGCACCACGCGAGTAGCAATGATTTCCTCACCAGCAAGCGTTGGCAACTGAGCGATCGTACCGTTGATCCCTGGGCCGATGCGCACACCAGTCCACTCCAGCGGATCCGACACCAAGCCTTCTTCGGCAGCGTCGGCGGCATGGTTGACCTTCATCAACTTCGCACCAATGGCTGCAACAAGAATCGATCCGATCACAGCACCTGGGTATGCCAGCGAGTACCCCACGACTGGTTCTGATGCGACAGACTCGTCGATTCCTTCCAGCATTTCGACCATGGCGGCCATACCTGGGGTCGATGAGAGTGCACCGGCGAACATGCCAGCGCCGATGATTTCGTCGAGGCCAAATAGCTTGATGATGCCGTATGCAACGGCCATCATGAGCATGAGCAGGCCGATCATGAACAGGGTGAGTTTCCAGCCGCGGTGGCGGAATTCGGCGAAGAATTCGGAGCCTGCGGATAGACCAATGGCGTACACGAACATGGCAAGACCTAGTTGGTAAACCAGTGGTGGCAGCTGGAGGGCTGGGTCCACTGTGGATAGCGCGAGGGCTACGAAGAGGACGGCGGCGGCGCCGAGTGAGATTCCGAAGAATCGAATCTTGCCGATAAGCAGACCGACGGCCAGAATGAGCGCGAGCGTCAGCAGGGGCTGAGCTGCGAGAAATTCGAGGATATGAATTGGAGTTCTCCTGTGAGACGAACGATGAGGAAACGTCCGGCCCCTGTTGCATTGAGGGACACGTATCGGCACATGATTGTGCTTAGAAAGTGCAGGAAAATCAATTCTTTCGGCTGCCCCGCCGAGGCGTTTCGACGCCCCTGTCACAGGCGATACCGGCAGTTCACGGCATGAATGTTGACATGTTTTCAGTAAACTGTCGGAAACTGCCGGCTGGATGATTTCACGTCGGTGGGATGTTACCGACGTAGATCTCTTTTAGGGTTCAATAACCTTCCACGTCACAATTCTGGCCTCTGAATCGGGGTCGTCGATATGCGCTGTGGTCCGGTCAAAGGTGATGAGCAGGTAACTATCCGTGATCTGCTCGACGAGTCCCCCACCCCATTCGGCGACCACAACGGCATCTTCTAGCTCAGTTTCTAGGTCAAGAGAATCGAGCGCACCGATGGGATCGGTGGCACCGGCGGCATCGTCGATAAGCCGGTAGGCGTCGACGTGAACCAGTGCCGGCCCGCCGTTAAGCGACTTGTGTTCGCGGGCGATCACGAAAGTCGGTGAGGTAACGCGGCCTTTTACGTTGAGCCCGCGAGCTAGGCCTTGGGTGAAGGTAGTTTTCCCTGCGCCGAGGGGGCCGTCGAGAATAATCACGTCACCTGCTTCGAGGTGACTGCCAAGGTCTTCGGCGAAAGCTTGGGTGTCTGCGGCGGTTTCGAGTCGTATGTTTCCGCTACGAGCAAAGGTGGTATCCATTGGGTATCAGCTTTCAGTAGGGTG
Organism: Corynebacterium rouxii; assembly: GCF_902702935.1. Classification (NCBI taxonomy): domain Bacteria; kingdom Bacillati; phylum Actinomycetota; class Actinomycetes; order Mycobacteriales; family Corynebacteriaceae; genus Corynebacterium; species Corynebacterium rouxii. The sequence continues at coordinate 543,686 of NZ_LR738855.1, read as the reverse complement.
CGTGGGCGCGACGGCGTCAAGATCACTATAGGTTCTATGGCTTCGTTCGGCCGGACGGCACAAGATTTCATAGTTGATGGTTCCGGTAGCGGCGGCCAGCTCCGTAGCGGTCATCGCTTGGGTTTCACGTGGGCCAAAAATGATCGCCTCGTCGCCAGGGGCAACGCCGAGGGAATTATCGCCAAGGAATACCACGATCTGATCCATGCACACGCGCCCTACTTGTGGGTAACGCTTGCCAGCGATTGTTACTTCTAGATGTCCTTGGACGTTGCGGGGCAACCCGTCCGCATAGCCCACCGGCACCACGCAGAGGTAGCCATCCGAGGGGGCATGCCATGTCATGTTGTAGCTGGTTCCTTGGCCTGCCGCGATGGGTTTGACCACTGTTACTGAACCAATCCATGTCATGGCTTCTCGCAATCCGTGGTCGAGTCCTGCTATCGGCTCGTGACCATAGAGGGCAAGCCCAGGCCGGACCATATCAAAGTGCAGGTCTGGGCGGGTCAGTGTTGCTGGCGATGCTGCGAGATGATTAACAGGAAGTTCAAGGCCTACCTGTCTACCTGTGGCAATCGCCCTGCGGAATACTTCAGCTTGGTGGTCTGTGTAGTCCGATTCCAAGTCGTCTGCGCATGCCAAGTGGCTAAATACGCCCGTGACGTTGATCTGGGGGCACTCGTGCAGAAGCTCAAAGGCTTCTGTCCAGTTTGCTTCGTCGATTCCAGACCGGTGGAGTTCCGTGTCGATTTTCACGGTCACCCGTACTTGGGTATCTGCCGGACGACGTGTGGCCTCTGCGATCAGCGCACGAACGTGATCCATGCTGACGGCAGCTAAGTCGATGTCACGGTCAATGGCGGCGGAAAAGTCCTGCTCGGGTGACCAGATCCAGCACAGGATCGGGAGGGTGATACCCGCGTCTCGTAGCTGATGTGCTTCCGCAAGCGTTGCGACACCAAATTGGTCGGCACCGTTACGCGCCATCACAGTAGCAACTTCTGGGGCACCGTGATTGTAGCCGTCAGCTTTTACAACACACATGAGCTGAGCGGGAGCAACCATGTCTTTTAAACGTCGCGTGTTCGCAGCAATGGCGTCGCACGAGATGCGAGTTTCGAGCAGGTTCATAACGTCCTATCATGCCACTGCTGTCTTTTCATGCTGCAGCGGCTCCCCCTTTTCTTTCCGGTTTTCCTCACAACGACACCGGCCACATGGCAAAAATTCGCTAACTATCACAGCCCCAAGCCTTATTCTTCGGCCACTTAGCCCCGTAGTTTCCACTATCCTTGACTATCGTGGCTGAAAATCTGACTAAACACTTGTCCAATCTTTCTAAGCGCGGTCCACACCGCGTGCTCGTCGGCGATCTTGACTACGTGGGATTACCGGGAAAAATTTATACCCCTGCAGAGGGCAATGGCCTTCCGGCTGTCGTGTTCGCTCACGACTGGATGCAGGACATTTCCCGCTACCACGCAACGCTTCGCCACTTAGCATCGTGGGGAATCGTCGTGGCAGCACCGAACACGGAAAAGGGCATTTTGCCAAATCACCGTGGCTTTGCCGCCGACATTGAGACTTCTTTGCAGGTGTTGACCGGTGTGAAGCTTGGCGCTGGCAATATCTCTGTCGCTCCAGGTCGTTTAGGCATTGTGGGACATGGCATGGGTGCTGGCGCTGCGGTGTTGGCTGCAGCAGATCGTCCCCAGATCGCGGCTGTTGCTGCTATTTATCCTTCTCAGGTGTCGCCTTCTGCGGACATTGCTGCCCGCAATGTTGAAGCTGCAGGCTTAGTGTTAGGCACGGAAGAAAACGCGATGTTTGATTTCGGTAACGCAGCAAAGCTGGCGCTCGAATGGAAGGGCTCTGTTGCATACCGTGAAATCGACCGTGCGTCACACCAGACGCTCACGGAAAACACTTTGTTCAAGCGTGTCACCGGCTTGGGTGGCACGAATACTGCAGCCCGTGAGCGTATTCGCGGCGTAGTTACTGGTTTCCTTTTGCACCAGCTTGCCGACCAGAAGAAATACTCCGGTTTTTCCGAGGCCGACGCTACCGGCAAGAAGGTGCACTCTTATTGGGGCGAGGAGCTGCAAGAACGCGCAAGTTTGACTGGTGATTCCAAGCTCACGCTGTTCAAGAGCTAACTGCTACGTCGCTTTAGGTCAGACTTTCCGTAGGACTCCCCGTACTTTTCCACGAGTGCTCCGCGGGCGTATCGACGCCCCTATCTCTGCCGCAACGGATGCCCGTGCGGGGAGTTCGCGTTTCTTCTTTGCGGCTTCGTGTGCTTTCTTCTGTGCATCGGCAAGCTCTTGTTCAAACTCAGCCATCCGCTTTGCCGTTGTTTGTCTAAAAGATTCCACGAATTCCGCATAGGAGTTGATCTGCTGCTGCGCTTTGTCACTGGAATAGGCCATTACCATAACCCCGCTTTCTTCACATTGATATGCGATGACAGCGGTGCAGGAGCAGGTGACTTAGGCGCTGGAGGCGGTGGAACCGGTGCAGCGGCTGGAATCATCCCTGGAATCTGCTTAGGCGGCGGCGGTGGCTCCGGAACATTGTCGATTACCGGTGGCGGCGGCGCAGGAGCAGGTGGTGGAGGTGCATCGGGGGTTGGCGGTGGTGGCACGCACTCGAATGCGCCCATAGATTCTGTTATGCAGTGAATAAGTGCCCCTATCCCAAGAACTGCGATACCTAGCCCTACTGCACCGATAACACCTGATGCTATACATGTCTGTTCACACGACTTTGTTTCTGGCTCGCAATCGGCCACCTCTCCTTCTGATTCTTCCTCCTCAAGGCAGGTTTCAGTCACGCTCGTGGTGGTGTCCACACTGATAGTTTTTTCGCTAACCTTCTCGCAGGTTTTCTCGACGGTTTCAGCCGTAGTCTCGGTAGCAACTTCTGTGGTGACTTCTTCGGTGGTGCTACTAAGGCCTCCGACTGCAGGTGCTGATGCAGGAGCCCCGCCAGAAGCGCCACCGGTACAGGCTGGTGGCGGTGATGAGTCTTGGACGCTGCACTTTTCCTCGGTGCGGTGAGTGAGCGTCGAAAAGCACTGTTCGATGGCCTTGTCCCGGCTTTCGCATGTTTGTTTAATCGTGTTACCTGCGGAATCAATGGCTCGCGCACCAGCGCTAACGCATTCCGCAAAGGCCTCTGGGTTTTCCTTTTTGTCAATGCCCGCCAAGGTTGCTACTAGCTGCCCGATCATCACAGTCAACTGACTAATCACCGTGGCGATGTTGGTGGTAGCTTCTTGGTCCACGCAATCGATCGCATCGGATGCCTGATGAGATTGCACCTGAATGTTATCGGCATCGTCACTGCCCCTAAGCCAACGCTGCGCAAGTGAAAACAAACCACTAGAGATAAACGACGTGGCGATCTGGGCCAAAATCTTGATGAGCGAGCCCCAAAACTTGTCAGTCACAAAAGATGTGCTGCTACCGCCCACCATGGCCTGTGCCGTGTTACGCAGGGCATCCGTGTGCAACCCCTTCGTCGTTCCTGCCGCCTTTGCTAGCGTTTCTTGGGTAATTGCGGGTCCGGAATACAATCCGGCTGAGGCAGCCTGAAGATCCGATACTGCCCGCCCATATCCTGCAACATCGGGCGTCATTCCACGGCCCCCAGTCGCGCTGCAAACTCGGTATCAGTATTGGCAAGATCATAGACCCGCTGGCGAGCATCTTCTAGCCCCAGCTTGATCAGCTCTAGACGCTGAGCGTTGCGCTGGTGAAGCAATTGAAACAGCGAATTGATCGACTCTCCATAGGCAACAAACCCCTCCCCTGCTGATGCTGACTCATAGTGCGGTGTTTCGCGAATATGCGCTTGGTATTGCTGTTCTGCTTCTTCAATCATCGACGCCAGCATGTCTAGCGCACGACCAGAATCAATAGTGATTCCGTGCATGAGAAAACCCCCTTGTTATACGGTCACATCACATTGTGCCTTCACAATGTTTGGACGTAATCAAGGAGGTCTACGGTTCCATACTCCCCTATTAGGGGGAGATATTAAATCTTAGCCACCACCGACGCTAGATCTGCAGCGATCCCACGAGCCGTCTCTTTACTTGGAGCCTCAACCATCACGCGGAACAATTCTTCGGTACCGGATGGACGCAGCAGTACACGACCGCCCTCCCCCAGCTCATCACTAGCGCGTTCCATCGCTGCAACGACATCAGGATGCGTTTGGATGATGGATTTATCCGAAACCGGAACATTGATCAGTACCTGAGGCAACACAGTCATCGCAGAGGCCAGTACCTTCAACGACAAACCAGTTTCTGCCATGCGCGACATGAGAGACAGACCTGTCAACGTGCCGTCACCGGTCGTACCGTGGTCTGGCAGCACAATGTGACCAGATTGCTCACCACCGAGGCTAAAGCCACCAGCGTTGAGTTCTTCAAGAACATAGCGGTCACCCACTTTTGTAGTGCGCAATTCAATGCCGGCTTCTTTCATAGCCAACCGCAGGCCAAGGTTGCTCATCACAGTAGCTACCAGCGTGGACTTGTGCAGCTCACCGTTTTCTTTCATAGCAAGGGCCAAGATCGCCATGATTTGGTCGCCATCAACCACGTTGCCTTCAGCATCTACCGCCAGGCAGCGATCCGCGTCGCCATCATGAGCAAGTCCCAGATCAGCACCATGCTCGAGCACGGCGACTTGTACCTGGTCGATATGCGTTGAGCCGCAAGAATCGTTGATGTTGTACGCATTGGGGTGGTTGTGGATTGGAATAACCTTGGCGCCGGCGGCAGCATAGGCCAGCGGGGCAACCTCACTAGCTGCACCATTAGCACAGTCCACCACTACGGTAATGCCCTCGAGGCTGCGCGGTACCGCACCTTTGAGGTGCTTGAGATACGTTTCTTGGGCATCGACGGCCTCTTCGATTACACGGCCAATGCCATGTCCGGTGGGGCCACCGTCTGGAATGGTTTCCATGACCTTCTCGATCTCATCCTCGACCGAGTCGGGTAGCTTGTGACCGCCTTTAGAAAAGAATTTGATCCCGTTGTCTGGCATGGGGTTGTGGCTCGCAGAGATCACCACGCCCATATCAGCACCATAGAAATCTGTCAGGTAAGCCACTGCAGGTGTGGGCAGCACGCCAACGCGTAAAACGTCTACGCCACGGCTTGCCATGCCTGCGGACAGTGCGGCGGCCAGCATTTCGCCGGATACGCGGGGGTCGCGGCCCACTACGGCAACCGGACGACGACTCGTGCTCCTGTTATCTTTGGTCAACACTTCCGCTGCTGCCGCACCTAATTTCAGAGCGAGCAACGCGGTCAATTTCCGGTTGGCCAAACCACGAACACCATCAGTACCAAAAAGTCGAGTCATGCCTTCCATTATGCATGTCCGAAGTTCTAAACCTTATACTCCCCGCGCAGGCATGCTTATCGACGCTTCCCAGCACTGTCTTGGATCATCTCCTGTACGTTCTTGCATGGCGAAAGCCGCCCCACCAGCATTGTGGTGAAGCGGCTTGCCTGTACATAAAGCGATAAATTAACGCTTGGAGTACTGAGGTGCACGACGTGCCTTGTGCAGACCTGCCTTCTTGCGCTCGACTGCACGAGCGTCTCGGGTCAGGAAGCCAGCCTTCTTCAGGGCTGCGCGATCTGCTGGGTTGTACACGTTGAGTGCACGAGCGATAGCGAGGCGGAATGCGCCGGCCTGACCGGTTGGGCCACCACCGGTCAGCGTTGCCTGAATATCGAACTGACCATCGCGGTCGATCAGGGCGAGAGGAGCCTTGATGAGCTGCTGGTGCAGCTTGTTAGGGAAGTACTCCTCAAGAGTACGGCCGTTGCAGGTGAACTGGCCGGAGCCTTCAACCATGCGAACACGCACAATAGCGCGCTTACGGCGACCAACGGTCTGGATTGGACCTTCGTGCAGAACTGGAGCTGCGGTCTCAACCTCAGCCTCAGATGCAACGACGTCACCAATGGTGTTGGTGAACTCTTCGGTAGCTGCAGCTGCAGCAGCGATGTCAGCTGCGTCTGCTTCGAAGTTCTCGGTTACGTTCTGATCACTCACTGGGCCACCTGCTTGAACTCGTAGGTCTCTGGCTTCTGAGCAGCGTATGGGTGCTCAGAACCTGCGAACACGTGCAGCTTCTTCACAGAAGCGCGGGAAAGACGGTTGTGTGGCATCATGCCACGAATCGACTCCTCAACCACGCGCTCTGGGTGAACCTCAAGGGAACGACCCAAGGTCATGGTCTTCAGACCACCTGGGTAGCCAGAGTGGCGGTAGCGCATCTCACGCTCGCGCTTGTTGGAGGAAACGTGAACCTTGTCAGCATTGATCACGATAACGTGATCGCCGCAGTCAACGTTCGGTGCAAACTGAGGCTTGCCCTTGCCGCGCAACAAGTCAGCTGCGTGGGTAGCAAGACGACCCAGAACCACGTCAGTGGCGTCGATGACGTACCACTTGCGGGTGATGTCACCGCTCTTTGGGTGGTAAGTAGACACTGATGACTCCTTTTAAGTCTGTCTAGAACTGCCAGCCAGGCGATACCCGAAGAAGATGCATGAACGGCGGCCGGTGGTGACCCGATCATGTCTGACTGCTTTTCAAAGAAAGCCTTCAAGCACACAGACCGCCAACTTTACGGCACTACCCTGCATTTTCACAAGTAGTTGTGCAAAAATCTTTTAAAAATTTTTCAAAAAAAATGCCCGCACCGTTAAGCCCAATATAACGATGCGGGCAATGAGCATCGGCGCAATCAATTCATTGCGCGATTCCCCCCACTATGGGTGTCTACAACCTGTGCCCCGTCGATACGCAAGTGCCCACCGCATTTTCTCGTGTCGGTGTGTCTGCCTTATATATTCTGTCGGTTCCGTGAATACTTCGACGAGGTTGCCTGGTTGTCTACGCACAAAATGCGTGAAGTTAGCTCCACGAAGCAGCGGCCATACGGTTCACCTCACTCATGCGATCATTGCCTTGACGAACAGTGTTGGAAATCGTAGACAAGATGGTGTTGAGTTCCGCAGCGGAGCTGTCCCACTGTTGTTGTGCCTCGTTATAGGCTTGCGCTGATTCGCCTTCCCATGCTGCTGCCATGGGGCGGATGTGTGCTTTGAGATCTTCTAGCAGGGAGTTGATACGACCGGACGTGGATTGGATGTCCGATGCGGCTGCTTCGATTTCACCAAAGCCGTATTTAATCTTTTCCATTGATGTTCTCCTTGAAGTGGATGTAATGAGTGTTCGATCGGCTATTTACAGCGCGAGCCCTTGGCCGCCTACTGCAGAGAATGCGGATTGGTTATCTGCTTCAACGTTTTCAAACGAGGTGGCGTTGCCACGAATGTTGTCCGAGATGGACTGCAGGGCATCTTGAAGCCCCTTGGCGGAGGCATCCCACCGCTGCATCAGGTTGTCAAAACTTACTTGTGCGGTACCTTCCCAAGACGCGCGAACTCCGTCCACGATGGAGCGCAGTCGAGATAGTTCCGCGCTTACTTCCTGGTTTGTGTCGTCAACGCGGTGAGCGGTATTGCGCATGACGTCTGCTTCGGTCTTAAAACCTTGAGACATGTGTCCCTCCCTAAAATGTGTGTCCGATCGTGATGCCGCATGCAGCTGTAGCGCCAGCGGCATCGTCGGATCCCCCAACGATTGAAGTGACAAAACCTTTTGGCCCCGTCACTAAGTTTTGACGTAATGACGACCCTCGGTGGTTCCGTGTTTTCCAAAACTTTTTCTCATCACTGTGCTACTACCCCCATTTCTCCCCCTGATCACTGCTTAATATTCACTGTTTCAGCGGCCTTCCGGCACGCTGCTTTATGCGCGACTTTTTGCGCAGCCTTACTATGACACCCCACGGAAAACAGGTGCTTATTTTCTACCCACGCCCACCATGCGATCGTAGAACCATCGTCTGGGGTTTCCTGATACGCCAGCACCGGAACATTTTTAGCCAATCGGTCTTCACGTAGAGAGAGCACAGGATCAAGGTCAATAGTGTTGCGTATTTCTTGATGAATCAACGGTGGGTCTGCGGCATCAATAGGTTCAGCTGAAAGCAAAATTCTAAGCTCGGGGTCTGGCCCTGTAGCTACCACGGTACTGGGATCGTTTGGTTTTAACGCCAGTACGTATCCCCGTGGCAATGTCACACGGATTCGTTCGTGTTCAGCGATCATGTCACCTGCAAGATGGATAGGCGCAGAGGTCGTCGCCGATGCTACTGCCTGTTCAGACGCCTTCGAATCTCCTATCGCAACCTTGGTATCATCGCTGTTCAAAGCCGCATCTGTTGACCACCATGCCACTGCCCCCACTATGCAGATCACCAACGCCATCGCAATATAGAGCGGCTCAATGCGCCTCGATATTTTCTGATGTCGTCCCCGGCGCGTTTGTTCTTGTGCGTTTAATGCTCGGCGTAAGGCACTAATGGGTTCGGTGATGTCCTCGGTGTGGTCAGCGGTGTTGTTTTCTTTTTTGTGTTGTTCTTTCCTGCGGCGAATGCGAACGCCGTGATCACTAAGTGGTTGTTCCAGAAGTTCGATGATGCTTGGTTGTGCGTCGATTTCAATGACACAGTTGGGCCACGATGGGTTCAGTAGTTCTCGTATCTGATCGACGACTGCATCTGTTGCCCAGCCTTCAGTAATACCGTGTCCTGGGAGGTCATAGCGATAAACTGTTGTGGGACCTTCGTAGATTGTGGCGGTATCTAAAACTGTCAGCGTGAGGTCTGTTGGTGTTCGTTGGTACGGCACGTTATTTCCCCCTTTTTTCCCCTGTTGCCCTCTAGTTTGATGAGTACAGCTGCTTTTATGCTTTAGCTGGTTATTTCTGGGATGTTTTGCGCAATATGGCATTGTCCTTGGTTGCTGCCACGTATCACGGCGATGGCGCGTCCTGGTATGAGGCGTTGTGGCCGGATTCCGAATAGTGGTCCATCGTCACGTTCGCCGTCCATGACGAGCACTATGGGTGATTGGTCTTTAATTGCCGAGTAAAACGACTGGTAGAGTGCCCGCTGGCTGCCACCAATTTTTCGAGCGGCAACGATATGTAGACCTATGTCTCTTGAGTGCGGGATGAGTTCGACTAATCGGTGCCATAGTGGCTCTGGGACTAAGTCTGCATCGTCGATGACAAGAAAGATGTCTGGGCCAGTCCACCATGAGCGTTGTTTGAGTTGTTCGGGTGTGATTTCAGGTCCTGGGAGTCGGCTTTCAAGAGTGATCACGGTGCTTGCCAAGGTTTGTTCGGTAGCGGTGGTACTCGCGGAGTATGCGGCAAGCATGGTGGGGTCGATGGTTCCTAAGTGTGCTCGTCTATGGTCAATGACCACGCATCGAGCTACTTCGGGGCCACGTTCGCAGATACCGGCCAAAATAGTTGCCACGGTTGTGCTTTTGCCGCAGCCTTGTGATCCAAAAATAAGCAGGTGGTTACTAGTTTTTGTATCCCATGTAAAGGTTGATAAATCGCGTCCGTGAATTCCTAGTCGTATTCCGGTTGTGTATTCTTTTTCGCTTAACGACGCTAATTCGTGTAATTCCACAGCGGTCGGCAGGAGTTTAAGCTGCGGTACCTGTGGTTGGTTGCTGCATAGTTGCGCCACATGTGCGATGTCTTGGTTGCTGCTGCGTGCCAGCATCATGTGTTCTTTGGTTGGTGTCAATCCAACACCTGGGCGTGTGGGTAGTTTGCTTTGGGCTTTTCTATCGATGAGGGAATCGAGGGCCTCACCGAGTTTAAGTTCAAGGCGTTGGGTGATGAGGTCCCTGATCGCTGGCCGCAGGGTAGTCCACCGTGGAGTAGTGATGATCAGATGGATGTTGGCTGCTAATCCATCTGCAGCAATACGATTAAAAGATTCCACTAGGTGTTCGTGTTCTTGTGCAACAATGTGCCAGCCATCGATGATGAAAAACGTGTGGCGTTGCTCGGGATGATCGATGAGGTGCAAGATGTCATCCACCATGCGCCCAAGTTTTTCGGATTCGTGACGCGATGCAATCCCTGCTACGTGTGGCAATGCTTGAAGTTGCGCTAGGCCTTGCCCTGAGAGATCAGCTATATAGAACCTCACGGTATCGGTGTGGTTTCCCGCAGCGAGTGCAGTAACGATCGTGCGCAATGCTGCTGTTTTTCCTGTTTGAGGTCCACCGCATATGGCTGCATGCCCATTATGTCCTTCAAAGCTCATCGCTAATGGGTCTTGGCGTTGCCGGTATGGGCGATCAATTAAGCCGACATGTGCAGTTAACTGTCTCGGCTTTGCCGCTGGTACTTCAGATATTTCGAGTGTGTTGGGAAGCGGTGGAAGCCAGATTTTATGGGCGTTGAGTCCAAGTTCTGTTGCTCGCTGTTGGGCGGCGGTAACCACTGCGTCGACAAGCGTGGGTGACGGCATCGAGGGTGCATCGTTGGTGATAGATTCTGTGTCGCTGTGTTCGTCTTCCCACCCGTTCCAAGGTCGCACTGTAGCGCTCCCAGTGGCGCTGATGCCGCGGGCTTGTTTCATGGGTCCAGAAACATATGACGCGCGAAACTTCACAATCGTATCGGCTCCAGTTTTGATAAATCCGGTACCTGGCTGATTAGGGATTTCGTAGGCATCGGGAATTCCTAACACCTGCCGAGATTCTGCCGCAGAAAATGTTTTCAAACCGATCCGGTAACTTAAGTGCGAATCGAGGCCGCGCAATCGGCCTTCTTCTAATCGCTGGCTAGCAAGCAACAAGTGAATATGCAGTGATCGCCCTAGGCGGCCCACGGCAACAAAAAGATCCGCAAAATCTGGATGCTGACCTAGCAACTCGGAAAACTCGTCAAGGACGATAAATAGCGCAGGAATCGGGTCGTGCCCTATCTGCCCCTGCGAACTAGCCTGATTAAACTCCCCCACGTTGATAAAATTACCGGCTTGTCGCAGCAACTCTTGGCGCCTATTCATCTCTCCTGAAATCGCATCATGCATGCGTTCCACCAACACTGCCTCGTCTTCGAGGTTAGTAATCACCGCCGATGTATGAGGAAGTGCATCAAGACCCAAAAACGTGGCCCCACCTTTGAAATCCACTAACACGAAATTCACACTTTGTGGGCTATGCGTTGCTGCCATCGCCACCACAAGTGTCCTGAGTAGCTCAGATTTTCCGCTACCTGTCGCTCCTACACATAGCCCATGTGGCCCCACACCACCGTGGGCGGATTCCTTGATGTCAAGCATCATCGCAGTACCAGCATCGGTTAGCCCTAATGGAACTGTTAGTCGCTGCGCGCCGCGTTCCTCCCAACGCACAGAGACAGTATCTGGGGTAGGAATTCCCAGTCCCAACAAGAATCTCAAGTCTGAGGTGGTAGCCACTTGGTGCTGCGGCCGAATTTTCCCAGTAAGACTTCGGGCAAAATGCTCCGCAGCCACCTGACTCAACGTATCTGACTTGCCGAGTATTTCCCGCCCCGACTCCGTTACTGCTACAAGATTAGTACCAGCATCTAGTTGAAAACCAGACTCCCGCATGATGATCATAAAGTCGCTGCGCTGGGGCGCATCCGAATCAGGTTCGCCCAGAATAATCACTGTGGTAGCGCTGGACTGGAGAATCTGCGTGATCAACTCATCATGTTGCTCAGGATGCGCCACGGTGAAATCCACTATGAGCACTTCGAATCGCGCCGACTGTGGATCTTTGGTGTGTGGTAGCCACTTCCACCATCCAGGCTGATCCGCACCAGTAGTGGCAACTGTAATCCCCACGCATTCAGGGCCGTGGTGAAAGCATAACTGGGCGATAATTGCTCGCACTAAGTCGTGTGCACGATCCCCTGTCACCATCACAAAGGCAAACGCTTGCAACTGCACACTGATTGGCACATCGTGCACAGTTCGCACCGCGCGAATCGTGGATCTCAAACTCACGGCACATACCGGATCAAGGTCCTCAGGTGCTCCAGGATTTTTCATTTCAATAGGTGTGCATAGCAAGGTGGGGCCCACGCCAATACGCACTTCTAATGCGTCGGAGTCTTGTGATTGGCGTTCCCATAACCGGAGGGTTTCTACCCATTGCACGAGATGATGCGGTGGCGGGTTGCGATAGCACTGATGTTGTCGCTGCTGCTCCCCATATTGCAACGCAGTATCGCGTAAGGCGATCAAATGTCGCAGGTAGACTCGACGCATTTCGTTGACGTCTTCCCCCTGTGTTGGCGACATCATCATCAAAAGCGACATTCCCATCATCAGCGGGAAAACCAACATCATGGGGTTAGGGGATCCACCAGAGATCACCATAAGTCCAACCATGGCGATGACCACGGTAATCATGATGACTGGCATCAGTATTCGCAACAACGACACCGGCTCCGGTTTGATCGCATCGGGAACTTTTTCTGGTGTCAGTGACCCCTGTGGTAGCGGTGGCGCCGGCTCGCGTTCCGCCAAGCTAATTGGTGGTATTTCCTGCCATGACGATGTCGCTGTTGTACTCAACGTATTCCCCCTTGTGCCCCGTGTTCGTCTCCCCCAATTCCCCCTTGAGGCTAGACATGTTCTGAATTATAGGTCATGATAGGTCTAGATCGGTAGGGGGTACCGACATTTGAGGGGGTAAATGTGCAATCCATGCTTCACGACGTCCGACTGCGGTTCCAGATAGACGCATCCAATGGCGGTCACGATTCGCTGGCTGAGGTAGATATTTCTGTTCCATCGCAGTCGACATTTTCCGAGATCGTCCCCGAAGTTTTGGGCTTAGCCCAACAAGTTTCCGAACAGCCACTCACTGATCCGGAAGCTCCTGTGTGGCAGGTGATCAGCCCAGCTGGCTTACCTTACGACATGTACGCGCCAGTACATACACTTCAGTTGTCGCACGGCAGTAGTATGATTATCCGTCCTCATAGACCGCAGGCAGCCCCTGTAATTCGTGATTCCGCAGAGGCACTTGCACATTGTGGTCGCAGCAACGCTGCAGCCCGTGGCACCACCGAATGTGCTGCAATGGCTGGTGCGCTAGTAATCGTGTTGCTGGGGCTTCGGCTCCCCGTGGAATCAGTGCCGTTATCAGCGCGCTGTGGTGCTATCACAGCACTACTTAGTATCGCTTTTGTGATCACCACGCGCCCTTTGCTCTTGATTCCTTGGTTGCTGGCCACGTGGTCCAGCGTGTTCTTCTTTTTGCTCGGCGATTCCTTCATCGCTGTATCGCACGCTACTTCGGTGAGCATTGTTCATACGGTGCTAGCAGCGGGAACAGTTGCTCTTGTTGCATTAGCGGGAATCATGGTAGCCGCGCGGGTAGCACTCTGGCCGTTAGCTCATTGGTTAAGCGGCATTGTTACCGTCGTGGTGTGTTTTTTCGCGAGTGCCCCTGCTGGGTGGCTGCATCGCGATCGCGAGTTTGATGTGCACGGTTGGTTTAATGGAGCCGCTTCTGGTGTCATTCTTTGTGCGGTAGCGGTCATTGTTGCTGGCCCGTCGCTTGCTTTACGCGTTTCTGCTATGCCTATCCCGAGGTTGCCTAATACCGGCCAAGATCTCACGGTCAGCGACAAGGTCGAATCCCCTTCGGACATGACGTTTAAGGCGCAAAAAGCCAGTGCGATTTTTCAAGGAATGTATGTAGGTTCTGCTCTCTCATTAGCTTTTGCGATGGCGTATCTTGCGGTCAGTCCCTCTGTTTCTGGTTATTGCGTAGCACTGTGCTCATTTGCCGCGGTTGTGTGTGTTTTCCATGCTCATCGTTGCCCTGATGCTTATAGCACGTGGGCATTGTGGGCGGTTGGAATGATCGGAATGATCGCCGCTACCAATGGGGCGCTTGATGTGTTTGCGTGGCCGTGGATCGTGGCGAGTGTCCTAGCTGCAGGCAGCACGATTAGCGCTCCGGTTTGGGCACATAAGTTAAGCAGTGTTGCGCCAACTACTACCCAATGGCTTCATCGTGTGGAATCGTTGGCAGTTGCTGCGATTGTTCCGCTAGCTACACATCTCATGGGTATTTTCTCATTGATTCGCGGGTTGGGTTAGGGCGATAGTCGGATGAAGACCATAGGAATTATTGCAATTGGCTTCGCTGCAGCGTGGTGTTGTGCGTTACCTGAATCAGTCAGCGCACAACAACGCTGTGCCATCAGCGCACCACTATCGGGCGAACAGCAACCCGTATCAGATCAATGGCAGGTTCTTTCTGAACTGCATCGTATTGCTACTGGTCGTGGGGTCACTGTTGCGGTTATCGACACAGGCATCTCACCACATCCACGTCTACCAAGGCTTATCGACGGCGGTAGCTATCTAAGTGGCAGTTATACCCCCACGGGAGGTCTGCACGATTGTGATGCTCATGGCACAGTCGTAGCCAGTGTTATTGCTAGTCAGCCTGGCCCCGACCCAGTCTTAGGTGTTGCTCCGGAATCCCAACTCATTTCCATTCAGCAAACCAGCAATACTGTAGCTTCAGGCACTGTGGCTTCTTTGGCTCATGCGATACATACCGCCATCGATCAGCATGCTCAGATCATTAATATTTCCGTTGTCTCCTGTGTTGCTAGCGATCATGTAGTTGATGATGCTGTACTCGTTGAGGCCCTCCGGCGCGCAGAAGAATCGGGCACTGTGGTGGTATCTGCAGCGGGCAATGCCACCGGTAGCACAGATGATTGCGTTCATGGTGCTCGTGTTTTTCCGGCACACTACCCCACTGTGTTAACGGTCGGTGCCTTAAAGGATCCATATCATTTCGCGGATTACTCTATGCCCTCGCCATTCCCATTAGTCAGTGCGTTAGGTTATGTTCCCGCTGCTCTAGCTCACGACCATCCTGGTATCGCCGGAGGCACTCTCAACCACCGCAGCGTGTATCCCTTCCAAGGAACCAGTTTTGCAGCCCCCTATGTTTCAGGTGTTGCTGCATTGATAAAGCAGCGTTTTCCCGCTGAAAGCCCAGAGCACATTCGGCAAAGAATTTTGATGAGCTCAGATCCCACTGTAGGAAAAATCAATCCAGTCCATGCACTCACGATGGAATTTCCTGCGCCTCGCACGCATCACCAGGTAAAGATCAAGCCGTTGCACCGTCAAAAATTCATCCGTGAGCATGCTGTTGAAGTGATTTTTTGGGGACTCGTCGTTGTGATTCTTACTGAGGTCATCCAGCATAAACGTGCTAAGAAAAAACGGGAGTAAAGATGGGATCCAAGATCCCTAGCATGCCGCATTTCCACATTACGATGGCAATGCCACCACCGACGATCCAACAGGCGGCAATAGTTGCAGCGATGAGGCTGCAGCGCACACGAGTCGACTGCACGTGATACCAGCTGAAAAATCTGTCATAGAGCCGCACTCCCCAAGCAAGAAGGTTGCTGGCCCAATGCAGCTCTAGTGACAAAATAGCGATACCAATAAAAACCGTAAGCCAGCCAGGCCCTGGGAGCGGGATGGTGATAATGCCAACGACAACAACGATCCAACCTAAAGCAAGAACAAGAGGCCGAACAATAAAGCCGTATCGGGTGTGTTTAAGGTTCTCGTGGTGTCGATTCAGCCGTTCGAGATGGTCTGCTACAGAATCACGCATGGAACTCATGGTTGCTGCTAAGTTCCTTTCCGCGTTAGGTGCCAATCACATATACATGCAGTGGCTGGTTTGATAACAATTGGATAACCAATTGGTCCTCCCTACTTATACACCACGCTAGTACAGTGGCGCGAGCGCTGCCTCAGCTGTCAATGCGCTGCCTTCCGGAAGCAATCCCACAACTTCCCACGGTACTCGGTAGAATTCCTTAAACCCTAGAATATGGGCATTTTCTTGTGCCATCAGTGTATGGCGTTGCCCATGCTCAGAAACAACATGCCATCCGCTACCGGTATCCACTGCTTGAGACATGCCTGTGCCTGCATAATGCGTAGCCGGCGAATCGCCAGAAAGCTCTACCGCAAGGTTCTCTGTGTCTTTATCCCGTTGAAAAACTTTGCGATCCCACCGAGGTTGAGCCTCGTGATCGTCTTGCCATACAAATCCAATGCACAAAGGTGGAAGTGTTGCCTCCTCAAAAATGTATTTCCGCTCGGGAAGCCGCAGCGGCTCCTGTAAATCGGGTAGGTCGTTGATCACCGCTGCTGGTACGTGGCTAGCGCGCCATCCGAGATCATTGAGGATGGCTAAATGCAGGTCAGAAAGCTCTACTACGTGGGCATTGATGTTGAGCCATGAACTTTTACCGTTGTGCAGAATCTCTGATTCTGGGGCCGGAAGCGCAATGGGTGGCCCTTCTGGTATCAGCGATAATACTTCCGCAGGTGGCCGCCACCGCACTGTTGATTCTGTCATCCCAATGCGTCTGCGGATACTACGTCCTTCTGGCGAATCCGTTGGCGGCAGCAGGTAGCGTGTCGAATCCACAATGAGGTATTCCACAAACGGTGTTGCCGCGACAAGTGCAGTATTGTCCGCTACTGCAGGGAAATCCCGCTGGGTTGGATCATGTACTTGCGCTACTTCCACAGTGTCGTCCCAGTGACACACATGCCATGCGGGTTGCTCTTGGGATTTCTCTGGGACAATCCGTGGCGCATCGGGAATGCCGATAGGCACCCCAATGTGTTCACGGGCCAGTACAGAATCGGATGCTTTTACCGGTTGGGCGGGCTCGCCGGCAACCAGTCGTGCGGAGGCAAGATTTGCTACGGGGTGAATCTGCTGGTCTACGCGTACAAAAAGGTCGCCACTGTCGCTGCGCATGATCGGTGCTTCACCAGGGTCGGCGGCGGGACTAAATACAGCTAGTGCACCTGATCCCACGCCTAACAACACCGCAGCACTCAGCCCAAAAAGCAGGCCTCTGCGTAGTTTTGCAATAGGATCGTGCAGCATGCGAACGTCGCCAAGCAAAAGGCCCAGTTCGGCGCGTCGTTGGAGAAATTTGTGCCCTGAAACTTGCGCTTTGCTTGCTGGACTAATACTACGTGCTGGGCGTTGATTATTTGTCACTGCGGACTACGTCTCCTTATTCAACACATTCTGATTTGCTCGGTCGCGCTGCGATGAGCAAGGAGATAGCCGATGTGTGAACTTCCCCCCATGTGTTTAGACGTAATCAACACCTAGGAAGGTTCCCAGATAACGCAATTTTTATGGGGAAGGCAATTCGTCGTGGGTCCGATAGGCACGTGCTTGCTCAGCACGCGCACCTAATTGATCGTCGCTGGGGTAATCCACGCCGACAAGGCTGAGGCCGCAGGCTGCCGCAACGGGGATAGATGACGAACGTTTTGTTTCTCCGAGGAGCCCTTCGGTAAAACCATCAGGTCGTTTGCCCTCCCCCACCACGAGGCAAGCTCCTACGAGGGAGCGCACCATGGACCAACAGAAGGCGTCGGCGGTGACGTGGGCTTCGTATAGTTGGGGTTCTTGTGGGGTGGATACGTCATGCCAGCTGAATTCTTGCAGGTCCCGGATGGTGCTAGCGCCCTCGCGATACTTGCAAAACGCTGCGAAGTCATGCATGCCGATCAATGCGTCGGCGGCGGCCTGCATTGCAGAAATATCGACGCTGCGTGGCCAGTGGGCGGTGTCGCGTGCGCGGGTCGGCAGTGCCCCTCTTGGGTGGGTGCTCACGCGGTAGATGTAATGCCGGCGTAGTGCTGAGAATCGGGCGTCGAATTCTGCTGGCACGAAGCTCAGGTTATGGATTCGGACGTCTTCTGGTAGAAGTCGCGCTAATCGACGCACCAACCGGTTGGGGTCGCCTGCAATACTGCGGGTTTCTAGGGCTGCTGGGTCGACGTCGAAGTGTGCTACTTGTCCGGTGGCGTGTACTCCTGCGTCGGTGCGTCCTGCGACGGTGAGGTCGATGGGTCGTTGGAGGACGAGCTTAAGGGTGTCTTCTATTATTTTTTGTACGGTGCGTAGATCTGAGTCACCTTGTCGCGCCCAGCCGTGGAAGTCGGTGCCGTCGTAGGCGAGGTCGAGGCGGATGCGTACCGTGCCGTTAGTCATAGCGTTTAATGCTAGCAGCAACGAAAAACCGCACCACGTGTCCCTCGCGTGCGGGGGATTTGTGTGGTGCGGTTTGTAGGCTATGGGGCGCATTTGGTGCGCTCCATAAGAGAATTTACTTCTCTTCCGCCTCGTCAGCAGCTGGTGCTTCTGCTTCTACAGCTTCTGCAGGCTCTTCAGCCTTCTTGGAAGCAGCAGCGCGTGCGGCACGGGTAGCTTCTGCGGAGACAGTCTCCTCGAGAACGAGGGAGATCTGGCTCATTGGAGCGTTGTCGCCCTTGCGGTTCTCCAGCTTGATGATGCGGGTGTAGCCACCCTCACGGTTTTCAAACTTTGGAGCCAGCTCGTTGAAGAGCTTTGCGACGATCTCTTTGTTGGTGATGAACTTAGCAACGTTGCGACGATCTGCAACGGAGCCGCCCTTAGCCTTGGTGATCAGCTTTTCTACGTATGGGCGCAGAAGCTTTGCCTTGGCGTCGGTGGTCTTGATTGCCTCGTGCTCGATCAGCTGAGAAGCGAGGTTAGCCAGAATCTTCTTCTGGTGGCTCGCGGAACCGCCGAGACGGGCGCCCTTCTTAGGGGTAGGCATGGTGTACTCCTCGTATACAGGTTTATTGAGCGCTAGACCAGCAATTGTGAGGGTGCCACTGTGCTGGTCTTAGTGGCTTTTTACTCGGTTTCTTCAGGATCCGTGTCGATGTAGTCGCCGGTTGCAGCGTCATAGCCATCGAGCTGAGTTGGATCGAAGTCCTCTGGAGCATCCTTGAGGGTCAAACCCAAGCCAGCGAGCTTGATCTTTACTTCGTTGATCGACTTCTGACCGAAGTTACGAATATCCAGCAGATCGGATTCGGTGCACTCTGCGAGCTCACCGACCGTGTGGATTTCTTGGCGTTTCAGGCAGTTGTAGGAACGAACAGAGAAGTTCAGATCCTCGATTGGCATGCCATAAGCAGCGATGTACTCGGTCTCCTGTGGAGAAGGTCCGATCTCGATGCCTTCGGCTGCGGTGTTCAGCTCGCGTGCGAGGCCGAACAGCTCAACAAGGGTCTTGCCTGCAGACGCGAGTGCGTCACGTGGAGTCATAGAGTTCTTGGTCTCCACGTCGATGATCAGCTTGTCAAAGTCGGTGCGCTGCTCAACACGAGTAGCTTCAACCTTGTAGCTGACCTTCAATACTGGGGAGTAAATCTGGTCGACTGGGATACGGCCGATTTCAGCTGGGCCGGAGTAAAGAGTTGCTGGAACGTAGCCACGGCCACGCTCAACAATCATCTCGATGTCCAGACGACCCTGCTCATTAAGGGTTGCGAGGTGCAGATCCGGGTTGTGGATCTCCACGCCTGCTGGTGGCTCAATGTCGCCAGCAGTAACAACGCCAGAGCCTTCCTTGCGCAGATACATAACAACTGGCTCATCGGAGTCAGAAGAAAGCACAAGGCCCTTGATGTTCAAGATGATGTCGGAGACATCTTCCTTCACACCGTTGATGGTGGTGAACTCGTGGAGCACACCATCAATCTTGATGCTGGTCACTGCTGCGCCTGGGATGGACGAAAGCAGGGTACGACGCAGCGAATTACCTAGGGTGTAGCCGAAGCCAGGCTCAAGTGGCTCGATAACGAAGCGTGAGCGAGCGGAATCGACGTATTCCTCGGTAAGGGTTGGGCGCTGAGAAATGAGCATGAAGAACTCTCCTGTAAGTGACGACCACTATTTGACGTCTGTAGGCGGAAAGGATGGATAGAGGGTGAAGAATTGTAAAAATTACTTCGAGTAAAGCTCGACGATGAGCTGCTCTTGCAGCGGAACGTCGATCTGAGCGCGCTCGGGCAGCTGGTGCACGAGGATGCGCAGGGTGGACGGAACGACCTGCAACCATGCAGGTACAACAGCGTCAAGCAGGTTCTCCTGAGCCTCTTCGAACCAGATCATCTTCTGCGACTTCTCGCGAACGTCGATGATGTCGTACTGGGAGACGCGGTAGGAAGGAACGTTGATCTTCTTACCGTTCACGGTGAAGTGACCGTGGGAAACAAGCTGACGAGCCTGACGACGGGTACGTGCAAGACCTGCACGGTACACTACGTTGTCCAGACGGGACTCGAGCAGGATGACAAGGTTGTCACCGGTCTTACCTGGCAGACGGTTAGCCTCTGCGTAGTAACGACGGAACTGCTTCTCGAGAACACCGTAGGTGAAACGAGCCTTCTGCTTCTCCTGGAGCTGCAAGAGGTACTCAGATTCCTTGATGCGTGCACGACCAGCCTGTCCTGGAGGGTATGGGCGACGCTCGAATGCCATGTCTCCGCCGACGAGGTCGACGCGGAGGCGGCGGGACTTACGGGTTGCTGGGCCGGTATAACGAGCCATAGTAAGTTACCTTTCCTTTCCTATTAAACGCGACGACGCTTTGGTGGGCGGCAGCCGTTGAATGGCTGAGGAGTGACATCGGAGATCGAGGTGACCTCGAGGCCAGCAGCCTGGAGGGAACGAATAGCGGTCTCACGTCCAGAGCCTGGGCCCTTAACGAATACGTCGACCTTCTTCATACCGTGATCCATTGCCTTGCGAGCAGCGTTCTCAGCAGCAAGCTGTGCAGCGAATGGGGTGGACTTACGGGAACCCTTGAAGCCAACGTGACCGGAGGATGCCCATGCGATAACAGCACCGGAAGGATCCGTGATGGAAACGATGGTGTTGTTGAAGGTGGACTTGATGTAAGCGTGGCCCTGAGCCACGTTCTTCTTAACTACACGACGACCAGAGCGACGTGCAGTGCTGCGAGTCTTTGGAGGCATGAATTACTTCTTCTTTCCGGCGATCGTCTTCTTAGGACCCTTACGCGTACGAGCGTTGGTCTTGGTGCGCTGGCCACGGACTGGCAGACCACGACGGTGGCGCAGGCCCTGGTAGCAGCCGATTTCAATCTTGCGACGGATATCGGCCTGAACCTGACGGCGGAGGTCACCCTCTACCTTCCAGGTTGCTTCGATAACGTCACGAAGAGCAGAAACCTGCTCGTCGTTGAGGTTGTCGGTGCGCAGATCTGGGGAGATGCCGGTCTCCTCGAGCAGCTGAGCGGCACGGGCTGGGCCGATGCCGTAAATGTAAGTGAGTGCAACCTCCATGCGCTTATTGCGCGGAAGGTCAACTCCAGCGAGACGTGCCATAAGGGCAGTACCTTTCCGGTTGTTACGGTGGTTTTCTCCATGCTCGTCCTCATCACTTGCCACTTTGCCCGGTCGGAGCCGGACGATGGGGCACACAAATGAGGCTTCAGCCACCGCAGCCAAAGGTGTGGGTGACGCAGAAACGTCAGTGAAGCATGGAGGCTTCTGAATTGTGTAAGTACGACTTACTTGTAGCGGTAAACGATGCGACCGCGGGTGAGGTCGTATGGAGACAGCTCAACAACTACGCGATCCTCAGGAAGGATGCGAATGTAGTGCTGACGCATCTTGCCACTGATGTGAGCAAGTACTTTGTGTCCGTTATCGAGTTCGACTCGGAACATTGCATTCGGCAAAGGCTCGATAATACGACCCTCGACCTCGATTGCGCCTTCCTTAGCCATATCCTCCACATTCCTGACACCGTCAGGCACCTCACAGACATGCGAGTTACCATTAGTGTCGCTTCGTTCGCTACTTTTACTGAGCCCCGTAAGAACACAAGGTTTCAGTAGGTGCACGTGCCATTTGGCAATACACCAAACGAAAACACTACCGCGTAGATCTAGATATTTCAAGCGTTTCTTAAAAAATTTGCAAAGTCTCTTACACCCCCAGCGAAGACAAACACAAAAATCCCCGCTTCCCTACCTCAATCCTTTCGGAATATTACGAGGTAGCGAGCAGGGAGAAAGCAATATGAGAATCTAGTAAACGTACACCATATCGCCATATTGCAGAGTGTTAAAGAACGTCACCGCATCGTTATGCCACAGGTGAATACATCCGTGCGACATCACATTCGGGCTATCTTGGTGGAACGCAATACCGTTGTTGGTGAAGTACACCGAGTATGGCATTGGGGCATTGTTAAATTCACGCGAGATTTCGTCCTTGACCTTGCGGTTCACATGGAACACACCCGGAGGCGTTTCCCAACCTGGACGACCCGAAGAAATCGGGACTGCACCATAAACTACACGACCATCTTGCTGAAGCCACGCACGCTGATGAGCGAGATCGACGCATGCACGTGCTGCTGGCGGGCACGATCCACGATCAAATGCAGGAGCAGCTGGCGCAGGTGGAGGCGGTGGCGCAACAAAGGTGCGCTCTTGGATTAGCCCTGGGAAAAGCAGATTAACGGTAGCGTCGATACCGTTTTTAATTGGCGCTGCCACCTCAATGGGGAGCGCATCAGCCTGCGCGATAAGCGCATTGCGCAGGTTCCATGCACCATCACGAGTCTGCTGCCCAATTGTTTGCAGCTGATCATTAATGGAGCTGATAACGGAGGAACCAGAGCTTAACGGCACTGCAGAAGCAGTGGCCGGCTGTGCGGTAAGCAACGCGGTCGAGGTGGCCGTTGCTCCGATAACCGCAGTAACACGACGGCGCGTTGCCGACGGCTTTGCGTGACGAGGCTTATAGGACATAAGAGTAACTATAGTCACGCTCATTAAAATATGAGAAAACTTACCACCGTCGGCATGTCGCATATCACTCGTGACAGATGAAGTGGGGTAAACCAGTAACAAACGGCTTACTCCACTTGATCAATATTTGCCTACCTCATTCCAGGAATGTTAAAAGGCAAACGGAATGTTTGAAATATAGTCGCAATGATCGCTACCAGTGGAATGATCCCCGCAAGCACTTTCAAGATTCTCATCAAGCCCATAGCTGGCTTTTCTTCATCTTGCTTTTGCCCAGAAAGTGCACCGTTTGCATCCGTAGCAGCGCGACGAGCTGCATCAGCAGCACCCTTCGCTGCACTTGATAGATCAACGCTTTCTTCTGCTTCTGGATTCTCCTTCACAGTAAGGATGCTTCCTTCAAGTTTCTCCAGTTTTTCACGCAATGCCTGAACTTCTGCGGCTGCAGATTCAGCCTTAGCCTTTTGCTCTTCCGCAATCGATTCAGCTTTTTGTAGTTTAGTCAGAGCGTCGGATGCCGCCTTTTCAGCCACAGTAGCCTTCTCTTTTGCTTCCGTGACGGCGTTCTCTAGTTTAAATACCTCGTCAGTTAGATCCTCAACTTCACCCGCAAGATCCCCAACGGCTTCCTCAGATTCCTTTACCTGAGTCTTGAGCTCGTCATTTTCTTTACGAGCAGCAGCCAAGTCTTCCGTTAACTTTTCAACCTTCTCCGCAGCTTCTTGAGCTTCTTTAGTTGCAGCAGCAGCCTTTTCTTGGGCCTCGACGATTTCCTTATCAATATCGCCGGTCAAACCCAATGCCTCATTGCTGAGGCAATCTGCACCTAGCCATGCCATATTGAACTTGGCAAATTTTAGGTTCATTCCTTCAGTTTTGGTGCCCGATTCATAAACCATGCCTATGTTGCCGTCAGACATGACTGTCATACTCGAATACTGGAAACGGTCCTTTTCAAGTTGACGCCCAAAGGACCACGTCTTTCCGTCGTCGCAAGAACCCATTACCCAGCCGTTTTCACGACCATCAACACCAAAATCACTACCGTTACGTCGATTGATCGGCGCCGAGAAAAGCAATACTTTCGACGCTGCACTCCCTTTAACCGCATTGGGATATGCCTTAATTAAACCGACGTTAATTCCGGCGTTGTACATATTAGGATGATCAGGTGGCGCAATCAGGTGGTCGACTGGATCAGACCATGTTTTCCCTTGATCTTCAGAATATGATGACCATCTCATTCCGCCTTTAAATTCTTTAGAATTCATCATCAATCGACCATCAGAAAGCTCGATGATTTTGTTCTCATCACCGCTAACATATCCGACACCAGCAACTCCTTCACCGATTTCCCACGTATCGCCCCCGTCATCCGAGTAAATTGCTAGGTTTACAAATTTTGCCGAGTCACTTGGATCGATATCGACAGCGATCGGCACTATAAGCCGGCCAGGATGCAGTCCAAATTTTAGTTGCACACCAGAACCTGATGTTACAAATCGTCCCCTACCCGTGTATGTATTACCACCAACAACAACCTTGTCTGTTAAGTTGCTGATTAGCTTCATATTCTTCCATGTACGACCGTTATCTTCCGACTCGATAACAACAGTATCTTGTACATTTCGATTGGTAATTGGCCCCTCAACGTTACCGCTGTGATATCCCGAGACTGCTTGCGCTACGCGCTTATCATATCCGCGTACAAAAAAGGCAAAGATTTTTCCCGAGGACCTATCAACAACCAATGCTGGATCTGTATATGACAAACCACGGCTATCTTTAGTTCCTTGAGCAATAAAACCATAGTTTTCAAAAGATTTACCATCGTTAACTGATCGATAAAGCGCAATATCAGTCTGCTTTATGGCTGCTGAAGAATTACCAGGATCATACGGCGCATCTCGGCACCATGTTTTACTTTTTTCATCCGGCCCATATCGATCGTCAAATGCAAGAAGAAGGCTACCGTCTTTAGCCGTAATAAGAGCAGGGATTCGATAGCATCGTTGCCCATTCTCATCTGGTGGACGAATAACTTTCCCCTCCTCAAAAACCTCTTTCTCATTCACCGCCGGCAATTGCAGATCCCCTGCGGCACCACGCGCCACAGGCTTTGGCGGCGCTGCGTCAAAAAGTCCAGTTTCAGCGCTCGGCAATGTCGCAGGTGCTTCTCCTTCTTGCTCTGCGGTAGCAGGCACAATAGTTTCTGTCTCTTCCGCATTCACTGGCGCAACGAGGGATGTAAACGAAAGTGTTAATGCAGCACTGAGGCCGAGGATCGCACGGCTGTAGGTTCGGTTTGAGGAATACACAGGCCAACCTTTCAGAGAGGAGCAGCTTTCACCATCTGACGTCAGACGTCTGACGTCCTATAGTTAGAGTTTGCTCATGAGGGATTTGAGGGGAGATCGGAGCACGTCCCGAAATTCACATATCAATGGGTCGTGCGCCATTGAGTTTTAGCGTAGCGAGATTCCTGTCGGAGGTCACAAAATGAACAAAATTGTGTTCCACAACATTATATATCGGTAAAAATTAGAGCTTAATGAAAATAAACACCCCCCACCCTCACCCCCATACCGAAAAGAAAATGGTGATTGATTGTGTATAACCACAACCAACCACCGCTTAGTTATCTGAAAGTTCGATTACTTTCGCGGAGTCAAAATCCTAGGACCATCGTTGGTTGCCGCAACCGTGTGCTCCCAGTGCGAGGACCAAGAGTTATCGTCGGTGACAACGGTCCATTCGTCGGCGAGCACGATGGAATCTACGGATCCGAGGGTCAGCATAGGCTCGATAGCCAGCACCGATCCTTCTTGGATCATCGGGCCGCGGCCACCTTTACCTTCGTTAGCAAGGTAGGGCTCTTCGTGCATTTCGTGGCCGATTCCGTGGCCACCGTAGCCGTCGACAATGCCGAGGTGCACGTTGAATTTCTTTTCCGCTGCGCGGGTGGCCATCTCGAGGGCGTGGGAGACGTCGGTAAGCCTATTACCAGGGACCATTGCCTTCATACCTTCATAGAGAACCCACTCGGTGGCCTCGTTAAGTGCACGTACGTCGTCGGCAATGGTGCCAATGCCGAATGTCCATGCGGAGTCGCCAACCCAACCGTCCAAGGTCGCACCACAGTCGATGGAGACGAGGTCGCCTTCCTTGAGGATGGTTTCCTTGTTGGGGATACCATGCACGATAACGTCGTTAACCGAGGCACAGATAGAACCTGGGAATCCGCCATAGCCTTTAAAAGTTGGGATGGCGCCGCGGTCGCGAATGGTCTGCTCGGCGATAGCGTCGAGCTCAAGGGTGCTTACTCCAACGCCGGCCGCGGCACGCACTGCTTGGAGTGCCTCGCCGACAATTTCACCTGCCGCCTGCATAGCGTCAAGCTCGCCTGGTGTTTTTGCTGGGATTACTTTTCGCTTAGACCTAAAGCCCATTGCTGTGTTTTCTTTCTGTTGTGTCCATGAAAAATCCGAGGATCGTTCCCCTGTGTGGTGTCACGGAAAACGCCTCGGATTTCAACGATATGTGGAGCTATATAAGAGCTAAATTACTTGCCCAGTGCTCCGAGGGTACGAGCGTTGATGTCCTCAATGCTGCCCTCTGCCTTGATGCTGATGATGTCGTCACCATAGTGGCGGATAAGTGGTGCGGTTTCGTCGCGGTAAACCTGCAAACGAGTGCGGATTGTCTCCTCGTTGTCGTCTGCGCGGCCGCGAGCAAGCATGCGCTCAACCACTACATCTTCAGCGACTTCGTAGTTAATCACGCCGTTGAGCTCAACGCCGAATTCCTTGAGCATTTCTTCAAGAATTTCAGCCTGCTCGACGGTACGTGGGAAGCCGTCAAGAAGGAATCCAACCTCTGCATCGTCTTCTTGGAGGCGAGCCTTCACCATGCGCGCGGTGACGTCGGTAGGCACGAGCTTGCCGGCATCAATATAAGATTTTGCTTCCTTACCCAGCGGGGTACCCTCGCCAATGTTGGCGCGGAACAGGTCACCGGTAGAGATGTGCGGAATGCGCAGCTTTTCGGAGAGGATAGCCGCTTGGGTGCCTTTGCCAGCACCGGGAGGTCCAAGAAGTACGAGTCGCATTATTTAAGAAGTCCTTCGTAGTTGCTTTGCAGTAGCTGGCTTTCGATCTGCTTGACGGTTGTCAAAGCCACGGAAACCATAATCAAAATTGCAGTACCGCCGAATGGTGTTGATCCAGCAGAGCTTGCCCCAACACCCAAGTCGAGGGCGATGTTAGGCAAAACAGCGATGATGCCAAGATACAGCGCACCGACGAACAGGAGTCGGTTCATCACATATCCAAGATACTCCGCCGTAGGACGACCTGGGCGGATTCCGGGGATGAAACCACCGTACTTCTTCATGTTGTCCGCTTGCTCATTGGGGTCATATTGCACGGAAACGTAGAAGTAAGAGAAGAAGATGATGAGTGCAAAGTACAACACGATGTACTGCCATGAGGATGGCGTTTGCAGGTACTGAATAACGTTGCGCTGCCACCAGTTATCGGAAATCTCGTGGGAGCCGGAGTTGATAATCTGCGTGATCAGCACTGGCATGTAGATCAAGGAGGATGCGAAGATCACGGGGATAACGCCAGCCTGGTTGACCTTAAGAGGAAGGTAGGTGGAGGAGCCACCGTACTGACGACGTCCCACCATGCGCTTTGCGTACTGCACTGGAATACGGCGCTGCCCCTGCTCGACGAAGACCACGCCCACAACCAAAACGATTACAGCAACAAGAACGACAGCAAACACAACGCCGCCGGAAGAGTTCAAGATGTTGGCACCATCAGAAGGAATGCGGGTTGCAATGCCCGCGAAGATCAGTAGGGACATGCCGTTACCGATACCGCGCTCAGTGATGATCTCGCCGAGCCACATCACCAAGATAGCGCCGGCAGACATGACCAACACCAGCATGACCAAGGTCCACAGGTTGCGGTCTTCCTTTAGCACCGAGACACCACTACCCAACAGCTGCTCACGGTCAGCAAGAGCAACGATGCCCGAGGACTGTAGTAGCGCGAGACCCAAGGTGAGGTAGCGCGTGTACTGATCCATCTTTGCTTGGCCGGATTGTCCCTCTTTTTTGAGTTCCTCAAACTTAGGGATCACAACCGTCAACAGCTGGACGATGATCGACGCCGTAATGTACGGCATCACACCGATAGCAAAGATCGACAGCTGCAGCAGGGCTCCGCCCGAAAACAGGTTAATGAGTGAGTAGACGCTCGAAGAGTCGGAGGTCAGCTCACGAAGCCGACCGCTAATCGACGCGTAATCAACACCCGGAGACGGGATCTGCGCACCGATTCGGTACAAGATGATCAACGCGATGGTGATCAGAATCTTCTTACGAAGATCCGCATCTCGGAATGCCTGAAAAATCGCAGACACTTAGCCTCCTGGTTCTCCTACCACCCCCAAAGCGATAGGAGATGTGTGTAAACGTATGCCCTAAGCCTTAGGAAATGTGAAGCCACATTCGACATTTCGCCCACTGACGCGAAGAAAAATCGCGAAAAGCCAAGCATAGGAACGCCGTAACGCAACCACCCACCCGCTAAAACCGTGGCTGGATATATTTGACCGGTCTACCCTACCACCGCATTACCACAGTTCACTAGTTACCCCACCCACAACTTTTAGGCAGCCCTAACCAAGTTATCTGATAAAAGTCTAAAAAGAATTGCATAATGGATGAGATATAGATCTCTCGCGGGGTTAGTTCCGTAAAATCTCACGTTTATCGCGTACTATGTCACTGACGCAAATATCCAGAGCAACGGCTCATTTTCCTAGCCGCTGTTCTCGTAGCGCGCACTTTATTTCTTCTACTCGGATCGTTCGGCACGTACCTGCCGATAAAGAATGGAGTTGCCACTCATGGCTTCAGTAACCTTTGATGCCGCAACGCGTATCTACCCCGGCGCTACTACCCCATCGGTAGACAAATTCACCCTTGACATCGCAGACGGCGAATTCTTGGTTCTCGTCGGACCTTCTGGCTGCGGTAAGTCCACCACCCTGCGTATGCTCGCTGGCCTAGAAGAGGTCAACGATGGTCGCATTTTGATTGGTGAGCGCGACGTTACCGATATGCCGCCTCGCGACCGCGACATCGCTATGGTCTTCCAGAACTACGCTCTCTACCCACACATGACCGTGCGCGAAAACATGGGCTTTGCGCTCAAGATCGATAAGCGCCCTAAGGAAGAGATCGACCGTCGTGTGGAAGAAGCCGCACGCACCTTGGATCTCACCGCGTTCCTTGATCGCAAGCCAAAGGCACTCTCCGGCGGTCAGCGTCAGCGTGTTGCCATGGGCCGCGCAATCGTGCGTAAACCAGAGGTCTTCCTGATGGACGAGCCTCTATCCAACTTGGACGCAAAGCTGCGTGTCCAAACCCGTACCCAGATCGCAGCTCTGCAGCGCAAGCTCGGCGTGACCACCTTGTACGTCACCCACGACCAGACCGAAGCACTGACCATGGGCGATCGCATTGCCGTACTCAACTTTGGCAAGCTGCAGCAGGTCGGCACCCCACGCGAGCTCTACGATCGCCCAGCAAACGAGTTCGTCGCTGGCTTCATCGGCTCCCCAGCCATGAACCTGGGCACCTTCACCGTCGAAGGCGACCATGCAGTCTTGGGCAACGCTCGCGTGCCACTCAGCGCAGCCACCATCGACGCCATCACCCCAGCAGATAACGGCCAGATCGTGATTGGCTTCCGCCCAGAGGCACTCGAGATTGTCCCAGAAGGAACCCCGAACACCATTCCGGTGAAGCTCCACCTCGTCGAAGAGCTCGGCTCCGATGCCTTTATGTACGGCAAGCTCGTTGGTGGCGGCGGACTCGGCTCCGGCACGGACGCTAACCCAGATGACGTCTCCACCGACCAGATCATCATCCGTACCGCACCTCACGCTGCTCCTCCAATTGGTTCGATTGTTCACGTCCGCATCCGCGAGGGCGCGCAACACAACTTCTCCAAGGCAACCGGCGACCGCCTGCCTGAGTAGTAGCTCACTTCCCGCATAAATAGGCGGTGTCTCAGCACTGCCCTAGCCCAGACTGCTAGGGTGTCTGGACACCGCCTCTTTCCTTATCTCTCTTTACCATCCTTGGAGGTTTTGGTGTTTACTCCGCAACCGTCGATGCAGATCACCAACGGAACCATTGCCCCGGCTCTCTTACAGCTGCCGTGGAGCATTCCGCTTGAAGACTGGCCCGATGACGTACTCGCCAGCCTGCCACGCGGTATCTCGCGCCACACTGTGCGCTTTGTCAACGTTGATGGCCACGTTTTTGCTATCAAAGAAATCGGGCAAAAAGCCGCCTATCACGAGTACAAAATGCTGCGCGACCTCAATCGCCTCGGCGCCCCCTCTGTTCAGCCTCTTGCCGTGATCACTGGGCGTGTCGACGCCACCGGCCAGCCGCTCACCCCCGCACTAGTCACCGAGCATTTAAGTTTCTCCCTGCCTTACCGCGCTGTATTTTCTCAAACCAGTGTGTCTCGTTCCATGCGCCCCGAAACAGCCACCCGCATGATCGATTCCATCGCGCTGCTGCTCGTACGCTTGCACCTCCTCAGCTTCTTCTGGGGTGACGTGAGCCTATCCAACACCTTGTTCCGTCGTGACGCCGACGCCTTTTCCGGTTACCTTGTCGACGCCGAAACCGGCGATTTACAGCCACAACTAAGCGAGCAACGCCGGCTTTACGACGTAGAAATCGCCCGCGTCAACATCATCGGCGAACTTATGGACCTCCAAGCGGGCGAACTACTCCCTAGCGATGTCGACGCCATCGAGGTGGGCAATCGCATCGCCGAAAAATACGAGCTGTTATGGGAAGAGCTCACTGGCGAGCAAACTATTAATGCTTCCGAAGCATGGCGCGTACAACAACGCATCGAACGCCTCAACGACCTCGGCTTTGACGTCAGCGAGCTCAAGCTCAAGCCTGCTCAAGTAGAAGGCACCGAAATGCTGCAGCTGCGTCCCCGCGTTGTCGATGCCGGACACCACCACCGCGCCCTCATGCGCATGACTGGGCTGGATGTTCAAGAACGCCAAGCTCGACGAATCATCAACGCGATTGAGACCTACCGCGCGGTTAATCACAAAGAGCATATACCACTTAACCAGGTCGCGCACGAGTGGCTTACCAACGTTTTTGAGCCCACTCTCGCAGCAATACCTGCAGAATTCGCTTCTAGGCTGCAACCGGCACAATTGTTCCATGAGATTGTGGAACACCAGTGGTATCTCTCAGAGGAATGCGGGCACGAGGTTCCCCTCCACGAGGCCACACAATCCTATATTCATACAATTTTGCCCAACCGCCCCGACGAAAAACACGTGTTGGACAATAACGTCAGCTAAATTACCGCGCTCAACACTGCCGCTATCGCCAACAACACGGGGTATGCCACTGCAAACCCCGCAGGCGGTAGCGGATCAAGCGTTTCGGTGAGGGGACGTCGATAATGCAGCACTACCACGCCAAGCGCAGGCGTGATAAACATGGCTGCTCCCACGCCACCAGCACTAAACATCATGCGGTTTTCCGAACCCCACAGTGCATAAAACACCAATGTAAAAGCTAAGTACCCAAAACCTAGCGGGACCACACCCAACCTCAGTCCAAGGCCAAAAGCAAAGATCCAGATCAACGCCGCAAAAACAACAGCCACTGCCAGCGGTATGCGAAGCTGCGATTGCGGAAGCCGTTGAAGAGCCTGGATAACAATCCACGCCACGAGCAACGCCCATGCCGGATTTTGAGACTCTGCTGTCCACAGCGTTTGGTGGGTCAGGTAATCATGAGGCACCTCGCTCAGCGCGGCGATAGCCACAAGCCCCCAACCAACAAAGGGAACTTCGCGCTTTATCAGCACGACTAAAAGCCAGCAGACAATAGGTGCGGCGGCCCACGATACGGTTTCTAACAGCATGCCTACTGTGAGCTTCCCCAAGCTGGCATCCAGATAGCCATCATGTGTAGGTTGCACAACAACATTGCCCAGCATCCCTAGTGCCAGCAGCACCAATGCAATGACTGCAAGCCCTGTCAGGCTTAAGCCTTTTCCTTTTGTTTCCACCTAATCACACCTTTTACGCGCAACAACGCCGTACCCGAGGACTTCTAGACAGAAGCCAAGTACGGCGTTGATGAAGCTAGTTTTATCCCTTGACAGAACCTGCCATGGATTCTTGGTAGTACCGCTGCATCACGATAAACAGAATTGTAATCGGAATAGAGACGCAGACAGCACCTGCGGCGAATCGAGCAAACCAGTCGTAGATGTATTCCTTCTCTAGCATCTTCCACAGACCAAGAGAGACGGTGTAGTTCTCTTGGGTGCGGGCGATGGCTTTCGCAAGGACGAAGTCGAGCCATGGGGTCAGGAAGGCCACGATGGATTGGTACACGATCATGGGCTTGGAGATCGGAAGAATGATCTTGGTAAATACCTGCCACCTCGTGCAACCGTCGAGAAGCGCTGCTTCGTCGAGGGAAATTGGGATGGTGTCCATGAAGCCCTTCATTACGTAGAAGCCCATGCCAGCACCAGCCGAGTACACGATGATCAACGCAAGGTTGGTGGTCCAGCCTTGGGTAAGACCCACGGCCTTCAGAATGAAGTAGATAGCAACAACGGCCATGATGCCTGGGAACATACCCAAGACGAGGGCGATGTTCATGTACACCTTGCGGAAGCGGAAGCGCAGACGACTCAAGGAGTACGAGACGAACAATACAAAGACCACGCTGATAACACAGGTAAAGCATGCAATGATCAAGGTGTTCATGAACATCTTGGGGAAGTTCAGCACCGAATGATCGCTGAAGAGCTTGATGTAGTTATCAAAGCCGTATTCCTTAGGGAAGAACGTCGAGGTGTAAGGAGCGCTGTTTTTATTAAAGCTCTCAGCTACTACCCAGATGATCGGGATCACCCACAGGATTGCAAGAATGGATAGGAAGAGGTGGACAGCAATATCTGTCAGACGACGAATGCGTCGCTGGCTACCTTTGAGTGCAACTTTGTGTGTGCTCATCACTGGAATCCTTCTTCGTTACGGTACGAACCGCTTCGGCGGTACGTGATCAAGGCGACGACAGACAAGACAATGAAGGTGAGGATACCGATCACTGCACCGACGTTGTAGTCACCGCGGTCAACGGTGAGTTTGTACAGCCATGTAATCAAAAGGTCTGTCTTACCTGCGGAAGCACCGATTGGCGATGGGTCGCCACGCGAGAGAAGATAGATCACGTTGAAGTTGTTCACGTTAGCGGTGAACGTTGTGATGAGGTATGGGGTCATCACGAAGAACATGTACGGCAGGGTCACGTTGCGGTAGGTCTGCCACCACGTTGCGCCGTCGAGACGTGCTGCCTCGTAGAGCTCACCTGGGATGTTCTGCAAAATACCGGTGACCTGCATGATGGTGTAAGGAATACCGATCCACAGGTTGATCACGATAACCGTGACACGGGCCCATGTCGCATCGGTGAAGAATGGCAGGCTTTGGTCGATCCAGCCAGCGTCAAGCAGCATGCGGTTGATAATGCCTTCAGGCTGCAGCATGGATCGCAGAACCAAGAGGGTAACGAACTGCGGCACAGCAACAGACAGCGAGAAAATCGCGCGCCAAAATGCCTTGCCATAAGTGGTTTTGCGCTCGATGAGCATAGCCAAGAACATACCGATGAAGTAGTTCAGGAAGGTGGCAAAGAACGCCCACGTCAGTGTCCAGATCAGAACACTCATGAAAAGGCGGAGGTTCACTTCACCGCTAGTGTTAGCAAATACCTTGCCAAAGTTTTCTAAGCCAACCCAATCGAATTTTTGAACGTGACCGGAGTCGTAGCTGGTAAATGCCATGCTGATCATAAAGATAAGCGGCAAGATGGTGAAGACGATGATTCCAGCAGTAGGAAGCGTCATCAGCAAGATGGGGGCATCGTCATCGGTCAGGGCATGCAGATCCTCTTTCAGGCTGCGTGCACTGCCACGCTGTTCGACAAAAGTCTGAGCTTTGTATGCGCTACGCATAGCAAGCGTGGCAAGCCACAGAACAACGATGAGTAAGAAAACAACGGCGACACCGTTGAGGAGCAAGACGATGGAAGGCTCACTCTTCTGGTAGACCCAGAAGCCATCAACCTTGACTCGTGTTGACTCTCCGGTACCCAAACCGGGGAGTTCTTTTAGGGCTTTGACACCCTTGGTTGCAAAGAAAACGATAGCAGCGATCTCAATGAGAAGAAACGCAGCACCTTTAACAAACTGCTTACGCAGTAGGTTGCCTAAACCGAAAACCAGCAGCGATGCTTTGGTGATGCCGTCGCCGTTATTCCATGCCTTTGACAGGGAGTAAGGGCTGGGAGCGTCTTCGCGTTTTTGGGTTTTCTTTGTTTTCAGTTTTAAACCACCGTGTTGGCCCGCAACTTTCATGAGCCCGCACTTCCTTCCTGTGGCTATATATGCCGTGAGCCCAGTACGAGGACTGGGCTCACGATCTAGGTGGTTAGTACAACGGAATGTTGTACGTTGCTGGAACTAATCCAGTGTTACTTCAGAGTGGATGCCCAAGCTTCAGTCTTCTGAGCTGCGTTCTCAGGAGTAACTTCCTTGTGAGCAAGGCCGTTACCGAAGTTCTTTGCTGGCTCCCAGAAGTCGAACATTTCCCTCAGAGTTGGCTGCAGGATGGAAGCGTTGGAAACAGTTGCGAACAATGCACCTGCGACTGGGTCAGCGGTGACGGTTGCGTCGGTTGCCAGGTTCTTGTCAGCTGGGATGACGCCGCTCTTTTCAAAGTGGGACTTTTGAGACTGGGAAGAAGCAAGGAATGTTGCGAACTCAGAAGCGATCTTTGGGTTCTTGGTGTTCGGGTTGTAGCCGATTGCCTTGGAGCCGGAGAATGCCTTCATCTGTACGTCTTTGCCATCAAGTTTGAAGGTTGGCAGAGATGCCACAGCGTAGTTGTCGCCGAGGGCTTCCTTGACGTTGTTTGCGTCCCAAGAACCGGAGAAGACAACGTCGACGGAGCCGTTCTTCATGCCGCCGATGCCGGAGCCATCAACATCGTTGACGAAGTTAGGGTTACGGACAACGTTTGCGAGGTACTTAGTTACGTCGCCAGCCTTAGCGCCCAAGTCGATGCCCGCGTCTGCCTTGAGGCCATCGTCGCCGAAGAACTTAGCGCCTGCACCAGCGTAGAAAGCTGGGAAGTACCAGGAGTTAGAAATTGGGAAGGAGACCTTTGCCTTCTCCAACATGGTGTCGAAGGACTTGACGTCGTCAACGCTGAGTTTGGACTTGTTGTAGTACATGAACCAGGTGTTTGGCTCGATTGGCAGACCGTATGCCTTGCCATCTTGGCCGGTCACGCTGGCAGCCATGGTGCCTTCTGCTTGTTCCTTGAGCTGCTTCATGCCGTCATCGGAGAGCTCGCCGACAGCACCTGCATCAAGGAGGGTACCGAGCTGGTCGTTAGCGTAGACGTAAACGTCTGCTGCTGCGCTTGGGTCTTGGTTAACAGTCTTACCTGCATCACCTGCAGAAACAACGGAGTTCTTCCAGGTGATCTTGTAGTCAGGATGAGCCTTTTCGAATTCCTTCTGAACTGACTGGAGCCATCCGTCAGCGCCGTCCTGATCTTCCTGAGGGCCCCAAACGGTCAAGGTTGCCTCGTTGGAAGCGCCAGAATCGGAAGCTTTATTGCTGGAGCCGGACTCGCTGGAGCAGCCTGTGAGGATCAGAGTAGATGCAGCAACTACGCTGAGAATTTTCTTGGTGTGGACCATATCCACGACACCGCCTTTACAGTTAGAAAAAGACTTATGGTTTACCCAAAAGCCCCTAGCCCAATCCGTTGACCAGCGCGGATACGTTTCAAGCTAGGTGGTAATCACCATTCAAGCCGTAAGCTTAATATTGTGTGACCAAGCCCGACAAATTTTTATCAGGTCACCTAAGTCACACACTATAGTGGAATTTCATTTCCGATACCTGAAAATGGCCGTTTCAGCGCCGCGAGCACACCCGAACTGCGACGATAAGGCACTACTAAGCCCCCGACTCTCGTTCGATATTAACAGAGCCTTAACGAGAAATGAGCCAATTCACAGATGTTTTTATCCCCACACCACTACCCCCGCCCCTACTGGTAATAACCTCATCGCTTCGACACTTATATCGATACCCCACACCGCAAGAAGCATTAGCCAAACGTTCCATCAATGCTCAGTACGATGGAGCGCATGACGTCGAAACGCCTTCCACTTCTCACCACTTTAAGCTCGGGTACGTTTTATCAGATTTACCCTCCTAGCTTTGCCGATTCCAACGAAGACGGCATCGGAGATTTCCGCGGAATCATCTCACGACTGGACTATCTCAGCGACCTCGGCATCACTGGAATCTGGCTCAACGCATGCTTTGATTCGCCTTTTAAAGACGGCGGCTACGATGTGCGCGACTACACAAAGGTGGCCCCGAGGTACGGCTCCCATGAAGATTTAGTCGAGCTTTTCAATCAAGCCCACACCCGCGGAATTGCAGTGATCCTAGATCTCGTTCCCGGCCACACCAGCGAGCAGCATCCGTGGTTTCAACAAAGTGCTGCTAGTGAATACACAGATTTTGACGACCGCTATATTTGGACTTCGCACGCATTTGAGGGTGGTGCGGGGCTAGCTTTTATCGGCGGTGAACACCCCCGCAACGGCGCGTACATTATTAATTTCTTCAAGTCTCAACCTGCGCTCAATTACGGTTTCGCAGAAATGACCCAGCCATGGCACCAACCAGTAGATGCTCCTGGCCCACGGGCAAATCAAGACGCGATGGTAGAGATTATGAAGTACTGGTTGTCGCAGGGTGCAGATGGTTTCCGCGTGGATATGGCGGATTCGCTTGTGAAAAACGATGGCACCACTAAGCGAGCCACAATTGGCATCTGGCAGTCCATGTTGAGCCGAGTTCGTGCTGAGTTTCCTGATGCCATCTTCGTGTCGGAATGGGGTACGCCTTCTCAAGCGTTTGAGGCAGGCTTTGATGCTGACTTTTATCTCGACTGGCGTGGCAACGGCTACAACGTGTTGGCACGCAACACTGATACCCCGCTAGAGCGGCGCGATGATTTAAGTTTTTTCAATTCATGTTCCGCTACGGGAGCCCAAGAGTTTCTCGACATGTATTTGCCGCAATGGGAGCACACCCATGAGGCAGGACTGTTTAGTTTTATCAGTGGCAACCATGACTGCCCACGCCTTGCACCACGCCTGAATGAGCACGAGCGCGCGTTGTTCTTCTTGTTCCAGCTCACGATGCCTGGTCTTCCTTTTATTTATTATGGTGACGAGATCGGTCTTAATTATGCGGATATCCCTACGAAGGAGGGCGGCTATGCGCGCACGGGTTCGCGCACCCCAATGTGCTGGGATTCTCAGTTACCTAACGGCGGATTTTCGCTTGGCGACGCTCCCCTGTATCTCCCGATGACTGCCGGTAGTGAGGGCGTAGTGCAACAGCAGGCACGTGCCGATTCGTTGTTCCATCACGTGCAAAAGCTCATCCAGTTGCGTTCTGATCTGCCCGCTTTGAATGGCTATGCTGACCTAAAGTTTGATCTTTCTTTCTTGAAGGAGCACCCCAAGGTCATGGTGTATCGCCGCACCCATCATGGCGACAGTGTGCTCGTTGCGCTCAATGCAGGCAATAAGCCAGTACGCATTGAGCTTCAGCAGCCCCAGCCACATGAGCTTTTCCGTTGTCGTGATGTGACATATCCCGATCCCTCAGATCGCAGCTGCGTTGAGCTTGGTCCTACTTCTGGCGTTATCTTGTCCGTGTAACAATGTTGTCCATGGATACTAGAGACCCCCATGCTTGGTGGCGTGACACCGCCATTTACCAGATTTACCCCAAGTCCTTCGCTTCGTCGGGTGGACCTATGGGAACGCTTCGGGGAATTACCTCTCGGTTGGATTATGTGCGTGACCTCGGCGTAGACGCCATCTGGCTGTCACCATTTTATACTTCCCCGCAGCGTGATGGCGGTTATGATGTTGCTGATTATTTCAGCGTTGATCCGTTGTTCGGGTCCAACGCTGATGCGGAGGAGCTTATCTCTGAGGCTCATGAACGTGGCCTGCGGGTGATTTTCGATCTCGTTCCTAATCACACTTCTGATCAGCACGTGTGGTTCCGTGAGGCTTTAAAAGCAGGTCCTGGTTCTCCTGAGCGCAACCATTATTGGTTCCGCGAGGGCAAGGGATCTGATGGTTGTGAGCCACCCAACGATTGGCTTTCTATTTTTGGTGGTAGTGCGTGGACGCAGGTCTGTACTCGTGAGGACGCACCCGGTTCCCCATGGGAGAACGATCCTTCTTGGTACCTGCATTTATTTGATTCTTCGCAGCCGGATCTTAACTGGTCAAACCACGAGGTGGTCGAGTTCTTTGACAGTATTCTTCGTTTCTGGCTTGACCGTGGCGTCGACGGTTTCCGTGTAGATGTAGCCCATGGTCTTGCCAAGGACCCAGATCTACCCGACTGGCAGTTCCACTGGACGATGGTCGATGGCGGGCATGACAGTCCCGAGGATGTTCCCCCTCCCC
This sequence comes from Corynebacterium rouxii, assembly GCF_902702935.1. Classification (NCBI taxonomy): domain Bacteria; kingdom Bacillati; phylum Actinomycetota; class Actinomycetes; order Mycobacteriales; family Corynebacteriaceae; genus Corynebacterium; species Corynebacterium rouxii. The sequence continues at coordinate 505,355 of NZ_LR738855.1, read as the reverse complement.
CAATGTGGAATCGTGAAGAGGTCCATCAGATCTACCGGCATTGGCGCACGGTTCTGGATGAATACCCAGGCAATCGCGCTTTGGTTGCTGAGGCGTGGGTTGATGCCGCCACAGATATTGCGCATTATGTTCAGCCAGATGAGATGAACCAAGCATTTAATTTCGATTTCCTCATCTGCCCGTGGCGTTCTGAGGATCTTGGACGTGTGATTCATACGTCCTTGGAGGCCCTTGCCTCTACGGGCTCGCCGGCGACGTGGGTGATGTCGAACCACGACGTTGTTCGCGCGTCGTCACGCCTAGGCCTAAGTACGCCAGGCGCGCGCCCCAACGGTATTCGTGCTACGGATGAGCAACCCGACGCTGAACTCGGTGCGCGCCGCGCCCGCGCTGCGCATATGCTGATGTATTCGTTGCCAGGTTCGGTGTACATCTATCAGGGCGAGGAACTTAATCTACCGGAGCACACCACGCTTAACGACGCCCTGCGCCAAGACCCCACGTATTTCCGCACCGAGCACCGTGAAGCCGGCCGCGATGGCTGCCGAATCCCCCTGCCGTGGACGCTACAACGCCCTGGTCTTGGGTTTTCTCCTACTGGGCAGACGTGGCTGCCGCAGCCCGAAGGCTGGGAGCAGTTTGCAGTGTCGGTTCAGGATGCGGATCCCCATTCCGATCTCCTGCTTTTTAGACGGATGCTACAGGCTCGAAAATCCTTGAATTTTGGTCGCGGTCACCTATCTCCTGTTTGGTTGGATCAAGATTGTTTGGCTTACGTTAATGCTTACGATGGCCGTAGTGACGTCATGGTAATCGTCGCTTTTGATGAGGATGTCACCGTCCCCGAGGGCTGGCATATCGTGTTGTCCACCGAGGAATGTCACGATGTTGTTGCAGCTAACAGCGCTGCTTGGCTGCTACACAAAGGAGATTCATGGCACGTATAACTTCGCTCACGGCTGTCGATTCGTTCTTTTGCGAGGACGCTCAGTGGCAACATGGTACGCGTCAACGCACGGTGCTAAACGATGAGCAACTCAGCGTGCTTATCCATGCCACCCCTTACACCGTGGTTGATCGCGTCCGAGGACACGATGTGGAACTTATCCACGGCATGCTGCGGCAACAAGGAGTGATTGGCTCGGTACAGCAAGTATCTCAGGCATGTTATTGTGCGGGGTCGGTAGCGGGAGTTAATCCTTATAACCGGATGGACATTGACATCATCCCTGCCGAGGATTCCCCAGATCCCGTAAAAATATCAACGCTTCGATGCACGCCGGAGCAGATCCAATCGGCATTTCTTAGGTTGCTTAAGCTGGCTGATCTTAGGCGAAAAACTAGTGCAACGCATGCTGCTGGAATTTTTGGTTCTGACGGTGACGAGATTGTTGTCCGCGAGTGCTTAACGGCTCATCAAGCCGGCTGGAAAGTTCTGGGTGCGGCAATGATGTCCGAAGACCCTAGTAACGCCGTCATTTTTGCCACCACAGGGCTTATCGACGCCACCGTGGTCGATATTGCTCGCCTTTGTGGTTGTAGCACTGTGGTTTCGTCGGCGCCTGCGGTTACTTCCGCTATTGCCGACGCTCACCGTGCAGGCATCACGCTCATTGGAGCACTGGGTGATGCTACGTTCAAGCTCTACGCAGGAGTTGTAGATCTGTAATTAGTCGCGGTAGTTTTCGCTGCCGCGATTCAACCATGCATACACGCCGCCGATGCATAGTCCTCCGCCAACGAGGTTGCCAAAGAAGTCGATACCCCAGTTGTGCAGGATGTAACCGGCGGTGAAGTACTCGCTGTGTACCTCTGAGCCGAAGCCTACGAGCGTAACAAGGCCGAAGTTGGCCACTACGTGCTCGAGGCCGAGGCCTACGAACATGCCGATGACGAACATCAGCCAGATAAGTTTTCCGGCGATGTCTTTAATCAGCGCGCAACCCACGATGGCCATGTTGACCACAAAGTTGGCCAGCATCGCTTCTGCGAAAAGCCCCATGGAGTGCTTTTCCAGCTTGTGGTCAAGCGTGACAGAAACGAATGATTCTGGGGTCAATCCGCTGTAGGCTGCAGATTGGCCGAGCAGATAGCCAATGATTACGGCACCGACCAGGTTGCCGATGACGCAGACGATGAGTACGAGGGCTGCTTTATGCCAGGGGATCTTTTTGCCGACTACACCATAGGACATGTACATCATGTTGCTGGTCACGAGCTCTGCGTTGAGGATCACGATGGAGGCGAGTCCTACGAAGAAGAACATTGCGAAGGTGACCGAGCCGAGTCCTGGTGCGAGGTTTTCTACTTTTTGACCAACGTGCGCGGAAAATGCGGTTCCGAGGGTGAGATAAACACCGGCGAGGATACAGCGGGTGAAGTATCGGAGGAAATTTGTCTTAAGTAGGGCTTCTTTTTTAGCCACGGACCCAAAGATTTTGTCATTCAGGGTCGGATTGTGCGTTGCCACTAGGGTGTTTACCTCTCATAGCGATAGCGGGGTTAAACCAACCATTCGATAATAAAGGTCGCAGGTTACATTTCTTTAATTCTGTTACCCCGAACACATAAATGGCACCGTATATAGGCAAAAAGAAAGCCGGTAGCTACTCATAATGAGTAACTACCAGCTCGGCGAAGCTTTAGATTAAGCCTCGGTCACGGAGCCGCCAGCGGCTTCGATCTTCTCAACTGCAGACTTGGAGAACTTGGTTGCAGTGACGTTCAGCTTGACGCTGATCTCGCCGTTGCCAAGAACCTTGACAGGCTGCTTAGGGCGAACGAGGCCCTTAGCAACGATGTCAGCTACAGCAATGTCGCCACCCTGTGGGAAAGCCTTCTCGAGGTCGGAAACGTTGACGACCTGGTAGTAGACCTTTGCAGGGTTCTTGAAGCCCTTGAGCTTTGGCAGACGCATGTGCAGCGGCATTTGGCCACCCTCGAAAGCAGCGGAAACCTGCTTGCGAGCCTTGGTGCCCTTGGTACCGCGACCTGCGGTCTTACCCTTGGAAGCCTCACCGCGGCCAACGCGGGTCTTTGGCTTGTTTGCACCCTTTGCTGGGCGCAGGTCGTGGAGCTTAATTGGTTCGCTCATTATTACTCCCCTGCCACTTCTTCAACAGACACCATGTGGCGGACCACATTGACCATGCCGCGAACGACTGGGGTGTCCTGGTGTACTACGGAGTGGTTGATGTGCTTGAGACCAAGAGCAGCAATGTTCTTACGCTGCTTTGGGTTAGCGCCAACCAAACCCTTGTGCTGGGTAATCTTCAGGGCCATGGTTTAAGCCTCCTGTCCTGCGCGAGCGCGCAGCATACGAGCTGGAGCAACTTCCTCCAAGGTCTTGCCACGACGTGCGGCAACCTCTTCTGGGCGGTTGAGCTGCTTCAGGCCAGCAACGGTGGCGTGAACCACGTTGATGGCGTTGTCGGAGCCAAGAGACTTGCACAAAATGTCCTGAACGCCTGCGCATTCGAGAACTGGACGTGCAGCACCACCAGCGATAACACCGGTACCAGGAGCAGCTGGGCGCATCATAACGATGCCCGCTGCTGCCTCGCCCTGAACTGGGTGGGTAATGGTGCCAGCAACCATAGGAACGCGGAAGAAGTTCTTGCGAGCTTCCTCTGCACCCTTTTGAATTGCAGCTGGAACTTCCTTGGCCTTGCCGTAACCAACACCGACCATGCCCTTGCCGTCGCCAACGATCACGAGAGCAGTGAAGCTGAAGCGACGACCACCCTTCACGACCTTGGACACACGGTTGATGGTCACGACGCGCTCGATGTACTGAGAGCGCTCGTCCTGCTGCTGGTTGCGACGATCATCGCGGCGACCGCCGCGGCGGTCGTTCTTCTTCTGGTTGTCGTCGGCGGAGCGTCCGCCGTCACGCCGTTCACGTCCCGGCATTACGCAATCCTTCCGTTGAGGTTCATGGAGATAGCAGTCATTAGAACTTCAGACCACCTTCGCGAGCTGCATCAGCCAAAGCTGCAATACGGCCGTGGTACTTGTAGCCACCGCGGTCGAAAACGATAGCGGTGATGCCAGCAGCCTGTGCGCGCTCGGCGATCAGCTGACCGACCTTTGCACCCTTAGCCTTCTTGTCACCCTCAAGTGCGCGTACTTCTGCTTCCAAGGTAGAAGCAGCAGCCAGGGTACGACCAGCGATGTCGTCGATAACCTGAACGTGCATGTGGCGAGAAGAGCGGTGCACGACGAGACGTGGGGTCTCGGCGGTGCCACGCAGGTTCTTGCGGATACGGTCGTGACGGCGTGCGCGAGCGATACGACGGCGGGTGGAGATATCCTTGCCCACTGGAAGACGCTTTGCGCTGTTATTTTCGGTGTTACTCATGCTTACTTACCCGTCTTTCCGACCTTGCGACGGATCTGCTCGCCTTCGTAGCGAATACCCTTGCCCTTGTAAGGATCATCCTTACGTAGACGACGGATAATGGCGGCGATCTGTCCGACCTTCTGCTTGTCGATGCCGGAGACAGACAACTTGGTGTTGCCGTCAACGGCGAACGTGATGCCTTCTGGTGCCTCGATCAGCACTGGGTGGGAGTAACCAAGAGAGAACTCAAGGTCCTTGCCCTTCAGAGCAACACGGTAACCAACGCCGAAGATCTCCATCTTGATGGTGTAACCCTCGGTAACGCCAACAACCATGTTGTTAACGAGCGAGCGGGAAAGACCATGCAAAGAACGGTTCTTGCGGTGATCGTCCGGACGAACGACGCTAATCTGGCCATCTTCAATAGAAGCGACGATTGGCTCTGGGATGGTGAGATCCAAGGTGCCCTTAGGACCCTTGACCTCAACATGCTGGCCGTCGATCTTTACGTCAACGCCGGATGGAATTGCGATAGGTGCCTTACCTACACGTGACATGTTTCGTCTCCTCCCTTACCAGACGTAGGCGAGAACTTCTCCGCCTACACCCTTCTCGGTAGCCTGACGATCGGTCAGCAGACCCTGGGACGTGGAGATGATGGCCACGCCCAAGCCGCCGAGGACCTGTGGCAGGTTGGTGGACTTTGCATACACACGCAGACCTGGCTTGGAAACGCGACGAACGCCCTCGATGGAACGCTGACGGTTTGGGCCGTACTTCAGGTCGAGGGTCAAGGTCTTGCCGACCTTTGCATCCTCAACCTTGTAGTCAGCAATGTAGCCTTCAGACTTCAGAATCTCGGCAATGTTTGCCTTGAGCTTAGAAGAAGGCATCGACACTGCATCGTGGTGCGCATTGTTTGCATTGCGCACGCGCGACAGCATGTCGGCGATTGGATCAGTCATGGTCATAGAAGTGACCTAGCGCCTTTCTCGTTGCGGTTCCTACCCACCTTTAACGGCGTGAACCGCGCTCTTGAGGGCCACTAGCGCTCCCCTAACTCAGTAGCTGGGGTGCTCGCTGCCTGTTATTCACACGGTCGCATAAGGCGGGAGGCCTACAACAAAGTAGGTTTGGAAATTTACTTAGTGGCTTTGTAGCTGTTTTATACAAAACCAGAAGTTACAGTACACACAATGAAGGAAAGCAACAAACCATCGGGCAATAACAACCTAAAACAATTCAGCCCATGGCAAACGGGGGTAAGAGACAACATTTAGACAAAAGTCAAATCTTTACCTCTACCACCACTTTTAGACAGACATAAAAGGTGACCGATGCCTTGTAGCACCCCTGTAAAAAACACAATCTAGAAAGGTATGCCTTACCTTGCTAGTTTGTGTTTGTCATATTTTCCCTCTACAACAAGGCTTTATATGCTTTATATGCCCCGCCCTCGCCCCCTCATGGCGTGTACCCTCGCGCTCGCAGTAATCTCCGGCGCTAGCACCATCTCAGTTGCCATCCCGCAAACAGTAGCCATAGCGTCGGAACCAACAATCGATGCAATGGTCGAAGGCTACTATCACACCCCAGCGAGCGATGGAAACAAATATTCGAATTCAATTGCCACCTTTGCATATATATCAAAAAAGCGGCACATGTACCATAGTGCAGCAAGAGACCAGCATTATGACAATTTTTATACCTCGCGAGATAAGGCCATAGCCCTCACGGAGATACACCATCGTTCCGAACGTGCGTGTTTTATTGGGAAAGCACGCGTTGTGCTGTCACTTTTACAGTCAGAAGGCAATAAACTTGCACGTGCTATAGACATCAGCCAAGTCGGCATCGACTTAAAAACGTCCAAACAAGCCCTTCCTTTACTCACGGAAAGCATCGCCTCTCATACAGTTCTTCACTCCAATGAAACAGACCCCCAAAAGAAGAAGGCGATTGAAAAGCGCATCAAACTCTCGGAGGAAGGAAAATCTGCGTTAACGGATATCATTAATGATTTGGAGTCAAATAACGACACCTACGAATACGATGCCTTTTCTGTGATTAACTGGGGAGTTTCCTCAGAGATTCTCCACAAAAATCATCATGTGCACGTAATGCCAGTCAACGTCCCTGAACTGGAAATATTTTCCACATCCGTTGACAGTAAGACCGACAAGATTGAAGTGGAAAAATCAGCACGCAAGAATCGACTTGCTATGGCTGCCACACTCCCAATGCCCGAGCCTGTCAATACAGCAAACGCTCAATCCACCGGCTGGAAATATGCTATTACCTTCTTTAAATATTTCGGGATAATAGCAGGATTAATTTCATTAATCGTAAGTTTTCTTCCTCGATAAAATTGAGGCATTAGTAACCTGCCAACTAGTTTTCCCCTCACCATTTTTCAGAACTAGTCGTAATGGTTCACTTGCAGCAATACATTTTTATCCCCCTTTTTAATATATGGAAGTGGAAATAATTTATGCATCCAAAGTTTCAAGGCTCGCGTTTTATCTATCTTTTAGCCACAACAACTATCGCTTCATTCATTTCGGTGGCAACCACGACAGCAGTTGCTGAAGAACTACAGAAACCGATGGTTGTCGCCACGTCAGGCAAAATGAACTGGGGAATTCGCGAAAGCTTCAATAATTACACTGGCGGCGCCAGTAAGGTTGAAGACGGCGCGCAGCGTATCTCTACGAATAATTTTGAGTTTAATCTAGAAAAAGCTACATACGATGCTGCCAAGGAACGCACTGAAGCACAATTTCGTGGAAAAATTGTTTACCTAAAGTACTGTGACGACAGTAAAAATTTTACTAATTGTAAACTAGATTTAACAATTAAAGACCCAAAGATTGTTATCAGCAACGAAGATAGCTATATCGATGCCGAAGTGGCCTCAAAGCAATACCCGACAGGAAATTGGTACAAGCCAGAACAGCGTGTAAAAATCGCTAATCTTTATCCTGGAAGCGCTACTATCAAAAGCGAGGATAACCGCACTGAATGGACGAACATAGTATCAGCTTTGGCGAATCCAGGAGGTGTACAAATGTTCTCCGAGTTTTATGGAGAAAACGAAGGTTTAGCACCGCTTTCATTCTCTTACGATGGTTTTGGAGAAAAGCCCTCTCTTCTGAAAGGCGGCTACATCCAATCCGGAAAAGAATGGAAATCGCCTCAAGGTTACACTGACGGCTATCACAAACTCGTTGATCTCGGTGACGCAATTCTAGTGGCAGTCGGAAAAAAAGGACTCTATCTTCTAGACAATAATCTAGAACAACTACAAGAAGTAGCTGTTCCGAAGTTAGGACAAGTTAAGGTCGGGACTTATGATCCCGATTCTCGGATCTACTACTACGTAGAAAGCACGAATCAAAAAGACCTTATAGCAGTTCCTGTTTCGACAACCAAAATCGGCACACCCTATAAAGTGGCTTCAGCTACTGACCCCATCCAAAACATAGCCTATCATCCAAAAACTAAAAAGTTAGTGGCTATTACAGAATCTAGCAGTAGCAGCTACGTACCTGTAAAAGATCGCAAAGCGAAGCTAGGAATTTTAACTCATAACTCATTCCAGTATAAAGATCTTCCTCCAGCACAGGAACTCTTCCCTGAAGAGCTAAAAGAGAGTATGACCGGAACTACCACCCCATACGCTATGCTGTACGAGTTCTACAATGACGTCCCCGAGTTTATTCCAATGGAAGACGGTACATTCATATTAAACTCGAGTTCAGATTTACATTCTGAATTGGGTGGTACCAAACAAACCATAAAAAATACGATTTTATCCATCAAAGCTGAAGCCGCTGGAACCACTGAAGACCCCGTCGTCAAAGTCATGCAAGGTTCGCGTTCTAACGACCCTAAACTGGCTAACGCAGTCAACATACATTCAGATGGATCTTTAGTTGTCCGTTTTGATCAGAACCCACACAAAGACTACGCCTTTGGTCAGGTTCTGCGTTATCAGGATCGCGAACTCAGTGATATATCAGGCATTATAGGAACCGATAAAACTGGTTTTTCCGGTTGGTCAAATGTTGCTTTCGATCCGTCAGGGAAAATCGTGGTTGAAAGCGGAGAAGAAGGAAAGCTCTCTTGGTACGACCCCGAGAAAAAAGATTGGCTTAAAGAACGGGAGCTTCGCCTGCCGCGGGGTCGGCAAACAGAAGAATTAGCTCACGGAACCTTTATCGCGCGAAAAGATGGCACACTGATTGTCCCCAACTACGATAAGACTGATGAGTCCAACGAAGTCTATTCACTCATCAAACTTGTAGATTCTAGTAGACCACCAGCTGTTGTAAAAACTGGGAACGAGATCAATGCCGAGAATATTGAAAAAAATAAACACGGATTATTTGGATCTTGGTCATCAACAATAGCCACGCTAGCCGGTGTCGTTGGTGCAATAATTTCCGTACTTGGAATCGGAAGTTTGCTTGTCAACTTCTTTAACATCCGTATCCCAGGTATTCGTTAATCAATAACGTATAAAGGAGCGCTCCCCTCACCCAAGAGGAGCGCTCCTTTACCTATGTGCTTAAAAACGTTGCCAGTCAGGCTTATTCTCTAAGGCATAGCGATAATACTGGGTGTGCTCAAGTTTTGCGGACGCCGCCTCATCAACGATCACGGTGGCATGCTCGTGGAGCTGCAAAACAGATGCTGGGCATACGGCAGCTACTGGGCCTTCGACCATGGCTTTGACAGCATCTGCTTTGTTCTCGCCAAAGCAGAGCATGAGCAGGTGTCGTGCTTCGCGGATGGTGCCGATTCCTTGGGTCATCACATGGTGTGGAACTTGTGATTCGTCGCCATTAAAAAAACGGGAGTTGTCACGAACCGTGTCTGGGTGCAGCGTCTTGATGCGCGTGCGGCTTGCCATAGACGAGGTGGGCTCGTTAAAGGCAATGTGACCATCGGTTCCAATGCCCAGAATTTGCACGTCAACGCCACCTTTGTCTGCGATCAGACGATCGTATTCCTGTGCAGCTTTTCCTGGGTGCTCTGCGGTGCCGTCAGGATTGAACACCTTCTCATCTGGGATGTCGATATGTGAAGTAAATTCCCGTCGGATGGTGCTGTAGTAGCTTTGCTCGTGTTCGCGAGGCAGGCCAACATATTCGTCGAGAGTAAATGCTTGGCATTCGGCGAACGACAAGCCTTCCTCATTGTGTCGCCGAATGAGCTCTTGGTAGGTGCCAAGTGGAGTAGATCCGGTGGCAAGGCCAAGGGTTTTACCTTCGCGTGCGTATTCTTCCAAGATGTCGGCTGCAATGCGGGCGGCGTCTTCCTTGGTGGGGGTGATTACGATCTCCATGGTTTTCTCTTTCGTTTTAAGGGGCTTGTGGCCTTAGATTTCCTCGCCCTTGATCAGCACGTGGTCGACGTGGAAGTCGCCACTGCATAGAACTAGGTCGGCGCGTTTTCCTACTTCGATGGCTCCGCGGTCGTGTAGTCCGAGGATTCGGGTGCCTTCGGTTGCGGCTTTGACCACGTCTTCTATGGGGAATCCTGCTGCAACGTGTCGGCGCACTTGGTCGATCACACGGGAGGTACCACCTGCGATGGCGCCTTCGCTGCCGTCGGTAGTAGTCAAGCGTGCGACGGAGTCTTTGACTGTGACGGCAAGGGCTCCAAGAACGTAGTCACCGTCTTCTTTTCCGGCTGCGCCCATCGCGTCGGAGACAAAGCTCACGCGATCCGCACCTACGGAGTCGATGACCATGCGTACGGTGTGGTCATCAAGGTGGATACCATCGGCGACGAGCTCGACGTGAGCGTTACCGCGGGCGGCGGCGTCGATAAGCGCTGCTGCAGCTCCTGGTGCGCGGTGGTGGATGGCCGGCATGGCGTTGAACAGGTGCGTTGCGGTCACTGTTGCGCCTGCGGCCACTGCGTAGGTCAGGGCTTTTTCGGTGACGGAGAAGTCGGCGTCGGTGTGCCCGAGGGAGACGATGATGTTGTTTTCAGCACACAGGTCGATGAGTTCTGTGGCGTGCGCGGTTTCGGGGGCGAAGGTCATGGATTTGAGCCAGCCACGTGCCGCGCTGATCATTTTCTTGAATAGCTCGGGGTCGCCTGGGATGATCGCTTCGGGATCTTGGGCACCGCAGCGGCAGGGGTTAACAAAGGGGCCTTCGGCGTGGATTCCGTCAATTTCGCCGGCGTCGGCAAGATCCGCTAGGAGGGATAGTTGCGGCAGGAGGGTGTCCTCGGGCATAGATACTGTCGACGCCAGCAGCGTGGTCGATCCGTGCGCGCGGTGGTGGCGTGCGGCGATTACACATCCGTCGTAGTCGGAGTTGGGGAAGGACTCCCCTGCTCCACCGTGGTTGTGAATGTCGGCAAGGCCAGGCAGCACGAGAGGTGCATTGTCTACTTCCGGTGCTGGTGTGATCGCTGCGATCATTCCGTTAGAGTCGATGTCTATCCGATGGTGCGGTAGAACGCCGGCTGGAGTGACCAGATCACCGATGATCTGTTTCATTCCTTGATACTCCTCAGGTTGTGATGTGTGGGGGTGCTAGTTTCCGCGGGCTGCGTTAGCAAACTGGGTGGTAACCCATGCGGTGTCGGTGATAGCGGTGCCGACGATGACGGCGTCGATACCTGCAGAAAATCCCTGCTTGACGTGCTCTGGGCTGTGGAAGCGGCCTTCACCGATGAGGAAGATCTCATCGCCTAGGAGCTCACGGATTTCCTTGATCAGTTTGATGTCGGGACCGTGAGTTTTTTCACGATTTTCGGTGTAACCAGCCAACGTGGTGGAGATGATGTCAGCGCCATCGCGGTGTGCTTGAACTGCTTCTTCAGCAGTGGCGATGTCGGCCATGGCGAGTTTTCCTTCCGCATGAACTGCATCGACTTGTTCTTTGAAGGTCGACCCGTCTTGGCGTGGGCGCAGGGTAGCGTCGATAGCGACAACGTCTGCGCCTGCTTGTGCCACTGCTACTGCGGAGGCAATGGTTGGAGTGATGTACACTCCGGTGTCGCCTTCTTTGGTCAGACCGATCACTGGCACTGACACTGCTTCGCGCACAGCGGCGATGTCGTCGAGTCCGCCGTAGCCGCCACAGCGAATAGCAGTGGATCCACCGTATTCCGCGGCTTTTGCGAGGAAGGCGATGGTGCGGGTGTCGCGCAGTGGGTGCCCCGTTGGTGCTTGTGCTGACACGATCAAGCTGCCACCTACTTGGGAAATAAAGGCATTGCGGTCCATGATTTTTCTCCTTCAATAGTTATTGAGCGTTATGCGATGGCACTGTGACCTAGGTATGCGGCGCCCACGATCGGTGCGTCGGTGCCAAGTTGCGCTTGGCGAATAGGGATCTCGCCTAGTGGTGGGATGGCGTGAGCAGCAAATCCGCGGGCAAATGGTTCGATGATGGCAGTGCCGATGTTGCCTACTCCACCGCCTATCACGATGGCGTCTACGTCGATGGCGCTTGTGAATCCCGCGATGGTTTCGCCTGCTGCTTCCAGTGTGGAAGTGATGTACTCGTGGGCGGTGGCGTCACCTGCATGGTAGAGCTCCATGATGGATCGTAGGTCGCGACCTGCGTGTTCTGGGTAGAGCTCACCGAATCGTCGTGCCAGTCCTGGGCCTGCGGCGAAGTTTTCTAGAAGATCCGCGCGGCCGTCAGGAAGCCTGCCGATTAGTGCTCGTAGTTCGCCCGCGGTGTGGTGTGGGGAGGCTACTAGTTGCCCGTCTCGGACGATCGCACCGCCAACTCCGGTACCAAGGCTGACAAAGAGTACGTTGTTGTAGTCGCGCCCTGCACCGTAGATGGATTCGCCGAGTCCCATGACGCGGACGTCGTTATGCACGGCGACGGGAAGCGAAAACTCTTCCGTAATAGTTTCGGCGATGCGTGTGCCTGCCCAGCCTTGCATGGTGGGCCCTGAGGAGACGACTACGCCGGTGGTTTCGTCGATCACACCCGGCGCGCCAATGCCGATACTGGTTACTTCGGGGGTGATGATGTGGGCGATGGCGTAGCGAACCTGGTTGATGACGTCGTGATCGGGTGTGGGGACGATGTGTCGGTTGATCACGGTAGTGGGATCGGTGGTGTCGACGATTCCGACTGCGATTTTGGTGCCGCCGATGTCGACACCGAGTGCGTGCGTCATAGGTGGGGGGTGCCTTTCTGGGATTCAGCTGCGTGCTCTGTTTGTTCGACGTATTGGCGTTTCTTCTCTAGGATGCTGAGCAGTGGCTGGTAGTGCTCGTCGATGGTTTCTAGCAGCCTGTCGACGTCTCCCGCACGCAGCGCTTCTACCATGTGTGCGTGTGCTTGGACAGTGTTGGAGATGTCTTCGGGGTCGCGTAGTCCCAACCGTGGCACAACGCGGGTGTGAATTTCCCACAGTGCCATGGAAAATTCCTGCATGAGCGGGTTGGAGAGATGGTTGTTGAGCAGTTGGTGGAAGAGGAAGTCTTGGTGTTCAAAGGATTCGCCGCGCTCGAATTGGATTTTCATTTCTTCCACGATTTGGTCGAGCTTGGGGGTTTCACGTCCTTTGTAATAGGCGGCGAGTTCTTTAGCGTTGTTGCGGTCGAGGGCGATGCGCATACCTACTACATGTTGGAGGTTTTCGATCGCGGATTTTTCGTTGAGCGTCAGCCTGAGGACCATGCCGTTGACGAGTGGAGCCATGGACATTTTTCCAACGTAGGTTCCGTGCCCATGGCGAATTTCTACAACATCAAGGGACGCCAAGGTTCTCATGGCTTCTCGTACTGAGGAGCGGGATACACCTAGGTGTTCACAGATGGCGGCCTCTGAGGGGAGTACGTCTCCTGGGGTAAGGCCGTTTTCACGTATGTAGTTTTCAATGGCTAAGACGGTGGGGTTTTTGCCGAAGCTGCTCCCTAAATGGTCCTTCACGGTGACTCCTTGGTTCCGTACAGGGGTACTTTGTTGCTGACTTTGAGGAGAGATAAATCACTGGTTTTTGGGGGGTTGCGATGTTTACCCCTAGTAATCGGTGAGAATCACTTTCACAAGTACTGTGTCGCAGACCGTTGGCCTCCCGTTTCACCATGTCACTGCTCTGCCTGGACATGCCTAACCACAATGGAATGGGGGTTGAGAATGCTCGATCCGTGGCTTTCAGGTGTGATGTTAACACATTTTCACCCCTGACATCAGACGTCTGATGTAGGATGCTTTGTAGATCGACCGTCGATGCTAATTCCTCACTTGGGAAAGGAAACTCCTATGAGCATGGATTCACAGCGCCGCTACTCTCGCCGCGATTTCTTCAAGATCTCCGGCGCAGTCGGACTCGCAGCAGGCTTCGCCGCCACCCTCTCGGCGTGTGCCCCCGATAACAGCGGTTCTTCCGCATCCGGCAGCCAAGCAGCAGCCGGCTCCGCCAATAACGATGGCACCATTAACGCAGCAATCTCTTATGAATTGGGCACCAATGGCTATGACCCAATGTCCACCACTGCCGCACTGACGGTTGCTGCCAACTGGCACACTCTCGAAGGCCTGACCGAAATTGACCCAGCAACCGGCGAGACTTACGCAGCTTTGGCTAAGGAAATGCCAAAGGCTAACGGCACTGAGGTTGAGGTCACGCTTCGCGACGGCGCCAAGTTCCACGATGGCAGCGCAGTCACCGCCGATGACGTTGTCTTTTCCTTCGAGCGCGTTTTGGACAAGGCCAACAAGAGCCTGTACGCCTCCTTCATTCCGTTCATCACCAGCGTAGAGAAGAAGGACGACAAGACCGTCATCTTCAAGCTCTCCACCGAGACGGGCGTTTTTGCTAGCCGCCTTGCAGTTGTCAAGATCGTTCCTAAGGCAGCCGTCGAAAAGGATGCTGACGCATTCTCCGCTAACCCAATCGGTTCCGGCCCTTACAAGATGACCGACAACGGCGGTACCTCTAAGACCGTGAAGTTCGAGCGTTTCGAGGATTACAACGGCCCTAAGCCAGCTCGCGCAAAGAACATGGTTTGGCAGATCATCCCAGATGCTTCCACCCGTACCAATGCCTTGCAGTCCAAGTCCGTCCAGGCAATCGACTCGGTTCCTTACCTCTCCATCGACCAGCTCAAGGGCACCCACACTGTGGAATCCGTCCAGGGCTTCGGCTTGTTGTTCGCGATGTTCAACAACGACAAGTCCAACCCATTTAGCGACTTGAAGAACCGCCAAGCATTCCTCTATGGCATCGACATAGACAAGGTCATCAAGACCGCTCTGCTCGGCCAGGCAACCGCACCTACCTCCTTCCTCCACAAGGAGCACCCTCAGTACCACGAGGCCAAGGTTGTCTACTCGCACGATGCAGAAAAGGCAAAGGCTTTGTTCAAGGAGACTGGCCTTACCAAGCTGCGCATGCTGTGCACCGACCACGACTGGGTTAAGAAGTGCACCCCCTTGATTCAGGAATCCCTCACCGCTTTGGGCATTCAGGTCGACTTCACCGAGAAGAAGTCCTCGGATGTTTACAACACCATCGACGGCAAGCCGGAGGCTTACGACGTTGTGATCGCACCTGGCGACCCATCCGTATTCGGCACCGACCCTGACCTGCTCATGCGCTGGTGGTACTCCGGAGACACTTGGACCGATACTCGTATGCACTGGAAGGGCACCGAAGCTTACACCAAGCTTCAAGAGGTCCTCGACGCAGGTCTTACAACTACCAGCGAGTCCGAGCAGAAGAGCAAGTGGCACGAGGCTCTCGACATCATCTCCGAGAACGTTCCTCTCTACCCGCTGTTCCACCGCAAGGCACCGACCGCATGGGATGCAAGCACGTTGGTTGACTTTAAGCCGATCTCCCTGACCGGCCTGAGCTTCTCGGGTGTTGGCACCACTCAGTAGCACACAATCTTCCCCCTGGCTCCCAATCTTTTCCACACATCGCCTAGATAGGGCACTAGGGGGAACCCGCCACCTCTCACCTCTTTGCCGGTGGCATAAATAGCACGGCCACCGGCAAACATTTTTCGTCCAGCAAGCGCTGAATAAGATATCCCAACCCCCTCAATTGGTTGCACGCAATGTACGTGGTTCAGCGACCTTAGCTGCAGATAACAGTTCCGATAGTCAGGATTACGCACATGTCTAACCTCCTTCGTCTGATTGGTAGGCGCCTCGTCGCGTTGCCGATCATGATTCTCGGTGTGACGTTCCTCGTATTCTTCATCATGTCCTTCAGCCCCGCCGACCCAGCCCGTTTGGCCCTCGGTGAAACAGCATCGCTTGAAGCTCTCGAAGAGTACCGGGAATCCCACGGCCTCAACGATCCCCTCCTTGTCCGTTATTTCCACTTCCTCGGCGACATGTTGCACGGCGACTTGGGCACCACCACCGGTAACACCCCCGTCACCGACGTTGTAGCCCGCGCATTCCCTATCACCTTGCAGCTGACCATGTGGGGCCTGCTCATCGCAGTTGTGTTCGCTCTCATCTTCGGCGTTATCGCAGCCTTGTACCGTGATCGCTGGCCTGACCAGGTCATCCGTGTCGTTTCTATCGCAGCGCTTGCAACTCCTTCCTTCTGGTTGGCTATCTTGCTCATCCAGTGGTTGGGCACCATCCCCGGCGCGTGGGGCCTATTCCCTGCCCTTGTCACCGGCTGGACCAAGATGACGGAAAACCCCCAGATCTACTTCAACAACATCTTCCTTCCGGCATTCGCCCTCGGCGTTCCGGTTGCCGGCTCGTTGACTCGTGTTGTGCGTACAGCCATGGTGGAAGAGCTCGATAAGGACTATGTCCGTACCGCAATTGGTTCGGGTATCCCGAAGTCAGAAGTTATTTCTCGAAATGTTTTGCGCAATGCTTTGATTACCCCCATTACGGTTCTCGGCCTCCGCGTCGGCTACCTCATGGGTGGCGCCGTGATCATCGAAATCATCTTCAACATCCAGGCTATGGGTCAGCTGATCCTCGACGGTGTGACGCGTAACGACGTCTTCCTCGTCCAGGGCGTAACACTTACCGTGGCCGTGGCCTTCATCATCATTAACATCATCGTTGACATGCTGTACGTGCTCGTCAACCCACGCATCAGGAGCATCTAATGCGACGCAACCTGACAGAAAACCTCGAAACCAAAGCAGGCCACCGTTTTACCGGTCTTAAGTCCCTGCCTGTAGCCTCTAAGATCGCTTTGATCTTCCTCGCTCTCATCGCTGCAATAGCTATCTTTGCGCCATTGATCTCCAGCTATGACCCTCTCGCATCTTCTACCCCAGTTCAGCCGCCAAGTGGTGAGCACTGGTTCGGTACTGACGCCATCGGTCGTGACATTTTTGCTCGCGTCGCCTTCGGCGCCCGTTCCTCCCTCGTCATCGGCTTGTGCGCTACCGCAGCAGCTCTCGCAGCTGCCGCTGTTCTCGGTTCCGTTGCTGCTACTGGCGGCAAGGTTGTCTCCGAAGTTTTGATGCGCATTTTGGACATCATTATGTCCTTCCCAGGCATCGCTTTGGCAGCCGTGTTCGTCGCAGTGTTCGGCACCTCGCTTCCTGTGCTGGTGTTTGCCATCGGCTTCCTGTACGTCCCACAGTTGTCTCGTGTGGTTCGCGCTAATATCTTGAGCGAGTTTGGCGAGGACTACGTTGCTGCCGCCAAGGTGATGGGCGCTCGTATCCCTCACATCCTCCTCAAGCACGTTGCACGCAATACAATTGCTCCTATCGCCGTGTTCGCTACCGTGCTGGTTGCAGACGCTATCGTCTTCGAAGCTTCCTTGTCCTTCATTAACGCTGGTGTGAAGCCACCAGAGCCTTCATGGGGCAACATCTTGGCCGACGGCAAGCAGCTTCTGCTCTCCGGTGCATGGTGGCCTACGTTCTTCCCAGGTTTGATGATTCTGCTGACAGTGCTCGCTTTGAACATTCTGTCCGAGGGCCTGACCGATGCCATGGCTTCGCCTCGTATCAAGCGCACCGCAGCTGTTTCCGACAATGATCCTACGATCGACAAGCGCAACACCTTGGGTCATACCACTGAGGAAGAAGCCGCCAAGGCTTTGAACACTTCGCTGGCTAAGCTGCGTGATGCGGAAATGTCGGAGGATCGTCGCCTAAACTACACCCGCGGCGAAGAACCTCTGATCGTGGTCAAGGACCTCAGCATCGCGTTCCCGAACGCTCACGGCGATGTCAAGATCGTGGACAAAGTCAACTTCACCGTCGCACCAGGCGAAACCATGGGTCTAGTTGGCGAGTCCGGTTGTGGTAAGTCCTTGATCGCTATGACCATCATGGGTCTGTTGCCTCCAACCGCTGTTATCACCGGTGAGATCCTCTACGGCGGCAAGAACCTGTTGGAAATGTCCGCTGACGAGCGCAACGCACTGCGCGGCCACGACATGGCCATGATCTACCAGGATGCACTCAGTTCCTTGAACCCCTCGATGCTGATTAGCACCCAGCTCAACCAGCTGATTCGCCGTGGCGGCAAACGCACCGCAGAAGAGCTCATGGAGCTTGTGGGCTTGGATCCAGTTCGTACCCTGAAGTCTTACCCTCACGAGCTTTCCGGTGGCCAACGCCAGCGCGTACTCATCGCTATGGCGTTGACCCGCAATCCTCGCTTGCTCATTGCCGACGAGCCCACCACGGCTCTCGACGTCACCGTGCAACACCAAGTGGTGGATCTGCTCAACGAGCTGCGCGAAAAGCTCGGCTTCTCTATGATCTTCGTCAGCCACGACCTTGCGCTGGTTGCTAAGCTCGCGCACAAGATCACCGTCATGTACGCAGGTCAGGTTGTCGAGCAGGGCCACACCCGCGAGCTACTTGCCGATCCACACCACGAATACACCCGCGGCCTCCTCGGCGCTGTGCTGTCCATCGAATCCGGCGCATCTCGCCTCTACCAGGTGCCTGGTACGGTTCCAAGCCCTCGTGAGTTTGTTGCTGGCGACCGCTTCGCACCGCGTTCTAGCCACCCACAGCTTGGCCTCAACCAGAAGCCAGTCATGCGTGCTATCGACGGAACGTCCACCCACCGCTGGGCTGCTACCGATGAGCTCCTAGCAGCGATGCAGAGCAAAGGAGAATAGTCATCATGTCGAACCATGTGAAACAGTCTCGAGAACGTCTCACCGGACGCAGCTCCGATGTCCCCCTAATTGAGCTCAAAGACGTCAACGTTATTCACAAGACTCGTACCGGCAAACTGTTTCGCCCCGATACGGTTCACGCCAACAAGAACGTGAACTTCCACGTCGATCGTGGCGAGGTCGTGGGCATTGTGGGCGAATCCGGCTGCGGTAAGTCCACGTTGGCCCGCGTGATGGTTGGTCTGCAAAAGCCAACCAGCGGCGAAGTATTCTTCAATGGAACCAAGATGACCGGCAGCGGCCATCAGCGCAAGGAGCTCGGCCGTGCGATCTCCGTGGTGTTCCAAGACCCAGCTACCGCTTTGAACCCTCGTATGACGGTGAAGGAACAGCTCCTTGATCCGCTGCGCGTGCACAAGATCGGCACCGAGGCAGAACGCCTTACCCGCGTGCAGGTGTTGTTAAGCCTCGTTGGTTTGCCACAATCGGCGCTCGACGTGCTGCCTCGTCAGATTTCTGGTGGTCAGCGCCAGCGTGTTGCTATTGCTCGTGCGTTAGCGCTCGAACCTGATCTCATCATCGCCGACGAGCCCACCTCCGCATTGGATGTCTCCGTTCGCGCTCAGGTGCTCAACCTGCTCTCTGACCTGCGCACTGAGCTGGGCCTCGGCTTGGTTTTCATCTCCCACGACATCAACACTGTTCGTTACATCTCAGACCGCATGTGCGTTATGTATAAAGGTGAGATTTTGGAAGAGCAACCTACTGAGCAGCTCTTTGCCGCCCCTAAGACGGATTACACTCGCACGTTGCTCGCAGCTACCCCGTCATTCCTCTAAAACTTACGCTTTTTTGAAAGGATTTTTCCTATCATGTCTTCCATCGTTAAGGGAATCATCCCACCAGTACTCACCCCCATGAAGTCCGATCGCAGCATCGATTTCGAAGCTCTCGAGCGCCTCGTTGAGCACCTCATCGCCGGTGGCGTTGACGGCCTGTTCGCTCTGGGTTCTTCCGGCGAGGTTGCCTTCTTGTCTGACGAAGACCGCGCAACTGTCATCCGCGAAATTGTCCGTATCGCAGCTGGTCGTGTGCCTGTCTACGCGGGCGTGATCGATATGCAGGTCAACCGCATGCTAGGCCACATCAAGGCTGCCGAGGAGGCCGGTGTAGACGCTATCGTAGCCACCGCCCCCTTCTACGCTATCTGTGGACCTGCAGAGGTCGAGTCTCACTTCCGCGCAGTTGCCGCAGTAACGTCGCTTCCTGTTATCGCTTACGATATCCCCGTGTGCGTACACACTAAGCTCTCCCCTGAGCTGCTGGTCAAGTTGGGTTCCGAGGGTGTTCTGGCAGGCGTTAAGGATTCCTCTGGCGACGACGTCTCCTTCCGCCGCCTTGTCATGCTGAACAAGAAGGCAGGTTCCCCACTAACCCTGCTCACCGGCCACGAGGCAGTAGTCGACGGCGCATTCATCGCAGGTGCCGACGGCTGTGTCCCAGGTCTTGGCAACGTCGATCCCGCCGGCTACGTCCGCATGTGGAAGGCTGCAGAGGCCGGCGACTGGGCTACCGTCCAGAAGGAACAAGATCGCCTCGCTGCCCTGTTCGAGATCGTCTTCCAGCCTATCGGCAAGGTTGGCCCAGCAGCAGGTGTCGGGTCCTTCAAGACCGCCCTCGAGCTCATGGGTATCTTCTCCTCGAACCTGATGTCCATGCCATTGGCACCTATCGACGACGCCCCGTCCCGCGATGCAATCGCTGAAATCTTAAAGGCCACCGAGGTCCTCTAAAAATCCTTTTTCCCTCCCTACTTGTCACTTTCACGATAAGCAAGGGAGGGTTTTGGTTATCCACTATATGAAGTGCCCTAGGTTTTGTTCCTAAGCATTTTGGAATAAGGGTCTTGAGTCTGTTGATACTGTGGTTGCAAGCCGTTGTGTCGCCGGAATCCATGCAGATAAAACCTTTGTTATGACTCTTCTAGGACCACAGGGGCGGGTGCCGAGATGGGATTGCGGTGCTTGATCCACTTATTTCTCATATCATGAACCTCAACAACACCATCATTGTTGTTCTCATTCCGGCCCCGACCCTGATTATGTTCAAGCACAAGTTTTTGCCGATGCGATGAAAACCCAGGTTCCTATTTGGAATGAACAGCTTATGTCAGATGGGTCTACCCAGTGGGTCGGTGTGTAATGTCCTTAGCGAATAATCCACGTTATTCACGGCAGGTTTCGCTCACACGTTAAAAAATGCCCATGTGTTATGCATCGGAGCTGGTGGTTTAGGTTCACCGGTTGCACTTTATCTCGCAGCAGCGGGAGTTGGCCACATTACGATTATTGATGCCGCCATAGTAGATATTTCTAATTTGCAAAGGCAAATCGTTCATTCAAGTAATTGCATTGGGCAACCAAAGGTGGAATCAGCTGCTCAGCGCTTGAAGGATCTCAATCCTGAATGCGAAGTCACAACGATCAACGATCGTTTTTCTTGGCCTGATTCCTTGGAGATTACTTGCGGAGTGGATGTGCTTATCGTATGAAGATGTGTTCCCCTATCCTCCACTTCCTGGAGACGTGCCTAATTGCGCTGAGTCAGGAGTTGTCGGATCTGCTATGGCATTAGAAGCCATTAAGGTGATTACAGGTGTAGGCACTCCCCCTTTTTTGGATCTATCGGGTATTGTGATAGCTTCAGTGGCCAATGGGAGTACATTCCTGTTTCTGCGGGTCAGAGCACTAAAAGAATAGTGGCTTCCGAGCCGCCTCGCCATATAGAATCCGCTCGGCGCGGGCATGCATTCCGCTTTCCCGCGCCGGCGTTAAAGACCTTGTGAGCCTATCAGGTGGCTACAACCAATGGAGTGCCTAAAACAGCGTCTTCGGTTCAGTCTTCGTTGCTAATGCGCAGGCCAGTAGGATTCGTGACTGCCCGGCGCGCAGGATGTCTGCACCAATCACGCCTTTGGCGGCAAGTGTTGCGCCACCGCCGGCACCGCCGTAGGTGCCTTCAACGCGGCCGGCGTCGACACGCGTGGACATCACTACGGGGATTTTCTTGTCCAAGGCGTCGGAGATAGCGAGGGCGATGTCACCGCCTACGTTGCCGGCACCCATGCCTTCGATGACGAGGGCTTTGGCGCCGCTGGCGAGGGAGGCGTCGACAAGCGCGCGAGGTGCGCCTGGGTAGGCGGCGATGATGTCAACGCGCTGGTGTTCTAGGGGTTTGTAGGCTAATGCTGCAGGACGGGTGAGTTCGTTGTCGGCGTTGCTATCAAATCCGTCCACGCTATTGGCGTTGGATTTGTAGGCGCCACGGGCACGAAGTGTCTTTTCACCGAAGGCAATAAACACGCCTTTGCCGCGGTTTTCGGGGGCGGTAGCGGTGCGAACTGCCAACAAGAGGTTGGCGGGGCCGTCGGTTTTGGGGTCATCGAAAGGCAGCATGGAGCCGGTGAATACGACGGGCACGTCGGAGTCGAGGAAGGTGTCAACGGCGATGGCGGATTCTTCCATGGAGTCGGTGCCGTGGGTGACAATCACACCGGTCACGCCATCTTCTTTGACAGCTTTGAGTACTTCGGTGATGATCATGTCGGTGTCTTTGAGTGTCATTGCCGAGGAGTCGAGCTGGGATACCTGACGAACATCGATACTGAGTTTGTCTTTGTCAAAGGTGTCGTAGACCCCTGCGACCAGATCTTCTCCGGAGACAGTGGGCACCAATGCCCCATCCACGTTGGTGCATGCGATGGTGCCGCCGGTTCCGAGAACGATGAGGTGGCCGGTGGCGTCGTTACGCACACCTGCGCTGCCGGCTTTGTTGCTGCATGCCTGCACCGCACCAGCCACGGAGGCGAGAGCGCATGCGCCGAGGAAACTTCTGCGTGAAATCATAAAGAATACTCCTTGGATATGGGATATGGGAAAGCTGCCGACCACCTCGGTTGAGGTAATCGGCAGCCAGGGTTTTATCAGCTACACGGCATAAGTCGTGGCATCAAGACTTTAGCGAGACCACCAAGAGACGTCTCACGGTACTTGGAGTCCATGTCCTTGCCGGTCTGGTACATCGTCTGGATAACTTGGTCCAGCGATACCGTTGGGGTAGATCCTCGCTGCAGCGACATATTTGCCGCATTAACTGAGGTCACCGCCGCAATCGCATTGCGCTCAATGCAGGGCACCTGCACTTGGCCGCAGACCGGATCACATGTAAGACCAAGATTGTGCTCCATTGCGATCTCTGCTGCTGCGAAAGCTTGGGCAGGGGTTGCACCCATGAGCTGGGCGATACCAGCCGCTGCCATAGAGCAGGCCACACCGACCTCGCCTTGACAACCGACCTCAGCACCGGATATGGAGGCGTTCTTCTTGTACAACGCACCCACCACGCCGCAGGTCAGCAGGTAGTCGATGACGTCTTGCTCGCTCACAGGCTTGACCAAACTGTCCCAGTAAGACAGCACTGCGGGAAGAACACCACACGCACCGTTTGTGGGCGAGGTGACTACGCGACCACCGGAGGCGTTTTCCTCGTTTACGGCCATGGCGAACATGTTAAGCCAGCTCATCATGCGTAGTGGTTCGTTTTCGCTGGTGGCCTCGAGGCGTTCACGAAGAGCCTTGGCACGGCGTGGTACTCGCAAATCGCCTGGCAGGATTCCTTCTGCTGAAGAGCCGCGCTCAATGCCGCTTTGCATGACTTTCCATACCTTAGCCAGGTGTTCGCGCACGGCTTCTTCGCCGTTGGCGGCGACCTCGTTACGCCATGCGAACTCTGGGATGCTCATGCCTTCGCGGTCGCAGTGTGCGAGCACTTCTTCGGCGGTGTTGTAGGGGAACGGCACAACAGCGGTGTCTTCGACAGGTTGGCCAAAGTGCTCTTTGTCGACGATAAATCCGCCGCCGATGGAGAAATATGCCTTGGTCAACAACACCTCATCGCCTTCGAAGGCGGTGATGGTCATGCCGTTTTCGTGCAGTTGTAGGCAGGTGTTGTGGAAGACGATGCCTTCGGTTCGACTGAAGTCCACCGTCTTCTTCCCGCCTGCTAGTGCAAGGCGCTGCAAGGAAGCGACGATTTCAAGAAACCCTGGCATAGCGTCGATGTCGACGGTTTCTGGCTCAAATCCAGCCAAGCCCATGATGATGGCTTTGTCGGTAGCATGGCCGATGCCGGTCAGCGACAGCGAGCCGTAGACGTCGGCACGCACGCGGGTGACTCGATCAAGCAGGTCGCGCTCTTCAAGCGTATCGACGAACGCCTTGCCAGCCTTCATAGGGCCAAGAGTGTGAGAACTCGATGGGCCGATACCAATCTTGAACATATCAAAGCAGCTGATGAACATAATGTATGCTCCTTAACCCGAACTCTAGAAAGCCTGGACGATGCTGTAAACGATGGTGCACAGTGCCAACAGGCCCATGCCGAAGACTAAGTAGTTCGAAATACGACCACGGTACTTAGCCAATGCTGGAACCTTATGGATGGCGTACATAGGCATCAGGAAGAGCAGGATGGCGATGGTAGGACCACACATCGTCTCGATCATTCCGAGGATGGATGGGTTCAGCCATGCCACCAGCCAAGAAGAGATCAGCATGAAGGCAAGGGTGCCCAGCACCAGCGCACGGCTTTGAGTATCAACAGTCTTGCCCTTAGAAGCAGCGCCCGAGGCAATCAAACCTTGGAAACCTTCAGCAGCACCGAGGTAGTGGCCAAGGAAGGACTTTGCCACGGCGATCATGGCGATGATAGGAGCAGCCCACTGGATCACAGGGCTATCAAAGTGGTTAGCCAAGTAGGACAAGATGGTGATGTTTTGCTCTTTAGCTGCAGCGAGATCCGCTGGCGACAAGCTCAATGCGCAAGAGAACACGAAGAACATAACCACAACAACCATCAAAATCTGGGCGACGGTAAGGATGCGGCCGGTCTTGTAATCAGCCCACTGACCGTACTCGGCACGCTTTTCCTGAGCGAAGGAGGAAATAATTGGCGAGTGGTTGAAGGAGAACACCATCACTGGAACAAGCAGCAACAGGGTAACCCAGATGCTGTGACCGGAAGCCTCAGCAGACGTACGCAGATCAAAGGTCTGGAACAGTGCGGTATTCCACTTGGGAATCAAGTAAATCGAAAGCACAACCAAAATGGCGATGAAGGGGAATACCAGGACCGACATAGCCTTGACGATCACGCTGCGGCCGAGGCTGACCACGAAGATGAGTCCGCCGACCAAAATGAGCGACATCAGCCAACGTGGCAGTGGGGTGATTCCCAGCTGGTGCTCCAAGAAGGAGTTCACGGTGTTGGTGATGGTCACCGAGTAGACCAACAAGATCGGGTAAACCGACAAGAAGTACAGCACGGTGATAAAAGCGCCGGCCTTGTTGCCAAAGTGCTCATCGACGACGTCTGTTAGGTCTGCGTCTTCCTTGGATGCAGACAGGATGAAGCGAGTAAGACCTCGGTGTGCCCAGTGTGCCATCGGGTATGCCACGACGGCCATGACGATCATGGGGATGATTCCGCCGATACCGGCGTTGATGGGGAGGAACAATACACCCGCACCGATGGCTGTGCCGAAGAGGCTCAAGCTCCATACGGTGTCGGATTTACGCCAAGAAGGCGCGCTAGATGAGGCAGGTGATTCTGATGGTGCTACACCATCGCGGACCCCAGCAGATGCTGAGTGGGAAACAATCTGAGACACGATAGTTCTTCCGTTCTCTCTCGAAGCACAAACCAACGACCTTGAGTAGAAAACGGCAGTTCATCCCACCATTTCCAACATAAACCCACATTGCAAGCAATTTTTCACCCCCGCTAAAGCGGTGAAGAATGTATATAAATATCACTTTCAAATGAGCAGTGATACTCATTACAAACCGAGTTTCAATGTCCTTGGCATTACACAAAGGAGCGTAACCGATTTCTCATGTTGCGGGAAAGTTGGAAGCCCTAGTTTGTAGTGTAATTAGAATCACTTTGCCTTTTATGAATCGTTTTGAATCACATTTAATAACAAACAATCCCTATAACCACTGGTCATATGGCATTTATTTTCTTCGATCACATTTATTCAATACATTCAAATTCATAATAATAGTTTCTATAGCGCCATTGAAGTTGTAGATTTAGGTCACCAATTCCGACTATCAATTAATAGACAGTTTTAATAACTAGTTAAATTCAACCTCCTATTTGATTGAAATATCAATGCAATTTACATGCAAAATACGCAAGTTTTGCATGTAAATTGATACCCCCTAGCCTATGTACCTCCATTGGGTACCCCCGTACGTATAGCGTTCCCGCCCCAGAAAACGACTTAGATACAAGAAAACCCCCTTCCGAAAAAGGGGGTTTTCAAGTTACAGCTACAAACTAATTAGGCGTCAGCCTTCTTGAATGGGAAGCCGAGCTCGCGAAGCAGTGCGCGGCCTTCCTCGTTGTTGGTAGCGGTAGTAACGACGGTGATGTCCATACCGCGTGGGCGGTCGATCTTGTCAACGTCGATTTCGTAGAACATGGTCTGCTCGGAGAGGCCGAAGGTATAGTTGCCGTGGCCATCGAACTGCTGATCGGACAGGCCGCGGAAGTCACGAATACGTGGCAGTGCGACGGTCAGCAGACGGTCCAAGAACTCCCACATGCGGTCGCCACGAAGGGTAACGCGAGCGCCGATTGGCATGCCCTCACGGAGCTTGAAGTTAGCGATGGACTTCTTGGCACGGCGAAGCTCTGGCTTCTGACCGGTGATCAAGGTGAGGTCCTCGAGTGCGCCGTTGATCAGCTTGGAGTCACGAGCAGCGTCGCCGACACCCATGTTGACAACAACCTTGACAACACCAGGGATCTGCATGACGTTCTCGTAGGAGAACTCATCGTTGAGCTTGGTGCGGATCTCTTCGCGGTAGCGGGTCTTCAGACGTGGAGTGTAGTTCTCGCTCATGATTAGATGTCCTTCCCGTTACGACGCGAGATACGGACCTTCTTGCCGTTCTCATCGAAGCGGTAGCCAACGCGGGTTGGGTTACCGTCGGAATCCAAAACCATGACGTTAGAAACGTGGATTGGAGCTTCCTGGGTCACGATTCCGCCAGACTCAGCGCCGCGCTCTGGAGCAGAGTTAGCAACGTGCTTCTTGATGCGGTTAACGCCCTCAACCAAGATCTTCTCGGTCTTTGGGAAAGCCTTGATGACCTTACCCTTAGCGCCCTTGTCTGGTCCGGAGATCACGAGAACCATATCGCCCTTGTGGATCTTCATAACTAGATCACCTCCGGTGCGAGAGAAACGATCTTCATGAACTTCTTGTCACGAAGCTCACGAGCAACTGGGCCGAAGATACGGGTGCCACGTGGCTCGTTGTCGTTCTTGATCAAAACAGCAGCGTTTTCATCGAACTTGATGTAGGAGCCGTCTGGACGACGGGTTTCCTTCTTAGCGCGGACGATAACAGCCTTAACGACTTCGCCAGCTTTAACGTTGCCACCTGGGGTAGCTTCCTTGACGGTAGCGACGATAACGTCGCCAATGCCAGCAAAGCGTCGGGTAGAGCCACCGAGAACGCGGATGCACAGAATCTCTCGTGCACCGGTGTTATCGGCAACCCGCAGACGCGATTCCTGCTGAATCACTATGGGTCTCCTGACCTGGATTGAATGTGTGGCAGATTTCCGAACTGACACACGCGGTCTATGTACATGAGGCCAGCACTCTTCAACGAACAAATGTCGAGGGGTCTCGATCGCTGTGTCCGGAAACTAACACACTAACAATCGACCAATGCAGGCAACCTGAACATTTAACCACAACCCCACCCCACTTCTCAACTATTCATAGCGAAGCGCCTCAATGGGGTTGAGCTTGGCGGCTTTGCCCGCGGGGTAAGAACCAAAGAAGAGACCAATAGCTAAGGAGAACACCAAAGAAATCACGATGCCGCTAATCGGTGGGAAAACAAATTCTCCCATCAATTTAGCACCGAGCATTCCCAATGCTCCGCCAAATATCACGCCCAGCAGACCACCCATCAGGCACACGATCATGGCCTCAACGACAAACTGCACGCGGATGTCACGGCGCGTTGCACCCAGCGCTTTGCGCACACCGATTTCGCGGGTGCGCTCCGTCACGGTGATCAGCATGATGTTCATAACACCGATACCGCCAACCAGCAACGAGATTCCACCGATTGCCGCAATAGCCGCGCTAATCGACGTCAAGATCTTGTTCACCGATGCCAAATCCTGCTTCTGATCTGTCACCTTGGCTTTGTAATCTGTATTTTCTTGATAGCGCTCATCAAAAAATTCCTGTAATCGCTTTTTCACCTGAGCGTCATGTTCATCCCGTTCTGATTGCGAACCTCCTGTGGGGGTTGCAAGGCGAATGCTAATTCCAGGAAACGCGCCCGATATTTCTGCGACCTTTTCTTCTGAGGGATACGGAACCAAAACCTCGAGCTGGTCATCGGTAAGACTCAACAGGCCCTTTTTCTCTTCGGGCTTCTTTGTCACTCCCACGATCTGAAAATCTGCAGTACCAAAGTCGGTTTCTACCGTCACGCTGTTGCCCAGCGCTGCAGCAGGATCGCCACCGTAGAAAGAACTTGCAAGCTTTTCAGGAACAACAGCCACCGGACGGTCACCGTCAATGTCCTCATCGGTGATTTCTCTTCCCCACCCGATTTTCACGTCTTTAATACGCTGGAAATCAACATTGATTCCTCGGACAAGGCCTTTCAGCTCTTTACTGGCATCGAGGTCTGTAGTCGTGGTTGCCGGTGTTCCGTCATATCCACCGACTTGGATCTCGGAGATATCTGGTCCAAATTGTGAGCGAAGGTCCTCGATCATTTCAGGCGTAATCAAAGCGTCGGGTTCGGTCACGGGAGGGCCAAAGTAAAAGCCTTCTGGTTCGGGTTCGCCTTCGGGGGTTCGCTCACGAACATCAACGTTGTAGTCGTTGATACCAATGCCTTCCAAACCGCTTGTGGTTTGGGTTTTCAGCGCGTGCCCCAGAGTCAAGATGGAAATAACGGAGGCGATGCCGATGATCACGCCCAGCAGCGTTAGCGCTGATCGCATCTTGTTGGTGCGTAGGCTTCCGAGGGCTAAAGAAATTGATTCAAAAATGCTCATCGTTGCCCCGTCATATGTAACTGGAAGAAGCCTTCATCAACGAACATACCGTCACGCATGGTGGCTACCCGCGTGGTTTCAGCAGCTAGCTCGGGGTTGTGAGTGATAAACACAATCGTTTTCCCATGCTCTTGATTAAGCGTATGAAACAGATCCATCACTACCCTGCCGGTAGCAGTATCAAGGGCACCCGTGGGCTCGTCGGCAAGCAAAAGGTGCGGGTCGTTGGCCAGCGCGCGCGCGATGGCTACGCGTTGTTTCTGACCACCGGAGAGCTCATTAGGCTGGTGGTGCATGCGATCGGCCATACCGACGAGCTCCAACAGTTCTTCTGCCCGCTCTTGCCGTTCTTTACGATTCACACCGGCGTACATCATGGGCAGCTCGACGTTTTTCAGGGCGTCGATACGCCCGATGAGGTTGAAGTTCTGAAACACAAACCCAATGCTCTTACTGCGGTAGCGCGAAAGCTCGTCATCGTTACTCTCTAGAACATTCACGCCGTTAAATAGGTAGCTGCCGGCGGTTGGGCGGTCGAGAAGCCCCACGATATTCATCAACGTGGACTTACCCGAGCCAGACGTACCCACCACGGAAACAAACTCGCCCTCCGTGACGTCGAAATCGCAGCCATGCAGCACCTGCAATTCACCGGGTTGCCCGATGTTAAAGCGCTTAACAATCCCGCGCATCTTGATCAGTTGCTCTGACATTGCACTGACCTCCGCACTAGCGCTTGTCGACGGACACCGAAGCACCCTCATAATTCTTATACAGGTCAGGAGCCTTAATCACGAGGTCTTGAGCCTTGAGATCCTTCGATTCCACAGTGGTCTCAAAGTCATTGCCCTTACCAAGAGTCACTGCCACCTTCTTAAGAACCTTCGAGCCTTCGTCAGAACCGTCGATGGCAAGCACATAAGAAGTGCCTCCTTCTTCAAACACGGCTTCCTTCGGAACAGCTAGTCCAGGCTTTGACTTAATGGTTACAATCTTGGCTTTGCCGGAGCCACCCAATAGCAGGCCTTCGCGGTCACCAGATACCGTGATCTCGATCGGGAACTGGGCCTTCTTGGTTTTTTGCTCCGGTGCCCCAGCGTTAGATTCTGCAACGGTCGATACCGCACTCACGCGGCCTTTGAACTGTTTAGTTCCGGTAGCCGGAGTGGTAAAGGAAACCTCGTTGCCTACCTTGATTTTCGCAACGTCCGCCTCCGACACCGTGCCACGCACCAGCATGTCTGTATCGTCTGCGATGGTCAGCAACGCACCTTCTACAGGCTTGCCTACTTGACCAGTCACAGACGTCACCACGCCACGAATCGGAGCTCGTACCGATGCCTCACCGATAGAAAGCTCCAACTTACGGTTCGACACTGCTGCAACCGCGTTACCCGCATCCGCTGCCCGAATCGCCTGATCCACGGCCTGGCTTTGAGTAGCCAACTGGTTGTTCGCCTGCAAACGTGCAGTTTCGAGGCCGCGGGCGGCATCGTTACGCGCAGCGAAAGCCTTCGCCACAGCACGCTGCTGCGTTGCCAACGACTGATCCACCTTGACCAAGGCGTCTTCATAGTTCTTTTGCTCACGGTTCAACGCATCCCACGCCTGACGAGCGCGATTCACACTATCGACGGCTGCAATCCCCTGCTCAATAGCCTGGGTATTTAACCCTGGGGCCTGCTGTGCCTGCAGCTTCTGGGCTGTAGCAGTAGCGTTCTCCGATGCACCGTTCAGTGCAGTGCCTAAGGCACCGAAACTAGCGCGAACAGCATCGAGCGATGCGGTTTCTACACCATCACGCGCAGAATTCAGCGCAGTAGCCTGCGTCTTCAGTGCGTCATCAATACCTGCATCACGGTTATGCAGGGAATCCTCAAAAAGCTTCTTTGCCTCTGCGTAGTCATGATCTGCAGCATGCAATGCATTCTCAGCTCCATTGACCTCGCCATTGAGACCTTGATCCAACGCATCCCATGCCTGTTGGTACTGCAATTGGGCCTGTTCCACAGCCGCCATCAACTGCGCATAATTCTGGGCCTGCTGCGCATAGTTAGCGTTCAGCTCACCGCGCTCGTTATCCGTATTAATCTGAGCCAACACCTGGCCTGTCTCGATACGGTCGCCCACTTTTACGTTCAAGGCCTCCACTGGACCCGTCAGCTTGGACGCCAACACCACGTCACGCTTGGGGCCAAGCGTGCCAGAAAGGTTAATCGACTGTGAAACTTCCTTCTTTTCCACCACTACGTAGTCGCTAGCTCCAACCACCGGATCGCTAGATCCTGCTGTGAGAAAGTAAGTAGCTCCGCCGCCGAGTGCCACCAGCGCCGCTATGGATGCGGGGATAACAATTTTTTTAACCACGTGTGCGTCTTGTCCTTTTATTTAAAAAGCGAGGTGAGGGCATCAATTCAGTTCCAAAAAGTATAACACTGTTCATCAAGACGAACGTGGTGGCATAGCAAAACCCCAGACTCACCATAATGGCAGGTCTGGGGTTCTTGTCTGTCTCAGTGACAGTGGGGCAGCAAATTACTTTGCCTTCTCCACGATCTCAACGAGACGGAAGTGCTTGTCCTTAGACAGTGGGCGGGTCTCTTCGATGCGAACGAGGTCACCGATGCCGGCGATTTCCTTCTCATCGTGAGCCTTGACCTTCGAGTTGGTACGAATGGTCTTGCCGTACTTTGCGTGGGACTTGCGGTCCTCGAGCTCGACGACGATGGTCTTCTGCATCTTGTCAGAAACCACGTAGCCGGTGCGGACCTTGCGTGCGCCCTTTTCCTTGTTGTTCACGTTTGCCTCACTCATGTTTAAGCCTCAGCTCCCGGAACCTCGGACAGGCCCAGCTCACGCTCGCGAATAACCGTGTAGATGCGGGCGATGTCGCGCTTGACCGTGCGAAGGCGGCGGTTGTTGGTCAGCTGACCGGTTGCGGCCTGGAATCGCAGGTTGAACAGCTCTTCCTTAGCCTCGGTCAGACGGGTCTTAAGCTCCTCGGCGTTCAGCTCGCGAAGCTCGTGTGCGGGGGTACCGTTAGCCATTAGAACTGGTCCTCCTTCTTAACGATACGAACCTTGCAAGGGAGCTTCTGGCCTGCACGACGCAGCGCTTCAAGAGCAACTTCCTCGTTAGGGAAGCTCATCTCGAAGAGGATGCGACCTGGCTTGACGTTGGCAACCCACTTCTCAACTGGACCCTTACCGGAACCCATACGAACGCCGAGTGGCTTCTGGGTCAACGGACGGTCCGGGAAGATGTTGATCCACACTTTGCCACCACGCTTGACGTGGCGGTTAATGGCAATACGTGCAGATTCGATCTGACGGTTGGTGATGTAGGCAGGCTCGAGAGCCTGGATGCCATAGTCACCGAAAGTGATGCGGTTACCGCCCTTAGAAACGCCGCTACGGTGAGGGCGGTGCTGACGACGGTACTTTACGCGCTTAGGGATAAGCATTTCTTAG
Organism: Corynebacterium rouxii; assembly: GCF_902702935.1. Taxonomy (NCBI): domain Bacteria; kingdom Bacillati; phylum Actinomycetota; class Actinomycetes; order Mycobacteriales; family Corynebacteriaceae; genus Corynebacterium; species Corynebacterium rouxii. The sequence continues at coordinate 473,307 of NZ_LR738855.1, read as the reverse complement.
CCCTCCTGCTTCTGCTCAGAGCGCTGACGACGCTGACCGCCACGACGTGGACGTCCGTTGCGGTCGCCGCGGCCGCGACGCTCTGCTGGTGCGTTGATCTCGCTCTCACGACGACCACCGACAACATCACCCTTGTAGATCCACACCTTAACGCCAATGCGGCCGAAGGTGGTGTGAGCCTCGTAGGTGCCGTAGTCGATCTCGGCGCGGAGGGTGTGAAGTGGAACGCGACCCTCGTGGTAGCGCTCGGTGCGGGACATCTCGGCACCGCCAAGACGACCGGAGCACACAACCTTGATGCCCTTGACCTGTGGCTGACGCATAGCGCCCTGGATTGCCTTGCGCATTGCACGGCGGAATGCCACACGGTTGGTCAGCTGCTCGGCGATGGACTGTGCCACCAGCTGAGCGTTTGCATCAATGTTCTTGACCTCGAGGATGTTGAGGGCGACCTGCTTGCCGGTGAGCTTCTCCAGCTCGGTGCGGAGGCGGTCAGCCTCAGAGCCGCGGCGGCCGATCACGATGCCCGGGCGGGCGGTGTGAATGTCGACGCGAACGCGCTCACGGGTGCGCTCGATGACAACATCGGCGATACCTGCACGGTCGAGGGTCTTTACCAAGTACTCACGAACACGGATGTCTTCAGCGAGGTACTCAGCGTAGTTCTTGTCGGCGTACCAGTGGGACTTCCAGTCGGAAGTGATGCCCAGACGTAGGCCGTGAGGATGGATTTTCTGGCCCACTACTTGGCCCCTTCCTTCTGGCTCTCAACCACGATGGTGATGTGGCTGGTGCGCTTGCGGATCTGGAAAGCACGACCCTGAGCGCGTGGACTGAAACGACGCATGGTTGGGCCCTCGTCGGCGAATGCCTCGGAGACAACCAGGGAGCGGCGATCCAAGCCGAAGTTGTTCTCAGCGTTAGCTGCAGCAGAAGCTACAACCTTTGCTACTGGCTCGGAAGCTGCCTGTGGGGCGTACTTCAGAATTGCGAGTGCTTCCTCAACGGACTTGCCGCGGACCAAATCGATCACGCGACGTGCCTTCATTGGGGAGACACGGACGAAGCGCGCGGTTGCGCGTGCGGAGGTGATTGCTTCACTCATCGCTTATCGACGTCCCTTCTTGTCGTCCTTGATGTGACCCTTGAAGGTCTTGGTTGGAGCAAACTCACCAAGCTTGTGGCCGACCATGGAGTCGTCCACGAACACTGGAACGTGCTTGCGACCGTCGTGAACGGCGAAGGTGTGTCCAATGAAGTCTGGGAGAATGGTGGAACGGCGGGACCAGGTCTTGATGACCTGCTTGGTGCCCTTTTCGTTCTGAGCGTCGACCTTGTTGAGGAGGTGCTCATCGACGAACGGGCCCTTCTTTAGGCTGCGTGGCATCTAAGTTTTCCTCCTCTTAGCGCTTCTTGCTCTTGTTCGTGCGGCGGCGCTGCACGATCATATTGTTGCTGTAACGGTTAGGGTTACGGGTGCGGCCTTCCTTCTTGCCCCATGGGGAAACAGGATGACGACCACCAGAGGTCTTACCTTCACCACCACCGTGTGGGTGGTCGACCGGGTTCATAACGACACCACGGACGGTTGGGCGAACGCCCTTCCAGCGCATACGGCCAGCCTTGCCCCAGCGGATGTTGATCTGGTCAGCGTTGCCGACCTCACCAACGGTTGCGCGGCAGCGGATGTCGACGCGGCGGATTTCGGAGGAAGGCATACGCAGAACTGCGTACTTGCCAGCCTTACCGAGCAACTGGATGGAAGCACCAGCGGAACGAGCCAGCTTTGCACCTGCACCTGGCTTGAGCTCTACGCAGTGGATGGTGGTACCGGCTGGGATGTTACGCAGTGGGAGGTTGTTGCCAACCTTGATGTCTGCGTTAGCACCGGACTCGATCATCTGACCCTGCTGGAGGCCCTTAGGAGCAATGATGTAGCGCTTCTCGCCGTCCACGTAGTGGAGCAGCGCGATGTTAGCGGTACGGTTTGGGTCGTACTCGATGTGAGCGACCTTAGCTGGGATGCCGTCCTTGTCGTTACGACGGAAGTCGATCAGACGGTACTGGCGCTTGTGTCCACCACCCTTGTGGCGAACGGTGATGTGGCCGTGTACGTTACGGCCACCCTTCTTAGGAAGGGGGCGTACCAAAGACTTTTCCGGAGTCGAGCGAGTGATCTCCTCGAACATGGAAACGGAGCTCTGGCGGCGACCCGGGGTTGTCGGCTTGTACTTACGAATAGCCATAATGTGTCCTTACCTCGACCCTTACGCGGCGTTTCCGCCGAAGATGTCGATAGCGTCGCTGCCCTCTCGAAGCGTCACGTAGGCGCGCTTGGTTGCCTTACGAACGCCGTAACCGGTGCGGGAGCGCTTGCGCTTACCTGCACGGTTAGCGGTGTTAACGGAGTCAACCTTAACGCCGAAGATCTGCTCGATGGCGATCTTGATCTCGGTCTTGTTAGCAGTTGGAGCAACGAAGAACGCGTAGGTGTTCTGCTCCATCAGGCCATAAGACTTCTCAGAGACAACCGGGGCGAGAATGATGTCACGGGGGTCTGCGATCTTAGCCATTACTTCTCCTCCTGAGCCGCACCGGAAGCGCGGTTAATGAAGGTGTTCAGAGCCTCGACGGAGAACACAACGTCGTCCGAGTACAGGACGTCGTAGGTGTTCAGCTGGTCGGCGAACAGGATGTGAACGCCTGGCAGGTTACGAGCACTCTTCTGTGCGGTTACGTCCTCACGGCCGACAACGAGAAGAACGTTGCGACGATCCGTGATGCGCTCGATGAAGGAGCGTGCGGACTTGGTGGATGGAGTCTGACCAGCAACCAACTCGGAGATGACGTGGATACGCTCGTGACGTGCACGGTCGGTGAGAGCACCGAACAAAGCGGCCTTGATCATCTTCTTAGGGGTGCGCTGGCTGTAATCGCGTGGCTTAGGGCCGTGCGAAATGCCACCACCGGTGAAGTGAGGAGCGCGGATCGAGCCCTGACGTGCGCGACCGGTGCCCTTCTGACGGAACGGCTTGCGTCCGCCACCAGAAACCTCAGCACGGGTCTTAGCCGAGTGGGTTCCCTGACGTTTTGCAGCGAGCTGTGCGTTGACGACCTGGTGGAGGAGTGCCACAGATGCTTCGCGATCGAAGATCTCTGCTGGCAGCTCGACCTGACCATCGGTCTTGCCCTCAGCGGTGAGGACGTCCAACTTCAGATTGGTCATGCGTGTGCACCGCCCTTCACTGCGGTCTTAACGGTTACGATGCCACCGCGAACGCCTGGGATAGCGCCCTTGATCAGGATGAGGTTAGCATCTGCGTCGATCTTTTGAACCTTGAGGTTCTGGGTGGTGACGCGGTCACTACCCATGCGGCCTGCCATACGGGTGCCCTTGAAGACACGACCTGGGGTAGCGCAGGCACCGATGCCACCGACGCGGCGGTGTGCAGCCTGGTTACCGTGGGCAGCGCCCTGGCCAGCGAAGCCGTGGCGCTTCATAGCGCCGGCGTAGCCCTTACCCTTGGTGGTGCCGGTGACGTCAACGAAGTTGATACCTTCGAAGATCTCAACGGTCACGTCCTGGCCGAGCTCGTAGCCGGAGACATCGTCCATACGAATCTCTGCTACGTGACGGCGGGGGGTAACGCCCGCTTTCTTAAAGTGACCCGCTGCTGGCTTGTTAGCCTTGCGTGGGTCGATTTCGCCGTATGCGATCTGGATAGCGTTGTAGCCATCGGTCTCTACGGTGCGAATCTGGGTTACGACACATGGACCAGCTTCAACGACGGTAACCGGGATAACACGGTTGTCCTCGTCGAAGATCTGAGTCATGCCGAGCTTGGTGCCCAGAATGCCCTTGATCTCAGTTTCACTCATTAGTTATTCTCCGCTGCCAAAAATTTCGTCGATCACTGAATATTCACGTCGACGCTGGCCGGAAGGTCGATGCGCATAAGTGCGTCAACCGTCTTCGGCGTCGGGTCGAGGATGTCGATCAGGCGCTTGTGCGTGCGCATCTCGAAGTGCTCGCGAGAATCCTTGTACTTATGGGGAGAACGAATAACGGCGTATACGTTCTTTTCGGTGGGCAACGGCACTGGACCAACAACACGAGCGCCGGTACGGGTGACCGTCTCGACAATCTTCTTTGCAGAAGCGTCGATCGCCTCGTGATCGTAGGCCTTCAGCCGAATGCGGATCTTTTGTCCCGCCACGCTTATCCTCTTCCTCGCTTGTCCCACATCCTTGGATTGGTGGGAATCGCTTCAATATTTCTCTATAACGTTGTCCGGATCTTCGGGGACCTGGGCGCAACGCCAGTTCTTAACTTGACTGTCGTATCGACTTGGTGGAGTTCATAGGACGAAGGCACATAACAAACGCCGTAAACATCCTGACGGGGTACAAGACCCGTAATGTCAAGCCGGAAGGGACTTTATCTCACGATAAGCGTGACCCTTACGTATACTGCCGCTGTTTATTTGCCATGCCCCTTCAAACTCCGGCCCTCAAGGTTGAACAGGCTTAACGCCTTGGCCTTAAGGATCCTTAACGTGTGGTCCATTTCTGAACCCACACCATGAAGGTGTCATGGTTGCTGCGCCAGCCCGCTCAACGGCGGCCTGTCAAAGCAACTTGATTATTAAAACACGTATAAAACGACTTTGCAACACCATTGCTAAGATTTTTAAAAATTTCCGCAGGTAGTTGGTCCACACCGAAAACTATGGGTAGATATACTCCACGCCCGCAACATTCTTAAGCAATCCCGGATCCATCGGGACACCTTCTCTAATAACCGATAGATCTCCCGTCGGTTCGAGAATCATGCACTGAACTTGACTCAAACTTGCAAGTCCTGCTCTACGCACTGCCAGCCGAACGTCGCTATAGGATAAACGCGTTTTCCGCAGCTGCTCGGCGATGATTTCGCCGTGTGCCATTACTACTTGCGAGCGACCGTTAAGGGTGTGCTGGAATCGCGAAAATCTCCGGATTTGCCCAAAGGTAGCTTCCAGCAACATGAGGGTTGAAAGCCCAATAAGCCCAGCAGCAAGGGTTGGTGGATGCCCGATGGTGACACGCCCTGCTACTGCCCCAAACATAACAAGAACGACGGCGTCAAAGGCAGTCATTTTCGCGAGCACTCGGGTGCCAAAAATTTTAACGAGCACTAAAAAGCCAATATATGTTCCCACTGCGGAAAGCACTACGACCGGGATGCGCCAGGGATCGATTGTTAGTTGTTCGAGCATCACGTCGCGGAAGTGGGGATTTAGCATACGTTCGATGATACGAGAAAAGCCACCTCCCCTTGTGGGGAAGCGGCAATTCTATGCGCCTAGGCGCAGAAGATCATTACTTGATGATCTTGGTAACGCGACCAGCGCCGACGGTGCGGGAGCCCTCGCGGATAGCGAAGCGCAGGCCCTCGTCCATAGCGACAGGCTGGATCAGGGTGACGGACATGTCGACGTTGTCGCCAGGCATGACCATCTCGGTGCCCTCAGGAAGCTTCACAACACCGGTAACGTCGGTGGTGCGGAAGTAGAACTGTGGGCGGTAGTTGTCGAAGAATGGGGTGTGGCGGCCACCCTCGTCCTTGGACAGAACGTAGACAGAGCCCTCGAACTCGGTGTGAGGGGTGTAAGCGCCTGGCTTAACAACAACCTGGCCACGCTCAACGTCTTCGCGCTTAACGCCACGGAGAAGCAGACCACAGTTGTCGCCAGCCTCGGTGTAGTCGAGAAGCTTACGGAACATCTCGATACCGGTAACGGTGGTGGTGGTAGCCTTCTCGCGGATACCGATGATCTCGACGTCCTCGTTGACCTTCAGGGAGCCACGCTCAACACGGCCGGTAACAACGGTACCGCGGCCGGTGATGGTGAAGATGTCCTCGATAGGCATGAGGAATGGCTTGTCGGTCTCACGCTCTGGGTCTGGGATGGAATCATCGCAAGCCTGCATGAGGTCGATGATGGACTGGGTCCACTTCTCGTCGCCCTCAAGAGCCTTCAGTGCGGAGATGTGGATGATTGGAGCCTCTTCGTCGTAATCCTGCTCAGCGAGCAGTTCACGGATCTCCATCTCGACGAGCTCGATGATTTCCTCATCGTCAACCATGTCGCACTTGTTCAGAGCAACGAGGATGTAAGGAACGCCGACCTGGCGAGCGAGCAGAACGTGCTCACGGGTCTGAGGCATTGGGCCGTCGGTGGCAGCAACAACGAGGATTGCGCCGTCCATCTGAGCAGCACCGGTGATCATGTTCTTGATGTAGTCAGCGTGACCTGGAGCGTCAACGTGTGCGTAGTGGCGCTTCTCGGTCTGGTACTCCACGTGGGAGATGTTGATGGTAATACCACGCTCTTTCTCTTCCGGTGCCTTATCGATGGCATCGAAAGCGAAAGCTTCGTTCAGCTCTGGGTAAGCGTCTGCCAAAACCTTGGTGATAGCAGCGGTGGTGGTGGTCTTACCGTGGTCAACGTGACCGATGGTGCCGATGTTGACGTGCGGCTTGGTACGCTCGAACTTAGCCTTTGCCACTGTGTGTCCTCCTGGACTTCGTGGTGGCTACGATTTCGCAGCCACGAGTTGACAGTGCTGTACATTTCTGACTGCTAATTCGGCAGTCTGGCAGTACAGCTATTTACATTGTGCCAGTTACATGATCCTAGGGTCACAACGGGGTATTTATCAAACCACCGAAGAAACCAGATGGGATCGTACAGGGTAACGGCCGGCTCAGCATTCCCTTTGAAGTAGAGGAAGTGCTCAGCAAGCCGCTACCCCCGCCTACGCTCCCCCTATGCCCTGTAACTGACTAGAAATCGTGCATAGGGAGAAAACTGCGAGAGGCTTAGATTAAGCAGTGCCGTTGCGCTCTGCCACGATCTCAGCTGCCACGTTGGTAGGAACCTCAGCGTAGGAGTCGAAGATCATGGTGTAGTTTGCACGACCCTGGGTGCGGGAACGCAGGTCACCCACGTAGCCGAACATCTCGGACAGTGGAACCTTAGCCTTAACAACCTTTGCGCCTGCACGGTCATCCATAGCGGAGACCTGGCCACGGCGGGAGTTGATGTCGCCGATAACGTCGCCCATGTACTCCTCAGGGGTGATAACCTCAACGGCCATCAGTGGCTCGAGAAGAACTGGCTTTGCCTTTGCAACAGCTTCCTTCAACGCCTGGGAACCAGCGAGCTTGAAGGCCATTTCAGAGGAGTCAACCTCGTGGTAAGCGCCATCGATCAGGGTTGCCTTGATGTTCACCAATGGGAAGCCTGCGAGGTAACCATACTGCATAGCATCCTGGATACCAGCGTCGACGGATGGGATGTACTCCTTTGGCACGCGACCACCGGTGACGGCGTTCTCAAACTTGTAGGTTGCGGACTCGCCCTCTTCCAAGGTCTCAGCTTCTGGAGCGTAAGGCTCGATGCCGATGATGACCTTAGCGAACTGACCGGAACCACCGGTCTGCTTCTTGTGGGTGTATTCGAGCTTCTCAACAGGCTTACGGATGGTCTCACGGTATGCAACCTGTGGGTTACCAACGTTTGCCTCAACCTTGAATTCGCGCTTCATGCGGTCAACAAGAACGTCGAGGTGGAGCTCGCCCATGCCGCCGATAACGGTCTGGCCGGACTCTTCGTCGAGTTCAACGGTGAAGGTTGGATCCTCTTCAGAAAGCTTCTGAATAGCGGTACCGAGCTTCTCCTGGTCAGACTTGGTCTTTGGCTCGATGGAAACCTTGATCACTGGGTCCGGGAAGTCCATGGACTCGAGGATGATCTGGTCGTTCTTATCGCAGAGGGTGTCACCGGTGGTGGTGTCCTTCAGGCCGATGAACGCGTAGATGTTACCAGCGCGTGCTTCGTCAACAGGGTTCTCCTTGTTGGCGTGCATCTGGAAGAGCTTACCGATGCGCTCGTTCTTACCCTTGGTGGAGTTAGCAACCTGAGCACCTGGTTCAACGATGCCGGAGTAAACGCGGACGAAGGTCAGCTTACCGAAGAATGGGTGAGCTGCGATCTTGAAGGCAAGAGCGGAGAAAGGCTCATCAACGGATGGCTTACGAACCAAGTCAACGGTCTCGTCGCCGACCTTGTGGCCGTGAACCTCTCCGATGTCCAGTGGGGTTGGCAGGTAGTCGATGACAGCATCGAGCAGTGGCTGAACGCCCTTGTTGCGGTAAGCGGTACCACAGAGAACTGGGTAGACCTCGGAGTTAACGGTCAGCTTACGGATGCCAGCCTTGAGCTCTTCGATGGTGAGCTCTTCGCCGCCGAAGTACTTCTCCATGAGAGCTTCGTCGGACTCAGCAACGGTCTCAACGAGCTTCTCGCGGTACTCAGCAGCCTTGTCAGCCAAGTCAGCTGGGATCTCTTCGATAACTGGCTCTGCACCGGTCTCGACCTTGCCGCGCCAGGTGATGGCCTTCATCTCGAGAAGGTCAACAACGCCGTCGAAGTCATCTTCAGCGCCGATTGGCAGCTGCATGACCAATGGCTTTGCGCCGAGGCGGTCGATGATGGTCTGAACGGTGAAGTAGAAGTCTGCGCCGAGCTTGTCCATCTTGTTCACGAAGCAGATACGTGGAACGTCGTACTTAGCAGCCTGACGCCACACCTGCTCGGACTGAGGCTCAACGCCCTCTTTACCGTCGAACACTGCGACTGCACCGTCGAGAACGCGAAGGGAGCGCTCAACCTCAACGGTGAAGTCAACGTGGCCTGGGGTATCGATGATGTTGACCTGGTTGCCGTTCCAGAAACAGGTAACAGCAGCGGAGGTAATGGTGATACCGCGTTCCTTCTCCTGCTCCATCCAGTCGGTGGTGGAGGCACCGTCGTGGGTCTCGCCGACCTTACGGTTGATACCGGTGTAGAAGAGGATACGCTCGGTGGTGGTGGTCTTACCGGCGTCAATGTGGGCCATGATGCCGATGTTGCGGACCTTGTTCAGATCCTTAAGCACTTCTTGTGCCACAGTTGTCCCTAACTTATGTAGCCGGAGTGAGCAAACTTTGTTTCCTCACTCACTGCATGGATAGTTCCTGTTCAATTCTGCCAAATCCGAGGAAATTTCTCAGCATTGATGGCAAAAATCGAGGTGTGCTTCTGCCATATAACCCCGTAGCGTTATATGGCAAAGGCCCAACTACCTGCAACAATAATGGTAACTTCGCGCACAAGCAGCGAAGCCGTGCCAGGAAGGTTGGGCCGGAATGCGCATGTGGATTACCAGCGGTAGTGAGCAAACGCGCGGTTTGCTTCAGCCATCTTGTGGGTATCCTCGCGACGCTTGACGGATGCACCAAGGCCGTTAGCTGCATCGAGAATCTCGTTAGCGAGGCGCTCGATCATGGTGTTCTCACGACGCTGGCGGGTAAAGGTAACCAACCAACGAAGAGCGAGGGTGTTAGCACGTGCTGGACGAACCTCAACTGGAACCTGGTAGGTTGCGCCACCGACGCGGCGGGAACGAACCTCGAGGTCTGGCTTGATGTTGCCGAGGGCCTTCTCCAAGGTCAGGACTGGATCGGTGCCGGTCTTTTCCTTGCACTTGTCAAGAGCACCGTAGACGATACGCTCAGCGGTGGACTTCTTGCCGTCCAAGAGAACCTTGTTTACCAGCTGGGTAACAACCTCAGAGCCGTAAACTGGGTCTTTAACGATCGGACGCTTTGGAGCTGCATTCTTACGCATTGATTACTTCTCCTTCTTTGCGCCGTAGCGGGAACGAGCCTGCTTACGATCCTTAACACCCTGGGTATCCAGTGCGCCACGGATGATCTTGTAACGAACACCTGGGAGGTCCTTAACACGACCGCCACGAACGAGCACCATGGAGTGCTCCTGGAGGTTGTGGCCCTCACCTGGGATGTAAGCGGAAACCTCGATGCCGGAGGTAAGGCGCACACGGGCAACCTTACGCAGTGCAGAGTTAGGCTTCTTAGGGGTAGTGGTGTACACACGGGTGCACACGCCACGACGCTGCGGGGAACCCTTCAGGGCTGCGGTTGCAACCTTGGCAGTCTTATCGTGGCGGCCCTTGCGGACCAGCTGCTGAATAGTGGGCATAACCGTCTTTCTATTTCGGTAACTTTTCCAAAGCTCCACCGAGGTAGTGCTTTAAAAAATTTTCGCTTTTGTTCATGCCTAGTAGTACACAAAAGAGTCCGGACAAACCAAAAAAGGGGCTCTTTCCGGGGCCGCTTCCGTGCATTTCCTTAACGCTTCTCGATAATCACCAATCGGCAAGAATCTACTAGGCAAAACGTAAGGCTCCCACGCATCAAACATGTGGGACTGTTGGCCACCCTACCAACTAAGGCAGCCCAAGTCAACTTAAAAAATTACTCCGAAATAATCACAACGCCTTGACCAGCAGCTCGCGCGCTGCGGTAAAGATCAGTTAGCGTCTCAACCGCTTCACCCGATAGGCCAGCCAGAGAATCCAACATCTCCTCGACGCGTTCCGACGGCACCAATCCAGCCATAGGGTCGCCCACGATAACCTCGCAGCCACGAACCGCAAAACCACGGAATCCAGCGGCGCGTAGCTGCTCCTCCACATCTACCCAGGCTGACCCAATAGTCACAGGATCACCAAGAGTGCCGCTAAAAAGCTGCTCTAAAAGCTCGTCGTCTTTGATGCGAAGTTCGTCGAGAATGCTGTCATCTACAGCAATGAAAAGTGGATGAGCCATGGGTTCTTTTTTACACGCCGATCAATATCACTGCCACAATATGTGGGTGATTTTTCCAGCACATTCCCATACAAACACCACTACATATTGATTTAGTGAGATGTTGCACAACTATATCTTGTAGTTTTCGTACACCTCAAGCCTTAAGTTGTTCCATATGAGTGATTCCCAAATTAATAGTCGAACAACTATCGACGAGTACCTTTCTCGCGCCGATTGGCGCGTCAATGCCAACGCCAATCAGGACTATTCCTTGGGCGGAATGATCCTCAACGCCGCTGGAAAAATCACTGCAAACTACTGGCTTGACCAAGTGTTTAGCCCAGCTGCAAGCGCCGCGCACCGCGAGGGTTCCATCCACATCCACGACCTCGATATGCTCTCCGGATACTGTGCTGGCTGGTCCCTGCGCCAACTTCTCGAAGAAGGCTTCGGCGGCGTGCCCGGCACGATCTCATCTCGCCCACCGAAGCATTTCTCGTCGGCATGCGGCCAGATTGTTAATTTCTTGGGAACCCTCCAAAACGAATGGGCAGGCGCACAGGCATTCAGCTCCTTTGATACCTATATGGCGCCATTTGTACGTCTAGATAACCTCTCCTATGACGAGATCGTCCAGGACATGCAGGAGTTCATTTTCAATCTGAACGTTCCATCGCGCTGGGGTACGCAAACTCCATTTACCAACCTGACCTTTGACTGGACCTGCCCAGCCGATCTCAAGGACTCGGTGCCGTTTATCGGCGAAGAACCTGTGGACTTCACTTACGGCGAGCTCCAAGAGGAAATGGACCTGATCAACCGCGCATTCATTGAGGTGCTGTCGGCAGGCGATGCCGATGGCCGGCCGTTTACGTTCCCCATCCCCACATATAACATCACCAAAGACTTTGATTGGGATTCCCCCAATACCGAGGCCTTGTTCACCATGACTGCGAAGTACGGTCTTCCCTACTTCCAGAATTTCATCAACTCCGATCTAGACCCCGGCATGATCCGTTCGATGTGTTGCCGTTTGCAGCTTGATCTTCGCGAGTTGCTCAAACGCGGCAATGGTTTGTTCGGTTCGGCAGAATTGACTGGTTCCATCGGCGTGGTCACACTCAACTGCGCACGTTTGGGCTATCTCTATGCCGGTGATGAACAAGCCCTGCTGAGCGCAGTAGATGAGCTCATCGAGTTGGGAATCGATACTCTAGAGCGCCGCCGGGATTTCGTCGCAACGCATATGAAGCAAGGCCTCTACCCTTATAGCGCGCGTTGGCTGCCTAGCTTGGACAACCACTTCTCCACCATTGGTGTGAACGGCTGCAATGAGATGATCAGGAATTTCACTCACGACGCCTACGATCTCACCGATCCTCAAGGGCATGCCCAGGTCGCGCGACTTCTCGACCACATCAATGCTCGCCTCGTGCAGGCACAGGAGCGCACCGGCCACTTGTTTAACCTTGAGGCAACCCCGGCCGAAGGCACGACCTACCGATTGGCTAAAGAAGATCTCAAGCGTTACCCCGATATGTTGCATGCGGGAACACCGGAGGAGCCCTACTACACCAACTCTTCGCAGCTGCCGGTTTCGCACACCCCGGATCCTTTCGAGGCCCTCGCTTTGCAGGAGGACTTGCAGTCGAAGTACACCGGTGGCACTGTGTTGCACCTTTATATGGGCGCTGCAATGAGCGATGGCAAGGCTTGTGCGGCTCTTGTGCGTCGCGCTTTGACCAACTTCCATCTGCCGTACATCACGATCACCCCAACGTTTTCTATTTGCCCAGATCATGGATATATTTCCGGCGAGCACCCCGAATGCCCACAGTGTGGTGCTACGACGGAGATGTGGACGCGCGTGATGGGCTATTTCCGCCCGGTACAAAGTTTTAATACCGGAAAGAAGGGCGAGTTCCATGAGCGCACCTACTTTGCCGAAGCCCTCATCTGATCTGCCCATCGCCGGGATTATTCCGTTTTCTGCAACTGATTGGCCTGGCAAGCTAACGATCACCGCGTTTACACAGGGATGCCCGTTGCGCTGCGTGTATTGCCATAATGCCCAGCTACAGGAGTTCGCACCCGGCGCGGTGGGCGTGGATGATCTGGTGGATTTGGCGCGGCGTCGCATAGGACTTATCGACGCCGTGGTGATCTCCGGCGGTGAGCCTACCGCGGTACCGGGTCTTGCCGAGGCTATCTGTAGGATCCACGATCTGGGGTTGCCGGTAGGGCTGCATACGTGTGGTTATGCGCCGAAGCGCTTGGCTACTTTGGTGGCGCAACCGGAGTCGCGTCCCGATTGGATTGGCTTGGATATTAAGGCGTTGCCACGGCATATGCACGAGATCACGGGGTGTTCGCCGCGGGTCGCGCAGTCGTGTTGGGAGAGTTTGGCGATCATTGACGCCGTGGGTATCGAGGTTCAGACTCGGACCACGTTGTGGCCAGGTAGTGTGATTGAGCAGAATCTGCAGGAGTTGGAGGTCATGGTGGCTGCTCAGGGCCATGAGTTGGTGGTACAGCAGGCCCGTTTTTAGATATCGCCGAAGCTGATACTGCCTACGCCGATGGCTACGGTGATGGCGACGATCAGTGTCAGCGGAACGAATCGGGTGACAAAGCCGCGCCCCCATGCGCCTTGTTGCATGGCGATGAGTTTGACGTCGACCATGGGACCGACCACGAGAAATACTAGTTGTGCGGTGGCGGGCATTATCGTCAGTGATGCAGCTACGAAGGCGTCTGCTTCTGAGCACAGGGATACTACGATGGCCAAGGTTGCCATGATGAGACAGGCAATGAGTGGTCGGGTACCTACGGCGGTGATCACGTCTACGGGGATAAGTACTTTCATCACAGCCGCTAGCATTGCGCCGATGACGAGGAATCCGCCTGCGTTGAGCAGATCGTGCATGCAGGATTCTCGGAATCGATCCCAGGTGTTGCCGTGTCCGTGGCAGTGGGTGTGTTCGGAGTCTAAGGCGATGTCGAGTCGGGCGCTGATCCATACCCAGCCGACGATGATGGCCACGATCAGGCTGGCACATAGGCGTGCGATCATCATGCGGAGGTCACCACCGAATGCGACAGCGGTGGAGACCAGAACCACAGGGTTGATTGCGGGGCTTGCTAGTAAAAATGCTAGTGCGGCCGCAGGGGGTACTCCCCTATGGACGAGTGATTGCGTGACGGGTACGGAGGCGCACTCGCATGCAGGGAGAAGGAATCCGGAGGCGGCGGCGATGGGAACGGCGGCTTTTTCGTTGCGCGGGAGGCGTCGAAAAGCGGCCTGGGGCACAAATACTTCGATGATGGCTGAAATGGCTACGCCGAGCACCAGAAACGGTACCGCTTGCAGCACGATCGACGTGCTGATCTGCGACCATGCTTCCGCCTGCCCCTTGAGCTGAATAATCGGCCCCAGGACTAACGCGGCTATAATTCCAGCCCACCCGATCACGACTTTTTTCATAGGTATGGCTCCGTGGGGGTATCGATCGCCTCTAGGTTGTCTACCTCGATCGCGGGGAATTGCGGGTTATGCGCGGACGAGACTCGCACAACGCCACGTACGCGATACCACTGGTCGCTACGCACGCTTGCCGACGTCTCCAATGTTGCGGTGTAAGCTATCGCATCGGCGGCACAACAGTAGATCTTGTAACGGCTTAACCGCCACGTACCATCCGCTGCAGCCGAGGCAAACCCTTCCACCTCAACCACTGTGCCGTCAAAAGTAGCGGAGTCACTGCGCAGAAATCTTGTGGTGAGCTCCTCCATCGTCATCGGGTTGGTCTGATCTTTGGCAAGCTTGGGCAATGCGAGATCGTCAAGGTTATTTCCCACCACACGGGTCACCCCACTGCTATTAAGCGTGGCTGCCCCCAAAGCCGCTGGCGCAAACACAGCAACGACGCACACCGGAACCAAAAGGAACCACGATGTGCGCCGAGAAGAAAAACTATTGGGCCGTACTGCGCTCCACAGCGCGAGGGCAACCAACACGAGGCCGGTTGCCAAACTGACGGGGCGAAAACCTGGTTGAAGATAATTATTGATCCGCCCCGTAAGCGCTAGGTACGTCATGACGATTCCTAGCGCGCCCACTATAAAGACGTGTGTTTGCGCAGTCTGCTTCACCCAGCGGATTGTACCTTAACGGACATCGCGAACACGGTTGACCGCAAAAACAGACACCGTAGCAACAACCACCCAGCCCGCAATCACAACAACGTTGAACCAATCCGGTTGAATCTGGCTGAGCTCAAAACCGCGCTCAATTCCGGATTCCATCGTCCCAGCAATCGCGTCAGCCAACTGGCTGCTGCGAGGACGAGGGCTCAGCAGCCACAAGAATGTTGCTGCCTCAACCTTGGATGCTGCCAAGGGAATGAGTTGATCGATCACCAGCATCCACGCCAGTGGAAGCGTCACCGCCGCAACCTTGCTACGTGTGAGCATGCCGACAGCGAAAGCAAAGCTACCAAAAATAATGGCATGGAATAACACTATGAACAGTTCCGTGGTTTCCCCGCCGCTAAAACTGCTGTCGGGGAACACCTGCGCAACGATGACCGCTAGGGCGATACCAATGGCAAAAGTAATAGCCAAGAAAACCACGTACACCACCGATTTTGCGGCAATCCAGGTGCTCCGAGAATTCTGGGTGAGATAAACATGCGCGTGCATGTGATCGCCTAATTCACCTGCGACACTGGCACCAGCAAAAGCAATCGAAATTGCTACTGCGATGCCCCAGCCCACCAGCAACGAACTCCAATCAACACCCGAAGATGTATCAGATAGGCCCACCAGCAGCACCATGGGGCCATAGAGGGCACCGGTGATCAAGATGAAATACACCGCCGTACTGCGCAGGCTCATCAGTTTGGTCCACTCGGATTTTAAAGCGTTAAAAAACATGGGTATGAGTTCTTTCCTAATTAGTTGCCGGCGTTGGAGGTTCGGTATTCTTGGACGCTTTGCGTTGCTGCAAGGAACCGCTGCTCTAGGTTTTCTTGGTGGGTTTCTAGTCGGGTTACCGCGATACCATATTCGAGAGCAAGCGCTGCCACTTGGGCGCGCACCGCGGGATCGTCGTCAGCATGCTCCAACGCAATGACCACCTGAGTGTCCTGCGCTGCGGCGGCAAGACCACGGTTTTTCAGGGCGTCGCATAGCTGTGCTGCCTGTGGGGATTCCACGAGCACCGTCGTGCCATCAGCTAAAAACTCGCTCATTGTGTACTCGCCGATCATCTTGCCTTTGCCGATCACCACGAGTCGGTCCGCGGTCTGCTGCATTTCGGACAACAGGTGGGAGGACACCAGCACGCTGCGGCCTTGGCTTGCTAAATCGCGGATGGTGTTGCGCATCCAGCTCACGCCTTCTGGGTCCAGACCATTGACCGGTTCGTCCAAGATCAGGTGCTGCGGGTTACCCAACAATGCCACTGCGACACCGATGCGTTGCTTCATGCCGAGGGAATAATCGCCTACTTTTTGGTGCGCTGCTTCCCGCATGCCGACGTAGTCGAGGCATTCCTCCACGCGGGCGTCGCTAATCCCTGCGCCACGGGCAATAACGCGCAAGTGGCTGCGTCCGGATCGGGCTGGGGTAAACCAGCCGGCGTCGAGAATCGCTCCGGCAACACTGGGTTTATTGCTTAAGCGCGCGAACTCATCGTTGTAGGACTTGGACTTGAAGGTCACGCGACCTTCCGTGGGGGTATCCAATCCCAACATGCAGCGCATAGTGGTGGATTTTCCGGAGCCGTTGGGGCCGAGAAAGCCGGTGACTTGTCCGTCTGGCACATGAAAGTTCAGGCCAGCGATGGCGGTTTTCTTACCGTAAGTTTTTCCGAGGTCTTGGACTGTGATCATGATGTCTATCATCGCGACCACAGGAGGCGAAAACATCAGACCACAGTCGGAACCTCGGAATATCAGCCCTGGGTATGAGTCAGCAGTTGATTGGGTGCTACCAATCCCCTACTAAAAGCAAACAACACCGCATGGACTCGGTCGCGGGAACCAGTTTTGGACAACACTTTGCTCACGTGGGTTTTTACCGTGGGCAAAGAGATGAACAGTTCTTCGGCGATCTCGGTATTGGACTTGCCCAATGCGATAAGCAGCAGAATTTCCTGTTCACGCGGGGTAAGTGGATCAATCAGCCCTGCGTTAACATCGCCGCCTGGGGATGCCACCAGTTCGGTTTGTGGTGCGTGCCCGCGCATGCTCTTAAACAGTACGGCGGTAGCGGCTGGGCTAATCACAGCGCTTTGCTCGCCGACGGTACGAACCGCCGTGATGAGGTCTTCGGGGGCGGTGTCTTTTAGAAGGAATCCTGAGGCACCGTGTTCTACGGCTCCGACCACATAGTTTTCGCTGTCAAAGGTAGTCAACACAATAATGCGGGTATCGGTGTTGGCTGCCACGATCCGTTTGGTGGCTTCGAGGCCATCCATCACCGGCATTTGCACATCCATCAAAATCACGTCTACCGGCGTATTTTCGGCATTTTCTAGCGCTTCTTTCCCGTCGTTGGCTTCCCACGCCACGGTGATATCGCTTTGCGAATCCAACACCATGCGAAACCCAGCCCGCACCAGATGCTGGTCATCTGCCAGTCCTACAGTGATCACCGTTTTAGCCTTTCACCGGAATTTCCGCTTCAACATACCATCCCCCAATGTAGCTTATCGACGCTCCCCACCGCGCCCGACCGCCATGGATCAACGCACGCTCCCGCACACCAACCAGCCCCTTTCCAGTGGACTGCGTATCCACCAGCGCCTCCCCAGCTTCATTGTCTACTTTGATGCGCACCACGCTCGGGTCACTCCAGTCTATTACTACCCACGCACGCGTTGTACCCGCGTGTTTGAGCACATTAGTCAGGCACTCCTGCACAATACGAAATACGCTCAGGCTTCGCGATTCATCCAACGCCTGTGGCTCCCCCACCACCTCATAGTGAATATCTAGCCCCGCAAGCTCAGCCTCGCGGATAAGCGTGCCCACGCTTTCGATACCAGGAGCTGCAGTCACGTCACGAGCATCCGTTTCCCGCAACACGCTCAACAGACCACGCATCTGGGAAAGCGCTTCTCTACCCACCGAAGAGATCGTTTCCAACGCATTAAGTGCTTGTTGCGGATTATCCCTACCTGCAAACCGACCACCATCTGCCTGTGCAATAACAACCGTGAGCGAATGAGCAACAATGTCATGCATCTCGCGCGCAATGCGGTTGCGTTCAGATACCGCTGCCAGCTCCGCACGCGCACGCAAATCCCGCAGCTCATCAGCTTTCCGCTTAGTGGATAACCCCAGTTGCCAAAACAGCGCGATAGACACCACCACCAGCGTGGCCACTACCGCGACAAACGACCATGCTTGGGGCTCTTGGATAATCTCTTTGATTCCAACAGCACTCCCCGTTTCCAATACGTTGAAAAACAGAAGGGGAAACAGCAGATTAAAGGCAATCGAACCAAAGCTACCCACGAACAAGGCGATGAGCCAACGAGAACGATGCCTCATGATATGCGCAGAAATAAACCACGCCTCATAACAAACAACCACATATCCCGCTAAAAAGCTGTACGTAAGCGAAAGACTTATAAACACCAATCCGACGGTTACCGTGGTCACGCCACCAACCGGCTTCCAGCGTTGGAGCAACAGCCCCACGTAGGTCAACGCGATTCCCACACATGAGCAGGTATACAACACAATCTGCCATGGCCGTGAGATATCAAAATTGCTTACGAGACCAGTACTGCTAATAAAGCTCAACGATACGAAGGCTACGATCGTCTGGATAACAAGCTGTATCCAAAAACTGGGGGTCAGAGAGCGAAAAGTTGCCACACGCTCATGCTAGTCGCAGCGAGGCTCGCCTGCGTTAGTGCCCCAACGCCATACACGTTCCAATGGGCCTTGCGGAAATAAAAGCTCGCGCCGAAAAAGAACGCGAAGAAGCGGCACGACTGGCTGCTGCAGCACAGGCAAGCACTCATGACCTGGCTGTTGCAATGAGAAACGCTGGAATGACCGTGCGAGATATGGGGACAGTCCTCGGAGTGTCTTACCAGCGCGCCCAAAAGCTTGCAGCATCCTAAAAGAGGACATCACACTAAAAGCGAAAGTCGCCCAGCACGCGCATGATAGACACGCGTACTGGACGATTTTCATCGGCCGAGCGTCGCGTGCGCGCCTTTAGCATTTATTTTCTGAAGCATTCAAGTTTACCCTTCCAAGGACTTTTCTGCGATACTTTCTCTAGGCGATAGCCCGGGCTTACTCGTCCACGTCCATTTTTGTCCTACCTGGTCTTGGAAAGAAAGTTCCTCAATAGCGTGCTTTTTAGAATTAAGAAGCGGTTGGAAATCTCGCAAGTTATCCACAAGTTGCGGGAACCCTAACTCCGGTGGGCCATTTGGCGTGAACGTGCTTTCAAGAAAGTATGTTCCGGGCGGCAACGTCGTGACTTTATGTTTTGACGTTGTGGAGTTACAAGTGAATTTCACGCATATGTCGTGGAAAACTGAGGAGTCACTGCCAGTATTGGAAAGAACGACTCCCCAATTAGACTGCTTATTATCGTTATTAGTCACCCACCAAGCTTGTAAGTTGCTTGCGATGCGACGTTGATCCCGAATTTTTTCGCGTTCTTCTATAGCTCGAGCATGTGCTTCTGCCTGTTCTGCGGTCTCACGTGCCAATTGATTAGATTCTCGGATATTGTTAGCAGATTCAGTTGCGGTCCTCTCGGCTAACTGATTTGCTTGGTTTGCAATCTTCAGGGCTTGGCACGAAGCAAGAGCTGCAAGTACAGAACCTACGGCAGCAATCATTTGGATAATTAGATTAAATATTTCCATCTTTTATTCCCTCAACAACCCGCACCGTCTCCATTGCCACCCTCGTCACACGACCAATCAGCTCCACGATGTAGCGCGGATTCCCCACCTCATCAGCCCAATCATTCGGGTCATTCACAATCCCCGAAGCCTTGTCCTTCTTCACCTGATACCGGTCAATAATCCATGCCAAGGCTGATCTTGACCCCAGCATGTATTCATCCGCCTCAGCCGGAATCCCCGAAATCGTCACGTCCTTGTTGTAAATCAACTTCGTCACATCATTGACGCTCTTGGCCGTCTCCGGATCCTTCCGCTTCGCCCACCGCATCTTCAGCACGCGCCAGGTCTCACGATCCTCCGGATCCGCCGACGCCTTCACCTCAACATCCAACGGCCACGGCTCCACGTCCTCATAGCCGACATGCAGCGCCATCAACTCGGCACCCGCCGCAGCGAACTTGTCGAACTCCGCCCGTGTCCCCGGCGTCTCAATATGTGGCAACATCTTCTTCAAATCCGCCGCATACGTCTCCCGATACACCGGATCATGCAGCTTGCCGTACACAAAATGGAAAATGTCATCGCCGGAAATATCCGCGCCCAGCGCCTTCCGATACAGCGCCTTAATCTCCTCAGTGACATTGTCCACGCGCATATAGCCATCGACGACTTCACCAATCTCACCGTAGGCACTCGCCTCAGCCGATTGCTTTACGACGCTGCCTTCTGCAAATAACCCACCGTCAACAGCTTCGACTGGTTGCCAGGTAAAGCGTGGGAAGAATTGACCAGAACCGGATCCACTCAGACATAAATCCGGTAGCAAGTTGGTCACCTGGATATTGAACTCACGTGCAGCGCTACTTGCGGCTGGAATATAGTATCCAATGTTCTCATGCTTCGGTGTCGGAAACATCGACGGCAGTTGGTAAGTGCGATGGTTGAACTGCGCGTCGAAGTAGACATGCTGCTTCGCAAACGGTCTATACAAACTCGTTTTGTAAAAGCCTGCTCCTTCAAGCTGACTGCGCCGACCAAGCTCCGCAATTAAGCTGGACGACCACTTAATGCGGGATGAATCTGCGAATTCTGAATTATTCTTAAGAAATTCATTTGCTTGCTGTCCAGGCCGAATAGTTGCAACGGCACCTTGATACGCGTCCGACATAGATTCAACTTGACCTACGAGGTTCGTTCGGGAGTACGAATATACCCAGGCGTCACGGTTAGTTTGTAAACCCGCCGAGAACGTCTCGAAGAACTTCGTCGAATTACCCTTCTTCTCGCCAATCACCGGCCATGTCTCGAAGTCGGCCGAGCGCTGGTTCAACCAGTCTCCCCACTGGTTCGGAACAATCTCCTGCCACTCAAGAGTTTCGAGACTGTTCTTGTTGACAATATTGAGCTTCTCTTCAGCAGAGAGGTAGTCACCAATATCTCGGTAATGCAGGTCAAAACCTGTCTTCCCGGGGTCCTTCACTCCAATAGTGATAGCAACAGTCGATCGGCTACCAGATCCGAAAACCTTGCCGCCTTCTTTACGCGACTGCTCGCCAGCAGTACGCTGATTCCCTCGCAGGTTAAACACATACAGATCGGTGAAGTCCTCCTGCATGGACAAGCGCACTCCATCACCGGTATTGCCATCCAGCCAACCACCATTGGACACGAACGCCACCACGCCTTGATCCCCAATGCGGTCTGTCGCCCAGCGGAAGGCTCGCAGGTAGGAATCGTACAGTGAGTTCTTATTCGTCGCAGTCGACTTCGCTGCATAGGTTTCCGCGATACGCGCATCCAGCGACGGATACTTCAAATTGGCGTTCAAGTCATTTGCACTGGTCTGCCCCGCAGAATACGGCGGATTTCCAATCACCACATTGATCGGTGCCTTCATCTGGCGGTCAATCGTCGCGTTGTTGTCTTTGAACATGAACAAGTCCGCAACATCGCCTTCCTCATGAATCTGGAAGGTATCCGCCAAGGCAATATTCGAGAAAGGCACATACTCCGGCGCAGGCTTGCCATCACGCAACGCAGCCTCAGCCATCAGCGCGTTAAATGTGGTTTCGATATTCACGGCCGAGACGTAATACGCCAAGAGCGTAATCTCCGTTGCGAAGAGCTCGTTTGCATACTTTCGCGCCAAATCCTCCGGCTTAATCAGGCCAGACTGCAGTAATCGGACGGTAAAGGTGGAAGTGCCGGCGAAAGGATCGAGAATGCACACGCCCTCATCTGAGAGTCCACGGCCAAAGTGCTTCTTGGACACGTCGTCGGCGGCGCGAAGGATGAAGTCTACAATCTCAACTGGCGTGTAGACGATCCCCAAAGCCTCTGACTGCTTCTTAAAAGCCTTGCGGAAGAAGCGCTCGTAGAGCTCCTTGATCACCTGCTGCTTACCAGAAGCAGAAGTCACCTCAGAGGCACGGACGCGCACCGACTCATAGAACTTGTTCAGCGACTCGGTCTCCGACTCCAACTTCGCGTCAGACAGTGCATCCACCATGCGCTGCATTACCTGGGCGACAGGGTTGTGCTCGGCGAAGTCGTAGGCATCAAAGAGCGCAGAGAATACCGGCGCGGTAATCAAATGCTGGCTAAGCATACTGATGGTCTCCGACTCCGTGATGGAGTCATTGAGATTGCCACGCAGACCAGTAACAAATGCCTCGAACTCGGCGCGGAGTGTGTCATCGGCGCCGTCGACAAGCGCTTCAATGCGAGTGATCTGTGCCTGCGCGATGTCAGCGACATCGTCGGCCCAATCCTCCCAATAGGTACGAGTGCCGACCTTATCCACCAGCTTGACAAACATCGCCTCCTGCCACTGTTCCAAGGAGAACAGGGCAATCTGCTGGCTCAGCTCATGCGGGTCAGCGTACGGCTCAGCCCGACCGCCATCGACAGCGTCCAGCTTCTTCTTAGGATCCGAGGTGTGATCTACCTCGATTGGAAGCTGTTCGAGATTCCCCTCATTGAGCGCGATGGAGTTGACCTGCGCGTTGAAGCGATCGTCGTGGGCGCGTAGCGCGTTCAAAATCTGCCAGACAACCTTAAACCGGGTGTTGTCATTGAGTGCTTGGGACGGCGAGACATTTGGTGGCACCGCGACCGGCAGGATGATGTAGCCGTAGTCCTTGCCCTCGGACTTGCGCATCACGCGACCGACAGACTGCACCACATCGACCATTGAGTTGCGCGGATTGAAGAAAATCACCGAATCCAACGCCGGCACGTCCACGCCCTCGGAGAGGCACCGAGCGTTGGTGAGAATACGGGTCTCATCCTCGTCCACTGGGGACTCAATCCAGGACAGTCGCGTATTGCGCTCCATCGCATTCATGCCACCATCGACATGCTGGACAGCTACGCTGAGGTCAATGTTGTGCAGGGATACGTCGTTAAGCGCTGCCTTCTCCTTCAGCGACTGCTGGTAATTCGAAATCAACAGCGGATAGGATTCCGCAATCTGCTTGGAAGTTTTGATATCGCGGGCGAAGGCAACCGTCCGGCGCATCGGTTCGGCATCCTGGTCGAAGCCGCCTTTCTTTCCTTGCAACGCTCCCGAGCGCTTAGCCAGGCCATTCCAGGCACCAATCATGGCTGAGGCCAGTGTGAGGTTGATTTCTTGCCCCGCGCCACGAGCCATTGCTTCCGCTGCGACGGACTCATCAACCGTCATAATAAGCACCTTGTAGTCCGTGAGCAGGCCTTTCTCCACCGCCTCCCCGAAGCCGAGACGGTGGAATTCCGGGCCGTAGATAGCCTCATCGTCCATAGATGCCAGCTCGGCAGAATGCTCGGCAGCTTTACCTTTGACAGCTTCGTCGAAAAGCCGTGGCGTCGCGGTCATGTACAGGCGCTTGGCGGCCTTGATGTAGTTGGCGTCGTGGATTTTCGTGAAGTTCGATGCTTCCTCGCCGGCCAGCGTTACGCCCGTGGTGCGATGGGCTTCATCACAGATGACAAGGTCGAACTCCTCCAACCCATGCGCTTGCGCTTCATGAACGGCCGGCAACGACTGATAAGTGGAAAATACTACGTTCAAACCCTTCGCCCGCTTGCCGACGCTAAAGCGTTCGGCAATATCGGCACCGTTCGTCGAGATAGGTACCTCAAGGTCGTACGAGGAAATATCCTCTGCTTTCTTAGAAACCTTCGAGTCAGAGCAGACTGCAAAACTACGCAAATCAACGCCTGCCTGCGCCGTCCATTCCTTTAATGTCTGAGAAAGCAACGAGATTGATGGTACGAGGAATAGGATTCGGGCTTTTCCGCCATTATTTTCTGCAACTTTTTCCGCCAGGCGAAGCGAAGTAAACGTTTTGCCCGTGCCACAGGCCATAATTAGCTTGCCACGGTCGTGCGTCGCGAAGCCCTGCAAAGTCTTTTCAATTGCGGTGTGCTGATGAGGTCGAGGCTTGAAAATCTCGCGACGGGACAGGTTAATTTGGATTTCGGAACCGGGGAAGACGACATCCCAATTGATTGGAGACTCCGCAATCGAGGCCATACCGATGCGGTTAGTAGCAATGAGCTGATTAGCCAGTGCCTCTTCCGCATGGGAGGACCAAAGGTCAGTTGTGGAAATAATCAGACGGTTTTTGAAGTGTTCAGGGCCCTTCTCAGTTTGGAAGGCACGGCCTGAGGCCTCGAAGAATGAATCTAAGTTCGACTTTTCGATACGCGTAGTCGGCTTGTAGAACTTGCACTGAATCGCGGTCCAGGAATCGTCCTCGATACGGTGCGCTACGAGGTCAATGCCGGTATCGACTTTGCCACCGTTGTATCGCCAGTCCGACCAACGAACAACCTCGTCGAACTCGTTTCTGAGGGTGGGATCCGTGCGGAAATAATTCACCATCAACTTCTCAAACGCGATGCCATACTTTGCCTTCGGCTGATTCTCGCGCAGCTGATCCAAAACCTCAGAGAACTTAGACATAGGTAGTATTTTGCCTGAACTATGTTCAGAGACGTGCGAGGCGTGCGGTTAAGGGGGTATCTCCGCACTATTTAACGCCGACTCAGGTAGGTGCACTGCTCCCCATTAGTTGGGCTGAGAAATCAGACACCGACTAATGGGGAGCAGTTCACAACGATCCATCGGAAGTAGAACATCGGCAACAAACACGGCACACACAAAACCTTTCCTAGTGCGCACATACGTAAATGCCAGCCACCCACAGTTTGATCGGGCCTCAGGACTTTGACTTCACACTCGACCACGTCTGGGCACAAATCGGACACGTGAGGCTTTTTCAGGTTGTGGTAGGTGATCTGCCTTTGCCTTGCCAAAAGCACCGGTCAGGTGCATCAACCAAGCAGTGTATTTACAACCGATAGCAGTTCCGTCACAGTAGAGACCATGCCACATTTTCCCCACACCGTAGACACCGCAATGATCCCGATGAACAGCACTCATGTGTTTAATCAGCACAGCATCACAAAGGCGACAAGCACGTAACCCACAAGCCCGGTTATTCTACAACGTCGTACAGATGAACAAGGCAGAGAAAATACTTCGGTACTTATCGATAAACCGGATCATTTCTTAACGTTGTAGGCTTGGTTCAGATGCGAAAAAACTAAGGCAGCCTTTAACAGCTCGTTAGTGTCGCGTAGCTTTTGATTTTCACGACGGTAGCCTCGCGTTCTCGGCGGCCACATCTTCAGACACAGATTCTGGGATGTTTCCCGCACAGCGGGCAGGTTTAAGTCCATTGACGGGCCGTGTGCTATAAAGCTCCCAGTTTTAAAGCTACTGCCTGACATGTGGCTTGCATTGACATGTTTTCCGCCAGAATGCGATCCTCAACAAGGCGGGAGACTCGGTCCTTCGCATCCTGGTCAAATTTTCTTGGCATGTTCGAAGATTTTCACATCTACTCAAACGGAACAAAACCTGGGGCACTTCACTCGGTGAGTACTACCAAACGACCGGCACGCCCCCTGGACGCTAGTTTGGTCGAAGAATTGATGCATTGCAGTCTGCGACTGTTTATGAAGATTCCGTCGTCGAAGAAGATCAGATGGCAAGCACTCTATGGTGACGGCACCATCACCACATTAGATCCTGACTATTGTGTCGCCGAGGGTTGGTTCTGCTTGGACTCCGGAACTCAGCTTGTGCGCATCAACGACGGAGGTTGGCGACACGCAGAATCATCAAAATTCCGGCTACTCTGGTGCTCCCCCAATGACCATATACGTGACCTAACCCCCCCCAGTATCGAAGACTGCAACAAGTTCGACGCAACGCAAACCGGAGCCACAACATACACAAAAGCTTTTGATGCGTGTCGCGATCGCATAACCAAGTATGTGAATCCCTGAACTGGTGCCAGGCTGGCGATGCTTTCAGGATACGTCGCACCGTCCAGTCGGAGACATTCATTAGCGCTGCAATATCCGCCTGCGTGTACTCTCCCGAGACATACATCTGCCGCACATGTTGCTGCTGCCGTGCCGACAACTTCGGCTGCTTGCCCCCCGCAACTTGCCTTTCTTCTTCGCAATCGCCAGCGCCTCGATGAACCACACCATTGGACGAGGTAGCCTTCATTCAGCGCGGTGCAGCCACTCCCGATTAAGCTTATTTGGTTGGCCTCATCTGCCCACCTACTACTCGGGGAACTTCAGAAAAACCACTTCCTATTAACGATAGTTTCCCGATATCCTAAGAATACGACTCTCCTTTCCTGCTCCGGCCACAGGAAAGTCGCCGTCGTTTTACAACGCTTCGCCTTTGACTAACAAACTGCAATGATTCACGCTGCCGAAATCAACTGAAATAGGAAGGCCGCATGATGCACCGAGGTAAAATAACAATTTTAATAGCTGCTCTGGCGGCTTCTACAATTAGCTCCGCTCCCTCAGCTAATGCCCAAGTCTAGGAAGTACCTTCTGAGACCGACTCCATCACAATTCCATACGTTCTTTCAGATACTCCACCATCAGAACCTGCAGCTGTTCCTTCTGAAAGCCAAATCTCTGCCGAGCCACTCGCAGCAAGCTACGGCCCCTGTGCTCTAACCATTGATAACGTGCACAGTCGTGAATCTTCAAACTGGGGCGCTGTCGAATTTAAGGCTCGAACAGAGTGCAGCCAGCCAGTCACCAGCATCCACCACCAACCGTCTTGTCCAGAAAAACGTCACGCTTCAATGCAACGGTGACGTCAGCACAAAGTTCGCTGGAGTTACTCTAGGAACCATCGTCTACAACGGAAAGACCTATTACGCACGAAACTACTCAAAGGTCGCAACCCTAAATTGCAAGGTGTAGGTATGTCAGGACAAACGATTACCGTTTACGTGGTCTACCCACGCTACCCAGACAGCACTGAGCCGCTCGGCGCATTTGTGGATTCGGAAGAAAAAGCACGAGAGATTGACCAATGGCTCCGTGGCCTGTCTGGAGACATGATGGGCACGTGGGAAGAATTTGAAGTCAAGGTAACCAGCCCTACTCAAATCCTTTTTGGTGTCTTTACAGGAACTCCTTCTCTAAGGATCGATGACCCTGATTTCCGGGACCCTATATGCTACGGGGTCTTCGTTAAACGGTCAGAAGCAGAAATCGCAGCCCACCCGGAAACCCGGTGGGAAAAGGATAATTGTCCGGCAAAGTTCGTCCTCCCATTCCGACTGGGATGGAAAAACAAGCTATATTTCCCCGACGGAGCCTCATGGCCACCGGACGCCGGGGGTTAGCTATGCTACTTGGGTCAGTGTAACTGAATTAAGCGCTTCGAAATCATCGGAGGGCTAGAAGGTTGCACCAAGAATGCCGCCTGCGCGTGTTGTAGCGCATACACCACCGGAAGATTTCCTGCCGGCAGCTGATTGGGCTTTCAAAGAGCTTCCTATCACGCAGTACTTCACGCTTTAAAGGATTCTGCTAGGGCGTTATCAGCACTCGTTCCCACTGCTGCCATAGATTAGCGCACACCAAGCTTAGCGCAGTGGCCCCCTCAACGCCTGTGAGGTGTACACACTGCCATGATCAGAATGGAAAAAATTGCCCCCCCCTTTTAAGGCTTCCTCGGACCTTTCTGGCATAAGACAAAGCCCCGATAACCAGCGATACCCGCATATGATCCGCGAGTGCATGACCGACAAGCTCGCGGGAGCAGACGTCGATGGCCGTGGCAAGATACATGTTCTTGCCCACCCCTACACGGCAGGTAGGTGATGTCGCCTACATAGACGTGGTTTGGCCTGTCAGCGGTAAATTCTGCGGCCTACTAGATCTGGCATGACACGGTGGCCAGTCGTGCGCCTAGTGGTGATGCATCGGCGCTGCTTGGTAAAGCCTTTTCAGCCCCATGGATTTCATGATGCGTGCGACCTTCTTGTGATTGATCGGACCAAAGCTCGTATCGGTTTTAAGGCTTGCAGCGATGCGTTTAGCACCATAAATCCCGTGCTCATCATCAAAAGTGGTCTTGATTTTTGCACCAATAGCAGCATCGGAATACATTTTTAACCTGCGATTTTCACAGGTTTGCACCCATTTATAAAACGAGGAGCGATTGAGCTTTAACACGTGGCACATCCGCTTGATCGAGTATTCGGTTCGGTGGTCATAGACAAACTGGAAGCGGATTACCAGTGTGTCTTTTTAAGCAAAATATTTTGCGGCCTTGCGTAGGATATCGCGTTTTTCGCGCAACTTTGCGTTTTCTTTTGTCTCACTGGCGGGTCCGTTCGGAATCATTCGTTGCGTGGGCTTTATCATGCACGGCTTTATTGCGTGCACGCTTTTTCGGTGTCGTGCTTTTTGGCCCAAGAATGCAGCGAGTCACGGTTGATATCGAGCTCTGCTGATGCTGCGTTTATCAAGAGGTCGTCATTGTTCTCATAGAGAGCTACAGCATCGCGTTTGCACTGTTCGGAGTACCTGGACATGATGGTAGATTACCTTTCTTCCCAGCCCGATTGGGCTGGATATCAGGTGTCCACCAAAAAAGGGATCAGGTCCTTGTTTCTTCAGCGCACCCAGATCGGCTGGTTGAGGGCTTGTTACAGCGATGCTTCCGCGTGTCTGGAATCTGAGAACGCCGATTTGAGGTGCCTCAGGTTGTGTTTCGTCTGACTTTTATTCTGCAATAGGTGTTGACGACCAGGAACGAAGGGGGCCGTCATGGAGCCCTTGGAAAAACTGGTATTTTTCCAGCGAGGTACGTGCTGGGGGATCGAAGTCGGGAGCCGCTGTCAACTCATTAGTGTGTGGGTCGACAACGCGTGCTGGTGTTAGACGGGTCAAATAGCCGTCTGTCCCATAGAAAGCGTCATCATATGGGGACACACCCAGCGGAGCGAGGATGGCTTCTATCTGTTTCTCCCCAAACTGAGACCACATAATCTGCGCGTGTTCTTTTGTAAACGATTCTTGTGGAAACTCAGTGACCTTTGGAAGGGAGTCAAAATCAAAACCGTAATCCTTAAAAGGTTCACTTTGATCCTCGAGGTACGACATGGAACGATGCAGCGTACCATCAGCTTTTAACTGTTTGTGGCTGCTAAAAGATCTGTAGAAGTAGCAATCAAATCGGCCTAAAGGGTCATCGGGCAATTTGGAGGGAAGCGCGCACATTATAAACTTTATTTCTCCGTAGCTTGCGCGATGGAAAAAGGCTACATCGTCGGTATCTACCCACGGCGTATGCTTAATTTCGATGTAGTAAGGAACTTGTGACTCAATTTTTTTCTTACGCGCCAGACAGTAAGCGAATTCATCAATCAGCGGCATCTTTGATGCTTTGGTAAAGCAGCAGGGGCTAAAAACCGCAGTCCATTCTGACTCAGTGGGGACGAATACAAACTGTGTAATGTGATTTTGTGGTTTAAGTAACTCTGCAAGCTGGTTCCTGCCGGCAGATACCTTGTCCGCATGAACTGCACATTCAATTGTATAGTTTTGAAGGTAAAAATAGGGCCTCATATATGGACTGTCCACTCCTGATGCCCACTGTTGAAATTCTTCAACAACGGTCGATAGTGGAAACCGAAGAAGCGCCACAGCATGGGATACCGGTGCGATGGAATTGGGATAGAAATACTTCGTCATTGTCTTTAGTTCCCTTCGTGTTCGCGGTCCCAGGTGTGCTCGCGACGTTCAAATAAAGCGCATGGTCCGTACTTTTTAGGCAAAGGGTATCCACTATTGATGAGTGTTGCACGCCCAGTGAGGAACTGCCTGTTGAAGGGATCGAGTCTAAAAAGCTGTGCGCACTCGAAGAGATCATCGGTAGTAAACCGCTTGCGGAGTGGACCTTTTTTGGTTTTGAGTCTTTCTAGTCCGGGGAAGGAAAACTCTTCGCCGTCAGGCCAATCGGTAAAAGCCTGGAACCGCGTTTCTCCCTCTCCGATTCCTACAATAAAAGTATTGTTTCCTCGGATTTCAGCGACTGGGGCGCGTTTGCCGATAGCAGCATCCATATCGTAGGTGTCGACGATAAGGCACTTGCTGCCTGAGCGGTGGTTCCATCCTGTGACGATTTTGCGTTCATCTGGCTCATCCACGATACGTAGCTGTGTCATGCCGGGAACAAAGGGAATAGAACCGTTATACCTAACAGTCGCGAAAAAGTCGTGATAGTTGCTCGAATCATCGCTGATAAACCACACCCAATCGGGATTTGTGGTTTCCAAGACTGCTGCCCAACGACGAGGAAACTGCGGATCGTGCACCCCAAGGCGAAGCGCATGGGGAAGATCATCGACGGTGGTATCAATGTTCACATACTGCTGCGACCAATAACTATTAGCTGTGTCTAAAGGCGTGTGGAAAACACGTGACTGTGCGGCAGCCTCAACCGCATAATCAAAAGGCAACTTCAAAAATAACTGATCATAAGAATAAGGGGCTAGCAGATAGTCAATATCTCGCCGCAGGTACACACTCATCTTTAGATCCCTTTCCTGAGCGAAGCGACATAGTTGTCTACTCCGTCTCGATTGGCTTTGATGACTTTCCAAAGTTCAGAGGACTCTTCAAGCTTGTCTAAGGTAAGCAGCCAAATAACCGCATCCGGATTTGCGTCCAACTGCTGTTGTGCATGATACAGCGCCCTAGACGCAGGTGGTCGGTCATTAAACCCCGAGTTCCGATCCAAACTAGTCAATTCAACGCCTGCCCATGACAGGCGAAGCGTTTTCCCAGCTGCATTTCGTCCAGCCGATCGTAAACTGACAACATGGGGGTTAGCGGTATTAATTGTTAAGTCACCAGTGGCGGCACCTGCCGAGGTTGCAACTGGGGTAACTTGAATCTCCACGACTGTTGACAGGTTATTGTCGACATCAATGCTTTGTAGCTTTCCAGGCTCAATGACTCGCTGCCAATACACCTGCCCATCGGGTAGCTTAAACGCGACTGAAACTGGGACTTTCAAACGATTGACGATTCCATAAGAGCCTGTAATGTTGACCGCCACCCATCCGGTCGGTTTGGTCAGAAAAAAGCAGGCCTTGGAGTTTTCTAACCCAGAAGAGTCAACACGCACATATTCAACTCCAGTGGCACAGTCTTTTTGAACAATTCCACCGTCACCTGCGGTGATATCGACAGAAGTTTCTGCTACCGCAGGGGAAATCGAAACACCAGCGGCAATAACACTAGCTAGTACGCCTGCGGAGAATCGACGAAAAATAGAAGACACGGGTAACTCCTTGACTTATAGATGCTGTTTAAAAGATGGCTACTTCGACAACGGAATGTAGGTTGTCGAAGACGAGTCGATCGTCGAGCGCAGATTTCCGGCAAACTTACCCCACACCTGCGAACCGACATGATCGGAGCTAAATGGACCTTGAACCTTTGAGGTCTGTGTCGAACCAAAGGATTCGACTACGAGACGAACCCATGTTTTGTCAGAGCCGGTGTATGCAGACTTCACAGCATCACTATCGAAGACAACGCCAGTCTCCTTTGCTGCAGGGGATGTTACTTCATCGAATCGGATGTTTAGTGTTCTGCCGCCGCCTTCAGGGTGATCGCTAGCGGTAACAAGTGAGAACCCTTCATCAGAAATTCGGTCAACGGTCACCTTGCTTGTGGCTCCGCCGACACCAGTGAAGGTGCATACAGCACCTTCGGTGATTTCATCTGGGCATCCTGACAATGGGAAATACTTATCCATGTTTTGGATGACTTCACGGTAGACGCCTGCTGCATGCCACCGCTTGAAGTCTGTGGTGTTAAACAGTGGATAGATCTGTCGGTAGCTCGAAATATTCTTGTTATCGAAGGCGGCTAGTGCTTTTCCTGTGGGTTCGAAATACTGGATTGAACCACCCTGGAAGTCTTGCTTTACTCCCCCACCAGCTGAATATTGCTCACCAGTTGGGAACTTCAAACTGCTGCGTTCCCAGCCTAGGCTTCCCCAGAACTTACGGATAGGTCCGGAGATGATATGGGTTCCACTTGCCGAAGACCAGTAGATAGACCCGCCTTGGAAGTGGTTGTAACGACCTGTCTTTTCTAAGGTAAGCAATTCGTCCGTCGTTGGGTACCCGAGGTCTCCAGTTTCCCATCCCTGCTGCCCCCATTTGTCTCGGATTCCTCCCCAGACTTGGTGGGCATCGGTGTCAGGAGACCAATAAATAGAACCACCTTGAAAATGGTTGAACCGGCCAACACCATCTGGAGTCTTGAGCTCATCGGTAATCGGATAACCCAATGCAGCGCCCTCCCAACCAAGGTCGCCCCACTTGTTGCGGATTCGTCCACCGACCTGATGGGCGATACCATTATCGACCCCGGCATGCCAGTAGATAGACGCATCTTTAGCAAAGACCTGGAAACGCCCGTTGTTCTTAGCGATGCGTTCGTCAGTCGTTGCATCACCAAACGTGTCCCATCCACCCAAGCGGTGATATGCCTCTTCAATGCGCCCACCAATCCAATGACCATGAAACACCAGCGCCAGCAAAAGCAACACTTGCACATGCTGCAATAGTTGCAGTCAACTTCTTAGCGAATTTCATCCGTAGTTCTTCCCGCCGCCGCTTTTAAGAACAGCTGAAAACCAGATAATTAGCAGCCGGAGTTAGAGTATCGATACGGTTGTACGCAGTCCATAGATATGTGTTTAGAAACTTTCTCTAACCCTAAATAATTTGCTAAAACGCCAGATGGGCACATGCGCAGACTTGATTCTCGAATCTCGCGAAAGGCGGTCAGAATAACCTATATGAGGGGTATATAACTCTAAACTAAACATTTACACTGCACATTCAGGCTGGGCAGTGTACACATTACATGTCAACGATGCACTTAGGTGGGTGAAGCGGTGGCTGACATTTGAAGTGCCCCGAGTTTTGTTCCTAGGCTTATGCCTTGATGTCCATTATTCCTTGACCGGGGTGGTGTTCCCAAAACTCGGCTTCTACTTCAGCTAGGATGCGATAGCCCAGACTCTGGTGGAGCCGTAACTCGTTCCACCAATTCACCCACTCGAACGTCGCGATTTCCACGTCGACGACATCGACCCACGTTCGCCTATGAATCAGCTCATTCTTGTAAGGGGCCGTTGACATTCTCAGCCAAGCGCTCGTTGTAGACAATGCTCACATACTAGGAACCGTGGTCGGAATGGTGAATCAAGCCCGTTATTTCCTTAGCACACACAATCACCTAGTTGGGCGCCTGCAGTAGCAAGGCTTGAAGTGCGCATCGAATCCGACAACGCCCATCCGACGATCCTCCGGGAGAATACATCGGTCACGAACGCGCTGTACACAAAGCCTTTCCTAGTGCGCACGTAGGTAATATCAGCCACCCACAACCGATGAGAGCCAGAAGCCCTAATTAGTGCCCCACCTTTGCCCTTGCCGGACAGTCCAGCACTGCGCATCAGCCGGACTGTTTGCTCGCGGCCAATGTCAATGCCCTGGCGTTGCAGCACGCGCCACATCTTCTCAATAAGGGTAGCGTCACGAAGACTGCGAGCACTCAGGCCACGGGCTTTGGATTGGCGGTATCCACGCAAGCTGAGAAAACCGCCTTCACGGTGGGTGTTTAACGTCTGGCAGATGAACTCGACTGAGAAACGATTCCGATGCTCATCAATGAATCGGATCATTTCTTAACGTTTGGGGCCTGGTTCGGATGCGAAAAAAGCCGAGGCGGCTTTCAGTAACTCATTGGTGCCCCGCAGCTCTTGATTTTCTCGGCATGTTCGAAGATTTTCCCATCTACCCAAACGGAACAAAACCTGGGGCACTTCAAAGGGGCTAAAACTCACTGCGGTGAGAATGCAACCGGACAGCACAGTCATGTACCACAACAGTTGCTTGTTTTGGCTTCTTAGAAGACCTAGTAGGACTAGGGCGAAGGAAACATCAAGTATCCACCCCGCTGGGTTGTGAATTGCACTATCGCTATGAAAATTGCTGGAGGATACTAAACCACAGCATATTTTTCTGCTTATTCACAACTGTCCAACTTATAAAAGAAGCGCCGCCTAGAAAACTAGGCGGCGCTTCTACAACAGACCGAAATTGCGGGTTCGGCCGGTTTTAGAGGTCGTAAGCCTCATCCAGTGGGACCGAAGCTCCGGTGAACTCACCGTAGCCATCGTCACCGTAGATCGAATCACCATACGTTGGGATCGAGTATGCGGCATTACGTGCAGCCTCGGTTGGCTTCACGGAGATATTGCGGTAACGGGAGATGCCGGTACCAGCTGGGATCAGCTTACCGATGATCACGTTCTCCTTCAGGCCGATCAGCTTGTCGGAACGCTTGTTAATAGCAGCGTCGGTAAGCACACGAGTGGTCTCCTGGAACGATGCGGCGGATAGCCACGACTCGGTTGCCAAGGAAGCCTTGGTGATACCCATGATCTCGGAGCGGAGCTCTGCTGGCTGGCCACCATTTGCCAATGCCTCAGCGTTTGCAGCCTTAGCCTCGGACAGATCCACCAAGGTACCTGGGAGGAACTCGGTGGAACCGGACTCGATGACGGTTCCGCGACGCAGCATCTGTCGGATGATGATTTCGATGTGCTTGTCGTGGATAGCCACACCCTGGGCACGGTAGACGTCCTGCACCTCGTCGACAAGGTGCTGCTCAACACCACGGCGACCCAAAACCTCGAGTACGTCATGTGGATCGGCAGGGCCGCGCAGCAGGCGGTCGCCAATCTCAACATGGTCGCCCTCGGCCAAGGTGCGCTCAATCATGGCACCTGGGTTGGATTCCATTGGAACGCGGACAGTTGCCAAGCCCTGACGCTTCGACAGCTTCTCGTAGACCACAACGTCAGATCCATCGTCTGGGTTGATGGTCAGGGTGTAGAAGTTGCCTTCGTCGTCAAGGTGGACGGTACCTGCGACAGAAGCGATCGGTGCACGGTTCTTAGGAACACGAGCCTCGAAGAGCTCCTGAACACGAGGCAGACCACCG
The DNA here is from genome assembly GCF_902702935.1 of Corynebacterium rouxii. Lineage (NCBI taxonomy): Bacteria > Bacillati > Actinomycetota > Actinomycetes > Mycobacteriales > Corynebacteriaceae > Corynebacterium > Corynebacterium rouxii. The sequence goes on along the minus strand of NZ_LR738855.1, from coordinate 438,301 downwards.
GTAATGTCGCCACCGACACCACCCTGGTGGAACGTACGCATTGTCAGCTGGGTACCAGGCTCACCAATCGACTGTGCAGCCACAATACCGACTGCTTCTCCGATGTCGACCAGCTTGCCGGTTGCCATGGACTTGCCGTAGCACTTTGCACACACACCGGTTGGGGTCTGGCAGGTCAAGACCGAGCGGACCTTGACTTCCTTAACACCAGCGGCGATGAGCTCGTCGATAAGCTGATCGGTCAGGTTCTCACCTGGCTCGACCATGACGTTGCCCTCGGCGTCCTTGACTGCGGTAGCAGCCACACGGCCAGCGACGGAGGTTTCGATCAGGCTGTGTCCGGTGTAACCGGTCACGTTGCCCTCAGCATCCTTGACCTCAACGGCTACAGGAACACGAATGCCCTGCTTGGTGCCGCAGTCGTCTTCGCGGACGATAACGTCCTGTGCCACGTCGACGAGACGACGGGTGAGGTAACCGGAGTCTGCGGTACGCAGAGCGGTATCGGCCAGCCCCTTACGGGAACCGTGGGAGTTGTTGAAGTACTCGAGAACCGACAGGCCTTCACGGAAGGAGGTCTTAATCGGGCGGGTGATGTAGTCACCCTTCGAGTTCACAACCATGCCCTTCATGCCAGCAAGCGTCCAGATCTGACGCATGTTACCGGCAGCACCCGACTTCACGATCATCGGAATTGGGTTGTCGTCTGGGTAGAGCTTCTCGACGGCGTTACCGACCTCGTCGGTAGCGTCCTTCCACAGCTCAACGAGGCGGTCGTAACGCTCGCGCTCGGTCAGAGCACCCTGCTCCCAGTACTTGCGCTCAATCTTGCGTGCCTCAGCCTCGTAGCGGTCGAGGATTTCTTCCTTGTTAGGAAGAACGAGCACGTCAGACATGGTGATGGTCACGCCGGAACGGGTTGCCCAGTAGAAACCGGCATCCTTCATCTTGTCCATCGTCTGAGCGACAGTAATCATTGGGTAGGTTGCTGCGAGGTCGTTAATCACGTCACCGAGCATGATCTTGCCGGTGCCGCCGCCCTTACGAACCATCACACCTTCAAGGTATGGGTAGTTCCAAGGAAGCAGTTCGTTGAACATGATGCGACCCAAGGTGGTGTCTGCCAACCAAACATCGCCCTTGTTCCAGCCCTCTGGGAACTGCTCGGCCTCGATATCTGCCGGTGGGCGCAGGTGAGAAATACGCACCTTGATCTTAGCTTGCAGGCCAAGAACGCCGCGGTCACGAGCCATGATGGCCTCAGCATAAGACGAGTACACGCCCTGTGCTGGTCCCTCTTCGGTTGCTGGAACGTATGCGCCCTGGCCACCGATCTCGTTTTCACCTTTGTCCATGGTCAGGTAGTACAGGCCAGTCACCATGTCCAGACGTGGCATGGCAAGTGGCTTACCCGATGCAGGGGAAAGGATGTTGTTCGAGGCCAGCATGAGGATGCGAGCTTCTGCCTGAGCCTCAGCGGACAGTGGCAGGTGCACTGCCATCTGGTCACCGTCGAAGTCGGCGTTGAAGGCTTCACATGCCAATGGGTGCAGCTGAATTGCTTTACCCTCGACAAGCTTTGGCTCGAATGCCTGAATACCTAGGCGGTGCAGGGTAGGTGCACGGTTGAGCATCACTGGGTGCTCGGAAATTGCCTCTTCGAGGACGTCCCACACCTCTGGACGCTGGCGTTCCACCATGCGCTTTGCCGACTTGATGTTCTGCGCGTAGTCGTTTTCCACAAGGCGCTTCATCACGAACGGCTTGAACAGCTCGAGAGCCATCAGCTTAGGCAGACCACACTCGTGGAGCTTGAGCTGAGGACCAACGATAATAACGGAACGACCCGAGTAGTCGACACGCTTACCCAGCAAGTTCTGACGGAAGCGGCCCTGCTTGCCCTTGAGCAAGTCAGACAGGGACTTCAGCGGACGGTTACCAGGACCGGTGACTGGGCGACCGCGACGGCCGTTGTCAAACAACGCGTCCACGGACTCCTGCAACATGCGTTTCTCGTTGTTCACGATGATCTCAGGAGCACCGAGTTCAATCATACGCTTGAGGCGGTTGTTGCGGTTGATCACACGACGGTAGAGGTCGTTGAGGTCGGAGGTTGCAAAGCGACCACCGTCGAGCTGCACCATGGGGCGAAGCTCCGGTGGGATCACAGGGATGCAATCCAAAACCATGCCAGCTGGATCGTTACCTGAACGCTGGAAGGCTGCAACAACCTTCAGGCGCTTCAGGGCACGCATCTTCTTCTGGCCCTTGCCGTTGTTGATGATCTCGCGAAGTTCCTCAGCCTCGGAATCGAGATCGAAGTTGCGGATCAGGGTCTGGATAGCCTCTGCACCCATGCCGCCGGTGAAGTAATCCTCGTAGCGGTCCACAAGCTCTTCGTAGATGGTCTCATCGATGATCATCTGCTTAGGAGCAAGTTTGATGAAGGTCTGCCAGATCTCCTCAAGGCGGTCGATCTCACGCTCCGCACGCTCGCGGATGTGCTGCATTTCCTTCTCAGCAGCCTTCTTGACCTTGTTGCGAGCGTCAGCCTTAGCACCAGCTGCCTCGAGTTCTGCAAGGTCTTCTTCCAGCTTGGCGGCACGCTCGGCGATTTCGGACTCCATGTCCGCCTCGACGTCCTTCTTCTCCAGGAGCATTTCTGCTTCCAAAGTGGTCTGGTCAGCGTGGCGAGCTTCATCATCAACGCTGGTGATGATGTTAGCTGCAAAGTAGATGATGCGCTCTAGGTCCTTTGGAGCCAAGTCCAACAGGTAGCCCAAGCGGGATGGCACACCCTTGAAGTACCAGATGTGAGTCACTGGTGCGGCCAGCTCGATGTGGCCCATGCGCTCACGGCGAACCTTGGACTTGGTCACCTCAACGCCACAGCGCTCACAGATGATGCCCTTGTAACGGACACGCTTGTACTTACCGCAGGCACACTCCCAGTCACGGGTTGGACCGAAGATGCGCTCACAGAAAAGGCCGTCCTTTTCTGGCTTCAGGGTGCGGTAGTTAATGGTCTCCGGCTTCTTAACCTCGCCCTTGGACCAACGGCGGATGTCGTCGGCAGTGGCCAGGCCGATTCGAAGCTCGTCGAAGAAGTTGACGTCGATCACGTAACTCCCTTTCGTTTAGTGCTGATTCTGTAGTTTCTTGCCTGGCGTTAGGCGATGTCTGCGTCGGAGCGCTCGTCACGCGACAGGTTGATGCCCAAGGAGACACCGGCCTGATCGAACTCGTCGTCATCCGATCCAGACAACTCCATCGGGGTGCCGTCTGCGGAGAGAACCTCCACGTTCAAGCACAGCGACTGGAGCTCTTTCAGGAGCACCTTGAAGGACTCTGGGATACCAGGATCCGGAATGTTTTCGCCCTTCACAATGGCCTCGTACACCTTGACGCGGCCAACCACGTCGTCAGACTTGATGGTCAGGAGTTCCTGCAGGGTGTAGGCAGCACCATATGCCTGCATTGCCCACACCTCCATCTCGCCGAAGCGCTGACCACCGAACTGTGCCTTACCACCCAGCGGCTGCTGGGTAATCATGGAGTAAGGACCGGTGGAACGTGCGTGGATCTTCTCATCAACCAAGTGGTGCAGCTTCAGGATGTACATGTAGCCGACAGACACTGGGTATGGGAATGGTTCGCCGGAGCGACCGTCGAACAGCGTAGCCTTGCCGTTTTCGTCGACCATGACATCGCCGTCGCGGTTTGGACGGGAGTTGCCCAACAGACCTGCGATTTCCTCGTTGGTAGCACCGTCGAACACTGGGGTTGCGGTCAGCGAACCAGCTGGGACGTCGTACAGATCCTCTGGGAGGGTCTTGAGCAGTTCAGCGTTTGCTGGGTCTTCGGTGTCGATCTTCCAACCGGCAGCAGCCAACCAGCCCAAGTGAACCTCGAGCACCTGGCCGATGTTCATACGACGGGGCACACCGTGGGTGTTTAGGATGATGTCCACTGGGGTGCCGTCTGGCATGAATGGCATATCTTCCTGAGGCAGGATCTTGCCCACGACACCCTTGTTGCCGTGGCGACCAGCGAGCTTGTCACCGTCCTGGATCTTGCGCTTTTGGGCAACGTAGACACGAATCATCTCGTTGACACCCGGTGCGAGATCGTCGTCGTCGTCACGCGAGAAGCGACGAACGCCGATGACCTTACCGGTTTCACCGTGAGGCACCTTCATGGAGGTGTCGCGAACTTCGCGTGCCTTCTCGCCGAAGATGGCGCGAAGCAAACGCTCTTCAGGGGTCAGCTCGGTCTCGCCCTTCGGGGTGACCTTACCGACGAGGATGTCGCCGTCGCGGACGTCTGCACCGATGCGGACGATACCGCGCTCGTCGAGGTCCTTGAGCACGTCCTCGGAGACGTTCGGGATTTCGCGGGTGATTTCCTCAGGTCCCAGCTTGGTGTCACGAGCGTCGATCTCGTGCTCCTCGATGTGGATCGAGGTGAGGATGTCCTCTTCGACCACGCGCTGGTTCAGGATAATAGCGTCCTCGTAGTTGTGGCCTTCCCATGGCATGAAGGCCACGAGGAGGTTGCGTCCAAGGGACATTTCGCCGTTGTGCGTACCTGGGCCGTCGGCGAGAACCTGACCGGCCTCGACACGATCGCCGATGTTTACCAGTGGCGTCTGGTTGTAGCAGGTGCCCTGGTTAGTGCGCTCGAACTTGCGCAGGATGTAGGTTTCGCGGGTTCCGTCGTCAGCCATCACGGTGATGATGTCTGCGGAGACGTTTTCTACCACGCCACCCTTCTTGTTGATGATCAAGTCACCAGCATCGTAGGCAGCAGCGCGTTCCATACCGGTACCAACGAATGGCGCTTCGGAACGGACGAGTGGCACAGCTTGACGCTGCATGTTCGCACCCATCAAGGCACGGTTAGCGTCGTCGTGCTCGAGGAATGGAATCATGGCGGTTGCCACGGAGACCATCTGACGTGGGGAAACGTCGAGGTAGTCAACGGATTCCGGTGCGACGACCTGGATGTCGCCGTTCTTCACGCGCACGGTTACGCTGTCTGCGGTGATCTTACCGTTAGCGTCATGCTCGACGTTTGCCTGAGCAACAACGAAGCGGTCTTCCTCGTCTGCGGTGAGGTAGTCGATCTGGTCGGTCAAAACGCCGTTTTCTACCTTGCGGTATGGCGTCTCAATGAAGCCGAAAGCGTTCACGCGAGCGTAGGACGCAAGCGAACCAATCAGACCAATGTTTGGACCTTCAGGGGTCTCAATTGGGCACATACGGCCGTAGTGAGAAGCGTGAACGTCTCGGACCTCAATGCCGGCGCGCTCACGCGACAGGCCACCTGGGCCCAATGCGGAGAGACGACGCTTGTGGGTCAGACCGGACAGGGAGTTGTTCTGATCCATGAACTGCGACAGCTGCGAGGTTCCGAAGAACTCGCGGATGGCGGCAGAAACAGGGCGAACGTTAATCAGCGAGGTAGGCGTGATCGACTCAGCATCCTGAGTAGTCATGCGCTCGCGAACAACGCGCTCCATGCGGGACAGACCCACACGGACCTGGTTCTGGATCAGCTCACCGACGGTGCGCAGACGACGGTTACCGAAGTGGTCGATGTCATCGGTTTCCACTGGGATGACTTCACCGGTTGGCGACGTCATGGTGGTTTCACCTACGTGCAGGCGTACCAAGTACTCCAAGGTGGTAGCGATGTCTTCTTCGGTGAGGGTCATGAGGCCCTCGTTGTCGCCGCCCAAGCCCAGCTTGCGGTTGACCTTGTAGCGGCCCACCTTTGCTAGGTCGTAGCGCTTTGCGCGGAAGAAGGAGTTGTCCAGCAGGGACTGCGCCAAGTCGCGGGTAGGCTGCTCGCCTGGACGCTGCTTGCGGTAGATTTCTAGCAAAGCCTCGTCGGTGTTGGATACACCGTCGGACTCGAGTGTGGACATCATGATCTCGGAGAAGCCGAAGCGCTCAGTGATCTGCTCGGTGGTCCAACCAAGGGCCTTGAGCAAGACGGTCACTGGCTGACGACGCTTGCGGTCGATACGCACACCAACGGTGTCGCGCTTATCCACGTCGAACTCGAGCCATGCGCCACGAGAAGGGATCACCTTCACGGAGTGCAGTGGACGCTCGGTGGACTTATCGATCGTCTGATCAAAGTACACGCCAGGAGAACGAACCAGCTGAGAAACAACAACACGCTCGGTGCCGTTCACGATGAACGTGCCCTTGTCCGTCATCATCGGGAAGTCGCCGATGAACACGGTCTGCGATTTGATCTCTTGGGTTTCGTTGTTGATGAACTCTGCGGTCACATACAGTGGCGCGGAGTAGTTGATGTCTTTGTCTTTGCACTCATCAATGGTGTTCTTCATGTCCTCGAAGCGAGGCTCAGAAAGAGACAGAGACATGTTTCCGGAATAATCCTGGATAGGAGATAGCTCCTCCAGGATGTCTTCGAGTCCGCTTGTTACGCGGACTGAGTCGCCCAGCTCTTCTTGCTGGCGGGCGCGCCACTCAGGCGTACCAATCAACCATGCAAAGGAGTTGAGCTGAATATCGAGAAGCCCCGGAACCTCGATTGGTTCCGTAATCTTTGCGAACGACTTGCGTTCGGGGGCCCCAGGGATGTTGGCCTTGGTCTGGCGGGAGACTGCCAAGATGGGTCCTTCCAGCACCTCACGCGGCGGTGGCCCCGCAATATTGACCACCATTTCCGCTGGTAATTGAGCATTCGGTCTGCAGAGGAGCTCTCATACCCAGATAGCACGGAATGACCTTGTCAAATTGGTTTTTTACACCGGACTGATCAAGGTCGACATGCTAACTGGATTTAGGCTCCAGCGCAACGACCTAGCCTATACCATAACCGCCCTAATGTAAAGCAACTGAGCGTCGGCGGAACGCACCCAGCAGACCTACGGCGCTCAGCAATACTCCAGCGACGAGCGCTACACGGTAGAGCACTCGCGCCACGGAACCATCAGACACAGCGGACGCCTGCTCAAAGAGCGCCGCTTTGTCGTCCTCGCTCATACGCCCATGGAATATCAACGCATCTTCACGACGCGTGCCATCGGCATCACCGAAATAATCCTCGATATTTTCTTCCACGTCAACCACGAGCCCCGAAATTTGGTCGACATACCACTGGCGATTTCCGGAATGATACAGGTAGAGCGTGTTTTCACCTTTTTGCGTCGTGTTAAAAACCGATGCGTATTTCTCGGCAACATTGGTCGGTTTTATGTCTTGACTATAACGATAAATTGTTCGACCACCCCGATCGATTTCCTCAGAAAAGACGGCAGGAATCGCGCTTCTGAGAGTGGGATCGAATACCTCATAGGTAGTCTGCTGGGCATCGCTAGGAAACTTCAACCATGGTCCCGCAACCGAAACTTTTTCGGTAGGACTTCCCAATTGGGAGCTCACAGTCGCAGGCACCAGGGCTTCGCCACTAAGACGATTAAGGGGATAAGTCCATACGGAAGCTTGAATAAGCCGATCGACGTCTTCTTGTCTGCTCTCCCGCGAGTCGCTCACCCCGATGCGCACTGTTGCAGTATCCGCATCGGTGGGCGGCAAGATATCCATGTGCAGCTGCCGGACAACACCAGCATCGAGTACTCGGCCCCCATTAATCAGCCTCGTACGAGCGTGATCATCTTTGAGCGTGAAGGTGGTCTGCGATAGGTCAAGAGGCAACCGTGCATCAGTGTTGACCCATCGCGGGCCAAGGATTCCCACGACTCCAAGAGCAACACCAACGCCGAGAAGTAGCACGGACAGGATTCGAGTCGTGGGAAGCATAGACTCAGATCTTACCTTGCTACTTCTTCATATTTTTGGCTTGGCTAAAGAACACGATGCCACCAAGCATGGCCATGGCACCTAGTCCAAGAAGAAAACCAGACCACCAACCACGTTTGCGGATTGCCTCCGCGGCGGTACGTACATCCTGCTCTTCCGCCTTTTTTACATGCGTTGTACTCTCCCGCTCCGACTTTGGCGCAGGTTTACGTTCTGGCTTCTTTTCTTCTTTAGTCTTTTCCTTGGGTTTTTTCTCTTTAACCTTCTTTTCTTTCGGTTTGTGCTGTGGTTTAGGTTGCGATTGCGGCTTGTCCGGTGACATCGCAGGTGCTACGACGGGAGCTGGTTCTACAACTTCCGGTTCTTCCGTCTCAACAACACTAGGAGACGTGGACGCCTTTTCCATTTCCTTGGTCAGCTCCCCCAGGCTCTGCTGGACGTCGGCAAGCCCGCGTTTGATTCCCGCGTAGTTTGGGCGCGCAGGCGCATCACCGACGTAGAATTTCCACACCGTAGAGCGATTGTTCAAGATGATTTCTGCGGTATAAAGGCCTGACTTTTCAAATTCGACCCCTTGGGCGTAATCCCCAGGCACAGCCATGTCTACTGGCTTGTCAAATTTCATAATGCCAGGACCACTCATTTTTCCAAGGCGTACGTGAGTATCTTCTTTTGAAGTCTCAAATACGATGCGTGACATTTTATCGCGCATCAAGTCCTCAGGCTCCCCAGCCATTGGCAGCAGCCAATGTTGATCTTTTGTTTTGGCAGCGTCGGGGACAACAATCACAAACTCTTCAGAGGCATGCTCGATGAGCTCGGTGTCCGTTTCTTGGACAATCCCGTCTTTATCGCTGAGCGTGACCACTCCGCCCCGGATGACGGCGAGGGGATGCTGATCCCCTGTGTGCTCGGCCCAAGTGGTGACCACGGTGACGTCGTCAAGCTTGGCTGGATCAGCCCATACTTGAGGAGTAATCCCAAACGCCAGCACCGCGGTAAAAGCGATAAGTTTTTTCACGTGCTTATTCCCCAAATTGTGCCGCACGTACCAACCAGACCATTCCGGCACCGAATACCATCAGGCCAAGGCCGAGAACGATGAAGGAAAGGGTCATAAAGTTTGGGCCGGTATCGGGAAGCTGCTTCTTAGCTGCAGGTGCTGCTTTCTTCGCAGAGGTAGCCGGAGTGTTTTTTGCCTTGGAGGCAGGAGCTGCAGCGCCTTCACACTCAGCGACCTCGCTTGGGCCGCCGTCACCTACCTGCCACACGTACTTTCCGACGTTGGAAGAAGCGCCGTTACCGGTTGCCTGCACGCACATCGTGTAGGTTCCTGGTTCAGTAAACACCCAGTTGGTGTGCACGTGCGATGGTGGGTCTTGGTGGATCGATGAGCCGCTGGTTACCTCGTAGCTGCCGTCGGCAAGCAGGCTTTCGGTGCCTCCGAAGGATCCGGTTTTAAACATGTAGACATCACCTGGGCCTGCAACCTTTTTAAAGTTGATGTCGATGGCGCTAAAGCCTGCTTCCCGCACGCCTTGGGTGTCCCAGCCTGGCCAAATGAGGTTGGAGTCTTGGGACATGGGCAGCAGGTAGCCCTCTTTGCCAATCTCGGCGACTTTTGCCACGTCAGCGTTTTTGGCTGCTTCTTTGACGACGAGCAAAACATCCGCTGGATCATGGGTCACGTGTTGCCCTGTCACATCCTCTTTCAACGAAAGGCTCAGGTCAGAGCCATTAGCGGTGACGTTAAACGCATCGATATGGCCGGTTTCCAAAACCAACGATTGTGCGTAAGCGGCGGGGCTTAGTACTGCGATTCCTACTGTGGCTAGAGCGGCAGCTCCTAGTCGGCGAGCGTATTTCTTCATTTTTTCCTTCATCATTGTTGTTGCCGCTAACATTTCCCTTTTCTGGCGAAAAGCCCTTGACGCGGTGAGAATAGCCACGCCCCAAGGAAAATGAAAAAGATAACCAATACGATAGTGGCACCGGTCGGATAATCCAAAGCCCAAGAAAAATAGACTCCCAAGACTGAACCGACCGCACCCACAAGCGCAGACAGCCACATCATGGTATTCAACTTGTCTGTGAGCATACGTGCCGTAGCCGCAGGTGTAATCAGCAGTGCCAGCACGAGGATGTTACCGATGGTGCGAATTGAAATGACCACGGCGGCAGTCACGGCAAGGTAGAGAACAAGGTCGAGAATCAGCACCGGCATACCCATGGTGCGCGCGGTTTCACGGTCCAAGGACACCGCGACCAGCTGTGGAGTCAAAGCGATAAGCACCAGCACAATAATGCTGCCGACGATCGCCGCCACCACAACATCTGAATCCGGAACGCCGGTGATGGAACCAAACAAGAAGCTAGTCAAGGATGCCGTATACCCCTCGACCCGCGAAATAATAATCAGCCCCAAGGCAAATGCCGCAGCAAAGAAGATACCGATAATTGAGTCTTCCTTCAGCCTTCTTCGCTGGCTAAACGCCGCGATAAGGATAGCGACGATCACGCCAGCAACCGCACCACCGGCAAGCACCGAAATCTGCAATGCGAATGCCACCGCAAGGCCCGGGAACACTGCGTGGGATACAGCGTCACCGATAAAGGCCATGCCGCGAAGCACAACGTGTGTACCGACTACGCCGCACACGATGGATGACAACACCGCGACCAGCAACGCTTTAGGCAAGAAGGCCAGCGCGGGGTTGCCCAGATCTTGGAAGAATTCAATGGGTGTGAGCACCTTAGTTTGCCTTTCCTATGCCTAACGACGCCAACAGCGGTGATCCATCCTCCACACGGAAGGTGGTCTTCCATGGTTGTGCCTCCAACATCTGCGACGGCGCACCCGTTGCCACCACTTCCCCATTGAATAACAGGACTCGGTGGCACGCGGCCATCGCCTCTGGCAGGTTGTGTGTGGACATCATGATGGCGTTTCCTGCTTGGGCGAGTTCCTCGAAAAGATCGAGGAGCAACTCCGTACTGGGGTTGTCGAGCCCTGTGAAGGGTTCGTCGAAAAGCAGCAATTGAGGTTTGGTGGCAAGGGCCCTAGCGACAAGGACGCGTTGACGCTGGCCACCGGATAATTCTCCGATGGGGCGATCCGCCAAATGCGTCAAACGTACCTGCTCGAGGGCGGCGTCGACAGCCGCAAAGTCGGCCACTTTAGGGCGGCGCAACCACCCAATCATGCCAGCGCGGCCGTTGAGCACGGTGTGGTAAACGTCGATGGGATAGTCCCACGCAAACTCGTGACGCTGCGGCACGTACCCAATGCGGCCATCGACGTGGATGCTTCCCTGGCTGGGGATCAACCCGAGAATGGCGCGCATGAGGGTTGTCTTTCCGGCACCGTTGGGCCCGAGCAACCCTAAAAACTCACCCGCTTCTACGTCGAAGGTGATTCCTTTGACCACTTCGCGGCCGCTTAGCGACACGCGGAGGTCACTACATTGCAAAACTTTAGCCATTGTCCACATTCTTTGCCTCAGCGCGACGACGCGCCGACTGCCGGCTCATCACGACCGCAGCGCCTGCAATCACGACGATCACACCGATAACACCACCTGCGATAAGGCCAATGTTTGCGCTATCCTTCGCCTGCTCTCCACCGCTTTCCGACGCAGTCATCTCCCCATCAAATGTGGCCTTTTGAGCTTCGGCCACACTGGCATCACCGACGGCAAACCGCAGCACTCGGGTGGTTTCTACCTCGGTACCATCGGTGCGTGGCAGCTTCAACCGCACGGCAACCTGATGCACGCCTGGCTCAGTAAACACCCAGTTCGCGTGGGTATGCGTGTTCAGTTCCACCCACATTGGCTGTGCGCCTTTTTCATCGGCGTCCCAGATCACCTGCGGTTTTTGCACGCCACCTGCTTGCAGGAACAAGCTAAAGTGGCCAGGGCCTTGATAGCCTGCCAACTCAAGGGTCACACCGCGATCAGTCACTTTTTGAATGCTGGGCGCTTGGGAGTTCCAGCCGATCCATGGCACGCCCGAGATTTGCGACTGTGGCACCACGTAGACTTTGTCACCGGCTTTCGCCCCCGTGAACTCAAAGGTGCTGTCTTCTGGCAAGGTTTGCAGTGCCGCGTCGGATACTTTAAACACCATATCGTCGAGGTGCCGCCACACTGGATGTGCTTCCGTGTCATCGCGAGCCAAGAGGTCAAATTCGCCGTCGACTTCGATGGCTCCGATGTCGATGTGACCGTGGTCGATAACCACTTTCTCCCCTGCCGGTGCGATGCTTTCCGTCTCGGAAACTTGCTGCTGCAAGGCGGGATCCTGTTGTGCATATGCTGGCTGCGCAAACATTAAGGTTGCTGCACAAACAGCGGCGGCGATACGTTTCATTTATTTTCCTTCCGATTGTCCGAGACACCGCGCAAGGGAGTGCGCGTTGTACTTCATAAAGTCAAGATATGTGGGCACCTCATCGTCGAGGGAATCGCCGTAGATGCGACACACTTGAATGCCGAGCTTGTCTGCCGTGACGGTGAGGTGGTTAGCGCGAAGTGCAAGCTGCGGCTCGATAAACACCGCTGGCACATGCAGGTTTTCCAAAGTGCGCGTCAACGCAATAATATCGCGTGGCGACGGCTCCACCGACGGGTTGGGGCTGACAAACCCAGCAATACTGAGCCCGTAGGCATCTCCGAGATAGGAGTAGCCGTCGTGAGTAGTGACCAAGTGCCGATTCTTCTTGGGGATGGTGTCTAGGGTGCTGCGCACCTCTTTGTTCACGCGATCGATCTCAGCAATATAGGCCGCGGCATTGGCACTATAGGTTTGGGCACCTGCGGGATCTACCTCACCGAGTTTGTCGCGGATTGCCTCCACCATGGCACGAGCGTTTGCCATGTTGTGCCACACATGCGGGTCGACCTCACCGTGCACGTGCTTACCGAGCACCGCTTGGGGCAACAGATACACCTCATCACCTGGGCGTCCCATGAAACGGTACTGCGCGGGAATTTGCTGCAAGGTGCTGTTAGGAACGCTGATCGTGGTGGTTGCGGGATCGTAGTCGTAAGCAATATTGGTGCCGTCTGGGCTATCACCGCGCAGCATAATGTTTTTGTGCGCCAGATCTACGGCAATATCGACGTGTCCCCCATCGAGCACATCATTGGGAGCATCCACACCTACGGCGACATTGATGGTATTCCGTGCGACCAGTTCCCCTTTTACCTTTGCAGCGAAGGTGAGGTGGTACATTCCCGGCTTGCTAAACGACCATGACACGTGAGTGTGGGCGTCGGCAGGCAAAAAGTAGTTGTCACCTTCCTCATCAAACACAAGCTCTGGGACACCAAAGGTAGAGGTAATGTAGGCCGTTGCTTTGGAATCCTCGGGGCCGTCGATCTTCTCGGTAACGATCTCAACTTCTGAGTCGGCCTTGCCAACGATACGCATGCCCAGCCACACCGTATCAAGGGCGATGTTTTCCACGAGAGGCTTGAGTTTTCCACCATAGGAGGTTACTTGCTCCGCCAGTGGAACCATCGGAGCGTTATCTGGAAGCGCTTCTTCGATGGTGGTGTATAGGCTGTGCGGCTCTAGCAGCAGCCCGTTAGTAAAAGCTATATCAGCATTGGCGATGTCACGTACCGCGCGTAGCCGCGGCTCATATGTATGAGGATCAACCCCTGGTGGCATAAGTGCTGTCACCTCGGCCCGATCCCCTGCGACGTGACGGACGAGATCAGCAACAATTGGGGTGGTTGCTACCACCTCAGTGCGATGATGTTGCTCCGCAGGCGCAGCACAGCCGCTCACCGTTGCTATCGCAAGTACCGCTAGTAGTGAGCGCACCCTGACCACGAAACCTGCCTCCAATATGCATGAAATCAACTCTAAACATATTAGTGCACATCACAATCATTTTCAGTATCGGGGGGTACGAAAAAACTCCCGCCCACAGAGTGGAACGGGAGCTTAATCAAGAGATTACTTAAGGGTAACCTTTGCGCCAGCCTCTTCGAGCTTAGCCTTTGCAGCCTCAGCGTCGTCCTTGTTAGCACCCTCGAGGATAGCCTTAGGAGCACCCTCAACGAGCTCCTTAGCTTCCTTCAGGCCCAAGCCGGAAACGAGCTCGCGGACAGCCTTAATAACGCCGATCTTCTTAGCACCTGCGTCCTCGAGAACAACGTCGAACTCGGTCTTCTCTTCTTCAGCAGCAGCTGGAGCAGCGCCTGCAGCAGCAACAGCAACTGGAGCAGCAGCGGTAACCTCGAAGACCTCTTCGAATTCCTTAACGAACTCGGAGAGCTCGATCAGGGTCATTTCCTTGAAAGCCTCAATGAGCTCGTCCTTGGTGAGCTTAGCCATAATGGTATTCCTTTCGGTAAAAATTTAGTGAAGTTGTGGAGCTTTACGCTTCCTTCTTCTCCTGGAGTGCAGCGCCGAGGCGTGCAACCTGAGAAGCTGGAGCGTTGAACAGGCCAGCGGCCTTTGCCAAGTTGCCCTTCATGGCGCCGGCAAGCTTTGCGAGAGTGGTCTCGCGGTTGTCAAGCTCGGCAATAGCATCGACCTGAGCTGCGCTCAGAGCGTTGCCATCCATGTAGCCACCCTTGATAACGAATGCCTTGTTTTCAGAAGCGAACTTCTTCATAGCCTTAGCGGCATCAACAGCCTCACCCTTAATGAAGGCAACAGCGGTTGGGCCGGTGAGGATATCATCAAGGCCCTCGATGCCAGCTTCCTTTGCAGCAAGCTTGATCAGGGTGTTCTTGGCGACGGAGTACTGGACATCAGAACCCAGAGCACGACGCAGCTCAGTGATCTGAGCAACGGTCAGGCCACGGTATTCCGTGACGAATACAGAGTCAATGTCTGCAAAGCGGTTCTTCAGCTCTGCGAGGGACTCGGTGTTCTTTGGATTTGCCATTACTTCGCCTCCTTCCTCATGTATATCTTTTGTTGTCTGATCCGCCGAGACTTCAATGAAAGCAATCAGCCAACAAAAAAGCCCCGTGCAAGAGCACGAGGCGCACATAATCCGAAAGGATTGTGAACTCTTCAGTGTCTCCTGCGTGGGCCGTTCCGCGGGGGAATCCTTCGAGCCTTAACGGCTGACCGACGGTCTTCGGTGAAACTTGAAATCATTCAAACTTCAATGTGGAACCCTATCATCAATTCCACAACAGTGCAAATCATAGAAAAATCCCCCCGAACTTTGCAGCTCAGGGGGAAATCTTTAAGCCTGGGTGTAGTTCTTCTGGACAGAAGGATCCACTGGAACACCAGGGCCAGAGGTGGAAGCAAGGGTAACCTTCTTCACATAGACGCCCTTAGCGGAAGAAGGCTTGATGCGGTTGATCTCGTCGAGGAGAGCACCGTAGTTCTCAGCCAGCTTCTCAGCATCGAAAGATGCCTTACCAATGATTGCGTGCAGGTTGGCAGCCTTGTCAACGCGGAAGGAGATCTTACCGCCCTTAACCTCGGCGATAGCCTTAGCAACGTCGTTGGTAACGGTACCGGTCTTAGGGTTAGGCATGAGACCACGTGGGCCCAGGACGCGAGCAACGCGGCCGACCTTAGCCATCTGGTCTGGGGTAGCGATAGCAACGTCGAACTCGATGGTGCCAGCGGTGATCTGCTCGATCAGCTCAGTGGTGCCAACGATGTCTGCGCCTGCAGCCTGTGCCTCGGTAGCCTTCTCGCCCTCTGCGAAAACAGCAACGCGAACGGTCTTACCGGTGCCGTTTGGCAGGGAGACGGTGCCACGGACCAGCTGGTCAGCCTTGCGTGGGTCAACGCCCAAGCGGATAGCGACATCGATGGTTGCGTCGTAGTTCTTGGAGGAGGTCTCCTTGACTAGCTCAGCAGCCTTGAGTGGGGTGTACAAACGACCCTTGTCGATTTTTTCAGCAGCGGCCTTGAAAGCCTTTGAGTTCTTGCTCATTGTTAATCCTTAAAAGTAGTGGATGTGTGGTGTACGGGCCGGAGCGGGCCCTGCCACAAAGGGGGAGATTACTTAACCTCGATACCCATGGAACGTGCGGTACCAGCGATGATGCGCGCAGCGTTCTCGATGTCGTTAGCGTTGAGGTCTTCCATCTTGGTCTGTGCGATTTCCTTGACCTGATCCATGGTCACGGAGCCAACCTTTTGGGTGTGAGGAACACCGGAGCCCTTCTGCAGACCAGCAGCCTTGAGCAGCAGCTTAGCAGCAGGTGGAGTCTTCAACTTGAAGTCGAAGGAGCGGTCTTCGTACACGGTGATCTCAACTGGGACCACGTTGCCGCGCTGGTTCTCAGTCGCAGCGTTGTAAGCCTTGCAGAACTCCATGATGTTCACGCCGTGAGCACCAAGAGCTGGGCCGACTGGAGGAGCAGGGTTTGCCTGTCCAGCCTGAATCTGCAGCTTGATAAGGCCGGTGACCTTCTTCTTCGGAGCCATCGAATTACCTCTTCCTTGTTAACAGCCCTATAAGCGATGGAGCTTATGTGACTGTCCGGATGCCGAGCCCCTAAACGTAACTCGGCCACCGGGAAATGTATGAATACGCGTGAAAAACACGCGAGCAACAACACTACAGGATGTTAGCTGATCTTCTCAACCTGATCGAAGGCCAGTTCAACTGGGGTTTCACGGCCGAAGATCGATACCAGTGCCTGAATCTTTGCGTTCTCGTGGTCGATGCCCGAAATGGTGGCGGAAACAGAGGCAAAAGCACCGGACAAAATGGTGACGGCCTCGCCAACCTCAAAGTCCACGGCAGTCTTTGGCTTGGTGGAATCGGTAGGCATTGCGACGACCTTCTCGCCCTCAGCGTTAACAGCCTCGGACTCGGTAGCCTCCTGAGGCATGAGGAACTTAGCGACGTCACGGTGCTTCACTGGGGTGGCGTTGCCCTCGTTACCCACGAAGCTGGTGACACCCGGAGTATCGCGAACAACGGACCATGAGCGGTCGTTAATGTCCATACGAACCAAGACGTAGCCTGGCAGCAGCTTGCGCTTGACCAGTTTGCGCTTGCCGTCGCGAAGCTCGATTGCCTGCTCGATAGGAACAACCACGTCGAAGATGGAGTCTTCAACCTCGAGGGTCTGGGCACGCATATCAAGGTTGGTCTTTACCTTGTTCTCGTATCCCGAGTAGCACTGAATGATGTACCAAGCACCTGGAAGCTTCTTCAGCTCACGGGTGTATTTGCGCAGACGCGCCTTGTACTCAGCGTCTTCATTCTTCTCACCGCCGGTGAGATCTGCCTCTTGAGCAGTTTCTTCCACGACCTCGAGTTCGCCGTCAGCGGTGATCTCTTCAGCCTCAGCGGAAATGGTGTTTTGTACGGCCTCATCAAAGGCTTCTGCAAAGCTGTTTTCTTCGCTCATCCGTCATTCTCCTCGTTTTCCAGAAGTCTACCCAATAAATTATCCCGCCGATCCGAGGATCTGCGGGATATAAAACCTTTTTTAGTAGCTTACCTACTTAGTAAGCACCTTCTCAACTCCGAGGCCGGCTAAAAAGTCAATACCGGAAACTAAAGCAGTGACCAAGATAAGGAAAGCAAACACGATCAACGTGTAGCTCATCATCTGCTGCGCGGTGGGCCAAATAACCTTCTTCATCTCTGAAGCTACTTCAGGGACGAAAGAAACAACCTTGTTCCCCTTACGCTCGTCGTCGCCACCCGTTGGGGCGACTTTCTTCGCCTCGTAGGAAGCGGTGGACGTAGTGCTAACACCAGCAAGCTGGCGCTTACCCGTTGGGCGTGGCTGTTGATCGCTCACAGCTCTCCTTGATGTTGAAAATTGGTATGACGTAGAAACTATATCAGAATAGCGATTAAGCAAAAAGCGCTGAACACGTAAGTGCTCAGCGCTTTCATTTTGCAGGGGCGACAGGACTTGAACCTGCAACCTACGGTTTTGGAGACCGTTGCTCTACCAATTGAACTACGCCCCTAGGCGCCTCTTTCATCTCTGAAAGATAGTAGCGATGGAGAGAATTGAACTCTCGACACAACGATTATGAGTCGTTTGCTCTACCACTGAGCTACACCGCCCCACTCCCTTATCCGGTAAACCCCGGATAAAAGAACAGAGCCCCCTGACAGAATCGAACTGTCGACCTTTTCCTTACCATGGAAACGCTCTGCCGACTGAGCTAAGGGGGCACAGCCTCTTTAGAATGTGTCAGCTTTTCTGACCCGCTCCGTTGAAGCCTCCAAAAGATTAACCCGAATCATTGTTTAAACACAAATCCCCAGTTCAAAACATGTTTTTGAACGTTTTTTCATGACCTTAATGCGTTTAAGAGCACGACCCCTAGAATCCGCCAGAGAAACGAAAAGCCCCGCCACTTGAAAAGTGACGGGGCTTGCACTGTGCCAGGTAGAAGATTCGAACTTCTGTAGGCAATGCCGACGGATTTACAGTCCGCTCCCTTTGGCCGCTCGGGCAACCTGGCGTGCTTGATAGAATTTAGCACAGCACCCTAGACAAACAGCAAATCCGCAGGTTATCCAACTCGTTTCACGGTGTAACGTGCAAGACTACGAAGGGCATCCGTGGTGGAGTTCTGAGGCAACAGGGCCAGCTGACGTTCCGCTTCTTCGAGATAGCGGTGGACGTCGGCAAGCGCGCGTTCGCGACCTGTGGAACGGGCAAGGAGGTCGAGAGTGTGCGCGACGGTGACGTCGTCGGTAAGCGGTCCGGTGAGGATGGTACGTAGTTCTTCTCCGACTGCGGTGTCTTCGCTCAGCGCATAGAGCACTGGGAGGGTGAACACGCCCTCGCGAAGATCGGTGCCAGGGGTTTTACCGGAATCGGTGGTGTCGGAGAAGATGTCGATGATGTCGTCGACGATTTGGAACACCATGCCGATGGCGCGGCCATAAGCGCGTAGCGCCTCTACATGCTCGGCTGGGGCTCCCGCATGCATGGAGCCAAGGAATCCAGCGGAAGCGATCAGCACGCCGGTTTTCTCGTTGATCACGTTGAGGTAGTGCTCGATAGGATCGCCGTCGCGGGCACCGATGGTTTCACGCATCTGTCCGGTGACCAATTCGGCGAACGTCTCCGAGAAGTGCGCCACGGTTTCTACCCCAAGGTCGGCCATGAGACGTGCCACGTGCGCAAGGAGGATGTCGCCGGCCAAGATGGCAACGGAGTTGTTCCACCTGAAGTTGGCGCTATCAACGCCACGGCGTTTGTCAGCCTCATCCATCACGTCGTCGTGATACAACGTGGCGAGGTGGGTCATTTCCACCACCACTGCAGCTTTGATAACGTTCTCGCTCATTGGCTGCGAGCCATATTGTGATGCCAGCAGCGCAAACATCGGGCGGAATCGTTTCCCGCCTGCCTCCGCTAGGTGCATGACCTTTTCTACGAGAAAATCTTCTCCTTTGGAAAGTTCTTCCCGTAAGAGATCCTCGACGCGGATCATTCCGGCCGCAATCTCCTCATTGAGGTTTTGCTCGCCGAGATCAACTCGCGTACCGTTGCCCATTCCTCAACTACCTTTGTCTCGTGTTCAGCTAACTCCCTAACCGTAGTCGAAATACTCGTACTTCTACACATACATGCCACAATGGGGCGCGTGAGTAATTCCCCTTTTTCGGTTGATGTTCTGGTGGTGGGCGGTGGCCCAGCTGGCTCGGCGGCAGCTATCCATGCAGCTAAGGCAGGTTATTCGGTACTGCTTATCGACGCGCAACCCTTCCCCCGCGACAAAACCTGTGGGGATGGCTTAACTCCTCGCGCGGTGCATCAGTTGGAGGCCCTGGGGATCGATGTAACGTCTCGTTATCGCTCTTTTGGCCTGAAACTGCATGGTTTTGGCGGTTCGGTCACCGTCCCATGGCCGGAATCACACTTTGGACAGATCAGTTCGGCAATGCCTCGCATGGAATTCGACACCATGTTGTGGGAGTTAGCAGCCCAACACGCCACGACCTGGACGGCTACCGCTTCTCAGGTGGAGATCGATTCCACCATTCGCACGGTAACCATGTCAGATGGGCGCGTCGTTAAGCCGCGAAGCGTGATTGTCGCCGATGGCGTGCGTTCCACGTTTGGAAAGCTACTGGGACGCACATGGCACCGCGGCGAGGTGTATGGCATCGCGGCACGCTCCTACTGCACCACGCCTCGTAGCACTGAGCCATGGATGCATTCGCACCTCGAGCTTCGCGACGACTCCACCACCCTGCCCGGCTACGGATGGATCTTCCCGCTTGGCGACGGCACCGCCAACGTGGGTTGCGGCGCACTGTCCACCGACAAGCGCCCAGCGAAAATCAACACCAAGAAACTGTTACGCCAGTACGCAAACCAGCAGACCGACTGGGAGTTTGGCACCCCCCAACGGGTGGCTTCAGCTTTGTTACCCATGGGCGGCGCAGTCAGCACCATCGCAGGGCCTAACTGGATGCTCATCGGCGATGCCGCCGCTTGTGTGAACCCCCTCAACGGCGAGGGAATCGACTACGGTCTAGAAACCGCAGCCCTAGCCGTAGCACACCTTGATACCCCCTTGGAGTGGCCACACATTTTGCGCGAAACCTATGGTGAGGCATTCCTCTTGGCACGCACCGCAGCACGCCTACTTACCTACCCCCAGTTCCTCCCACTCACCGGACCTATCGCACTACGTACTCCCTTGATGGCTTCTGCGGCACGCCTGATGGGCAATCTGGTCACCGAGGAAGACAAAGACATCGTCGCCCGCGCGTGGCGAGCAGCCGGCTGGGGTGTGACAAAAATCCGTGGCGGGTCCCCATTGTGGGACTAAGCTCGACGGCATGAACAAGCTAGTAGTAATAGGCCTCGGCCATGTGGGTTCATATGTACTGAGCTACGCCATGGCATCGGGGTTGTACGCAGAAATTGCCACGATCGACACAAAACCAGGAGTAGCGCTCGGCGAGGCTGTTGACCTAGCCCAAGCCACTGGCGTCCCGGGAACCACAAACACCTACTGCCATGAAGGCACCTACGCAGACTGCGCCGATGCCAACGTTATTATCTGCGCAGCCGGTGAATCGATCGTCCCAGATCCTGATGATCCCACCCGTATGCCCGACCGTTCCGAACTAGCACAGATCAGCGGCGCGGTGATCCGCGATGTGATGACAAATATCACCGCACACGTGGGCGAGAACCCACCGGTACTCATTTTGATTACCAATCCGCTAGACGCCATGGTTCACATTGCAGCTACCGAGTTCGGCTACCCCAAGGTCTTTGGCACCGGCACCATGTTGGATTCTGCCCGCCTGCGCTACATCATCGGCACTGAGCTGGGCATTGATCCTAAGTCCGTCACCGGCTACATGATGGGCGAACACGGCTCGACCTCCGTGCCGATTCTCTCCCAGGTCAACGTCCAAGGCCTGCGCTGGGAGGAGCTAGAAGCTTGGCATGGCAAGCCACTGCCTACTGCCCCAGAAATGCAAGAAAAAGTTGTTCGCGCGGCTTACGACGTCCTCCTTTCTAAGGGATGGACCAATGCCGGTGTTGCCCGCTCCGCTAACGAGCTAGCCAAATGCGTGCTGCTCAACGAGCGCGCCGTACACCCCATCTGCACCCCACTCCACGGCGAGTACGGCCTCGAGGATGTTTCACTCTCTATCCCGACCGAGATCACCCACGAGGGCGCTGGACGCAAAATGCTGCCCCAGCTCAACGAATGGGAGCTAGAGCAGCTACACAAGTCCGCAGAATTTATCCGCGAGACTGTTAGGAAGGCTTAACAGCCGAATGCAGGGCCACGATGCCGAGGCTGAGGTTTTGCCAGCCGGCATCGTGCCAGCCGTTTTCATTGATGGCCGCTGCGAGTTCTTCTCGTTCCGGCCAGGCGCGGATCGATTCCGCCAAATACTCATAAGCCTCTGGGTTAGTACCTACGACCTTGGCAATTAATGGCAGAAGTTTGGTCAAGTACTCCTTGTAGATCGTTTTAAAACCAGGCAGGTTCGGGGTGGAGAACTCTGCGATGGTAATGCGACCACCCGGCTTGGTTACCCGTGCCATCTCACGAAGTGCCATGCGGAAATCGTGGACGTTACGCAAACCATAAGAGATGGTCACAGCGTCAAAGGAGTTGTCGGCGAAAGGCAGCTTCATGCCATCACCAACAACTTTGGGGACATTGCGCTCCTTACCGGCTGCCAGCATGCCTTGGGAAAAATCGCACGCTACCACCCACGCACCAGAGCGTGTGAGTTCCACGGTAGACACCGCTGTACCTGCTGCGAGGTCGAGCACACGCTCTCCGGCTTTGAGTTGGAGACGCTCGCGGGTCTTTTCCCGCCATTTTTTATCGCGCCCAAAGCTCAACACCGTATTGGTGATGTCGTAGTTTTTGCCCACGCCGTCGAACATTTTTGCAACGTCGAGGGGCTTCTTATCCAATGATGCCTTTGCCACGGTTGTCCAGTGTAACAACATCGCGATAATGGGCGAAGAGCTGGCTGCAGACAGTCTCCCATGTCACCACTGTTGATCGAGGATCAAAGTCATGCGTGAGCACGTAGTCAACAGCCTTCTCGATGCCCTCGGTAATGAACACACCGTTGGTTGGTGTAATCAGATCAATCGGCCCACCGGAGCGCGGTGCCACAACCGGCACGCCGCTAGCATGTGCTTCTTGGATAGTTTGGCCGAATGTTTCGTGATCCCCAGTGTGAACGAAGACGTCGAAACGCGCGTATTCACGGGCCAGTGCCTCTCCCTGCAGCTGCCCCAAAAACCGTGCATTCGGCAATTGACGCTCTAGTTGCTCGCGCAGAATGCCGTCGCCCACGATGACCACCTCAAGGTCGTCGCGGTGGTTAAGCGCTGCTAGGCGGTGCACCGACTTTTCAGGCGCGAGCCGGCCCACGTAGCCCACCACTTTTTTGGGGTTATTTTTTGGACGCGGATGAAAAAGCTCAGTGTCAACACCTCTACTCCAGAGCTTCACATTGGCGATTCCGTGGTTTTCCAGTTGCTCTTTCGCCGGTGTAGACGGCGCCAATGTCAAGGCCGCACGGTTATGGAACGCCCTCATCCACGACCAATGCGCGTTTTTTAACCATGTAAGGTGATAATGCTGCTGGTAGGCAGCCACATCGGTTTGATAGACGGCCACACAAGGCACCGCCATTTTCTGAGCAATAAACACCGCCCGCGCGGCAAAAGCATAGGGCGACGCTAAGTGAATCACGTCAGGATCAAACGCCCGAAGCTGCTTTTCGACGCCCACCGGCAGGCCGATAGGCAAGGTACGAATCACATTGACGCATATGCGCGGCGCAATGACCAGTACCTCATGCCCATGTGCTTTGGCGTATTCCTCGATCCGCAGCACGGAGTTAGTCACCCCATTGATATTGGGAAGATACGACTCCGTGACGATGGCAACTTTCACAGCCGACCCACGATCCACCACAAACCAGCAAAGATGAGACTTGCGACCACCCAAATACTCAATGCTGGAATGATCGCCAGTGTCCAGGCGCGGCCCTCCACCTTGACCAGATCAGGATTATCCTTGCTGTAGTTCACCCACACGCGTTGTCCGTGCCCAAGCCCGGTGGGATACATCAATCCCCCCTTGGGAGAGTGATACATATTGTCCTCGTCTTGATACTCAACCGTGGTACGGAAAGTGCCCACATCCAGCACCTTTGCTAACACCCTGCCTGAATTGCGCGCAATGTTATAGTCATTGATCGCAGGGCCAATAACCATGCTGACGCACCCCAAGACGGCTGCCGCATACAAAGCTAGGACAAGTTGATGGAGGCGGCGTTTCACAGCGTGAGGGCCTTATCAATATCGCGACGCGTCGAACGCGTAGTCACAGCCTCAATGATATTGAAGCCCGCACTGTCAGTAGTATCGATCAGCGCTTCAATCAACTCCGGCAGCGTTTCCGCACGCAGGTAGTTCACCCCATAGGCCTCCGCAATTGCCTCAATGCGCACACCATGTGGGGTTCCAAAAGCCTGTTCAAAGCTAGGACGAAACTCTGGCGCCCCAATCTCAAGTGTTTCAAAAATACCGCAGCCGTCATCATTTGCCACCACGATGGTCAGGTTCTCTGGATATGCCCCCAACAAGCCACCCACATCATGCAAGAATGTCACATCGCCCATCAAAGCCACGGTGCGGTCCGCCCGAATTGCCGTCAAATCACGACGCTGCACGTCCAAGGCCACGCCGACTGCCTGCGACACGGTGCCGTCGATACCCGCAGCCCCACGAGCTGCATAGATATCCACACCACCTAGGGGCATTCCGACCAAGGATGCGTCACGGACCGGATTAGATGCACCCAAAAACAGTGTGTCGCCCGCAGCCATCGTATCTGCCACTGCCGCTGCAACATGCAGGCCGGTAAAGCCATGCCCCTCAAGCACTTCCTTCACGCGATCAGCGCATAGCGTTGAGGCATCCTCACAGATCTGCAACCAATGCTTATCCAGCTCCCCCGCCACCTTCACGCGACTGCCGACTGCTTGCGGCGTGCCAGTGATCGTATCGGTCTTAGTCAGCACCGTTACCGGAACATCAGCCAACAATGCCAGCACTGCACGATGCAGCGTAGGGTGCCCCACCACCACAATATGTTCGGGTTTAATTTCCTTGTGCGCAAAGATTTGTGCCGCCAGCGGATGCACCGGATGATACGGCGCAGGTGCCGAAGGTTCCGCAATGGTAGGAACGTCCTCCAAACCCGGAACCTCCCACGCCTCATCGCCAGCTACCACGAGAATTCTTTGATTTAGATTGAGCGCAACTTCACCGTGGTCAACCTCAATCACCTCACGAACGCGCTCCACTGGATCACCTGCTTCAGGCAAGGTATCCACGAGAGGCACATCCAACGCAACGTTGATATGAATTACATTGCGCGCAAAGGAAATGGAGTCAAGATCGGCAACATCGACCACATGATCCGTGTCCACCACATTAAAAATGCCACGCTGCTCAATCGTCTGATTTGCCCCCGTGCCATGCAGACGCTCTGGGCGATCAGCGGACACCATAATCAACGGAGTATGAGAATGTGCCGCCTCAATCATGGCAGGAGCACAGTTAGCCACAGCAGTGCCGGAGGTAGTCACCACAGCAACATGCCGCTTGCTAGAACGTGCAAGCCCGAGAGCCAAAAACGCCGCCGAGCGTTCGTCGATACGCGTGTGCACACGAATATCATCGCGAGCAATCAGTTCCAAAGACAGTGGAGAATTGCGCGACCCAGGACAAATAACAACGTCAGTGACGTGGCGGGCAAGGGTCGCAGCAACTGCGCGGGCAAGCTCAGGGGATGAAGTCATGCAGACATTCTAACGCGCCACGGACCCGCTCCAACCACCAATCCCGGCGCGGGCCAGTGACCTCGAATTCCGCCAAGCGCGCTGGATCTGGGGCCAACATCGTCGCCGCCATCTTGCCGTCCACAATCTCTCGCGGCTCGGTCACATCCTCGACAAAAAGCCGCTGCGTAGCAAGCCCCGCCGGGTTGGAATCAATAGCCGCCGCGACAGCTATACCGGCATTCATTCCGACGCCAGTATCTAGGGCGCTCGCCACAGTAAGGTTCAAACCGCGCTGCTGATAAAACTTGGCAATATCCATAATATTGCGCGGCCCCCCCAACGGCGCAGCCTTTACCACCGCAACGTCCGCAGCCTGAAGCCGCGCCACCTCGTAGGGATCACTCACCCTCCGGATCGACTCATCCGCAGCGATCGGCACCGAAATTCGCCGCCGCAGTTCCGCTAACTCCGCGATACTCGCACATGGCTGCTCCATGTACTCCAGTTCCCCCAAGCGTTTCGACGCCGCCACGGCCTCATCTACCGTCCACCCGCGATTCGCGTCCACACGAATCCGTGCTTCCGGCAGCACCTCCCGCACCATAGCAACGCGTGCGGCGTCGTCTCCCTCCGCAACCTTCACCTTGACCGTGGTGCACCCTGGGTAACGGGCAAGAATATCCGGCACCTGATCTGGTGAAACAGCTGGAACAGTAGCATTGACCTCCACGCTATCGCGGACCATCGGCGGTGGCCCCTGAAACGCCATCTCCAAGCCGCACCGCAACCACTGCGCTGCTTCCTGCACACCGTATTCCACAAACGGCGAGAACTCCCCCCACCCTTTGGGGCCGTCGAAAAGCACTGCCTCGCGGACTGTTATGCCACGAAACTTCACCCGCATGGGGAGAGCAACCACATGAGCACGTTCGAGAATTTCGTCCATAGGGGCGACTATAGTCACCCTTATGAATCCAGAACTTTGGAAGCCAGTCGAAGGCTTTGAAAACCTCACCGACATCACCTACCACCGCCACCGCGAAGAAGGCATCGTCCGCATTGCCTTCGACCGCCCCGAAGTACGCAACGCATTCCGCCCGCACACCGTCGACGAACTTTACCGTGCGCTCGATCACGCCCGCCAAACCTCCGACGTTGGTACCGTGCTTCTTACTGGCAACGGCCCCTCCCCTAAAGACGGTGGCTGGGCATTTTGCTCCGGCGGCGACCAACGCATCCGCGGGCGTGCAGGCTACCAGTACGAGGGCGACCCCGCACAAGCCGGCCGCCTCCATATCCTTGAAGTACAACGCCTGATTCGCACCATGCCCAAGGTAGTCATCGCAGTAGTCAACGGCTGGGCCGCAGGTGGCGGTCATTCTCTTCACGTAGTCTGCGATATGACCATCGCGTCCCGCGAACACGCCAAATTCAAGCAAACTGACGCCGATGTCGGATCCTTCGACGCCGGATATGGCTCCGCGTACCTAGCCAAGATGGTGGGCCAGAAATTCGCCCGCGAAATTTTCTTCCTCGGCCGCACCTACGATGCCGAAACCATGCAACGGATGGGTGCCGTCAACATCGTCGTCGACCACGCTGACCTTGAAGATGAAGCCATTCAAGTCGGCCGCGAAATCAACGGCAAGTCACCTACCGCACAACGCATGTTGAAATTTGCCTTCAACCTCACCGACGACGGACTCATGGGCCAGCAAGTCTTCGCAGGTGAAGCCACCCGACTGGCATACATGACCGACGAAGCAGTAGAAGGCCGCGACTCCTTCCTAGAAAAACGCGACCCCGATTGGTCACGGTTCCCTTACTACTTCTAAAATTTTCAGCATGATCCTCGAACCCCTCATCGTGCCCGCATACCCCAATGAGATCCTCGATGAGCTCGAGGCCGCGATCGCTGGCGAATGCTGCTACCTGCCGGTACCACCCAACGACCAGCTGCTTCGCCGCACCCTGAAAGCCGGACAACCCATCGACAACGACATCGCCCTCGTCGTGGCCACCTCCGGCTCCACCGGTACCCCCAAAGGCGCACTTCTTACCGCCGCCAACCTTGTTTCCTCCGCCGACGCTACCCACCAGTACCTAGGCGGAGAAGCACAATGGCTACTCGCCATGCCTGGCTATCACATTGCTGGAATCCAAGTACTTATTCGATCATTAATTGCTGGGTACGACCCCCTTATTCTCGACGTTTCCCACGGGTTCAACATTTCCGAATTCGCACGCATCGCCAACACGTTGGAGGACACGACTTACACTTCGTTGACGCCCATGCAATTACTCAAGGCCATGGACACCCTCGAAGGTATTGAAGCGTTACGACGTTTCGCGGCGATCCTTGTGGGAGGAGCACCCTTGCGTGCCGACGACCTCCGCGCCGCGAAAGAACTCGGAATCAACGTCGTGACAACATACGGCTCCTCCGAAACCTCCGGCGGCTGTGTATATAACGGTCGCCCCATCCCTGGTGCAAAAGTACGCGTAGTGGGCGAACGCATCCACCTTGGTGGCCCCATGGTCGCGCGTGGCTACCGCAACGGCGAAGAATTCGGAGATTGGTTTATCACCTCCGACACCGGCACAATTACCGACGGCGTGCTCACAGTTACTGGACGAGTGGATACGATCATTGACTCTGGCGGACTGAAAATCCATCCCGAAATTCTCGAACAGCAAATCCTGAGTGTCCGCGGTGTTTCTGGGGTATGTGTTGTAGGCGTGCCAGATCGACGCTTGGGACAGGCCATCGTGGCTGCATACGAAGGAGCTGCACACCCAACCGAGATCATCACAGCTCTTGACGATCTCCCCCGTTGGCAGCTGCCAAAAGACATCCGCCGCGTGGATCAGCTACCACTCATTGGCCCTGGAAAAGTGAACCGCCAAGCAGTACTTAAGATGTTCGATACCTCAGCTTCGCATCGCGGCGCTTAGTTCGCGCTTCTGCCCGCTGCATAAAACTCTGCCCAAACATCACCCCCTCTGCAGCTGTTGTCACCTCTGTACCATCAGCCATGATCCAGTCCACGGCGACTCCATTCTCGGAGACGCAGTCCACAACTTTAGAAGTTTTGAGGTTATGGTGGTGCCGGCATAAGCACTGGGCGTTATGGGGAGTGGTTCTTCCTCCTACGTCATACTCCTCGATATGGTCTATATCGCAGTGCGAAGCAGGAACCATACAGCCTGGGAACCGGCAATGCCCATCGCGTGCTTGGATGTAATCACGCATGGTTGCCGGAAACGCATAGGCACTAGTCGATGCTTCTTCCGCTTTATCAATATCGTGGTATTTCTTGTCAAGCCCCGCCACAATGGAATCGGGCACGCGAGCACCACTAAGGGCCGATGTTGTGCTCGACAAGCACCCGCACGACGTTGCGCACGTACAAGGCCAGGTCTGCGGGGTGGCCTCCGGCTTCTCCTGGCTGGTCTATATCTACGACGAGGACTGCGGCGTATTGCTTGCTCGTGAGCTTGGCGTACTCGCATTTGCCAAGGGCCTCGGAGTCGGTGCGGTACATGCGCGGTGAGACCTCGCCGGCTTTGTTGCGGCGGTAGGCCTTTTTAAAGTCGCGGGTGATTGAACCGTGGAGGACGTCGAGGCCTAAATGTGCGAGAAGAAAATCGCGGTCTGTCGTGCTCGCGGGCGTATCGTCGAGTCCCGCGCTGTCGCGGTCGACACGGGGGTGTGTCTCAATGTGTGCAGAATCTACACGATTGGGTAAACTCACAGTCATGCTTTCTCCCAGTGGCGACTGGGTGATAAGCGAAAGTCACTGGGGTGCTGCCCGGTGGATTTCTTCGTTTTTCGGTCTTCTTGACAGTAAATCACACCACGGTAATTCACCCCTGGTGACACACTTAATGCGCGTTTTCGCCCTGCGCTGATTTCCCCTCACGGCTGCGCATTTTTACCCCCCTCTAAGTTCCTTCGGCTCAACCTGCGCATAAGTCGACACACGCCTGCGCAGATTTACCGATATGGCATGTGCTTGCTTGTCCTCATGCGCTAACTAAGTGCTTGTGTTGGGGTGTCTGGGTGCCGTCCAAGTTCTCCACGGATTTTTACTAACGCGGTCATTTCGCTTGTTAGGCGTCCGACTTTGTTGTCCAGGATGTCGACCTCGGCTTGCTCGTTTCCGGAGAGTCTGCGGTAGTCGCCGGAATCATCGAGGACAATAGCGGCACGTTCAATGCCGGCGGCTTCTAGTTGTTCCATGTAGCGGTCAATCTCGGAGACTGGCTTGGCATGGTTGCGGATGACTCGCCAGAAGTCTTTCTCCGGGTCTAGCGCATATCCCGATTGTTCAGTAGCCGCGTCCACGAGGACGATGATCTCGTCCGCGATCGCGCCGATGCCATACGCCACCGCGTAATTTGCCTAGCGGGATGGTGATTTCGTGGAGGATAGCCTCCCACAGCTCGGTGTACTTCGTCATGACTGGGTCCTTTCATCAGGAGATAGTGAGGTTCGAGTCTTTCGATTCTTTATATCTGCCGGGGACAACATGGCTGTTGCCGGTGGGAACGAGCATTCGGAGGCTAGTGAAGCACTCCGCTGATCGCTGCGGCGAGTGCACACACGCCGGTGAAAAGCCCGACAGCTGCGATGGCGAACCCTATGGCTCGAGCAGTCTGCCGTGCTTCGGGGCGTAGTCCTCGGAGTAGTAGCCATCCGGGCCGAGATTTTCGTCCGGGTCTTCGCCGACGGTGGACTCATAGTAGGCCACAGATTCACCGTGCATCTTCGCGATGGTCAGCACGTCCCGCAGCCTCCTTTCGCCCTTGGCACGCCCCGCACGGAGTGCGGAAGCACGTTTACTGCAAATGTACCAAAGAAAATCAGGCGTAGGCCTGAAAGGCCTACGCCTGACGGGCAAAAAGGCCACATTGGCGCAGAAATAGGTGCTTGTGCCAAACAGTCAATCACGCAAGCGATTGACGAATTAAGCGGATGGGCAAGTGACAACGGCGAGCACTAAGCCACGGATAAACGTGCTTATCCGTATTGCTTTACACCTTGTCGTAGAGATAGCAAGAAACGTTGATGAGCCTTTACTCACGGTTATAGCCGATAGCGCCGACACGTAGCTGCAAGCTGGCCAATAGATGTTCGAGGGAAAGTGCACAGCCATGTGAGAGGGTCATTCTATGAGAAGAAAACATCCGTCGCCCGCACTTCGTCCATCGCTTCGCACCAGCTCCGTGATTTTCGGGGTGGTGGTCATTTCAATTATCGTCGCCAGCCTGTTTGGCTGGGTGGCGGCAGAGCTCCTAACTATTTACGCCTTCTGTCTGCTTACTGTAGCAGTGAGCGTTGGTGTCGCCATAGCAGCCGCCATGCCGTGGGAGGTACCAGTGAAAAAAATCGCGCTGGATTGATACCGGGATTTTCCTCGGCCTCATCCTGGGGGCGCTGGCCCTTTTCTCGCTTGCTGACCACTTCTAACGGCTCGCTAGTCGTCAACGAGGTACCTGTATAGGGTCGTGCGTCCTATTCCGAAACGTCGCGCGACTTCCGCTTTGGGGATCCCCTCCCCTACCCAGGTGCGCGCTTGTATCACTTGCTCATCGGTAAGCGTCTTTGCGCGTCCTTTGTAGACTCCGCGTGCTTTGGCTTTCGCAATGCCTTCGGCTTGCCGCTCTCGAATAATCGCGCGCTCAAACTCTGCCACACTGCCAAGCAGTCCGAGCATAAGCTTGGCAATCGGCGTTGAATCCAACGAGTAGGTCTGCCCCTCTTTAAGGAACTTCACGGACACGCCGCGCTCGGTAAGTTCATCGACCAGGCGGTGCAGATCGACTAGCGAGCGCGCAAGGCGATCCATGCTGACCACAATGAGCTGATCGCCGGCACGAAGATAATTCAACGCTCCGTCTAGTCCGGGCCGCTGGGTGGAGGAACCGCTGACGGTATCAGTGAAAATCCGAAAGACTTTCTCCTCTTTCAACGCAGCGGTCTGCCGCTCGAGGTTTTGGTCTTTGGAGCTGACGCGCGCGTAACCAATTTTCTGCCCCGCAATCGCCTCAGGTTGTTCCGGGATGTCTAGGGGTAGCGAGGTTCTGTTTCATTGCACATGAAACCACCCTATCGAAGCGTGGGTTAGTTCCAGTGGATGTAATTCAAAATATGCCCCAGTAGGGTGTACTCGAATATTTTAATCCGGTCGCGGCTTTTTTCTTTTCCTGATCCGTGAGCCCAGCATTGCTCGTCAACGTGTCCTCAATCCAAGATAGGCGCGAAATAATGTCGGTGTGCCACATAGGACGATTTTGCCCATCACGACAGGACGGGTGGAATCAGCCGACGGTATGCACGGCATAGAGCATAGTGTCTTTGTAGATAGGGCCTCCTGAATCTCCCCCGCAGGATCGCGACAGGGTCGCTGAAGTCTCTTTAAAGAGATCCGTGTAGGTAACGTTCCCAAAGTTGAGGGAGGCTACCCGCTCGGAAATCACTGTTAGTACTGAAGGCGTATAATCATGAGTCTGCCCATGCCCAGTAAGTTCCGCTTGATCACCGATCTTTAGAGATTCATTGGCAAGAGTGAAAGGCTCTGCGCTGATTCCTTCCCCAACCTTAACGAGGGCAACGTCATCAGCTGAAGACTTGATATAGATAGCCGCGATTCCCGCAACATCTCCGTCTGATTATTGAAGGAAGCCATCCATAAACGGGCTGCTAGATACGCAATGGTGCGCGGTCAACCAAAAAATGTTCCCTATATAGCTGGCAGTACAGTCTCGACGGACGCGTTTGTCGTTTAAATCATCCCAGCTTGGGATAACAGACCATAAGGTTGCAATGCGGTTGTCGGTGATTGCGACAGTGCTGCTGGCTTGTAGCGTGACGAGATCATTGTCTGTTGCGTGGGCTACTGCGGTGGCGGCAAGCATAATACTTGCACTGCAAGTCAGCGGGATGAGAGTGTTTGCTATGGTCCTTGTGCGCACGAGCGATAGTTAACTTCGGTTTAAAAAGCATTGGCGTATGTCCTGCGAAATCCTTGAACAGTATGTAGCCTATCGGCTTAGAAGACTTCTCTTTTCAAACTCTCTTAAGGACTTCAATGAAAGCTCTTTCGCGCAAATTGCTCGCGTTTGCCTCGGCAAGCTTATTGATGAGTGCTATACCTGGCACCGCGGTAGCTCAGTCATCATTTTCCGGTTCCTCTATTCGCGATAGTGCTCAAACAACGCTGGAAGAATCCATACCGTTTGATTCTGCCGACAACCCAGATTCCACTACTGACACCAGTGATGTCTCACTACAGTCGATTGATGGTCCGTTTGCAGAATGGGGAATCGCAACCCCTCCGGGGGCAGAAGACTATCAGGTAAATCAAGCTACAAATGAGGAGCTTGACTCCCAGGGGCTCGACGAATGGCACCCAACTCTTAATCCAAACAAAGAGGTTATTCCGGGGCAGATGCGTTCCGATCGGGAAGAAGTCCCCGCCGGTGTCGATAAAGCGGAAGCCGATAAGGCAGAAATTCGTGAAGCACAGCTGACAGATCCTGATACTCCCACGTTGAATGCGCCGCCAGGCTGTGGCGTCTACTGGCCAACAAGTTTTGAAGTATGCGGCTTGATCAAAGAAAAATACGACAGCATCGGTGGACCTACCAGTTTTCTTCTTCTACCCAAATCCAACGAATTAACCAATCCCGATGGGGTGGGAAAACGTTCCGAATTCGTCAACGGATATATCTACTGGCACCCGAAGACTGGGGCACATACCGTTAGCCTTCCAGTATCGAAGGTCTGGGCCCGCCATGGTTGGGAGAAAGGATTCCTAGGTTATCCCACTACCAGTGATATCCCTCAGGGCAATGCATGGTACAAGCAAGACTTCCAAGGTGGCCACGTCTACACTCATAATGCATTACCGGCGAGCCAAGCCAGTATTCAAGGTGCCATCTACGACAAATGGCAATCCATGGGCGCCCAAAACAGTGAACTCGGCTACCCGATTAGCGACGAACTCACCACCCCAGACGGCGTCGGACGCTACAACGTTTTCGAACACGGCACGATCTACTGGACCCCCAAAACAGGCGCGCATTTTGTTAGTGGATTAACTCAGTACGTATGGGCTGATTCGGGATACGAAAAGGGGAAATACGGATATCCAGTGGGTGACAGCTATATGAATGCTATAGGGGAGACCGTTCAGGATTTTGAAAAAGGCCAGATGAACCTTACACAGATTCTTAAAGACGCTAGTGACGGTGTTGTAGATGGAAAGCCTGTAAACAGTCTATTGTTGAATTTTCTGAGCACACAGCTGAAGCAGGATTTTGCTGCATATGTCGAGAATATGGTTTCGCTACAGTCGGGCTCGGATAACGGTGGGGTAACTATTCCTGCTCGGTATAACTACGACCCGAGTCAAGGAAGTTTGCGCGATTATTGTACTAAGTCACCAGATTTTTATTACTACCCTGAAGGGATATCAGCAGATTTCAGAGGTGCTTGCGCCCGACACGATATCTGTTACTTTGATGTAGAAAATTCTGGAGGAGCATCATCTGGATTTGCGAACTGTAATCGACAGTTTAGAGATAATCTTCGAACAGTATGTAGAAATGTCTACTCTAATGAATACTGGCGTCGGAATGATTGCGTCTTTACCGCAAATTCATACTATGAAGCTGTAGTGGTAGTGCACCCTTCGCATTGGGCAGGGCATATAGGAGGCTAGTCATGAAGAACCTACTCTTTTATCCCCTATTGGGCGGGGTCTGCGTCACTCTTACCGCATGCGGAAATGCCGTTTA
The DNA here is from genome assembly GCF_902702935.1 of Corynebacterium rouxii. Classification (NCBI taxonomy): domain Bacteria; kingdom Bacillati; phylum Actinomycetota; class Actinomycetes; order Mycobacteriales; family Corynebacteriaceae; genus Corynebacterium; species Corynebacterium rouxii. The sequence goes on along the minus strand of NZ_LR738855.1, from coordinate 404,419 downwards.
TACTGACGTCTCCGGTCAGGTTGGGCTCTCACTTAGTGAATCCGGTGGCATAGTTATAGAAGTAGAATCGTGCGGCGTTGAACTGGACGGCGTAGATTTATCTGGCCCAAACATAGATGGTGAGAATCATCAGTATGCGAGTTTCAAAGCTCAGAAACCTGTGTCTGGTTACTTTGAGGTTGATATTTCCAATCCAGGATCTAACTGGAAAGGAGATACCCGAATTGAAATGCCAAAGAAAGCTGATGAGCTTCTGATTGCGAATGCGTCTTCGTCGCATGAGGACGTCCAGCCGTATCCAGTAGATGCGAAACTATCGGAAATACGCGCGCTCAAGCCCGGAGAAATTATTACGGGTTCTTCGGAGAGCTCTGTAGAAGAAACCTCAAGAAAGGTCGTGACACAGGAAGAATTTTCTCGTTGCGACTGACCTTTCACGAAGCGGATCTAGTTAGTTTGAACTAGGTCGTGTCTCTTATTTGGGTTTAAGCCAGTCAAACACAGCAAATAGGACCATGCCGCCCCGATCGTTGATGGCGTGCTTTTCAAATCGGGTAGCAAGGCCCCTCCACTGCTTGGAACGGGAGAAGAATCGCTCGACGACGTTGCGATCTTTGTACCGATTCGCATCAAGCTTGGGAGGGTGCCCACCTTTGGCGCTTTTGCGTTTGCGGTTATTAACCTGGCCTTTCGCTCGGGGCAGACAAATTTAATACCTCGGCTGCGGCAATGGCCCCGGTTAGCCGCTGACGAATACGCTCGATCCGCAATCACTACGTCAGGGCGCACACGCGGCCGACCGGCACCTGACAGCTTAGGAACGCGCAGCTCTTCGAGGACGTCAGGCAAGACCACACCGTCGTGGCGTTGCCTACAGCGTGACCTGCAGGTTCATCGCACAGCGGCGAGGAATTCTTGCTATTTGTACCATAGACTACGGAGCTTAAGCGCCGTTCAGACGAGGTCAATGCAGAAAGCCGCCGAAACCTCGGCGACTTTCTCGTGTCAGACAATCGCTATCCGTGACTGCGAACGCCAGGACGTGACAATGACACAGGGCAAGGAAGTCGCTTGTACGACTTCCTTGCCCGAACTAAACCCGTGAACTAGCACCACGTACAGCGACTAATAGGGGTAAATAGACATCGGAATCGTATATGCATCTTTTGCAGTACCGCCGCGCATAAGCTGGCTAAGCTTTGCTATATGCGTGCCGTCCTCATCCGGAGCTGGACTTTCAAACGAAAATGAATGCACGAGAAGCTCTTCGGCACCGTCGAGCGACTGAGTCACAATACGCAAATTCTCTCCATCGCTCGTTGCAGATACCGGACGACGGTCTGCACCAATAAGAGGTTCAGTTTCTCTAATTTCCTGACGCACAAGATCGACTTCCAGGAGCGTTCTTCGACCCGAAAAGTACAACACACTTCCTTCTTCGTAGCGAGAAGACCTATTTACACCTGGTTCCGGTAGATCCTTGAGTTTTCCTTCATGTTTCAGGGTTTGTTTCTTGCTTAAACCATCAACTGAAAAACATCCGCACTACCAAATTCGTCAGGAAATGAAATATAGGAGTTTTCTTTCCCGCACCCAAGAACAGAGAGAAATTCTGAAGCGACTATTCCAGTAGGCCCGTCGAGACGAGACTCAGACAGTAATCCGTCAACTCCCATACGCACAAGCGTTAATCCGCTGCCATCATCTTCATCGCGTTCTATCCAGACAGCTGTTTTATCAGTACAAGCCTTCAACACGACCGGTCTCATATCACGAGTTACCACATTTGTAGTGTCCTCAGTAGCAAGTACTGAAGTGCTGCCAGTAGATATAGCCGTTAACGAATTCGGAGCGCTTTCCCACTCCATCTGGATTGGTCAGTTCGTTAGATTTGGGCAAGCTAAGAAAACTCTTAGGACCGCCGATGCTGTCGTACTTTTCTTTAATTAGTCCGCACATTTCGAATCTGGTTGGCCAGTACACACCGCAACCTGCGGCGTGCATTCAACGTTGGTGTATCTGGATCCGCAAGTTGCGCTTCCCGAACCTCTGCCTTATCAGCTTCTACCTTGTCCACACCAGCGGGGATCTCTTCCCGGTCAGAGCGCATCGTGCCAGGTATAATTTCCTTATTCGGGTTCGCGGTTGGATGCCACTCGTCTAATCCTTGTGGATTGAGATCTTCCTCAGCGACCTGATTAGCCTCATAGCCTTCAGCACCCGGAGGAGTTGGAATACCCCATTCAGCGAATGGGCCATCTACTGCTTGTGAGGGAGCTGCTTCACTTGCGATCGAGTTATCGAGGCTCGCGGCAGAATTAGGAGTTTCAGATGGTTCAATTACCGACTGAAAATCATCAGAAGTGGATGTGCCAGAAAAGGACGATTGGTCTACCGCAACACCAGGCGCGGTGCTAAACAGGATGCTTGCCGAAACGACAGCAAGCATTTTACGTGAGAACACTTTCATGACAGTCACTTGAAGTGAGAGTTAAAGAGAGGTCTTCTATTAAATCACCCTATAGACTGATGAAAGACCGTGCCGGTTAAGTGAGAAATTCTCATCTCTCAAGCCATGAGGTAACCATGAAAATAGCTAAAACCAGTCTTATAATCCTCACCTGCGCATTTACCGCACTGGGTTCTTCTCCTGCTGTAGCCCAAGAATCCAATGGCGATTTCGCTTCTCTACAAGCAAGTAGCACAGTACCGGTAAACGATAACCGGATTGCTGCTTTATGGTCAGCAATCCCAAGCCTGGACAATCCACAAGAACCCCGCATTCGACGCGACTGCACCGCAAGCTATCTAGGAAATAATTTCTGGCTCACAGCACATCACTGCGTATCTAACGCACCGTTTATGGACGGTTTTCTCCGTCAATCAGATGGCGAAGTAGCAGGTATCGCTGCTATCTACACCAAATCATCAAACGATGATGTTGTCCTAATCAAAGTAGGCGAAGGAATCCACGCAGATACCTTCACTTTCGCTAATGAGCCGTTAACCATTGGAGATCAAGCCGTACTTACCGGGTACGCGCAACCCCATGATTATGCCTCTTCAGCGTTGACAGTCATTTCCGAAAAAGTTAACTCCCTGAATTTCGGGAACGTCACATACACCGACCTTTTCAAAGGAATATCCTCAACTACTTCACGTTCCTGTGGCGGAGACTCAGGAGCCCCCATCTACAAAGACAACATCCTCTACGCGGTGCACACCGCCGGCGGATTCAACCCAGAATGCAATGATGGCCAAGATCGTCCCATGTGGCACACCAACATTGTCTCAAGGATCCCCTGGATTAAAGAAACGATGCAAAGCAATTCGAGTTTCACAGACCAGGAAAAAGCCAAATCAAACACGGGCCTAAAACACGCAGCTACCGTTTTCCCAGATGTGAGCAACCCGAAAAATCCGCACAATGATTCCTCCCCAGAAAAGAGCTCATTTAGTCTCTCTTCTCTATCAAGCACACAGCAGTAGCAAATTATTAGCGACCAGAGAACCAGATCCCCTATCTTCTCCAAGGATTTCTTCAAGTGAGGTTTTATATAACTGCCTAGCGGCAGGGGAACCGTATATTGCTTACGGCATGTTCCACTTTTAATTAAATAAGGCCAGCTTCCCGTAAAGCTTTCAAATGCCGATTCGCCTGTTGCCGGGTGATGCCTAGTTCCTGACCTACAGTTCGCCCTGACGGAAGTTTTCCTGTCTGGGTCAAAATATCCATTGCTGTAGCTAACACGCGACCTCGGGTACCTTTTCCACGACTCTGGCGAAGGGCGTTTGCAGCCTGGAATTTCTTACGCTCTGTTTGTGCATATTCCCCGTGTGGGTCTGTTTTCCAGCGTTGCGAGGCTTTCTGTCCGCCTCTGCGCCCCATGGTGGCTAAGGCTTTCCGCTCGCTGCTGGTTGCCTTTCCAAGAGCGCTCGAACCAATGGCGGCCGTGCTCTTGGATTGTGTCACGTAGCCGCGGACTCGTCGTGCCATAGTCTGGCGGTCGCGCATCGGGGGGGGAAGCTCTGCAGGGCGGCCTGCGCCGCCGTGGGTCTGTGCGACGTTGTAGGCATGTTCGTAGGCGTCGATGATGGCCGCGTCTGTGAGTCGTTGGCCGGCAGTGCGAAGCCTGTGGCCAGTCTTAAGAGCATGGCGAAACGCGGTCTCGTCGCGGGCGGCCGTGCCCTCGGTAATCCAGAGCACACGCACACCGTCGATGAGCTCCGGGTCGTACTGGTCGAGTCCAGCAGAGACTTCCGCGTCCACGTCTTGGGCCAGGGCTTTAAACGCTTGTGCCTCTTCGCGGCGGGTTTTCACCGCGTTAATGAGTTCTCGCCCAGACTTAAACTGTTGGCGTGGTGCAGCCTCGTACTGGTCTGTCCCGGCCAAGTCCCTCACCTTCCGTATCAAGTCACCTAGACGCATCACGCGATTGTGCTGCCTATACCAACGATAAGCTGACGGAGATTTCCCTGTATAGAACGGATTGCGGCTAAACCCGTGAGCAAAATGGGGATCGTGGCCGAGCAGCTCGCCTAGGGCGTACGTGGTCGCAGCTAGGAGCTTCATCTGCGAAGACTTACCCGAAGCGTCTGCGTAGACGGGGTCAATGAGCCAGATGAACTGCCCTTTTCCGCTTATGGGGTTCACGCCCACCCAGGCTGGGTATAAACCGTGTCACTCATTTTGGGCTGGAACAGCTTAACGCGAACGCCACCACCAGTTGCCAAAATGACCAATGCAGCCTCATCGTCACAAGAATGCACGCGCTTTGTCTCCGCGAGACTTTCACGAATCACCTCAGCAGAGGCATCCGAAAGCACAATATCCAGACCAGTTTTGCCCGTGCCTGCGTCATAAAACATGGCATGCACTTCTTTTTCTTCTACTACGTGAGCCTGCTCCAAATCGACAAGGAGCTGGCGAATCACATTGACGATCCTTCTCGGACCAGGCAAATGTTGCCGATCACGAGTAGGAGTCAGCATCTTGACCAATACAGCGTCAATATCTGGCCAGTGCTCCTTGCGCACCCCTCCTAATGCCTGAGCAATTGCCATCAGGCGCGGCATATCAAGATGCCACAACTGAAGAAACAATGCATGCAGCCCTTTGAGCTCTAGCAGTGTCGAGATTGCGTCGATACGCCGGAGTACAAAGTGCTCCGTTTTATCAATGCGCGCACCCAACGCTGAGCAATAAGCAGTGACATCATCGTCTGGATGAGGTTGCACACGAAGCCATCTTTGATATTCGAACTGATTGAGCAATATTTCTTCACAGGCAAACTCGTCCCCCATATCGCAACATCGATAAAAAGCCATATTTCCCCCTTAAAATCAATATATAAAGGTACCATAGCACCCTCCCCCAACATTTAGTCCCACTTGCACGTTCGAACTATTGTTCGTTATGATCTAACTATAAATTAACCACACAAGAAACGCAATGGAAGAATAGACAACATGTCTCAAGCAACCTTTGCCGATTGGAAAGAAGGCGCTCGCCCACACACTTGGGCAAACGCCTTCGCGCCCGTCATCGTAGGAACCGGCGCCGCCGGGACCGGAATCGTATGGTGGAAAGCCTTACTCGCACTCATCGTGGCCTGGGCCCTGATCATAGGAGTCAACTACGCCAACGATTACTCCGACGGCATCCGCGGCACAGATGATGACCGCACCGGCCCGCTCCGCCTCACCGGATCGGGGCTCGCTGAGCCGGCAGCCGTGAAACGCGCAGCATTTATCGCATTCGGCGTCGCTGGAATCGCAGGCATTACCTTATCCCTCACCAGTGCCTGGTGGCTCATCGCCATCGGCCTCCTATGCGTGGCTGGAGCTTGGTTCTACACTGGCGGAAAAAATCCGTATGGCTACCGAGGCCTCGGCGAAGTTGCCGTATTCATCTTCTTCGGACTCGTCGCCGTTATGGGCACACAATTCACCCAGCTTGGGCACGTCACATACGCCGGTTTCGCCTGCTCCGTCGCAATCGGAGCTATGTCTGCCGGCGTCAACCTCGTCAACAATCTGCGAGATATCCCCACAGATAAAGAATCAGGAAAGATCACCCTCGCGGTTCGCCTCGGAGACCCTGCAACCCGAATTCTGTACTACATGCTCATCACCTTGCCTTTCCTAGCCTCCCTGTCATTTTTCTCTTGGGGATCGCTAGGATTACTTGCACTCCCCCTAGCCGTCAAAGCTGCACAACCCGTAAAAAATGGTGCCACAGGAAAGGATCTCATCCCCGTCCTAGGCACCACCGGAAAAGCCATGCTGGCATGGTCACTACTGACCACTATCGGTTTGACAGTTCTCGCCTAACCCAATCCTTTTCCGCCTTGCGCTGCTCACTCCATAACGCCACAGCCTGAGTAGCGCGAACACGAACACCCTTGAAGAGGAAAACAGACAGCGGCATAGCAACAATCAACGCCAACGTAGCCGAAATCAACAACGGCACGGGCGCCTGAATAGCCACCGCTATTAATTGGATAACCGCGGTAAGCACAACAAAGAGAATAAACCGCGCAAGACCATAAACAACGACAGCCTTTCGCGCCTCAGACTTCACGGTAGGGTCTATGACAGGCTTTTTTATATCATCCACCCACAAGACCCTACCGGAAAAGGAAACCATGGGCCGACTCATTATTCTCCTTGTTCTTATCGCAGCAATCGTGTTGCTCTGGAAAGCTTTCGGGCCTAAAACATGGAAATCTCCCGAACCACCACAAATTAAGGGACCTGATGATGATGAGGATTTCCTGTGGAAGCTCGAACTTGAACAATACAAGAAGAGAAAACGGGATGAAGAGCAAGAATAGCCGTTTTGCTTAGCCTAACCTTGCCTATATAGTTCATGTATGCAATCCGTTAAGGCGGCCGCCCTTTTTAAGGTGCTCTCAGATCCCACGCGCCTCCAACTGCTCTACTTGGTAGCAGAAAATCCCGAACGACTCTGCTGTGTCGACCTCTCAGAGGCGCTTGCCGTCTCGGCACCCACGGTCACGCACCACATGAAAAAACTCGCCGATGCCAACCTCGTCACCCGCCACAAACGTGGCAAATGGGCATACTACGAGATTGTCACCGACGAGTTTGCTCGCGTTCACGAACTCATCAGAACTCTTTAATTCAGACCAGCATAAGAGTGCAGACCAGACACCACAATGTTGATAAAGAACAGATTAAACACCATAACCACTAGCGCTACGATGTTGATCCACGCGGCCTTGGTGTCACGCCATCCAGCAGTCGCACGCGCATGCAGATAAGCCGCATACAAAATCCAGGTGATAAACGCGACGGTTTCCTTAGGGTCCCAACCCCAGAAACGCCCCCACGCGCTCTCCGCCCAAATAGCGCCCAAAACGATGCCTAAACCAAACATCGGCACGGTCACGATGGCAGTGCGATAAGCAATTGCATCCAACGTTTTAGCAGAAGGCAACGGCGATGTTAAAGCCGCGAGACGCTTATTCTTGCTCATACGCAACAGATACAGCAGAGACGCCACCCCAGAAAACAAACCAATCGACGCACCAATGGAAACCGTCGATACGTGAATTGGGAACCAGAACGACTGCAAAGCAGGAACCACTGGAGCGGAATCTGCATACAGCTTGGTGCCACCATAAAACAGTAAGGCCAACACTGGGGTAAGCACCCATGGCCACATAACCCGAAGCTCATGGCGCTGCAAGAAACCAGCAGCCACAGCAACAGCAAACGCACTGATCACCAAAATGTACTCATAGAGATTTCCAAAGGGGAAGCGGCTCGCCGACAAACCACGCAACACCACGGAAGCAATGTGGACGAAAACACCAAGCCACACAATCAGCTGCGTCATACCAGCGAACTTATCCGCTGATGCAGTGGAGGGCTCTAGGCCTTCACGCTGCTGATCGACGATTCCCTTAACCTTCATGTAGTACACGATGGATAGCACCAACGCGATGAAGTAAATAACGAAGCTCGATGCGAAAGCCATATCTGATAGCTGCGCAAGATTCGAGTTGACGTTCATAGCACCTCTTATCTCCCTAGTTCCGGATCACAATACTCTGGATCCGGCAATCCGAGAATTTTACGGTGAATTCGGTCATATTCTTCACCCCAACCCGCACGGTCAGTACGCGCCAAGCCACCCGTTTCAATTTGGGTAACCGATGGGCTTACTGGGCGCAAACGCACCCAGATACGACGTCGCTTGATCACCAAGGAACCAGCAAGCGAGCCCAAAGTGATGATTGCGAACAAAAGCGTCCATATCTGTGTGGGATCATGGCTGATCTGATAATTCGCAAATTCCTCAGCACCCTCAAATGTCACGACAGTGCCATCATCAAGCGTGACCGACTCCCCCTTTGTGAGGTTAACCCTCTCCAGTCGCTGCAACTGGCCAGAATGCACAAGTGACGTATCCAACTTGAAAAGGTTCTGGCCCTTACCGGTATCGAGACCATTGTCGCCACGGTAGACGTCGATAGCAACGGCAGGATCCGTCATCGCAGGGAATCGCGACGTCAACAACTCGTGGTTCTTGCCCTCCCACGAAGCAGTCGGCGCGAAAAGGCCCTGAATAGCGAGCTGGTGCTGGCGACGATCATAAACCGAGTCATACATGCCAGCAGGCGGATCAAAACGCATCACGCCATCAGACAAGAAGAACGTCGGATCCGTCGGCTGCCACTGCACCGTCTGCGTGCGCGTTTCGCCATTAGGCCACTTAATGCTAAACGTCGGCGCATAGCCATGGCCCTGCAAATACACACGGTCACCAGCAATACGCAGCGGATGGTTCACACGCAGCGAATAGTCATCCCACGTGGAAACATCATCGAAAATCCGATCACCCTGCGCATACGACACGTTCGAGCTAAACATCTTAGCTTGACCATTCGGCAAATAATCAGCCGTAAAATCATGTGCCACAAAACAAAACGGATTCAGCCCAGTGCCGTCGAAAACCGGCCCGGCGCGGAAGGAATCATAGTTAGCGGTAGCTGTGTTGCAGAACTCAGTGCTCTTTTCGTCGCCGGTAACAATGATGACCTGTCCCTCATAGGAGAACATCTTGCCCACAGCGATCGCAGCCAACATTCCCACCAAGCCGAGGTGGAAGGTCAGGTTGAAAAACTCGCGCAAGTAGCCGCGCTCAGCAGAAAAAGAAACTGCACCAGCGCGGTCCTGGTCGGCGGAATACTCCGCTACGTGCCAGCCTTTGAAGTGGCTGCGGATGTCGATTTCATCGATAGGCTTATCGACGCTCCCCACCCCGTGCATTGGCAAACGATCCAAGTTCTTAGGTGCTCGGACCGGCTGCGCCTTCATGGCTTTGTAGTGATCCCACGACCGCGGGATAATACAGCCGATAAGCGAGAGAAACAGCAGACCGAAAATTGCGTTGAACCACGTGGAGCTGAAAACGTCGAAAAGCTGAAGCTTGTCGTAGATCTCAGCGATCTTGCCATTGTTTTGAATGTACTCAATAACTTTTGACTCATTGAGCGACCGCTGGGGCAACAATGCACCCGGGATCGCAGCAACCGCCAAAATGAATAACAGGGCAAGGGCCGTACGCATACTGGTCAGCCAATGCCAAGCCTTTTTTAAATAACGCACCATGATTCCTTTAGATCAACGTGGCACCGTATTCGACGGTCCATTGACGTACCCAGTTAATAAAATGAGCCCACTGTCCAGACACCAACGCCAGTCCCACCAGCACCAACGCGCAACCGCCGATGATCTGGATTGTGCGGGAATACTTGCGCAACCCCACCATCACGCGCGCAGAACCCAACGCAACGATCAGGAAGGGAACGCCTAAGCCCACGCAATAACCAATAATGAGCAGCACACCCCGCAACGCGGTCATGCCCTCTGTACCTGCGGAAACAGAGATAATTGCGGCGAGCGTAGGCCCCAAACACGGGGTCCAGCCCAACGCGAAAACTCCACCGAGAAGTGGGGCACCAAGGATCGTCGACCACCGACGAGGCGCAAAACGGCGTTCCTCCTGCAGCATCGGAACCGCACCCATAAACACAAGACCCATCACAATAGTGACCACACCACCAATACGCATCAGCGTGTCAGCGTTGAGAGTCAATGCACTAATGGCACCAAAAACAGTGGCGGTACCCAAGGTGAATACCACTGTGAACCCGAGGATGAACAGCAACGCGGCACCCACAACACGCCACCGACGAGTGCGCACTCGAGGGCCGGTCTCGCTGAGCTCGACTTCTGCGCCTACTACGCCCGCAAGATAGGACATGTAGCCGGGGACTAGCGGGATGACGCAGGGGCTGGCAAAGGAAACGAATCCCGCCAATGCAGCGGCCAAAATACCTAAAAGGAGAGGACCAGAGGAAGCGACATCTGCGACGCTTTCCCCTAGTCCACTAGCGAGAATAGTCATGAGAGAGAATCAATAACCTTGATCAGATCCTGGGCAGTTACTTCACGGAGAAACACTGCCGCCGGGCGGTGCTGTTTATCCAAAACGATAGTAGTAGGCACTACAGAAGCAGGCACGCCACCGAGCTGAGCTGCTGTTTTAAACGGTGGATCGTAGATGCTGGGGTAGGTGATGCCGTTGTCTTTGACAAAGTCCTGAGCAATGTTCTTGCTGTAATCGCGCACGTTGATGCCCATAACAGTGCCCTTGTCTCCCAGATACTCGTGTACTTCTTGGAGATCATCCGACTCGCTACGGCACGGAGCACACCACTGACCCCACGCGTTGAGCACCACGATCTTGTCCTTGTAATCGGCCAAGGATACGGAATCGGTAGAAAGGCCCTCGCCACGGATCTCACTCACAGGGGCACGATCGCCCTCGTCATAAAAGATTTCCGTCTTGCCACCAGGCGAATGGAACTGGAACGTTCCGCCCACAGCCACCGCGTCTTGGCCCGCCGAACCACACGCAGAAAGCAGCATGGCAGAAGCGAGAACGCACACGAGTTTTTTCATCTAAATCTCCTGCGCTGGTTCGGTATAGATGTAGTCGACAACATCGCGGCCGCGGAACACCAACGAACTAACACTCGCCAGATCACACTGACGAACTGCTGGGTTATGAGCCAAGGACTTGCCCTGTACGTGGCGCTGAACGCACACGATCGGCAACTGGTGGCTCACAATGATCGCCTCGTGGCCTTCGGCCTCCTCGCGGATGTCCCAAATCGCATCCATCATGCGCTCCGCAATGTCCTCATAGTGCTCGCCCCAGCTCGGCAGCAACGGGTTGACCATGAGCGGCCAGCGTACTGGGTTCCACAATTGAGAGCGCACACCTTTGACATGCAGGCCCTCGAATTGGTTGCCGGCCTCCAACAGGCGGTCGTCGATACGCACATCGAGGTCCAAAGTTTCCGCGAATGGCTGCGCGGTTTCTCGGGCACGCTCCAAAGGAGACGAGTACAACGCCACCACGTCATGGCCAGCGAATGACGCCGCCGTGCGCGCCGCCATGCTGCGGCCACGAGAGGACAAGTGATAATCAGGAATCCGTCCATACAAAATACGCTCAGGATTATGGACCTCTCCGTGGCGGACGAGGTGAACAATAGTTGTTGTCATTTTGCCTTTCCTGCGGCTTGAGCTGCGGGGCGAAGCGCCTTTTCGATCTTCTCAAAATCATCGTCGGTCAACGCCGCAGAGACAAACCACGTCTCAAAAACACTAGGTGAAGCATAAATTCCGTTATCCAACAACGCATGGAAGAACGCAGGGAAACGGAACGTATCCGCAGCCTTCATGTCATCAAAGTTGTGGCCCTCGCCCTCAGCGAAACGAACCGACAACATCGTGGCAGCACGCTGGATATGGTGCGCAACACCCTCACGATCCAAAGCCTCATGCAACAACCCAGCCAAGCGGTCCGCATGAGCACGCACCGTGTCATACACCTCAGGGGTGGCAAGCTCCAACGACTTCATACCAGCTGCCATCGCCACTGGGTTACCCGACAACGTACCCGCCTGGTACACCGGACCCTCAGGGGCAAGGTAGCGCATAATGTCCGCACGGCCACCAAAAGCAGCAGCCGGAAGACCACCCGAAATCACCTTGCCAAACGTGGTGAGGTCACCGGCAACGCCATCAACGCCATACCATCCGTTATAAGAGGTACGGAAGCCCGTCATTACCTCGTCCAAGATCAACAGCGCGCCATGCTCATGTGCTACCTCTTTGAGCTTGGCATTGAAGTTATCCTGCGGTGCCACCGTACCCATGTTTCCGGCAGCGGCCTCGGCAATCACACAAGCGATCTGATCAGGGTGCGCCTCAAAAGCAGCGCGCACTGCCTCAATGTCGTTATAAGGAACCACGATGGTATCGGCAGCCGACGCACCAGTCACACCAGGGGAGTCTGGCAGCGCGAACGTGGCAACGCCCGAACCCGCAGAAGCCAACAACGCATCCACATGGCCGTGGTAGCAGCCATCAAATTTGATGATCTTCGGACGGCCAGTAAAACCACGAGCCAACCGCACCGCCGACATCGTCGCCTCCGTACCGGAATTGACCATGCGCACTTCCTCCACAGAAGTACGGTCCACGATCATCTCAGCGATCTTGACCTCAGCCTCCGTCGGAGCACCGAAAGACAAACCGTTCATTGCGGCTTTCTGCACAGCCTCGACGATCTCCGGATGCGCATTGCCCAACAACATGGGGCCCCACGAACAGACCAAATCGACGTACTCGTTGCCGTCTACGTCGTAAAGCTTGGAGCCCTTCGCCGACTGAATGAAGCGGGCGTGGCCGCCCACCGAGCCGAAAGCGCGCACAGGGGAATTCACACCACCGGGAGTAAACTGCCGAGCGCGCGCGAAAAGTTCCTGAGATCGTTGCGTAGAAGTCATGCCGACCATTCTACTGTCTATCATGGGGCTACATGAAGATCACATTTATTGAAACCGGACGCATGGGCACCGAACTGGCCCTCCATTTACTCGACCACGACCTCACCGTCTGAAATAGAACCCCCGACGCCGGCACCCTAGGTCCACACGGGATGAAGATTTCTCAGTGATCTTCCAGTAGCTTTGCTACCTTAGTTGCGGAATCAATCACCGCAGGAACACCAACGCCATCGGCCCATGCACCGGTGGCATAAACGCCCTCCGGCAATGCCTCCTTAATAGCCGCCACAAGATCGCTATGCCCTGGGCCATACACCGGCAAGCCACCAAACCAGCGCTGCACATAGATTTCCGACAGCCCAGCAGCACGGCCATCAAAACCAGTGATGGTCTGAAGATCATCCAAGGCGGTATCCACCAGCAGGTCTTCGTCGGCACGCGCAATGGCATCGTTACCAAACCGGCCAAACGATGCACGCACCAACGCGCCACCACGCTGACCCAAATGCGGCCACTTCTTAGAAGAAAATGTAAACGCCTTCGCAGTGACCTCCGCATCCGTAGCAACCAAAATGCCCGAATTATCCGGCAGCCCCTCCGCAGAATCGAACTTCATGCCCACCACCGCAGAGCTCGCCAACTTGATGTTCTTCAACAACGCCGAAGCCTCCGGAGCCACAGACTTCAACAACATCGCCGCCGTCGGAGCCGGAACCGCCACAATCACCTTGTCAAAGGTTCCCTCAGCACCCGTCAGCGTGAATCCGTCTTTCCACTGAATGCCAGTAATAAAAGCATCAATGTGGATCTTCGCACCCGACTTCTCCGCCAGCGCCTCATACAGTTCCGCGTAACCACCAGGGAAAGCCGCAAACACACTCGGCTTATAACCCCGAGCCTTATTACGCTTCTCACGATCAGCCATAATCGACTGCACCGCAGCAGTAATCGTGACCGGCTTACCCTCTTCCTTCAGCCGATCCAACGCACGCGCCAACTGCGGAACCGTATCGCGCAATGAAAGATCATCAGAAGTAGAGGAATACACGCCACCCTGCAACGCAGACACCACGTGATCAACAAGGTCATCGCCAAAACGCTCACGCAAGACCTCCCCCAGAGTCACCTCCTGAGGCCAGTCCATGGAATCAGATTCGGCGTCGATACGCGCGGCAGTCTCCGCACTCACCAACTTCTCCAAACCCTTCGACGACCCCGGAATCCCCATCACCGTATTCATCGGCATCGGATGCAACTCACCATTGACATACAACAACGATGGCAACCCCGAAGGCGACACAACCTCAAGACCCAACTCCTTGAAAAAGGCCGTTGTGTCCTCACGAAACGCCAAATACGCCTCCGCGCCCATATCCGTAGGACCAGACTGAAAAGCAACCGTATGCAGCTTTCCACCAATACGGTCAGTGGCCTCGAAAACCGAAACATCATGGTCACGAAGACGATACGCCGCAGTCAAACCCGCAAGACCCGCACCAATGATCGCAATACGCACGTTGAAAGTCCTTCTCTAGAAAGTATGGATGATCTCGACAGCACGAGTAATCGCATCAGGATCAGTATTCGGCAAAACGCCATGTCCAAGATTAAAAATATGGCCAGTCGCATGACCCGCCGCAATCGCACGATCCGCCTCGGCACAAATACGAGCGATCTCACGACGCATAACATCCTCACCAGCAAACAAAATAGCCGGATCCAAATTACCCTGCAGCACCTTAGGCGACACCATCCGCTGCGCAGCCACATCAAGCGGCACCCGCCAATCGACGCCCACCACTTCACTGCCAGCCTCACTCATCGCCGTGAGCAGCTCCCCCGTGCCCACGCCAAAGTGAATCCGAGGAACATCGCCAACCTGCGCAAGGATCTCCGTAGAATACGGCAGCACAAACTCACGGTAATCCCGCTCAGTCAAGAAGCCAGCCCACGAATCAAACAACTGCATAGCCTGCACACCGGCATCAATCTGCGTACGTAAGAACTGCACAATAGTAGGAACCAAACGCTGCATCAGCAGATGCCACGACTCAGGGTCCTGGTGCATCAGCGACTTCGTCTTTTCGTGATTCTTACTCGGCCCACCTTCAACCAAGTAGCTCGCCAGCGTAAAAGGCGCACCGGCAAAACCAATCAGCGTCTGCGCGTCGTTCAGCTCCTCGCGAATGATGCCAATACCTTCGGCTACCTCCTGAACGTCGTGGTCCAGAATGGGCAAGTTCTCAATATCTTGGCGAGTAAGCAACGGATGATCCATGACCGGGCCACGGCCAGGGACGATCTCTACACGAACACCTGCAGCTTTAAGCGGCACCACAATGTCAGAGAACAAAATCGCAGCATCCACATCGTGGCGTCGCACCGGCTGCAACGTGATTTCCGCCAGCATGTCGGGGCGGAAGCAACTGTCCAACATGCTGACCCCCTCACGAATCTCACGGTACTCGGGCAAGGAACGTCCAGCCTGGCGCATGAACCAAACGGGGCGGCGGTGCGGAGTCACACCCGCCGCGGCGTCAAGAATAGGATTGGGCATGCTCCCCATCATGCCCAACTTTTGGATGATATAAAAGCAAGGCGTACCTACTTTAGATGGATGCTTTAGTATCTAACCCATGGATCAAAAACGACCCCGCATGATGGCCCCCGACGTGGCCCGCGGCCTCGCGCTCCTTGGTATCGCCATGGCGAACATCCCCTCAGCGTGGATGGGCGTAGGCATTTTCGGACCAGTAAACTCCACACTCGATAAAATCGCCGTGCTGTTCTCCGCGATGTTCGTCCATAACCGTGGGCTACCCATGTTCTCCACGCTGCTCGGATTCGGCGTCGGTTTGATTACCATCAGCATGATCCGCAAACACTTCAGTTTGTCCCAAGCCCGCGGTGCGCTGATCAAACGCTACCTGTTTCTCACCATGTTCGGCGTGATCCACTGCCTCCTGCTCTTCTTTGGCGACATCATGACTTTCTACGGCCTTGCTGCCGTCCTCATCGCCACCATGCTGCCGCTCAAAGACACAACCATTCGACTGATCGCCTACATTCTGTTCGGTCTTACGGGTATCTTCGCAGCCCTCCTGCTGGCATTCCCCACCGCAGCACAAATCTTAACCAGCGATGCAGGCATGGCATCCGAGACAGCCCTGCAATACTACGGCACAAACGCAGCTGTACTTATTTCAGGCCTCGTCATGTTCCCGCTCCAAGCAATGCTCTATCTGCCTATCATGCTCATCGGCTACAGCTGGGCTAGGCGCGGCGTGCTAGCAGACGTCCACCAACACCGCACCGAGCTCTACATTTGGTCCGGTATCGCAATCGCCATCATTATCGGAATCGGCATTCCATGGGGTCTTACCCAAGCGGATACCTTCACAGTCCTCAACTTCTCTATCGGACAGCTCTCTGGTCCAGGCGTTTTGGCCATCTGCGCGCTGAGCGTCGACAAGATCAAACCATCATGGCTGACCCCCTTTGCGGCCCTGGGTAAGCGTTCTATGAGTGGTTACCTCATGCAGTCAATCCTGTGCTACCCACTATTCTTAGGCTTCACATTGGGAATTAGGGCATCGGCGGCCGGCATTCTTACCTACGCCTTCGGTATATGGCTGGTCACGCTGCTGCTGGCCTGCCTACTAGAAAAGAAAAACCTGCGAGGTCCATTCGAATGGCTCCACCGCAGGCTGTCATACGGACCAACGCTTCAGCTTACAAATTCCTCGTCCACGTAGAACGCACCTCAATCACGATAGTCGCACCCAACATAAACAGGCTTGCGATCATCGGGTGCAACACCCCAGAAATAGCGGCAACAATCGCCGCCACGTTATATACCCACGCAAAACCCAAGTTTGAGCGAATACGACGATTGAGTCGGCGCGCAAAGGTGAACAAGCGTGGGATAGGCGCAACATCATTTTTGAGCATGATGACATTAGCAACGGGGTGCTCAATAGCCGCCGAACTCTTCGACATCGCGTCAATCAAAATACCCACATTGGCTACGCGGAAACAATCATTAATCGAGTCGTCGCCCACCACCGCAATCGTGGCGCCGTGGTTACGCACAGAACGAACGGTCTGCGGCTTTTGACCAGGCTGAATGCCAGCCAACACGTGAGAAACACCCACGCTATCGCCGTATCGACGCGCCACCGGATAGGTATCACGGCTCAGCATCATCGTCTCGATGCCTTGGGCTTCCAGATCATCCACCGCGTCCACGGCATCATCTTTAACCGCATTAAACAAGGTAATCACACCGCGATCCTTGTTCTTCCAGCGCACCACCAACGGAGAACTGCCCGACTCTGCCGCAGCAGCAAGACGCCCATCGAGTGCCGATAGGCTTCGGGGACGCCACAGCACTGCTTCCACGGAACGCGTCTCATCACCAACAGGAAGTTCCACAAAGCCGCGGAAACTACCTTCCTCATCGATTTCCGAATGCGTGACATCAATCCAGCCGGGGATTGAATCATCCGTCGACGCATCGCGCGCTTCACGAGCCGCACGCACCAGCGCCCGCGATACGGGATGGTCGCTTTCCATAGCCAACGCACCTGCCACACGCAGCACCAAGTCAGGATTTTCGCCGCGATCAGCCGTAACCTTTTCCACCGCCATGCCAGACTTGGACAGTGCACCCACACGGTTGAAAATTACTGTGTCAACCGTATCGATCACACGAAGCGTCTCACCACTTTGGATCAGCACCCCCTGACGGGCAGCGTCTTCAATAGACTTACGCATAGCAAGCGACGCGGAGGTAGCAAGTGCCACAGGAGACACACAACCTAGCACCGCCAGCGCAGTAGCAAACGCCTGATTGAGGTTATTAGTAATCAACGCCCACAGCGCGAAATCCGTTGCCGCAATAACAAAAGAAACAGGCACAAGCATCGATGCCGCCCTCGTTGCCACCGCATCCGCATGGTTTTGGTGCACACTTGCTTGCGACACCCACCGCGTAATGCCCGCAAACCACGTGCGGTGACCCGTTTGCAACACACGGATCTTCAACGGATTAGAACCATTGAGGCAACCGGCATAAACGTGATCGTTCACCTTGACTTTTAACCGGCCGATTCCCAAAGCAGTGCCATCGATAGCTGAGGCGCCACCGACAACATAGCCATCAGCAGGGATTAACGCATACGGCGCAATGAGGATGTCGTCACCCACATTGAGCTTTTGGATCGCAACTTCTTCCTTGCGAACCTCACCCGTCTTACGATTCTTACCCACCACCATCACCGTCGACGATGGATTCGGTCGGTATCGCTTCAAATCTTCCAACAGGTCCGAACGCGCACGACGCACCAAGATCCGGCCAGCCAACAAGATCACGGTCATGCCGCAAGCAACATCGAAAAACAGCGCACCAGAAACAAACTTCGTGGGGTCAATCGCAATCCACTTCGGCTGCGCACGATAAGTAGGATCGCCCACCGAAGAAAACAGCATCATCACAATAGACCAGCCCCACGCCATTAAAATAGCAACAGAAGACGCACTATCAAGAGCCGACATGCCCCGGCGCGCACCACCGATCGTTGCCCGGTGGAACGGCCATGCACCATAAAGCACCACAGGAAGCGAAAGGGCTGCCAGCGCCCACTGCCAGTAGTCAAACTGTAGTTCGCGCGAAAAACTTACCGCCAACACTGGAATCGTGCAGGCGATAGAGATAAACAGGCGCGCTTTGGTCATCAGCGAACGCGCAGTAAACAACACCTCTGTGGTTTCTACCACCCGTGTTGTTTCTTCGCGCTTGTGCAGAAATCCTTCGCGGCGGGCAATTTCAAAGCGGCGAGATTCTTCGTCGACACGCGAGCCAAAGCGTCGAGCGCGAGCACGACGATACCGGCCCTCCTCCACGTCCGTCCATGCCAATCGACGACGCAACGAGGAATCCGTCAACGTAGCTCTCACACCATGCTGCTGAAACGCCTCCACGATGAGCGTGGGATCCAAGGTGCGGCTGGCACTAACCCACGCCATCGCCGACGGGTAAACAATCTTGGCGTCCACACCGCCGATGTGCTCGATCGCCTCTTCCAGCTCCGATACCGAAGAGGCACTGCCTAGGCCCTCCAGTTCGAAGGCGAAAGAGGTACGGCCTTCCTTCGACTGAACCGCAGCGAAAGTTTCGGTATCAATGCCCGCTTTTTGCGCAGCGGTTTTGGCCTCCTGGATGGCGTCGTCAAGCGGCGAATCAGTCACGGACCACACCCCACTCCAGCGATTCCTTCTTCTGCGCAAAAATCAAACCAATGATCGCCGCCACGCCACAGGCGATAGATAAACAACCATCGGCCAAGAACCAGCCCTGCGGAATGGACAACGATGTAGGAACGATCGCAAACACCGTGATCACGCTGATCCCCAAGTAGAGGGACACAAACGTCATCGTCTTACGACACAGCTGCGCAAACCGCCCACCCTGGCGAAACGCAGCCACAAACCACGCAAACAATCCAAGGAACCCAAGCAAAAACAGCACCGACATAACAACGCCTACCGACGCCGCCACCTCTGGCACCGCCTGCCCATTCATCCGCTTTTCCAATTCCGCCATCAACTGACCACGGTTAAAAAATGCAATAACGCCACCAATAATCTGATGTACCGCGTTAATCGCCAACGCTGTCCACCACGATGCGGCGGCCCAACGCACGGCCTCGGGTTGAGTTGTCACTCGACGTGCTCCCTTAAAGTTTTCGTGCTGCTTCTACAGCAAAGTATGTCAGGATTTGATCCGCACCGGCACGTTTAATAGAAATCAACGACTCCATCATCACCCGGTCCAGATCCAACCAGCCGTTCGCAGCAGCCGCATGCAACATCGCATACTCACCAGAAACCTGGTAAGCCGCCACCGGAACCGACGAGGTAGACGCTACCTCGGCAAGGACATCTAAGTACGGCATAGCAGGCTTGACCATCACAAAGTCTGCGCCTTCCTCGATGTCTAGATCGACTTCGAGGATCGACTCACGGAAATTAGCGGGATCCTGCTGGTAGGCACGGCGATCGCCTTGTAAAGAGGAGCCCACTGCGTCACGGAAAGGACCATAAAATGCCGACGCATACTTAGCGGAATACGCCATAATGGCAACATCGTGGAAACCTGCGGCGTCAAGAGCCTCGCGGATAGCTAAAATCTGGCCATCCATCATGCCCGATGGGCTCACAATATGGGCGCCGGCCTCGGCCTGAGCGACCGCCATCTTCTGATACAACTCAACCGTTGGATCGTTATCCACGATGGTGGCGCCAAAGCGATCCGTGGTCACAATGCCGCAATGCCCATGATCGGTGAACTCGTCAAGGCAAGTATCCGCCATGATGAGCACCTGATCGCCGAACTCCTTACGAAGAGCGCGCACGCCACGGTTCAAAATGCCCTCGGGATCCCATGCTTGTGAACCAGTGGCATCTTTATCGGAATCCAGTGGTACGCCGAAAAGGTCCACACAGCGAATACCCACCGAGATCGCCTCACGGACAGCCTCTATAAGGGATTCCATGGTGTGCTGGTACACACCTGGCATCGACTCAATCTCCCGAGGCTCATCAATGCCGTCGGCAATAAACATCGGCAAAATAAGATCAGCCGGACGCAGCGTGGTTTCCGCAACGAATTCACGCATCACCGGAGTCGAACGCAACCGACGAGGACGACGAATAAGATCTAGATTCATACAGCACCTTCCTTAGATTTGCGACGGGCCCGACGCTTCTTACGCGGCGGCGGCAACTCACCCGCAGCACGTAGACCCTCCACGTGCTGCGCGAGCGCATCCACAAGGGCAGGAACGTTGGCCACCTCGGGGATGACGTCGACACGCAGCCCTTGCTTCTCTGCTTCCGCGGCGGTCATCGGCCCAATACACGCAATGATCGTGCGCGCATGCGGCTTACCCGCAATACCCACCAAATTGCGCACCGTCGACGCAGAGGTAAAACACACCGCATCAAAATCGCCAGACTTAATCATGTCGCGGACTTCCGCACTCGGTGGCGCGGCACGCACCGTACGATACGCCACCACATCATCAACTTCCCAGCCAAGGTTGATCAAACCATCAACTAGCACGTCAGTGGCAATATCAGCCCGCGGCAACAACACCCGGCCTACCGGGTCCAAGCCCTCCACATAATTAGGGAAAACCGACACCATACCTGCAGCATTATGCTCTTTACGTGGCGGAATCAGCTCAGGAGTAATGCCAAACTCACGAATCGCCGCCGCAGTCTTAGCCCCCACCGCAGCGATATGCACCCCCGCGAACGCGCGAGAATCCAAACCAAACGACACGATCTTCTCACGCACCGCTTTAACAGCATTCACGCTGGTAAACACCACCCACTGGTAGCGTCCCTCCACAATGCCCTTAATCGCACGCTCCAACTGCGCCGGATTACGCGGCGGCTCCACAGAAATAGTGGGAACCTCTTGGGCAATAGCACCATAAGCGGCGATTCGGCTGCTCATCGGACCAGCTTGGTCCTTCGCACGAGGAACCAACACCCGCCAGCCAAACAACGCGCGGCTTTCCCACCACGAGAACGTGCTGCGATCCGATACACCCACTGTGACCACAAGGGTGCCGTCTAGCTCCTGTTTGACCAGCGACTTCATAGTTTTAAGCGTCACGTCAAAGCTACGCTGCAAACGCGTCGTGCCATTCATCGTCACCGTCACCGGAGTGCTCGCCGGCAGTTTGCGATCCTTCAGCTCCGTAGCGATAGTCAGCAAGTCGTCTTTACTCGCCTGCAAAATCAACGGCAACGGAGCGGTTGCCAACTGATCCCAGTTAGTATCCTCACTCACCGTGGTCTTGGTATAAGAATCACCCAACGTGATTCCCGCGAAAGCAGGAACCGCAGCCGGCAACGACATACCTGGCACAATCTGGAAATCCGCACCCACCTGGGTAACAGCCGTAATCTCATCTAACGCGCGGGAGTCCGCCAACGGATTACCCTGCACTAGGCGGATCACATCGCCGTCGTCTAGCAAAGGCAACAGCACCGCCATCACTTCATCGACGCTCGCCTCAGCGGACACCTCAGTGATCTCCGCGGCGGTGGGGGCGTCGGGACGCGGAGGCTTACGACGCTTCGCAGCCGCACACATGCGCTCATACTCGGCCTCAGCTGCATCAAGCTTGGCCTGCGGCACCTCAAGATGCTCAGCAATAACTGCACGGATACCTACGCCAACAGTGGAATCCACCACCGCATTGGCTGTGGAGCCCAGCACCTCGCGGGCTCGAACCGTCAAAAGATCTGGGTTGCCGGGACCGGCGCCGACGAAGATGACACGTCCTCGCGTTGAGTGCTCGGGCTTCATGATTAATCGCATTTCTAGGCATGCTGCCGATAGAAGGAAACTAAAACCATAACCATAATTGAAGTTACGGAATTATCCCAAGATGGTCGCAGCACCATCAGCAATAAGCGCACGCGTGAGCTCCTCAGCCAACGCAACGCTATCAGCTACTGGACCAGACAACTCACGACGAATCACCTTCGACCCATCCAAAGCAATCACCGCTGCAGTCAGTGTGAGTGTGCCGTCGACAAGCGTTGCATGCGCAGCCACCGGAGCCGTACAACCCGCCTCGAGGCGATTAAGAACCACGCGCTCGGCGACAGCACACGCCTGTGCATGCTCGTCACAAATAGAATCGATAGCCTCACGGGCATAAGCGTCATCTGCCCGACACTCCACCGCCAACGCACCCTGAGCCGGAGCCGGCAAGAAATCCTGCGGATCGAAGACCTGCGTAGCCTCATCCCCACGCCCCACGCGGGTAAGACCTGCATAAGCCAACACCACAGCGTCGAGTTCACCGCTTGTTACCTTGCCCATGCGGGTATCAATGTTGCCACGCAATGGCACACACTCAACATCAGGGCGTAGCGCCTTGATCTGCGAAATACGACGCGGAGCACCCGTACCAATCAACGCGCCAGCAGGAAGATCTGCCAAGGTCAAGCCATCACGGGCGATCAAACAATCACGGAAATCGGCACGCTTGGGCACCACCAAATGAAACCGTGGATCCAACTCGGTAGGAAGATCCTTAAACGAATGCACCGCAATATCGCAGCCACCCGTGTACAGCTCCTCGCGCAGGGCTTGAGTAAATACGCCAACGCCGATGCGCTCCACAGGGGCCATGTTCACATCGCCATGGGTGGTCACAATCACCAGTTCCGCCTCATAAGGGAGCAGGTCATCGCGAACATGACCCGACTGCGTGGTGGCCAGCAGGCTTCCTCGGGTGCCGATCTTCAACGTCATCGCTTGTTAATCCTTTCCGGCAGTTCATCCACATTCACAGCAACAGGTGTCGCCTCAACTGCTAACCCAAAGAGCTCTTGGATAGCCGTGTCATACGACACCGTGCCTGATTGCGCCGCCAATTCTTTGACTCGAACCGTCGGCTGATGCAGCAGCTTATCCACCACGCGGCGAACAGTGCGCTGCACCTCTGAGAAGTCGTCTTCATCCATACTTGGCACGCGGGTAGACAACCGCGCCAATTCCGAGTCGATCAGACTAGAAGCGTGGCGTCGCAACGCCGCAACCGCGGGTGCAACATCCCGAATCCGCTGCGCAGACGTGTAGGCCTCTAGTTCTTCGGCCACAATGCGCTGCGCCGCGTGATCCTTCGCCTCCCCAGAAGCAGCCACATCGCGAAGCTTTTCAATGTTGACCAAGCGCACACCAGGAACCTCGACGACATCGTCGCAAATATCACGGGGCAAGGAAAGATCGATCATCATAAGATCGCCATGATCTGCGGGAATATTCGCAGCCTCAATCGTGAAGGTATTTGCTCCTGTGGCAGACACCACCACGTCGACGTCGCACAGCACGTCCATGCGGCGCTCAAACTCAATAGCGGTAGCCGCAACCCCCGCCTCCACGGCATGATCCGCAAGGCGCTGAGCACGCTCGAACGTGCGGTTAGCAACCGTGATGTGCTCAATGCCAAGTCGGCCCAAATGCGTAGCCGCCAACGACGCCATCGCACCAGCGCCAAGAACCAGCGCACGACGGCCCGAAAAATTACTCGCAGACATCTGCGCCAAAGCCTCATCGCAGGCAAACGACACCATCGACGCGCCAGCGTCATCAATATCTGTTTCCGTGTGCACGCGCTTACCCGTATGCAACGACGCCTGCACCAAACCGTGCAGTGCAGGACCAACGGTGCCCGCCTCAGTCGCGCTGTGGTAGGCGGTACGAACCTGGCCGATGATCTGCTGCTCCCCGACCACCATGGAATCCAAACCAGAAGTGACTTCCATCATGTGCTCAGCTGCCGCATCCGCGTAGCGCACATACAGGTAGCCGCGTAGCTCCTCCATGTCCACGCCACTCATGTTATGGAGTACTTCCACCACATCGTTCACACCAGTGTGAAAGCTCGACGTCATGGCATAGACTTCAAGCCGATTACAGGTGGATACGATCATCGCCTCGGCCAGAGATGGGCGCGCCACCAAGTCGGAAACGGTGTTTGTCCGCACCCCATCGTCCATGCTGAGCTTTTCTAGAAGTGCAACGGGTGCCGACCTATGCGACATACCCACCACTAGAACACTCACGCGCTCACCTTTCCGCTCGCTTACCTCACCACAATATCAACCATAAGAATGATTGACCATTAAACACTCTGGCCTACAGTGACCAAAGGCACAACAAAGCCTTGGCTAACTACCGCTATTGAGCCAGCTCCGCAGCCAATTCCTCATTATCCACTTCCCAACAAGAAAATTCCTCATCGTCGATCACCACCACCGGCACCCGATCACCAAACTCCGAGGCCAGCGCAGAATCCGAATCCACATCGACGATCACAAGCTCCACACCAGCAGCAGCCACCACCGGGCGTATCTGAGCCGCTACCCGCGCACACGAACCGCACGTACTGCGCACCATCAACTCAACCTTGTGCATATCCACCTCTTCACAGTTATCACCACTACGATGGTGAGAAGAATACCCCCTAGAAAGGCGTGAACGGCACTGTGAGTCAGTCCATCCCAGAACCCCACTGGCACCAGACCCCCCAAGAATTCTTGGCCAGCTGGTCCACTTCACGTGGCAACCTACGCCGATTCTTCGAGGAACACGCCCTTCCGCCTATCGACGCCCGCACGCAGCGCGAAGCCGGCGAAGCCGCCGCCGAACTCGCCGCCAGCGAGCTCTTTGGCATCAAGCTCGACGAATACACCTCCGGCCTCGATTCGGTATCCGGCTCCTTTGAGGCAGCCGGCGCTCAGCACGTCACAACAGCCAACCCAGAAATCCCCCAAGACATTGGAGCAGCCGCGTTCTTTGACATCGACAACACGTTGATCCAGGGATCGTCACTCGTTGTTTTTGCCATGGGGTTGGCTAAGAAAAAGTACTTTAAGCTCAGCGAAATCCTGCCAGTGGCGTGGAAACAGATCAAGTTTCGGGTCACAGGCAACGAAAACGCTAACGACGTCGCCGAAGGCCGCCAGCAAGCCCTCGAGTTTATTAAAGGTCGCCGCGTAGATGAGCTCGTTGCCCTGTGCGAGGAGATCGTTGATAACAACATGAGCGAAAAACTCTGGCCCGGCACCAAACAACTCGCCGATCAACACATTGCCGACGGCCAACAAGTATGGCTCGTCAGTGCCACCCCCGTGCAGCTAGCCCAAGCTTTGGCCAAGCGACTCGGATTTACCGGCGCACTCGGCACCGTCGCCGAGGTAAAAGACGGCGTGTTTACCGGCCGCCTCGTCGGCGACATCCTGCACGGGCCCGGCAAACTCCACGCCGTGGCCGCGCTCGCAACCATCGA
This sequence comes from Corynebacterium rouxii, assembly GCF_902702935.1. Classification (NCBI taxonomy): domain Bacteria; kingdom Bacillati; phylum Actinomycetota; class Actinomycetes; order Mycobacteriales; family Corynebacteriaceae; genus Corynebacterium; species Corynebacterium rouxii. Next base: position 378,642 of record NZ_LR738855.1, on the reverse strand, counting down.
ACGCCTAGATCTAAGCCGCTGCACCGCCTACTCGGATTCCATCAACGACGTCCCCATGCTGTCGATGGTAGGAACCGCTGTGGCCATTAACCCCGATCGCCCCCTAGCAAAAGTGGCCAAGCAACACGGCTGGGCAGTACGCGACTACCGCAGCCTGCGCAAGGCTATTCGCACGTTCGGTATCCCCGCCCTCGTCACCGCCGCCTTTAGTTTTGGTGGGTGGAAGGCGTGGAGAAGGTAGGAGACTTCTTCAACTCCGACTCAATCACCTTAATAAATTCCTCCGTAGGCTGGGCACCAGAAATATACTGCGTGCCCACCACAAATGCCGGAGTACCGCTCACACCCAATCCGTGGGCGTAATCAGCAGCCTTGGCCAAAACCTCGTCGTAGGTGGAATCTTGTGCCTCACGGGAAAAACGAGCCATGTCTTTCACGCCAGCCTTGCGCGCAAAGTCCTCAAAATTCTTCAAAGAGTTATTCGGGTGGCCATTTACGTTACGCGAAGCCTCAAACAGGGACTTGCGGAATTCATCAAACTTGCCTTGCGCGGCAGCGGCACGCCCAGCCTTCGCCGCAGCCAACGCGTGCTCGCCGTTGATTGGAAGATCATTCCATTCGATACGCACCAAGCCCTTGGACACGTACTCTTCGATCAGCGTTGGCTCGGTCTGGTTAGACCAGCGGGCACAGAAGGGGCACTCAAAGTCAGAGAACTCCGTAATCACCAGTGGCGCATCCACAGCACCCACAGCAAAGGGATCCTTCGCGTTACGACGATGCACATTGAGAATGTCATCGGCAGACTTAAGCTCTTTAGCAGGGCCAAAGATAGTCGCATCAAAGGAACCGTCGGCAAGCGGCGTGGGGCCATCGAGGCCCTTCGTGCCAGGTGTTGCATTAGCCGCCGTTTTTTCGGCCTGGGTACCTGCCGACTTATTGCCGAGCATATACGCACCTCCCGCCACCACAATCAAAACAACAATGGCGAGAATCGCAATAAGGCTGCGACGCGCTGACTTCTGCATGAAGTACATCCTTTCCTAAACGCTCTTCGCAGAATACAAAACCGCCCAAGGAAATAACATTCCTTGGGCGGAAAAGAGCCAAGAGGCTTACTTACCGAGCTTTCTACGCTGAACACGGGTGCGGCGCAGCAGCTTGCGGTGCTTCTTCTTGGACATGCGCTTACGGCGCTTCTTGATGACAGAACCCATAACGGTTTCCCTCGCTTCATAGATTGGTGTACGTACTTCCCTGTCAGAAGCCCCACGGTCTTTCGCGCGGCCGAAGTGCACATCCGCCCGCAGGTTGGGGCTCGATTCTGACACGAATGCTACCAAGCATACCGAGCGCCCCACTACTGGCCAAAATCAACACCTTAACCCACGTTGTAGTAGGAGGAATCGAGGTACTCATTCACAGCTTTCTCGTGCACACGGAAACTACGTCCCACACGAACTGCTGGCAGTTCACCGGAGTGAACCAAGCGGTACACGGTCATTTTAGAAACGCGCATGATCTCCGCAACCTCAGCAACTGTGAGGAATGAGCCATTATCTTCTCTAGCCATATTTACCTAACCCTTCAGCAAGTCGCGCGCTGCAGGCTTCCCCTCCCGCAGAACGATCACGCACGTGCTCGAATCAGCTTAGCGTGAATCATGTGACAGGTGCGACCCAACGAGACACTCTGGATAAAGTTAATCAACTCTAATCACATGCGTCCCGCCGACATCATCTAAAAACCACAGGCCACAGGGGTTTGCTGGAAAACAACACAATGCAACCTTCAAGTAGAGGTTAAAGAAAGAGGGGTACATGCCCCCTAACCCAAAGAACTGTTGCGTGTCGCCGCAGCAGTCGCTGCACGATAGACCGCCGCACGCAAACCACTTTCTTCAAACTCGCGAATAGCAGCGATCGTAGTACCGCCAGGCGAGCTCACATTCGCACGCAATACCGCCGGCTCCTCGCCCGTTTGCTCCAGCATCGTGGCAGCACCGGCAAAGGAAGAAACAGCCAAGTTTTTCGCCTTATCGCGGGGCAGGCCAAGGAACACACCGGCGTCGATAAGCGCCTCGACCATCAAAAAGAGATACGCAGGAGAAGAACCCGACAACGCCACCACGGCATCCATACTCGATTCCTCGATTATCTCCACGCTTCCCACAGCCTCCAACAGCTGCGTTAACGACGCCACCGTGTCCGCATCGGCATAGCGGCCAGGGGCCACCACAGACATGCCTTTACCCACCAACATAGGAGTATTAGGCATCACACGGATAACAGGGGAACCTGCGGCAAGGCTCTCCTCGATCATGGCATTAGTCACGCCAGCGGCCATCGAGACAATAGTGGTACTGGTGTTGTTATCTACAACGTCGGCGATTTCTTCCACAACCGAAATGACCTGCTGCGGCTTCACGCACAAAAACACCATGTCTACGTCGTCAACAGCGGCAACATTCTCTAGGAAGGTCAATACGCCATAGCGTTCCTTGAGCTCCTGAGCACGCTCAGCGTTGCGATTAGTCACATGAATATCTTTTGGACTCATGCCACTAGCCACTAGGCCCGAAATCAGGGCCTCACCGATCTTGCCGCCACCAATTACTGCGATTGAAGTCATGGCGAACACTCTGCCACGAAGCACTCACAGGGGGCAACCAGTTTAGGAAACCAGCATTGGCACAAAAGTAACCGCTACGCCGGCACAACCAGCCCACACCATGCTGCGACGATCACTTTCCGTGCGCAGAACATGAGCAACTGTGATCATGGCAGCAATAACCGCCAACGCCAACAGTCCGACAACCTTGCGGGAGTAGTTGGCCCACAGGTAGCCAAAGCCAAGGAAGATTCCCACGCCAACGATGATGCCAACCAAAGCAAGACCTACAACACTGGCAACGGAAACCGGTTCCTCTTCTTCCCAGTATTCTTCCTCGTCGTCGGCTTCTTCCTCAACGATTTCTTCGGGTTCCTCTTCCAACTCAACAGCCGGAATTTCCGCCTGTACAGCAGGGAAGCTATCGGTGGTCAACCGCACCGGGTCGCCCTCATCAACCACGCTGAGCACGATGGTCTCCTCGGTGCTTGGCGTATCAATGGGCTCATTGGAGTGCTTCGGCTCAGCTGGCTTTGCCTTAACCTTGGGGATATTCCCCGTCAGCTCAGCGACTGAAACACCGCCTTCCTCAAGGTTACGGCGGCGACGACGTGGAGTTTCGGAGGTTGCGTCAGCTTTGCCGGAACGTGCCAGCAGTTCCGCAACGGTGAGTTGTTTCTCGCTCATGTCTCCTACTCATCTCCTTTTGAGGTTTCTTCTGGCACAATACCCTGTTCCGTGCGTCGAAGTATGACTCCCTCGCGCAAAGCCCACGGACAAATCTGTAACCGCTCAATGTTAAGCGCACGCATAGCCGCCTCGGCAACCAACGCGCCGGCAACAATCTGATGCGAACGATCTGAGCTTACCCCCTCCAACTCCGCACGATCCGCAGCGGTCATACGAGAAATAAATGCAATCAGCTGCCTCAGCCCCGGCGCGGTCAGATCACGCGTAACAAAAGGTCCTGCCGACGACGGCGCCGATCCCGTCAATCGAGCGAGTGTACGAAATGTTTTCGAGGTTCCCACCGCGAGGCGCGCGGGGCCATAAGTGTTGACTTGCTGGGCGACGTCGACAAGCTCGGCGTCGATAAAATCGCGTAGGACGTTGATTTTCTTCCGCGCCGGCGGATCGGTATCAAACCATTGATGGGTCAACCGAGCGGCTCCCAAGTCGAGGGAAAACGCAGTATCGGGCTCTTCATCCATACCGGTCGAAATTTCTAATGAGCCACCGCCGATGTCCAAGTTGGTGATCCGGCCGGCAGACCAGCCATACCAACGACGCACCGCAAGGAAGGTCAGACGAGCCTCATCCTTGCCGGAGAGGACCTCGAGGCGCACCCCCGTCTCGCGTTCCACTTGGGCGAGAACAGCTTCCGAATTGGTTGCCGATCGCACTGCGGAGGTGGCAAAAGACATCAGTTCATCGCAGCCCAAACGCTGCGCCAGTTCTGCGGCCTCCCCGACCGCCGACACCAGCTTGCGTACCCCCGTTTCGGTGATAGCCCCCGAGGCGTCAAGGTACTCCACCAGCTTCAAAGTGGTCTTCCAATCGCTCATCGGGGCGGGGCGACCACCTTGAGTCGCGTTCACCGCCACAAGATGAACCGTGTTACTACCAACGTCCAATACACCTAATCTCACGTCACTTAGGTTAGACGGTATAGCCTAAACACGTGAAGTATCTCGGTTTTCCTGCCATGTCCCCCGCTGCCGCATCTATTCGCCGCAACGACGAGCTTCCCCCCGATTTCCCACGTCAATGGTATGAATTTACTAACCCGGAGGACCCTCTCCACCAGTTTTCCATCGATTTAACGTGGGTGGAGTCCTCCTACCGGTGCGCGTTTGGCACTTCGGCGTGCCACGGGATTGATGCCGAGCAGCCGACCGTGGGGTGTTGTGTGCATGGGGCGTTTCTTTCCGATGAGGAAGACCGCGATCAGCTTTATGCCGCCGTGGAAAAAATGCCGGCACGCTATTGGGAGCTACGCCCTGCAGGGGTCGACGCCTACCTCGCCGACCCCGATCCCACGCAGATTGAGCCGTGGTTGGTGTGGGACGAACTCGATGACGAGGAGGGAAACCCCGAACCGGCGCTGAAGACCACGCTTGTCGACGGCGCCTGCATCTTTGCCAACCGCAAAAACCCAGGGTGCGCGATCCACCAATGGGCTCTTGACGCAGGCGAGGATCTCACCGTGGTCAAACCTGAGGTGTGTTGGCAACTGCCGCTTCGTCGCCTAGAAGCCTACGAGGAACGCGCCGATGGCGTAGAGATCCTGCGCACCACCATCACCGAATATGATCGCCGCGGTTGGGGTAATGGTGGCGAGGACTTTGATTGGTATTGCACCACCGACCCCCACTGCCACACGTCTGATAAGCCCATGTGGATCACCCATGAGGTGGAGCTGCGGGCACTAATGGGAGATGCCTCCTACGAAGTTCTCGCACAACACTGCGCGGCGCGCCAAAAAGCGGGCATCCCGCTAGCGCCGCATCCAGCTAGTCTTCGTACTTGTAGCCCAGACCGCGCACAGTAATGACGTGGTGTGGCGCTGAGGGCTCTGGTTCGATCTTGGATCGTAGGCGTTTAATGTGCACATCCAAGGTTTTGGTGTCGCCTACGTAGTCGGCACCCCAGACACGGTCGATGAGCTGGCCGCGGGTGAGCACGCGCCCCGAGTTGCGCATGAGGTATTCCAACAGGTCGAATTCTTTTAGCGGCATGGAGATCTCCTCACCGTCGACGGTGACGGTGTGGCGTTCCACGTCCATATGGATTCGGCCACTGCCAAGAATCTCATCCGATTCTTCTACCGTTTCCCCGCCACGACGCAGCACGGCACGGATTCGGGCGATCAGTTCGCGGGAAGAATACGGTTTAGTCACGTAGTCGTCGGCACCGAGTTCTAGGCCAACAACTTTGTCGATCTCCGAATCCCGTGCCGTCACCATGATCACTGGCACGGAGGAAACTGCCCGCAGGCGCTTGCACACATCCGTACCCGGCATGCCAGGAAGCATGAGGTCGAGCAGCACAATATCAATGGCGTTGCGTTCAAACTCCACCAAGGCGCTGGGGCCATCACCGGCGATTACTACGTCAAAGCCTTCCTTGCGCAACAAGAACGCGAGGGGATCGGCTAGCGATTCTTCGTCTTCAACCAACAAGATAGAGGTCATCAGTTCTTATCCTTTCGGCGACCCGTGTCAGTTTCATGATAGATCGGAAGCTCGATCGTAAACGTCGAACCGGTCCCAGGACGCGACCACAACGTGACATCACCGCCGTGATTGGCTGCCACATGTTTGACGATCGCAAGCCCCAACCCAGTGCCGCCTGTAGAACGCGACCGTGCTTTATCTACGCGGAAGAAGCGCTCAAACACTCGATTTTGATTCTCCACAGAGATACCAATGCCGTTATCGATTACTCGAATAAGAACACGGCCATCCCGCGAAATTTTCGTCGCCACCGAAATGGGCATTCCCTGTGGCGAATAATTAATAGCGTTGCTAATCAAGTTAGACACCGCCGTGACCAGCAGCGTCATATCCCCCATCACCATCGCATTGCATGGCTTGCCACGGTTGAGCTCAATGCCCGCGGTATCGGCAGCCAACACATTACGTGCCAGTGCCTCGTCGATCACGCGATCCACACTCACCGGCTCCAGATCTGGCAATGCCTCAGCACCTTGGAGCTTAGACAATGAGATGAGCTCGTTAATCATATCGGCGAGGCGATGAGCTTCTTTGTACAGGCGGTTACCAAAGTATTCCACCTGCTCTTGATCATCAGAGGCCTCAGTGATAGCCTCCGCCAACAACGCCATGCCACCCACAGGGGTTTTCAGCTCATGGGACACGTTAGCTACAAAGTCACGGCGTGCCGCTTCCATGCGCTGGTTTTCCGACTCATCCGTGCTGTAAATGACCACATAGCGGTCGTCGACAAGCGTGAGCGGTTTGACCACCGCACGCACCGAGGTGATGCGATTACGCCGCTCGTCGATCACCAGCTCAATCGCATGAGTCTCTTGATCTTTATATGCCTCTTGCGCAAGCTCCCAAATATCCGGATTAAGCGTGCGCTCATGCACAATTCCCATCTCATGGGAACGCACATTAGACAATAAAACTGCCCCCGTTGCGTCGATCACTGCCATGCCCGTAGGCGAGCCCTGCACCGTCAAATGCAGCATCTGGCTCACAGTGGTGACCTTATTGTCCCCCTTTTTCGCCGTGCGATAACTACGGCCGCGCACCCATTTCAACGCAGGTAGGGCGAGGCCCGAAAGGACCACGCCCAACACAAATGCGATAACGACGTACACGTGCCTCGCTACTACTTAGCGCCCTGAGCAGCAACTGCGGCAGCACCGGCAGCAGCAGCCTCTGGGTCAAGATAGGTGCCACCTGGGTTGAGCACCGTGCCAGCCTCGTCGAGCTCGTAGACCAGCGGAATACCGGTTGGAATGTTGAGCTCAGCGATGTCTTCATCAGAGATGTTGTCAAGGTGCTTGACCAATGCGCGCAGGGAGTTACCGTGCGCAGCGATCAAAACAGTCTCGCCGTTCTTCACACGCGGCAGGATCTCTTCCTTGAAGTAAGGAACGAAACGCTCAACAACGTCCTTCAAACACTCTGTGCGAGGAACCACGTCAAGGTTGGCGTAACGAGGATCGTTTGCCTGGGAGAACTCGCTGGAATCCTCAAGCTCTGGTGGTGGGGTGCCATAAGAACGACGCCATGCCATGAACTGGTCGTCGCCGTACTTTTCCTTGGTCTCAGCCTTGTTCAGGCCCTGCAGTGCACCGTAGTGGCGCTCGTTGAGGCGCCAATCGCGAACAACTGGGATCCAGTGGCGATCAGCGGCGTTCAGAGCAATGTTGGCGGTGCGGATAGCACGGCGCAGCAAAGAGGTGTACACCACGCTTGGCAGGACACCCTGAGCCTTGAGCAGCTCGCCGCCGCGCTTAGCCTCTGCCTCGCCCTTTTCGGTGAGGTTGACGTCCACCCAGCCGGTGAACTGGTTGGAAGCGTTCCATTCGCTTTGTCCGTGACGAAGAAGAATCAGTTTTCCAGTAGTCATACTTGCCAAGTTTGCCACGAATCGAAGCAGCGCGAGAAAAATGTGGGATTATTTACACTTATGCCCGATCGGAACCTGTGGCGTAGCGGTCATGACACTGCGCAACATCCAACATCGCCGCATCCCCATACACCGACTCCAGCTTCTCCGCAGCCGCAGCCCACGTAAAGTTCGCCGCATGTTCCACCGCAGCCACACCCATCTGCTGACGCGTGGGGTCGTCGTCAAGCAATTGCTCCAACGCGTCCGCCCACGTTATTGGATTGTGGCCGTCGACAAGCACGCCCGTCTCCCCATCGACCACCGCAATAGGCAAGCCGCCAACACGAGCAGCCACCACCGGAGTACCACTAGCCTGCGCCTCCATCGCAACCAGACCAAACGACTCGTTATAGGATGGCACCGCCACCACATCAGCCGCCTGGTACACACTCACCAGCTCCTCCGGCGGACGCGGATCCAAAAACCGCACCCGATGCGCAATACCCAAACTGCGTGTCAACTCAATGTAGTACTCCACCGTGGCAGCGGCACCTGACGGCCCACCGCACATAATCACACGCATATCGCGATCCGGATCGCGCTCCAACATCTCCGCCACCGCACGTAACAACACCTCAGGTCCTTTAAACTTTTGCAACCTTCCCACAAAAGCCACCACTTTGGTATGCAGCGGAATACCCAAGAACCGCCGAGACTGCTCCGTATTGCGCTGCGTACCAGGAGTAAATAGCTCCACATTGGCACCCGGCGCGATCACAGCCACCGAATCAGGGTTGGCGTCATAGTGGCGCACGAGGTCGTTGGTTTCCTCGGGGGTGTTCACCACGAGGATGTCGGCGTTATCTACAAGCTGTTGCTCACAAATACGCCTGGCTTCTGACTCCTCAGTATCCCCTGCGCTGCGGTGCGCATTTTTTACCGCCGCAAGGGTGTGCGCGGTGTGCACCAGCGGGATATTCCACAGGTCGCGCAGCAGCCAGCCGACTTGGCCGGAAAGCCAGTAGTGGGAATGGATGACGTCGTAACGCATGTGGTGACACTTGGCGAATTGCACCACGCCACCCGCAAAGGCTGCGAGCTGGGTGGGCAGTTCTTCTTTGCTTAGGCCCTCGTAGGGGCCGGCCACAATGTTGATCACGCGCAGCCCCGACTCCACCTCTACAATGTCGCCTTGGCTGGGGCGAGTGGCACGGGTGTAAATGTCAACGTCCACGCCGCGACGTGCGAGTTCGCGGGCGATGGAAATGATGTAGACGTTCATTCCACCTGCGTCTCCGCTGCCTGGTTGCTGGAGGGGCGAAGTGTGCATAGAGATCATGGCAATGCGCATAGTCATCATTCTAGGCGCCGTTATTACCAAACCAAGCGAAACATGAGTATATGCTCGTATTTACGTTTATTTGCAAGGAACGAAGGGAACTCATGTCGGCATACGAGACAAAAAAGTGGCTTCACTATTACCCCGATTGGACGCCGCATAGCCTAGATTATGGCGACACGACGCTTCTCGACGTCTACTCGAACAACCTCGCCCTAAATAAGGACAAACCGGCCACCTACTTCTTTGGCCGCCAAACCTCCTACGGTGACCTCGACAAACAGGTACGCACCGCAGCCGCCGGTCTGCGGGCACTAGGCGTACGCAGCGGCGACCGCGTGGCCATCGCTCTTCCCAACTGCCCACAGCACATCGTGGCCTACTGGGCGGTACTCATGCTCGGAGCCACCGTGGTCGAGCACAATCCGCTCTACACCGCACACGAGCTGGAAGCCCCCTTCCAAGACCATGGCGCACGCGTGGCTATCGTGTGGGACAAAGCCGCCGATACCCTGGAGAAACTCCGCCGCAGCACACCACTAGAAACCATCGTGTCGGTCAACATGATGACCGCCATGCCAGCCGTACAACAGGCACTACTGCGCCTTCCTATCCCGATGATTCGGAAGAAGCGCGACGCACTGACCGCATCCGCGCCCAACACCATCCCATGGGAAATCCTGGTGGGATCCGCACTAGGCGGCAATGGCGACGACGTCGTCCCCTGCCCCGAGGTGACCAAAAAGTCCATCGCCCTGATCCTCTACACCTCCGGCACCACCGGTACACCCAAAGGTGCGCAGCTGTCACACGGCAACCTCTTTGCCAACATCATGCAGGGTAAAGCATGGGTCAAAGGCATTGGCGACCAAGACGAACGCCTTCTCGCTGCTCTGCCTATGTTCCACGCCTATGGCGTGACCATCGTGCTCAACCTAGCGTTCTACGTAGGCGGCGAACTGGTCCTGCTCCCAGCGCCGCAAATTCCGTTGATCATGAAGATCATGAAGAAGCACACCCCTACGTGGGTGCCTGGCGTTCCCACGCTCTATCAAAAGATTGTGGAAGCCGCAGAGCGCGACGGAATCTCTATCTCCGGTGTGCGCAACTCATTTTCTGGTGCGTCGAGCCTGCCCGTGGAAACCGTCGCCCGTTGGGAAGCACTCACCGGCGGTTTACTCGTCGAAGGCTACGGCTTGACCGAAACCTCCCCCATCATTGTGGGCAACCCTATGACCACCGATCGCCGCCCAGGCTATGTCGGCGTACCGTTCCCCGACACCGAAATCCGCATTGCCAACCCAGACAACTTGGACGAAACCCTGCCTGACGGGCAAGAAGGCGAAGTGCTGGTGCGGGGGCCGCAGGTGTTCAGCGGTTACCTGAACAATCCCGAGGCGACGGCAAAGAGCTTCCACGGACAGTGGTATCGCACTGGCGACGTGGGAATCATGGAGGAAGACGGCTTTATCCGCCTCGTGGCCCGCATCAAGGAAGTCATCATCACCGGCGGTTTTAACGTCTATCCCGCCGAGGTGGAAGAAGTTTTGCGCAATCACCCAGACATTACAGACGCTACCGTCGTTGGCCTTCCGCGTGGCGACGGCTCCGAGTCCGTGGTTGCGGCCATCACGCTTGCCGCTGGCGCTGCCCTCGATCCCGAGGGATTGAAAGCATACTGTCGCGAAAATCTCACCCGCTACAAAGTGCCACGCACCTTCTACCACTTCGAGGAATTGCCGAAAGACCAGTTGGGCAAGGTACGACGCAAAGATGTGCAGGAAGCATTAGCAGCGAAGAAATAACGCTACAATATCGACATCAAAACTATTTTCATCCCAAAAACGAAAGGCCGAACATGGGTGCATTCGACGACAAAGCATGGTTGCAGCACTATGGCGACTGGACACCAGCATCCCTCGACTACGGCGACACCACGCTGGTAGACATCTACGACAACAACCTTGCCGTTAACGCCGACAAACCCGCGACCTACTTCTTCGGACGCACCCAAACCTATGCAGAACTCGACGCCCAAGTGCGTGCAGCCGCAGCAGGCCTTAAAGCCTTTGGCATCCGCCCAGGCGACCGCGTCGCCATCGTGTTGCCCAACTGCCCACAACACATTGCCGCGTTCTACGCCGTCCAAATGCTCGGCGCTACCGTCGTAGAGCACAACCCGCTCTACACCGCACACGAGCTCGAAGCCCTGTTCAAAGACCATGGCGCGCGCGTCGCCATCGCATGGGATAAGGCAGCCTCCACCCTAGAAAAACTGCGCGACACCACCTCGCTCGAGACGATCATCTCCGTCAACATGACAGAGGCCATGCCGCGCATCCAGCAACTAGCGCTGCGCATTCCGATCCCACCTATCGCCGCAAAACGCGAACAACTCACCGCGTTTGCAGACAACACCGTCCCATGGTCCACGTTGATCGGCAATGCCATCGGTGGCAACGGTAAACGCACCAAATTCCCCCAGGTCACCAAAGACGACATCGCCCTGATCCTGTACACCTCCGGCACCACCGGAACGCCGAAGGGCGCGTTGCTCTCCCACGGCAACTTGGTGTCCAACTGCATCATGGGCAAGGCATGGGTGCCAGGACTGGGCGACCAACCCGAGCGTTTCCTCGCAGCTCTTCCCATGTTCCACGCCTACGGCCTGACCATGGTGGGTACCCTAGGTGTCTTCGTCGGCGCAGAAATGGTCCTGCTACCAGCACCGCAGATCCCACTGATCATGAAGATTATGAAAAACCACACCCCCACGTGGCTGCCAGGTGTGCCCACCCTCTACGAAAAGATCGTGGCAGAAGCCACCGCCAAGGGCGTGGAAATCAAGGGCATCCGCAACTCCTTCTCCGGTGCTTCCACCCTGCCAGTGCGCACCGTCGAAGACTGGGAAAACCTCACCGGCGGCCTGCTGGTGGAAGGCTACGGCCTGACCGAAACCTCCCCAGTTCTGTGTGGTAACCCCATGAATGGCAACCGCCGCCCCGGCTACATCGGCGTGCCCTTCTCCGACACCGAAATCCGCATTGCCAACCCAGACAACCTCGACGAGACAATGCCCGACGGCGAAGCCGGCGAAGTTCTCGCCCGCGGACCTCAGGTTTTCCAAGGCTACCTCAATAAACCAGAGGCAACGGCAGCCGCCTTCCACGGCGACTGGTTCCGCACCGGCGATATGGGTGTCATGGAAGAGGACGGATTTATCCGCCTAGTAAGCCGTATCAAGGAAATCATCATCACCGGCGGATTTAACGTCTACCCCGCCGAGGTCGAAGAAGCCCTGATCACCCACCCAGACGTTGACGACGCAGCCGTAGTCGGCCGCCCACGCAAAGACGGCTCCGAGGACGTGGTAGCCTGCATCGTGCTCAAAGACGGTGCAGCCCTCGACCCAGAAGGCCTCAAAGCCCACTGCCGCGAGCTGCTCACCCGCTACAAAGTGCCACGCACCTTCTACCACTTTGAAGCACTCAACAAAGACCAACTCGGTAAGGTCCGCCGCCGCGAAGTGCAGCAGATCCTCCTCGAACGCCTCGGAGAAAAGTAAGCATGGAAACAGCCAGCATTACAGAATGGATTTTCGTCCAAGAAGTACCCATCCCAGAAGACGTTGCCAGCCTCATGGTGCCAGGCGAAGATGCCGTCGTTGCGTTTAAAACCTTCCGCGACAGCGCCATCTTTACCACCAAACGCCTCATCGTTCGCGACTCCCAAGGCCTACGCGGCAAGAAGGTAGAGGTCTACTCCTTGCCTTATTCCTCAGTGAATATGTGGTCAACAGAAAATGCCGGCACCTTTGATTTCAACGCCGAAGTGGAATTGTGGACGCGTGCCGGCAAAATCAAAATCAAGATCGGTCGAGACATCGACGTACGACGCCTCGACATGCTTCTTGCTCAGTGCATCTTGGGCTAAATAGACACCCCAACCCATACCGGTTCGGGCTCAAGTAGCACCCCGAAGGCATCCATCACGCCGCCACGGACCTCGCGCGCAAGTGCGACGAGATCATCCGTGGTGGCGTTTCCTCTATTGGTCAGTGCCAGCGTGTGTTTAGTAGACAAGCTCACCCGCCCGCCAGGACCTTGGTGGCCTTTGGCAAATCCGGCGCGGTCAATCAACCATGCAGCAGAGAGTTTGACCATGCCCTCGCCCGCAGCAAAGCATGGCATCGACTCGTCACCAACAACGCTACGCACGTGATCTCCGACCGATTCTGGGACGATGGGGTTGGTAAAGAAGGAACCGGCCGACCATGTGTCGTGATCCGCCTCGTTGTACACCATGCCCTTGCCAGCACGCAGGCCTAGTACAACTTCGCGCACCTGCGCTGCAGGATGTGGTCCCTCATGACCTAGCACCCGAGCAAGCTCCCCAAAGCGCAGCGGCGCAGACATGCCATCCGTATGCAGCTGTAGCGTAATGCCCAGTACCACGCCACGGCCGGTGAATTTGAGGTTGGAATAGCGATACGCCAGATCTAAGTCGGCTGCAGGAACTTCCATAACCTCCCCTGTTGCACGTTCCAATAGAGTTACACTGACCAACACATCGGAGATCTCTGCACCGTAGGCACCGACGTTTTGCACAGGGGTAGCTCCCGCCGAGCCAGGGATTCCGGAGAGGCACTCGATGCCGCCGAGGCCAGCATCAACGCACAGTCGCACTACGTCGTCCCATATGGCACCTGCTTCGGCTACTACGCGTCCGGTGTCGAGATTCACAGAAATATCGTCACAGTCGAGGATCACAGCAACGAGGGGGATTTCGCCGTCAGCGATCACGAGGTTGGAGCCACCGCCTACGATGAGTAGTGGGATCTGGTGGGCGTCGAGAAGCCGAACAACCTCAACCACAGACTGCTGTGACCTGCAGCGAACCGCCGCCATGGGGGTTCCGCCGAGGTGGAGGGTGGTCAATTCGGCGAAGGTGGCCGCCACAAAAGTGGCGCCGTCGATCGCCTCGATCTGAGGGCGGATTCCGTCGAAAATGTGGTTCAGTGATTTTTCCAGCACCTTATTAAAGGTAGTCTGTACGCATGACAACGCGAAGTGAAAACATCGTAACTATCAATCAGCCAGTGGAAAAAGTGCACGCAGCCTTGACCAATCCGGCATATTGGGACTTCATTGTGAAAAACCTCAGCCCAGAACCAGGCGAGGTACACGAGTTCACCGAAGCTAACGGTGGCGCTGTTGCAACCCTTTTCGAGGTGCTTCCTCAAGAGCTACTTCCTGAGGCTATCCGCGCCATGATCAGCCAGGCACTCAAAGTCAAGCGCGTAGTAACCGTCGGTGGCCTTAACGGTACCAGCGCACCACTGAGCTACACCGCAGACGTAAAGGGCACCCCTGTGGACTTCAAGGGTGAAATCGCTATGAACGGCCTAGGCAACACCACCACGCTGTCCTACGCCAACGAGATCACCGTCAACATCCCGCTGATGGGTGCTGCTATCGAGCCTAAGGTCGGCCAGGCATTGGGCGATTTGTTCCAGAACGAGGGCGATCTGACCTCGAAGTGGATCTCCGAGAACCTTTAATTTCGCGGAGTTTTCATGGCTGATCATGCCCATAATTTGCGCGCCACTTTTGGGCATGGTCGCCCCATTGGGGTGATTACTCGGGGGACCACTGGGTTTAATCGCCTCCGGCGTTGTGACCGCTGGATGGCTCATCATCCGCTTATCCAGCAGACGCTGCGCCGCACCGGCAATCCCATCGCCCTTGACGTGGGGTACGGGGCAAGTTTTACCACCACGGTCGAGTGGGCTCGGTGGTTGCGCACCATGCGTGACGACGTCCGCGTCACCGGTTTAGAAATAGACCCAGAACGAGTTCTGCCGCCGCGCGATGGCGTGACCTTTGAACTTGGGGGATTTGAATTAGCGGGTTACCAGCCCACCTTAGTGCGCGCCTTTAACGTGTTGCGCCAATATGACGTGGACCAAGTCGCGGATGCTTGGGAGATGGTGACTTCGCGCCTACAGCCTGGCGGATTTTTTGTTGAAGGTACCTGTGATGAGTTGGGCCGGCGGTCAACGTGGGTGTTGTTAAATCACGCTGGGCCACAGTCGTTGACGCTGTGTTGGGATCCTTTTGATGTAGAGCGCCCCTCCGATATTGCGGAGCGGTTGCCTAAGATCTTGATCCACCGCAATGTTGCGGGCGAAAAAATTCATGATTTATTGCTTCGTACCGACGAAGCGTGGGATCGCTGCGCCCCGTGGGCGTCGTATGGCCCTCGAGTTCGGTGGCGGGCGGCCCGCGCGATGCTTATGGATATGGGAATTCCGATGAGCATTATTCGCCGTCCGGTGCGCGATAATCAGCTCACGGTGCCATGGTCGATCGTCGATCCAACTACTTAGACAGCCAAACCTAATTTAGACAGTACGCCCGTTTTATTGCTTTTCACTTCGACGAATGTCACACCATAAAGCAATCTAATTCACATATTTCCCCTTCTACCTGCATTTTTTATTTATTAAGATCTGAAGATGTCCGCGTGTATTGCGAGCAAAATTCTTTACTCCTATTTCGAGCAATTTTCATATGAGATAACTCACCCTTCCCCGCTTATGTGGCCTAGCCCCCTCCTTACTACAGTGGAGGGTGTTCGTGGCGAGCCAGTAACGATGGGTCTGCCACCAAGTGAACCGCAGGTGGCCGATACCGAGGCCGCTGATGCAGATGACTCGATAAGGAAGGGCTCATATAATATGACCACCGCCCAACAAGAGAGCACCCACTCAGCATGGGAAGGTTTCGTCGAAGGACCTTGGAAAGAGGGAATCGACGTCCGCGACTTCATCCAACGCAACTACACCCCTTACGAGGACGACGCTAGCTTCCTCGCTGGCCCAACCGAAAAGACCCTTCGCGTCTGGGATCACCTCGAGAAGAACTACCTCTCCATCGAGCGTAAGAAGCGCGTTTTTGATGTAGACACCGACACCCCAGCCGACATTGACGCTTTCCCAGCGGGTTACATTTCCGAAGACGACGACGTGATCGTTGGTCTGCAGACCGACGTCCCACTCAAGCGCGCCATGATGCCTTTCGGCGGCTGGCGCATGGTGGAAACCGCCATCAAGGAAGCCGGCAAAGAGCCAAACGAAGATGTAAAGAACATCTTCACCAAGTACCGCAAGACCCACAACGAGGCCGTGTTTGATATCTACACCCCTCGTATCCGTGCTGCACGTTCCTCCCACATCATCACCGGTCTTCCAGATGCTTACGGCCGTGGCCGCATCATCGGCGACTACCGTCGTGTAGCCCTCTACGGTGTGGACTACCTCATCGCCGAGAAGAAGCAGGCTAAAGACTCCGTCGCAGCCGAGAACTTCTCCGAGCACTGGGCACGTTTCCGCGAGGAGCACTCCGAGCAGATCAAGGCCCTGCAGAAGCTTAAGACCATGGCTTCCTTCTACGGCTTCGACATCTCAAACCCAGCCACCACGGCAAAGGAAGCAGTTCAGTGGACCTACTTTGCATACTTGGCTTCCGTGAAGTCCCAAGACGGCGCTGCAATGTCCATCGGCCGCCTGTCCGCATTCCTCGACATCTACTTCGAGCGCGATCTTGCCGCTGGCATCATCACCGAGGATGAGGCTCAGGAAATCA
Organism: Corynebacterium rouxii; assembly: GCF_902702935.1. NCBI lineage: Bacteria > Bacillati > Actinomycetota > Actinomycetes > Mycobacteriales > Corynebacteriaceae > Corynebacterium > Corynebacterium rouxii. The sequence goes on along the minus strand of NZ_LR738855.1, from coordinate 361,959 downwards.
TCGACGCCCTCGTGATCAAGCTACGTATCGTCCGCTTCCTGCGCACCATCGACTACGATCAGATCTTCTCCGGTGACCCATACTGGGCAACCTGGTCCGACGCTGGCTTCTCTGACGACGGCCGCACCATGGTCACCAAGACCTCCTTCCGTCTGCTGCAGACCCTGCGTAACCTCGGCCCCGCACCAGAGCCAAACATCACCATTTTCTGGGATCCAGCACTTCCAGAAGGCTACAAAGACTTCTGCGCTGCCATCTCCATCGAAACCTCCTCGATTCAGTACGAATCCGACGAGCAGATCCGTAACCAGTGGGGCGACGACGCCGCTATTGCCTGCTGTGTGTCCCCCATGGCCGTGGGCAAGCAGATGCAGTTCTTCGGTGCCCGCGTGAACTCCGCTAAGTCCCTGCTCTACGCCATCAACGGTGGCCGCGACGAGGTTTCCGGTAAGCAGATCACCGAGCCTGGCCTGTTCGAGCCCATCAAGGGCGACGGCCCACTGGACTTCGACGAGGTCTGGGATAAGTACGAGCACATGCTCGACTGGGTTGTTGGCACCTACGTGGAAGCACTCAACATCATCCACTTCTGCCATGACCGCTACGCCTACGAGGCAGTCGAGATGGCACTGCACGACTCCGAGATCATCCGCACCATGGGCTGTGGCATCGCAGGTCTGGCTATCGTTGCAGACTCCCTCTCGGCTATCAAGTACGCCAAGGTCACCCCAGTGCGCGATGAAACCGGCTTGGTTGTGGACTACAAGACGGAAGGCGACTTCCCTCGCTACGGTAACGACGACGACCGCGCCGACGACATCGCCGCAACCATCGTCCACACCGTGATGTCCAAGATCAAGGAAATCCCAATGTACCGCGACGCAATCCCAACGCAGTCGGTGCTCACGATTACCTCGAACGTGGTCTACGGCAAGGCAACCGGTGCGTTCCCATCCGGCCACAAGGCAGGTACCCCATTTAGCCCAGGTGCTAACCCAGAAAACGGTGCAGACACCCACGGCATGGTGGCCTCGATGCTGTCCGTCGGTAAGCTGGATTACCAGGATGCCCTCGACGGCATTTCCCTGACCAATACCATCACCCCATCCGGTCTGGGCCGTACCTCGGACGAGCAGGTTAAGAACTTGGTCGGCATCCTCGATGCTGGCTTCATCATGGACGAAGAGTAATCCACTTTTCCTCCCCATCTATTGATCATCACAGAATTCGGAGAACACAATGTCTTCTAAGACCTTTGAAGAGCGCATGACCGAGATGAAGGCAAAGCGCGACGAGAACAACGCCAACGCTGGCCTTTACCACGCAAACATCAACGTCCTCGACCAGAAGACCCTCGAGGATGCCATGGAGAACCCTGACAAGTACCCGAACCTCACCGTTCGTGTTTCCGGCTACGCCGTCAACTTTGTCAAGCTCACCCGTGAGCAGCAGCTGGACGTTCTTTCCCGTACGTTCCACCACTCTGCGTAAGATGTAACGCCACCACCTGCCTGTACACGGGCAGGTGGTATATTTTTGCCCTAATGAAGCGAAAGGAATCCCTCTGATATGGCTGATGGTATTAACTCCACAGTGACGGTTGAACGCTCTGACGGGCCGCGCCACCGCGGAACCGCAGCCGGCATCGGAGGCCTCGACCTCAATCTGGAAGACGTCACCCACAAGGAGCTCATCGAGGCCCGCCGCACTGGCGACGTCGGCTTGGTGCACTCGTGGGAACTTGTCACCGCTGTCGACGGCCCAGGCACCCGCATGACCATGTTCATGTCCGGCTGCCCACTGCGGTGCCTTTACTGCCACAACCCCGACACCATGGGGATGAAGGAAGGCACAGTAGAGCGCGTCGAGTCGATCGTGAAGAAGATCAAACGCTACCGCAACGTGTTTAAAGCATCCGGCGGCGGATTGACCATCTCCGGCGGCGAGCCACTGTTCCAGATCGCCTTCACGCGCCGCGTGCTCAAAGAGGTACACGATGCCGGAATCCACACCACTATCGACACCTCAGGGTATCTCGGAGCTCGACTCACGGACGAGGACCTCGAAAATATCGACCTCGTGCTTCTCGACGTCAAGTCCGGCGACGAGGAAACCTACCACCGTGTTTCCGGCGGCCGCGAACTTCAACCCACCATCGACTTTGGCAATCGCCTCAATGCAATTGGCAAGCCCGTGTGGATCCGCTTCGTGCTGGTACCTGGAGTGTCTGACGCACCAGAAAACATCAACAACGTGGCAGACATCGTCGCCCAGTGGAAAGACAACGTCGAACGCGTCGAGGTGCTGCCTTTCCACAACATGGGTGCCGATAAGTGGCACGAACTCGGCTTGGATTACGAGCTCGAGGACACAAAACCACCAACACCGGAATCCGTGGAGTTTGCCAAGGAGACTTTCCGCTCCCGCGGTTTAACCGTGTACTAGCTACAATGGCCGACGTGACTACAACAAAAGGTTCTCGTGTCGGAAAAGTTTCACTCATCGTCGCCCTGATCGTCGTCATCCTGCTCGCCGTAGCAGAATTCAGCCTCAGGGCGATGGTGTCTCAACAGCTCAAGGAGTCGACATCGCCGGAGGCGTCGATAAGCTTCGGTGCCTCGCCGCTGCTCGTGGGCATCGCCACGAAGAACCTGCCGAGCGTGACCATTGATACCCCAGAGATGGGCGAATCCCCACGCTCGCACATCACGATGAAAAACCTTGATATTCACAACAGCGATGCCCCTATCGCCGAGCAACTCGAACTAGAAACCACGCTTAGCGACGCATATCTGCTGGCCACCATGCAAAAAGGCCTCGCAGAAAACACGGCCCCTAAACCCGCCGCAGGTGAACTCGACCTTGGGTCGCTGCTACAGTCGATCGTGAAAGTGACCGCTGTGACCACTCAACCAGCAGAAAAAACCGTCACCATCGAGTTCACCGACGGTGCCGCATCGCTACAGCTCAAGCCGGTAGTAGACAACGGCAGCCTTGGTTTTGAGGCCGTCAATGCTAACCTCCTCGGATTTGATCTCCCCCAGTCGGTATCCGATGCGCTTACCCAGCAGCTCAGCAAGCAAGCAGGCGACAGCCTCCACAACATGACGATCAGCAACGTTGATGTTGTCGACGGTGGCATGAACCTCACGCTCAACGGCAACAACGTCAACCTCGCCGAGCTAGAAAACTAGCGCACCAACAAACCCGCATTGGCCTCATCCCACACATAGGTGGGCAAGGCTAACTGCGGGGTTTCTTTTTTCACTACCACCGCGTCAAAACCAGCTGCTTGCGCATGTTCGGCAGTACGCGCAATAACATCAGCGGCAAACAGATCCGTATCGAGGACCAACGCCAGCGAGGCAGGATGCGGCACCGCCTCGCGGGTAGTAACCAGCTCCGTAATCAACGCCGTGCTGGTGGCAGCGACAACCGTTGCGGGGTCAGGAACCACTAGCACCATGCTGGCACCACATTGCACCGCTAGGCGCGCCTCAGAGGCCTTGATCAGGCTGTGGTGCTGACCAGTGGGATACCCCGCCCACGACACCACGGGCCCTGGCACCTGGCCAAGGGCAGTTAACAATGTTGGCGGAACGCATACGCCGTCACCCCCTGCGGCGAGTTCACGCGCCTTATCGACGCTCGCCTCGGGGCCACTGACTATAGGAATCACAGCGATCTACCAGCCGTAGTTACCGTTGAGGATGTTCGTGATCTGTGGGCGCACATCAAACCAGTACAGGCCAATAATGACGATGCCGATCCACGATAAAAATGGGAAGCTGGAAAATAGTGCCAAGGCAGAACCGCCAAGCAATGCCACCCAAACCCACTTGTTTTGCCGATCTGCGGCTTCAAAAGCATCTGCGCGTGTCGCCGCGACAAGTACTGCTCCTACTACCCCACAGACGGCAATAAGCCAATACAAAATTTCGAAGATTCCGAAGCTGATCATCCTGCGCCTTATTTATAGTCCAAACAACAGATAGGACACAGTGTAAATGGCAAGGCCCGCTAATGCACCTACGACCGTGCCATTAAGGCGAATGTACTGCAGGTCCTTGCCCACCATCAGCTCAATCTTGTCACTGGCCTCGTCAGCGTCCCAGCGCTCGATTGTCTCGCCAATAATCGACGTGATCTGATCCGCGTAGTTCTCCGCCAAAAATTCTGCGGCACCAGTAATACGGCGATCCAATTGGGTGCGGATCTGCTCATCGTTATGAATCCGCTCGCCCCAGGCCATCGCATATTCTGCGATCTTGGTACGAATAATCGACTCCGGATCCGCCACCGCAGCAAGAATTGCAGCGGATGTGGATGCCCAGATAGATGCCGCAGCATTGCGCACCGGAGCCGAACCCATGATGTCGTGTTTGATCTCTTCAACCTTCTGAATCATCACCGGATCTTCTTGCAGATCCACCGCGAATTTCTCAAGGAAACGCCGGATCGCATGACGAGCCTCATGGTTTTTATCGCGATCCACAGCAGCCGTCCACTGCGCGAGCTCGCGGTAGACACGCTCGCCTACGATGTCGTTAATAAAACGTGGTGCCCACGACGGAGCCCGCTCATCCAAAATTCGGATAATCAGCGCCTCGCTTGTCGTGGCCTTCTTATGCATCCATCCGGCCAGCTGATCCACAATCGGATCGGTGAGGCCTTCGTCGATAAGCTGCTGCAACGTCTTACCGACGTGTGGGCCCCACTCCGGCTGCGCCAACTTATCCAGCAAGGCCGCATTGATCACAGTCTCAGCATCCTCGGGGTTCAACGCGCGAACCACCTTGGCAACAAAAGTTCCGGCCTCTTGGGACACCCGATCGGCATTTTCTGGTTGCACCAGCCAATCCGCCACCACCGTTGGCACCTGAGCCTGACGAACCTTCTGCGTAATCAACGTGGGATTAAGGAAATTCTCGCTCACAAAGGAGCTGAGGCTCTCGCCTACCTGATCCTTTTTGTTGCGAACCAGTGCTGTGTGCGGAATCTTGAGCCCCAGTGGGTACCGGAATAACGCTGTAACAGCGAACCAGTCGGCAAGGCCACCGACCATGCCGGCCTCCGCAGCAGCCCGCACAAACCCCACCCATACGGGTGTGGGGTCGGTGTGCGCTGTGTACCACTGACAGCTCAAAAAGATCACCGCGGCGACAAGCAGCAACCCCGTCGCAAATGCCTTGTGGTTTCGCAGTGTTCGACGGCGATCTAGCTCTGCACTATGTGTACCCATGCCGACCATTATCCCATGCTAGATCAGCGCCAGCCCCATAACGATGTAGCGGATACCAATAATCACCGCAATTACAGTGATAAGGACCCACGCAATCTTGTTCCAGTTACTCATGTTTTTCCACCCTACAGATGCAAAAACGGCGGAGCCACCACTTGTGTGATGACTCCACCGATTACGCGGAGGTGCCTGACGTGATTAGTTCACGCGACCAGTTTCTGCACGGTACTGACGGTAAGCAGCGCGACCCATGTGGATCAGACCAAAACCACCGATCAGCAGTACTGCTGCGATGACTCCGCCGATCAAAGCGTAGGTGGACCAAGCCTCCTGGCTTCCCACGGTGCTGGATGCCAAACCGAAGATCAACGTACCCAAGCCTGCCAATGCGGCGAGGATTGCACCCATACCTACCCAGGTGCTCGTACGCTGGAGGGAGGAGTGCGGTGCCCACAGGCTCGATGGATCATAACCGTCGATGTAGTGCATACGACCCTCGAAGACCGGGTAGTTACCCGACTCTTGCGTCGCATCTAGGGAATGGGACATTGTGCTTACCTTTCTTTGTACCCGTGTAGAAGAACGTCTGTTTACTAGAGTATTATCTTACGGTAATCAGTGGTAATTAGTCGTCCTTGCCACGGAAGAACGCACGAGCACGTTCCTTGTTGATTGCAGCAACTGCGGACAGTGGGATACCTGCAGGGCAAACATCCGCGCACTCACCGTAGAGGGAGCAGTGTCCGAAGTTTGTCTCCAACTCGTCGACCATCTTGCGTGCGCGCTTGCCACGCTCTTCCTTGCCCAAAGGCATCAGGGAGAGGTGGATCAGCTTTGCACCGGTGAACAAGTGAGCTGCGCCGTTAGGGCAGGCAGCCACACAAGCACCACAGCCTATGCAGGCTGCGTGGTCGAGAGCCAACTCGGCAGACTCGTGGTTCTGGTGCAGGGTGTCTGCATCAGGAGCGGTGCCGGCGTTGATGGAAACGAAGCCGCCCTTTTCCAAGACGCGATCCAATGCGGAGCGGTCTACCAAGAGGTCCTTAACCACTGGGTAAGCTGCGGAGCGCAGTGGCTCGATCTTCAGAGTGGATCCGTCAGCTACGTGGTCGAGGCGCTGCTGGCAAGAAGGCTTGTTCTTGTCCAGGCCGTGTGGGCGACCGTTGACCAAAAGGCCACAGGTGCCACAGATGCCTTCGCGGCAGTCAGAGGCGAATACGAAAGGCTCTTTGCCTTCCTCGATCAGGCCAGTGTTGACGTGGTCGAGAAGCTCGAGGACAGACATTTGAGGAACGGCGTCGTTGACGTCGATGGACTCGAAGTGACCTTCGCTGTTCGGACCGGCCTGACGCCAGATTTCAAGATGGAGTTTCATTACTTGTAATTCCTTGTCATCAGCGGGATCGCTTCGAATGTGAGTGGTTCAGCGTGGCGAATGAACTCGCCCTCGACTGCACCTGGCTCCCATGCGGAAACGAAGCACCAGTTGTCGTCGTCACGCTCTGCCTCGCCTTCTGCGGAGAGGTGATCATCACGGAAGTGGGCACCACAGGACTCGTCGCGGTCAAGTGCGTCGACGCACATGAGCTCGCCCAAGTCGATGTAGTCAGCAACGCGGGATGCGTACTCGAGAACCTGGTTCATCTCATCGGCAGCGCCGGTGATACGCAGGTTTGCCCAGAATTCCTTGCGCAGAGCGCGGATCTTCTGAATACCGGTCTTGAGGTCCTCAACGTTGCGGGCAACGCCACAAGAGAAGTAGAGGATCTCGCCCAGCTGGCGGTGGAAGAACTCAGGGCCGTGAGGATCATTGCCCTTGATGTTCATCAGCTTGTCAATGCGTGCCTTTGCGCGGTTAACAGCTTCCTGTGCCTCTGCAGAATCCTCAGCCAAACGTGCCTCACCGAGGTGGTTTGCCAAGTAGTTAGGGATAGTGAACGGCAGGGTGAACCAGCCGTCAACAGAAGCGGACAGGAGGGAGTTTGCGCCCAGACGGTTAGCACCGTGGTAGGTCCACGAGCACTCACCTGCTGCGAACAGACCGTCAATGGAGGTCATCTCATTGAAGTCGGTCCACAGGCCACCCATGGTGAAGTGGCAGGTAGGAGCAATACGCATTGGTGCCTTGTATGGGTTCTCACCAATGGCCTCTTCGTACATCTGAAAGAGGTTGGAGTAACGCTCACGGATGGTGTCTTCGCCGAGGCGGTTGATGGCATCGCGGAAGTCTAGGTAAGCAGAGTTGTGCAGAGGTCCAACGCCGAGGCCCTTGTTGATCTGCTGAGAGATTGCACGAGATGCAACGTCGCGAGGAACCAAGTTACCGAATGCTGGGTAACGACGCTCCAAGAAGTAGTCGCGCTCTTCCTCAGGGATGGTGTTCGGGTCGCGGTCGTCCTTTGGCTTCAGCGGTGACCAGATGCGGCCGTCGTTACGCAAAGACTCGGACATCAAGATGGTCTTGGACTGCCACTCGGAGTTGACAGGAAGACCGGTTGGGTGGAACTGGATGAACGATGGCGATGCGAGGTATGCACCGTGATCGTATGCACGCATCATTGCGGAAGCGTTGGAGTTCTTAGCCAAGGTGGACATGTGGAACACGTTTCCGTAGCCACCGGTTGCCAAGATCACTGCGTGTCCGGTGTGAGCGGTAAGCTCGCCGGTGATGAGGTTACGCATAACCACACCTTCACAGCGCTTCTTGCCATCCTTCTCGGTGAGAACCAAGTCAGCCAGGTCATTGTGGGTGAAGATCTCCACGGTGCCTAGGCCGATCTGACGCTGCAGAGCAGCAGCACCAGCCAGCTGAAGCTGCTGACCTGTTTGACCACGGGTGTAGTAGGTGCGGGAAACCTGCACGCCACCGAAGGAACGGGTTGCCAAGGTTCCGCCGTATTCGCGAGCGAATGGTGCACCGATGGCGTTCATGTGGTCGATCACGCGGACGGACTCGTATGCCAAGCGCCAGCAGTCGGACTCACGGCAGCGGTAGTCGCCGCCCTTAACGGTGTCTTTGACGTGGCGGTATGCGCCGTCGTTGTCCACCTTCTTGCCGCGAGCAGCGTTGACGCCACCCTGTGCAGCGATGGAGTGTGCACGACGTGGTGCGTCGTGGTAGGTGAACACCTTGACGTCGTAGCCGAGCTCGCCGAGAGCAGCCGCAGCGCCGCCACCGGACAGACCGGTGCCGACCACGAGGACGCGGAACTTACGACGGTTCAAAGGCGACACAAGGTTCATGTGGTCCTTTTGATACTCCCACATGTCCTTGGTGGGAACACCCTTAGGCTCATGAGACTCGAGGATGCTACCGAGTTTCACACCATCAACGATGGATGCCGGTTGGGTGAAGTCGGTGCTAACAGTGGTGTCAGAGTTAATGCTCATTGTTATTTACCTTCTCCCCTAGCCGACCAAGCCGAGTGCGATGGACAGCGGAATAGCGATGTTGCCGATCATGACAATTGCTGGGACGAGGTATGCCAAGAACAGCATGACCGCACGCCAGCGCTTGCCAGTAATACCAAGGTCGCTGGTAGCAAGCCAGATACCATGCGACAAGTGCATGAACAAGGTCACCATGGCAATCACGTAGAAGATGGTGACTGGCCAGCGGCTAAAGCCTGCGACCATGTTCGCATAGATAGCACCGTGCTCGAAAGCATCAGAAGCTGCTGGTGCAGCACCGATGGTGAGATCCAAGATGTGGAAGATGATGAACGCCAGCAGCACGATGCCGGTGACCAGCATGGTGCGGGTAGTGAAGGAGTTCATGCCACCCATCAGATTGGTGCGACGGAACTTGCCGCGAGACTGACGGGAGCGCGCGGTCAATGCGAATGCGCCGTAGATGTGGATCACGATGCAAGCGAGTAGGACCAAGCGGAAGATCCACAGGAATACACCGTGTGGAAGCAGTGGGTAGAGCAGATTGCGCAGCCACTCGCCGTAAATGTCGATTGGATGCGTGCCGTCTTCGTAGAACGGCAGGAAGATCTTCAGGTTTCCAACCATGTGGAATACGACGAAGAAGGCAAAGATTAGGCCAGTGACGGCCATGCCGAGCTTCAGCGCCCAGGTTGGGAACTGTGGCCGCTCACGCAGCGGCTTTTCAGTGATTTTGCCGTGAGCGATTGCGTCACGGTCGATGTTATTTACAGTCATGGCACCTCCAGTGTCGCTATAACTTTACGACCCGACCTTGCCTATAAACCACTTACAAACACCCATTGTGAATTAGGTCACCTATCCAAAAAGGCTAATCTACCTGCAGTTTAGGGTACCCTGACCTAAAAGCGGCGCCGAGAGTGACCAAAAATTGCCACATCTACCGGCACTTTTTCAAAAGCGTGAGATGACAGAGAACGATCATCCAACTTTTTAGTGATTTTGTACACCATCCCCTCTCTCCACCCTTTCGGTGTCATACGAATGGGTGATCTTTAGACAAGCCTCTTAGTGTGATTTAGAGAAAAAGCACAAGGCCAGCGACATATTTGCCCTTTCCCCTATTTTCCCAGCAGCGCAACAGAAGTGACAGTTGTGTACTGCACACCACAGTCAATTTTTGAATGATCATCCATCATGGCGCAGCTCACGTAGTGTAGAAACCCATGGGTATGACTTATGTGGGTTCACGCCTGCGCCAGCTACGCAAAGAACGCGACCTCACCCAAGCCGCGCTCGCCGAGCTCCTCGGGATCTCAGCCAGCTACATCAACCAGATCGAACACGACGTCCGACCGCTTACCCCACAAGTGCTGCGGAAAATAACAGCCTCATTTGGAGTAGACGCCACCTTCTTTTCGCGCGACGATTCCTCACGCCTCATCGCCGAGCTACAGGATGTCATGTTCGACAAAGAAGTTTGCCCACAGCCTATCGACGTCACCGAGCTGTCCACCCTCGTAGACCACCACCCCGAAGCTGCTCGCGCCATGGTGGAGATGCATCGTCGCTATCGACGCCTCCGCGACAACCTTGATGCGGTTACCGACAAACGCCGTCTCAGCGGATTAGATACTCCCAATCCACTTGCGATGTTGTCCATGCCTCACGATGAGGTGCGCGACTTCTTCTACTCTCACCACAATTACCTCGACGAACTAGATCGGATCGCCGAACGCATTGCCACAGAGCTAGGCATTACTACTTTTAATATTCGAGCCAACGAAGCAGCACTGACTCAACGCCTGCAAGAAGACCATGATGTAGAGATCATCCCCGGCGTTGACCTCGGCGCCACGTTGCATAAGTTTGACAATGTTTCTCGCCAACTTACGCTGTCTACTCGTCTTATTGCTGGCCAGCGCGCTTTTAGACTTGCAGCAGAGCTGGGGTATCTCGAAGCTGGCGAGCAGATGTATGCACTTGTTTCCGACGGTCACTTCCAATCAGAGGAGGCGCGTCGATTAGCGCTTCGCGGCATCGCCTCCTACTTTGCTGCGGCGGTGATGTTGCCTTATGGCATGTTCCATTCACAGGCGGAAAAAAGCGGTTACGACATCGAATATCTCTGCCAAGTCTTTGGACTGGGATATGAGACGGTCTGCCATCGGCTTTCAACCTTGCAACGCCCTCAGCTCAAAGGCATTCCGTTTACGTTTGTCCGCGTGGATCGTGCCGGAAATATCTCCAAGCGGCAATCGGCCACTGGTTTTCATTTCACGCATTCTGGAGGCACGTGCCCTTTGTGGAACGTATATGAGGCTTTCAGCAGCCCAGGCACGATCATGAGACAGCTTTCTGAGATGCCCGACGGACGCAGTTACTTATGGATTGCGCGCACGGTGCGTCACCATCAGGGGCGGTTTAGCGAGCCGGGCAAGATTTTTTCTATTGGGCTTGGCTGCGAGGCCCGCCACGCTCATCGCACCGTTTATACTGCTGGGCTGGATTTCGACGGCTTTAGCAATGCGGTCCCTATCGGCGCTGGCTGCCGTGTGTGTTCTCGCACGAATTGCCCGCAGCGAGCTTTTCCCGCGGTAAATACATTGCTCAGCATTGATCCTCATGCTTCCCAAGTCGCGCCTTATTGATCATTTGGATCATCAGCTGCTTTAGCTCTGGGTCTTCTCGAACCGATTGAACTAATTGGCAGTCGTTTGGCCCCAAGGTTCCAGGTTGGCATGCGGTGCAGGGCACTTAGGGGTAGGCCCCATGATACGCCGACGCTCCCCGCTGCCAGGTACGGCAACGAAGAGCATCCTCGTGGTTTTTTAGAGGTTGATCATGTGACCCATGATTCCTTCTGCGGCTTCCTTCATTGCCTCAGACAGGGTTGGGTGCGTATGAACGTTGCGTCCAATTTCCTCACAGGTGAGGTCGAAACGCTGTGCCAAGGTGAGTTCTGGCAGCAGTTCGGAGACGTTTGCACCAACCATGTGCGCGCCGACGATCTCGCCAAATTCTGCGTCTGCAACGATCTTGACAAAGCCTGCAGTTTCAGCGAGGCCGGCTGCCTTACCGTTGGCAGAGAATGGGAAGGTAGCGGTCTTGATCTCGCGGCCTTCGAACTTTGCCTTCGCCTGTTCTTCGGTGTAGCCGAAGGATGCAACCTGTGGGTTACAGAAGGTAGCGCGTGGCATCATCATGTAGTCGCCCAGCTCTTGGGTTTCAGCACCGGCGATAACCTCGGCGGCAACAACACCCTGCGCTTCTGCAACGTGTGCCAGCTGCAGTTTCGCGGTGACGTCGCCAATTGCGTAAATGTGGTCGACATTGGTGCGCATGAAGTCGTCGATTTCGATAGCGCCGCGCTCAGTGAGCTTCACTCCGGTGTTTTCGAGGCCGTAGCCTTCAACACGTGGCGCGAAACCGATGGACACCATGCAGCGCTCGACGGTGAGGCTGTCTTTTTTGGATCCGTCCTTGGACTCCACCTCGACGGTGACATTGTCGCCGTTATCGGTGATGGCGGTGGTCTTGTAACCGGTCAGCAGTTTAACGCCGAGCTTCTTGTACTGCTTTGCGATCTCCTTGGATACGTCTGCATCCTCGTTTGGCAGCACGCGATCCATGAATTCCACGATGGTGATGTCTACGCCGTAGTTAGCTAGAACGTAAGCAAACTCCATACCGATAGCGCCGGCGCCCACGATCACCATAGACTTTGGTGCTTCTTCCTTGAGAATTTGCTCTTCGAAGGAAACGATATTACCGCCGATGGTTACACCTGGCAGAGAACGCACGACGGAACCGGTGGCGATAATGCAGTCATCGAAGGTAACTACCTTGCCGGCGTCGTTACCCTCGGTGATCTCGATGGTCTTGGCGTCTTTAAAGGAGCCGAGACCGTCGATTTCGGTGATCTTGTTCTTCTTCATCAAGTAGTGGACACCCTTGACGATTCCGGAAGATACCTGGCGGGAGCGCTTATGAGCAGCACCGAAGTCAAAGGACACGTCGCCACTAATGCCGAAGGTCTTTGCCTCATGGTTAAAGATGTGTGCTACCTCAGCGTTTTTCAGAAGCGCCTTGGAAGGGATACAACCGACGTTGAGACAGACACCTCCCCAGTACTGCTTTTCAACGACTGCAACCTTCTTGCCAAGCTGGGCTGCGCGGATGGCGGCGACATAGCCACCAGGGCCTGCACCGAGTACTACTACGTCATAATGTTCAGTCACAGTTTCCTAGGATACGTGCATCACATCAAATTGTCGTGCCCTCTGAGCAAATTAAACAAAAAGATGATCTATCAGAAGAATCCCAAGAAGTGGGAAACAAAGCTCAGTCCGGAAGAGCCAGAGTGGCTAAGAGCACCGAAAATGCTGGAGATTGCGAGGATAATCTGATCCATGGGAAGGGGACTCCTTATTTAACTTAGGTAAGTACGTTCCACTGCGATGTTACACAAGTAAACCATAGTTCACTCCTGTGACTTTAGGCTAACTGAGCACCTCGCCACAGAGCGAGGGCACATGCGTCGCTTCTTCTATCTTCTTTTCTACCAAGCTGTTAACATTTTCTTCTTAGAAAGCGATGACTCTACTAAGTGCTCGTCGCACAGCTCGCCCCTTTAATCGCACAGGAAGTCTTTAGAAGTTTCAATGAAGTTCCGTCGTTCTCTCGCGGCGCTTTCCATTGCTGCTACATCCGTAGCCGGCGCAATGGTAGCCCCCGCACAAGCAGCTAACCTCAACCCAGACACTGTTCGTGGTCAGGTTGCTCCTGCCACTGTCCATGAAGGTGCAACCCCAGGCCTGAATCCTGCATGGCGCGAGAAGGCTACAGGCGACCGCGTCGTGGAAATGTGGGCTCACTCCCCTTCCATGAACCGCGATGTGCCATTGGTTGTTTTGAAGGCAGCTAACCCAGGCCGCCCTACCATCTACCTGCTCAACGGTGGCGATGGTGGCGAGGGCAGCGCTAACTGGGTCATGCAGACCAAGGCGTTGGACTTCTACCGCGATAAAGACGTCAACGTTGTTATCCCTATGGCCGGTAAGTTCTCCTACTACACCGACTGGGTATCTGATGCACCTTCCTTGGGCGGCAAACAGAACTGGGAAACCTTCTTGACCAAGGAGCTTCCAGGACCAATCGAAGGCCACCTTAAGGCTTCTAATAAACGCGCGATCGCCGGCTTGTCTATGTCCGCTACCAGCGCTTTGCTTCTGGCTGAGCACGCACAGGGCTTCTACGACGCTACCGGTTCCTTCTCCGGTTGTGCTGCAACCTCTAGCCCGCTGACCTACCACTTCCTTCGCCTGACCTTGGAGCGCGGTGGCGCAACCCCTGAGCAGATGTGGGGGCCACAGGGCGGCGAAGTCAACCGCAAGAATGATGCTCTGATCAACGCTGAGAACCTGCGCGGCACTGAGGTATATGTGTCCAACAACTCTGGCACCGTCGGCAAGTACGATCTTCCTTCCAGCCCTCGCTTGGCCGGTAAAGACCCTGCCACCATTTTTGTTACTAACTTGATCACTTCCACCGAGGGCGGCATCATCGAGGCTGGCACCAACATGTGCACCCATGACCTCAAGGTCAAGCTGGATTCCCTGAACATTCCAGCTACATTCAACTTCCGCAACACTGGCACCCATTCGTGGGGCTACTGGGAAGAGGAAATGGTTGCATCGTGGGAGCTGTTCAACATGGCTTTTAACAAGTAAATCTCTTCGCTTTACTTCCTCGCTGATACGCTTTAAGTGCGTTATCAGCGAGGCTTTTTATTACTCTGAGGAAAGGACACGCCGGCGATGCACCACCCCCCTGTTGAGGAGCTAGAGCTGATCGATTCCCCCGCCGCTCTTGAGTGGGCGCGCGCGTGGTCGCAGGCTACGCAAGAGAAGTGGAGCAACGATGAACTCCAACGTAGTATTCATGAGGCGCTGGATACGGACGCGCGTATTCCTTATGTGACGCGCCGGGGCGAATATCTGTATAACTTTTGGCGGGATCGCGACCACCCCCGTGGGGTGTGGCGACGTACTACGTTAGAGAGTTTTGCGGGCGATTCCCCGCAATGGCAGGTGCTTATCGACGTCGACCGCCTTGCTGCTTCCGAGGAAGAAAGCTGGGTGTGGAAGGGCGCGCATGTGCGTCCACATCATTTTGATCGCGCGCTGATCCGATTAAGCCGCGGTGGTGCCGATGCGGTGGAGATTCGCGAGTTCGACTTAGCTACTGGCAGTTTTGTTGAAGACCAAGCGTTTGCGGTTCCGGAGGCCAAGACCCAGGTGTGCTGGGTAGATCGCGATACTGTGCTGGTGGGGACGGACATGGGTGCCGGCAGTTTGACGGAGTCTGGGTATCCGGCTCGGGTTCATGTGTGGCGGCGTGGCACAGAACTTGCGGATGCTGAGGAGTTTTTCTGCGGCCTTACCTCGGATTTAGCGGTGTCTGCGTGGGCGGAGACAGCCCCTGGTTTTGAGCGGTTGTTTGTGCGTCGGGCGCTGGACTTTTATCGGTCGCGGACGTTTATTCAGCGTGATGGCCATCTGCAGATCATTGAGGTGCCGGAGGATTGCACGGTGGTGGTCCATCGTGAGTGGATGTATGTGCTGCCACGTGAGGAGTACGCCAGCATTCCTTCCGGTGGTGTGGGCGCTATCTTGTTTGAGGATTTCCTTGCAGGTCGTAGGGATTTCTGCGCTGTATTTACGCCTACTGCGCAGTCGAGTGTGCAGGATCTGACGTTGACGGCTTCCTATGTGGTGCTCACGATTTTGGAGGATGTGACCAGCCGGATTGAGGTTGTTGATCGCGGGGCTCCGGGGTCGGCGTCGCGACGCATCAACGTAGGCGATATGGTCACCGCGCGCGTGGTGGCGGCGGATTCGGAATCTGATGAGCTGTGGCTGGGGGCATCGTCGTTTACGCAACCGGATACGTTATACCGCGTTGAACTTGGCCGACACACCATCCCAGAGGTGGTCAAGCAGGCACCAGCGTTGTTTGATGCCTGTCGTCTGGAGACGAGGCAGCATTGGGCAACGTCGGCAGATGGCACCAAGATTCCGTATTTTATCGTGGGCGATTTCTCTCAAGGGCCACGTCCAACGTTGGTGGGCGGTTATGGCGGCTTTGAGGTTTCACTGGTGCCGGGGTATTCGTCGATACGCGGGCGGGCGTGGCTGAGCAAGGGAAACTATTTTGTACAACCTAATTTGCGCGGTGGTGGCGAGTTCGGTCCGCGCTGGCATGAAAGCGTGATTCGGCGTCATCGCGTCAAGATTTACGAGGACCATCAGGCGGTGCTGGCGGATCTGCGGCAGCGCGGGTATGCCTCGCAGATTGCGGTGCGCGGCGGTTCCAATGGTGGTTTGCTCACGTCGGTGGCGTTAACGCGCTATCCGGAGGCGATCGACGCTGCGGTCATTCAAGTGCCGCTGACCGACATGCTGCGGTACCACACGTGGTCGGCGGGTGCGTCGTGGATGGCGGAGTATGGGGATCCAGATGATCCGGCAGAACGGGCGGTGTTGGAAAGTTATTCACCCTTGCATCATGTGGCAGCTCGTGCGCAGGTAACGTACCCACCGGCGTTGGTGACTACGTCGACACGCGATGATCGTGTCCACCCCGCTCACGCACGGTTGTTTGCGCGTGCTTTGAAGGTTGCTGGGCAGGCTGTGGATTATTGGGAGAATTCGGAGGGTGGCCATGCGGGCGCTGCGGATAATGCGCAGGTGGCGGCGTCGGAAGCCATGATTTATACGTGGCTGCTTGACGCATTGGGCGGCGCGCGATGAGCCGGCTTCGTTCCACACCTATTCCTGGTACGCGGGACTCCTACACCCAGGTGGATTTCAACTTGGGGTTTCACGTGCGGCATTACGACGTCTCCTTGGACTATGTTGTTGCGCCGAACCGGTTAAAAGCCGCAGTCACGCTCTCGATGGACAATTATCAACCGTTGCGGGGGCTTACGCTGGATCTTTCGGACGCGTTGACGGTGAAGTCGGTGACCGCCCAGGGGACGTCGGCGGTGGTTGTGGAGGTGCAGAAGTTCCGGCACAGCAACCATAAACTGCGCATTTCTTTTACCGAGGAGATTCCGGTGGATCAGGAGTTTAAGATCACCGTGGTCTACTCGGGCAATCCGCGCCCGATTCGGAGTACGTGGGGGTTAATCGGTTGGGAGGAGCTGAGCAACGGTTCCTTGGTGGCCAGCCAGCCTAATGGTGCGCGTTCGTGGTTACCGTGTGATGACACTCCCGATGAAAAGGCGCTGTACACCATGAGTATTACGTGCGATTCGCCGTACACGGTGGTGGCCAATGGCGAGTTATTGGGCACCACGCGGCATGGTTCGCGCACGCAGTGGCGTTATCGCACACAGCATCCGATGGCGAGCTACTTGGCAACGGTGCAGGTTGGCCAGTATGAGCGCTATGAGCTTGGTGCGGCGGGTGAGGTTCCCGTGATCGCGTATGCGCCGCCGGCGTTAGCTGCTAGGGTACGCCATGATTTTGCGGATCAGGCGGCGATGCTGGAGCTGTTTTCTCAGTTGTTTGGCCCCTACCCTTTTGAGCAGTATTCGGTGGTTGTGACCGAGGACGATCTAGAGATTCCGTTGGAGGCTCAAGGGTTGTCTATTTTTGGCGCGAATCACGCCGGGGGTGCTAAGCAGTGGGAGCGGCTGGTGGCCCATGAGCTAGCACATCAGTGGTTTGGTAATTCTTTGGGTCTTGCGCAGTGGGATGACATTTGGCTCAATGAGGGCTTTGCGTGTTACGCGGAGTGGTTGTGGTTTGAGCATTCGGCGGGGATTCCGGCGGCGGTGACTGCGGCGCAGCATTATGAACGGTTGGCGCAGCTTCCTGCAGATATTGTGGTGGCAGCCCCAGGGGCACGCGATATGTTTGATGATCGCGTGTATAAGCGTGGTGCGTTGACGCTGCATGCGCTTCGCACGTTGCTTGGCAGCGCAGCCTTCTTCCGCGCCATTGCACGTTATGTTGCGGCGGGTCGACATTCCGTTGTGGAGCCGGTGGATTTACGCCGCGAGTTGCTCAAGGAAGTGGATTCTTCAGCGCAGCTCGATGCGTTGTGGCATGCGTGGTTGTATGAGACTGCGTTGCCAGAATGGCCACGGTAACATCGATGGCTGTGAAACGTATGCTGGTCACCGGCGGCGCCGGTTTTATTGGTTCGAATTTTGTCAGGCGTGTCCTTGCTACCCGCCCAGAGTATCGGGTCACGGTACTGGATAAGCTGACATATGCTGGCAACGCTGCAAATCTGGATGGCTGTGATGCCACTTTGGTTGTGGGCGATATTTGTGATGCACAGTTGGTGGATCGCTTGGTGGCTGATTCGGATGTGGTGGTGCACTTTGCTGCGGAGTCGCATAACGATAATTCTTTGGTGGATCCGTCGCCGTTTGTGCAGACCAATGTGGTGGGTACGTTTACGTTGTTGGAGGCTGCGCGACGCCACAATGTGCGGTTCCATCATGTGTCCACGGATGAGGTTTTTGGTGATCTTGAGTTAGATGATCCGAACCGGTTTACTGAGCACACTGCGTATAATCCGTCGTCACCATATTCGGCGACAAAGGCTGGGTCGGATCATCTGGTACACGCATGGGTTCGTTCATTTGGATTGCGTGCAACGATTTCTAATTGTTCTAATAATTATGGCCCTTACCAGCACATTGAGAAGTTTATTCCACGCCAGATCACCAACATTTTAAGTGGGCTCATGCCTAAGTTGTACGGTACGGGCGAGCAGGTGCGCGACTGGATCCATGTGGATGACCACAATGATGCCGTGATCCGGATTCTAGAAAGTGGCCGTATCGGGCAAACCTACATCATTGGCGCAGACAACGATCATGTGAACAACAAAACCGTGATCACACTGATCTGTGAGCTCATGGGTGCGGACGGTTTTGAGCACGTTGCAGACCGTCCTGGCCACGACATGCGCTATGCCATGGATTCCTCCACTTTGCGCGCAGAGCTTGGCTGGCAGCCGCGTTTTACTGATACCGACACCGGCATGCGCGAGGGACTGCTACAAACTATCGAGTGGTATCGCACGCATCGCGATTGGTGGGAGCCCCAAAAGGCCGCGGTAGAACAGCGTTATCTAGCCCAAGGGCATTAAAGTTGTGCGCAAATAGCGTTTGATTGAAGGGATAGATTATGCAGGTTCGCCCCACTGCCATTGCCGGTGTTGTTATTGTCGACCTCGATGTCAATGGTGATAACCGTGGATGGTTCAAGGAGAACTGGCAGCGGGAAAAGATGGTGGCGGCGGGCTTGCCGGATTTCCAGCCGGTGCAAAACAACATCTCTTTTAACACTGAGCGGGGCGTGACACGTGGCTTGCACGCCGAGCCGTGGGATAAGTTCGTGTCGGTGGCTCATGGCGAAGTGTTTGGAGCGTGGTGCGACATGCGGGAAGGCTCCGACACCTTCGGCGAGGTAGTCACCTGCACCATCACCCCTCATACTGCGGTGTTTGTGCCACGTGGAGTGGCCAATGGTTTTCAGGCACTGGTGGATAACACGAGTTACACCTACTTGGTCAATGATCATTGGTCGCCGGACGCTACGTATACGGCGGTGAATTTGGACATGATCGATTGGCCGCTTCCCCCCACGGAGATTTCGGATAAGGATCGTTGCCACCCCCAGCTTGCCGACGCCACCCCGATGCCGGCACGTCGCATCCTGATCACGGGGGCGCATGGCCAGTTGGGGCGCGCACTGGCAGCATTGTTGCCGGATGCCGAGTTGTGTTCACATGCGGATTTCGATGTGGTTAACCCACCACAGCGCCCGTGGCGCCAGTATGAGGCGATTATTAACTGTGCGGCCTATAACAATGTGGATGCGGCAGAAGATGATCGTGCCCGCGCGTGGGAGGTCAATGCTATGGCCCCGGCGCGACTGGCGCAGATTGCTACGGAGAATAATCTGACGTTGGTGCATGTGTCGACGGATTTCATTTTCGACGGCGCCACATCTGTGCATGAGGAGACGGAAGCGCCGTCGCCGTTGTCGGTGTATGGGGCTTCGAAAGCGGCGGGTGATATTGCGGCTGCTGTGGCACCGAAGCACTATGTGGTGCGCACCTCGTGGGTATTTGGCCAGGGGGGCAACTTTGTGGAGACCATGCGTTCGTTGGCGCAGCGCGGTATTCGCCCCAATGTGATTAGCGACCAGCGTGGTAGACCTACCCATGCTGCGGATTTGGCGGCGGGTATTGTGCATTTGCTGCGCAGCGACGCAGATTATGGTGTGTACAATCTTTCTAATTCTGGCGATGTGGTTGGCCGCGATGACCTTGCCCGCGCAGTGTTTGAGCATTGTGGGATATCCGGTGTGGCGGTTACGTCTGTTACCACAACCGAGTACGAGGCCCAGACAGGTCCATTGGCCAAGCGCCCCGCGGAGTCGACATTCAACTTGGACAAGATTGTGGCCACGGGTTTTCAACCGCGTCCATGGCGGGATGCTGTGCGTGACTACTTAGACACCAAGTAGGCTTAGGAGCCATGAAGGGCATCATTCTCGCCGGCGGTTCTGGCACTCGTTTGCACCCCATTACGTTGGGGATTTCTAAGCAGCTTATGCCGATCTACGACAAGCCGATGATCTACTACCCGCTGACCACACTGATCCAAGCGGGTATTCGCGAGATCTTGATCATCACCACCCCTGAGGACCAAGCGGCGTTTCAACGCCTGCTTGGCGACGGCTCCGCCTGGGGCATCGAGCTTTCTTACGCAGTACAGCCCTCCCCCGACGGTCTAGCGCAGGCGTTTATCATCGGACGCGATTTTATCGGCGATGATAGCGTTGCCCTCGCCCTAGGCGACAACATCTTTGACGGTCCCGCCCTTGGTCAAGCACTCAAAGGTTGCGCTTCGCCTCATGGTGGAACAGTGTTCGCCTACGAAGTATCCGACCCCAGCCGCTACGGCGTGGTTACCTTTGATGCCATAGGCACTGCATTATCCATTGAAGAAAAACCCCAGCACCCACGCTCCAACTACGCGGTGGTGGGACTGTACTTCTACGACAACGATGTCGTCAGCATCGCAGAGACAATCACCCCTAGCGAACGCGGCGAACTAGAAATCACCGCCATTAATGATGCCTACCTGCAACAAGGCCGCCTCCACGTACACAAACTCGAACGTGGCGACGTATGGCTCGACACCGGAACCATCGACTCCATGAGCGAAGCCGCAGCCTACGTAGAAGTACTACAAAAACGCACCGGCGTTATCATCGGATCCCCAGAAGTAGCCGCATGGAAAGCCGGACTCATCACCGATACCCAACTAGAAGCACTCGCACAGCCACTCAAAAAATCCGGCTACGGGGACTATCTCATACGCACAATAAGATCCGCAATGCCCTGATGACCTCGCTCATTCACATGAGCAGGCAGATGCGTAGGCGCACCCGCAACATCCACCACGCTGGAAATGTAGCGCTGCTCATCCGGCGCACACATGGAATGATTCGCAGTCGCGGAGCGGACGTCGATAAGCTCACTGCCCGTAGCCGCAGCCACCTCGCGCTGAATCGATAAGGCTTGATCCTCCCAAGTGGCGACCACCGCCGCAGCAATCGGCCACGCAGGCTGACCAGGCAACCGCACCAAACAGAGTTGACCCTGATGGGTGATCTTCGGATAGCCCACGATCTGAATACGGGCGTTCGGAGCATGCGCACGGATCCGGCCGATCACCTCATTCATAGTGGCAATCACCTGCGCTGCGGGGTGCCCACTCCAGGTATCGTTAAACCCTTGGGTGATCCAGACGCGCCGGGTGTTAGGGTCGAGGGCTCCGGTGGCGATGGCGGTGTCGATCTGGGCGATAAATGAGGTTTTAAAAAATGGCCCGCCCATGTGAACTTGGGCACCTGCGCAGGAGAAGTTGCGGGACTCTAGGCTTAGGCGTTTCGCTGCGATTTCGGCGTAGCTGGTAGGTGAATGTGGGCAATGTGGTTGGCCACTGAGACGACCTGCGATTACTTCTGATACCAACGGGTCAGCCACCATAGAGTCACCAAAAATGACGACATTATTGCGGGTGATACCTGCATGTGCCGGCGATACTGCAAGGATTGCGAGGATTGTAATACAGAGGACGGTCAGTGATCGCATGGGAAAGTTTTCTACTTAAAAGTTGTTGTCAAAGATAGGTATGTTACCAAACGAAACGTAACGCCAAGATTACTTCCGCATATAAACCGCTATGTCATACAAATTATTGTTATAGGAGTTTTCCTTACATGCCCCAGATTGCGCCACTGTTGACAACACTGACATCGATGGCACGCCACATGCCTACGATCGCCGCATCAGGGCTCCTCAGCACCGAGGGCAACCCCCTCGCAGCGCTAAGTACTCCAATCACCATGGCACGATATCGCTTCACCACCGCACGTGAAGTAGAACAAGCAGCCCGCGTGTGCCCCAACCGCATCGCACTTATCGACGACGACGGCAGCCTCACCTACCAAGAACTACGCGACAACTCCCGCGCCTTGGCCCGCTACTTTTACCAGCTCAACAGCGAAGACCTCCGCATCGGCGTGATGGCCCGCAACGGCCGCGGCAGCATCTACCCGCTCACCGCCAAAGGCTACGCAGGCGCCTCCATCTACCTGCTCAACATCGGATCCTCCCGCGATCAACTCGACGGCTGCATCCGCCGCGACGGTATCAACCTGCTCGTCATCGACGAAGAATTCCTACCGCGTCTCCCCGAAAACATCCAGATCCCTGTGATCGTGGCCCACCGCGAAGCCGAACCGCACCCCCGCGCTGCGGAATGCCTCGACCTTGAGGAGATCGTCGCAACGCACACCCGCGGAAACCTACCCGTTTTCCCTCAACACGGTGCCATCGTGCTCATGTCCTCTGGCACCACCGGCATCCCCAAGGGCGTAATGCGCAACGAGCCTAAAGCCCCCACAATCCTGGGTCCGTGCTCAGCGAGATTCCGTTCCGCACCAACATGAACGTTCAGCTCACCGCATCGGTGTTCCACACCTGGGGTTGGGGAATCTTGAACCTGAGCTTCGCCATGCGCTGCACCGTGATCACCCGCCGAATCTTCGACCCCGAGCGCACGCTTCGCGACGTCGAACGCTTCAAAATCCATGCGATGATCTCCTCCCCGATCTTCCTCAAGCGCTTCTTCGAAGTCGAAGGCCAAGAAAACATCGACTGCTCCAGCCTCGAATTCATCTTCTCCTCCGGCCACGCCCTATCCCCATGGCTCGTCGAAGCAGTCCATGATCGCTTTGGCAAAATCCTGTGTAACCTCTACGGCAGCACCGAGATCTCCGCAGCGGCCATCGCCAACATGGAAGAAGTAGCCAAAAACCCCACCGTTGCCGGCAAGATCTGCGAAGGCACCACCGTCCGCATTCTCGACGACAACGACCAGCCTGTTCCTGCCGGAACCGTCGGCCGTATCTTCTGCTACAACAACACCACCCTTAACGGCTACACCGACCCCCGCATCCCCATTAAGCGCGTCGGCGAACTCGTCCAGATCGGCGACCGCGGCTACCTCGATGAACGCGGCCTGCTGTACGTGCTCGGCCGTGCAGACGACATGATCATCGTCGGCGGCGAAAACGTCTTCCCACGGTCCGTAGAAGAAGTCCTCGAGCCCATGCCAGGTATCCAAGACCTCTACGCCAGCGGTGTGGACGACGACGAAACCTTCGCTCGAATCGCCGTGTGGATCGTCAAAAGCCCCACTGCCGCGGGTAGGGCCCTGACCGAAGACGCTGTCCGTGACTGGGTACGCACCAAGCTTGCCGACCATTCCATCCCCCGCGATGTGCACTTCATCGACGAGCTCCCCCGCAATGCCACCGGCAAAGTAATGCCGCGCATGCTGCCAGGGATTTCCCCCCGCGATTACTAGCCTCCAGTTGCTCATGCAAGCCCCCACAACTAGCACGAGCGCGGTCTTTGATTCAGAAAGGAACAAGGTCGAGGCATAAATAAAGTTCTTGATCGCTACACTTCTGACACAGTCATTGCCGTAGAATCCAGGGTTCGCAGCTCACACGGCACAGACAACTTCGACTAGTTAGAAGTCAAGATATTCGAAGCATTCCTTAACGCAGAGGAACCACATTCAAGCCGGCATGAAGCGCTTGCCGCCACGAAGGAAGAGCACGAGTGATATTGCCTTTGAGTTTCACACCATTGCACAAACCAATATCTTTTAGAACTGGCAAGTTCGTCAAAATCGAACAGAGCCTACACGCTCGAGACTAATTAGACCTTACGCAGAAATGGAGCTACATCTACGCAAGGCTCCATGTCCGCGTATTTGAGCAGCATCTTGTAGGTCAGATCCTGAACATAGTCGAGTTCATACCCGTCGTCAGTGAGCTACAATTCCAAGAATTCTTTTAAGCGAGATATCTAAGTAACCATATTCCAGCAACGGTTTTAAAAGGCTTAAGGGACAAAGGGGGATGCGGACGAAATCTTGGAGGATTTCCCGTATGACTAATGTGCGATACACGGATGCCCAGCGGCTTAAGGCATTAGAGGTATTCGATAGAACACAATCTGCTACCAAGACCGTTCGTGAGTTGGGCTACCCAGGCCGTTGGACACTCCATCGATGGATCAAAAAGCGTGATGAACCTCCAGCTGCCCCCATTCGGCATACGACTTAAAGCGCTACCCACTTAGCGCAAAACTTAAAAGCCGTTGAGCTTTTCACCGCCGGTATGTCTCCTGACACCATCGCATCTGAGCTTTCGCTGAACTCGAAAATGAGCATCTCATGCTTGGGCCCAACGATTCCGCGAAGAAGGAAAGTGGGGCTTGATGAGCACAACTGAACGCAAACAGTCTGTAGGCATTGTCACGCGTAAAGCTTTTGAGAAATCGCTTCCAGATAATGCGGCTGAACTCAAGAAGCTGGCAGCACGCCTATCAGCGAAAAAAGGCCGTGTGAGAAAAAGAACTAGAAGAATTAAAAAGACGATCCCCATCGACCCAGCCAACCTTAGTAACAAGTTCAAAGCCATTGTGGTCGATGCGTTACGGTCTTGTTTTCCAACTTCGTTGTTGCTCGACATTGTTGGTCTTTCTTCATCCAGCTTCTACTACCAGCTCAAAGCCCTAAATAGCCCGTCAAAATATGCAGAACTGACAGAGGTGATAACCGAAATCGTCGAGTATTCTGGATTCAGCTGAAGAAACTGGGTATCAAGGTCAGTGAGAAAGTCGTGTGTTGAATCATCTCTGCCGAAGGATTCACGGTGCGCTATGTGAAGAAAAGGTGTTGCTATTCGTCCTATCGTGGTGAGATTTCGGATGCCCCACCGAATCTGGTGAAACGAAATTTTCATGCCGACCCACCAGGGTTACTGTGGTTGACAGATATTTCCGAGTTTCCTGCTGATGACGGGAAAATATACTTCTCGGCGTTAGTGGACTGTTTCGATGGAAAGATTGTCGGGGCTACAACGAGCCGACACCCTCATCAGCAGCTTGCCGACGACTGTTTGAAGCAGGCGTTTGACAATAATGCACCGACTGACCCCGCAAAATTAGTAATTCATTCCGATCGTGGTTGCCATTATCGGGGCAACAGTTGGATTCAAGCATCACAGGACATCGGCTTTACGCGTTCGATGTCGAAGAAGAGATGTTCACCCGACAATTCAGCGTGCGAGGGATTGTTCGGCAGAATGAAAAATGAGATGTTCTATGGGTGTAAGTGGCCCCATTGTGATGAATGAGAGCGAGCACTTCATGAATATGTTGGCTTCTATAACGAAGATAGAATCAAGCTTGAGTTCGATGGATTAAGCATCAATCAACGCAGGCGTGAACTGTTACTCTGAATATTCCTAAAAAATGTCCGCATCCCCAAATGTCCCTTAAGCCATTATGTCCAACAGTCTAAACCGAGCCGGCAACAAAAAATTAAAGAACGCTCTATGGCAATCGTCTTTTGCATCGATCAGATTCCACGAACGTTCACGGCAATTCTACGAACGAAAGCGAAAAGAAGGCAAGAGACATAACGCCGCAGTCGTCGCAGCAGCATAAAGCCCCAGATACAAAAGCCGACTGGGTAAACTCTAGTCGGCCCCTCAGCGTGCCGCTAATCAGACAGAGTCAGCACCGCGGACGCCCCTGAAAACTCCACCCACGGACTTGACTAACTAGATAGGAACACATTACTCACCTTTGGTGCTATGATCCGAATGGAAAAAGTCAGTCGTATTAGTGAATCACCGTTCCGCCGCGCGAGAACGCAGGGCACCAACAAGCGTGTGGTTCCACAAGATTGCAAGGATGTGTAATGCGAAAAATTGTTGCTCTTGCTGCAGCAAGCTTGCTGGGTATTGCGGGTACCAGCGGTGTTCTTGGTGCGGCAACAGCCACCGCACTGACAAATGGCACGCCCGTCTCCCCTGAGGACGATACCGCTGCCGAAGGCGTGGTTCAAGTGGCTAGTTGTACTGGCACCGTGGTTGCTTCTCAGTGGGTGCTGACCGCCCAGCATTGCGTCGAGGTGCCCAATTTGCAGCGGCGGGTCTATGTTGGCACCACCCGCGAGCAGCAACATCGGGAAGAAAATACGTTCACCTCGGATTACGCAGTGTGGGCACCGCACGGCGATGTGGCGTTGGTGCATGTCACCGATGCGCTGCCGCAGCGTCTGATCCGCGAGGTTCGCCGCGCACCGGTGAGCTTTGGTGAGCAGGGACGCGTGTACGGCTGGGGTGCTGGCACCGGCGAGACGCTGCAGTATGCCCGCGCTGCGGTTGGCAAAACTTCTTCCGGGCTTCGGCCGCAGGGCAACCAGCATGGTGCATTCGTCGTGCAGTATTTGGACGAGGCTAAAGCCGGGCGTGGCGATTCCGGCGGACCGCTTTTTGTCGACGGTGAGGTTGCCGGGGTGACCTCGTTTAAGGCTTCTCAAGGTGGTGGGCGTTTCTCGCTGTTTGCTTCGCTGCATGGGCTAGGCGATTGGATTGCGCAGACCACCGCCGCCCCAGCGCAGCCGAGCACTGACGACGCTCCAGCTGAGACTGCCCCCGACTGCCCCACGCCACAATGGCCCCGTCGCCAAGCCCGAGAACCCGAATTCCAAGAATCAACAGTCCAGCAACCATGTGGGCCGCTAGCCACGCCAGGCCGTAGCGGTGCTGGTGGCGGTGGCTCCAGCCTGGGTCTGTCGTCTTCTTAGCAAGTCTGCATCCACGGTTCCCTAGGCAATCTTTGAGCAAATCCCTGTTTAACACCCCTGTACGTTCGGCGCCGCAGAAACCTGCCGGATCGTGATGTTAATCCTGCCTTGTTCCAGCCCGCAGCCGTCGGGAAGCGTGGCATCATTCACGCGCACCACCCCGTGATAAGCAAAACGCTTCGGCCCACCGAAAACCACCAAGTCGCCGGAGCACAGAGTCACATCGTCCCAGGGTTGGGTGCGTGATTCGGTGTGTCCCATCCGAAACAGTGCTTCGTCGCCAATCGATACTGAAATGACCGGCGCCCGCGATTCCTCAAATTCATCGACGTGCATGCCCATCCCAGAACCCGGCGGATAGTAGTTGACCAGCACCATCTCTGGCACGAAGGTCTCTACCCACGGGGCTAGTTCTTCGGCAACCTCCGCTGCTGTGGGCTGTGTCGACGGGTGGCAACCCACAGCGGGCAGCAACTGCTCAGCGGTCGGCTCCCCGGCGACGAACGCGCCCCCGATATGTTTATTCTTTCGGCATGAGCAGCACCACGTTCGACCCCAACCGTCCTTTCAACGAGCTTCCACCTCTGCCCCCTGCCCAAGTCGTCGAAACCGTTCCAGTGCTCAAAGCGATTATTGCTGCAAAAGAAAAGCTTGCTGAGCTACGCACCGCTTGCCAGCTTATTCCCAATCCGGAGATTCTTACTTCCACGATTCCGTTGCGCGAAGCACGCGCGTCTACAGAAATCGAAAACATCGTAACCACAAACGATGAGCTTTTCCGCGCTGCCTGGAACGTTGACGCAGAGCCGACCCCGGCAACTAAAGAAGCTCTGCGCTATAACGCCGCCTTGCATGCGGGCTTAGAATCGATCGGTCAACGGCCACTATCTGCCAAGACCACGCAAATAGTCTGCGGAACTTTGCAAAGCGATGAACCGCACATTGCGCCGTTTCGCTCTTACCCTGGAACATTCATCAGTAACCCGCATACGCAACAGCGCATCTACACTCCACCTGAAGGGCGAGAAGTGATTGAGCAGCACTTATCGCGTTGGGAGCGCTATATCTATAGCGAGCATGACGTTGATTCTTTGGTAAAGATGGCTCTGCTGCATTATCAGTTCGAAGCCATCCACCCGTTTACCGACGGTAACGGACGCACAGGGCGTATCCTCAATGTGCTGTATCTGCTGCAAAAAGCCCTGCTTCCGTTCCCTGTGCTTTATTTATCCGGCTATATCGTGGAGAACAAGGCGCAATATTATCGTTGCTTGAACCGAGTGACAACGGAATCTGCCTGGGAAGATTGGCTTTTGTTTATGATCCGCGGCGTGGAGGTTGCAGCCACCGACGCCGCTACTATGATCGCGGACTTACGTCAGGTACAAGATGAGATCACGGCTGCTATCCGCGATGCGGGCATTATTAGTCCGGCTAAAGAAATGTCTGAAATCACGATGGTGCGCCCGTACCTACGCATTCAGGATGTGGAAGACAGCGGACTAGTGAAAAGACAAACGGCTGCAACGTGGCTTAATCATCTGGTTGATATTGGGGTGTTGAGTGAAACTAAGCGAGGCCGTCAGCGCATTTTCATTAACGATGCCGCATTGCGCGTACTCACGCGGGAGTAAGGTCCACGACGACTTTAAGTCTGTCTATGCTTGCCGAGACCAACGCCCTGGTGCCGGTTTTCTAGAGTCGGCTGCAGAACCGGCGCGAATTTCGGGCTGTGGTTCGGGATGCTCACACCTTCTGGCGCCCCACCCAGTAGCCAGAAGCAGTACGGTGTGCCGAAGGCGTCGGCAAGCACGGAGAAATCTTCCGAGGTCGTCAGTGGTTCGATGCGGTGCACATTCTTCTCGCCGGCGGGTTCTAGGGGTGGTTGCAACGGTTGATGGTTTTAGGCAAGCAGCTTGAGGATCCGCTCGCTGGGTTTATCGTATTCTAACGTCTTGCGTGGTCGATCGTTTAACTCTTCTGCGACTGCGTCAAGATAGTCTTCTGGGTACTGGGATAGATCGGTAGCTTTTGGGAAGTACTGTCGTAGTAAACCATTGGTGTTCTCGTTTGTGCCTCGTTGCCAAGGAGAATGAGGATCGCAGAAGAAAACATCCATATCTAAGGAGTAGAGATTTTCTTGTGCAGCGCCATTTCAGACCCCTGATCCCAGGTAAGGGAGTTACGTAGTAGTTTTGGAAGTCCTTGCATCTTTTTCACGATCGCTTCTTGAACGCTGCCGGCATCATGGTGATTAGGAAGATGTAGCAAAATTGTGAACCGGGTTGTACGCTCTACCAACGTGCCAATCGCGGACTTATTGCCGGCACCGCATATCAAATCCCCTTCCCAGTGTCCTGGAATGATCCGTTCATCGACCTGTGCTGGGCGGCAAGCAATCATTGCCATGGGGTCTTTAAAACGGGGTGTGCGCTGCTGGGGTTGTTTATGCGGTTTACGCCTGCTACGCCCTGTACGCAGCATCTTTTTAACCTCTAGCTTTAACTGTCCACGGGCATGAACATACATCGCTTGGTAAATGGTTTCTACACACATATTCATTGCCGGGTTATCAGGATAGTTTTTCTTCAGCCACCCGCTAATTTGCTCCGGGCTCCAGTGTTTCTTTAACCCGTCCTCCACCAGTTGAAACAATAGCGCACTGCGGTTAATCTTGGCTGGCTTAGGTCTTTTCCTGGCTTGTATTACTTGCTGGTCAGCGTGATATGGCTAATAGTCCCCTGTTATTGGGCTACGATGTTTATTTACCTCGCGGCTGATTGTTGACGGTGCCCTGCCTAACTCTCCGGCAATCGCGCGAATACTTTTACCTGCATGAAGCCTATCAGCGATAATGATTCGTTCTTGCAGGCCTAGATAGTACGGTCCAGCATTTTCAGGGATCTCCATTTTTGCACAGTACTAGGCAACGCTAGCCTTTTCGTTACGCCCGCTCGAGCGAGTACGTCCATTACGCCATACTTTCCCGGTACGTTTGGAAACGCCCACTACTTTGGCTGCTTGCGTAAAATTCAGTCCCTGACGCAAAAGCTCTACATAATGCTCACGCCGAGCAGCACACATTTTTGAACGGGGCGGGTAAACAACACCCGCATACTCATACAGCACCGTTGAAACATCCTTTCAATCTCGGTGTTGCAACCACCACTAGAACCCAAGCCTCCAGTTACAATTCCATCCTCGACGGCATCGATGCTGAGATCGAAAAACCGCAGAGCAAAAGCCGCCGATCCATTAGAAGAGAACTACATCTAGGAGATCAAATGAATCCTGTGGAAGCAGCACTTGAATCACTCTCCAACAAAATGGGGATCACAATGATCGAGCGGCGGGCTAATGAATGAATTGCGCCTGCGATAGCTGCTGAGCTTGGTGTTCCCCCACAAATGTTGAGTATGCGGATGGATCTTTATACACGAGGGCGAATTACGGCTCAATCGTGTTTGCTTACTGAACCAGAGACAAGGACAGAAGTCATGAACAGCAACAATATTTCTATGGAACAGCACCACTCCCGAAAAGAAGTGCCTCTTTATTTGCAGGTACCTGGGGAAATTGCAGATACTGGGACAAGGCCTTTCCCAGCACACGCAAGTGACGGCAATATTTACTGATGCAAACGATTTATTAATGACCATGGGCAAGAATCAACGATCAATGAGGTCGTTGCTAGTGAGATTGGCAAACACATCGGTGCGCGTGTTCGTCAATGGGCAGTAATCCATGTTCCAGAAACGTTTGTTGGATACCGTGTCGGAGATGCTACTCGCAGGTATTCTCTAGATGGCACGCCATTGTTCGGTTCCCTTAATCTCGAAGGTGCGGTTCTTGAGACTGATCCGGCTGCTATTCATCATGTTCTCGATGACAGCAATCACAATGAGATTCCTAAGCTCATCGCACTGTGGGCGCTGTGCAATGTTCAGGAGGATCTTCAGTTTCTCTACGATACTAATAATGATTACGAGATCTGGTCTATCGATCATGGCTTTTGGTTCGATTCGCTTCCGTTCCCTTGGCAGCTAAGCCCTGTGGAGCAAATAGCTGGTCGTATTCAGGTTCCACGACTTACAGCGCGTATACCAGCAGAATCTTGGAACAAGGCTATTGCGGCAATCAGTAAACTGGATAGTTCTCTTATGAGTAGAAAAGAAAATGACCCCTACCTGCATATATACCTATATTGTTCGCTGTCTGTTCGCTTTAAGCATTGAACACCCCTGAGCCTCTTTTCTTGTCAGCTCCTTCGGCGAAATTGCGCACTTAGTCGACCGTCTCTTCTGCTACACAGAAGACAAGCTTTTCGGCGCACCAAAACAAGTAAATACCGACCCACAAATATCCAGCAATGCAAAACCCCAACCCACATATACTGTGGACTGGGGCTTAATCGCACAACCGGAGGACTCCAAACCCCCAGCCTCAGTTTGCTATAGATAATCAGCAACAAATAATACAACCGCCCCAGCAATAATGAGTCCTAATCCAAACGCTGGTAAATCAATCATATGTGCCAGATCAAGAACATGCACTACAGAACCAACTGCAATGATCCCAATCGCTGATTCACTCTCCTTATTTTTCGTTTTTCCAAGACGACGCGCCAGCACTACCGCTACAACAATAAAAACCACTGCATCAAATGCAAAAAACCCGTGGCAAAAGATAGTGTAGACAGAAGAAAAAACACAAGGATAACGCAGACTACCGGCACCAGCCTGGAATTCCTCATCGAGAGTGAATCAATCTTTTTCATTTTGAATTATGCACACTTTTCTTGCGGAGCACGCTTCCAGCCAATGTTTATAAATTGGCTTAAATCGTAACAGGTTTGATCAGAAAGAATTGCATGTCTAGAGGCTATTTTATTCCAAGCAACCACATCGTACTCAACGGTAACTCCATTACTGGTGTTACGATATGTTTCTATAGTATATCCAGGAAATTCTTGTTCAGCTTCTTTTAAAAATCCTTCATTCAGTAATTGATCACGCCGTTCATTAGGTTCACGAGACAATTCCAACGACGACACCTGCCGTTGATCAACAGTCCCATTCGTCACCACCTCATTAGGCACTTATTCAGAAGTTACAGCATGAGCCATTCCAGATGCCCCTGCCAAGACTAAAAATGATGCAGCGCCAGCAATAAACTTCCGCATGACACATCACCCCTTCCACTAAATGAAATTCACGATCATCACGACGATTTAAACATAACATCTTTTTGAACAATGTTTAACAAATTTTCTTAAAAGTAATTTTCATGTCACCCAATTTTCCTATGGAGAACTGGACCAAACCAAATGTAAAAAACTTTTACAACAGCAAGGTCAGGATCGTTCTATCAATCACTACAACCTAAATATGATCCTCGCGGTTGGGTACCAAGTCCGAGGCGTGCGCGGGACGCAATTCCGCAAATGGGCTACAGAAGTCCTTAGCGAATACCTCACCAAAGGTTTCGCGCTAGATGATCAGCGTCCGAAGAATGATGGAGTAGATACGCACTTTGACAAGTTGTTTGAGCGGATCCGTGAGATCACGGATTTCCGAGCGTCAATTCTTCCGCAAAATCTGCGACGTCATTGCTGCTACCAGTGCCGACTATGAAGAAATCAAATCCTATAAAGAGGTCAAAAATTTCTTCGCAGGAATCCAAAACCGGCTTCACTTCGCAACCCATGGAAATACCGCTGCGGAACTTATCTGTCTGCGTGCAGACCACACAAAGCCGAACGCGGGCTTAACCAACTGGACTGGTGAACAGCCGCACAAGGGCGATATGAGTATAGCCAAGAACTTCCTCAACTACGCCGAAGATCAAGCAGAGAGGAAAAAGACTCTCCTGTTAGATGACTGGATGAAGAAGACAGACGCATGGCTTGTCTTTAATGAGCGCCATGTCCTCCATGGTTTTGGGAAGCGAAGCCATAAGCAGGCAATCGCAAAGGCGCAGGCAGAGTGGGATGCTTACCAGCTACGCTTCGATGCAGAGGTAAACACGATGGATATGAAAGCAGTTGAAGCAGAAGTCAAAGCACTCAATCGAGGTGACCACTCGATTGACTAGCCAACACAACAACACCACAATGTATATCCTCATCTCAACCTAGCGGGGTTGGTCGGAATTTCCGATAACTAAGAAACTCCCTTTCACACTCAACTTGGCAGAAGATGTGAAAGGGAGCTGAGCAGGGATTGAACTATTCGGAAATTCTAAACAGTTTATCCCCGACAAGGAAGAAGTCCACCCCATGGCATTCGTGCGCGACCTCTGGACAAAACCCAACCCCAACGCAACATCGAGAACCAAAAGAATACGCTCTGCTCGATGGGGAAAAGGCAAACGCTGGCAAGCTGTCTGGGTAAAAAAACGGCAAACACGTCACCACCTCATGCCACGCCAAAGACGAAGCTGAACTTCACATCGCACGCGCATCCGTTGGCCAAGCCGATGGCACCTAGATTACTAAAGACAAACTCGATGTCACACTCCAAGACATGTGGGATGTATGGATCGCGTCAAAACAAGGACGCACAGAAAGCACCAAAGCTGGTTACATTGCTGCGTGGAAACACATCCAACCCGTCTTCGGAAACACCGCATGTTGGAAAATTGAATGAGCAAAAATAGCAGCCTGGATCCCTACCGTCACCACCACCAAAAGCAGCAAGCATAACCAACCCCGTGTGATCGGCTCCGGCTCGCAACGCAAAATCGGAATCGTCATCAAAGCACTCCTCGACCAAGCCGAAGAACTCGACATCATTAACAAAAACAAAATCCGTTGCACCGATATCCCCCGCCAAGGAAAAGCAGAACGCCGCTACCTCACCATCCGAGGAATCGACCGCCTTTTAGCAGCTGCAATACCCATGAACGAAGTAGCACTCATGCGCAACGTTTTGTTATTCACCGGTCTTCGCCCAAGGGAAGCAAAAGGATTGAAAGTCAAAGACCTCGACCCCATGCGCGGTAGGCTGTCCATCCGTCGTGACGTCGACGATCTCGGAAACCCCGATGAAACCGGCCATGTGTGGACATCCACAAAATGGCGCAGGCAGTGGGCAACCATCTGCACTCATGCACACATATCAGGCCTGACAACCTACGAGCTACGACACACAGCAGCATCATTGGCGATTGCAGCCGGTGCTGACGTGAAAACCGTTCAACTTATGCTTGGACACGCAAGTGCTGCCACGACCCTTGACACCTACGCACACTTGTGGGAAACCGGACTAGATTGCGTGAGCGTAGGCGTGTTGAGTGTGAGTTACAGGTTATTTAGTTTTTAGATGATTGTTTTGCATGCGATGATGGTGGCGATTATTCCCATTAGGGTGAGGATGGAACACATCATGATTAGATCGTTCCAATAGCAAACCTT
This sequence comes from Corynebacterium rouxii, assembly GCF_902702935.1. Classification (NCBI taxonomy): domain Bacteria; kingdom Bacillati; phylum Actinomycetota; class Actinomycetes; order Mycobacteriales; family Corynebacteriaceae; genus Corynebacterium; species Corynebacterium rouxii. The sequence goes on along the minus strand of NZ_LR738855.1, from coordinate 327,633 downwards.
ATATAGAGATAGGTGTTGTTCAATGCAGTTTTGAAGCGTTTGTCTGGGCTCCATTCTGCAGGAAAGTTATTGCCGCTTAGGAATTGGAAGTACGCGATTCTTGGGTGCCACCGGGTCAGTGACGTATAAAACGCGGGTGATTGGAATTTGCTATCTATGTCTTTTCGGCTTGGAGTGGCACTGGGGTGTTCGGGTTTTTCAATTGCCCTTTTGTGGCGGGGTCGATATCTTTATTTTCTTCAGCGGCTTTTGCTGGGGGCTTGTCGAAATTGCTTTCTTCCGCTGAATCCTGGGGTTTTACATCTGGCACGTTGTATCTGGGTTCTTTTTGAGGCGTTCTGCGCGTTTTTTACTGCTGGTTGTGAAACTCCGAAGTGGATTGCGGTAGCAAATTCGCCTTTTTATCTAGAATTTTTGAGTATTCGACGTCTTTTCCCAGGTGTTCGCGTTCGACTAGATGGCCTATTTCGTGGGCGAGTGTGAAGCGTTGTCGAACTTCTGGCTCATTTGAGTTGATGTATATTTTTGGGTTTTGTTCATCTTCTTTGACAACGACTCCGGAAATGGTGGGATCGAGGGGCGGAATTCGACTGAGGGTCCAAGGGTTGCAGCTAGCTGTACTAGTCCGGAGACTCCTGAGTTTCCGATTGGGAGTGATCTGAGAATTTCAACTGCGCGCATTCGTGTATCTTCATATAGCAGCATCTCGATCACTCCTCTCTGTCTGTCAATATGATAACCCGTTCATGCATGAATTAAATAGATGTTTTGGGATTGTTCCTCCATGGTTCTTATGTCATTTTTTGCAAAATCTGTTCGCTATTTGTTCGCTTTCTGTTCGCTACGGGACGCAATCACCTGCGACAACATGCAACATGCAGCAGTTGTGAAGCAAAAGGAAACCCCAGCTAGAAAGCATTATCTAGCTGGGGTTTTATTGAGCCGCCTGCGAGAATCGAACTCGCGACCTTTTCATTACGAGTGAAGCGCTCTACCGACTGAGCTAAGGCGGCACGGATAAAACGTATGGGTGCGTTATCCGGCGACAACTATACCGTATGGGTTGCCAAAATATGAAAACCGCAGAGCATGAGTGGGGTGCTACGCCGGTTAGGTGGCTCCGCAGGCAATTCGGATGCGGCCGAGCATAGCGTCGAAGGCAGCTTCGGGGCGCACGTTGTTCGGGATTTGTTCGCGGCAGATGGTGATGGCGTCGAGGCAGGCAACGAGTCCGGCTAGGGGGACGCGTTGGGCGAGTTCGGCGGATAGGCCGCTGAGGTCGGGGTGGATGAGTCCAACTGTGGCATGGGTGTGGGTCATGATGGCGTCGCGGTAGATTCCGGAGAGGTCGACGAGTGCCATGTCGAGGTGGTCACGGACGAAGCGGGTTTTGCGTTTCTTTTGTAGTGCTTCAAGGTCGCGGATGGCGGAGTCTGCTCCACGAAGGGCTTTGTGTACTCCTTTGCCGCGGGATCCCATGCCGAGGGCGTTGCGGAGTTTGTCGATTTCTTCTTCGTTTTCTTCTTTGAGCTGGGCTTCTGCTTGCTTTGTTATTTGTTTCACTAGGCTGCCGCCGGCACGGAAGGCTTGGTCGCCGTGGAAGACGAGTTCTGCAATGTTGAGCACAGCAGAGCGTCGCATTTGGGCATCTTTGTTGGTGGCTAGCCAGCGTGCACGCCCGATGTGTCCACCGGTGGTTGCTGCGGCTAGGCGTGCGGCGGATTCGGGGATGGCTCCGTCGCGGGTGAGTACTGCTACGGCTTCGTCGATGGAGGGTTGGGGGACGTAGAGGTGGCGGCTACGGGAGCGGAGTGTGGGGATGATGTCGGTGGGGTCGGTGGAGGGCGCGCAGAGGATGATCACGGTGTGCGCTGGGGGTTCTTCGACGGTTTTGAGCAGGGCGTTGGCGGATTCGGGGGTGAGGCGGTCGGCGTTGTCGAGGATGACTACTCGCCATTGTCCAACGGTGGGGCGTTTTGCGGCGGGTTCGACGACGTCGTCACGCATCATTTCGACGGGGATGGAAAGTTCGCGTGGGACGATGTGGAGGACGTCGCCGTGGGCGTCGTGAAGCACGGCGTGGCATTGTTCGCAGCGCCCACAACCGACCACGGTGGGGTCTGTGCATTCGAGGGCGGCGGCGAATGCGACAGCTGCAACAGAACGCCCTGACCCGGGTGGGCCGGTAAATAGCCATGCGTGTGTCATGGCGCTGCCAATGTCATGGTTGCGTGCGGCGCGCGCGGCAGTACGCAAGATGGGGGCGACGTGTTCGCTCACACCCATCTGCGCAAAGATGTCCGACCCAGTTATTTCCGTGCTCATTACTTCAATAGAGTATCGCTTGTAGTAGCCGACCGTTAAAGTAGTGGGCATGACCAAACTATGGCGCGCCTTCAAGTGGCTGTTTAAGACTTCGTGGCCGTTATACGCAACCACGGTATTGGGCTCCAACGTGTTGGGCGCCGTGGGGGTCATGTTGTTCCTGAAGTACTTGGTACCGCTGCCAGAGTTCGACCAGTTCACCGATGAGGCCAGCTATCTGCCTGAGCTAGGCATCGGCTATTTGATCCTAGCGGTCATTTTTGGTGGCGTGGTCACCTTTTTGCTGTTCCGTCCGGTATTGGACTGGCAGCGCCATCCGGAAACGCATGATCCAAATATGGTTCGCAATTTGGTGATGCGTATCCCGATCTACCAAGCGGCGTTATGCAGCGTGGTGTGGGCGCTGGGCATTGTGGTGTTGGCGATTGCCGCTGGGCAGACTTCGCCACGCTTGGCGTTGGCCATTGCGGTGGCTTCGACGCTCAGTGGTGCTGTAATCGTGGTGCTCACCTACTTGGAGGCGCAGCGGTTGGTGCGGCCGGTGGCGGCAACGGCGCTGGCTCGTCGTTTTGAGGATTCCACGTTGGAGCCGCCGATTACGTCGCGTCTGCGGCTCACATGGGCGTTGACCAGCGCGGTTCCGATCATTGGCATTTTATTGATGGTGATGGGCCACCACGTGGGCATGTTTACCGATAACGTCAGCGACATTATGCCTGCGGTGATCGCGTTGGCTATGGCCGCGCTGATCACTGGTTTTTTGGGTACTACCCTTTCGATCATGAGCGTGGTGGATCCGATTTTGGAGCTGCAGGGGGCGATCAATCGGGTGCGCCGCGGGGACTCGGGTGTCCAAGTGGACATTTACGACGGCTCCGAGATCGGTGTACTTCAGGCCGGCTTCAATGAGATGATGCGTGGTTTGAAGGAGCGCCAGCGTGTGCGCGATATTTTCGGCCGCTATGTGGGTGTAGAGGTTGCCCGTCGTGCTTTGGAGGAGCGCCCGCAGTTAGGCGGCGAGGATCGTGAGGTTGCCGTTGTGTTCGTTGACGTGATCGGTTCGACCACGTTCGCCGTCAACCATGACCCAGAAGAGGTTGTGGAAGAGCTCAATCGCTTCTTCGAGCATGTGGTGGAGGTTGTGCACCGCAACAAGGGCATTATTAACAAGTTCCAAGGCGATGCTGCACTGGCTGTTTTTGGTGCACCAGTCACGCTTTCCGACGCCACCGGCCACGCCCTCACCGCCGCCCGCGAGCTGCGTCAGGAGCTCATGGGCTTGCGTCTTGAGGCTGGTATTGGTGTTGCCTCTGGTCACGTGGTGGCTGGCCACATCGGTGGTCATGATCGCTTCGAGTACACGGTGATCGGTGACGCTGTGAACACTGCGGCACGCTTGACGGAGATCGCGAAGAACACCCCTGGTCGCGTGCTCACCAACTCTGCTACGTTGCAGCGCGCCAACGAGGCGGAGCAGGCTCGGTGGACGATGATGAAGTCCGTGGAGCTGCGCGGTCGTTCCCTGATGACGCAGATCGCGCGGCCTATTCGCCCAACGTTAGCGGATCGCTCCTAATCAGTTAGCAGATTAGTTAGCGAAGGTGCCGCGTGATGTGGCCCAGCATGGTCACGCGTGTTGCCACATCGGCTTCTGCGGGGGCTTGGATCTTGGCACCGTGGTACTTTTGTGCACCGCCTGCAGCACTGAGGCATTCTGTGATGCGGCCATCGTCCATGAGTGATGCTGGTTCGTCCATGTGGTGTGGCAGATGCAGGTCGGCCCATGCGGCACCGAAGGTGTTTTCCTTGTCGCCGGCACCGGAGAACATCACGCCTTCGAATACACCCTCGGCGACGAGCGCTTGGATGTGCTGTGCTGGCAGTTGGGGGTCGTAGGCTTCCATTGCGGAGCGCCCCCAGTTCACGGTGATGCCGATGCCGGTTTCTTTGGCGATGGCGATTTCTTGCTCGATGTTGAGGAAGCGCTTTTCCCCGGTCACGGCCTCGTTGTAGCGGTCGCAGTGCTCGATGATCAGGTGGGGATCATCATCGTCCATGCCCTCAAGTAGTTCGGTAAGGGAGCGGAGAAACTGGTCGCGGTTGGCGGTCACGCTTGGTGCGGAATGGATGTGGATTCCTGCGATTACGCGGTGGCCGGCTGCGTCGTCAAGCGCGCGAGCGCTGTCGATGATGGCACGGGTGAAGGCGGTGGCGGCGTTGCGTCCGTCTTCATCTGGGGAGGCGAGGCCGAAGGTGCCGCCGTCCCAGACGCGCATCATGGTGCCGGGGATCGCGGTGATGATGGAGTCGGTAAATCGTCCTGCGAGTTGGCCTGCGAGCCACGTGGGGTCGTCGTGAATGCTGTCGCGGAATGGAAGTTCGAGGCCGGTGGCTCCGAGATCGGCGTGGAGGCGATCGTAGAAGGCTTCTTGGTCGGCGCGCGTGGCGGGTAGTGCTGCGTAGGCACCGATGACCAGTGGTGTGGTGTTCATGGTTTTCCCCTTGCAAAAGTGCGGTGGCATCGTAACAATTATGAGCGTACTCCAGACATCAGACGTCTGACCCCAAAGAGTGACCAACCCCCTTTGAAAGTAACCCCATGACCACCACAACCGGCGCACTCACCATCACCTTCGCCACCACCTGCGACGGTCCACTCGCCCACATCCCCCACCACCTCGACCTCAACATCGTCCACGGACGCATCCAAGGCACCACCGCCCACCGCCGCATCGACGCCGAAGACCCCGACGGGCTTGACGACGGCCTCCCGCACCACCTATGTCTCAGCGTGGATACCACCGGCACCCACCTCTTTATCGACGGCTACGAGGCCTTTTCCACCACCCAAACCGAATGGTTCGACACCAGCGAACTCACCCTCAACCCCCACAACACCCTCACCATCATCGATCACCAGGTCCTCGACCACGCCCCCACCCCGCGCCAAGCACGCAACCTTGCACCGGCCGCTGAACCCCTCGTCTGGTTCGCCGGCAGCCACCTCAGCACCCACGACACCCAGCGCATATCGCACCTCACCCACGGCTCGCTGCGACTTCTTATGAAAACCCGCGGCACCGGCCAAGGCGGTGTCGCATTCCAAGCACACACGGCTGCCGGCGACCTCACCCTCGAAATCATCGACGGCACCCTCATATTCAGCGTGCGGTGCCACGGCGAAGACTACGTGCGTGTTGCCGCGCCGGGGCGCTGGGACGACGGCCAGATTTACGACGTCGTGATCGTATGCGGGCGCGGCGCCACCAACATCTACGTCGACGGCCAGCAACTCATCCACAGCCCAGGGGCCGCATTCTTCAACGACCTACCAGGCGAGCTCACCGTTCACATTGGTACCGCCGCCACCGGCGTTCGCCTCTTCGGCGAGGTGCAATCGGGCATGATCTACCCCCATGTGCTCAACCACCACCAAGTCCAACGCCTCGCCACCGTCGAGCCGATAGCCACCCAAGCACTATTCGACTGCCTCCTCGATGGGGCACAAAGCTACCGCATCCCCTCGCTGCTAGCCACCGACTCCGGTGTCATCATCGCCGGAGCCGACAAGCGCGTTCGCATTGCTAACGACGCCCCCAACGACATCGACTTCGTACTCCGCCGCAGCGTGGATGGCGGCCACACATGGCAACCGCTACGCACCATCCTGCAGCTCCCCGACACCGCCTGCGTCACCGACTCCGTGCTACTCCAAGACCACACCACGGGCCGCATCTTCGCCTTCCTCGACCAATTCCCCGCAGGAATCGGCCAACCCAACGCCGCCCTCGGCACCGGATTCGACGCAGAGGGCAACCGCATTGGCCACCATGCCAACGGCAGTACCTGCACCATGCCACGTGAGGTGGACCAGCTGGAGGCATCGTTTTTCGGCGACCCCCACACCACACCCGCAGGCGCCGTTTTTCAACACCCCAGCTGCCACTTATGGATGCTCACCAGCGACGACGACGGCCAGACATGGAGTATCCCACGCGATCTCACCCCAGATGTCAAAGAAGAATGGATGCGTTTTTGTGGCACCTCGCCAGGAAACGGCATCCAGCTACAACGCGGTACCCATGCGGGTCGGCTCCTCATCCCGATGTATTACACCAAAGGCGACCAGTTCTTCGCCGCCGCACTCTACAGCGACGACCACGGCGACACCTGGCATCGCGGCGAATCCCCCGAACTCGAGATGTACGAGTCCACACTGGTAGAAGCAAGCGACGGCAGCGTACTGCTATGGGCTCGCAACCAGCACCCCTCCGGTGCGGTGGCTCATGCGCGTAGCACCGACGGTGGTCATTCGTGGTCGCAGGTCACGTTCAACCCGAACGTTCCAGAGATCTTCTCCCAACCCAACGCGCTGCGTGTGACCAACCCCGATGCCATAGTGTTTGCCAACGCCTCCCAATTGTTGCCATTCCGCGGGCGCGGAATGATCCGCATGTCCACTGACGACGGCGCCTCGTGGCAGCACAATCGCGTGTTCAATCCTCGACACTACGTGTATCAATGCATGGCGCAGCTTCCCGACGGTTCCCTCGGGCTGTTATGGGAACGCGAAATGCACGGACTGTTTTTCAGTATTATTCCTATGACGTGGATCCTGCAGGGCTATGCGCATTAAAAAAGGTCACAATTTTCTTTTCGCATATTACACACATACGCTAATACAGTTCATTGCTTTTCCTCATTCTGAGAGAGGACCCTCGTCGTGTCTCAACCCGACATTCACAAACCTAAGGTGAGCTCGCCTGTTCGCGAACTCACCTTGCGCGCCATCATCATCGGTGGCCTGATCACACTGGTCTTCACCGCAGCAAACGTGTATCTGGGCCTCAAAGTAGGCATCACCTTTGCCACGTCTATCCCTGCTGCTGTGATCTCCATGGCAATCCTGCGTAAATTCGCCGGTCACACGATCCAAGAAAACAACATCGTGCAGACCATCGCTTCTGCCGCAGGAACGCTGTCCGCGATTATCTTCGTCCTGCCGGGTCTCATCATGGTCGGCTGGTGGACCGGCTTCCCATACTGGACCACCGCATTCGTCTGTGCCCTCGGTGGCATCCTCGGCGTGATGTATTCCATCCCGCTGCGTCGCGCTCTTGTCACCGGCTCCGACCTGCCTTACCCAGAAGGTGTTGCCGCAGCTGAGGTGCTCAAGGTGGGCGACGACGCCTCCCAGGTCACCGACCACGAAGAAAACAAGCGCGGCCTCGCCGTGATCATTGTGGGTGCTCTTACCTCTGCCGGCTACTCCCTCCTAGCTGCCATGAAGGCTGTCACCGCGGAAATCATCGGCACCTTCAAGCTGGGTGCTGGTGGCACAATCTTCGGTTCCAGCCTGTCACTGGCACTGATCGGTGTGGGCCACCTCGTTGGCCCTACCGTTGCAATCTCCATGATCGTTGGCCTGATTATTTCCTACGGCGTGCTGCTTCCTTACTTCTCTGCAGGTGGCATCGCAGCCGGCGGCGAACTCGCTGAAGTTGTAAGCACTACCTTCGTCCAAGAGGTTCGTTTCGTAGGCGCTGGCACCATGGCAGTTGCCGCTATCTGGACCTTGATCAAGATCATTGCCCCGATTGCAAAAGGCATCAAGGATTCTCTCGCATCCTCGCGTGCTCGTGCCGCAGGTAACGACGTTGACATCACCGAACGCGACATCCCCTTCACCGTCGTGTTGGGCACGATCTTGGCTTCCATGCTGCCTATCGGCGCACTACTCTACCTGTTCGTTCACGCCACAGAGATCTCTCACCACACCAGCACACTGATCATCTTGAGCATCGTGTTCGTCCTCGCCATCGGCCTGATCATCGCCGCAGTGTGCGGCTACATGGCCGGTTTGATTGGTGCATCCAACTCGCCAATTTCGGGCGTGGGCATCATCGTGGTGCTGGCTTCCGCACTGCTGATCAAGTTCGTCACCGGCAACGAGTCCCAGACCAACGCCCCAGCACTAGTGGCCTACACCTTGTTCACCTCCGCTGTGGTCTTCGGCATTGCCACCATTTCTAACGACAACCTCCAGGACCTCAAGACTGGTCAGTTGGTTTCCGCAACCCCTTGGAAACAGCAGGTTGCTTTGATCATCGGTGTGCTGTTCGGTTCCATCATCATCCCTCCTGTGCTGCAGCTCATGCTGACCGGCTTCGGCTTTGTCGGCGCCCCAGGCGCTGGCGAAAACGCACTAGCTGCCCCACAGGCCGCACTGCTGTCCTCTGTTGCCAACGGCATCTTTGGTAACTCCCTCGACTGGAGCCGTATCGGCTTGGGCGCCATCATCGGTGTCTGCGTGATCATCTTGGATGAGGTCCTGCGCCGCACCAAGGGCTGGTCACTGCCACCACTGTCCGTGGGCATGGGCATCTACCTGCCAATCGCACTGACGCTGATCATCCCAATCGGCGCATTCATCGGCCTATCCTACGACAAATGGGCAGCACGTCAGGCTAACCCAGAGGCCTCCAAGCGCATGGGTATCCTGCTTGCTACCGGTGCCATTGTTGGTGAGTCCCTCTTCGGTGTCCTTAACGCCGCTATTGTTGGCGGATCCGGCAAGGACGAACCACTAGCACTGTTCGATTTCGGTGCTGCCACCCAGTGGATCGGCCTCGTTGTCTTCGCGGTCATGGTCACTGTTTTGTACAAGTGGCTGCGCACGAAGTCCACTGAATCTGCCTAAACATCGCAGCTAACACAAGGGAGATCCGCCTCGTTGATTTGAGGCGGATCTCCTTTTTTGTGTTTCACTCCCTACCGCGAAGCCGCGTCTAGCGCGTCTTTGATTTCTTGTTCAGTAGCAAGATGTCCTGGGCCCATATCAAAGATAGAGGTGGGCTTTACACCTTGGGGAATGTATGGCCTGCCGTAGGCGGGTTGGCCATTATCAAAGCGCCAGCCCTGCGCTAGCGGACCGGCGTCGATTGTTCCGTAGCCGATAGCGTTGAGGAATTCCCTAACTTCCGCCTTGGCACTGTCGTCGTCGCCGGCGATCACCAGCGAGGTGCGAACGTCGGCATGCTCCGGGCCCGCAAGCTCGCCCAAGTGGCGGAAATTAATGTTGTTAAATGCCTTCACTACCTTCGCCTCTGGCACCCGATCCTGCAGAATCTGCGAGGTTGTGATTTCCCTACTGTCGAGCTGCTCAATGAATCCATCGCGTTGCTCGTAGTAGTTGCTTGTCTCAATGACAACCTTGCCACGCAGCGGCTCGGTAGGAATCTCATGGAGCGAGTTCAGTGGAATGGTCACCACCACAATATCCCCAGCTTGGGCCGCTTCTTCTACGGTGGCGGCCCGCGCATTCGGCCCCAGTGCTTGAGTCAGCGGCAACAGCGTGCGGGGTTCACGCGAATTACTCATCACTACGCTGTATCCCGCGTCTATTGCTAGACGGGCAACTGTAGCACCGATCAAACCAGATCCGATGAAACCGATTGTCTTCATAGCAGTCCTCCTTAGTTGAATGCGTATTGAGTAGGTGGTCCACACTAGTATCCGGCGAGCCATCTGGCACCTCCTCTGTCGCTTCTTCGAATTCAAGACTTCGAAAATCCAAGGTCGCCAAAACCCGCCGCACCGCTCGTCCTTGGGTTTTTGTGTTCTTGAGTTCGAGGTCGTGGGATCGTAGCCCAAAAATCCCACCCTGCTTCTACTGAAAACATTTGAATGTAAACCGCAGTTGCTACTCTAAGAAGATCTCTATAAAACGACGGTGCGAGGATACTCATGCGGGAACAAGAACGGGCTCAGCTGCATAAAACTATTTGGCAGATTGCTAACGACCTGCGAGGCAGCGTGGACGGGTGGGACTTTAAAACATATGTATTAGGCATTATGTTTTATCGTTTTATTTCGGAGAATTTGACAGAATATATTAACGCACCTGAGCAGGATTCTGGGAATACTGATTTTGATTATGCCCAGATAGACGATGCTACTGCTGAGTCCATCAGGGAAGTAATTGTGCAGGAAAAAGGATATTTCATCCTTCCTTCTCAGTTGTTTCAGAATGTTTGCGCCCGCGCCCAAGAGAATTTCGATGATCTTAATGAGACTCTCGAGGCCGTGTTTCATCACATTGAAGGCTCAGCTGTTGGCTCTGAGAGTGAAAGTGACCTCAAGGGGCTTTTCGACGATCTCAATGTTAATAGCACGAAACTCGGCAACACAGTGCTGGAGCGCAACAAGAAATTAGCTAAGCTCCTCGATGCGATCGGCGCTATGCCTCTTGGCCGGTTTGAGGATAATTCCATTGATTTATTCGGTGATGCCTACGAGTATTTGATGGGTATGTATGCCTCACAGGCTGGTAAATCTGGCGGCGAGTATTACACCCCGCAAGAGGTATCTGAGCTTCTCACTCGGATCACGGTTGTGGGCAAGACCAGTGTGAATAAGGTATACGATCCTGCAGTTGGTTCTGGTTCTTTATTGTTAAAGTTTCGGAAGGTGTTGGGTGAAAACGGCGTGCGTCAAGGATATTTTGGCCAAGAGATCAACCTGACCACTTATAACTTGGCTCGCATTAACATGTTTTTGCACAATGTGAATTTTGAAAAGTTCGATATTGCTTTGGGTAATACGTTAACGGAGCCTGCTCATTGGAATGATGAGCCATTTGAGGCGATTGTATCTAACCCGCCGTATTCCATTAAGTGGGAAGGCGACTCAAATCCGCTGCTTATTAATGATCCCCGTTATGCCCCAGCTGGTGTTTTAGCGCCTAAGTCCAAGGCTGATTTGGCGTTTACTATGCATATTCTTTCTTGGCTTGACACCAATGGCACTGCGGCGATTGTTGAGTTTCCTGGTGTGCTTTACCGTGGTGGCGCGGAGAAGAAAATTCGTAAGTATTTGGTGGATAACAACTTTGTGGATACTGTGATCCAGTTGCCTCCGGATCTTTTCTTTGGCACCACTATTGCTACTTGCATCATTGTGTTGAAGAAGTCGAAGAAGGATAATTCGGTTCTTTTCATTGATGCTTCTGCTGAGTTTGAGCGCAGTGGCAATAAGAATCGACTGGCTGAGCAGCATCAGAAGAAGGTTCTGGATGCGTTCACTGCCCGTGAGGATGTGGAGTATTTCGCGCGGCTAGTATCTGCCGAAGAGATTGCGGAGAATGATTACAACATTGCGGTGTCTTCTTATGTTGAGCCGGAGGACACTCGTGAGGTTGTGGATATTGTCGAGTTGAATAAGCAGATTGCGGGCATTGTGGAGCGTCAGAGTCAGTTGCGCTCGGCAATTGAGGAGATTGTTGCGGATTTAGAGGGGGAACGTATCGATGCCTGATATGGGGGGCACACCTGCGGGCGAGTTGGTGATGTTTAGAACTGACGACGGTTCTACGCGTATCCAAGTTCGGCTTATCGACGAAACCGTCTGGCTGACCCAAGCGCAGATGGTGGAGTTGTTTCAGTCTTCGAAGCAGAACATTTCTGACCATATACTCAATGTGTTTAAAGAGGGCGAATTAGAACGCTCTGAGGCAACTGTCCGGAAATTCCGGACAGTTCAACGTGAAGGCTCACGCGAGGTTTCACGCGAACGCGAACACTATAACCTCGATGTGATTATTTCGGTGGGCTACCGAGTGAAATCTCTTCGCGGCACGCAGTTTCGACAGTGGGCATTGGGAGTACTGCGCGAGTATCTGATCAAAGGTTTCGCCATGGACGATGTGCGTCTCAAAGAAGCGGGCGGCGGCACTTACTGGCGAGAGTTGCTGGAGCGTATCCGTGATATTCGCTCCAGTGAGAAAGTGATCCACCGGCAAGTATTGGATCTATATGCCACCAGTGAGGATTATGACCCCAGATCCCCTATAAGCAAGACATTTTTTGCCACCGTGCAGAACAAACTGCACTTTGGCGCGCATGGGCACACTGCTGCTGAAGTTGTTTATGAGCGAGTAGATGCCACAAAACCAAACATGGGGCTAACCAATTGGAAAGGCGAACGAATCACCAAAGCTGAGGCAGAGATTGCTAAAAACTACCTCGCTGAGGACGAACTCAAACGCCTCAATACCTTAGTTTCTGCGTACTTTGATGCAGCTGAATTCCGCGCTCAAATGCATCAACCTACCTACATGTCTGATTGGATGGATCATCTCACCACAATGATTACCGCCATGGGAGGACAGCCTCTCACCGGCGCAGGTTCTGTGTCTCACCAACAAGCGGTAAACAAAGTCGACGAGGAATACCAGAAGTTCCGCGCACTCCAAGACCAAAAACTAAGTCCCGTAGAACGGGATTACTTAAAAGAAATCACCGCAGTACAAAAGCAGATTCAGCAAGCACCGAAGGACCCCAAATGAACAAAATCGAAAAACTCATCGCGGAACTCTGCCCGAACGGGGTAAATTATCTGCCGCTCGAAGACTTTCTCACAATTAGAAATGGCAAAGACCATAAGCACCTGGAAGATGGGAAAATTCCTGTCTACGGCAGCGGAGGAATCATGCGCCATGCAAATCAGGCAGCTGCTTCGGGCCCGTCAGTTCTCATTCCACGAAAGGGCTCCCTAGGCAATCTATTCTACGTTGAAGAACCTTTTTGGGTAGTAGACACTATTTTCAGAACAGAGATTAATGAAGATATAGCGCTGCCTAAATTTGTGTTTTACGAACTTCAAACTCTTGGCTTGGGCGAAATGAATCAAGCCGGTGGAGTGCCAAGTCAAACTCAAAGCAAGCTAAAAAAACTGAGGATTCCTATCCCACCTCTACCCATACAACAAGAAATCGTCAATATCCTAGACAAATTTCAAGCGCTGGAAGCGGAGCTGGAAGCGGAGCTGGAAGCCCGCAAGAAGCAATACGAGTTTTATCGTGATCAGCTACTGACGTTCGCCGAGAGAGAGAGAGAGAGTTCGGTGGTCACCGTTAGGGAAAGTCTTCATGCTACGGGCAGGCAAAGCAATTCGAAGAAGTGAAATTTCGCCATCCCGCACCTCCGTTTACCATTTTCCTGCATTCGGAGGAAATGGAATTCGCGGATTTGTTAAAGAGTCCTCGAATCCAGGAAAAACCGTGCTAATTGGTAGACAAGGAGCCCTTTGCGGAAATGTAAATTGGGCTTCTGAGGAATTCTATGCGACAGAACACGCAATCGTTGCCACTCCATCTGATGAAGTAAATGTACGCTGGGCATTTCACATGCTTAAGAAAATGGATTTGCATCAATTCGCTACGAAATCTGCCCAACCAGGTTTATCTGTAAATCGGCTGAATTCCGTCCCAATCCCCATCCCACCCCTCGAGGAGCAGCAGCGCATCGTTAACATCCTGGATAAGTTCGATGCGCTCGTTAATGATCTCACATCCGGTCTACCTGCAGAGATCGAGGCACGTCGGAAACAGTACGAATACTATCGGGATCAATTACTGACGTTTAAGGAGTTGTCAGCGTGAACCAAGAGGGCGTCGAAAAGCGGCGTGTGACCACATACGATCCTATTGCTATCAGCGACCACGGCACTGTTGTCACCGAATATGTCGCAGAAGGTCCTACTGCTGAGGACTATCAAAGCGAAGCGCAACTCGAGAACGAGCTCATTCGACTTCTGCAAAGCCAAGCCTACGAGTATCTGACCATCCACAATGAGCAGGATCTTGTTGCTAACCTCCGCACCCAGTTAGAAGCCCTCAACAACATCACCTTCAGTGATGCCGAATGGCGGCGCTTCTATCAAACGTGTATCACCAGCAAAAACGACACCCTAGCGGACAAAACTCGTCGTATTCATGAAGACCACATTCAGGTTCTTACCCGCGACGACGGCACAAGCAAAAATATCCGTCTACTGGATAAAAACAACGTTCATAACAACCACCTACAAGTAATCAATCAATACGAGGTAGCAAAAGGCGAAGGCGGCGCTAAACAAGCTAACCGCTACGACGTCACTATCTTGGTCAACGGCCTACCCATGGTGCACATCGAGCTCAAACGCCGCGGTGTGGACATCCGCGAAGCCTTCAACCAGATCAACCGCTACCAACGTGAATCGTTCTGGTCTGGTAGCGGACTCTTCCACTACGTTCAGCTTTTCATCATCAGTAACGGCACACTCACCAAGTACTATTCCAACACCACTCGCCAACTGCACATCAAAGAAACTAATGGTGAGGCCCGTCCAGCACGCGGTGCTAAAAGCTTCGAATTCACCTCATGGTGGGCAGACGCAAACAACCAACCTATCCGCGACCTCATCGCCTTTGCTAAGACATTCTTGTCTAAACGCTCACTGCTCAACATTCTTACCAAATACTGCGTATTCACCGTTGACAGCACCCTGATGGTCATGCGCCCCTATCAGATAGTTGCAGCCGAAAAAATCCTGCAACGCATCGAAATTTCCACCAACTACCCTAAACGATTAGGAACTACGGAAGCCGGAGGATACATCTGGCACACCACCGGATCAGGAAAAACGCTCACGTCTTTCAAAACCGCGCAACTTGCCGCCGGCATGGACGAGGTCGCCAAAGTGCTCTTCGTTGTTGACCGCAAGGACTTGGATTACCAAACCATGCGCGAATACGACCGCTTTCAAAAAGGCGCAGCGAACTCCAACACTTCCACCAATGTGCTCAAACGCCAGCTCAGCGACTCCAAATCCACCATCATCATCACCACGATTCAAAAGCTGTCCAACTTTATTGCTGGAAACAAACAGCACAAGGTGTACAACGAACGCATCGTGATCATTTTCGATGAGTGCCACCGCTCGCAATTCGGAGAAATGCACACCGCCATTACCAAAGCCTTTAAAAAGTACAACCTCTTCGGTTTTACTGGCACACCTATCTTCGCAGGGAATTCCAGCAGCAACAGCAAACAACTCACGGCTACAACCGAGCAAGTATTCGGCGAAAAACTTCACACCTACACCATCGTGGATGCCATCACAGATAAAAACGTGCTGCCATTTCGAATCGACTACGTCAATACCCTTGGTATCGGCGATGTGAATGATAAACAAGTTACCGGTATCGACACCGAAGAAGCACTCATGGATGACAACCGAATGGAATCCATTGCGTGCTACACTTTAGAGCACTTTAACCAAAAAACACGCCGAGATAATAGCTACCAGCACTCCATAATTCTCAACATCCCCGAGATCGCTGCTGCTCGTCATCGTGGCAGCATAAAAGAGAACACAGCTCACGCTCGAACTCGTGGCTTTAATGCCATTTTTGCGGCCTCTTCCATCGAAGCGGCTTGGAAATACTATGGGCTGTTTAAAAAAGTCCAAGAAAAACTCACACCAGCTCAGCGACTTAAGATTGCCATGATTTACTCATTCGCCCCGAATGAGCAGACGAATGACGATGGAATCCTAGGCGAAGAAGGCTTTGAAACAAACGCACTTCCCATGGATGCTCGTAGCCATCTTGAAGAAGCCATCGCCGACTACAACGCCTACTTTGGCACTAGCTACGATACGTCCTCGGATAAATTCCAGAACTACTACAAAGACCTCTCATTAAGAATGAAGAACCGAGAAGTCGATATAGTCATCGTTGTCAATATGTTCCTCACAGGCTTTGATGCCACCACGCTCAACACTCTCTTTGTTGATAAAAACCTCAAATCACATGGATTGATCCAAGCGTATTCCCGCACCAATCGCATCCTGAACTCGGTAAAGACCTACGGCAACATTGTGTGCTTCCGCAATTTGGAGGAAGCCACCAACGACGCCATTGCACTATTTGGAAACAAAGATGCCCGCGGAGTAGTCCTGCTCAAACCCTATGCTGAATACTTAAGCACGTACTCCCATGATGTTACCGAGCTGCTAGATCACTACCCACTAGACCAACCAATTATTGGCGAAACCGCCCAAAAGCGTTTCATTAAACTATTCGGAAAGATTCTTCGAATACAAAACATTCTTACGTCCTTCGACCAGTTTTCTGATGATGCGTTACTCACGCAACGCCAAGAACAGGACTATCGCAGTATCTACCTAGACCTTTACGCCGATTTCAAACAAACCCGAAACAGTGACAAAGAAAAAATTAACAACGATCTAGTCTTCGAAATTGAACTGATTAAACAGGTCGAAATCAATGTGGACTATATCTTGTTGCTAGTGCGAAAATATCAAGAATCCCATGGCAATGGCGACGACAAGGAAATTCGCACAGAAATCGCACGAGCCGTTGATTCAAGCCCGTCGCTCCGCAACAAACGCGACCTCATCGAGCAGTTCGTTGCCACCATCAACGCAGACAGCGATGTCGAGGAAGAATGGCAACGTTTTATCCGTTCCGCTATGGATACCGAGCTCAACGCCATCATCGCCCAAGAAAAACTGAAGCCGGCGCCAACCCATGAATTCATGGAGGAAGCATTCCGCAATGGAACGCTCAACGGAACTGGCACCGCAATCACGACTATTTTCCCACCCGTGTCTCGATTCAACCCCCTTGGCGACGGATACGTGGAGAAAAAAGCACGTGTACTGATCACGCTAGGAGACTTTTTCAACCGCTTCCGAGGCCTTATTCAAACCACTCCGCTTTGATCCCCCGCCCCTGAATTTCGCCTCCTCGAGCTCAAGACTTCGAAAACCCATGGTCGCCCAAAACCCGCCGCACCGCTCGTCCTTGGGTTTTTGTGTTCTTGAGTTCGAGGTCGCGGGATCGTGGACCCAAAAATCCCACCCCGATTACTAGCACCGAATCCCACTAGAGCACAATGGGTTCCCATGAATCGATTGACTGCAGCTTGTGGCTTAGCGTTTGTCCTTATCCTCGGCGTGGCGGTGAGTGGTTTTACTTACGACGCCCACATCACCGCAGCTTTCAACGCTCACAAGGAAGGTGCGGTGGGCTCGGTGGTGGGGTTCCTCTATGCGGGGCTCCAGCCGCGTTTTTCATTGTTCACCACTATGTTTATTGCAGCGTTGGTTGCCGCAGTGCGTCGTAACGCGTGGCTGGGTGTGTGCTATGCGTTGACGGTGGCACTGACTTGGGTGCCGGTGGTTGTGATGAAGGTGCTGTTCCATCGCCCGCGGCCGGATCATGCGTTGCTGCGTTTCCCGCCGGAGGCCACGCCTGCTGATTGGTCGTATCCCAGTGGGCATACGGCGTTTGTGACTGCTTCGGTGATCACGTTGTATCTTATTGCGAAAACGGCACAACACCAGCTGTGGCGTAGTGTTGCCGCTGCTGGTGTTGTCCTTGGGATCGTTGCCGTTGCAGCCGTGGTGATGACCCAGGGCGTGCATTACCCCACTGATGTTCTGGGTTCAGTGGTGTGGGCGGGGTGTGTTACTCCACTGTTGTGGGGTGTGTTTAGCCGCCGAATGCTCGTTATTTCTTCTTGCGAGCACCCGCTTTGACCACGCGCTTGGTGGTCTTCTTCGAGGCCTTTTTCGTCGCTTTCTTCGATGAGCCACCGTCGGCAGCTTCTTTGGCGCGGCGCTCGGAGAGGAGCTCATTGGCGCGTGCTTCGGTGAGCTGCGTGGGGTCGTCGCCACGGCGTAGCGACGCATTGGTGGTGCCGTCGGTGACGTAGGGGCCGAAGCGGCCGTCGCGAACCGACATGGGCTTGCCGGAGACGTCGTTGTCGCCGAGTTGTTTGATCACCGACTGTGAGGTTGTTCCACGACCGCGGCGCTTTGGCTCCGCGTAGATGCGGCGTGCCTCGTCGAGGGTGATGCTAAAGATCTGGTCCTCGCTCGCAAGGGAACGCGAGTCGCTGCCCTTCTTCAGGTATGGGCCGTAGCGACCATTCTGGGCGGTGATCACTCCGTTGTCGCTGGGGTCAACGCCAACTTCGCGTGGCAGGGACAGCAGCTGGAGTGCTTCTTCAAGGGTGACGGAGGATGGCTCCATTGTCTTGAACAACGAGGCGGTACCTGGTTTAAGGGTTTCCTCGATGATCTGCGCAATGCGTTTTTCTTTTTGCGCCGCTGCAGTCTTGGTGCCCCAGTTCTTTGCGCGCTTGCCCTCGGCTGCACGCTGGAGATCTTCTGCCTCGCGTTCGGCGGCGACGATCTCTTCGGCCTTGGCTTCTACTTCGGTGCGTTCGTCGTCGTTGACTAGCTCGGTGACGTAGGGACCAAAGCGGCCTTCCTTAGCCACGATCATACGGTTGTTCTTCGGGTTGCGTCCAAGCTCACGGCCGGACTGTGGGGTGGCAAAGAGCTTTTCCGCCAGTTCGAGGGTGAGCTCATCTGGGGTGGTGGAATCCGAGAGGTTAGCGCGCTGATATTCCGGCTCGCCGTCTTCACTGACGCCGACCTGGCGTTCGAGGTAAGGGCCGTAGCGGCCAACACGTACGTTGACGTCGCGACCTTCTTGGTCTTTAAACAGTGGCAGCGAGTTAACGAGGCGTGCGTCGATTTGTTCGAGGTTATCGCCGACGAGTGCCTTCAGACCACCGTGGCGGGCAATTGACTCTGCTTTGGCGTCGGAGGCTTCAGCGTCGCCGAAGTAGAAGCCGGTGAGCCAGTGGGCACCGTTTTCGTGGCCGGCTGCGATTTCATCGAGTTCATCTTCCATGGAGGAGGTGAAGTCGTAGTCGACGAGGGCTGCAAAGCTCTTTTCCAGCAGGCCGATCACGGCGAATGCTACCCAGCTAGGTACGAGGGCGTTGCCTCGGGAGTACACATAGCCGCGGTCTTGGATGGTCTTGATGATCGACGCATACGTTGAGGGGCGGCCAATGCCGAGATCTTCCATCTTCTTAACCAAGCTTGCTTCGGTGTAGCGCGCTGGCGGGTTGGTGGAGTGCCCGTCGGCTTCAAGGTTCTTGGTTTCTACGCCGTCGCCTTCAGCCAGGCGCGGCAGATGGCGCTCGGCGTTGTCGGCGACGTTGCGGCCGTCGGCAAGCGTGCTGACTTCCACGTAGGCACGCAAGAAACCTGGGAAGGTGATGGTGCGGCCCGTTGCGGAGAATTCGGCGTTGTTACCAGTGATGGTCACCTTCATGGAGGTGCCCTTCGCGTCGGCCATCTGGGAGGCCACGGTGCGCTGCCAGATCAGCTCGTAGAGCTTGAACTCCTCCGCGTCCAGCTGGCCGTGGAGATCGCCTGGGGTGGCGAATCGCTCACCTGCAGGACGGATCGCCTCGTGTGCTTCTTGGGAGTTTTTCACCTTGCGGTCGTAACGCCGTGGCGCGTCTGCCACATAGTCGGCACCGTACAGGGAAATTGCCTGTTCACGGGCGGCTTTGAGGCCTTGTTCCGACAAGGTGGTGGAGTCGGTACGCATGTAGGTGATGTGACCGTTTTCGTATAGGCGCTGCGCGATACGCATGGTGCGTTCGGAGGTGTAGTGCAGCTTGCGGCCGGCCTCTTGCTGCAGGGTTGAGGTCATAAATGGCGCGTAGGGGCGGCGCGTATAAGGCTTTTCTTCTACCTTGGTCACGCTCATCGCAACACCGGTTAGCTCCTCGACGAGGGCCTCAGCGCGCTGCTTGTCGACGACCACCGCGTCGCCTTTGAGCTCGCCACGGTCGTTGAAGTCACGGCCGGTAGCCACACGCTTGCCGTCCAAAGCCGTCAAACGGCCCGTAAAGGAGGTTGGGTTGCTATCTTGTGCAGGCTTGCCGGTATCGAACTCCGCCTCCACGTCCCAGTAATCAGCGGAGATAAACGCCATGCGCTCACGCTCGCGCTCCACGATCACGCGAGTGGCCACCGACTGCACGCGCCCGGCGGACAGGCGCGGCATGACCTTCTTCCACAGCACTGGGGAAACTTCGTAGCCGTAGAGACGGTCGAGGATACGACGCGTTTCTTGGGCATCGACGAGGTTCTCGTCTAGCTCGCGGGTGTTTTCCGCAGCTGCAAGAATCGCAGGCTTTGTGATCTCGTTAAACACCATGCGCTTGACCGGCACCTTTGGCTTGAGCACTTCAAGCAGGTGCCAGGCGATGGCCTCACCCTCGCGGTCGGGGTCTGTGGCTAGGAAGAGCTCGTCGACAAGTTTGAGCTTGGCTTTAAGATCGGCCACCTTCTTCTTTTTATCTGGGCTGACCACGTACAACGGCTCGAAGCCCTTATCTGTGTTCACGCCCAAACGTGCCCATGGCTCCTTTTTATACTTAGCGGGAACGTCCGCGGCACCCCGCGGAAGGTCACGGATATGACCGACCGATGCCTCGACGATGTAATCATCGCCAAGATACGGTGCGATCTTCTTGGCCTTCGTCGCAGACTCGACGATGACCAGACGCTTGTTCCCAGTCTTAGCAGCCATAAAAGAAGAAACCCTCAATTCACTAAAAAACGCATAAGGCAGTTGGCTCCTTATAGTACGGGTCTACTACGCACATTTGTCCAACTCGGGTACTCAAGTGGGGTGGTTCGAGACGAAAAACTCACCACCGCCACCAATCCCCCTTGAGGTTAAGAAGCCACGTCAACCGCTTGTCGACGCCCCACGCTGTCCGTGGCCAAGGCTGCCACCACCCCTAACGCCACCAGACACAACATCGGACCAATAGCCATCCACGGTGCACGCTCTAGGTAGTGCGTAGATTCTTCTAAGATCACTCCCCAGTCGGGGCTACCAACGCTTGCTCCCACACCAAGGTAACCCAGCGCAGCCAAGGAGATAGCGTTGTGAGCGATCCGCCCCACCGCATGACGAACCACAGCGAGGGTGGTCCATGGCAGCACGTGGTGCCGAAGCAAATGCCACCGGCTTGCGCCCATTGTTGCAGCGTAGCGATAGTGGCCACTAGCGCGGGCTTCTTGAACAACCGCCGCACAGTGGGAGGCCAGCGGGATCCACCCCACCATCAGCACGGCGATCGCGGCAGTGGTGGTGGAAGGCCCTAGGGCACCGGCGAGGATAAGGCCAAGGAGGACCGCTGGGAAGGCGTTGAGAACGTCGCCAATGTGGAGCACCCAGCTGCCTAAATGCCCTGCAATCAGCCCGATAACTGCACAGAGGGCAGTTACGAGGACGGCCACGCCGATGGAGTAGCTAAAGCCGTCGGCAAGGCGCGCCCAGATGTCACGACCCAGCTGGTCGGCACCCAAGGGATGAGCTGCCGAATAACTAGCAAAGCGATCATCGGCATTGATCGCCGCGCTGCGGATCATGCCTGCTGCAACGGCAATCAGCGGAATCGCCGCGACAATAAGGCTGACGCGGTCAAACACAACGCTGGTAGCAGTTGTGCCGGTACTCAGCGATACGCCCGCCACATCGCCTTCGAGGCGGCGCAGAATGACTCGGCGCAGCGTGGTGGACACAACGCCGCTGAGCGCACCCACCACCAAAACCACAAACACCGCCGCCTGGAGCACCGGGAGATCCGAGTTCAGGGCGGAATCGACAACAGTGCGCCCAAAACCTGGGATGTTAAAGGTCACTTCTACTGCTGCGGTACTAGCCAATGTGCCAGCAAAAAAGAGCGTGAGCAGCGGGATCGTGGGCACAAAACTACGCCATAACAGAGCACGGGTGATCCGGTTGTGCGCAACACCATTAATGCGCCATGCCTCAACCCACGGTTCTTGGGACGCAGAATCCGCAGAGATCAACAACACCCTGCCATACACACCACCTGCGCATACTCCCAGCGCAAGAGACGGTAACACCATGTGCGCGGGAGATGACCAACCGCCAACCGGCAAAATGCGCAGCGTCAGCGCACACAACCACAGCAGGATCACAGCCACCACAAAGTCCGGCAGCGCAGCAAGGGCTGCTAAAAGTTGTGGAGCTGCTACTCCCCCACGCCGTCCTCGGGCAGCACCCGCAATGCGCGGTGCCACAATGAGCACCGCCACGATCAGACACAGCACAGTGGAGACAAAGGTCAGCGTAGCGGTGATCCCCAAACCGTGCGTGGCTTGGGACCACGCACCTTGCGCTGGATTGACCCAAGAGGTGCCAAAGTCACCGCGAGCGACTCCAGAAAACCAGCGGGACACCGATTCCCACGGAGTGCGTGGGAGATCAAATTGCTCGCGGATCGCGTTGAGAAGTTCAGGAGTCGCCTCGCGCTCGCGCTCACGTGCTCGAAGAACAGCAAAAGCGGGTTCACGGCCGGTAAACCACGGCAACAATGCGGTGGCTACCAAGGCGAGCACGTAGGTTGCCACCGCAATGGCAACCGTGGCGAGGGTGCGAGGCGATCTCATGGTCATTTACTTCTTAGCGGTCTTCTTAGTCTTTTCGGTGATCAGGGAACGTTCCATCGGGTCGACAGCAAGGCCTTCCACGTCTTTGGACACCACGAGCAGCTGCTCATGTGCGAGTGGCACCACAGAGCCGGTTGCTACAACGTCTGCGCCGATTGTTGCAGCATCTTTCAGACGTATATCAAGGTTCTTCTCGCTCTTAGCTGCAGCGATCTTCTTGTCGATCTCTGGGTCGCACAGGCGCGACAAGTTGTAGCTGCCCTCACAGGTGAAGTCGGTGTCGAGGAAGGCAACGGGGTCACCGGCGCCGATCATGTAGCTGCGGGAACCGATCACAGCGTCGAAGGAGCCGTCGAGAAGCCGGTTTTCTAGGGGTGCATAATCGGCGATCGTGATGTCCACGTTAAAGCCCAAAGCACGCAGCTGGTCAGCAATCAGGTTAGCGGTTTCGGGTAGCTCAGCACGAGAATCCCAGGTGGCAAGGCGAACGGTCTTACCCTTGCCAATGCCGGCATCCGCAGGTGCGCCGGCAAGCGGCTTTGCCTTCTGAGCCCACTGAGCATCAAGGTTAAACAGCGAGCCCTCGGCCTTGTTGGCCTTGCCCTCATAGATCTTGTCCACGATCGCATCTGTCTTGATAGCACCAGCAACTGCGGTACGCAGCTTGGCATCCGCAAATACGCCCTTTTCGGCATTGAGGTGTAGCAACACTGCGCGCGGCAGGTGAACGTCGGTGACCTGGGCGTCGGAAAGCTCTGGCAACGCAACCACTGGCACGCCCTTGATCACGTCGAAGTCTCCTGCGCGGAATGCGTTGGCGCGAGCCGCACCATCTTCGATGAAGGACACCTTCAACGCGCTGGTTTCTGGGGTGCCGTTCCAGTAGTCGGCAAATGCCTCGGCGCTAACGGAACCATCGGATTCCTTCTTTACCAGCTTGAAGGGGCCGGTGCCGTGGTTGAACGGATCGGGGTTTTCGCCAGCGTAGGCATCCTTGGACAAGATGGCAGCACCTGGGTCGGTGAAGCGCTGCACAAGGATCGGGTCGGCTTCTGAGGCAGTGATGGTGACCTCGGACTCGCCGGTAGCCTCGACCTTCAGGTCGTCCTTACCCAGCCCCTTCGGGCGAGTTGCGGCAGAAAGCGCATGATCGAGGGCGTTTTTCACAACCTCGCCGGTGAGTTTGGAGCCGTCGTGGAAGGTCACGTCCTTACGTAGGGTCAGCACCGCGGTGTGGTCGTCTTTCATCTCCCACTTCTCGGCGAGAACAGGATTGAGTTTGCCGTTCTCATCCAGGGTGACAAGGGTTTCCACGGCTCCCATGCGTAGGTTAAGCACGGCGTCGTCGGAGTACGGCGAGAAGTCCGCAACTGGATTGAACTGTAGTGCCACGCGCAGGGCTTCGTCGTTGCTTTGCCCAGCGTCGGTGAAGCAGCCGCTCAAGGTGGTAGCAACGGCGAGGGTTGCTACTGCGAGGCCGAGTTTTTTCTTCATTGTGTGATGTCTACTTTCTGTTTTTCTTTCAGTTGTGCCAGTCCCACTGCGGAGACAGCGAGTACTGCAACCATGATGAGCCACGGGATGGCGGCCATCGGTTGTGTGGTTTCGGCATGGTCGAGGGTCGCACCCACGGCTAGAGAGCCAAGGAGCACCGCCAGCCCACCGAAGCTGTTGAGGAATCCGTAATAGGACCCAAGATTGTTGTTTTCTGCAAGATCGCCGACGAGGTCGCGTGCGATCGGCACGGCGATCATGATGCCGGTATGCAGCAAGACCATCATGACGGCTGCCGGTATGTAGGCACCCCATCCCTCCAGCTCAAGGCATGTCGACGCCCCCGCCACCACCGCAAAACTCACCGCCATGAGGCCGAACCCACCCCCAAGGGCCACCGTCGCTGCTTGGCGTTCCGCCCAGCGCGTCACATGAGATTGCAAGGCGATCACCAACACCGCCGAGACGGCAAAGAACCACCCCAGCGCCTCGTCGGAACCGGTAGCTCTGCGCAGCTCCACCGGTAGCGCCAAGTATTGCTGGTTGTAGGCCAGCAGGTAGGTGGAATACAGCAGGGCAAAGACGACGAACTTTTTGTTACGAATCACCTCACCCCATACCGCCACCATGCTGGGGGTTTGCGTGCGTTGTGGCTGTACCGCGGCGGACCATCTGCGTTGGAGTGCGAGATGCATGATAAAAATTCCGCCAAAGATAGCTGCGCCGGCGATAGAAACGGTGGCAAATCCGAGGGGAATAAGCACCGCGCCAATCACGGGGCCGGTGAGTGTTCCCATGCGGGAGTAAGCCTCGTCGAGGGCAAAAAGACGTGCGCGAGTAATCACGCCAAGTTTTTCTAGGCGGTGGCCTTCGGTGGCAAAGATGGATTCCACGGCCGGTGAGAACAGCGCGGCGGCAAAACCGATCAGAACCACGCCGAGGGTCATTATGGTCACGGTGTGAGCTAGTCCGACGGTGAGAAACCCGACCACGCGAATGGCGACGCCGATCAGCAGGATGGGGCCAGCGCCAAATTTGTCTGCTAGTCCGCCACCGAAGAAGAACAGTCCCTGTTGGCTAAAGGTGCGGATCCCTAGCACTAGTCCCACTATGGCGCCCGAGGCACCTAGGTTTTCGGATAGTTGCACGGCTAGGAATGGCACAACGAGGTAAAACCCAATGTTAAACAGCATTTGGGTGACCAGCAGGAAGGTAATGTGGACGGGCAGTTTGGCACGGGTCACTGGGTGAGTTCCTTTGCTGCCATCAAAAATGCGGCCACTTCGGGGTCAGTGGTGTCTACGTTGTCGGCTGGACCGTGGTAGCGCACGGTGCCGTCCATCATGATGAGAAGGTCATCGCAGGTGGCACGCAGTGCGGTGACGTTGTGCGAGACAAAAATTACTGTCGACGACGACCCCAGCAGCAGATCCTGCAAGAGGCGTGCGGTGTCGTGGTCGAGAGCTGAGAATGCCTCGTCTGCGACCACCAGTTCCGGTTCTCCCAGCAGCGCCCGCGCGATAGCCACTCGCTGCCGCTGCCCACCAGAAAGCTGCCGAGGTGTGCGCTGCGCGATTTCTGGTTCTAGCCCCAGCGCGGCGAGCATGGCAGGAATACTTTCTTGCAAACGCTGCAGCTCACGGACCTTATCGGCGTGGCCGCGCAGCCGGATTACTTGGGGTTCGATGATACATTCGGCGACGGTCATACGCGGGCACAGTGATGAGCCTGGATCTTGCGGAATGTAGCCGACTACGTTGGCGTGGATATCTACCAACCCAGAATCTGGGGTGAGCATGCCCGTAATCAGGGAGATCAGTGTGGTTTTGCCAGCACCGGAGGGACCAATCACGCCGAGTTTGTCACCAGTGTGAACGCTAAAAGTCAGGTTTGTCACGCGTCCTGCCACGCTGGCACCGTGAAACTCGACGAGTGCGGATGTGCTCATAGTTGGGTCACCTTCCCGTCGGCAACATGGAAGCGTCGGCTGCCTAGGCGACGCGCCACCCCCATCGAGTGTGTTGAGATCGCCACGGCGCCACCTGTGGCACTCTGAAAAGCTCGTAGTGCGTCAACCACCGCCAGCGTTGCCACAGGATCCAGTGCGGAGGTGGGTTCGTCGGCAAGCAAAAGCTTAGGGTTAGAGGCAATCGCCCCTGCAATAGCCACTCGCTGCCGCTGCCCACCAGAAAGCTCCAGCGGATAACGACGCGCCAATTCAGAGGTGATTCCGCAATCCGCTAACGCCTGGCGAGCCGCGTGTGGATCCTCTGCCATCAACCGCACCTGTTTTTCACAGCGCATCAACGGGTTAAGAGATCCCAAGGAATCCTGCATAATCAACGCTGCTCGCTGCGCACGCTGAATGCTTCCCCGCACGGTAATGCCCGCTGTATGCACACCACATAACGCACGTAGCAGCATGGTTTTTCCAGAGCCGTTACGGCCGGTGATTGCAATGGTGTCGCCACGAAAGATGTCGAGCTCGTCGACGTGGACAAGACGGACGCCACCAGTTGTTTCGATGGTTACGTCCCGCATACTCACTATCGGGGCTTCCATGGTGTTCTCCTAGGGGCGCTCTTTTCTATTGAATATGATTCGTTTTTCAACAGACAGTGAGAGATAAGCTTAGCGCACACAATGACTTTTCCTCTAGACATGACAAAAGGCCCTAACATCCCATCAATGTTGGACGTTAAGACCTCTTGTAGCTAGCGTGAACGAGCTAATTAGATAGCGTGAACCTGCTGTGCCTGAGGACCCTTGGCACCCTCGCCGACCTCGAACTCAACCTTCTGGTTCTCTTCGAGGGTACGGAAGCCGTTGCCCTGGATCTCGGAGTAGTGGACGAAGACGTCAGCGGAGCCGTCCTCCGGAGCGATGAAGCCGAAACCTTTTTCAGCGTTGAACCACTTCACAGTTCCCTGTGCCATAACAAAAACCTAACTTCTAGAACTATCGGTGAATACCGAATTGCAGTGGGAGCCGTTCATCCTCACACTTCGGAAACACGACGAGGCTTCTTAATAGCAAAAAGACCCGCAGATCACCTTCGTAAAAATGCCTCTTAGCGCTGGGGGTTCGCCCCGTTGCCAAGATCGGCGACCAGACCCAAGTGTGTCACGTTTTTCCAAACAAAAACAGGGATTTTTTTCAACTGGTAGATTGTTGCAGGTCAGCATGGACGAGGCAAAGGTCACACATGAGCAGTAATAGCCCCTTTATGGGGTACCAATTGGGCGAAGAACTCGCCGAATCCGTGGCACAGCGTTACCCCAATTCCACATGCACGCACATCGAAAACATCCCGCCGCGTAGCGCCCGCTACCTGCCATGGCCTGCATGGACAGCACCTGAGCTACAACAGGAGTTGGAACGTCGCGGCATCGCGCAGCTGTATTCCCACCAAGCCCAAGCAGCCGATCTAGCGTGGACCGGCACCAATGTTGTGGTTGCCACTGGTACATCGTCGGGAAAATCATTGAGCTACCTGCTGCCGATCCTGTCGGCCATGAGCCAAGACCCCCAAGCATGCGCGCTGTATCTCACCCCCACCAAGGCGTTGGGCTCCGATCAGCTTGCCCACGTGATGTCGCTTGTGCGAAACGTGGATACCCTCGCAGGGATTCACCCTGCGCCTTACGACGGCGACACTCCCACCGATGCCCGCGCCGGCATCCGCGAACAATCCCGTTTCGTATTTTCCAACCCCGACATGCTGCACACAGGCATTTTGCCAAACCATCAGCGATGGGCCAGATTCTTTCGACACCTTCGATTCATCGTGATCGACGAGTGCCACTCCTACCGTGGCGTTTTCGGCGCTGCCGTAGCACTGGTCATCCGCAGACTCCTGCGCCTCGCCGCGCGCTACGGCAGCACTCCCACAGTCATGCTAGCGTCGGCCACCAGCAACGATCCCGCAGCCCATGCCAGTACGTTGATCGGCCAGCCCGTCGTGGCTGTCACCGAGGACGGTGCCCCCACGGGGGCGCGCACTGTCATGCTGTGGGAGCCGGGGTTTGTCGATGGTGCAGAGGGCGAAAACGGCGCTCCGATTCGTCGTGCCGCATCCACGGAGTCGGCGGGCATCATGGCCACGCTCATCGCTGCAGGTGCGCGCACGTTGACCTTCGTGCGCTCGCGCAGGCAGGCTGAGGTGGTGGCACTGCGCTGCGCCGAAGAGCTCGCCTACCATGGCCGACACGACTTTGCTTCGCGAGTCGCAGCGTATCGCGCAGGCTACCTCGCCGAGGATCGTAGGGCTCTTGAACGCAAGCTTGACGACGGCGCCCTGCTGGGCGTGGCCAGCACCAATGCTCTAGAGCTTGGCATTGACGTTGGTGGCCTCGACGCCGTGGTGACCGCCGGCTACCCAGGCACCGTTGCCAGTTTTTGGCAGCAGGCAGGTCGCGCCGGCAGACGTGGCCAAGGCTCGCTGGTCACCTTGGTTGCCCGCGATGACCCCATGGACACCTATCTTGTTCACCACCCCGAAGCTTTGTTGGGTCGACCGATGGAAAAGATCGTGTTCGACCCCCACAACCCACACATTTTAAGTGGTCACCTGTATTGTGCTGCGGCAGAATCCCCGCTCACAGAAGCCGAGATCGACGCATTAAACGCACGTGAGGTAGCCCAGCAGTTAGCTCACGACGGCTACCTGCGCCACCGTCCCACCGGGTGGTTTGCAGTAGAACAACCAGGCCAGCCCCCTGCCCATTCCTTGGTTAGCCTGCGCGGCAGCGGTCACCATGTTGCCATCGTGGACCGTAGCGATGGCCGCCTCCTTGGCACCATTGACAGTGCACGTGCGGCCTCCCAAGTCCATCCCGGCGCGGTATATCTACACCAAGGCGAGACTTTTGTTATCGAAGAGCTTGATGACCAAGTGGCGTTGGCGGTTCCGGATCAGCCGGATTATCAGACGTTTGCGCGTTCCACCACTGATATTCGCATCGTGGGTGAGGTGGTTAAGGTGTGTAATCCAGCTCCTGGCCTGTGGGTATCCAACCTGGTGGTGGAGGTCACCGACCGCGTGGTGGGTTACACCATGAAGGCGTCTGATGGGTCTGTGCTGGCAATGGTGCCGCTGCAGATGCCGCCGCAAACATTGGTTACTCGTGCGGTGGCGTACACCATCGATCCGCTTGTGTTGGATTCCTTGGGCATTACCGACGTTCCTGGTGCGCTGCACGCCGCCGAACATGCGGCGATCGGTTTGTTGCCGCTTATTGCCACCTGTGACCGATGGGATATTGGTGGGGTGTCAACCGCGGAGCATCCCGATACTGGCCTGCCCACGGTGTTCGTGTACGACGGTCACCCAGGGGGTGCAGGGTTTGCCGACTGCGGGTACGAGCGCTTCTCCGAGTGGATTGCCACCACGTTTGAGGCCATCCGTTCCTGCCAGTGCGAGTCGGGGTGCCCATCGTGCGTGCAATCACCCAAGTGTGGCAATGGCAATGATCCGTTGAGCAAGGAGGGTGCCATTGCACTACTGGGGGCTATGTGCACGATGTTGGGTGTTACTCCCTGATAGGCCCAGCTCGTGCGGTTGCGCGTTGCTCCCGCACGGACGTGGTGAGTTCCACGTCCTCGCCATCGATTGTGCACTCGGCTAGTTCTGCGTGATGAGCTGCAGCTACGACTCGCGCTTGCGCACATGCGTCGTGGCCTTGGGCATGCGACCATGCTGCGGCCACGGCTGTCATGTCTGCTGCTAGCTGGGCTTGGTGCGTGTCTACTGTGCGGGTTGCAAGCGCAACGATTGCAAAGAACATTGCGCTCAGAAACAGTGCTGCGCCTGCACCCACGACGGTAGCGTTGCCATGGTCGTTGTCTAGCAGGTTCATGGCATCATCTCTTTGGGAAAACTCGCCTCGGCGCTACGTATTCCCAGCGGGGAGCCCACATGGGCGTACACGGTGACCATGTCGCCGGTGGTATCGACGTCTATGTGGCCTCGCGAGGGTATGTATGGTACTCCGATGGCATGGGCGCGGGCAGCGGCGTTTGCTTGGTCGATAGCAGAGATCTGGGCTGCTATCGTGACGATGCCTGTACTCATGAGGGCGGTGAGAACAATAACGCTAGCCCCTGCGATGGCGGCTTCTAGGGTGCTCATTTACCCGGCGCGTTGTTGAGTGCATTGGTGATAATACCTTCCAGCGCATCGGCAACTGCCCCACTGGAAGCGACGAGGTATAGTGCGCCGGCAAGGGCGGTAGCCGCCACTGCCCCTAATGCGTATTCGATGGTAGTCATACCACTATCGTCGCTGGTGAGAAGGCGAAAACGGGTCACAATGGTGGTCAACATGATGGGGTTCCTTTCGGTGTTTTTTAGAGGATGTCCATGCCTAGGCTGATCGCTACTGGGGCGAGACCTAGGAGGAAGAATGCGGGCAGAAAGCACAGCGTGAGTGGTAGGGCGATAAGCACTCCAGTGCGTTCCGCTTGGGCGGTGTAGGTGTCGAGTGCATGGTCGCGCAGGGATCGAGCAATTCGTTCACAGCCGGCAGCGATCGATGCTCCCGACGCATCTGCTGCTCGCATGACCGCGACGACTGCTACGAGCCCCTCGGTGTTTGCTAATGGTGTACATGCCCGCGACACGGGCACTCCTAAGAAAGCCATGGCTGCTACCTGTCGCCATGGTTCTGCGTCTGCCGCAGAGCTTGTGGTTGCTGCCACTGCCGCGCATGCTTGGGCAAGGGATAATCCTGCTCGCGATGTGGCAACGAAGATGTCGAGTTGTTCTGCGGCAGCGTGATAATCACAACGGGTGCGTAGTCGCTGGTTGTAGGCCATAAGTGCCGATAGCCACGATGGCAGTGCCAGCTTGGTGTCGGTGCTCATCCGCGGTGGCGGGGTGGTGAGGAAAATTGCTGCTGCGAGGATGAATGCGCTAAGCGATAGCATTATCCCACCGCCTTGATTAAGGCTTGCGACCAGAGCAGCCCTGCACATTGCAGTGCCGTTCCGACGATGAGCAGGGTTTGGCCTATGCCGTTGTTGAGTAAGAATTCTAGGACGGGTGCGCCTAGGCCGATGCCCATTCCTAGCCCAAAAAGTGGCAGGAGGCTCAGCAAAATTGCGGTTGCTTGCGCTCCTTGAAGTGCTGCTTTGGTGCGATCTCGGTGCCGCAGGCGGTCATCAATTTCATTGTGGAGCTGTTCTACAAGGGGCACCACGCTAATACCGTGGGTTTCTGATAGCTTCCATACCCTAGCGACCCGCTGGAGACCCGCAATGCTGTGAGAGTAGTCGGCTAGAACGTCGGCGGCTGATCCGCCAGCGCGTGCACGTCGAGCAGCAGCAGCACACGCGGCAGCAAGAGGTGCATGCGCTGTGGGTTCTTGGGCTACCCGTGCTAGCGCATCCCAGGTGCTGAGCCCGCAGCGTAGATCACCGGCGATGATACCGAGTGCGCTGCTGAGCGCTTCTTGGGTGGTTCGCAGTGCGCGATTGGCACGGATTCCTATTACGGTTCGTGTTGCCGTTGCCGCGATCAGGACTGCTGCGATCAGAACCGGCTCCCAGATCACCAACATGATAGGAAGCAACACGAGAGCCGCAAGACCCACTATTTTATTGCGCACAATTGGTTTCCAGTGCACGCTAGGAACACCACAGGCCAACGCACATAACACTAAAGACACACTCATGCTTCCTCCCAGATCACGTGCGGAGTTACGGGAGTTCCGGCAAGTTCCCCGATTTGATGCAGCCGCCGCCCCTGCGGTGTCGACCGCATAACGATCACCACAGGGCGTGCCGCGGCAAGCTGCGAATGCAGTGCGTTTCTATCCAATCCACCCACGGCAGCTAGGGCTTCCAAACGTGCGGGAACCTCCCGTAAGGAGTTGGCATGCAAAGTACCTGCGCAACCATCATGGCCAGTATTCAGCGCCGCCAGCAGGTCTACCACTTCTGCGCCGCGAATCTCGCCAACAACAATGCGGTCTGGACGCATGCGCAGCGCTTGACGCAGCAGGTCAGTCATAGTGATGTGACCACGGCCTTCGGTGTTACTAGACCTCGAGATCAGCTTGACCACGTGGGGATGCACCGGCTGCAACTCCGGGGTGTCTTCGATACAGATAATGCGTTGGTCGTGGGCCACGGTGGCCAGTAATGCGCTGAGCAATGTGGTTTTCCCGCTGCCGGTTCCACCCACGATCAGCAACGGGCGTCGTTCGCGCACGAGATTTTCTAGAATCTGCGCCACCTCCGCTGTAAAAGTATTATGCGACATAAGATCCGCCATACTCACATCCGCTTGACGCAGCACGCGAATAGAAATCAGTGGCCCCGATTCTGATGGTGGCGAAAGAACGGCGTGGACGCGAAGACTACTGCCGTCGTCACGCGTAATACGACCATCGGAGTAACATTGCGCACTATCTAAACGATTCCCAGACGCCACAAGTAGGCGCGTTGCCAGTCGCATGACTTCCCCCTCATCATCAAAACATGGTGCCGCTTGTTCCAAGCCACGGCCGCGATCAAACCACACCCCGTGTGTACCGTTGACCACGATGTCGGTCACCCCTGGAATCGCTAACACATGCTCCAGCGGGCCAACACCAACGGAATCGTGGCGGATCTGCCGCAAGATCTCGAGGACCTCCACATCACCGATCACACCGCCTGCATAACGCCTCACCACCTGCGCCAACGAGGTTCCCGCTGCCGCATCGGGATGCTCCGCCACGTAGCGTTGTACTTCTTCTGCAATACGTTGCCGCTGGTCACCCATCGATGTGGCTCCTAAGTTCTGCGAGGGGGCGTCGTAACGCCCGCGGTATTGTGGCCATTCCGCCAAGTTCCACCTCGCGCGGCAGCCCCTTGATGGTCGGGATCGTCACAACGATGTCTGCGCCGGTAACGCGGGTTACTTCGTCGCGGTCCACGCTCGACCAGGCTCGCTCTCGCAGCACGCCTACCACGTCTACTTTGCGACGTCGCAACCACGGCACCAATTGCGCCGCAGCGGCCACGGAACGGATTTCAGCCG
Source organism: Corynebacterium rouxii (assembly GCF_902702935.1). Taxonomy (NCBI): domain Bacteria; kingdom Bacillati; phylum Actinomycetota; class Actinomycetes; order Mycobacteriales; family Corynebacteriaceae; genus Corynebacterium; species Corynebacterium rouxii. The sequence continues at coordinate 294,639 of NZ_LR738855.1, read as the reverse complement.
GCACGAGCAACACCACAAGATCTGCCAGATCGACACACGATTCGAGCAGCACATGGTGGCGCTGCACGTCGATAATGATGGGGCATGTTCCGCGAACGCTTTCCACAACGCCGCGCAACTGTTGCTCCGCTACTCGCGTCACGCTATCGCGCGTAGCGGCTAGGATTCGGATATTGGGCTCCACACAGGGCAATGAGGCTAGCAATTCCGAGGCAGGGACTTTCTCGCCACTATCGGGCACGTCATCCCAGCGAATACCCGGATCGTCTTCTTTACCCAGCAACAGATCAATGCCACCAGAAAAATGCTCGGTATCAATCAGCAGAGCCTCACGGTAATCGACTGCCAGAGCCGCACACAGTGTCGACGTCCCCGCACCTCCCGCCGCCCCAATCACGGCAATCACTGGATATTTCCCAGCACGCGGCGCAACATCCCGCCTGCCTAATGCTTTTAAAAGTTCTGGGGATTGAGCCGGCACGATAACAGCCAACTCCGCGCCGCTTTTCATGGCCTTCTCATAGTCGATAGGGCCAGGTTCTGCTTCGAGGTACATAACGCGCGTATCTGCCGGCAGGCTAGTCATGTGCGGCGCGGTGGTGGCGTCGACAAGCACCGCTGCCACGCGGTGAGCATAGCGACTAATCTCGCGTGGATCCGTGGTGTCTATGCATTCGCGTCCGGTAGCGGCCACGATGTGGAGCGCTTCTGGGTGAATGGTGGGGTTGGCTACTGCAACGAGGACAGGTGCGCTGGGGTGTGGTGTGTTCATGCCTCGCAGTGTGCCGGCTTCTCACACCAGCGCGCAGAACGCCTCAGGTAAGCCTGTGAATAACCCACCGCCAACAGGTGATTTGGATCACAAAATAGGCATTCCTGTGGATAACTTCCACCCATCGATCAATACAGTCAGAAGGCGCCGGGTATTTTGGGGAAATAACACCCATAAAACAATTAAGGGCGGTTCGCGCTCGGGGGGGGTGTGCGCGAACCGCCACCCGGCCACAGGGGGGCGGACCGGGGCAGGCCACACTGTATATCGGGGCCTTGCACACATATTATGACATAGACCAGCAAAATGAGCAATCCTCGATTTTTCACTTCCTCACGGGTGGCCCCAAGCCACCCCCGCACAGCCTGTGAGCGCACGCAACGAAACCCCACCTACCGCCCTGACACAACAGCGCATACACTGGTGGCCACAAACACTGGACGCAGCAACCCCAAGGAGGCCCTGACCTTTATGAATGCACCCAAGCTGGATACCCACCAGCCCCGCATCGCGGCCTTCTTCGATCTTGATAAAACCATCATTGCCACGTCCTCCGCGTTGGCCTACGGGCGGGAGTTCATGCACTCGGGGCTCATTACCCCCGCCGAGGCCCTCCAGATGTCCATGGCCAAAGCAACCTACATGTTTTCTGGCTACTCCAGCGAACAAATGGATCACACCAAAAACCAGCTCGCCCATCTCATCACCGGCTGGAACGAAGAACAAGTACGCGAGATCGCCAGCGACACTCTCCACAGCGTTGTCGCCCCCGCCATCTATGCCGAAGCTCGCGACCTCATCCACATGCATCAAGAAGCCGGTCACGACGTAGTAATCATCTCTGCGTCTGCCCGGATCCTCGTAGAGGCAATCGCCGCAGAGCTAGGTGTCGATCAAGTAGTTGCAACAGAACTGACCGTTGTAGATGGCAAATTCACCGGCGAAGTCCCGTTCTATTGCAAAGGGGCTGCGAAAGCACAAGCAATCCTTGATCTCACCGACAAGCGCGGCTATCAACTGGACCACAGCTTCGCCTACTCCGATTCCATCACCGACCTCCCCATGCTTGAGGCAGTGGGCAACCCACGAGCCGTCAATCCTGATCGTGCCCTCAAAAAAGTTGCCATTGATCGCGATTGGGAAATCCATACGTTTAAAAATCCGGTAGCCCTTTTTAACAAACCCACTAAACGTGATCTCCAAATATCCACCGGCGTAGCAGCTGGCGTAGCAGCCGTGGTTGGCTCTGTGATGTGGTGGAATAAACGCAACTCCAGCGCCCCACAGGCTTAAAATCCCTACACGGCCGCAGCGATAGATTCTGCCTCAGCCGCACCCGCTATCCAGGCACGCAGATGTAAAGCGACAAAGTCTGCGGCTGCATCGGCACTGTCAGCCCAGTGGTCAGCGCACCTTTGATAATCGTCGTGGTGCCTACGCAGGTAGGGCTCGGGAACGCAGAGCCCACGCGGATCAAAACCCAGACCATAGGCAAGAACTCGGGAAGCCACCCGAGCGACAATCGCAGAGCGCGGCCCAAAGGGGGCATGGGCAAGGATTTCACCGTGGACCACGGCTGGGCCAAGCCCCGCATGCGGCCGCGCTGCAATAAATCCCGCTAAAGATTGCAATGCAACACTTCCCTGTTCTGGCCTTCCGGTGCCACCGCTGAGGACGTCGATACGCGCGAGCAACTGTAACGGCGCGCGCACGAATGTGGTGGCGCTTCGCTCGATAAGGTCGGGGGCTAGCACGCTGTAGGCGCTGATATGGTGTTGCTCACTGATCTGTGGCGTTAACTGAGCGCTGCTACGCGCTCCTCTGAGCACACCTTCAGCACTGGTGAGGTCGCTTCGACGCAAACTTACTGGTCGACGGTGTACAGCAGCGATTGCCGACTCGGCTTCGGTAAGCAGGGTGCGGATGTCTTCTCGGTCGAGCAAACCATTCATAGCTGCCCATGATCCTCGCTAAGACTACAAAACGGCAACAATTAGCCCACAAAATTCACCCTCGGCGCAAATTCGTGGCAACATTGGGGATAACTGTTTTAAATCAATGATCTGGAGGGACCGACCCGTGAGCAACGACAAGGGCTTTTTCACCGAGGGCAATGACGCGTTCGAGGCGAAGGTCAACGCAATTCCGCTGACCGATGTAGATGCCACCAACAAGGGATCCATCGGATCCTTGGTTAGCGATGCCACCGCGCAAATGTCCTCCTTGTTCCGCGCGGAGGTCGAGCTCGCTAAGACCGAGCTTGCCGTTGAGGCTAAAAAGGGTGTGATCGGCGGCGGCATGTTCGGCGTTGCCGGCACCATCGCTTTGTACAGCTCTTTCTTCTTTTTCTTCTTCCTCGCCGAGCTACTCAACTCGTGGATGGAACGCTGGGCTGCTTTCTTGATCGTGTTCCTGTTCATGTTGGTTCTCGCCGGCGTGCTTGCGCTGGTTGGTTTTAAGAAGGTCAAGAAGATCAGCAAGCCAAAGGAGACGATCAACTCCGTTAACGAGCTGAAAAAGCTTGTCCCAGGTAAGGCTCAGGCAAAGCTCGAGGCAAGCAACCGCGGCCTCTACAGCTAGTGCACAGTTAAAGCCCCACGCTCATTGATCTAACAACGCCTCCGTTTTCGGGGCGTTGTTATGTTATTTAGAAGGAGCCACCCCGATATGGCGGCGTTTTTTAAGCGCAGCAACCACTCCCCCGAGGTTCCACCAGCGCCGATCTCGCCACACGTTGTGGAACTCGACGGGCCATTTAGCCATATCATGCTCCATACCCGTGGCGTGCGCCTGCATGCGGCAACTGCTGGCGACCCCGCCAACCCCCTGATCGTGTTACTCCACGATTCTTTCGGCGGCTGGTTTGATTTCAAAGAATGCCTCGCCCCCCTTGCGGCGGCGGGTTTTCATGTTGCCGCCATTGATTTCCGTGGCTACGGCCTCTCCGACAAGCCGCCTACGGGCTACGATCACTACCTCGCAACCGGCGACATCGCCGGCTCGATCCGTACTTTGGGCCACGAGTCCGCGCATGTGATCGCCTGCGGTTCCGGTGCCGCGATTGCGTGGCTGCTTGCGGCGAACTACCCGCGCCACGTTGCCTCGTTGACCACCATGGGAGCGATTCACCCCCTTGATATCCGCCGCGCCATCATCGACAGACCGTGGCTTTTTACCTATCCGGTCAGCATGACCACAATGTTTCGACTCCCCCGAGTCCTCAGTAAGCGCCTGTGGCGGCTGAAGGATACGTGGGTTGAGCGCGACCTACGGCGGTGGACGTCGTTAAGCTTCCAAACAAGCCCCGAATTCGCAGACACACTAGCGCTACGCCGCCTCGCCATGTCCATTGACTCCACCTTCCCCGCGGTGGCCAAAACCTCGCGTTATGTGGTCAATGTGCCGCCGCTGAAGTGGGCATCGCAGCGCGTCACAGCCCCTACACGGGTGCTTGTCGACGCCTCCCCCTACGCCCGCTACCTCGCACGACGTGCAGCATCACGCTGCACTGGGGACTTTGACACGTTCAGTATCCCCAGCACGCGAATGCGTCCGCATCTAGAAGACCCAGCAGCTTTTGTTGCCCAGGTGCTCAAATTTCTTTAGTTCACCACGCACTGCTGCGTGGTCACGGAGGTGTGCAGCGCACTGGTATCGCCCACCATATTGAGCACTTCTTTGGCGGTGAGGGCATAGCCAATATCTGTGGCGTCGACGGAAGCGCCGAAAACCACACCGATGACATTGCCTTCGGTATCCACCATCGGGCCACCGGAGTTGCCTTGGCGGATGCTGCCGCGTGCGGTATAGGATTCGCGCTCCACGCGGCCGTTGGCGTAGATGTCGGGGCCTGCGATGATAATGCGGTCGCTGATACGCGCCGGTGCTGCCTCAAAGGGGCCGGATTCTGGGAAGCCCATCACGATAGCGTCTGCGCCTGTTTCTGCAGGTTCGGGCGCCCACTGTAGTGCGGGCAGGTTGAGCCCCTCTGCTTCGAGCACAGCTATGTCGAGCTGTGGGTTGTAATAAACCACGGTGGCATCGACCATGCCCACCACGGTGTCGAGGCTGACGCGCTCGGTTCCGGCTACCACGTGAGCGTTGGTCATCACGTGGGTGGCATCAACAACAAATCCAGATCCCATCAGGCGTCGGCTGCATTCTTCTGATTCGCCCAGCACGTGGATCACCGAGGGCCGCAGGCGTTCTACCAGCGCGGTGTCCGACACCTTGATAGCGGGTGCTTCCACTTGGCTGGAGTGCTGCTTTTCCATAAACGGCGACACCAGTGGCGGCAGGCCGCTCTCGTTGAGCATTGCCGAGATTTTCGACGGCAGAGCAGACAACTGCGAAGGTGCACCGTGGTCGACGAACCCTAAGATCTCAGAGTTTTTAATCCCCTGCGATAGGCCACCGCTTAGCCCTGTGGCCAGCGGAATTGATACCAGCCATGCCACCAACAGCGTAGCTAGGGCCTGGAACACGGACCCAATGGCGGAATCTATCCACATGGATTTCTTCCACAAGAAATGATCCCGAAGTTGGGCGCCTAAAATTCCACCGACGAGGTTGCCCACGCCAACAAGCAAAATCATAGTGCCTAGGGCCAGCAAGAACCGCAGGGCAACATGCTCGGTCAGCCCCATCACAAAGGGCGCTGTTGCCGCGCCACAGATAAGCCCTGCTACAACGCCAAGGGTTGAAAGCACTGAGGATACCGCGCCTTGCCGCCAGCCGGTAAAAATTGCGATCACTAACGCGATCACGATGGCAGCGTCGACTGTCATTCCGGGTGTCACTGTCGTGTCGTGCCTTCCTGCATTACGTCAAACGCTCGTTGTTCCGGGAACGAGCAAGGGTGTCGTATAGATCGTAGTGCTTGTGCGACTCCCACGGCTGTTCCCATCCCGCTTGGTAGAGCATTGCGTCTAAGAGTCCACCGGTAAAACCCCAAATAATAAAGTCGTTGATCCGAAACGCCGGTCCAGACCAACGGTCAAATTCCACTGTGAGTCGGTTTCTGGGATCAACCAATTCCGCGATGGGGATTGCGGCAACCGAGTCGGCTTCGTTGGGACTTACCACCCCAACGCGACTCGGCGTGTGCCAATAGCCCAGCACGGGGTGCACTGGGTATCCGGTAGCGCGGATATGCAGCATGGGAAAAGTGACCAGAGGTGTCACGCTCATGCGGTCCACACCGGTTTCCTCCCACGCTTCCCGCAACGCACAATCGACCACATTGCGGTCGACGGGGTCCATCCGGCCACCGGGGAACGCAATTTGGCCAGAGTGCGATCGCATCGTCGGTGAGCGATGCGTGAGAAGCACGGTGGCGTCGTCAGGCAAGGTGTGTGCGAGGGGATCTCCTGCGAGCAGCATGAGTACAGCTGCTTGTTTGGTGGTTTCGGTGCGTTGCGGCGGGGCAAGAACGCGGCGTAGTCGATCGCAGATAACACCGTTGGTAACGTCGTTTACGAGGGGCGCCAGCCATCGTGGCGCGTATTCGGGCCGCAGGTCCGTGTTGCGCCCTGGGACATCTGGCTGCGGAAAATCTAGGGTCATGCCGCTTGAACCTTGCTCATCACTGCGGCTTCTAAGTCTTCGTAGGAGTTGAATGCGCGCGGGATGAAGGAGTTGAGGGAGCCGTCGGCGTTGAGGACAACGGTGATGGGAACGACGTTTGGCAGGCCCAAGGCCCCAGCAAATGCATTGTGGTTGTCTTGCAGGGAGGGCATATTAACGCCGAGGTCGTTGAGCAGCGCAGCGCCGTTGGCAGCTTTGGTGTCGGCATGCACGCCGATCACGCGCAGTTCGGGATGCTGGTGCGCCAAGGTATCAAAGAGTGGCAGTTCAGCACGGCACGGTTCGCACCACCAAGCCCACACATTGACCACGGTTATGCTTGGATCCACTGTCGACGCACCAGAGTACCCGCCAAGGCAATCGAGCTGCACTCCTGCGACTAGGGTCACATCGCAGTCGGGGCGCGTTGCTATCTGTTGAGCGTCCGCGATAACGCTTTCAGTAGCGGGGTCGTCATGCTTTCCCACTATCAGGCTGATCAGCACGGCAAAGACGGCCACAAATACGCCAGCAGAAATCAACATCGTTTTACGCATTCTTAATACCTGCCATCTGAAGTAGGTGTTCGCGATTGTCACCGGTGACTAAAGATTCTGCACGCAGCAGATCTGTGGGTCCTACCTCCCCGTAGCTGGGGCAGCGCGGCGCAAGGAAGCACGCCCCACATGCAGCGGTACGAGAGTGGCATACGCGACGTCCATGGAAGATGATCCGGTGCGAAAACATGGTCCATTCTTTTTTCTCGATCAGATCGGCTATCTCACGTTCCACTTTGACGGGGTCTGTTTGGGTAGTCAGGCCGAGTCGTCGCACAAGGCGCCCAAAATGCGTATCGACGGTCAACCCAGGGATATCAAAGGCGTTACCGCGCACTACATGGGCGGTTTTTCGCCCCACCCCTGGCAAGCTGACGAGGCTTTCTAGGTCACGGGGGATCTCGCCGCCAAAGTCTGTGACTAGTTTTTGTCCGATGCCGATCAAATGCGCTGCTTTTGCTTTATAAAAACCGGTGGGGCGGATTATTTCTTGTAGCTCGACTTCGTTGGCACTCGCATAGGCTTCTGCGGTGGGATACTTGGCAAATAATGCTGGGGTGACTTGGTTGACGCGTACGTCGGTACATTGGGCGCTGAGCACCGTGGCGACGGTGAGTTCAAGTGGGTTATTAAAGTCCAGCTCACAGTGGGCGTCGGGATATGCTTTGGCCAGTTCCCGATTGATAGCGCGTGCGCGACGCTTGACCGCCAGTGCGGTGGGCTGCTGGGCAAGGTCAGGTCTACTCATGCCCTCTACCTTAACGTGAGTTGGTAGTGCGCTAGGCTATGCCTATGATTTTTGCGCTCGTTGTTGTGGTCCCGCTTGTGTTGGGAGCTTTTTATTGTGGGTGGATCGTTTGAAAAAGGCGATCATGTCGCCGCAGGAGCCAGCTCCTCAGAAGTAGCCCGATTGGGCACCGCCTCACGTGCAGATGTGTTGGCCATCGCATTGTGCGGAAAAAGCAATATAGGACACATCATAGAAACGGCACGTTCGGGGGTAACTATGGCCACGCAAAAACTATGCACATCAAACTTTCGCATAGTTCATAGCTTTTGATTTACCCCCGCAATCCCCCCACTTCACACCGGGTGTGATAATTCAACTTGGGAGGTGCAAAAGTGACTCAACACATAGTATGGTGATCTAGGAAACAACCGAATGAGTCACAACCCACAAATCTCTCCGTTTCTACCCAAAGGGTTGAGACTCAGCTAGGCGCCGCGTTAGCTACCAGACTGGAGAGGCTGCTAGGCGGCTTATCAGAGGAGTATTGACGTGGAAGGTGTACAGGATATCCTGTCCCGCGCTGGCATTTTTCAAGGCGTAGATCCCATTGCCGTAAACAATCTGATCGAGGAGCTGGAAAGCGTCCGCTTCCCACGCGGTGCAACGATCTTCGAAGAAGGCGAGCCTGGTGACCGCCTCTACATCATCACCTCCGGCAAGGTTAAGCTGGCCCGTCACTCCATGGACGGCCGCGAGAACCTGCTCACCGTGATGGGCCCCTCCGACATGTTCGGCGAGCTCTCCATCTTCGACCCAGGCCCACGCACCTCCTCCGCCGTTTGTGTGACCGAAGTTCACGCAGCAACCATGAACTCCGAGATGCTGCGCCAGTGGATCGCTGAGCACCCAGAGATCTCCGAGCAGCTGCTGCGCGTGTTGGCTCGTCGCCTGCGCCGCACCAACAACTCCCTCGCAGACCTCATCTTCACCGACGTTCCCGGTCGCGTGGCCAAGACCCTCCTGCAGCTGGCTAACCGCTTTGGCACCCAAGAAGGCGGTGCCCTGCGAGTGAACCACGACCTCACCCAAGAAGAGATCGCCCAGCTAGTTGGCGCTAGCCGCGAAACCGTCAACAAGGCTCTGGCTACCTTCGCACACCGCAACTGGATTCGCCTTGAGGGCAAGTCCGTGCTGATTGTAGACACCGAGCACCTAGCAAAGCGCGCTCGCTAAGCCACAAAACAGCAAAAACAAAGGCAGGGGCATTGCCCCTGCCTTTCGTGTTGTGCGATTTTATTGCTGTTGTTCAAGGTAGCGCAGCGCTACTCGGGTGGACTGCTCAGCGGCACCGCGCAACACGGGGTCCACGTCGTCATAGACTGCGTCGATAAGCTCTTTGATAGGCACATCTGCGCCGCGCTGCGCAATCGCTTCCTTGATCTGCTCAAGGCGCTGCATACGTCGCTCGATATACCAGTGCGCAAAGCTTGCCACATCGTCACCATCGGGGCCATGCCCAGGCAGCAGCGGAATGCCCTTGCCGCGTTCCTCGAGCAACGCCAAGGTATTGAGGTACTGGCCAAGGTCACCATCGGTTTCGGAGATCATGGTGGTGTGGCGACCAGCGATCGTGTCACCAGTAATAATCCCCTCAAGGTTGGATTCGTGCGGAACACCACTCCACACAAAGAAACACACCGAGTCACTGGTATGCCCTGGGGTAAAGACGACTTCTAGCTGCGGGGTTACCCCGTCGATAGCAATGATCTCACCGTCGCGCAGCACATCGCCACCATGGCAATACGGCGCCTGCTGCGCTCGAACAGCAGCTCCCGTGAGTTGTCGGAAGCGCTCAGCACCATCAGCGTGGTCGTGATGACGGTGCGTCAAAAGAATAAGCCCCACGGTTTCGGCTTTACCGTGAAGGACATTGAGGTGCCCTTCATCAGCAGGCCCGGGATCGATGACAATGCTACACCGATCCCCCTCGGCTCGAACGACCCACGAGTTGGTGCCTTCAAGCGAGCTATAACCAGGATTTGGGCAAAGGACAACTCCTGCGGACGGGGTGACCGGCCGCAGCTGACTGTAAGCAGGATGCTCCATAACTTTTAGCATAGCTACTCCAGCCGGCACACACGACCGAAACCCCCACCAAATCGAAGGTTAGTTGGTTACCTCGACGATAATTTCCAGTTCAACTGGGGCATCAAGCGGCAGTTCCGCAACACCGACGGCGCTACGGGCATGCGCGCCGGCCTCGCCAAAGATCTCACCAATGAGGTTGGATGCGCCGTTCACAACTGCTGGCTGGCCGCCAAAATCAGTAGCGGAGGCGACAAAGCCGGTGACTTTGATCACGCGCGTGACGTTATCGATGCCGACGAGTGCATCAACGGCAGCAAGCGCATTGAGTGCCGCGGTGCGCGCATAGGATTCCGCCTGCTCAGCGGTAACGGTCGCGCCCACTTTACCGGTTGCTGGCAGCTGGCCATCAATAAAGGGCAGCTGGCCGGATGTCCACACTTGGTTTCCCACCTTGACGGCAGGAACGTATGCCGCGACGGGAGCGGCAACGGAAGGCAGCGTGATGTTAAGCTCTGCGAGTTTTTCGCTTATCGACGCCCCCATGTTATTCCACCGGGCGCTTCATGTAGGCGACAACGTTTTCAGGGTTCGGGCCTGGTACAACGCTGACGAGCTCCCAGCCGTCTTCGCCCCAAGTATCCAGAATCTGTTTGGTTGCGTGCGTCAACAGTGGCACGGTCGAGTATTCCCATTTAGTCATGCATGCTACTGTACCGAAATCTTGTGAGCGCACATACGCCCTACATGCCGAGAAGTTCGCCACCTTGAGCGAAGAACTGCTCCCAGCTGTCCACGTGTGGATTCTTGCGCAAAATGGCACGACGCTGACGTTCGGTCAGGCCACCCCACACACCGAACTCGACCTTATTATCTAGAGCATCCGCGCGGCACTGAATCATCACAGGACACTGGCAGCAAATAGCTGCTGCGCGACGCTGCGCTGCGCCACGCACAAAGAGGGCGTCAGGATCGCCATCGCGACAGCTTGCTTGCATTACCCAGTCGTTTCGATTTCCGTTCCCATACTCTCCCTGTTGAGCATCTTGAAAGGGGTTTTTCTTACCTGTGCTCATCAACGAAGCCGTCATGATGAACTCCTCCTGACATTAATTAGGAACCGACTGAGAGCCATATCAGCATGGCTTTCTACATCGCCTTGCGATGTGCACAATAACTACAGCTGTTAGTGTATTCACAGTAAACCTTCTAAGTCGAATGAGTCACACTTTGAGGGGAGTTTTCCGCTTCCCCCCACGGGCAGTCCTTAGCTAGGGTAAGGGGGTGTCAATGTGGAATTCCCTGAAAGATATCGTCCTAGCAACGGTTGCCGGCGGCGTAGTGTGCGCACTCGCGCTTACCCCTGTGGCAGCCATTGCGGGCGTGGCCGTCGACCGTACAAACGACACAATGCAGTCCAACCTCCAAGACCTCACGGACGGTTCTGCACCTGGCGTTTCTACGATTTTAGACAACCGCAACAACCCCATCGCATGGGTGTATAAGCAGCGCAGGTTCGACGTCCCCTCCGAAGCCATCCCACAATCCATGAAAGACGCCATCGTCTCCATCGAGGATCGCCGCTTCTACGAGCACAAAGGTGTGGACATCCAGGGCAACCTCCGCGCCATTGTGACCAATATCTTCGCCGGTGGTGTGGCGCAGGGTGCCTCCACCATCGACCAGCAGTACGTGAAGAACTTCCTTCTCTTGGTCAAATCCGATAACCCCGAGGAGCAGGCAGCCGCAACGGAGACGTCGATTCCCCGCAAGCTGCGCGAAATGCGCATGGCGAGCACCATTGATTCCACATTAAGCAAAGACGACATCCTCACCCGCTACCTCAACCTCGTCCACCTCGGCAACGGTGCCTTCGGCGTCGAGGCCGCAGCCCGAACCTACTTTGGCAAAGGTGCACCAGAGCTCAGCCTTGCACAGTCGGCCATGTTCGCAGGCATTGTGCAGTCCTCGTCCTACTTGGATCCCTACACCAACCCCGACGCGGTGATGGATCGACGCAACGTAGTGCTCGATACTATGGCGACCAACGGCTACGCCACCCCCGAGGATGTCGCAGCAGCCAAAGCTGAACCCCTCGGCGTACTCGAGCAACCCCAGGGGCTCCCCAATGGCTGTATCACTGCTGGCGACAACGGATTCTTCTGCGACTACGTGCTGAAATACCTGAGCGAAAAAGGCTTGAGCACCGACCAGCTCACACAAGGGTCCTACACCATCAAGACCACGTTGGACCCCGATGTACAGCAGGCCGCGCACGCCGCCGCAGCAGGTCAGGTCAATTCGCACACCTTCGGTGTTGCCAATGTGATGAACATCGTCGAACCTGGAAAAGACAGTCGTAAGATCCTCGCGATGACGTCGTCACGCGACTACGGCCTCGACCTCGACGCCGGCCAAACCGTCCTTCCGCAACCCACCTCCCTAGTAGGCAACGGTGCTGGCTCAGTGTTCAAGATCTTTACCGCCGCGGTCGCCCTCCAGCAGGGCTACGGTCTGGACACCCAACTCCAAGTTCCACCACGCTACGAGGCCAAAGGCATGGGCGACGGCGGTGCCGAGGGCTGCGGCGCCGGCACCTACTGTGTAGAAAACTCCGGCAGCTACGCACCACAAATGTCGCTACGCGACGCCCTCGCGTTCTCCCCGAACACACCATTCGTCCAAATGATTGAGAAAGTCGGCGTTAAAGACGTAGTAGACACTTCCGTCAAACTCGGACTACGCAGCTACGCCAACCCCGGCACCTTCAACGAAGACAACTCGATCGCCGACTACGTCAAAGAGCACAACCTCGGCTCCTATACCCTTGGCCCCACCGCCGTCAATCCCCTCGAGCTGTCCAACGTCGCAGCCTCCCTCGCCTCCGATGGCATGTGGTGCGAACCAAGCCCCATCGCCACCGTAACCGACGCCAAAGGCAACGAGGTATTCCTCGACCGTCCTGCCTGCGAACAAGCCGTTGACCCAGAAATCGCCAAAGCACTCAGCGCAGGGCTAAGCCAAGACACCATCAAAGGAACCGGCGCACAAGCTGCCAAATCACTAGGATTTAGCGCCCCCACAGCGGCAAAAACCGGCACCACCGAATCGCACTCCTCTGCTGCCTTCCTTGGATTTAACTCCAACTTCGCTGCAGCGTCCTACATCTACAACGACGGCACCACCGTCACCCCACTGTGCACCTCCCCTGTCGTACAGTGCGGCGACGGCACCCTCTTCGGTGGCGACGAGCCCGCACGCACATGGTTCGCCGCAGCACAAAACTCCGGCCTCGCTGCCAGCGGAAACCTGCCAAGCTACGACCCCAAGTTCAACCGAGGTGTCTCGGGATCCTTCGGCACCGCCTATGTCGGACGCGAAGGCGAATCAGTGCGCAAAGAACTCAGCGCCAAAGGCTATAAAGTCACCATGACCTCCGCCCCAGGAGACGGCATCCCCAAAGGCTCCGTGGTCAACGTGATCGCCCCCGTCCCCCTCAAACCAGGCGGCACGATCGAACTTTTCATTTCCGACGGCACCCGCCCGCGTATCACGACCCCATCAACAACTCGACGCCCCAACCCCACCGAGGAGATCGTCCCAGGAACCGGGGTGAGCCAGAACGACCTTGACGATCTAGCTCACCAGCTCCAACAGCTCCTGCCTAGTTTCTAACAGATTAGGCAAGCGCCGCACGAACAGCCGTGGATAGGCGCTTGCCATCAGCACGACCTGCAGCCTGCGCAGTGGCCAGCTTCATGACCTGGCCCATCTGCTTCATGGAAACATCCTCACCGAGCTCTGCCTTTACCTGAGCAACGGCCTCGGCAACCAGCGCCGCCAATTCGTCGTCGTCAAGCTGCTGTGGCTGGTACTCAGCCAAAATGTTCGCCTCATTCGTCTCAGCGTCCGCCAACTCCAAACGCCCAGCCTCCGCATACACCTCCGCAGACTCACGACGCTTCTTAATCTCGCGAGCAATAACCTTGAGCACATCCTCATCAGTCAGCTCATGCTTAGAACCAGACGTCTCCTCCGTCTGAATCGCAGCCAACAACATACGCAACGTACCCGTGCGTTCCTTCTCACGAGCCTTCATAGCCGTGGTCAGATCCGCCCTAATTTTGTTTTTCAATTCGCTCATGGTTGCCCAGCCTACTCGGAAGGTAGAGTGATATGGGTGCGACTTTTAAAAACACTGCTAGGACTCACCGCAGCTACCGCCGCCGCCGGAGCAGCAACGTTTGCGTGGGGCTACCGCGAATGCTCCAACTTTGAGCTCAAAACCATCGACCTGCCCATCTTGGAACCAGGAATTCTGCGCGGCAACCCCCACTTCGACATCCTGCATATCTCCGACCTGCACATGGTGCCCAACCAAACAGCCAAGCAACGCTGGATCGCACAACTCGACAAGCTCAACCCCGACCTAGTAGTCAACACCGGCGACAACCTTAGCGACGCCAAAGCCGTCCCCGCCGTCATGCAAGCACTCTCACCACTGCTCAAACGGCCAGGAGTGTTCGTCTTTGGCACCAACGACTACTTTGCACCCCGCATGGTCAACCCATTCGTCTACCTCCTCGGTAAAAAACGCACCCCAAGCCGCGTAGAACTCCCATGGAAAGGCATGCGCGCAGCGTTCATCGAACACGGCTGGCGCGACGCTAACCAACAGCGCCACGAATTCAAAGTGGACTTCCTACGCCTAGCCATCACGGGTGTCGACGACCCCCACCACGACCTCGACGACTACGACGACATCGCAGGCGCCCCCAACCCCGATGCAGATCTCAGCATCGCGCTCACCCACTCCCCTGAGCCACGCGTATTAAAGAAGTTTGAGCAAGACGGATACATGCTCTCACTATCTGGCCACACCCACGGCGGCCAGATCTGCCTACCTGGTTCACGAGCCCTCGTCACCAACTGCGGTATCGACCGCCCGCGTGTCCAAGGACTCCACCGCTTTGGTTCCATGTGGATGCACGTTTCCAATGGGCTGGGGACCTCCAAGTTTGCGCCAGTGCGGATTTTCTGCAAGCCATCAGCCACCCTAATCCGTGTGACAGAAAGAACTCTATAACCCCTGTTCACTAGGGTTTTTGAACTTGCTACGTCAAAGGACTACAGTTGGTCAAAGACACGCCAAGTGCCCTCGGGATATGGCGCAGCTTGGTAGCGCGCCTCGTTCGGGACGAGGAGGTCGCAGGTTCAAATCCTGTTATCCCGACTCGCTAAATTAACCGGTGTTCTCAGCTGAGAGCACCGGTTAATTTTGTCTTTCTATGCCCCCACCGCCCCGCCTCCTCGAACTCAAGAACGCAAAAACCGCAGGAGGCGATTTTCTCGCCAAAATGCCGCGCTTGGGTTTTTGTGTTCTTGAGTTCGAGGTCGCGAATTTGTGGTGGCAAAAACACCAGTCTGCCATTAGCGTGTAGGTATGAACGTCTGGGGGGACAAAATTCGGATTGTCGATACGCTGCGTATGTCGCATACCGAGTACGCACACTGGATCAAGAATCAACAACATAAACACTTCAATATTCATGCTGAATTTTGGGCAGATTTGGAGGAATGGGAAGCACTCAATCCGTGGACTCGTGATTGGGCACGAATTCTGGCCGTCGGCAAGCGAGCGCGTACTGGCGTGATTTGTGGCCGGTCTGCAGTCCGCCTGTGGAGACTAGAAATTCTAGGTTATGAAGAACCCGTGGTCGTGGGGCTACCGGACGCAAAAACTGCTCCACGAAACACAAAGAGATGGATTCATTATCGCTCTGCGCGAATCCCGTCGAACAAAATCACGGAACATAAGGGGATTCGCTTCACCACAATGGAACGCTCTGTAGGAGATCTCTGCCGATGGGGAACTTTCGCAGAGGGACTTGTCGCTGTGGAATCCTATTTGCGTCAAGAAGATGCCCAGCCATTTTTGTTGGAACAGGAACTGGAAGAGTTTGGACGAATTCCAGGGGTACGTAAATTCCGACGGGTGCTGCACGTGGCTGATTTCAAGTCTGAAAGTGTCGCCGAGTCATGGGCAAAGGCGCAACTCATCGAAGCAAATATCGCGTTCGAGCAGCAGGTGCAGATCAATAATCGACGCGTTGACTTTCTCATCGGAAGGGTGGTCGTGGAGACATCAAGTTCCTCGATGATGAACCGAGAGCAGTGCTCAAAGAGCGAAAACGCGACCGTGAGCTTCAAAATGCCGGCTATGTGGTGGCGCATTTTGACTGGGAGGCACTGAACTCGGGGACTTTCATTCCCGCGCTTCTCCGCCTCCTCGAATCCACGAACGCGAAAACCCAAGGAGGCTGATCTCACCCACAACAGCTCTTCCTTGGGTTTTCGCGTTCTTGAAGTCAAGGTCGCGAAAAGTTACAACGTTACTCCGCCGATGGCAGCGTTTGCTCCTCTTTTTTGCGCAGGATCATCACGCCGGCTGCCGCGCACACTGCACACGCTGCGGTCACGCCCACGCCGAGTGTTGTGGTCGTGGTATCGCCAGCGTTACCGATGGAGCTGAGCGCCAAGGTGGGATAGTGCAGCGGCATGAAGTTGACCAGTGCTTTTGCGGCGCTGCTCAAGGCGGAGTTGGCGGCGGTGTTCCATACGAAACCAACGACTGCGACTTGGGTAATGGTCACAAGGGCGCTGAGGCCACGGCCGGTGCGCTCCCCGAAGATTCTGGCCAAAAGGGTGCCGAGCAGTGCTGCTCCGGCAACGGCGAGGGCGCTAACACCGGCGGCGGCAGCGGCCACTCCTGCGGTGATTTCGGTTCCTAGTAGGTAGACCAGTCCGCCGCCGAGAAGTGTGAGGGTGATAAAGGCGATGGTTCCCCAGATGCGGTCGCGAAGGTAGGCGGTGGCTGCGAGCATGAGTCCTGCTGCGATCAGGAATGCGTACAGGGGTGCAAGCGTGCGGGTGACGCCTTGTTCTTGCGCTTCGGGGGTGCCGGCTTTGGTGATGGGGAGTGCGCGTTGGATGTTGCCTACGCGGGTTTGGTTTTCTTTGGCCATGGCGTCGATTTTTTTGGCGCCGTTGTCTAGGTCGCGGACACCGGTCAGTGCTTGGTCTACGCCGCCGGAGAGGTCGTTCAGTCCTGCTGAGAGGTCTTTTGAGCCTTTGGTGGCGGAGTAGATTCCGTCGTGAAAGCCGTAGCCAGGTACGGCTAGTTGGTTGGCGAGTTCGCGGGAGCCGTCGCGAAGCTTGTTCATTTGGCTGGTGATGTTGTCGTCGACTTTGAAGGTTTCTACTTGGCGTTTGAAGTTTTCGAGGTCGGGTTTGACGTCGGCGAGTTTGGGGTCGCTCATGGCGAGGTTGATGGCGGTGAGTAGTTGTCCGCGGATGATTTCGACGTTTTGGAATTGTCCGACTGCTTGGTCGATTCCGTTGGCGATTTCGGTGGCGCCGTTGCCCATTTGTCCGGTGGCTGCTTGGAGTTTGACCATGCCGTCGGCGAGTTGGGCTGCGCCGTTTTGGGCGGCTTTGGTGCCGTCGGCGAGTTGGGCTGCGCCGGTGTTCAGGGCGGTGGTGCCGTCGACAAGCTGGGTGGTGCCGTTTTTGAGGAGGCTGGCTTGGGATCCTGCTTCGCCGGCTGCGCGTCGAATGCCTACGAGTGAGGGGTCCTCTTGGACTGCGGGGGCTCCTTGTTGGGTTTCTTGTGCTGCGGACCAAGTGGCCGCGGGGTCTACGTCTTGTGTTGTGGCGTAGACGGTGCCGGCAATGAGCGGCACGAAAAAGAGGGCTCCTGCGAGGACTCGTCGGACAATTTTTCGGCTCATAGTTGTCCAACTTAATTAATAGGAATAGGTCTGTTGTTTTTGACTCACCGAAAGCCTGTTAAAGTTTTTCGACCATTAAGTTCACGCTCAACACTGGTAACGTTGGCAACGTTGACTATCTTTAGTCAGAACTGTATGTTTCCCCGAATCCTTGGGTGTGAGTAATCTGTGACCCTGATAATTGTTCTCGCGCTGGCGGCCTGTGCGGTTGCGCTTGCGCCTGTTACAGTTCGGATTTGCGACCGAAAGGCGGGGTGGCCTCTGGCGGCCTTGTTTGTGGTCGCCGCCGTTCTGCTATGTAAAGAGCTGCCTGGCATTATTGCTGGAACCCCTTTGACGTTGGAATATACGTGGGTTCCGGATTTTGTGGGCGATGGCGTTGATGTGTCGTTCGCATTGCGTGCCGACGCCCTCAGCTCGCTTTTTGCACTGTTGGCTCTGGGCATCGGCTCTGTCGTTTTTGCCTATTCCGCTTCTTATCTACATAACAATGCGGGCAATACGAGCTTTTATACGATTATGACGGCGTTTATGGCGTCGATCCTGTTGCTCGTTTTTGCTAATGATGCTGTGCTGTTGTTTATCGCGTGGGAGCTGGTGTCTCTTGCGTCGTTTATGTTGATCGCGCGTTCGGGCGGCAAGGGTGGCGAGCTGGGTTCGCAGCGCACGCTGATCTTGACGTTCATCGGTGGCCTGACCTTGCTGGTTGCTATGGCGATTGCGTCGAATCAGGCGGGCAGCACCAATATTGATGCAATTATCCATGCTGGTTTCTGGATGGAAAAGCCTGCGTTGACCGGTGTGGTTGCTGTGTTGGTAGCGGTGTCTGCGTTTACTAAGTCGGCGCAGTTCCCGTTCCATTTCTGGCTTCCGGAGGCTATGGCTGCTGCTACCCCAGTGTCTGCGTTCTTGCATGCGGCTGCTGTGGTGAAGGCTGGCATTTATGTGCTGTTGCGTTTCAGTGCGGTGTTTAGCGATGTGGCGGTGTGGAACTGGTTGCTCATTGTGGTGGGTATGTTCACGGCTGTGATGGCGTCGTTCTTTGCTATCCAGAAGACAGATATGAAAAAGCTCACGGCGTATTCGACGGTGTCGCATTTGGGTTGGATTGTGGCCACTATTGGTGTGGGTACTCCGTTCGCGTTGGCGGCTGCTGTGGTGCATACGTTGGCGCATGCGTTGTTTAAGTCGTCGTTGTTTATGCTGGTTGGCGTGGTGGATCATCAGGCTGGCACGCGTGATTTGACTCGTTTGGGCTCGTCGTGGCGCCAGCTGCCGTTTACGTTTGGTGCGATGACGATTGCTGCGGCTTCTATGGCTGCAGTTCCACCGTTGTTCGGTTTTGTGTCGAAGGAGGGCATGCTGGAGGCGTTCTTGCATGCTCCGATCGGCAACGCTGGCGTTGTGGTGCTGATGGTCGCGGCGGGTGTGGGCGCGTTGTTTACTTTTACGTATTCGGTGCGTTTGGTGGTCGATGGCTTTATCGACGGTTCCCGTGAGATGTCGGATTGCAAGGAGGCTCCGGTGTCGTTGTGGCTGCCGGCTGCGCTTCCTGGTGTGTTGTCTATTCCGGCTGCGCTGTTTGTGAGCCGGTTGGATGCTCCGGTTTCTGCTGCGGTAAGTGAGGTTGCGGAGGATCCGCATACTCATTTGGCGGTCTGGCATGGGGTGACCATTCCGTTTGTTATCTCGATGTTGGTGCTGGTCTTTGGTGTGCTTGGTGTGGTCAAGCGCCAGTGGATCTGGGCTTCGTTGGCTGATCGCAAGCTTGCGCCTCGTAGTGGTAATGAGTTGTTGAACTTGTCGGTTCGTGGCATTGCTGTGTTTGGCCGTTGTGTGGGTTCGATGGCTGATTCGCTGAGCCCGACGCGTCACTTGGCGTACATGTTTATGTTGCTGGTGGTGCTGGGCGGCACTGTGACGGTTGAGGGTCTTGTTTCTGGCGGTATTGATGGGGTGCCGTTGGCACCGCGTATCGACGGAGCCGATCGCTGGGCTGATGCATTGCCGCTGGCGATTGTTGTGTTGGCTTCGGCGTTGTTGTTGCGTACGAAACGTCGTTTGACTGCGGTGATCATGATTGGTGTGGTCGGCGTTGGTGTGACGGTTCAGATGTTGATGTTGGGCTCGCCTGATGTTGCGTTGACGCAGTTCATGGTGGAGGCGTTGACGGTGGTCATCATGATGATGGTGATTCGCCAGCAGCCGGATAATTTCCATCCTGGTAAGGGACGTCGTAAGGCTTTTGCCGCGGTGATGGCTGTGGCTGTCGGCGTGGTGACGTTCTTGATGTGCTGGTTCGTGTTGGGTCGCCGTGAGCGCCCTGAGTTGGCGATCTGGTACTTGAACAATGGCCCTGACATTACTGGTGGCGATAACGTTGTGAACACCATTTTGGTGGAGTTCCGTGCCTTCGATACGATGGGCGAACTGTCGGTGCTGGGTATGGCCGCTGTGGTGATCGCTGCGGTAGTGACGTCGATGCCACGTTATCCGTTTGCGCATGGCACTCACCCAGCTCCGTTTGGTTTGTCGCATGTGAACTCGATTCCGTTGCGCCAGCTGCTGCGTGTACTCATCCCGATTTTGGGTATTTTGAGCTTTGCTATTTTCATGCGTGGTCACAATGCTCCTGGTGGCGGCTTTATCGCGGCGCTGGTGGCCGGTGGCGCTCTAATGCTCAGCTACCTATCCCACGCCCGTGACCAGCATATTTTCACTTTTAAGACGCCTATTTATCTGACGTCGATTGGTATTATTTTGGCGCTGGTGTCTGGTTTCTTGGGTCTTACCCACGGTTCGTTCCTCTACGCTTTGCATGGCCATTGGGCTGGCGAGCACTGGACCACGGCGATGATCTTCGACCTCGGAGTGTATCTAGCGGTGCTGGGCATGTTGTCGATGGCGATTAATGCGTTAGGCAGCTATTTGCGCCCTGGTATGGATTATGAGCGCTTGAACTTTACTCGCGACGAGTCCCCGCTGGTCTCCCCTGCCAAGGTGGAGGCTCAGGCTGACGACGATCTCGATTGGCCTGAAACTAAATCCTCAGCACAAGCCGCGCAGCCGAAGGAGGCCTAAACCATGATTCTTTCTCTTTCTATTGCCGTCCTTGCCGCCGCCGGCACCTACATGGTGTTGCAGCGCGGTATGTTGCGCATCGTGATTGGTATGACACTGATTAGCCATGCCGTGAACTTGATCATTTTGAACACTGGTGTTCCTAAGTGGCGTGGCGAGGCATTCCCTTCCCTTACCGATATCAGCGAATCTTCGGACCCAGTGCCGCAGGCATTCGTGCTGACGGCCATCGTGATCGCTATGGCAACGACCACGTATATGCTCACGCTTTCGGGCTTGGGGCGTTCCGACGATACCCTCGCAGAGGAAGTCGCCGACGAAACCTCACCGCTACAGACTCTCGGCCGCTCGACGACGAATGCCGAGGCTGTGGAGGATCTGGAGCATGCTGCTAAGCGGGCTGCAACCCGCCAGGAGGAGACGCACTAATGGATTATGTACTTCCACTTTTTGTGGGCCTCCCACTGCTCACAGTAGCGCTCACCGTGATGGCTCCGTGGCGCGTTGTACGTGACAGCTTCGCCGTTGTGGTGCCGGTACTAACAGGTCTTGCAGGTGCGTGGTTGTTTGCTTACACCGCGACACATGGCACCATTGCGCACTCGATTGGTTTGTACGTCGGTGGTGTGGCTATCCCGTTTGTTGCTGACCAATTCAGTGCCATCATGATCGTGACTACTTCGATCGTGGCATTTGCTTCCAACTGGTTCGCGGTGGCTGTGGGCGAGACTCGTGCTCGCTTCTATGCTCCGCTGTCGCTGATGCTGCTGACCGGTGTGATGGGCGCTTTGCTCACCGCTGATTTATTTAACTTCTTTGTGTTCATTGAGGTCATGCTGTTGCCTTCTTATGGCTTAATGGCTATGACGGGCACGTGGGCACGTTTGTCGGCTGGACGGACGTTCGTGCTGGTCAACTTGGCTACGTCGACAATTCTGGTCATGGCGGTGTCGGTGCTGTATGGCACTGTGGGTGCTGTCAACATTGCGGCGCTTGCGGGGGCAGCTCGCGGCAATGGTCCGGTGTCTGTGGTGATGGGCATTGTGGTCATCGCGCTGATCGTCAAAGCCGGTGTGTTCCCTGTTCACACGTGGTTGCCACGTTCGTACCCGGCGACGTCAGCAAGCGTGATGGGGCTGTTCTCTGGCCTGCACACCAAGGTGGCCGTGTACATGCTGTTCCGCATCTACGTGGTGATTTTCGACCTCGAGCAGCGCTGGATCTGGCTGATCACCGTGATCTGCATTTTGTCTATGATGGTGGGCGCTTTTGCTGGTTTGGCTGAAAACTCGATGCGTCGCGTTCTGGCCTACCAGATGGTCAATGGCATGCCGTTCATCTTGGTCATGCTGGCGTTTACCTCCGGCAACGAACAGGCTGCCTTGGCTGCCGGCATCTTCTACGCCCTGCACCACATGATTACTGTTGGTTCGTTGATCTTGAGTGTCGGCGCTATCGAAGAAACCTACGGCACTGACCTCCTCTCCAAACTCACCGGCATTGCCCGGCGCGACCCCTGGGTTGCTGCTGTGTTCGTGGTCGGCGCGTTCTCCGTGGTTGGTTTCCCACCATTTTCTGGTCTCTGGGGCAAAGTGTTCATCGTGGTCGGCGTGGCTCATCAGGCTACGTGGCAGGCCTGGTTGGTAATCGCCGTGATTGTGATTGCGAGCTTTGGTGCGTTCTTGTCCATGCTGCGGTTGTGGCGTGAGGTGTTCTGGGGCGCAGTGATGAACCGTGAGCGTGTCCCGGAGTCGATGCGGGTGCCGTGGCATCGCTTGGCTCCTGCGGCGGTGCTAGCGGTTACGTCGTTAGCTATGTTCGTGTTCGCGGGTCCTTTGGTGGGCGCTACGCGTGCGGCTGCTGACGGTTTGCTGAATGTTCCGGCTTACACCCAGGCGGTCTTGGGGGATAACCCTATTGGCCTTGCCACTGATCTTCAGGGAGGCAAATAATTATGCATGCTCCATTATATGTTTTGTGGCTGATTGGCCAGATCTTCGTGGCCACTGGTGTGCTGATTAAAGACATGCTCCATGGTTACAAGAGCATGGAGCCGTGTGTGGTGTATTACCCGCTGCGGGTGACCAAGGAGTGGCAGATCACGGCGCTGGCGGCGTCGATCACGATTACGCCTGGCACGATGTCGATTGGTTTGCGTGAAGACGGCACCTTGTTGGTACATGCGGTGTATGGCCATAATCCTGCGGATGTGTTGGCGGATATCGCCACGATGGAGGAGCATTTGGCACCTTCGGTCAAGGACATTCCTCATAAGGTGGCCAATGTTCGCATTGAGCACCCTGCGCATCTTGCTATTCGGAAGGAGCAGTAATGCTTGAGATTTCGATTTACATCGGCTTGGCGCTTACTGCTGCGTCACTGCTGTCGGCTATTGTGCTGATGCTCAAGACCAAAGATGAGCTCACTCGCGCTGTCATTTCCGATATGTGTTTTTATGGCATGATCGCGTTCTACTTGATTTGGTCGCTGCGTAACCCCACCTCCATTGCGTACGAGGTTGTGCTGCTGGCTGGTCTTGTGGGCGGCGCATTGCCGACGATGTCTGTTGCGCGCATTATCTCGAAAGGACGCCGCTAATGTTGTACGACTCCATTGCCTCTGTCTTGATCATCATCGCAGGACTGTTGTTCGTGGTCAGCGCTACTGCCCTGTGGCATGCTCCTGATGCGTTGACGAGAGCGAATCTGCTCGGACCTGCGACGAGTGTAGCGCTTCCTCTAATCGTGATTGCTACTTTGGTGCACGATATTGGTGCTGGCAGCTTTGAGATCAACCACTTGGTGCGTGCGATCGTAGCGATCGTAGCGTTGTGGGTGGTGCTGGCGGTTGCCAGCTTTGTGATGGGCCGTGCGCTGCATGAGGTTTCTCAGGAGCCGTAGGTAGCGGTCCAGCAACCGCCCGTCGTGAGCAATTTTTGTACCCTAAGCCTGCAAAACCGCAGGAGGCTTTTCTCAAGATCTGTCTTAAGGTACAAAAATTGCTCATTTCCTTTAACCAAAACATTTCGGGTGGGCCACGGTAGGGTTATCTAATATGTTTGCTGCTCTGGTTCTCACAGCGTGTGGGTCGGCGTGCGCTGCGTCGTTGGTTACGGCTGTGGTGATACGCCGGCATGTTCGTGGTCAGGGGGCAGCGATAACGGATGAGCAGATTTTGGCTCATGAGATCCGCACTCCGTTGTCGCTGATTAAAGGGGCGGCAGAGTTGTTGGGCCAAGAGGCTGATCCGCAAAAGTGTGAGAGGCTTGTGGCTACTATTGGGGCAAATTCAACGCGTGCGATTGAGGTTGCGGAATCGTTTTTGTTGCAGGCGAAGCTTAATAGCGGCTCGGTGAAGTTGCAGGTGTCGCAGTGCGATGTGCGGGGGCTGGTGCGTAGTACTGCGCAGGAGCTGCGGGCCATGAGCGAGGTACCGATTGTGGTGGATGATCCTGGTGATCCGTTGATGATTGATGGAGATGCGCAGTTGTTGCGGCATGCGTTGTGGAATGTGCTGAATAATGCTGCGCGTTATGCGGGCTCGGATAGCGACATTGTTGTGGGGGTTGAGGAGAGCGCTACTGGGGTGATTGTGACGGTGGCGGATTATGGCCCGGGGATGACGTCGCGTCAGCGTCGGGATATGTTTGTACCCTTTGCCCAGTTCAGCCAGGCTCAGAGCACAACTGCTGTTCCTTCTGGTGCGGGGTTGGGGATGGCGATCACACAGAAGATTGTGCAGTTGCATCGGGGTTCGGTGTTGGTGGATTCTATTGCGGATCATGGCACGTCGGTGTTGATTACTCTTCCTAGGACTTACTATGCATAGGCTTCGTGTTCTTGTTGTTGATGATGAGCCGCAGATGGTTCAGATTATTTCTTATGCCTTGGAGTTGGAGGGCTGGGAGGTGCTGTCGGCTTCCTCAGCGCAGCGGGGGTGGCAGTTACTCAACGAGTATCGGTGTGATTTGGTGATTTTGGATGTGATGCTTCCTGACGCTTCGGGGTATGCGTTGTGCGAGCGGATTCGTGCTGCTGGACATGTTGCTGCGACTCCGGTGATTATGTTGACTGCGCTTGGTGATACGGATAATCGGGTGGAGGGGCTTGAGGCGGGCGCGGATGATTATGTGGCTAAGCCGTTTTCGCCGAAGGAGTTGGTGTTGCGGGCGCAGGCGGTGGTGCGTCGTAGTGGTGGGGTTGTGCAGCCGGAGTTGCGGGAGATTGTTGTGGGTGAGGTGTCGGTGAATCCGGCGACGCATGCGGTGGTGATTGGTGGCCGTAGGGTGGATACGACTGCTACGGAGGGGAAGCTGTTGCAGGCGTTGGTTTCACACCCGAATGAGGTGGTTAGTGTGAAGCGTTTGTTGAATGAGGTGTGGGATACGACGGCGACTCAGGGTGGCCGAAATATGGTGAAGTCGACGGCGTATCGCTTGCGCAAGAAGTTAGAAAATGCGGGGTTACCTGCTGATTCTATCCTTGCGGTGCGGGGTCAGGGGTACGTCTTTCAGTACGAGTGATTCCCCTCAACTGCGGTCGGTAACAGCACTGTTACCAACTGTTACCTCTATGGTCACTATAGTTACCGAGCAGAGAGCACAATCGCAATTAGTTGATAAAAGTGATTGCGCACAAAGGAGTGCCTCGTATGTTTGCTTGGTTGCAAGCCCCCGGCCCTGCTGCCCCGCTGTCGGCGGAGCAGGTGGATCGCACCTACCCACGGATGCGCCTGCAGGTGTTCATGGGTATTTTCTTGGGCTATGCGGGTTTTTATTTGATTCGTAATAATATTTCGGCGATTGCCCCGCTGCTTATTGACGAAAACGGTGCGATTGATAAGCCGGCAATCGGCATCATCGGTAACGCTGTGTTGGTCAGCTATGGCCTGTCTAAGTTCTTCAGTGCCATGGTGTCGGATCGTTCTAATGCTCGCTATTTCTTGCCGCTGGGATTGGCCCTGTCGGCGCTGATGAACCTGGTGGTTGCGTTTGTGCCGTGGGTTTCGGCCAGCGTGGGCGTGTTCGCTACGGTGATGTTCCTTAATGGTTGGTTCCAGGGCATGGGTTACCCTCCTTGTGGCCGTATTGTGGTGCAGTGGTTCTCTACTAGTGAACGCGGTTGGAAGGGTTCACTGTGGAACACTTCTCACAACTTGGGTGCTTTTGGTTTGCCGGTGTTAGTCGGTATTGGTTTGAGTATGACGGGTCAGAACTGGCGTGCTGCTTATTGGCTTCCTGCGTTAGTTGCATTGATTGTTGCTTTGGTTGCGTTTTTGCTTATTCGCGATAATCCTCAGTCTGTCGGTTTGCCGCCTATCGACGACTACCGCAACGATCCCGCGAAGGTTGCGGAGGATACGGGCGAAAAGATTTCGACGAAGGATTTGGTATTCAAGCATATTTTGCACAGCCGCATCATTATGTTGTTGGCCATTGCGAATGTTTTTGTTTATGCCTTGCGTTATGGTGTTTTACACTGGATTACCACGTACTTGTCTGAGCAGCACCATATGAGCATCGGTAGCGGTCTGGTTGGTTTCGCCGCTTTCGAGTTGGCTGGCTTTATTGGTACGGTTCTGTGCGGCTGGCTGTCCGACAATGTGTTTAAGGGCAATCGTTCTGCTGCTATTTCGTTGTTCACCTTGGGCGCTGGTTTGTCTATCGCCGCATACTGGTTGGCTCCTGTGGGTACACCGTTCTGGTTGATGGTTATCTTCGTTGCCTTTATTGGTGGCTTTATCTATGGCCCTGTTGGCTTGATCGGTTTGCAGGCTTTGGATCTTTCGCCTCGTAATGTGGCTGGTACCGCTGCTGGTTTCACGGGCTTGTTCGGTTACCTGCTGGGTGCAACCTTGGCTTCGACTGGTGTGGGCTTCTTGGTTAAGTTCGCTGGTTGGAATGTCACGTTCATTGTGTTCTTGGTCTTTACGGTTTTGATTCTGGTTATTTTCCAGGTGATCTGGCGTGAGGAGAAGAAGTTGATGCAGGAGCGTGCTTTGAAGCTTGAGCAGGGTGTTTAGTTCCTGACTAGGAGAAGCGCTGGGGAGGAATTCCTCAGCGCTTTTGTTATCGTTGAGCGTGGACGCGAAGGAGAACCATAGTGTTATCAAAATGGTTACGGTTGCTTGCTGTCTGCGCTGTGGCGATGGTGTCGGTGGCTACGGTGTATCGGACGTTGTTTCCAGCTCGAACTGCTGTGACTATCATGTGTTCGAATGATGTGACGGTGTGTGAGCAGTGGAAGCGTGATATTGCTCGTGAGTTGGGGCTAAATGTTCGTTATGTGAGTTTGCCTACACAGGAGGCGTTGAGGCGGCTGCGTACGGGCTCACATGAGTTTGATGTGTGGGTTGGGGGGCCTTCGGAGAATTATCGACTGGCTGCACGATTGGGGTTGTTGCAGGCGGTGGATTTGTCGGCGGCGGGTGCAATTCCGGGGCCGTTTAAGGATCCGCAGAATCGGTGGTTTGGGGTGTATGCGTCGGTATTGAGTGTGTGTAGTGATCGTGATGCATTGGCAAAGTTGGGGGTGCCGGTTCCGCGTACGTGGTCGGATCTGATGCGTCCTGAGTTGCGGGGTTGGGTGTCGGCTCCGTCGCCGGTGTCGTCTGGTACGGGGTACGCGATGTTGTTGAGTATGCAGGCGGCGGGGTTGTCGCAGGATGAGATTGCGGCGATTGTAGGGAATGTGGATCGTTTTACACGTTCAGGTAATGCGCCGAGTGATGTGGTGGCACATGGCGAGGCTGCGGTGGCGATTTCCTATGAGCCGTATTGCCAGAATAAGACGACGCGTTCTGGTCGTGATGTGGAGATTTCTTATCCTGCGGAGGGTACATCGTTTGAGATTGCTTCTGGCGGTGTGGTGGCGCAGGGTCATAATAAGTCGGCGGCGTATGAGGTGATGAATTGGCTATTGTCGCCGTCGGGGCAGACGTCGGCGCGGCGGGTGGGGTTGCCACAGATCCCCACAAGCGATTTGGTTGTGGGCAATATTTCTACACGTTTGAAGGATTCGCACGGCATTGTTGCGGTGGATCCGGCGATTGCCGATTCTGAGCGCGATCGGTGGATGAGTTGGTTTTCGGAGCAACGGGCATGAGAACTGGGTTGTGGATTTTTTCAGTGGTGGCGATCGCCGCGGTGGCGGTGGGCATTCCTTATGCCATGTTGTTAAAAGCGGCAGGGTCGGGCACTACGTCGGTCGCACCGATCATCCTCAGCAGCGCCATTGCATTGTGTGCAACTTTTTTGGCGGTAGGCATTGGCACGGTGGGCGCGTTGGCAGCAGCGCAGTTTTCTCGTACTGCGGTGTTGCTTCTCGACGTCATCCTGTTGTTCCAGCTCACCATTCCGCATTTTGTTATCGGCGCTGGTTGGAAAACAATCATGGGCCGCACGGGCATTCACCTGTGCTCGCAGTGTAATTTTTCGGGCCTTGGGCCATTGTTGTTCACGTTCACGGTGGCGTTTACCCCGTTGGCGTATTTTGTGCAGCGTACGGCGTTGCGCTCGGTGCCACCTGACGAGGTGGATGCGGCTCGGGTGGCGGGTCTTCACGGATGGGCGCTGTTTCGCGCGGTGTATCAGCCGCGGTTGGTGTTGTTTGCCCCTGCGCTTGCTGTGTTTATTTTTAGTGCGGCGTTGTCGGATCCGGTAACGCCGAATGTGATGGCTCCGCGGGCGTCGTTAGCGGCAACACGGGTGTGGTTCCAAGGCGATCAGGCGGGGACTGCGCTGGCGCTTACGTTGCCGGTGGCTGGTGCGGTGGTCGTTGCGGGGCTGGTGTATGCACGGCTGTTGCGCAGTAATCCGGCATTGGTGGAGTTGTTTCATTTTGCTGGCGATTCTTCCGGCCAGCCACATCGTGCGGTGGGTACGCAGGTGCGTGCCCCGCAGGCGGTGTTGTGCCTCTTGGGTGCAGTTGCGGGATTATTTGTGCTGGTGGCGGCCTATCGTGGGTTTGTACATGGTTCTGAGACGCCAATGGGTAATGCGGTGGTCAATACGGTGGGGTTGGCGTTTTTGATGTTGTTGTGTTCGTTGTTGTTGTCGGCGGTTGCGTTGGGGGCGCGGCGTTCGTGTGGCCTGCGGTGGGGGTGGATGGGTCGTCGTAGTATCGATGCGGTGTTTGCATTGTTGGCGTTGTCGCCGGGGGCCGCGATTGGTTGTGGTTTGCAGATTGCGTCGAATCATCCGGGGGTGCATGGGCCGTGGGCGTCGTTAAGTTTGGTGTTGTTGGCATGTCTGCCGAGCTCGCTGGCTATGACGTATTTTTTGATGGTTTATATCGGTCCACTGATGTCGCGTTCGGAGTATATGGTGTCGTTGTTGCAGGGTGTTGGCCCGTTGCGGGCGGTGGCGTCGATTGTGTTGCCGCGTTCGACGAATGTGGTGATTTTGGGCTTTTTGATGGTGTTTTCTAATGCGTCGGTACTAGCGGTGCCGTTGTTGTGGGTGAGTTCGCCGGATACCCCCCTTCTGATGTTGCGGCTTTTCACACTTCTCGACGCAGCCAATTACCCGGCGGCGCTGTACATCAGCATGACTGTATCTCTTTTTATCGTGTCCCTTGCTGGGGCAATCGTTGTGAGTATTAATGGCGTGGGCTTGGCTGCCTTCGCTAGGAAACAGGTGGCACCATGGCGTTAATACATATTCAGGGTCTTAGTGTGACCAGTCGTGGGGCGCGCCTTTTGGACGATGTCTCTTTGGAGGCGGATCCTGGCGAACTCATTGTAGTTCTTGGGCGTTCTGGGGCCGGTAAGTCGACGTTGTTGCGGGCGTTGGCTGGTTTGATCCCTGCACAAGGTGTTGTGGAGGTCGATGGCGAGTCGTTGGCGGGCCGTCCGCCACATCAGCGCCCGATTGCGATGATGATGGATCAGCCGTCGTTGTTTCCGCATATGACGGTGGAGGATAATATCCGGTTTGCGGGGGATGCTGGTGCGCATGTGGCCATGTTGAGCCTTGGCATTGATCATTTGGCGTTGCGATATCCGCATCAGTTGTCGACTGGTCAGCAGCAGAAAGTTGCTCTTGCTCGCGCGTTGATTAAGCAGCCAACCTTGATGTTTTTCGATGAGCCGCTGGCCCATGTGGATACGTATTCTTCTGAGCAGTTAAAGAGCCAGATTTTACGGACGCATCGCCGGCTGGGGTGCACCACGTTTTATGTCACCCATGACATTAACGAGGCGTTTTCTATTGCCGATCGGATTATTTTTCTTTCCCATGGGCGGATTGTTCAGGATGCTTCGCCTCAGGATATGCGGGAGCAGCCTGCGTGTTTGGATATTGCGCGCCACCTTGGGGCTTCGATTTTTGTGCCCACGACCGGCACTGTTGTCCACTCCCCTTTCGGCACCGCTACTGCTACGGTGACCGCTTTGGACACGCGCATGGAGGTCGAGGCGCACCCAGATCTACGTTCTGGCGACGCGATGGTGATGGTGGGCTATCCCACGAGCGCCACGGCCACCCCGACTGGCCAGCAGGCCCGCCATTTGATGGGTGCTACGGGGCAGGTGATCCGCAACATTTATATGGGGGATCATCACGAGGTGGCTATCGAGACGACTCGGGGTCGCATTGTGTTGCATTGTTCGCCTGACGACGAGCTTGCCTTCGCCGCGCTTGGCGACGAAGTCCTCATCCACTGCGACCCCGAGAAAATGTGGGTGCTGCCTGCTACTTCTTAGCGGCGAATGCCTCACGGATTTTCGCACCGAGGTTTTCGTCTACTTGGGTCCAGTACCAGTAGACGCGCTCCTCGGTTTCTGGGGATACCCCTGCCATGGCATTGGTCACGTTGTCCACGAAACGTTCCTTGGCTGCGTCGTCAAAGACATCGCGGTAGAGGATTCCGGCTTGCATGAAGTCGTCATCGTCCGCGTGCTTGACATAGGCTGCGCGAGTCAGGTCGGTGCCGTGTGGATCTGGGTTGACGTAGAGATCCTGCGCTTGGCCGTAGGTCACACCGGAGGACGAGGTTTGGCCGTCGTCGAGGTAGCCGGCACCCTTGCCAAAGCGGTTCGGTGTGTACACCGGCGCGTCAGCTGGGTTGAAGTAGTAGGCCATGGCGCCTTCGTGCTGGTAGGTGTTCACCGATACCATTGGCTGGTTGATGGGCAGCTGCTGGTAGTTCGGGCCAATGCGGTGGCGTTGTGCGTCTGCGTAGGCGAAGGCACGGGCCATGAGCATGCGGTCTGGGGAGAGTCCAACGCCTGGGACGAGGTTGGCTGGGTCGAGGGCCAGCTGCTCGATCTGGGCGAAGAAGTTCTGTGGGTTGCGGTTGAGCACGAAGTAGCCGACGTCGATAAGCGGGTAGTCCTTCTGGGACCAAGTCTTGGTCAGGTCGAAGGGGTTCCAGCGGTAGGTTTCGGCCTCGTCGAATGGCATGATCTGAACTTTGACATCCCAAATGGGGAAGTCACCGCGCTCGATGGCGTTGTAGAGGTCTTCGCGCTGGTAGTCGGCGTTCTTGCCGGCCATTTCTTGGGCCTCTGCATCGGTGAAGGTTTCCCAGCCTTGGCGGGTCTTAAAGTGGTACTTCACCCACACTGGTTGGCCGTCTTCGTTGATCCACTGGTAGGTGTGGGAGCCGAATCCGTCTTGGTGGCGGCTGGTCTTTGGCGTGCCGCGGTCGCCCATGAGGTAGGTGACTTGGTGCGCGGATTCTGGGGTGCGGGTCCAGAAGTCCCATTGCATGTCAGCATCGCGCAGGCCGCTGGAACCGAGGCGCTTCTGGGAGTGGATGAAGTCGGGGAACTTCATGGCGTCGCGTAGGAAGAAGGTTGGGGTGTTGTTTCCTACGATGTCATAGTTGCCGTCTTGGGTGTAAAAGCGCAGTGCGAAGCCATGGACGTCGCGCCAGGTGTCTGGGGAGCCTTTTTCGCCAGCGACGGTGGAAAAGCGCACGGCCATGGGGGTGACGGTGCCTTTTTGGAAGAGCTTGGCCTTGGTGTACTGGGATACGTCTTCGGTGATGTGGAGTTCGCCGAATGCGCCGTGGCCTTTGGCGTGTGGATTGCGCTCTGGGACGCGCTCGCGGTTAAAGTGTGCGAGTTTTTCGATCAGGTGCAGGTCATTGAGTACGTTGGCGCCTTGTGGGCCTGCAGTAATGGAGATGTTTTCACTGGCGACGGGCTGTCCGCCGGCGCGGGTGGTGTGAGGAGCTGCTTCGGTGCGCTCGCCCTTGTTCAGGATTGGATCGACTGGGTTGGTCACGATGTCCCTCCTTAAGGGTTTCCTATCAAATGTGAGTCGATTAATAGCTTACATTAAAAAGCAAACCCTAGCAATAAATTTTTTTTGTTAGGTATTACCTACAACTAAAGGTGGAGTGCTAGAGTTCATGAACATGAAACCCTCCGAGCGTGATGATGATTACGTCACAGCACTAGCCCTCAAGGCTGGCCGTGGCGATCGCGCTGCTTTGACTGCCTTCATACGCGCCACTCAAACCGACGTATGGAGGCTGTTAGCCCACCTCGGAGGCACCGACATCGCCGACGATCTCACCCAAGAGACTTACCTACGCGTCATGAGCGCACTCCCCCGCTTTGCGGCCCGCTCCTCCGCGCGCACATGGCTACTCTCCCTCGCCCGACGCGTGTGGGTAGACAACATCCGCCACGACATGGCCCGCCCCCGCAAATCCGCCGCCGAAGTGGAACAATGCGATGGAACCACATCTAGCCTGTGGGCGGAGTGGGTCGATGCCCGTATGCTTATCGACGCCCTCCCCGCGGAACGTCGAGAAGCCCTGATCCTCACCCAAGTTTTGGGCTTCTCCTACGAGGAGGCCGCCAAGATTGCCGACGTTCGCATCGGCACGATTCGTTCCCGCGTGGCCCGCGCCCGTGCTGATATCGTCGCAGCTGCAGCTACGGAAACCAGCACCCACGAAACAGCGAGCTAAACCCCGTCAGACCAAAAGCTCAGCAATCTGGATGGCGTTAAGCGCAGCGCCCTTGCGTAGGTTATCGCCAGAGACAACAAAAACGAGCCCTTTGTTGTCGTCTACGGTCTGGTCTTGGCGGATACGACCCACAAGGGAGTCGTCTACACCTGCAGCGGCGAGTGGGGTTGGAACATCCACAACGTCGACACCGGCAGCATTTCTAAGCACTTCGCGCGCTTGGTCTGGGGTGATAGAGTTGTTGAATTCAGCGTGCACAACCATGGTGTGGCCGGTAAAGACAGGTACGCGTACGCAAGTGCCGGCGACCTTCAGACCTGGCAGGCCAAGGATCTTGCGAGACTCATTACGCAGTTTCTGCTCTTCATCGGTTTCCTCAGTACCGTCTTCCACAAGGTTGCCAGCAAATGGCAGAGCATTGAAAGCGATTGGTGCTACGTAGGGTCCGAGATCTTCCGATGCAAGCAGAGAGCCGTCGTGGACGAGCTCTACAGCACGGTCACCGATCTCAGAGACCTGCTTGATCAGAGTTTCTACACCGGCGAGCCCAGAACCGGATACCGCCTGGTAGGAAGCGACGTGCAGTTTGGTCACGCAGGCGACATCGTGAAGCGCCTTGACTACCGGCATGATTGCCATCGTGGTGCAGTTTGGGTTGGCGATGATGCCCTTGAGCACGTTGTTCTTTGCGTCTGGGTTAACCTCAGAAACGATGAGTGGAACTTCGTCGTCCTTGCGCCACGCGGAAGAGTTGTCCACTACGGTTGCGCCCGCTGCCACGAACAGTGGTGCGTACTGCTTGGAGGTGCTACCACCTGCAGAGAACAGCGCGATGTCGATACCCGCGAGGCTTTCTTCGGTTTGCAGAGCTAGGTCTTCAACCTCTATTTCTTGACCCTTGTAGGGCAGGGTAGTTCCGGCGGAACGCGCAGAGGCGAAAAATCGGATGGTGTCTAGCGGAAAGTCACGCTCTTCCAAAATCGAACGCATTACGCGGCCGACTTGGCCGGTAGCCCCGACAACTGCAACAGTGGTCATGGTCAAAGTTCCCTTTCTTTCGCTCCGAAGGGTATTGCATTTCATTGTGCGACACCCCTACTGAATACAGTAGCCTACACACAAAAACGCACACTATAAACTCTTCTATAACGTAAAAGAAGATCCAGCCAGCACCACGATACCCGTTGCATTTAGCTCCCTCATCCCATACAACATGCCGTCTAGACATTTGTAAATACCAAAGGAGGCGAAAGGTTTCCCCTTCGCCTCCTTATGAATAGGATGGCCGCTTATTTATAAGCTAAACAATCCTATGAGTTGTTACCGCGCCTGCGGAGGAATGCTCCCAACAGCACAAGGAGTGCAGCGATAACAATAAACATCCATACGTTAGCGCCAGTGCGCGCCAGAACCTTCTTTTCCTTCTGCGGCTTCTTTTCAGGAGCCTTGGGGGAAGGCTGTTGTTCCGACGGCTTCTGCGGTGCTGGCTGCGGTGCCGGAGTTGGGTGCGGGAACAACGGCAGCAACGGAATGATTACAAGTGGAATCAGCGGAATGAACCAAGGGAAATCAGGCTTGGAGTAAGCATTGGTTACACCTACTTCATAGGCCTTAACCGAGCTCTGAATGGTGATCTGACCATCCTCTGCAATCCGATGCGTCCACGTGGTTCCAGGGATACTTGCATCCCGTTCAGTAATGGTGCACTTGGTACCTGCAGGGAAAGATTCAGGAATCTCGGTTGCACCCTCACCAGTGATGTTCACAGAACCTTCAATAGCCTCGTTATTAAGGACGCAGCTGTAATCGAAGGTAAAGGTCTTGTCTTTTGCCTTATCCTTTGCCGGACCTTCAAGCTTCTTCACAATCTTGACCTTGCTTTCTGCGTACCTGTAGGTATTCGTCGCAGAAACAATCACGTCTTGTTTATCTTTGTCGATCGTGAATTCCTGGTTTTCCCAGCTTGTAATGAGCCTTGCGTCTTCCGCCTCGGCTTCCAGCTCTTTCACTGAACACTTGGTGCCCACTGGGAATGCGCGGTCAATTCCTACACGACCCTTGCCGTTGGTAACCCGGACGATCGCATTGCCTTCAGCCTCGCCGCACTGCCACGTAAACGTAAATTCCTTCGGCGTGACGATGCCTTCAGACGCATCCACGATCTTTTCAATTGCAAAGGTCCCCTTGTGCTGACGGTAGTTGTTCTTTGCAAGAATACTTACCGACGGCTCACCTTCAGCAGGAATCGTGAACTCTGCGGTCTCTCCTACTGACTTTTCGTTGACGCTTAAGTCAACGGTCCAGTCAGTGTCTTTAGCAGGGGCCTCAACTTCCGTGACCTTACAGGTAGAGGCTGCTGGAATGTTGTCGATTGCCTTCGGGGTTCCCTCAGTGACCTCTGCAGTGCCATTGATGACAGCGCCGGTTGGTGCGGTGCAGGTGTAGTTGAACGTGTAAGGACGCTTCTGCAATTCTTCCAGGTTGATTGCGTCACCGGTCACGTTCTTGGATAGTGTGAAGCCACCATGCTGTTGCTTATAGGTGTTGGTGGCAGTAAAGGCTAGGGTTTTATCCTTTTCGATCGTGAAGTCGTTCGGATCAAGATTTGTACCTTCGATCTTCCCAGTCCACGTAAAGCCGTTTGGCACCTTGGCATCCGACTCCTCGACGGAGCACTTTGCGCCAGCGGCAATGCCTTCAACCTTCTTTGTTTCACCGTTTTTGAGCTTAAACTCGCCGTTGTCAGCTCCACAGGTGTACTTAAAGCCAAATTCTTGATCTTTGAGCAGAGGCATTGCCTCAGCCGATGCCTCGATCTTCTTCTGGACGGAGAAGCTACCAAGATCCTTGGTATAAGAGTTGGTTGCAGCGAACTCTACCGGGGAGCCTTGCTCACCATCAGCTTTGATAGTGACATTGCCCTTGGGCTGTGCAGAAGTCAGTGAATAACCAGAAACCTTTGCACTCTCAAGGTCTTCCTCTATCGCACAGGTTGTCCCCTCAGGATATTCCCCCGATTGCCAGGGCTTGCTAGCAGTTACTTCTGCTGATTGCGGCTCTGTGCCGGCATCACCATCTGGTGCCTTACAGGTGTAATTGAACTTGAAGACTTTATCTTTCTGGCCAGCATCAAGGCCATTAACCGTCTTCTTGATAACAAACTTGCCCTTCTTAGCCTCTGGCTTATTGGGGTAGGTGTTTGTGACCTTGACATTTAGGGTGGTGGAGCTGTTCTTGTTGAACTTTACCGTTACGCCATTTTGGGTTGGGACAGTATAGGCAGGTTTGCCTGTGCCTTCGTCTATCACTTCAAATTTGACCCCAACACCCTCAGCGACGTTCTTTTCTGTAATAGAGCATGTAGAAGAAGACTTTTGGGTAAAAGTATTTGAAGTCTCACCTGCAGCAACGGAAATATTCTGCGTTGTGTCACCACATTTATACTCGAAATCAAATTTGTTTCCCTGTACAGGTGCAGTTTCCCCGACTACTTCCTTTTGAATCTTGATCTTGCCTTGGAAACCTTGGCCCACGCCACCAGCGTCGCCGCGGTCTACCTGAGCCTCTACATCCTTAATGCCATCAGGAGCATTGTCGACGGTCGCCTTATTCGTAATGTATCGAGCGTTGTCATCGGTTACAACAGATTCGATCTCAACAGCCAACGACTGTCCACGTGTCAAATAGCGACCATACTCATCAGGAACCATCCGGACAGTTATGCCACCGTTTGATTCCTCACACGTCCACCTCTTGGGATCAATAGGAGTGTCATTGATGGCCGTATGGGGATAAGGAGTGCGGTCATTAACTTTCACGTCAGTGCATCGAATTAAGAGCTGTGGATTTCCAATGTCCTTGATCACGACGGGACTATAAACATCGTTAGAGGCTGTACCTACAAAGACTCCCCATCGAACGTTATCTTCCACAGAATCATAAACGCCGGTCTTCGATGTTGTTTGTTCAAGTCCACCGATGCCTTCTTCAGGTGTCTTCCCGTTGAGATTCCCACCTCCTTGGCATCCTGAGAAGTACAGGGGGTAGGAGGTGTTCGCGGTAGTTTTTGTCCTGTCCCACTGGACGCTGAAAAACGCAGTACCCGAAATATCGCCATGAGTTTTCGCATAATCAGTAAGGGTGAAAGTCCATGTCTTGGTGCCTCCATCCCACGCACCTTTAGCAACTTCCTGACCATCAGAAGAATACAGACTTAAATCTTTTCGCCCTAGACGCACAAGCTCATCCGGCACCTTTAAAGTGAACTGATCGCCGGGGTTAGCGTCAGAGTCTACTTTCCAATTGAACTGTACATCTGCACCTTCCCCGTAATTTCCGACGAAGATTCCATTTTGAATCGTGGAATTAGGCTTCCATTGAAGATCACTAACTGTGCCCTTACACTCTGCCGCACCAGCAGAAGGAACACGAGGGGAAACCACTAGCCCCACGCAAACAACGACCACCATCATTAGGGCGATCAGCCTGCGTATTGGGAAGCGTTCATAAAAACGCGAATCGACCATCTTCACTCTCTCTTAATTTTTACAAGGCACCTGAGGCTTCCCAATCAAAATGAGCGTCACATGACTAAGTCAAAACCTCGAGGGCCATGCCGCATAATCGTTTCGATATGCAACACTGGATTTGACGATTGGGCACCATGACCTCACGGCCATTAAAAATTAAGAATAGCAGAAATACTAGTTAAGTTTTATTCACTTTTTAGAGATTCTTGCATGAATTTTCACATCTACCTTTACCTCACTTTAAGGTGAGACCCATGCAAAATTACACAATCACATCAAAAGACCTCTTGCCCACTATTGGCGAGAGGTCTTTTATCACACGGTTTTCTTAAAAATCCTCGCTTACCGACCAGTACCGGCGTAGACAACTGCTTCGGTTTCGCCACCGAGCTCAAATTTCTCGTGGATGGCACGAGCTGCCACATCGACGTCCGATTCGCGGATCAGTACTGAGATGCGGATTTCGGAGGTGGAGATCAGTTCGATGTTCACACCAGCGTCACGTAGTGCTTCGCAGAACTCTGCGGTGACCCCTGGATGAGATTTCATGCCGGCACCGACAAGGGAAACCTTGCCGATCTGGTCGTCGTAAAGCACGTTCTGCCAGTCATTCTTTGTCTGCAGGTTGCGGAGCAGTTCCATGGCGTGGGGGCCGTCGGCACGCGGACAGGTGAAGGTGATGTCGGTGCGGTTATCTTCGAGGGAGGAGATATTTTGCAGCACCGTATCGATGTTGATTTCGGCGTCGGCAAGTGCACGGAACACTGCAGATGCACTGCCTGGGGAATCTGGGATACCCAGAACCGTAATCTTAGCCTCAGAGTTGTCGGTCGCTACACCAGTTAGTACTGCTTCTTCCACAGGGATATCCTCCATCGAACCGGCGACCAATGTGCCGGGATCATTGCTATAAGACGAACGAACGCGCAGTGGCACGCCAAACGCGCGGGCGTACTCGACACTGCGCAATACCAAAATCTTGGAACCGCTTGCGGCAAGCTCCAGCATTTCCTCGAAACACAGCTTTTCCAGTTTCTGCGCGTTAGAAACAATGCGGGGGTCCGCCGTGTACACACCATCTACGTCCGAGTAGATCTCGCACACATCAGCATTAAGCGCCGCCGCCAACGCTACTGCGGTGGTATCGGAACCGCCACGACCTAGCGTGGTCACGTCCTTTGATTCGCGGTTCACACCTTGGAATCCGGCGACAAGACAGATCTTGCCCTCGTCCAAGGCTTCACGTACACGCCCGGGAGTAACGTCGACGATGCGCGCGTTTCCGTGGCGTTCTGTGGTGATCACACCAGCTTGTGAACCTGTAAACGACTGCGCTTTCGCTCCAAAGGATTCAATAGCCATGGCCACCAACGCATTCGAGATACGTTCGCCAGCCGTCAACAACATATCCATCTCGCGTGCTGGCGGAACTGGATTCACCTGCGCTGCAAGGTCGAGCAGCTCATCGGTGGTATCCCCCATGGCAGAGCACACGACGACTACGTCGTGCCCCTGCTTCTTAGTGGCCACGATCCGTTCAGCGACACGTCGGATTCGTTCTGCGCTTTCTAGCGAAGAACCTCCATATTTCTGTACTACAAGTGCCACGGGGCTACGCTCTTCCCGGAACGCCACAACACTGCGTTAACCAGCATGTGCGCCCCTCGTTCAAGATCATGAAATTACGAATTTCTATACTACAGTCTATTTTGATCACTGCATATAATTCCGCACGATATTTACAGTATTCGGGGGTGAATAGTGCAGAGGGAGCGTCGTAAAGCAATGATGCTGCGTAAACCGTATAGGCTAAATCCCGATGTACAGCAATTTCCTCGCCATGGCGTTCGCCCTCGCCTCGGCCCTCACCATCGCATGGGGCACCGTGGTCCGGCACCGTATAGCCGAGGAAACCGACGGCTCTCCCCTTCTCGAAGCGGTCACCCATTTCCGCTGGTGGGTTGGCAGCCTCACTGCCCTGCTCGGCTACGCGCTCCAGGTGGTGGCTCTCGGGTTTGGCGCTCTTTTGATAGTTCAACCGATCCTTGTGCTGTCGCTTATGTTTACGCTTCCGCTGTCCGCGCGTTACGACGGCCGCCTCCCCAGCCGCGACGAGATGGGCTGGGCGGGCGCGCTCACCGTGGCCGTCGCCGTCCTCGTTGTTCTGGGCAAACCGGCCGCTGGTGACCCCCAGCCCCCTATGGATCGTTGGCTTCTCGCCCTTGGGATCGGCGCTGTTATCCTGCTGGCGCTGTGGTTTATTTCCGGCCGCCTCGCCCTTAATACTCGTGCCCTAGTCCTAGGGTCTATCACTGGCGGGGTGTATGGCTACGTGGCTGTTCTTTCCAAGGCCACGGTGGACATCATGACTCATGGCGGTATCGCCACTCTTGTGTTTTCTTGGCAGGGCTATTCCCTGTTGTTTGGCGCGATTCTGGGCACTGTGATTCAGCAGTACGCGTTTAATGCTGGACCGCTCAAGAATTCCCTGCCGGCGATGACCATTGTGGAGCCGATTGTGGCTTTTGCTCTGGGCTATGCCGTGTTGGGTGAGCAGTTCCAAGTGTATGACTTGAATTGGGTGTTTATGGCAGCTGCGTTAATCACCATGGTGGTGTCTACTTTTGCGTTGTCGTGGCGCGGTGTTGGGAGCTAATTTAGATCGCCCAGGGGAACACCACGATCATGTACGCCGAGATGGCAAGTCCTCCTAGCGACCATAGAATTACCGCAGGCCAAGTGCGGATAAACGGCAGGGCGAGCAGGACCATGGGCAGCAGGAGCCGCGGGCGGGAGTGCATGATTCCGCCGCTGAGCAGCACGTTGAGCGCGATGAATAGCGAGAAGAGCCACGGGGCGAGCGGGAGGCGCTGATAAGCCACGATGAGCGCAATGACTGCGATGATCATGCTGACGGAGCTGAGTACGTAGCCGAGGCGGATGGGCTCGTGGAGGCTGTGGATGATCCAGTTGATGGTGCTGATTCCGCCGTCGAAGCCCGAGCCCCACCCTTTTTCTTGGATGCCGAAGTAGCCGCCGGCGTCGCGGGTGACCCAGGAGGCCCAGGCGAGGTAGCTGGCGGTGGGCAGGGCCGCGATTGCGGCGAGCGGTAAGTGGCGTTTGGAGGCCAGCAGCAAGACGATGGCGAAGGTGGCTACGAGGTCGATTCCGGTGAGGCGTACGAGCCCTGCGAGGGCGATGAGAAAGGTCGTACGCCGCCAGCGTTCTTGCATCATGGCGACGATTGCCCAGAGGCTTAGCGCCATGAAGGGGGCTTCGGTGTAGACCATGGTGAAGGTGCCGGACATGGGCGCGAAAAGCACCACAAGCGTTGCGACGATACGTCCACTCGGCGTGGTGAATCCCATAAGTTCGGCGAGCCGCATGACCGCTAGGGCGAGGGCAACCGTGGCGATCGTGACAATGACCAGCCCCGATGCTTCCAGCGGCAGATGGGTAATCGCGCTGAGCACGCGCATGGTGATGGGCAGCCCTGGGAAGAATGCGACGCTGGTTTCGGGGTTGGCGAGGTAGCCGTCGCGGGCGATGGTGAGATATTGGTCGGCGTCCCATTTCAACGCGGCGGTGGTGACGGCGTTGGGGATTCCGGCGGTTGCTCCTGCTATGGCAAAAGCCCCGAGCCGCAACACGGTGGTTGCGGCTACGAGGGCTAGTGCTGTGAGTACCTTGTTCATACTTGTCACTAATGTAGCAAGGCTGAACGCGGAGGTTGTTTCTCGCCTACATTCCGAGGTGGGTGCGCAGTGCGGTGGCGATAGCGTCGAGACGTTGGGTGGCTTCGGCGCGTGGGATGGTGCCACCGGTGACGGGCATGACCACTTCGAGGTAGCACTTGAGTTTTGGCTCGGTGCCGGATGGGCGGCAGATGATGCGGTCGTTGTGGTCGGTGATGAACATCATGCCGTCGGTTGCGCCCCATGGCAAGGTTGGGTCGTTGAGGTCGGTGACCTCGGTGACGGTTGCGCCTGCGAGTTCGGTTGGCGGTTGTGTGCGTAGGGTGCTCATGGCGCGGGCGATGATGGAGAGGTCGTCGACGCGGAAGGTCAGCGGCGCGGTCTGGTAGAGGCCGTGCTCGCGGGCCAGGTCGTCGAGGGCATCATCCAAGGTACGGCCTTCGGCTTTGAGGGCACTGACGAGGCTTGCTACGACTACGGAGGCGGAAACGCCGTCTTTGTCGGCAACTGCTTCGGGATCGCAGCAGAATCCGATGGCTTCCTCATAACCGAATACGAGTTCAGGGGTGCGCGCGATCCATTTGAATCCGGTGAGCGTGGTGGCGTGAGTACGCCCTGCGGCTTCGGCGATCTTGGAGAGCAGGC
The DNA here is from genome assembly GCF_902702935.1 of Corynebacterium rouxii. Lineage (NCBI taxonomy): Bacteria > Bacillati > Actinomycetota > Actinomycetes > Mycobacteriales > Corynebacteriaceae > Corynebacterium > Corynebacterium rouxii. The sequence goes on along the minus strand of NZ_LR738855.1, from coordinate 253,266 downwards.
GGCCAGAGACGATGGAGTTGGCCATGGAGCCTGGCTTTGCGACGCCCGCACGGTATGCACCTAGTACGGCACCTGTCTCGTCACCGCTGAGTTGGCGCCAGCCACCTTCGGCGTTCGCGTCTGGGGTGGCGACAGCACAGCGATCCGCGTCGGGGTCGTAGGCGATGATGACATCGGCTCCGATGGCGTTGGCGTGTGCCTTGGCTAGGTCGAGTGCGCCTTTTTCCTCTGGGTTCGGGAAGGACACCGTGGGGAAATCTGGGTCTGGCTCGGCTTGTTCTGGAACGAGGGAGACGTTGAATCCAGCAGCGGTGAGCACCTTTTCGCCTAGGGCTGCACCGACGCCGTGCATGGCGGTCAGTGCAATGAGGATGTCGCTCTTCTTGTCCGCGAGGGTCAGCGCGCGGGTGAGGTAGTCCTCGCGTGGATCAACATGCTCGATGTTGTCGGTGGTGCGTGGGATCTCGTCTGCATAAGGTGCTGCTGCGATTGCTTCGGAGATTTCCTTGTCTGCTGGGCTGATCAGCTGCACGCCTTCGGCTGGACCTTGGGCAATGCGTCCGCCGAGATATACCTTGTAGCCGTTGTCGGCTGGTGGGTTGTGCGAGGCGGTGACCATGATGCCGGCATCGGCACCGAACTTCTTCACACTGAAGGCGGTCAGCGGAGTGGGGTTTTTGGCTGGTAGCAGCAGGGCGCGTCCGCCGGCTGCGGAGACGACCTCTGCCGCTGCTTGGTGGAACTCAAGGGATCCATGGCGGGCGTCGCAACCAATCACGATCGTTGGGGTGGCATCTGCGCCAAGCTGGGTTTTTACCCAGTTAACTAGGCCGTAGGTGGTGCGCAGGATAACCGCCAGGCTGAGCTGGGATTCACCTGCGCCCACTCGTGCTCGCAGGCCGGCGGTGCCAAAAGTCAGCGGTCCGTTGAATGCCTGCTGGAGGGATTCTTCGTCGTGAGTTTTAAGCCAGCCCTCGATGGTTTCTTTGGTGCGAGGGTCAGGATCGTGGTCCGCCCACTCGCGGGCTGTGTGCTCTAGCTCTGCGTAGCTCATGATTGCTCTACTCTCCTAGTTCTTCAAGGATGGCTGCGGAGGCAGACAGACCCAAGCGGGTAGCGCCAGCTTCGATCATGGCAAGTGCGTCCTTAGCGGTGCGGATACCACCGGAGGCTTTGATTCCGAGGCGGCCACCAACGGTTGCGTGCATAATTTCCACGGCGTGGACGCTTGCGCCACCTGCTGGGTGGAAGCCGGTGGAGGTCTTAACAAAGTCAGCACCAGCGTTTTCGGAGGCCTTGCATGCTGCGACGATTTCGTTGTCAGTCAATGCTGCGGTTTCGAGGATGACCTTGAGGATTCCTGGCGCTGGGACAGCGTCGCGAACAGCCTTGATTTCGGCCTCAAGCTCGTCAAACTTGCCTTCCTTGGCGAGGGCGATGTTGATCACCATGTCGACTTCTTCTGCACCATCAGCAACGGCGCGGGCAGCTTCAGCAGCCTTGATCTCGGGCTTTACGGCACCGGATGGGAAGCCGACGACGGTTGCTACGTGGAGGTTTTCTGGAACCTCAACTGGTAGTGCGGATGGGGATACGCACACCGAGTAGGTGCCGAGGCGGGCGGCGTCGGCAATGAGTGCCTTGAAGTCGTCGGTGGTTGCCTCTGGCTTGAGCAGGGTGTGGTCGATCATCTGGGCTACGTCGTTGCGGGTAGTCATTATGGTGAATCTCCTTGAAAAGTGGGTGGATGTTTTAGTGGTTTGCTACGGAATCGATACCTGCGGCCTTCTCGCGGCTAAAGAGCGCGCGGTCAGCAATGAAGTACATCATGGCACCGACGACGGCGATCGCGGCAAGAATCCAGATCACGGCGTTGGTTCCGATGCTGAGGTTCATCAGCTTGAAGGTGTAGGCGATACCGAGTGGGATACCAATGTTGATGGTCAGATTGTAGAAGCCAATGGCCACACCGGATTTCTCCGGCAGGATGTTGGCGAGCGCAGTGTTCACTAGCGGCGCGTAGAGCAGCGCGAATCCGGACGCGAACAAGATGATCGATGCGATAGCCACGGCAACGTGCACCTGGATGGCGAGCGCGCCAACCACGAGCGCCACGATGATCATGCCCAGTGCGGTGAAGATCGTGCGTCGCGACGTCATCAGCTTGCCGATTTTTCCGGAGAAGATACCGATCAAAACTGCACAGATATAACCTGGGATCATCAGATAGGATGCCTGAGCTTGGTCTAGTCCGTGGAATTCTTTAGCTGCGAATGGCAGCAGCACGATGTAGCCGAGCTGGGTGGAGTAAATGATCAGCACGAGCAAAATTGCCCATACGTAGCGACCATTTTTAAAGAACTCTGGGTTGACCACTGGGTTCTTGGCATTACGTACGTACCAGACGAAGACCACAACGCTGACCAGCATGAATGCCAACCAGAACAGTTTGAAGGCCTGCATGTACTGGATAACAGAGGTGGCAAAGATAGCGATCAGGAACAGGCCAACAACATCGAGGTGCGACGAGGAGGCTTCTTCTTCTGGAACGGTCTTGAGAATGAACGGCACAGCTGCGATCAAGATCAAGGGAACCAAGAACATGACGCGCCAACCAATGTAGGTGGAAATAGCACCAGAGGTCAGTGCGCCCACCAGCAAGCCGGACTGGAATGCGGCGGTAGAAAAGCCGAGGTAGGTCTTTTGGTCTTCCGCGGCAAGGTGCTTGGTCACGTAGATCACGTACAGCGTTTCCGCTGCGGCAAGGCCACCGGTCTGAATGAGGCGACCTGCAAGAACAAGTGGCCACGAACCAGAGAACACGAATCCGATGACGGATCCTACGATCACCAGGCTGATACCGATAAGCATAAGCTTGCGGATCGAGATGGCGTCGGCGAGTGCGGCATACACCACAGCGCCAATACCGATGATCACACCGGCAAGCGATGCCTGCAGCGAGGCGGTGTTGGGGTCAATGCCCAAACCTTCTGCCATTGGACCGGTCATGGTCTTGAAACCATTGTCCACAATCAAACAGAAAACGAAGCTGAACAGCAGGACCGGCACTGCCGCTTTCGGATTAGTGGGCTTTAAGGTTGCGTTGTGTGTTGTCATGCGCGTGCCAATGGTAGTGCGAGTTCCATCATGTCAGTGAAGGCGCTTTCGCGCTCTTCGGCCGTGGTGCGCGCGCCGGTGAACAGGTTGTCAGACACGGTAAATACGCCCAGAGCATTTGCACCGGCGTATGCAGCGATGGAGTACAGTGCTGCCGATTCCATCTCCACACCAAGTACACCCATGCGAGCCCAACGCTCATTCACGGTGCTATCAGCATTGTAGAAAACGTCGGAGGACAAAATGTTGCCGACATGAACCTTCTTACCCTTGCGGTCAGCCTCATCCATGAATGCCTTGAGCAGGGTCCACGATGCGGTTGGCGCGTAAGTGCCAGGCAGGTTGTACTGCTCGAGGAAGTTGGAGTCGGTAGAAGCAGATGCTGCAACGATGATCTCATAGAGGTCAATATCTTTCTGCATGGCGCCAATGGAGCCCACGCGAATGACATTGCGAGCATCGAAGAAGTTGATGAGCTCGTAGGAGTAAATGCCAATAGAAGGCATACCCATACCGGAACCCATCACAGAAACTGGGGTTCCTTGGTAGGTGCCGGTGAAGCCGAGCATGTTGCGCACCGAGTTGAACTGCACAACGTCTTCTAGGTAGGTGTCTGCGATAAACTTTGCACGCAGTGGGTCGCCAGGCAACAGAACGGTTTCTGCAATGTCGACGCCCTTGGGATTGATGTGTGGGGTTGACTTTTCAGCCATGACGTACATCTCCTCGCTCGTGAATTATCTGATACTTCGAGGCTAGGCTCGATCAGTTACAAATGTCAATGTTCACTTTTACATTTGTTCTATGGTCTATATCATAGTCCCCTGGGCGGTTACTAAATTTAGGCATGCGGAATCCACGCGCGAGCAACCGCCGCGCACACATTCCCCATTCCCTACGCCGCTTTTTTGATTTTCTTTTCTCTGCGTTGCCTAAACGTTTGCCCCGCTAGCACCCCCTCTGGTGTGGTAACCACCGTACGATCACCGATCTGCCACGACACCACACCATAAGCATCAATCTCACAATCCACCCGACGAGACGTCTTCATATTATGATGATGTCGGCATAAACACTGGGCGTTAACAGCACCAGTAACACCACCATGACCATATTCTTCAACATGGTCAATATCGCACCACTGCGCTAACACCCCACAACCAGGAAAACGACACACCCCATCACGACCTTGAATAAACCTACGCATCGCTTCCGTAAACCGGTAACCGGCCACCACAGCAGTATCAACATCACCAAGCACACGAATAACAGCATGCTCAGGCACCGTCGGCAAGGCCGTTCCTTGTGGAGTGTAGGTAATTCCAGTACCAGTGTCGTAGACGTTGATCACCACACTGGTTTTATCCTCTAACAGTAGTTGTAAGGCTGTGGAGTCATCACAATCGTGGGTCTTTTTAATGCTACGCAGGGTGGTCTCGAGTAGTTCTGCGACACCGGCGTGGATGAGAGCATCGATACCTGCCAGTCCGTGTCCAGCATCGTAGACGTAGAGGTATTGTTCTGGTTTTCGGGTGTTGTCGAGGTGATAACCAAGAGCTGTGATGGTTTTGCGTAAAAATCGAATAATAGCCCTGGTGCTAGGGATGGTTTGTGCGGGTTGCGTGGGTGTAAGCCAGCGCGTGAGATGGGCATCGATCGCATCAAAGTAAGTGGTTGGTAGTGCGGAGATGATTCTGGTGATGGCGATCAGTCGGGTGTCGTCGAGGTGCCAGAGTTGTTGGTAGAGGGTGTGTAGTTGTGGGAGTTGGGTGAGGTAGTAGATGGCGTCGAGGTGGTCGCAGACGTAGCGTTGGGTTTTGCCGATGCGGGTGGCGATGTCTGCAGTGTAGGTGTCGACGTCGTCGTTGTCATCGGGTTGGAGGCTGTGCCAGCGGTGGTAGTCGAATTGGGTGTGGAGTCGTTGTGCACGACATAGTGGGTCGTTCATGTCGCAGTGACTGTAGAACGGTTGTGTGTTGGTTGTATCCCCTGTGATGTTCATGATGTGGCCCCCTGGTTGTTCATGTTGGTTGCAAGTGTATCGCAGAATCACAACAACCGAAAGAGCATTCGAACAAAAAGGGGTAACAGAAGGGGCTAGCGCACATCACTGCACTGTGGCTACACTCAAAATCAGCCAATTAGACACAGGGGGAATGAAAATGGCACGAATATTCGACTACATAAACAGCGCCGTATTACCACTACACTATCTCTACTACGCGCTGCGCCGTAGCATGATCGATCACCACATGGGTCGCCACTCCCGTACGCAGGGCAGCCTCGATCGCGGGCGCTTTCTCCAAGCCGCCCGCGACCAGCACTCGCACGGGACGCTTCTTCAAATCTGTCAGCGATATTCCCACCGTACGAGCATCAATATCAGGATCCGCAACCTCACCTTGAGTATCATAAAAACGCGAACACACATCACCTACCGCATGTTCCATCAAGCGAGCTTGCTCACCAGGCGACAGATATCCCAGATTAAGCAGCAAGCTCTCCGGCTTTACCGCTCCGACCGTAAACACGGCAACATCGCAATGCGCCCCCAAATCCAGCATGGATGCAATATGGCGATCTTTTACCACCAATTCTTTAGCCTCTTTACTGTCAAGAATGACAGGCAGCGGCAACATCATCATTTCCGCATTCAGAGCTCGCGAAAATCGCGTCAGTGTAACCATGTCATTGGTGTTGCGCGCGGTATGCGAGTGCCCTCCTTTAAGCTGCACCACCTTAACGTCCACCAATGGCAAGGTGCGCAAATGCTCAGAAACCGCCAACATTGTGTCACCCCACGACACGCCCACCGTCATGCCATCTTTGACAACCTCTTCCAGCAACGCAGCACCAGCATTGCCCAGCTCGCCAGTCAACCCCCTCCCCATTGCAGGAGATTGCACCACGCGTACATCGACAAGCCCATAGCGAGCACAAAGCTTTTCGACATACCCACCAGCAACCTCGCGAGGGTCATTCAGGGAGATAGTGACAAACCCCTTGTCGCGAGCATGCGACAGCAGCTTAGATACCGTGGGGCGAGAAATCCCCAGCTCTTTAGCTACTTGCGCCTGCCCCAAACCTGTCACGTAATAAAGTTTGGCAGCATCAAGAGCAAGACAATCGCGGGCGTCAATCATATGTATATTTTTACCCCACCCCACCCCCTAATCACGACACATCTCATAATATATTCCACATAGTGAGATTTCTAGCGCATGAGACGGGATTCATGTATGCTACTTCACATGAATCCCGCGAACCTTCTCCTTCTTCGCCGCGGCGGGTCACAGGCTTAACGTCCCTTGCACACAGCTGGCTCCCCGTCGCGGAGTTCTGGTGTAGCCGGCTGTAACAAGAACCCACTCGAAAGAAACTACCAATGACCTCCCCAGATACATTCATCTCCGCCCCTGCCGCTATCGTCACCCCACGCGGCGATAAAGCACCAGGCCAAGCCCCATGGAACACCCAGCGCAATTCCTCCATGGCAGTAAATCGATACCAACCATTTCACGTCGAAGTAGAAAACATCGATCTCCCCGACCGCACTTGGCCACAAAAGCGCATCACCAAGGCGCCACAGTGGTGTGCAGTGGACCTGCGCGACGGTAACCAGGCACTTATAGATCCAATGAGCCCTGAGCGTAAACGCCGCATGTTCAATCTGCTGGTCAACATGGGCTACAAGGAAATCGAAGTCGGCTTTCCTTCCGCTTCTCAAACCGACTTCGACTTTGTTCGCGAAATCATTGAGAACAATATGATTCCGGACGATGTCACCATCCAAGTCCTCGTACAAGCTCGCGAACACCTGATCCGTCGTACCTTCGAAGCCTGCGAAGGCGCAAAAAACGTGATCGTACACTTCTACAACTCCACATCGATCCTGCAGCGCAACGTAGTATTCCGTAAAGACAAAACAGCAATTAAAAAGTTAGCTACCGATGCTGCCGAACTGATCAAGTCGATCGCAGTGGACTACCCAGATACCAACTGGCGCTGGGAATACTCCCCCGAGTCCTACACCGGAACCGAGCTGGCATACGCCAAGGAAGTTGTCGATGCCGTCGTCGAGGTCATGGACCCAACCCCAGACAACCCCATCATCATCAACTTGCCGTCAACAGTTGAGATGATCACCCCAAACGTTTATGCCGATGGCATTGAATGGATGCACCGCAACCTCAACCGACGTGACAGCATCATCTTGTCCCTGCACCCCCACAACGATCGTGGTACTGGTGTCGCTGCAGCAGAGCTGGGCTACCTCGCAGGTGCAGACCGAATCGAGGGCTGCCTGTTCGGCAACGGCGAACGCACCGGCAACGTCTGCTTGGTCACCCTTGGCCTGAACATGTTCACCCAAGGCGTGGACCCACAAATTGATTTCTCGGATATCAACCAAATTCGTCGTACCGTTGAATACTGTAACCAGCTGCGCGTCCCGGAACGCCACCCTTACGGTGGCGACCTGGTATTCACAGCCTTCTCTGGCTCCCACCAAGATGCCGTTAACAAGGGCTTGGATGCCATGGCTTCACGTGTGCGCCCCGGCGCGACGCACACCGAAGTCTCGTGGGACGAGCTGCGTGGCGAGACATGGGAGGTTCCATACCTGCCTATCGACCCGAAGGATGTGGGCCGCAACTACGAGGCTGTGATCCGCGTGAACTCGCAGTCCGGCAAGGGTGGAGTTGCTTACATCATGAAGACCGACCATGGCTTGGCGCTGCCTCGCCCCATGCAGGTCGAGTTCTCTTCGATCGTGCAGGAAGTTACCGATGCCAAAGGTGGCGAGGTTAATTCCAAGAGCATGTGGGACATTTTCGCCCACGAGTATTTGGATAGCACCAGCCCCGTTGAGCAAGTCTCCATGAGCGTTGACGCTGCGGAAACTGAAAACGATGAGGCGCGTATTCACGCTCGCCTGATTGTTAATGGTTCTGAGACGACGATCGAAGGCCACGGTAACGGACCAATCGCCGCATACGCCAACGCGCTGGAGTCCTTGGGCATTGACGTTGAGGTGCAGGAATATGAGCAGCATGCTCGTACCGCAGGTGACGATGCTGAAGCCGCCGCCTACATTTTGGCAGAGGTTAACGGCAAGAAGTTCTGGGGCGTGGGTATCGCAGGTTCCATCACCTACGCTTCCCTGAAGGCGATTACTTCTGCAGTCAACCGTGCGCTGAGTTAAATAACTACTTACACTTGGCCTCCATGGAAGCCATCAGGGAAGCCGACATGAAAGCAGGCATAAAGACAAGTATGAACGAGACGATCCGCACCCAGCTTAACCACCGCACTATCCGTGAGTTCACCACCGAACCCGTATCGGAGGAGATCATGGATCAGCTCTTTGCGGTGGCGGGGCGGACTGCTACCTCGTTGGGCATGCAAAGTACCAGCATTATCCGTGTCACTGATCCTCAGCTACGCACACGCCTAGCAGAGATCGGTGCCCAGGAATATGTCGGCCGCGCCCCCGTCTACCTGCTGTTTATTGTCGATTGCCACCGCAACGCAGGTATCCTCCAAGAGTTGGGCGCAGATCCTGCCGGTGCTGCTACCGCCCGCAACTTTGTCCAAGGGTTCACCGACGCCTGCCTCACCGCACAAAACGTGTGCATCGCTGCGGAATCACTGGGGCTAGGCGTGAACTTCCTCGGCAACGTCCACAACGACGCCGCAGCTGTGATCGAGCTCCTGCAGCTACCTGAGCTCACTTTCCCAGTTGTTGGCATGACACTGGGCTGGCCTAATCAAGAACCGCAGCTTAAACCACGTATGGCTACCCCATTGCGCACAATGGAAAATGGCTATCATGCGCCCAGATCGTGGCTAGAAGTACTCAGCGACTACGACCAAGAGATGACCACCTACTACGATCTTCGCGATGCCAACCGGCGCGTAGATAGCTTCACCCGTCAGGTGCTCGCGAAAAATCCTATTGCAGGAGCCGAATCCGATAAACGCAATCACACCTTTGCGATCGCCCGCGATCAAGGGTTTAACCTCTAGGATTTGAATGTTTCTCTGCCCGCAAGACCGCCAGCTAGACTGTTCCCCATGACTAATAAGGACCAACAAGAGCGCGATAAGGCGCGGGCACAGCGCGCCGCCGAGCAGGCAGCGGCTCGAAAAGCAGAGAGCGAAAAGGCTCCTTATGTGGCATTATCGGTGCAAGCCTCTGGTATTCACCCATCGACGAGCCGTCTAATCACCATTGATGCCGTTACATTCACAGAGCAAGGCGAGGAAGTCGATCACTTCTTCGCAGTGCTCAACCCAGAATCTAACCCTGGGCCATTCCATCTGCATGGCCTCTCCTCTGAGCAGATCAAAGAGGGCAAACGCTACTCGCAGATCCTTAAGGCTCTTGACCGACTCATCGATGGCCGCACCCTGCTAGTACACAACGCAGAGCTGGTGTGGGGATTCATTGTTTCTGAGTCGAAACGTGCAATGAGCAATGCTGCCCGTGCTAACCGTAGCCGCAATCGGCAACGTAATCGGCGCAGGCAACGGGTGGGCCACATCCCCAAGCCGGTCACGATTGTGGATACGCTCGCCACCGCACGCCGCCTGGGACTAACGTTTGCCGACATCCGCATTAGGAACGTCGCAACGCAACTGGGCCTAGAAGCCCCTGATGCCCGTGCGAGTGTGGCGCGCGCGCAGGCAGACACCACACAGCTCACGCGGGAAGACACGCTTTTGGTGGCGCGGATGTTCTTTGTGGAACACGCCCAGGGAGTGGTCGCGTCGACAAGCCCTGAGGATCTGCGCGCAGACCGCTTTGGCCTGCAACGATCCAACATTCGCGTGGATGCCATGGAGGTACCGCGCGTGTGGGAAAACCCCGGCATCTACACCAAGGAGCGCGGACTGGTGCAGGGCATGGAAGTTGTGGTGGCGCCTGAGATCACCATGAATCCGGACCGGATTATTCAGGCGATCGTGCGCACAGAGCTGGCATACAACGAGAAAATTACCCGCGCCTCCAGTTTAGTTGTGTGCAATAAAAGTGAAGACCTCACTGGCAAGGCAATGCACGGCGACCGCAAAGGAATTCCACTGATGACGGACGAGGAATTTCTGCGCGCAGTTGAACACGTCAAGCCGGGCAAGCCAGCAGAGACCTAAGTGGACTAGACTTAGTCGCCATGAGTTTTAATTTGCGCACTCGCCTTGCAATCGGCGCGGCCGCTGTGGCCACTACGGCTTCGCGGGCGACCGGCCGTGGCTCCGGCGGCATGATTGGTGGTCTGATTGCAGAAAAAATCGACCCGAACATCATGCAGTCGTTGGCTAAAACACGTCCGACCGCGCTCGTAACAGGCACGAACGGCAAGTCCACTACTACGCGCATGCTGGCCAGCGCGGTCCGCACCCAGCACACGGTGGCCACCAACGAAGGTGGCGACAACATGGATGCCGGCATTATCTCCGCCCTCATGGCGGGACAATCGGCGAGCCACGTGGTCCTTGAGGTCGATGAGCTGCATGTTCCTTCGGCTGCCGACCGCCTCCACCCAGAGTGTCTGATCCTGCTCAACCTCACCCGCGACCAGCTCGACCGCGTCGGCGAGATCAACAAGATCGAACGTGCCCTGCGCGACTGCGTGACCGCACACCCCGACATGACCGTGATCGCCAACTGCGACGACGTGCTAGTCACCTCCGTGGCTTACGACGCCCCCAACGTGGTCTGGGTATCGGCTGGTGCCGGGTGGACCGGCGACTCCGTGTCCTGCCCACGCACCGGCAGCCATATCGTCCGCCAAGACGACCACTGGTACGCCACCAAACCACTCCCAAACGGCGAAACCTTCCAACGCCCCACCCCCGCATGGACCATCACCCCTGATGGCATTCTCGCCCCAGGGCATACCGAACCCGTGCCGCTGTCCCTAGCACTGCCGGGCAACGCCAACCGCGGCAACGCCACCCAAGCGATCGCCGCAGCCGTGACCTGCTTCGATGTGCCGTTAGATGATGCTGTACGCGCCGTCGAAACGGTGGACGATGTGGCAGGCCGCTACTCCACCATCACCCTCGGCGAGCACCACATTCACCTGCTGTTGGCTAAGAACCCTGCCGGTTGGCAAGAGGCGCTGTCAATGGTGGATCGCACCGCCGAGGGCCTCGTGATCGCCGTCAACGGCCAGGTTGCCGACGGCGAGGATCTCTCCTGGCTTTGGGACGTCAAGTTCGAAGAGCTCGAAGAGCTTTCCGTCAAGGCTGCCGGCGAGCGCGGCACGGATCTCTCCGTGCGTCTGACTTACGCTTCCGTGGACCATGAGCTGGTGCGTGACCCCCTCGCCGCCATCAAGGCCTGCCCAGCTGGCCGCGTCGAAGTCTTGGCCAACTACACCGCATTCCGCGATCTCAAGCGCGCCATCACCGCCGCAACCAAGGAGGCTTAACATGAGCGAATTAACCATCGGTTTAATCCTGCCGGACGTGTTGGGCACCTACGGCGACGACGGCAACGCCCTCGTCCTGCGCCAGCGCGCCCGCCTGCGTGGCATCTCCGCGGAGATTCATACGGTTCGCCTCGGCGAAGCCGTCCCAGAAGGCCTCGATTTGTACTGCCTCGGCGGCGGCGAAGACACCGCCCAGATCTTGGCGGCAGAACACCTCAACAACGACCAAGGTCTGCGCCGCGCCGCTGATCTCGGCCGCCCAATTTTGGGTATTTGCGCAGGTCTACAGGTGTTGGGGCGGTCCTTCCGTGCCTCTGGAAAGATCGTCGAGGGCGTAGGGCTTATCGACGCCACCACTGCCTCCCTAGCCAAGCGCACCATCGGGGAACTTCAGTCCACCCCCACCGCAGCAGGTTTTACTGCGGAACTCACCGAACCCCTGACGGGTTTTGAAAACCACATGGGTGCGACCATCTTGGGCCCCGACGCCCAACCGTTGGGCACTGTCACCCGAGGTGTGGGCAACACTGATCTGCACGGCATTACTACCGCCTCAGTGTCTGATGAGCAGGTGTCTTATGAGGGCGCTGTGCAGGGCAACGTGGTGTGCACCTATATGCATGGCCCAGCGCTGGCCCGCAACCCGCAGCTTGCGGATCTCTTGCTAGCCAAAGCGATGGGCGTTGCTCTTGCTGATCTGGCCCCCTTGGATCTGCCGGTCGTCGACCAGCTGCGCAAGGAGCGCCTAGCGTAGGTTTTCCTACAGCGTCAGCCTGCCACTCAGGGCGCGCGACAATGTGAGTTCATCAACGAACTCAAGGTCGCCGCCTAGTGGCATGCCGGAGGCAAGACGTGACACAACAAGGTCTGGGAAGTCGCGCAGCAGCCGCGCCAGGTAGGAGGCTGTAGCTTCGCCTTCGGTGTTGGGGTCGGTAGCGAGGATGACTTCGCACACTTCTGGGGAGGCGTCGTAAAGCGGTGCCTCGGGGGTGGAGTCGGCGAGTTCGCGATCCGGCAACACGCCGCCGATACGCTGCAACAACTGCGAAATGTTGAGCTCACGGGGGCCAATGTTAGCGAGGGGATCAAGCGAGCCGCCGAGCACATGGTAGCGACCTGTGTACTCGCCGGTCCGTTCAATAACCTGAATATCTTTGGGTTCTTCCACCACACAGATGGTGCTGCGATCGCGTGAAGAGTCCGCACAGATGCGACAGACTTCCTCGCGGGAGATGTTGCAGCAAATGCGGCAGAAAGTAACACCGTCACGAATAGCGCCCAGCGCATCCTGCAGACGCGTAATGTCTGCGGGTTCCACATGCAACAGGTGGAAGGCAATGCGCTGAGCCGACTTCGGCCCCACACCAGGGAGCCGAGAAAATTCGTCGATCAGGTCTTGGAGAGGTCCTTCGAACAACTCTTAGAACATCCCACCAAGGCCGTCGAAGCCCTGAGACAGTGGGCCCATCTTCTGCTCTGCAAGGTTTCCGAGCTTCTCGTGTGCCTCTGCGAATGCGCCAACGAGCAGGTCCTGGAGGGTTTCTACGTCGTCAGCGTCAACAACCTTAGGGTCGATGGTGACGGAAGAAACCATGCCGTTGCCCTGCATGTCGATGCTCACAAGGCCGTTGCCAGCGGTACCGGTGACGGTGGTAGCAAGGATCTCACGCTGAGCTTCCTGCAGCTTAGCCTGCATCTGTTGTGCCTGTGCAAGGATCTGGGACATATCCGGCTGAGTCATTCAACTGCCTTTCGCATTGTTTTTTTAGTATCCGCCACACCTGCTGTGCGACGGCGGTCATTCGAATAGTGTACCTAAAGCTGTCGAGCACCTAGCTCTTCGGAGAGAATGTCCACGGCAACGGTCATGGCATCGCGATGGTCACGATTACCCACGCCCTGTGCCGCTTCCCTAACCATCTCCTCTTCCTCATCATGGTCCACTACATAGTTAGACGTAGCCTGAGGGGCCTGAGGTTCCGGCATCCCCTCATCTGCGGGGTATCCGTAAGGGTCCGGCGGCACATCCGGCTCTTCCGGCTCGGGGGGCAGCGGCACACCATCGGAGAACGACGGCCGCTTGGCGCGCTCTTCCATCTTGCGCATGCCACGCTCAGCAGCCTGCTGCCAGCGGGGTTTCGGAGCTTCTTGCACAGGTTGCGGCGCAGCTGGAGGTTGTGGTGCCGTCACCTTGGCAGGACTAAATCGCTCAACCGGCGGTGGTGACGGAGGCGTAGATGGTTGCCCACCACCGAGCGGCGCAGGTGCACCCCAGACGTTGTTGCTGGCAGGAGCCGGTTCCGGCTCGGGCTTGGGCTCCGGCTCGGGCTTGGGTTCCGGGTTCCACACCTTTTTGTTTTCTGGTTCGCTAAAACCAGCAGCTTTGGGGTCCGTACCCACTACGCACTCAATGGTCACATCGAGGTCAGTTTCCTGCTTAATCGCAGTGACGATGGAGCCTGCATGCTGCGGGTCGTTGATCCGATGCGCCAGTGCACCGGTGTTGTGACCGATCACAAGGGTGGAGCCATCGCGCAAACCCAGCAAAGTGGCTTGGCTGAGCAAAATACCAGCCACAGAATTGGCTTTGAAGATCACATCGCTGATCGTTGCCCACTTCTCTTGAATAGTGGCAAAACCATCACGAGGCTCCGGTTTTGGTTCCGGCTCGGGAGCAGGGACGGGTACAGGTGCGGCCACCTCGGCGTTCTTGCGTGCGGCGGCTTCCCTAGCCAAGCGGACGGAACGGCGCTCGTATTTAGCGGGGATCTCAGTAGGCGCTGGTCCCGGCGCGGCAGCAGGTGCAGTGGCAGTTGCGGCGGGCTGTGCGCTGGGCAGGAGCATCTTTGCGCAGAGGATTTCGAGGAGTAGGCGCGGCGATGTCGCTCCTTTGAGGCCGCGGAGGCCGTCGTTGACCAGTGCTGCTAGTCGGGCGGCTTCGCCTGCGGGTAGGTGTGCGGCTTGGTCGCGGAGGATGTCGCCGCGGTCGGTGGGGGCGTCGACAAGCCCGAGGGTGAGGGCGTCGGGGACCGATTGAAGAACCATGAGGTCGCGGAAGCGGTCGAGGAGGTCGGTGGCGAAGCGGCGGGGGTCGAGGCCAGCTTCGATGGCATCATCGACAACTTGGAACAGGGCGGCGTTGTCGTTGCCGGTGAGGGCGTCGATGAGGGTGTCAATGAGGGTGTCATCGGTGGCCCCGAGCAGCATGCGGGCGAGGTTGTAGTCGAGGCCGTCGGGACCTGCGCCGGCGATGAGCTGGTCAAGGATGGAGAGGGTGTCGCGCGGGGAGCCGCCGCCGGCACGGATCACGAGTGGGTAGACGGAGTCTTCCACCGCGACGTGTTCGCTGGCTACGGTGCGTTCCAGCAGGCCACGCATGGATTGCGGGGTCAGTAGGCGGAAGGGGTAGTGGTGGGTACGCGAGCGGATTGTGGGAAGGATTTTTTCCGGCTCGGTGGTGGCAAAGATAAAGATGAGGTGCGCCGGTGGCTCTTCGACGATTTTGAGTAGGGCGTTGGCGCCGTCGCGAGTAATCATGTGCGCTTCGTCGATAATGAAGATGCGGTAGCGCGATTCGGCGGGAGCGTACATGGCGCGGTCGCGGAGCTCGCGCATGTCGTCTACGCTGCGGTTACTTGCCGCGTCGAGCTCGGTAACGTCGAGGTTGCCAGGCCCGTTGGGGGCAAGCGAAATACACGAGTTGCATTTGCCACAAGGAGTGGAGGTGGGGCCTTCGACGCAGTTCAGGGAGCGCGCCATAATGCGTGCCGACGACGTCTTTCCGCAGCCACGTGGACCCGAGAAAAGGTAGGCGTGGTTGATTCGGCCACTGTCCAATGCCACCGATAGTGGTTGAGTTACCTGTTCTTGCCCCACGACCTCTGCGAACGACGCTGGTCGATACTTCCGATATAAAGCCACGTACCCTAGCCTACCGACTCCAATCCAGTAGATCGATTCCCGCTCGCGCAATCTCCGACTGGAGTTCCGGAATGCCATAGGTGACCGCGTAATCGAATTCCTCTTGGGTGAGCATCACCAGCTGGAGCATCACCGTCAGCCGATCCGGTTCATCACATTGGGGCACTTCCCCACCCCACACATAAGGAACCACAAAAAGACCATGCCGCACGGTGATGTCGGTGTCATCGAAGGGTTCGATCCCCACGGCAGGGACTAACTGGCCAGGTTGTGCGGGCAGCGAGCCGGAGGCGTCGTAAAGCAAGATGCCAAGCGCACGCAACAACTCCACGAACTTGTCAGTGCCCACCCCCGCGTGTGCAACCGTGAATATCTCACTGCGCACGTCGCGGCCACCCGCCTCCAAGCCGGTGTCCACGCGCGCAAAGTCGAGAGTGGTGGCGAGCATATCGTCGCCGAGATCAACCGTGCCTACTCGAAAACTCTCCGCGGGTGCAGAATGAATCGTGAGCTCACCAGGGAATACGCCATCGAGCCACACGGCCGTCTCGTCAAAATTCATGCACTACACCTCAAGGGCTGCCATGAGAACACAGGTAGCAAAACCATCCATGGCCACCTCAAGCTCTGCCACAGGTGGCAACGACGGCGCCAAGCGGATGTTCTCATTGTTAGGGTCGTTGTGCAGCGGGAAGGAAGAACCAGCACCAGTCAACGCAATACCAGCTTCCTTGGCCAGCTCCACCACGCGCGACGCCGTACCAGGAACCACGTCCACAGAAATGAAGTAGCCACCAGTAGGAGTGGTCCACTTAGCCACACCGTACTCACTGAGACGTGAGTCGAGAATCTCGAGCACACGCTCAAACTTCGGAGCCAACGACGCCGCATGCTTGAGCATATGCGCCTTAAGACCCGCCACATCACCAAAGAACTGAGCATGCGCCAGCTGGTTGAGCTTGTTCGGGCCGATACCGCGCACATTAGCGTGGCTGGCATACCACTCAATGTTCTCCTTGGAGGAAGCAAAGAAGGACACACCAGAGCCAGCGTGGGTGATCTTGGAAGTGGAGCTCATGAACCAGAAGCGGTTCGGGTTGCCCGCCGCCTGCGCAAATTCAATAACATTGTGCACAATTGGGAATTCGTTAGTAAGCGTGTGCAACGCATAAGCGTTATCCCAAACAATGCGGAAATCAGGAGCAGCGGTAGACATCTCCGCAAGCTCGCGGCACGTCTGCTCAGAGAACGTCACACCCGTAGGGTTCCCAAACACCGGCACCGTCCACATGCCTTTCACCTGCGGATCCTTCACCAACTCACGGACCACATCCATATCCGGCCCCTGATCCGTCATCGGAACATTGATCATCTCGAAGCCAAAGTGCTCCGTGATAGTGAAATGACGATCATAACCAGGCACAGGGCACAGCCACTTCACCTTCTCCTCCGCCGACCACGGGCGTGGCGAATCATTATTGCCCCACGTGTACGACCAAGAAATCAGATCAAACATGATGTTCAGGCTGGAACCATCCTGCGCCACCACCAGATCAGCAGGCAGACCCAACGCCTCAGCCCACAACTCACGAATATCCGCAATACCCAGCAGGCCACCATAGTTACGGCAATCCACGCCATCTTTCGTGCGGAAGTTCTCACCTGGCAAGGACAGCAGATCATTGGACAAATCCAGCTGCTCCGCGGAAGGCTTACCGCGGGTGAGATCCAAGGACAGATTCTTAGCCTTCAACTCCGCATACTTCGCGGTGACTTCCTCACGCACCTGCGCGAGACGAGCTGCATCATAATCCTTCAAAGACATAAGCATCCTTACGGTCCGTGGTCCCGTGGGCACCGCTTAACGACGCCCACCTCATACCCCAACGACTTTAGACAAGGCATCGCTCAATGAGTACCCCCAAACCACCTGACACCCCCAAAAATATCAAGGGGACTCCGCACACCCGCTAGAGCCCACTGACCCTTGCTGCATTCCTGCCCTGGGGGAGTTCATGGGATACGCGCCATGCGAAGTCCTGACCCCTAGCCTAACGGAACCCCCACCGTGGAGCAATTCCACCAACCACACTCCGCATCTTCCTGCGGATTTGCTTGATCCACTGAAGCGTGTGTATTGTTTGCGAAGTAACACGGCATGCCCGTGCATACGCTGGAGGATTCGACTAGCGGCCTATGTCACACGCCTGGAACGCGTGCGGGTTTCACGACCCTCGTGGGTTCAAATCCCACATCCTCCGCAAGCAGCAACCGGTGTTCTCTACTGAGAACGCCGGTTGTTTTTGTTTTCTGGGGTTTGGGTGCGCTGCGGTTGCTCGGTTTTCTGCGCGCACTTTCCGCACATGTTTTTCGCCTCCTCGAACTCACGAACACAAAAACCGCAGGACAGGATTTGAGCGAGATTTTCGCGCGCTTGGTTTTTCGTGTTCTTGAGTTCGAGGAGGCGGATGCAGGCGGGCAAGTCCGGACCGATCCCACACCACAGCACCCCCACCCCACATATACTTTAGAAATGACTAATTTTAGTGTGGTGGATGAGCAGCTGCGGCGGTGTCGGAGGTGATTGAGGGTTTGGTGAATAATCTAATGTATGTGTATGCATGCATATTCCACACTCATATGAGACTTATACCTCCTTATGGAATGCAAAAATCCACGGTTGTTGCGAGAGCCTATCGGGATCGAATTGTTCGAGCATGCCAGGCAGAGTGTGGGCGCTTAGCCCCAAAGACTCAGCCACGCGCGGCAGAATGTCGGGCGTCTCGCGCATGGTCACGGCACCGTCGCGTTTAGCCAGACGCTGCCCCGCCGTGTTGAGTACCAGCGGCACATGCACATAGGTCGGAGCTGGCACGCCGAGGAGATGGGCTAGGTAGGCCTGGCGCGGCGCGGAGGTGAGCAGGTCGCTGCCGCGAACCACTTGGTCGATACCATCGGCGGCATCGTCGACAACGACAGCAAGATTGTAGGCCCAGTCCGGTTGTTGGCCGCCGCGCCGCAGGATCATGTCGTCTACGTCGCCCAGCACGTCCCCCGCGTAGTAGTCGCGGACGTGCCACGTGGGGACGTCGGCACGCAAGCGCAGCGCTGGGACCCTCCCCTGCCTGGCCAATGCTTGACGACGCTCCTCCCGCTGCTCTTCAGTTAAGTTTCGGCACGTGCCGGGGTACTGCCCTGGGATGGTGTGCGGCGCACGGGAGGCCTCTTGAATGTCCTTGCGGGAGCAGTAGCACTCATAGTGCGGAAGGCTGCGCAACGCCTGCTCATAGCGGTCAAAGTTGTTGTGCTGGTAAGTGGGTTCGGCATCCCAATCCATCCCCAGCGCGCGGAGGTCCTCCAGCTGGCGGGCGGCGGATTCCATGGAAGAACGCTGCGTGTCCACATCCTCTACACGGATAAGGAAGCGACGGCCAGTGTGGCGAGCAAACAGCCACGCCAGCACGGCGGTGCGCACGTTGCCAAAGTGAAGATCCCCGCTTGGACTTGGCGCATAGCGCCCTGCTCCCTGAAAAGAACCCATAGCTTGCGTGTTAAACCCCGTAGATCATTCCTCCGGAGCGCCCAGCTGCTGCTGGGCCTCCTTTGCTTGCGTAGTAGCGGCCGAGGAATTCATCACGGTAGGCCTCAAAGTCGCCGTTATCGATGGCGCTGCGAATGTTGTCTACCAGCTGGATCATAAAGGCCACATTGTGCATTGTGCACAATGTTCCACCGAGAAATTCCTTGGCCTTGAACAAGTGGTGGATGTAGGCGCGGGAGTACTCGGCGATGGGGCCGCCGAATTCCTCGTCTACTTGGCGGAAGTCGCGCTTGAAGCGGGCTGCGGTGAGGTTCACGCGTCCGTCGAGGGTGTACACACCGCCGCGGCGGCCGAGACGGGTGGGGGCAACGCAGTCGAAGGTATCGGCACCTGCCTCGATGGCGGTGAAGAGGTCGTCTGGCTCGCTGATTCCTAGCAGGTGGCGTGGTTTGTGCTGCGGGATTTCGTCGCAAACCCAACCCACGATGGTTCCTAGGTTTTCCTTTTCTAATGCGCCACCGATGCCGAAGCCACCGAAGCCGCGTCGTCCGTTATCTTCTGCCTCTTTGTCTAGGTCAAGCAGGCCACGAACTGCTTGACGACGCAGGTCCTCGTACTGGGCACCTTGGACAACACCCCACAGAGACTGCAGTGGTTTTCCTTCGCGTTCACGAGTGAGGCGGTCGTGTTCGATGAGGCAGCGGCGTGCCCAGCGGTGAGTGCGTTCGACGGAGCTTTCTTGGTACTGGCGGGTGTCTACTAGCGTGGTCAGTTCATCGAAAGCAAAGATGATATCAGCACCTAGCTGGTGTTGGATCTGCATGCTGACTTCTGGGGTGAAGCGGTGGCGGGAGCCGTCGATAACGCTACGGAAGTCCACGCCATCTTCGTCGACCTGCGCATAGCGGTCTTTTTTGGGTGCGCGAATGTCGCCCTCTACGAGCCCCGCGGTGTCCATGGCGAGTACCTTTTTAAAGCCAACGCCAAGGCTCATTACCTGAAATCCGCCGGAATCGGTGTAGGTGGGGCCGTTCCAGTTCTCAAACGCAGACACGCCGCCGGCCTCGTCGACAATGTCGGGGCCTGGTTGCAGGTAGAGGTGATAAGCGTTGGAGAGGATCGCCTGCGCGCCGGTGTCACGAATTTGCTGTGGGGTGAGGGTTTTCACCGTTGCCTTAGTGGCCACAGGGATGAACGCCGGGGTGTTGATGTCTCCATGAGGGGTGTGGATTACACCAGTACGGCCGTGGCGGCCCGGCGCGTCGTCCAGCTCGGTACGAAGCTCAAAAGTCATGTCAGTCATAGGGTGAAATTCTAGCTTGTTGCACGTAGGCAAGCATTTTCAGGGCGTCCACAGTGCAGAATGGATGCAAAAAACCACACCAAATCACTCGAACTATGGCCTAGGAGCAAATTTGGTGTGGAGTTTTAATGCGCAAGGATGTTACTTAGCGCGGCGTGCGATGCCAGCGCTGAGCAAACCGCCAACCAACAGTGCGCAGATGATCGTCATGATAAACAAGCTGGAGTTGGTACGGGCGTTTTGAGCGTTGTTCTGAATGTCAGCTTGAGTTACATCAGCAGCTAGGGTAGTCCCACTACTCTTGGTCTCTGTACCGCCTTGGTTCACCTCGAAAGCGCGAGTTTGAGGAGCATTTGTTTCCTGCTTCTCAGCGTCTCCAGATACCGTGTTATCTACAGCAGCCGCACGGACCACCGTAGAAGCAGCATTACCGTGTGCCACTGCGTGAGGAATAACAGCCTGCTGCTGCGCTACCACGCTCGAATTAACTGGGGTAGCCGCCTGGAACGTCAGTGATGACATCGAAGGTACAAAAGGTAGGGAAGAAATAAACTGTGCCAGCGGAACAAACAGAATTGGAGCAAAGCTTGACATCGAACCGAAGCCATTGAAAGCAGAGGAACTTGAACCCTCGACACCAGCCCAGAGGCGGTTGATGAAGCTGTTGCTGGAGGTACCATCGTTGCCAACAGTACTGCCGCTACCCGTTGATACATTGCCCGTCTCAACCGGCTTGCCACTCTTCAAAGCCTCAAGCAGACGCTGACGCGCTCCTTCGAAGCTAGCCTTCTTTACATCGAAGTCCTTCTCAGCACCATCAAGAGTACCAGTAGCTTGGTCCTTATCGTCGGTGATCTTCTTCAGAAGATCTTCCTTCTCCTTAAGGTGGCGCTTGATAAGGCTGATGTATTCCTCAGGAGAGATGGTTGCGTTCAGGGTCAGGTTGGCATTGTCAATGTCATCCTTTGCCTTCTCGGCGATCTTCTCAAATTCCTTCCAAGCTTCCTCGGCAGCCTCGTAAGCAGCCTTCTTCTCCTCTACCTCTTTCTGGGCAGCAGCAATGTCATTCTGCTTGCCGGTCTTCTTAGCTTCAGCCAACTTGTGTTCTGCAGCCTTGAAAGCATCTTGAGCAGCACCTACTTTACGCTGCTCCTCTGGGCGAACGAACATCTGCAAGGTGAAGGAACGGATAGCAAGCACACGGGTGATCTTTGCTGCCTTCTTCTCACCGTCTTCTTGCGCAATAGCTTCTTCCATGCGCTTGAGCAGTGCTTTATTTTCCTCGTGAGCAACAAGTGCATCAGCGTACTTAGCCAGAGCTTCTTCTGCAGGGTTTTCTG
Organism: Corynebacterium rouxii; assembly: GCF_902702935.1. Lineage (NCBI taxonomy): Bacteria > Bacillati > Actinomycetota > Actinomycetes > Mycobacteriales > Corynebacteriaceae > Corynebacterium > Corynebacterium rouxii. The sequence goes on along the minus strand of NZ_LR738855.1, from coordinate 231,609 downwards.
CATCCGTCACGCTGGTCTGAGCACCCTTGAAAGCACTGTGTGCAGAGAGCATCTGAGAGTATAGTTCCTTCAAAGCTGGGTCATGCTCGATCATGCCCTTTTGCTCAGGGGTTAGACCTGGAAGATCGTCGACAGCAAAGCGTGCAGAACGCAGCGCAGCCTTCAGCTCAGACTGGAACTGCTTCTCCACCTCCATAAGCTTCTTGCCCTGCTCATGCAGGTTAGAATTAACTGTCTTGAACTTGGCGCGAGAATCAACGGCTTCCTTACGCAGCTTGTCGTAACCGACCTTCTCACGGGCAATGAAGGCATCAAGGAGCTGGCTGTACGCCTTGATTGCTTCCAAGCGATCCGCGTGCTCCTTGTCCACACCATTTTCAATGTCGGCAATGATGCGGTTCACTTCAAGGCGGTGCTCCTTATAAATACGGTACTTAGCGTGAGAATCCAAGTGCTTCTGCAGGGCTTCCTCAGCAGGAGTATGCACAGGCGCAAGCTCAGCAAACTTAGCATTAAGAGCTTTGAACAGCTCATGACGCTCATCATCAAGCTTCTTCAAGTTCTCGCGCTTGCTCATGAACTCAGCAGCGTCTTTGTCCAGTTCTTTCAAAACCGGCATAGCAAAGACATTGTCATTCCGCTCTTCAGCAGCGTTCTCCAAAACATCTTGATACAGCTTGTTAGCTTGCTTAAAGGTGTGTACTTGGAGCTTGAAGTTATCGCGTCCGTGGTTGAACGCCTTGGTTTCCTTGTTCACAACCTCGTCAAGCTTAAGAAGCTCATCGTGGTTCTTGGTGATCTTCTGGATCAGATCATTCACATGCTGGTAATAATACTGGTTACCAGTCAGGTTTGCCCAGTAGATGCTGCGGTTCAGATCGCGCAAATCTTTGATCTGCCCCTTGCGCTTATCAAAGAAATCTTTGTCAGCATCCAGCACAGGGATTTGCAAGCGAGCCATACGCTCTTGGCGTTTGACCAACTTCTCATGAGCCTCAAGACGGTTCTTGTGCAATTGACCAACAACACGGTCGTTTTCAATGAATTCGTCTTCGAGGACGCTGCGCTCTTCCACCACAGGAATGACTGGGAGACGCTGAGCTGCTTTTTCGTGCTCTGGGTAACGAGCAACGATTGGCTTTTCCTCTACCTTCGGCAGACCGTTTGGAACTTCTGGACGCGTTGGAGGCAGTGGTGGTGCTGGAGGTGGAGTCACACTGTTACCGGTAGCACCCGGTAGTGGTGGCGGAGGTGGAATAGATGCAGACTCTGGAGCACCTGGCAGCGGAGGCGCTGGGGGAACAGAGTTCTCAGTTGGCTGCGCCACACTTGGCAGTGGCGGTGGAGCTGGAATATCAGAAGCCGATGTTTCAGATCTAGGCCCTTTAGGTGCCGGCAGCGGCGGAGCCGGGGGAGCAGGCGGCGCACCGTTAGTACCTGCAAGCGGAAGCGGGTCAGTACCTGTAAGTCCGCTTGGCGCTGAAGCTGACTCAGTGGCGCCCTCAGAGGCAGAAGCCCCAGCAGCCACAGTCAGAGCAGTCGTCTCAGCAGCGGGAGCCTCAGCAGCTCCACTAGTAGTGGCATCAGTAGTGTGGGGCTCAGCTTCTTCTGCAGCAACCACGTTGGTTGGCAAGACGGAGGCTGCGGCGACTAGGGAGATGACGGCTGTGGGTAGTTTTCTCATCATGTTCCTTTCTCTGCTCGGTGTCGATCTCTACTAGGGCATTCCAGAATTCTTTAGGAGGGAAAAACCCTGTGAATTGCACAGGTTTTCAGTTTCCTAGACTTGAATTCGAAATTCATCGAAAAGAAACATACAACAACACTTATCTAAAATTAAAAATCAGATAAACAGACAGCTCGCCCTCGTTCCCTATAGAGTGCTCCAGAACACACAAAAAGTGCATAATGCATGCATATAACGCCTATTTACTTGATGATAATTTCTTAATATTAAATAAACGGCGAACATTACACCTAGGCCCACAATGGACACAAACCAAAATCGGAAACTTTCAAACACCGTGCAAGCTTTTTCAATAAGACTCCGCCCGTCCCCCTTTAAAAAAATTACGCAACGGAGAAAATTCCACCCAAGACCCAATCCATCAAGGGAGGTTAATACCCGTTTTTGCCATAGCCCTACACTGTGGGTGCAAAATTCTTACCGACTACACATTCGGGGGTAAGAGTTGCAAATTGCATGGCCCCTTATTGCCAGCAGCTTTCATTAAGCCAATTGCGATGTCGATCGTTTTTCTAGAGACGTGCCCTCCACATCGAGACGAGGCAGGATTTTATCCAGCCAATGTGGTATGTACCACGTTTGCCTACCAAGAAGGAACATTGCTGCCGGAACGAACGCCATGCGGATGAAAAAGGCGTCGAAAAGCACCCCGGCACCCAGGGCAAAACCGAAGATTTTAATAAACGGAATCGGCTGACCAATGAAGGCCACGAACACCGCAATCATGATCAGCGCAGCAGCTGTGACCACACGGACACTAGAGGCGAAGCCCTCCACTATCGATTCTTCGATGGCGTTGTAGCGGCTGGTGGCGTCGATACGCCCACGCACGAAACGCTCCCGCATCGCCGACACCAAGAACACCTGATAGTCCATAGCAAGACCAAAGCACACGCCGATAAGAAAGATCGGCATAAACGCAATGATCGGGGTGGGAGTATCCACAAGCCCCCACAGGCCCTCTTGCCAAAACAGCACAGTCACACCAAACGCCGCGCCCACAGAGAGCAAAAAGCCCACACCCGCGACCACCGGCACCCAAATACTGCGGAACACGATCATCAGCAACAGCACCGCAAGGCCCACCACAATGCCAAGATACAGCGGCATCACGCCCGCCAGACGGTTGGTCACATCCTGCTGCACAGGGATCAGGCCCGTAATACCGGAGCGGATGCCGGTCGCGTTATTCACCTCGTCCTGTTTGATCAGGAGGGCGTCGATAAGCTGTTTGGTCACATCATCTTCTGGCGACGACTCCGGCGTGAGCAACAACTGCGCCGCCAGACCGTCCTGCGACAGACCCACGATCTGCACATGTTTTACATCCGGAGTAACCGAATACTTCTGGATAATGTACTGATACGCCGCGTTCGCCGCCGCTTGCTTGCGCTCCCCCGACGCCGGATTCTGCGCGCGAATCAGCGGCTCCAAAATCGCCGCATTCTCATCCACCGAATGCGCATCCGCCACCACCAAAAACGGCGAATTAATACCAGGGCCAAAACCCTCCGCCATGATCTCAGCCTGTTTGCGCTGCGTAGAGCTATAATTCGCCTGCGTATCGGAGGGCAGAGACAAGTGCAGCTGCAACGCGGGCAACGTCAACGCACCCAGCGTTACGACGCTCACCGCGATCACCGCACCCGGCGCGCGGTGCACCAACTCCACCCACTTGCGCCCCAACGTGCGGGCTGGCGACGTCCGCTGCTTCCGACGCAACCGCACCGCAAAGGCCTTATCCCCTAACGCCCCCAACAGCGCCGGCACCATCGTCAGCGCGATCAGCACCGCAATGAACACCGTGAACGCCGCAGCAAGACCCATGTAGGTGAGGAACGGAATATTAGCCACCGCCAAGGCCACCAGGGCAATGATCACCGTAAGACCTGCGAACACGACCGCCGACCCCGCAGTGCCTACCGCCATGCCGGCGGCTTGCTCCTTGTCCATGTGCAGGAGCTCGCGGCGGTAGCGGAACATGATAAACAGTGAGTAGTCGATACCCACCGCAAGGCCCAGCATCACCGCCAGCACCGGGGTGACGTTATTCAGGGATACCCACGCGGTAGCCAGCGTGATCGACAGCGAACCAATGCCCACGCCGATCACAGCAATGAGCAGTGGAAGACCAGCGGCCACCAAGGAACCAAAAGTAAAGATCAAAATGATCGCTGCGATGGCCACACCGATGATCTCTGAAGTTTCTTCAATCACGATCGGATCACCAAAACCAGCACCACCGGCCTCGACGGTAAGACCCTTCTCGCGGCCTAAGTTCATGGCATCGGTGATCGCCTGGCGTTGCGCATCGCTGACGTCCGCAGGCATAGGCACATCAATGTCAAAAGTGGTGTAACCGATCGTCTCATCGGGGGTAATCAGGGCTAAGTTGGCTGCGTCGGCACGCGCGTTTTCCTCCGGCACACCACGCTGTGTCATCAAATCCACAACACCCTGCTGCAACTTCGGACTCAAATCCACCGGATTGCCAAAACGCTGCGTATTAGTTAGACCCTCAAGATTATCTTGGATCGCCTGCACCACACTATCCACGGCAGCCTTGTTCTCCGGCTCGGCCAGCGTGTGCCCCTCAGGTGCCTTAAACACCACATTCACACCCGTACTCTTCAACGGATTGCGCTGCTCAGGGAAGTTTTCCAGATAAATCTCCGTCGCCGTCTTCGCAGGAGTGTTATTGATAGTAAACAGATCATTAAACCCTGCCTGGAACGCAGCAGCTGCACCACCCACAGCCGCAAGCACAACAAGCCACGTGACAATCACAAACCACTTGGCCCGAAATGACCACGCGCCAACACGGTATAAAAAGGCGGCCACGACGATGATCTCCTTAAACCACAAGGGAACGAGAAATAGTCTTCCAGTGTAGACCGTGATTAGGATTTAACGCCGTACACCAAATTTCTGTCAGCCTATTGACTTATGAGGAGCATCCCATGGCCGCACACCAGAGTATGAACACCAAGTGGACCATCACACTCTTCGGCACAGCAGTAGGCGCCGGCATCCTCTTCCTGCCCATCTCCGCAGGAAGCTTCGGATTCATCCCACTCCTCGTGGCCACCATCCTCATCGGCCCCATGACCTACCTAGCGCACCGCGCCTTCTCCTGGATGATGAGCCACTCCCCACTCATCGGTGAAGACGTCCTCGCCGTACTCACCGACTTCTTCGGCCGCCGCGCCGGCATCCTCCTCGCCGCCATCTACTGGTTCACCATCTTCCCTGTCGTGCTCATCTACGGCGTATCCATCACCAACACCGTAGACAGCTTCATAGTCAACCAACTCGACGGCCCCAACATCAGCCGCTGGATCCTCGCCCCCGCCTGCGTCGGCCTTATGACACTCGCCCTCGCATTCGGCAACAAAATCATGCTCACCATCGCCCAATTCGTGGTCTACCCCCTCATCCTGGCGCTAGCCGCAGTCTCCATCTACCTCATCCCCCAATGGGACGTCGCATCTTTCCTCACAAGCGGCGACCACAACATCTGGGGCATCATCGGCGCCATCATCCTCATCCTCCCCGTCCTCGTCTTCGCCTTCAGCTACGTCGCAGCACTCTCCCAATTCTGCCTCAGCATGCAAAAACACTACGGCGAAACAACCGACAAACACACCGAAAAAGTCATCCGCAACACCACCATCCTGCTCACCGCCTTCACCATGTTCTTCGTCTGGTCCTCCGCACTCGCCATGGGAGCCGACGGCATGAAAGCAGCACACGAACACAACCTCCCCGTCCTCTCCTACTTTGCCAACGTCACCGGCACCCCATTCATGGCCTACATGGCCCCCATCGTGGTCATCTGCGCCGTCGCCTCCTCCTACTTCGGCCACGCACTCGGCACCATCGAAGGCACCCAATACCTCTTCAACCTCGCAGCACCCACCACTACCCAACGACTCAACCCCCGCACCCTCGACCTGTGGACCTACCTCTTCATCTTCATCACCACCTCCCTCGTCGGCGTATTCAACCCCTCCATCCTCAACATGATCACCCTAGTCGGAGGCATCTTCTTCACCTTTATCACCTATCTCCTCCCCATGATCGTGGTTCACAAAGTAGACGCACTCGCACAATTCCGAGGCCGGCCCACCAACTACTTCGTATCCATCATGGGACTCATCGTCCTCGGCGCCACGATCTGGGGGATGGTGTAGGCGTTTCGGGGCGTTTCGGCTGGACTCGGGGCGGAATGAGTAGTTCGTGCCAAATTAAACCGTTTCTAATATCTCCGACCTGCGGAAACGCCGAGGAAGCCAAAAAGTTTTGGCACGAACTACTCACTTGGTTGCTAAGCCCCACCGTAATGCTGGGAGCCACAGGCTACACCGCGCTCACACGAGGCATCTCAGTGGTCTACGCCTTGCCCGAAGGATAGGCAACCTCGGCAACCTATGGAATCGGCCTAGTCTTCTTCGGAACGCTGATCATGGTGGCACGATTACTTTGGTGGCCTCTAGTTTTCCATCCTCAATGAGTTTCACAACTGTTGAACGCGATACCCCTAATCACTCAGCCGCTTGTTGAGCAGTAACCAGTGGATAGTCACTGCTTTTCCGCTAGCGAGAGCTTCAACGGTTCGCACAAGAATCTCGTAGAGTTCCTTGGGTATTCGTTCTGGGCGGCATTTCTCGGTCAAGTGAGTAGTTCGTGCCAAATTAAACCGTTTCTAATATCTCCGACCTGCGGAAACGCCGCAGAGGCCAAAAAGTTTTGGCACGAACTACTCACTTGACCCATCGCCCGCCCCTAAGCGCAACAAAACCCCAGCTCAATCAAGAACCGGGGTTTTGCACTTGGCGGTAGCGGCGGGATTTGAACCCGCGGTTGGGGGTTACCCAACATTCGCTTTCGAGGCGAACACCTTCGGCCGCTCGGACACGCTACCGCGAATCAGAATAGCGAATATCGCAGCAGCAAAGCAAACCACGGTACAAACCAGCCTCATTAAACCAGCCTCGCTTACGCTTCGGTGCGCAGTTCTTCGAAGAAGTTTGTCATGAGTGCGGCACATTCGGTTTCGAGGATGCCGCCGCGGACTTGCACGGTGTGGAGGACGGCGGGGTCGCGGACTACGTCGAAGGCAGAGCCGCAGGCGCCGGTTTTGGGTTCGTAGGCTCCGAAGATGATGTGTCCGATTCGGGAGCCGACGAGGGCTCCGGCGCACATGGTGCAGGGTTCGAGGGTGACTGCGAGGGTGCAGTCGGTGAGGCGCCAGCCGTCGCCACGCTTGGTGCAGGCTTGGGTGATGGCCATGATTTCGGCGTGGCCGAGGGGGTTGTGGTCGGTTTCGCGGCGGTTGGTGCCGCGGCCGAGGATGGTGCCGTCGGGGCCGTAGATGATGGCTCCGACGGGGATGTCGGCAGGTGGTGTGGTGCGTGCGAGGGTGATGGCTTCGCGCATCATGGCTTCGGCGCGCACCACGTTGTGCTGCGGGGGCAGTGTCATAGGGCTTGTTCGAGTTCGTCGTCGAATCCGAGTTCTTCGGCGATGCGTTGGAGTTGTTCGGAGGCCCACCAGTCGGTTTCGTCGGTGATGATGCTCATGACTTGTTCGCTGAGGCCGAGGTCGGCGAGGATGTCGAAGTCTCCCTCCGCATAGGGGGTGTCTTCGGGGTCGGGTTGGTCGGCGTCGAGTTCGTCGAGGATTTCGGCGGCGAAGTCATCTTCGGTGGCGGCGGTGGCGTCGGAGATGAGTAGTTTCACACCTTGGGGTGTGGGGCGGACGAGGACGAAGTAGTCGTCTTCTATGCTGAGCATGGCAAATGCTGCGCCTTCGGTTCTGAGTGTTCGTACGGCGTTAATGGAGCGCTTCAATGAGGAGTAATCGTCCTTGAAGGTGCGCACTTGCCATGTGGCGTTGACGCGGGCAACCGTCACAGCGAAATCTGACTTCATACCGCATAACCGTAGTCGGGTATGTAAGACTTGTCAGGTGACCATCAATGAAGTTTCTCGTCCTGTCTGTGTCCTTGGCCTCGGTTTGATCGGGGGTTCGCTGTTACGTGCATTGCGGCAAAATAATGTTCCGGCGTTTGGTTTTAATCGTTCGCCTTCTGCTGCGCGCACTGCGGCGAAGGAGGGCTTTGATGTGAGTTCGGATCTTGTTCAGACTTTGGAGCGTGCTGAGGCGAATAATGCGTTGATTGTGTTGGCTACGCCGATGCCTGCGATTGCTTCGCTGTTGGATGCGTTGCAGGAGCATGCGCCGAATTGTGGGTTTACGGATGTGGTGAGTGTGAAGGGGGCGGTGTATGACCTTGTGAAGTCGCGGGGTTTGCAGTCGCGTTATGTGGGTGGTCATCCGATGGCGGGGACGGCAAATAGTGGTTGGGAGGCCTCGTACCCTGAGTTGTTTGTGCGCGCCCCGTGGGTGGTCACGTATGACTATGCCCCAGAGGCGGATGCCCAGTGGGTGAGTTTGTGGACTGATGTAGTGAATATGGCGGGCACGGTGGGCGCTGAGGTGATCCCCGCGCGTGTGGAGACCCATGATGCGGCGGTGGCCCGTATTTCACATTTGCCGCATGTGTTTTCGGAGGCTTTGGCGATTGTGGGCGATAATGGTGGCGCGTTGGCGCTTTCGTTGGCGGCGGGTAGTTTTCGCGATTCGACGAGGGTGGCGGGTTCTGCCCCGTCACTGGTGCGGGCTATGTGTGAGACGAACGCCCAGGCGTTGCTCGGGGCTCTTGATGAGGCACTCACCTTGCTTATCAACGCCCGCGCGCATCTCACCGAGGCACACCCCAACCTCGAAGAGCTTATCGACGCCGGCTACCGCTCCCGTGTGCGCTTCGAAGCGCGTTCTGGTGGTAATGCTTCTGAGTCTGTTGGTCCTACTAAGATTTCCAATCGACCCGTTTTCCGTTTCCATCCCGGTTCGGATGGTTGGATTGCCCAGCTTAAGCAGGCTGAGGGGTTGGGGGCGCGGATCGAAATATTCTAAATTTATGTGACCTCCATTACAAAATTGCAGGCTACATACAACCGCAACATCCAGCACTGCCTTACTGCCACAACGACAGCATTTGCCCTTTTCCCGTTTGCCATCGCCCCGCGAACGCACAACCTAGTGGTACTACAGCGGTAATCCGCTAGTCCGTAGGTATCGTTTGCGACGCATCGTTCGGAGTATGCCACGTTGCCCCAGCGAGGAAATGAGAGCCAATAACCTACTGTGGCACGAGATCTTTACATTTTTAATGATCTGCTCGCACTGATAGGAATTTTGGTGACCCCATATCACCGTGATGGTAGTTCTAATATTGTTGCCACCGCTGTTGTTCCGACATCACTGGCAACAGAAAACACGTACTCGATCCTGCGCGAATACCACACCTAATGTGGAGTACAAAAAGTTCATCAATGCGCATAATTTAATGTACATCTCCTATGAAAATGATGATGTTATTGTGACGGCAACATTTTTAAGATTTCCTGCTAACACTTCAGTGGTTGGTAGACTTTGATACTCAAATCACGCTGTTGAAAGATAGTGTTCCGACAGGAAAGCCGAGCTTAAAGGCGATAGTCTAAAACTTATTCAGGCACACTTTTCCGCGCTTTTGAAAGGAAAGTAGACCGCAATTCTAGAGGGCAATCTGCACACTACGAAGTGGTGGCGAGAAACCCTTGATCCGCGACATCACAAACGTACTTAGGCCTCAAACAAGGGGGTGATAGTCCGCTGCTTTTTATTCAAAAAAGAACATCTTTGTTCGCGTTGGGCTTCTACTGTTGCCACAAGTAAAGAGGTTGGCGTTTCACCTAATTCGATTTGGAATTGGTTTAAAAAGGGAGCCTTGGAAGCCGAAGAGGTGCATGAATTTGCTGTGACGTATTACAAGGAACAGATCGAGCGTTTAGAGGCAAAAGTGAAGCACTTAGAAAAGACGTTCAGCTTTTAAGAACGACTATTGCGATCATTTCTAGCGATATTTAATCAGAAAGATTTAAACATAAACGTCAGGTTAAATATACGTTGTGCACCCGCCCTTTACAGCTTTGTTTTCTGCCAGCAGTCGACTGCGGCTAACTCTTGCGACCGCAAAGGTTGGCTCGCTCATTAACTAACTCCAGAATTTAAAGCACTCGATAAATCTAATCACTGTGATCTACTCAAAGTAGATCGAAGCAGTGCTATACGGATGTACCCGCTGGTGATTCACCAGCGGGTACATCCGCACGCAATTTTAATTTGGTGCGCTAGTAATGCTTCTTTCTCCGGGCTAAAAGAATCCCGATGCAGATAAGGAGAGCTCCAAACGCTGCAAAGAGGCCTACACCAACGCCACCAGTCTTAGGAAGCTGCCCAAGGTGAACATCCGCAACCTTTATCATTGCTGTGTTACTCTCAGCAACAGTTACTTGGGGGTGGTTATGCTCGTTAAGTATGGTGATATGCGTCTTCCCAGATTGCAGCTCAACATGGAAAGGCACAGGCTGCGGCAGTAGCTCGTATTGTCCTTTTTCTCCCACTGGGGCTTTGGTTTCCACCAAGAGGTACGTACCCACTGGTATGGTTCCGGTTAATGCGCCTTCTGCTGAAGATTGAGGGCCCAAGGTAAGAACACTCTCACCGACTTGTGGTGTATCTACGGTTCCGCTGTTTCTAAAAATAGTAAACTCGGCGCCTTCTAGAACAACACTATTATCGTGGGAATCAACCTTGATTAGACTAATTTCTGCCCTTTGAATTTCTGGATCGACACACGCCTGATTATTAACTTGGGGATTTGGTGGTTCATGCTCTCCCTCTAATGTTACCGAGTTAAACATCGAGCGCGGGTTGTCAGGAGAGATTGGTCGGGGCGATTCGCACCATTGGTAATCACCGTTTTTCTCCTTAGCGATTTCGATCTGCGTGGGCTTGTCCACCTTGGCAGTAACACGAACCTCTACCGTCTTTGATTCGTTTCCTTTGAAGGTTCCAAAAAGTGCTGGTTTCATTTCATACGTCAACGGTGGGCGACCAGCAGTATTCTGTGCAGCAATGTAACTGGTATCATCGATTTTGCGATTTTCATAGTAAAAATCGACTTCCGTGACGCTCATTCCAGCAGGAAATGCAATTGTGTCAATTACTGGCGCGGATAGTTCACTACTGTTGATGGAATTGTTGGTCACTTTTACGTCGTAGTAAGCCACTACATTTCCCGAAGAATCTATTGGAGCACGTGACTGTTTTTCTTCTAAAGCTGGATTCTGGTCTTCGGCGAGAGTCTTTTCTACTTTGAATGTGGGCTTAAACTTATTTTGCACCACACAGCTCACTATTCGATCGGTGGATATATCCACGCGGAAACCTAGCTCGCCATCATCCTTATATTGCCCGGAGCTGAGGGGTACGCCATCAACAAAACACTTAGCGTTATGTCCGTCTTGCTGATGCAGAACAAACCCTTCCTGCTGTGTTTCTGTAATCCGAACGGAACCAGACTTATGTGGTGAAGCGGTTTTAAATCGATATTGAGTAATACCGTCAATGTCAGTCTTGCTTACTTGTTTCTCCACACGGGCTTCTTTATTGTCAGTTAACCAAACGGCATCAGTCTTAGATTGCACCTCATCAGCGGTAAACTCCCAGCCTTCTACAGCGCTTCGGGGGATTACCTCCCCTTTATCATCAACAATTTGTTTTTGAACAATAACCGCTCCTTCACAGCTTTCCACGGCCATTTTACGTAATTTACCTGGAAGATCTCCGTAGTTCTCTAACATTGTCACTGCGTCAGAGCCGCCAAGTTTATCGACGATATCCCTAGGTTTGGCCCACGAAGCATCAAACTTATTAAAGTAATAACGCTGAGGTGTACGTTGCCCCCGACCTTGATACCAATCATAGTTTCCACGTTCTAACCATTCCCAATAGCCACTTCGCTGGTACACAGAAATATACCTTTTAGGCGAAGGCGGGTAATATCCGTTTGTGCGAAGATCAATCGTCACATCATCATTAAGAACGGGAACGTTATATTCCCTTGGAAGATTAACGGCAAGAGTTTCGAGTCGCGCTCCTGTGCGTTTGACAGCATTTGCCGCGGTAATACCCCGAGTAATATCTACGTTGTGCGTGATGTTGCCAGCATCACCGACCCATCGCCCATCAAGTTCACCGTTGACATTCCGCGGCAGCAAATCTTCGTTCGTCGTAGGGACACCGTCAGTAATAAAGTAAACGATGTCGTACTTCGTGGTTGCTTCAGCCACACGCAGCAATGCCGCTTCCCAGTTCGTACCGCCGACGTCTCCACCTGTACGTAGAGTACCGATTTGTTCAATAGCTTGGCGATATCCAGATTCAGAGCTCAACTCCAAAGCTTCAACGTTAGCAATAGTGGGAGAGTGTCCATGTGTTCCAGGTGGCTGGAGCTCTCCTACGGGAGAACCAGTAGCAAAAGCATAAAGACCTAGCGTTGTTGGAGTTCCTCTTAAACTCTTGATTACTGCCTTAGCTGCGTTTTGACTGTTTCGCACACCATCCTGATAATTCAACGAGTTAGAAACATCGAATACGAGTGCAATATTTAGCCCACAACGTTTTGGCGCGGGAGGGTTAGGAATAGAAGTCTGGGTAGTCCACGATCCCTCATAGGGTCGATCAGGAATGTTTTCTGCCGAAGTCTCCGAAGCGCCATGCACGCTAACATTCATTGCACTATAAGGGCCTTCATAATAGGATCCGTTCCATACTGCCCCAGCTAACCGAATGTATATTCGGCCTTCTGGATTCACGGGCACACTAGCGAAATGCGCTGTCAACCGCCCATCTTCCACATCCCACTCCACATTGGGGACCTGCTGTTGGTTGATATAAAGCTTGAAATAACCCGCATAATTATTGAATGTTTGCTGGCTTAAGCGAAAATCACCAGAAAGACTAATTTGATTAGCTTTTCCTTTTTTATCTACCGAAACAGCGTACTCGTATAAATTAGGGTATTGATACGGGGATGGTTGGGAAGGCGTTACCACTTTTGAAACAAGTTGTTCTCCGCCAAGATTATTTGCACGGAATGCACGCGGGGCGATACCTTCAGTTGATATATCAGATAAATCACTTTTATCTGCATCAACTTCAGGTAACAGACTGTGGTTTTCTTCTTCTTTGGGTTTTTCCTGTTGTGATGGAGTAGCTTCTTCTTGAGTTTCGCGCTCCGAATCAGGAGCAGAGGTTGCTTCGATTTCAACCTCTTGTTTCCCATGGGGGACAGCAACAGCGCTTTGAGCACTACCGAGGGTGCTGCCGATCAAGAGTGAGGTACTAGCAGTAATTGCTAGCGCAAACCGAAATAATCGCGAGAAGTCGGATCGAATCAGTGCTGCATTGAGTGTATTTTTTGCCATCACTTTAGCTTAAGTTCCTTATAAAATGTTCTTGCTTATATGCGTATTAGGCGCTGTATGCCCAAGCGAGTCGGCTATTAGTCTTTTAAACTTTCACCTGTTTGTTTGCGTTTGCGAAAAGCAGCCATCAAGAGGGCGAAGCCTAAAGCGATAAGAACAGCTGCTAGTCCGACAATGCCAATCACTTGTACGCCAGTGACTGGTAGCGACTTAGGTTTTTTAGTTGGATTAGGAATCGACGGTGTTTCTGGCTGAGTTGGAGGAGGTGGTGTAATTGTTTTGGTTACTGTGGGAGGAGTAACTGGGGGTGCTGGTGGGGTAGTTGGTGTGTGTGGTTTAGGTTCAAATTTCACTGTCCGAGTGAAGTCATATTTCCACTGACCATCTTGACCAACAATTGGAATAACAATCACATCTGATTGTGGCTTGCTGCCGCCTGAGGTTGGTGGTTCTGCAGTCACCAAGTAAGCACCTGGTTTCAAACCATTGAATTCAGCTTGGCCTTCATCATCAGTGATTTTTTTGAATGTTTCTGATTTATTTACAAGCTTGCGCGCATCTAACACATTCAGTCGAGCTGCGCTTGTATAGCCTTGTGCTGTGTTTATGGGGTCAATATTTAAACGAGCAACTGTAACTGTGTATCCTGATGATCCTTTATTGGTAAGACCTGACTCCGAAGGAACTTTTACAACCATGCGTGCTAGATGATAAAGATCGATTGTTTCAGCAGGTGGAGCAGGAACATCAAATCCTGTGATTGCTGTTGCGTTCGCCTTTGCTACCATAATTTGGCTGGTTGTGATACTCGGTGCAGCTGTTAATGCGATAGCAAGTGCAATACCTACGGCTGTTGCAGTTTTTGTTGATGGACGCATTGACAATTTCATCTGTTTATTCATTACAGTTCGCCTTCGTTGTTATGGCGGGTTTCTTGATTAAGCTGTTGGTTCTTGGCACGTCGTGCTTGGCGGGCAAGCCACCATCCGAACAAGATCAGGCCGATAATGAATACTGCACTGAGGGCATACATCCACCATTGCCATATCACGCCTTGGATTTCACTCAGCATGGTCTTTTCTTCTTCGGTGATGGGCACTTGGTGGCCGCGCACGAGAAGTCGGTGGGTGTTGATGCCGTATGGGGTGCAGGTGACCAAGGTGATGAGGTCTTTGCCAGGCTCGGAGCGGAGAGATTCCACCTCGTCTGGGAGCACTACTCTGATTTGATCTACTTGGTATTTCAGCTTATGGCCGGCTATTTGGATGAAAAAAGAGTCGTTTTCTTTTACATCTTTGAGGTTGTCAAACAGTGTGGCGTTTGGCAGGCCAGTGTGTCCAGTAAGGACGGAATGCGTTCCCTCTCCGCCAACAGGGAGGTCGGAGCCAAAGAGGTGACCGACACCGCGTTGCAGAGTGTCTTCTTGGGTACCGTGGTAGATCGGCAAATCGACCTTCACACTAGGGATAATCAAGCGCCCCATCGCTTCGGTGGAGTTCAGAACTGCAAGGTAGTCTTGGTAGGCCTGATTATCAGGGGTGAAGCGGCTGATCCAAGGGTCGAGAATAGGGCCATGCACGCGCTCTTGATTGTAACGGTGGACATCTTCCCATTCTTTGTCACTAACTTTGGTGGGAACGCTTTTTTGAAGTTTTGCGTATTCCGCGGCTGCGCGGTTTTGTTGCCAGTTGTTCCACTGGGTGGACACAACGGGGTAAATAATAACGATTAGCCCAACAGCTACCAAAAGAGCCGGCAAAAGATTGCTCTTTTTTGCCCGCTTGCGGTGTTGTGGCTTTTCGACGATCTGCGTCGACGTTGGTGTCACTTTGTCTCCCATAAGACCAAGGTCTGGTGCGCAGACTCTTTGTGCGGAATACGTACAGATAAAAGAGGAATAACCGCGAGGTGAAGGAAGCCCACAAAACGAGCTTCCTTCACGCTTTCTCGCGGTGAGTTAGCCACCAAGGCGACTAACTAAGGGGTGCTGAATTAAGCTTCGGCGGAATTACGGCGTGCAAACCATGCACCAGCACCGATGATTGCTGCACCAATAGCTGCGAGAATACCAACACCAGCGCCACCGGTCATTGGGAGCTCTGGGGTGCGATCCTTGAGGTTCTCAATCTTACCAGTCGCGTTGATGTCAACGACTTGACCGTGCTTCTCTTTTAACACTTCAAACTTAACTGGCTCTGCCAACAGTTCGAAGCCCTTAGGGGATTTGGTTTCAACTAGGCAGTAAGAAGTGTAAAGATTCTTGACGCCTTCAGTTGCATTGGCATAATCATTAACGTGCAGACCATCAATTGTCACCAAACCAGTATTTGCTGCAGATTTGTAAGTCTTTGCTTCGCCATTGACCTTTACTTGATCGAGTTTATTCCCCTCAATGGAAGCTTTATCACAGGTCTGTTTATCTTTGACGCCGTAAACCTTAAACTCTGCATCCGCTAATTTATTCTCAGTTCCCGCCTCGACCTTAGTAAATTTTACACCACCGTAGTAAGTGTGAACCTCAGGAGTTTCCTTGGGCTTGTTTTCCTCGCCGATGTTTGGATTATTCTCAAAAACTTGGGCTTTGTTTTTAACATCACCATCACCCATTTCCTTCACAGCTGCAGGAATAGTGACATCGATCTTCTGACCATTCTGGATTTTCTTTAGACCAAGTTCAAGGAATTTAACAGTGACTTTCTGCCCCACAACTGTTACTTCATAATCTTTTCCGGCCTCAAAACCTTCAATTTTAACCTCGTTGACGCTCGGCGCTGTAAGCTTATCATCAAGGGTATCTTCAATACGCATCACGGTGCGCTTCTGGTTTGCAGCGATTCGCTGAGCGTACGCACTCACTGTATATTCAATCTTGTCGCCGACGTTCTTTCCGGAGTCAACGACCTTCTTCTCTGGTTTTTTCTCAGAATAGTTCTTTGGGTATGCATGAACATTATAGTTCCACTCAGTGCCACCCTGTTCCTTGTTGTTCTGTGTCATTGGAACATATGCAATGAATGGCGCTGCAGGGGTGTACCCATCCTTCGGACTAGTCTCTACAACAACGTAAGCACCTACTGCAAGATTTTGATGAACGATTTCACCTTTAGCATCAGTTTGTTTCTCTCCATCACCAATGAGCTCAACCTTATCCATGTTGGCTACACCATTCTTTAGATAATCTTCCACCTTTGCTGTGGCGGCAGCCGCCAACCCCTCATTGGTGGCCATATCGATGCCTTTAATCTTGTATATAGTAAATCCAACCCCCTGCAAATCAGCGCCTGGGGCAGTTGCATCGAAATTGCCAGTCGGTTCGGTAGTAACCTCAGGATCTGCCTTCTTATGAATAGTCAGAGCACCTTTTGCGTCCTTATTAACGAGTGGAGACTTGCCCGCAGCGTCGTTCACACTAGTTGTGAGAGGATTCTCAGACTTTTCTTGTGCAAACGCACCAGGAGCAGAAACACCAAGGGACAAACCGACAATTGCGGCGAAGGTGACGGAGCGAGCCGTACGAGAGAACTTGTTCACGTAAATTTCCTTAGATGAGTGAGGTTAAGCGCAGTTTAACTGCCCTTAAAACTTTGAATGCCCCAGTTCTCCTTACTCCCATTTAAAGCAAGAAGGCCCTCAGCACCCCCTTGACTGAAGGCGCAAACTTACGGAGGAGGCTCCGGACCACAGATGAAACTCTAGGCCGCAATTCCCAAATTATTCAACCGAAAACTCAGGTTTTGCACCGGTTTTCTAAGTATTCAAATTAACGCATGAAATGTTTGTGTATAAAATTTTCTACATCAACGCTGGTAGAACCATCTCTGTAGCCTCGGTTTTCTAAAAGGATTGGTGAAACATCACCTTTCTACCCGATTCATTGCAATACCACCATATGTTCAAAAATACCCCCCTTTAGGGGTGACATTCTTTTATCATGGCAGAGAAAAGACTTATTCAGTGAACGATCTACTTACATAAAGGCAAAATTATTAAAATTCACTATTATTAAATCGACATTTTTAACCTACCTGCCACCAATGGGGAACAAACACACCCAGGCAGCAAATCCAAAAAGCAAGATACCCATCTCTATGCCTTTTAGTCCTGTTCTTTTCTCATATTTGCGTAGATAGATGTCGCTTCAAGCTTGCGATACCATCTTCTTATTCACTACGCTTGCAGATTACCCGCACCACTCCATAACTCAAGTGGTAACGCAGTTAACACAAAAATTTCTAGCTTCGTCCTTTCGTCTCATTACGTGGAAAGTTCTTCAACTTTATGGCCCGCAATTGCGCGAATAGCGACACCCCCTCGCCAACTCACTCCAACTCCCAGACAATGAGTGCCCCACATAGGCAGAAGAAAAAGAAGGGAAATCCTCTTATAGCTGTGCTCATTATCTTGGTTGGCGTGGGTGTACTGCTCTATCCAGTGGTAGCAACCCAGTGGAATAACTTTGGCCAGCAGCGCGCTGCGGACGAGTACGCCAAACTAGAGAAGTCCGCGCCCCCAGAGGTTCTCGACACCGCATGGGAGGACGCACACCGCTATAACGAGTCACGTCCCGTCAGCGCACAGGTGATGGACGCGTGGAACGATCACGCCGATGAGTCCTCACCGGAATACCAACAGTATCTGCAGTATTTGTCACAACTGGCAGAAACTGATGCCATGGGGCAGATCATGATTCCGTCGATAAGCTCTAAGCTGCCTATCTACCATGGCACCGGCCCCTCGGCTCTTGACCGCGGCGTGGGCCACCTCTACGGCACCGACCTGCCCGTCGGCGGTGGCAACCGCCACGCAGTACTCTCCGCACACACCGGTATTCAAACCGCTACTTTGTGGGACAACTTGGTAAAAGTAAAAGAAGGCGATGCCTTCTACGTGGCAGTCTCTGGCCACAAACTTAAATACGAAGTAGATCAGATCAAAGTGGTCACCCCAGACCACACCGACGATCTTGGCCGTGAACCCGGCAAAGACTACATCACGCTTATTACTTGCACCCCCTATGGCATCAATACCCACCGCCTACTGGTCCGCGGACACCAAGTGCCCATGGACCCCTCAGAAGAAAAGGTCTTCGAAGAATCCACAGTGGTATGGCAATGGTGGATGTGGGCCATCGTCGCCGCAGCCGCGCTCGTGCTGATCCTGCTCGTTTGGTGGTTACGCAAGAACTTCCGCAACAAAGAAACCCTTACCCAATAAACTTGAGCCCCTTTTCTTCCCAACACATGCCTAAAAGCTATGTCAGCTAAGTTCTAACCCACCAGCTTTCCCATTAGAAAGCACAAGATTGTGAACTATCACATCTACCCATAGGTGTAGGTGATAGCACTGCACCATGAGATATTGACAACCAACTCAAACCTATAAATAATGAGAATTACTTATTTTTTATCAGCAAAATCATCCTCGTAGAGTAGAAAGATATTTCTATGCGCTACAAACGTCTATTACGCACTACCGTTGCAGGTTTACTGAGCACTGCAATTATCAGCGGTTCAACCACACCTGATGCACACGCTCAACCAACAAATAGCTATGAAACAATAGCAGCACTGCCGCAATGCAACGGATTTGAAAGCGCCATCACAAAACTAACCATCCTCCACGATGGTAAACCGCTTGAAGCATCGGCCACACCGATCGCAGGCGATCAAGCTATCTACGAAATGACTTTTAACAATAAGGTTTTTATGAGTCCGGATACCCAAACACTCATGAGGTATATCTAGCTTCTAGCCCCTACGTGTATGTCAATGGCATAGAAGATAAATCTTGGAGGAAAGATTCAGCGATTCCTCAGACAAAACCGAGTATTCCACCACCAAGAATTTCACATTCTTTTGGCCAGGGCCAAGAAACGAATACGGTAAAACAGGTCGCGGGCAAACAGCAAGGTTTATTTACCAAACAAAGATAACCGAGAAAGACATAGCTAAAAATAGCCTATCTCAAGAATTTATTGTTCCAGCTCGTACCAATCCCTCCGGAACACCTTTATGCACTATCAAACTCACGCATAAGCAATCTATAAAATCCACCTTAAATGTCGATTCGATCATTGGAATTGTTCTTGGTGTACTTGGGGCTTTGGGAGTAATCGGCGGGATTATCTCCGCTCTTACCGGAATAATAAAATTTTAAAACTTTTATGCACTGAAAGTGCCACATCTTATTACCACATGCAGCCTCAACAGAGAAACTCGCTGCGGTGGACTAACAGCAACCGTTGTCTGTGAACCTCTCAGACAACGGTTGCATCGGCACACCCAGCTCCCAGTACTGCTAAAAACTCATCAAAGGCATAGAACGCCGCCCTCTGGAGCATTTGGCCGCCCCATCTAGGCAACTTTAATCAGTATCCTCGACTAAGCCAGCCAGCCACGCCTGATGCAAGCGGACCTCACCAGCGGATTCTGGGTGGAACGCATAGGCGTGGATCTTGCCTTGGCGCACGCCCACCACATGGTCGCCCACGCGTGCGGTCACCGTCACCCCCACCCCGCAGGAAATAACCTCGGGGGCGCGGATAAAGGCCACATTCGCGTCGATTCCTTCCACGTCAACTACGGCGTCAAAAGAATCCACCTGGCGGCCAAAGGCATTGCGGCGCACTACAACATCCAAGCAATCCAACGTCTGCTGGCCCTTCGCCGGATTTTCCACCGTTCCCAAGTAAATCAACCCGGCACAGGTAGCAAACACCGGCAGCCCGTTGTTAATAGCCGCACGCAGGGGCTCCGCAAGGTCGAAAGCACGCGCCAGCTTATCCATTACGGTGGACTCGCCACCTGGGATAATCAGGCCGTCGAGCCCCAGCAGGTCATTGGGCACGCGCACCCGACGGTGCTCCACACCCAAGGACTCTAGGATCGCAATGTGTTCTGCAAACCCACCCTGGAGGGTGAGTACTCCGATTACCATCCGCGCTCAGCCAAGCGGTGAGGTGCAGGAACATCGGCAACGTTAATGCCCACCATTGCCTCGCCCAGGCCACGAGACACCTCTGCGATAGCAGCAGGATCGTCATACATAGTGGTGGCCTTCACGATCGCAGCAGCGCGCGCAGCAGGGTTACCGGACTTGAAAATACCCGAACCCACAAACACGCCCTCGGCGCCCATCTGCATCACCAAGGCGGCGTCGGCAGGCGTGGCCACCCCACCAGCAACAAAGAGGGTGACAGGCAGCTTGCCGGTTGCGGCAACCTCACGGACAAGATCATAAGGAGCCTGAATCTCCTTAGCAGCAACATAGAGCTGATCCTCATCCATGCTGCGCAGACGGTTGATCTCACCACGGATGGTGCGCAAGTGCTTCACAGCCTCAGAAACATCACCAGTGCCGGCCTCACCCTTAGAGCGAATCATGGCAGCCCCCTCGGTGATGCGTCGCAACGCCTCGCCCAAGTTGGTAGCACCGCACACAAAAGGCACATCAAAGTTCCACTTATCAATGTGGTTCACATAATCAGCAGGCGACAGCACCTCGGACTCGTCGATAAAATCCACACCCAAAGACTCCAAAATCTGAGCCTCCACAAAATGGCCGATACGAGCCTTAGCCATCACAGGGATCGACACAGCATTAACAATGCCCTCGATCAAATCAGGATCAGACATACGAGCCACGCCACCTTGCGCACGAATATCCGCAGGTACGCGCTCCAGCGCCATCACAGCAGAAGCGCCGGCATCCTCAGCAATGCGAGCCTGTTCTGGGGTGACCACATCCATGATCACACCGCCCTTGAGCATGTCAGCCAGACCGCGCTTCACGCGGGTTGTTGCAGTAAAAGTTTCTTGAGTCATGGTGACTATCCAAGCCCACAAAAGTGGACTAATGCTAGATCCAAATTCCGCGTGTTGCAATAGACCACTTTGGGGCATGACAATACCTCTATGCGCCCCGACCTGGTCACCAACCTCCCCATACGGCTCAACCGCGCCAGCACCGACCCCATCCCCGCCCAAATCGCCGACCACATCCGCACCCTCGTAGGCCGTGGCCTGCTCAAACCCGGCGACCACGTCCCCAGCACCCGCACACTGAGCACCCAACTAGACATCTCCCGCGGCAGCGTAGTCACCGCCTACGAACAACTCCTCGCCGAAGGCTTCCTCATCGCCGCCCGCGGCTCCGGCACCTGCATCAACCCCGACCTCACCCCCCCCCACACCGGCTCGCATACTCCCCCCCCCACGCCACCGTCAGAACCACCAGCCATCGACCTCACCCCAGGGCTTCCCGACACCGCCACCCTCGCCAACTCCTCCTGGCGAGCAGCATGGCGCACCGCCTGCACCCAACCGCCCGCGCACACCCCACCCCAAGGGCTACTTCACCTGCGCGAACAAGTAGCAGACCACCTGCGCCGCATGCGCGCCGTAGTAGCCAGCCCCGACCACATCATCATCACCGCCGGCGCCCGCGAAGGCTTCTCACTCATCCTCCAAGCCCTCGGCCCCGACCTATGCGTCGGCGTGGAATCGCCAGGCTACCCCAGCTTGCGGCGCGTACCCGCAGCGCTCGGCTCCACCACCGTGGCGCTTC
This sequence comes from Corynebacterium rouxii, assembly GCF_902702935.1. NCBI lineage: Bacteria > Bacillati > Actinomycetota > Actinomycetes > Mycobacteriales > Corynebacteriaceae > Corynebacterium > Corynebacterium rouxii. The sequence continues at coordinate 209,916 of NZ_LR738855.1, read as the reverse complement.
CCACCGACGACCACGGCCTGATCACCCACAACCTCCCCGACCTCGACGCGGTCCTAGTCACCCCCAGCCACCAATACCCTCACGGCGGCTCCCTGCCCGCTTATCGACGCACCCAACTGACCACCTGGGCCACCCGCACTGCAGGGCTCATCATCGAAGACGACTTCGACTCCGAACTGCGCCACATAGGCCAACCACTACCCGCCCTTTTTGCCCTTGCCCCACAACGCACTGCACTACTCGGCACATTTTCTTCGGTTATCTCCCCACAAGTCTCCTGCGGATACGTAGTTGCACCTCCTAGTTTAGTACCACGTTTAATTGAATTGCGCACAATATTTGGCAATACCGCGAGTGGCATCACCCAAGAAGCACTCGCTCAATACCTCAGCACCGGTGCTTTACGCCGCCGCACCCAAAACCTCCGCCGCACCTACCGCCGCCGCCGCGACACCGTCATCGACATCCTCGGATCCATCCCCGGAACCACACTCTCCCCCATCGTCGGCGGCCTCCACGCAGTGCTCACCTGCACCCGACCCGAAGCAGACATCCTCCAGCGCTGCCGCCAACGCGGAATCATCGTCGAGGGGCTCTCCAACTACTGGAGCCAACACCCCGATTCCAACCTGAGCAACGGGATCGTCATAGGATTTGGATCCCACGACGATACCACCCTGACAGAAGCCCTCCATCACTTAGCCTGGGCAGTAAATTACCGACCGTAATACACCTCACCAGGAACAGTCTGCCCCAACAGCTGCGACACCGTCACCAGCGTGTAACCCTGTTCCTGCAAACGATCAATAATCCCCGGCAACGCCGCCGCCGTCGACGGATGAATATCATGCATCAACACAATCGACCCCGGGCGCACCTGAGCCATGATGTTATTCGTAGTCACCTGCGCATCCCGATTCTTCCAATCCTCAGAATCCACATTCCACAAAATCAACGAATAACCCAAACGCTTCGTATCCTGATTCCACGCACCATACGGCGGACGCATCATCACCGGCCGCGGCGCACCCGCCTCCACCAACCGATCACTAGCACCATCCGCCTCTTGCTGCTGCTCTGCCAACGGCAACAACGGCAACTGACGATGCGTCACCGTATGACTACCGACTTCCATGCCCGAGGCCACCTGCCGACGCACCACCTCAGGGAACCGCGGAATCGCCGTCGCAATCTCAAAAAACGTCGCCTTTACCCCACGCGAATCCAACGTATCCAAAATCTGCGACGTATAAGGACCAGGGCCATCATCAAACGTCAACGCAACACATTTTAAAACTGAACAATCCACTGGCTCTGCCCCTCTAGATTGCACTTGCGGCAACTGTGGCATCGGGGGCGGAACCGGCGCCGGCGGCAACAACCGACGACCATCCTCCGACAACAACCCCGCCGACGGAATATCAACCTCCACAATCCCCTCCGACGACGCCAACACACTCGCCTGCGGCAACCGCACATGCACCACATCCCCCTCAACCAGCACATCCCCAAACAAATGAGGAATCCCCGCAACCTCATCCGCCGACACACCAGACGCCACCCGGTCACCCAACTGGTGAAGAACCGCGCGGGCAGCGTCGACACGCCTATCCTGCGCAATCACATCAGGACCCTGCCAAACCCGATCCCCCGAACTAAAAAACATACGACTCATCGACGCCGCATTAGCCCCACCAAACTCCTCCAGCGTCAACCGCAACGCAACCACATCACCATCACGCACTTGCTCCCCCGAACCATTCAACTCCGAAGGATTCACCTCACGTGGCCCATACTCCCCAATAAACTCGCGAGCCTCCCCCTCAGCCCACACCGCAATTGCCTCCGAGAGCTTCTCATGCCCCTCCAACACCGGCCACTGCACGTGAATAGGCAACTGCGGACTATTCGTAGACACCATTCCCGACGCAGCATCCACCGTCAGCTCAACATCTTGGGAACTCTGCGAACTAGAAGTGCTGGAGTCGCTTTCCGAGACCGGAGTGTTCTGCGTGCTAATGGTGCATCCCGTGATGCATCCCGTGGCGAGTAGGCACGCAGCAAGAAAAGTACTGATACGGCTAAAGTGAACGCTGTTCATAAGGAAAACTTAGCGCATCCACATCAGTTGAGCGAGGAATTCTTTCGGGGTGAGACGCTTTTGAGGGCAAGTGAGTAGTTCGTGCCAAATTAAACCATTTCTTATATCTCCGACCTGCGGAAATGCCGAAGCGGCCAAAAAGTTTTGGCACAAACTACTCACTTTGGGTCTTATCTTCAGTTCTCCCACCGATAGTGTTGTCAGCGGGGCGCCTCATCCCGTACCCGATTAGCCTCCAAAATCCGCGAACTCGAACTCAAGAACACGAAAACCCAAGGTCGGCACTTTCAGGAGATTTTCGCGTCCTGCGGTTTTCGTGTTCTTGAGTTCGAGGAGGCGGAAAATGGGCAGGCGGAAAAGGGGCGGGCGGAAAAGGGGCGCCAGCACGCAGAAAAAACACAAGAAACCCCAGCCCACACATTCTGTGAGCTGGGGTTTTGGTTGTGCGCCCGGAGGGATTCGAACCCCCAACCTTCTGATCCGTAGTCAGATGCTCTATCCGTTGAGCTACGGGCGCAGCTTGTTGTTGCGGTGCAACGTGTTAGAACAATACACTGCCACAACAAGAACTGGCAAATCGTGAGGTCAGCGCACTAGAGGACGATGTTGAATACTGGAATGGCAAGGAAGTATGTCGCAAGGGTTACGAGCACCACACCGATCAAGTTGAGCCACACGCCGCCCTTGACCATGTCGCCAATGCGCACGTGGCCGGAGCCGTAAGCGATCGCATTCGGAGGCGTCGCAACCGGCAGCATGAACGCACAGGTAGCCGACAGCGCCACTGGGATGGTCAGCAACAAGATGTTCTGGTCACCATTAGCGTTCAGACCGATACCCACAGCCACACCGGCCATGATCGGCAGGAACGTCGCAGCCGTCGCAGTATTCGACGTGAACTCCGTGAGCAGCAAAACCAGCGCCGCAATCGCAGCGATCAACAGAATCAGCGGCAGCGAACCCAGACCCTTGGCAATCTCACCAATCCACAACGACAAACCAGAATCAGAGAACATCTTAGACAATGCCAAACCGCCGCCGAACAGCAACAGCACATCCCACGGCAACTCATTCGCGGTCTTCCAATCCATCAAACGCACACCAGTCTTACGATCCGCAGGGATCATAAACAGCAGCATCGAAGCAATCAGACCAATCGCCGCATCCGCAATCTCAATCTTCCACTGGAAAACGTCGATAAGCAACGGAACAAACACCCACGACAACGCCGCACCCGTAAAAATCACCGCAGTAGCAGCCTCGCCAAACTTCATCGACCCCATCTTGGTCAACTCCGCCTTAATCATTTCGCGACCACCAGGAATCGAATCCACCTCAGGCTTAAACACAGACACCAGCACCAACCAAGCAATCGCCATATAAACAATCGCCAACGGCACACCAACCAGCATCCACGTACCAAAACCAATATGGATGTCATGGTTCTCCGCCATATACGCCACCATCAACGCATTCGGAGGCGTACCAATAATCGTGCCCAAAGAACCAATCGACGCCGAATACGCAATCGCCAACATCAACGCAGTAGCAAACTTCTTCTGCGCCTTCATGCCGCCCACCGACTCAGCAGTCAACTGCAACACTGAAATACCAATCGGAAGCATCACAACAGCCGTCGCAGTATTAGACACCCACATCGACAAAAAGCCCGTAGCCAGCATAAACCCAGCAATCAACTGCTTAGGCTTCGTACCAACCAACAGCACCACACTCAACGCCAACCGACGATGCAAATTCCAACGCTGCATACCCAACGCCAAAATAAAGCCACCCATAAAAAGGAAAATCGTCGGCGACGCATACGGCGCAGAAATCTTCGCAAACGGAATCACCTGAAGAACAGGAAACGCCACCAACGGCACCAACGCCGTCGCAGCCAACGGAATAGCCTCCGTCATCCACCACACACCCATCAACACCGCAATAGCAGCAGTAATACGCAACGCGTTATAGCTATACTCCCCATCCGGATCCACACCCTGAACCATGTCCACAGACGACTCAGGGAACACCAAATAAATCAAAACGGCAAGAATCAAACCAGCGAACAAACCCGTAAACTGCCGGCGGTTCTCATTCTTCCCATGGACCTCTGCATCCTCAGCAAGAGCATGAGACGAAGACTCATGTGTAATCGGTGTACTCACAAAAGAAATCCTTCAATAGAAAAAAAGAGGGGCGCGCAAACTTCTAAAGTTCGCCTACACGAACAAAATACAACCATCACCCCCGAAACGTGCGATCATTGCCGACGACTACCCCTTTATGAATGCGACCACCATCACCAAAAAGGCGATTACTAGGCACTTTGCGCGCAAAGATTCGCCCACGGATACCCCATAAACGGGAAGGATCGGTGACATAAGCCGACGTTTACCCACCCGCAATGTTGGAGTGCGGGGTGGGGCGTGCACCAGCTCGAATCCAAGAACACGAATCCAAGAACTTGAGTTCAAGACTTCGAAAACCCAAGGTCGGCATTTCGGCGAAAAAATCGCGTCCTGCGGTTTTCGTGTTCTTGAGTTCGAAGAGGCGGAAAATGGGCGGGGCGGGCGGGAAATTGGGCGCCAGCACGCGACAAACACGAAGAAACCCCAGCCCACATATCCTGTGAGCTGGGGTTTTACTTGTGCGCCCGGAGGGATTCGAACCCCCAACCTTCTGATCCGTAGTCAGATTCTTTATACCTCTGACCAGTGGAAAAAGATCGCTCGTTCGGTATATGTTCGGCTTTCGAGCATCACCACTGATTGAGCCCATTCCTACGTGCCTCAATAAATAATAAGTTTCCCGCGTTTCCTCAAAGAGACCTATCTAGGATCAAAAACAGGAGACGAAGTCTGCACTACATGCGGGCATGCGCGACCGCGACAATGAAATCACTAGCCATATAACAAGAAGTGTCCTACTAGCGGTTACACTAGTAGGGAGATTCTTTTATATAAGAGCTTTTGCTTCAGTCAGATCCGGAGTCGTTGGCGGTGGCGGCTTAGCCCCACCCATCATCCACTTTTGCATCGCCTCCACATGATCGATCAGCGTGATAGTCACCAACCGCAGCCGGTGAACAGTGGTCTCAGCTTCAACGCGTTTGTCACGCTCTTCTTCACGAAGACGCCGCTCATTCTCATAGTCAGCTTGAACTTTGTCTATACGCTCTTCCAGCTTGTCCATACGTGACCCCTTAGCCGCCTGGACATCAGATCGTGCCTTCATGTAGCCAATCCACAGAGACCCTATCGCAGTAATCAGTGAGCCTACAGCACCTATTACAACAGCAATCGCACTCATAACTCACCCCTATCCTCCATGATCGGAATGTCCCCACGTTTACCGCGCCACACAGCCCACATAATTGCACCAGTCAGAGAAAAAATGAGAGTCCCTACAAGCCACAATATCGACTGCCCGGTCTCCGCGGCTCCCGCCAACAGCCCGAAGGCCCAAGAAATGTTGAGCCCCGTAGCTACCGCCAACGCAATCACGTCAACCCGCCAGCGATCCGTAAACGCAGCAACGGCGCATAGCCCACCGACCCCAAGATGGACCCATGCCCAGACAATAATCGGCATGATCGACTCCACAGGCCGCTGCCACCGCAAAGGATCACCCAAAACACCAGGCAGATAATACAACCCCACCGCCAACTGCACCACAGCCAGCAGCAGCAAAGCAGTGGAATCAGTCATCAAAAAAGCCCGCACACGGCGGGCAGTCGGCTGGACACGAGGAGGCAAATGCTCAATAGGCATCAGCACTACTCCTTACGGTGGCGCGCAGGAGACGACACCACACTAGCAGTCCCCTGAGTACCGACACTGATCGAGGCAATCGATGTCAAAACACTCATCACTGTGGCCGTAGCAGCAATGCCAAAAGCACCTGACCAGTCCAGCTCCCATATCGGCACCCCGACAGCCAGCACAGCAAGCAGTGCCTGCGCAAAAGTCTTGATCGCACGCTCGGCCAAATCTTTCCAAAACTCCTTACTAAGCATGATCATGCACCTCTTCTGCTGGATCATGCTTCGCTGATTCCTCGGCAAGCGCATCGAGAGCTTTCTGAACCGCAGATGCTTGACCTGCATAAGCAACATGTAGCTCTTCGACCTTTCGGTCTGTTTGCATAATGTACTCCGTTAGTGGAGCCTCATATATGGACCCCTCCACCCGGGAAGGCTCAGGAGCGCGCAAAGCGTTCCAGATGTCTCGGGTTTTCGCGAGTAATTCGCGCTGCTCGTCAGATGATAGTGCCATGAAAATATTCTCCTCAATGTGTGATGGTGATGCGGGCTTCGTCATGTGGTCGTACCAGAACTGCGCCCGCGCAATGTAGTGATCGTGGTACCTGTGCCCTGGCCGCAGGTGATACGGGCAAGATGTAAGCCCACCACTTTCAATGTGGTGGAATCTCACATTCCTGCCCGATACGGGCCGGCCTAGGTTATAGAACCGGCAAAGGGCTGCAACTAGGTGCGCACCAGCTTCCAGGGTTTGTTCTCCGATTGGCCAGTCTTGGGATGGGCCGCCACTGTTGGAATGCTCAATGATGATTGTTTCCTGGTTGGAAATGAGATTGGCATTTCCCCAAGCGGTGTCTCGATCCCAAACAAGCTGGCCAACTGATCCATCAGGGCCAACGGCATAATGCCCACTCGCTGGCCTGGACTGCCAGACGTTCCAGCATTCGTTGATGCCGCCGATCATGGCCATGTGATGGATGGTGACGTGCTTGATGTTCCGACCACCACGGCCAGGCGTGTAGTGCTTGGCCAGCAAACGGACGTTGTCGGGTAGTACTTGTGCCCAGTCTTTCATTTATTCCCTCCTTTTCTATGCAATAGCCCCCACTAAAGGGGGCACAATATTTACTTTGGTATCTCCCAAGAAAATATGACGACGAGCCCACCCGGTTTCCCCTGGTAGCCGCGTTCCCTTACGTCTCCAGCGCCGCCCCCCACGCCAATATCGCCGCGATAGGGTAACCGTGTACTCCCCTCAATCGGGGATGAATACCCGTCAAGGGTCGTAGGCTCCCCGTCTTACCTTTGCGAAGGTTCCAATGAGTACTCCAGTCGCCACCAGCACCGCCGGACCCCACCGTGAGATAACCACTGCTCACCCCGCTTGGGAGCTTAAGGAAAGCACCATCACTACCCGAGCTGCCGCTATTCTCGCTGGTACCTCCCGCACCACCCTGCCCCCCCCCCACTGATGATATAAACATCCATATTGGCAGTAGGGTACTCCGGCTCCGCACGCCAATGCCCTGTTACCTGCACCGTACTCACAGACGCATTATTCTCAAAGCAATAATCCTGCGATAAATCCCTGGCCATCCCCAATTGCCCACACGAAATGCGTAGAAATGGCATCCACGATACTCGACATTGACAGCACCTTGGGTAAAAGCGGTCTCACCTTTTGTGAACCCGCCGCCGTTGGACTGCTGCGCGGGTCCATTTTTTTTTTATTACCGGGGTGGATAATTTCGATCCAGATTTTATACCCGTACCAGTCTTTCGATATTGTGGCGTAGACCATACCCGTTTTGTGGAGTCCACACGAGCCAGCAAAAAACGCCCTTCTCCGATACTGAGGTGACCTCATAGCCGGTGGAATCACGCGAAATTTTAAAAACCTCCCGTGCCCCCTGCTTCAAAGTGACGTCCCCACCAACCTCTAAAATCGCCCAAATACCAGCATCGTTCCACCACGCCTCCGTAATATTATAAGGCGCCCCCACCCCATAGGGGCTAGCGGGGACTAAAACACTCCCACTAGAAAGGTTCTTCTTAAGTTCACACACGGGGCCTTCAAACCCCCTAATCAGCTCAGAATACGTCGGCCAGATTATTTTCCCTTCGTACCAGATCCGTTTCACCCGCTTATCGCCCACCCACACTCTTTTAATATCACTGATTCTTGGCATTCCTACACCTCAAAATAAATCGTATTAGGGTCACTACCAGTACCCGTTTTGATCCGCAGGCTGCCCATCCGATCACCGATAGCCGACGCCACGACACGCCCAGCGGCAGCAGTAAAATCCACCACCTCCCTAGTCGAATGCGTATGTTTTTTATCAGCCTTGCTGCTCATCGCAGAATCCAAATCGGTAATGTCACGCACCCTATGCTGGTGGTACACGTTCGCTTTCCCCGCGAGCGCCTGCGATAACCCAGACACCCCCGAGATCGCTAGTGATTCCACCCGTAGGCGTAGCGCCGCAAGATCAGAATCTTGGGCTTTCTCGGAAATTTGCCTCATTAACGCCGCCGCCGCGCTCTTCTGAGCCGAGAGCTCGTCCGCGACCTCTTTCAGCGTGTCGTAGGCTTGAGGCGCACCATCGAGGAGTTTTTTCACCGCAGTATCCACAGCGCTTTGCGCCGCCGACTCCACGGATTTAGCAGCTGCCTGCGCCTTGAGTGAGTGTTGCCCAGCAGTAGCCGCGTCACGCTTCGCAGACTCCGCGTCACCACGCACCTGCGCAATGAGCGCATCAGTAGCCTGCGTGATCTTCTCCTGCACCACTGCGAAAGACTTCTCCGCGTGTTCTTTTAACCACTCGTACTGTGGCTGCCATTTCTCCAGCTGCTGTGCCCGGGGCTCCCATTCCAGAAGGCGGGCTTTCATCTGTTCCCATGCTGATAATGCTTGCTTCTCCGATGACGCAGCAGCTACCTGAGACGCCTTTGCGGTTTGCGCAGCAGTTTCTGCACGTCCACGATCAGTACTCGCAGCTGAGGCGCTATCATCCGTGGCTTTTATACCACGCGCTACCTCATCTGCTAGTTCAGCAAGGCGGTCGTGCACATCAGGGGTGAAATCCTTAGCCGCTTCCATCGCCTCCGCGATTGTGGTCATCCCCTCAGCAACCAGCAGAGGTAATGACTCACGGGCCATAAAATCCGCACCGACGAGTACTAGCACCGCAGCTCCCGGCGCGAGTGTTTCTGTGAAGTCGCCTGATTCGGAGACTTTTACGCGTACGGGTTCGGAGGTGGTGATGGTTTTCCCATTGGTGCGGGTGTGTGTGGCGCGGAGTAGGACTTCTCGGATGGTGCTTGGTTTGTCTGTGATGTTTTTTAGCGAGCCTTTTAGCTTTGGCATTATTGGTGTAGTCCTCTCTTTCTGCGTTCTTCGGACAAAATTGCTGCGAAATCGACGATGGGATGCACCGTGACAGAGACCTGATGAAACGCCTCAAATCCGCCGACTCGGGGGTTTATTGTCTCGCCGGCTTTAATTTCAGCTGTGAATGAGAATGAATAGCTGCTGAGGGCACTGACTCGTGCTACGCCTAGTACTGATGCTCCTACGATGTAGCTGGATGGTCCTAGGTAGAGCTGGATTTTGTTTCCTGATGGGTAGGTAATTCGTACTGGTCCTGCCCATACTGGGTCCCATGTTTCGGCAGTCGCTGTGCCGGGTTTGCACAGTTCCACGTATCTTTTCATTGCTGTTTGCTGAGCTTCTAGCTCTTGCAGACTGCGATCTTGGATTCGGTTCCACTGTGTATTTTTTTCAATCAGATCTGACTGGACTTTGTCCAGTTGGTCTTTTTGCTGCCGCCATTTCGCCAGTGCATCATCAGCGGTTTCCTGCGCGACTACTGCTTTGTCATCGGCTGTAGCGGCAGCCGCGCCAGCCGCCTCTGCGCGTAGAGACACCGCGCCGATTGATTTAGCCATCTGGCGTTTTTCCTGTGCTATTTGCTGCAGTAGCTGGTCATTATGGTTTCTTAGTGCTTCGGCGTCTTCGATCATTGCGCCGCCTACGTGCCATCGCCACCCCACTGAAGTGGTGTCATCGGAGATCATCTCCCACCGTGTGATTGGAAGTGGCAGGATCCGACCCCAGATCAGCACGTCGACGATGTCTCCGTGTTTGATGTCGATACCTGGTCTGTATCTTCCGGTTCCTGAGTCTGTGATGTCTCGTTCGAAGAAGATGTCGCCTTCGGTGCGACGCTGTGCTGCTTCTATTTGTGTTTCGAGATCCGAGGTTTGAGCAGTCAGGTCTACTGTGGCATCAGCTCTGACGAATGCTACGTCGAATCTGCCTCGCGCAGGCTTATCTGGGCGGTAGATGTACCCGTTTTGTAGCCGCTTTTCAACATCTGCCTGTTCTTTCCCCTCTGGAAGCCGAACCTCAAATGAGCCGTAAACGTAGGTTGCTTGTCGACGTCCGACGGTCATTGTTCCACCGTCTGCTACGAGCAAAGGCTTACCCATGAGTCACCGCCTTTTCACGTTGTTCTACTTTGATAACGATCGTGGGGCTTTTCAGGTTTAGCCCGCTAATAGGAGCATCTGTTGGCCACCACATTGCAGCGGAGATACTGACTCCTGCCGCAGCGGCCAGCGGTGCCAGTTCCTCCCAAATCGAACGATCGGTTGGGCGTATCAAGATGTTCTTTGATTTTCGCCCGCTTGGATTGGGATCTACCTGCACGGGTGGATCCGCTATGAGTTCCTTTTGGCCGATGGCACGCCACGTAGCGGCCAGTGAATCTGAAATGATCTTCCTGATCAGTGGTTCTGCTGCCCCTTGTTCAGTTGCACCATCTGCGACTGTGACCATTTTGATGTCTTGCAGATCCCGAGGTTTCTCAAACTTCACCCCGACGTTCTCAGGTCCGGCCCAATCCCTCGTGAACTTTGTCCATTTCCCTGTCCATGTCGTCGGTCCTGACATCGCAGGAAACCGCGCCAAGGTCTTCAGCATGTCCGTGCCATGAACTTCCAGCGTTGACGGGGCACCAGCGCCACCCTCGGCCACGGCAAACTCTACACGAAAGACACTTCTAATCCCGGCGCGTTCGATTGCAATAAATCGTGTCGCCTCACTCAGTGGGACAAGCCGCCCTACCTCGTCGGTTTTTCCGAGGCCATCAGCAATGAGCTGATGAATAACCGGATGTACAATCCCACTTGCAGATTGGACTCGCAGTTTCACCATGCCAGAAGCTGGATCGTTGGTTGCTTCCGGCATTCTCATTTCCATGACCGGTGGAAGGTCCATCATTGGGGTGGCGTTTTCATCCAGTAGACCCAGCCATTGGCCGTGGTCTGCGATCACCTGGTCGCGGTGCTTCTTGTGGTTTTTCCAGTCGAATGCCAATTAGATCACCTTCCATGGGTCTGTCAGTGCGATTCTCCACATGGCGGATGCGCCTGCTGGGAGGATGAATGTTCGTGTTTGATTCGGCGGGACTAGCTCTGGAGTCACAGCGATCTTTGCTGGCCAAATCTCGTAGTCTGGGAGCCCGTCATCTTTAATCACGACGCAGGATTCCTCAGAATCCAAGATGAGTGTTCTCCAGTCAGACACTGGTGGCAGATCAAACACCGCTCCCGATGGCAAGGTGACCGCCCCGCCTTTCCCCTTCCACCTGATCCGGATGGGGATTGAAACTTCACCATCATTGGTGACAAGCACGGTTCCTTCTCCATGCACCCATTCTGTCCACCACACTCCCTCATCTGAGATGAGACTGATCTCCACTGAATCAACCACCTGCTCGCCGAGCAGGTCAGATTTAGGAGCAGGTATTGGCGCTGCCGCTTTTACCTGGGTGTAGATCGTGCCGTGAAGACTCGTCTCCACAGACAGCGTCCCGACGAGGGTTTGAGAAAATGCTGCGCAGATCTGCCGGTAAACCGCATCAACCGGCCCGCCATTTTCCCCTGCGAGCGCAAGGGTAATAGCGCCCTCCATTGCCTGAATCTGCGTCGACTCTGTGATCTGCCCCGACTGGCCAATTGCCTGCAGGGTCTTTGCCTGAACCTTCGACTTCATCCCTGAAAGGCCTGCATATCTCAGGCCGGCAGTCCACTCAGATTCCGACAAATCGAACTGAATTCCCCAAGGAGACATATACGAGATTCTGGTAATCCCATTCATAGGAGACTTTTCCCTTTCTATCCAATCTTGGAGTCAACAAAACGATTCGCATCAACCTGAGTCAAAGCTGCAATGCGCCGCTCATACTCATCTCTGACCTCACGCAGCATCGCCTCTGTCTGCCCTCGGGTGAATGCATCACCTTCCGGCAACGTGAATTCCACTGGGCTAGTATTAATCCCCGCTTTTTTCGCAGCTGCCCGCTGGGCCTCCACAAGCAACGCAAGTTGTCTGTTCGTCTCGTCTTGCTGCGCGGTTTGACGCTGAGCCAAAACCAGCATTGCTTCACGACGCTGCGCTGCAACCTCTGCAGCCTTAGCGAGAGCTTCCGCTTCCCGCTTCGTCGACGCCTCTGCGAGCTGTTTCTGTAGTTGCGCGTAATCCAGCTGTGCTTTCAGCGCATCTGCCTTTGCGGCATGCTCTGTTTGAGCAGAGAGCTTTTTCGCCTCTAGCTGGAGCTTTTGCGCCTCAATCGCAGTGGATAAAGCAGATTGTTTGTCCGCTTGGCGACGCTGCATGGCCGCGATCTTTGATTCGACGCTATAGGCCATCGAACCAATTGTCGCATCCATCCACTGATCAGCGAGCTTCGCTCCACCGACAGCAGCGTCAGGGCCAAGTTGGCCGGCTAGAGCACCACCACCAATCGACAGAGCAGCGCCACCTGCAGACCCTGCAATAAGGGCCACCCTGTCGCCGACCGACATGCCCTTCCACGCGTCAGAGAGTTCACCCTTGTTGTTTCTGATATCGATGCTGCCACGAGCAATATCAGAAATACCGCCCACGGCCATCCCTGCACCAGCTAAAGCACCGACGGGGCCGCCAACAGCAAATCCAGCAAGGCCACTGAGAATTCCACCAAGAACTTTTCCTAACCCACCGACGACGCGCCCAATACCACCAAACCCGGCTGCAGCACCGCGCGCCTGATTCGCCGTCATTCCATAAAGCTCACGTGCCTGCTCAGTGAGAGCAGCAGTATTAAGCCTGAGCATTTCTGCTGCAGCATTCTGCGCCAATGTCGCCTCAGCCACCTGCAGCTGAGCTTCCGCCTGTGCATGTGTAGCCTCCAGCTCATCAATCGCCGCCTGTGCTCTGGCAGCCTCGACTTGCCACTGCGCGGCCCTGACAGCAGAGGAATTCTCAATCACAGACGCTGTGACTTCCTCAATCGAAAAGATTCCCGTGCGTCGGAATCTGTCCATCGCACCGCTCATCGCCTCGATCGACGTTGCCCCTAGCTTCGCCTGCTGACGACGCGCCTTGTCCAACTCCGCCTCAGCCTGCGCGACAGACACCGCGCCCACAGCACGAGCTCTGTACAGATCCCACTCTTTTACCTGGAGATCTTGTACCGACTTAATCAACTGCAGGCGATTCGTTGTCTGCTGCATCTGCAGCTTTGAGACTTCTTGGCGGGTCTTCTCGACCATCTCCGCGAGGTCTCCCATCACAGAAAAATACTTCTGGATGTGACCAATACCAGCCTGTAGCGCCTCACTCACACCTGTGACCATGTCCGCAGCTGCCTTAAATCGTGCCGCGACGACAGTCCGTTCAGCTGCCTCTAGCCGCTTTGCAGCATCCGTCGATTTATCACGCAGATCATTGAAATCCTTCTCGGCCTTTGTCAGCCCCTTTCTCACGTCGGCGACGGCTTCTTCCTTCTTCCGAAGATCCACCGTTTCCTCTGCGATACTCTTTCGAGTTTCAGCAAGCCCTTTCTCCGCATCAATGACAAGCTGAGAATGAGAGAGGAATCCTAACCCTCCGCTGCCTTGCTGCACTACCTTGCCCATCAGGCCGAGAAGCTGGTCCATTTTTGACCACTGCCCCGCAGTAAAAACCGGCTCAGGCTTTCCTGAGAGATTTAGAGCCAGTCCACCATGCGGGAGGTAGCCTCCCTGGTCATAAAGACCCACATACCTTTCAGCCAGAGAATGCAACTCATGTGCAGATCCCCAGTTAGCATCACCACGACTGCTCGATCCAATGGTGCTTGTTCGATCTGATTCACTGACTTCCCCATTGCCTTTGAAATGACGCCAATCGGTAAAACCTCTTCCTTCTAGCGGGCCTGCAGTCTTGCCGACGGTGAAACCACCGCCGGTGTTACCGCCTGATTCGACGAAGGTTCCATCCTGCAACTGCAGTGCAGTATGTCCGGAAGCTCCACCGCCTTGATCCCACCAACCGATCGTGATGTCACCTAGGCCGCCTCGGCCCGGCAATGCTCCCTTCGCATCGAGCCATTTCCCTTCAGTAACTGTTGACATACGGGAATCGAAAAAATCGAGCCCCATGCCGACATTTACCGTTCCGGAGACACCGCCAGAACAGTCAACACCCCCTTCATCCCATCCGCCCATTTTGTAGCGGGTGCTATCCATGAATGCGATTCCACGTTTGATCTCATCTGCTGATTTGATCACACCACCAGTGGCAAAAACAGGAAAAGTACCAGCGTTGATTTGAGCCAAAACATCGTGATATTTCTCAGACGACCTACGATTGATCACCCATTCGCCAGCATCAACGCGAGCGACCGGCATCCCATCAGACCCGACCCCAAGAATTCCATCTACACGATCAGTACCTGGACCATAAACCGGAAGTCGTCCGCCAGTTGCAAAACCAGCAATACCGCCGTCAGCATGTCCAGTAAGCCAGCTGCCCGCTTTGATTGCTTTCAGCGTTATCGTTCTCACGAGTGGGATCTGATTGATGAGATTCATCGCTTCCCCGACTCTTGACTTCAGTTCACTTGTATTAGCTCCGATTTTCGGAGTCGGGTTTTGCTGAGCGACCTCATTGAGATGACCCAACGCTGCTGTTTTATCTGCGATGAGCTGATCAATGACCATCTTCGCTTTCGGGTCAGCCACTTCTGCAGATAGAGCACGCAGCTCTTCCACCGACGTTTCCTTACCTGCGATAAGATCATCAATCTTTAGTTGAGCAGAAGCTGATACCTCTAGCCCGTCGAGCTCAGATGTCAGAGTCTTCACATCTTCCGCGCCAAGCCGGAACTTCTGATCATCAATATCAATCTTCACACCAGCTTGAAGCTGATCAACGCTGGCAGTTGACGTCACCACCATATCGAGATTCTGCAGCGCCTGCTCAGTATCAGCAGTCACCTTAATCTGGCCAGTCTGTGCGTTGATGACATCAACTTTCAGACCCAGCGCAGAGAGATCATTAATCGCCTTCTCTACATCTGCAACACGCATTTCTACTGGCTGGCCAAGTTTTTCACGCAATTGGTCAGCCTGCGCCCATACCGTGGCCAGATCCGCCTTTGCCGGATCCGCTTCGATATTGACCGCCGTTTCAATAACCGACGGCACAAGCCCCATCGATGCAGCAAGATCCTGCACCTGCTCAGAAGTTAGCCCATACTTTTCTGCGAGCTGATCCAGCGCACCCTGTGTCTGGGACCATGCCTCGGTCATATCCCCGCCTGTGGCAGCTACATTCGCCAGCTCGTCGCGGAAGCCAATAAGTTCTTGCCGCAAGCCACGCGCATTCTTCTGAGTGAGATCGAGCTTCCCATCTGCTTTCAGCAGAGCGTTGCCAAATCCATCGGCTGAATCCACTGCATTAGCGGCAGCATCGCTGACCTTGTCGATATGCTCAGCAAGGGCTGCTGCAGCGTCATCTTTCGACTGCTCTTGCCCAAACATATGGTCGAGCACGGCGTTAAGGGCTTTAACTTTATCCGCAGCTGATGTCGACGATTCTGCAATCTTCGAGAATGCGTCTGATACCTCCAACGCTCCCGGCGCGAGGTTTTTTGTTTCCTCGTTGATGCGTTGCCATTCGGTGCGTTGGTGTTTGAGTTGTGCGACTGCGGTGCGGCCGCCTTCGGTGGTTTGGTCGAAGCGGTTGATGAGTGCTGAGAATTTTTCGTCGCTGCCTGAGATGGCTGTTGACATTTCGGTAGAGGAAATGCCGACTTTTTTAAATGCTTCGGATACTCGTTCGGCGTTTTCTGCGATTACCGTGTTACCGGCTGTTTTTCCAGCACTGCTTACTATGTCGCCGCCGTTTTTGGCTGCTTCCCATAGTGTGCTCATAACTCCGCTAATTTTGCCCGGTTTCGTTTCGGCAAGCTGTTGTTGTCTTTCGATGAATTCATCGAGGGCGGTTGTCATGGATTTGATCGCACCAGCGGTGTCCCCTGAGACGATCGCTGTTGCCATCTCTCGTTGAGAGTCGGCGGTGCGAAGTGTTGCTTCTCTGAGGAGTTCTTGCTGTTTTCGGGCTTTTGCTAGCTCGCTAGATACTTCACCGACTGCCCAGCCAGCCGCAAGAAACGCCGCACCCCAGGGGCCACCAAGCATGCTGATGAGGCCACCTGCGGCGGACTTCACCCCAGAAATTGCGGCGGCCACGCTTCCCTTCATTGTTCCTGCGAAAGACGCTGCCTTGGCTGCAGCCCCATGCCCCATTGATGCACCCAGACGATCAACGGCGGTGAAGAGGTCTTTTTCTGCGATCCACTGGGCGCGTGCTGCTGTGGCTGCTTCGCGGTGTGCTGCTGCAACGGTTTTCAGCTTGGATGATGCCCCATGATAAGCATCCCCCATTTTGCCGATGGCAGGGACACGCTCACCAAGGACGAGCATTGCTGCTGATGTTTTTGAAATCGAGCCGCCGAGTTCCTGAAATGCCCCTCGTGTTGAGGCGATGTCAGTTCGGAATCCAGCAATTCCGCTTTTGGCGGATTTAACTTTTGAGCTGAATGCACCAATGGCTCCGGTGTGCTTGGCGATGGCTAGTCCACCGAGTGCTAGACCGAGGTGCTGGACCTCGGATGGGAGCTGGGTAAACGCTCCTCCTAGTGCTGCTGCTGATCCTGCTAGATCTGCGAAAGCTCCTACAGCGGTTGCTGAGAAATCAGCAATTGTGGGGGCAAGTCCTGTGATCCCTTCGGCTAGGCCTTTCAGGCCGCTAGTTAAAGGTCCTTCGATCGAGGTGTAGATACCAAGGGCAGTTTCCTCCCACGCGTTACCGACCATTTCGATTGCACCTGGCAGACCTTGGGTTTGCGCGGCAGCTAGTTCTGCTGCTTGGCCGGCCCTAGTCACCGCTGAGCGAGTGCGGTTGAATCCCTCAGCGCCCTGCTGCGCTGCAATGCCTGCAAGACGCATAGCGTCTGATCCGAAAAGGGTTGCTGTTGCGGCTTGGTATTGCTCATCTGTCATTCGTGACGCAGCGAGATTGAGCTGGTCAAAAAGGTCAGACATTCCCACGAATTTTCCGTGAGCATCATAGACCGTCAATCCCAGCTCTTCGATGGCCGCTTGCGCAGGTTTGCCTTGATCAGTCAACGCCAGCAACGCCGATTTCATCAGCGTACCGGCATCAGAGCCTTGGATGCCCGCATTCGCAAAGACCGCCAACGTCGTCGCCGTGTCTTCCATCGAAACACCGAATTGATGGGCAACCGTTCCTGCCTGCTGCAGGCCATGGGCGATTCCGGTGATCTCAGCAGAAGACGCATTCGCGGCACCTGATAGAACATCTGCCGCTGTTGAGGCATAGTCTGCTGTCAGTCCGAATGCCTGAAGAGCCTGCGATTGGATAGTCGCGGCGGAGGCTGCATCAATTTGAGCAGCTGCAGCCAACTGAAGCGTACCCTTCGCAGCCTCCATCGACTCTTGGAGGGTGAAACCGCCTTTAGCCAGTTCCGTCATCGCAGCAGCAGCATCACCAGCAGATGTCGCCGGCAAATCCATGTCATTGCCGAGGGCACGCGCCTTGGCAGCAGCAGCCTCCATTGCCGCACCAGATGCCTGCGTGACCGCTTGCAGGGAGTTCATCTCCGTGCGATAGGTATTACCAACGTCGATGATCTCCTTACCGAGCCCAGCAATACCAGCACCTGCAAAAGCGAGTCCTAGTGCACCGCCAAGTTTGCCGGCAACGCCGAGCGCAGGGCGCAGCCCCGCCTCCATCTTTGGGCCAAAGCCCTTCACATCTGGTTCAACCAGAATATCGATTTTGCCGCCAGCCATAGCGTGCTCCTCTCAGCTATCTCCCCATGCCCTCCCGAAGCTGACGAATACTGATACGCTTCTTCGCCGGCTTTTTCTCTACCTCAGCCACCTGAGCTAAAAGCTCCTGTGCCCGGTGCGCTGCTGCGTGCTGTGGGCGTTTCGCGATGGGGTAGATGATTGGCTTGGGTGGGGGTTTGGTCCCTGATCTTTTTCGTTCTTCGTGGGCTTTTTTGACTTCTGGGTCTTCTGGGTCTGTTGTCCACGATTGGTATTCGGCGTTGAGCCAGTAGTCTTCGCGGTCGATGAGGGATGCGATGTTTTCATCGGTGTATCCCCACTCGTAGTCATCGAGTTTGAGTATGAGGACGACGAGGTCGACCCACCAGAGTGTTTGGCGTTGTTTTCGCCAGTTAAGGCTGTAGAAACGCTGAAAGCCCGCTAGGCAGCGGGCGTGTTCTTGAGGGTCTTCTAGGGATGTTAGGAGTCTTTCGACCCCGTCAAAAAATTTCCGTCTTCGCCACGGATACCTGCAATCTGGGTGAGCAGGCTCTGCACCTTGTTGAATTCTGGAAATGAAAGCTGCATTAAATCATTCACGAAATCAGCCTTCGCTTTCTCCTCCGATGTGGAAATAAGATCAATGAGCTCGCGGGTGACCTCTTGTAGCGGCTGCTCTGCGACCTCTGGGCCGTAGAGGCGGATGATTTTGTGGACTTCGTCGGCGGTGAAGTTTCGGCGGATGGTGAGATCGTTGCCTCGGAGTGTGATTTCCTGTGGTTCTCCTGCGTCAATAGAGCAGGCTTTTTCAAAAATATCGATTTTTTCCGACATGGGTTTTCCCTTCTTGGTGGGTGGTGGAATAAAAAAAGGGCGGATCCTTTTCTTCAAAAAGAAGAGGCGATCCGCTTTTCCTCAATGCAGGCGCTGATTATGCGACGGTGACCTCTTGCGAGCTGGAGCCGGTGAGGTTGGTGCCGTCTGCGGTCAGTGCGCCGGTTACCCCCTTGACGGTGAAGGGGCCTCCTGCGCGGCCTGTGACAGAGGCTTTCTCCCCGCCTTTGACTTTGCGCAGAATCACCTGGACGGCGGTGCCGTTGGAATTCTGCGCAATATCAGCGGATTTCTGCCCATCGATGGAGAGGGTAAAGGTGCCTCCAGAAGCCCCAGAGGGAAGGGTCACGGTTTTTTCACCGGCCCCGTCTTCCTCATCCTGACCGCTATCGTCATCGATGTTCATTCCGTCTGGAAGCCCAGGAAGAATTTCAACGGCTGGCACGAGGAATTCCACGGAGAATTCATAGCCATCAAGGCTCTTGCCATCGATTGCAGCGCGAGTAGCAGGGCCAGAAAGGGTGCATCGCTCACACCAAATAGCCATTTGCTCCTCACCATCATCGAGGCGGATCAGCAAGGAGAATTCCTCACCAATGCCCTTTTCGACAGCATAGTGGTCGCCAATCTTTTTGATTTTCCCACCCTGGGCACGCGTGCGAACAGTTGCCTCCGAGTTATCGACTGCCCGGAACTTACACCCCTCGGTTAGCGGGTCACGAGCAACCTTGTAGGCAGCCTTGCGGTAATTAAACACCTGCAGCTTATTAACAGCCTGCTCCGAGGTCAGCTCAAAGCCAGCTTCGACACCGCCATATGGCAGAAATCCCTCAAGCGATTCAGCGAAAAGATCGCTAGGCATATCTGCGCCAGCGGCCCCTCGGAATGCATCACCGTCAAGCCACACATAGGCCTTCTCCGGATTTGCGTAATTGGACATTTTCTCCTCCTAAATAATCTGCGCCCGGCGGCGCAGATGGATCTGAAACCGCACAGGCGCGTAATACAAAATTTTGTCTGCTCCACGATTGGTGTCGTAAAGCTGAATTGGTCCGTCAACCCACGTCGCAGACCACGCATGCAGATCATCGATGATGATGTTCTTCGCTCTTCCCAACAGCTCCCCTGCCGTCGCGGCAAGGTTCCATGCTGTGACATCAGGATCTTCATCGATCTTCGAAATATCACACCCAGGCACCCACGGGGTGACTTGGATCATCAACCGGCGCAGCATCGGATCATCACCAACATGACCGACAGCGGCGACTGTCACATGCGGCCTTGCCAAGGGATCCGGCACCTCACGTGTCGTTACCTTCCCGCCGTGCAAAAGATCGGTGAACACCTCCTGCTGAAGCAAAAACTTTCGGATCTCACCCGGCGCGTAGGGCATCGGTACTCTCATCGTCTACCTTTACCTTTCCTTGGTCGCATTCCGGAGTACTTGCCGTAACCCATCGCCGCATTGGTAAGTGATGCATGAGCAGGTGTTTTACTTGTCCCGTACTCCTTGTGGATTGCGGTTTCGTCAGTGTCAACGACCATGATCTGGGTTCCGGATTCTTTGACCTCAATCCCCGTTGCATAAGCACCGGTGCGATACGGTGCATCAGCGCGGGCGGCGTCTGCGATTTGACGGGCTATTTTCCTTCGACCTGACCTCGATTGCAACCTGACTTGTTGTGGGATCTGGGACTTGAAGACCGTCAGCCGCGCTTTCATCTCTTCCCCTTGGCCCGGCGAACCCGCGTTGCAATGTACTCAGGTTTTTTACCTGGGATACCGCGCTCGTGTCCATCAGTGATGCACTGCCAGACTCTTCCGCGATCATCGACAAATTCATCTGCAGCACATATCTCAATATCGGTGATCGGGATATGCGTTGGGCAAAAGAGGATGAGGCGTTCATCCTTCACAGATGTTGACCCCACTTCTTTTTCACTTGACCATAGTGGTTCTTGGACTAGCCCACGTCCAGCAATTTCAGTGATGGTAGGACTACCAGGTTCTCCAGTGATGGGGTCTTCACGACCTTCTATCACTTTTCGGAGAATGAACTTTGGTTGAAAAAGAACTATTGCGCTCACCACCGATTGCTCCCTTCCGAAAAAGTTGGCGTGGGAGCTTTTCGAATGCTGAAGACCCCGCGTGGCTGCGGTGGGGAGAGCAAAACGATTTCATCCGTTGTAAGCCAGAGGAGATTTCCAGACCCGAGGCCGCCATCAGAAGACCATTCCATCTGAACTTCTGGGTACGCGAGCTTATCCATACCGCCACGGCTAGTTTTATCAAGGGCCCTAGTGACCATATCTTCGACTACGCCTGCGACCACACTGGCTGAAATTGATCCATCGCGGGTTCTTTTCTCCAGTGTGGGAAAACGCTGCATGATGATAGCCTCAGCACGCCCGATGAGCCTCTCAGCGTAGGATTCGCGAGAACCGTCTAGGTCAGGCCAGATCTCCACAATCGGTATTTTTAGGAAGATCGCCATGTGCTACCTCCTAGTGTTCTGTGTGAGCCTCAATTGCTTCGCGAAGACCTGCAACATCTAGTCCGTCGGTATTAATACCTAGCTTGGTGGCATAGGCAACAAGCTCAGCTTTCTTTGCTTTTGCACCTGGTATTCCTAATGCTTCGGCTTCAGTCCCTTCCTGCCCAGAGAGTTCTTCAGCATCGATGATGTACCCATGGCGCTTGTAGTACGCGAGTTTGTGGTCTGGGACTTTGCAGACTCCGTCGACGAAATAATCATCGCCAACAGGTCCTGTGTATCCGTGTACTGGTGTTTTTACGATTGCCATGTCATCTCCTAGTTATCAGCTAGCTTGATGTTGCGCATCACGGCAGCAGCCTTGGTCGACTTCAGTGCAACTGCGATAGGACCAAGCTCGACTTCGCCGCGCTTGACGGCACCAGCTGTAGAGAAGTCTGGGAGCCATGTCTTGATCATGCGTCCATCTGTGGTGGTGACACCATGGAAGCCGTCAAGGCCAAAGCGCACTGCATAGAGGCTCGTCTTTCCCAGAGTCACAGGAATGATCGGGTCATTGGTGCCAGCTTTTGTACCAGGATCAACGATGATCACATTTCCGATCTGCTCGCGCATAATCTGATGACCATTAGACCCCAGCAGGCCTTCCACTGGCTCTCGCGAGTACATGTTTGCCCGGCGCGCTGCTGCGCGAATCTTCGCCAAGGCGCGTTTGTTGCCGAAGAGCATGGTTGGCGGACCATCAAGTGCATCCAAAAGTTCGTCGAGATCATCGAGCACCGACATCGCTTCATCCGCGGATGTGAACTTAGACCAATCGCGCTCGGTTCCTTCTTCTTCCTTGTTCAATTCGGTAGAAGAATCTTTCAGAGCCTTATCAAGGCCATCAAAACCGTTTGCGTCCTTTGCGGTGTCTCCGTTGATGACAGCATCGCAGAATTTAGTATTGGTCGCTTTGATCAGCTGCGACATCTGCAACGCGATTTCATCTGATGCGGCTGGCCCGAGGTGCGCGAGCACACGGTCGACCTTAAAGGATCCACCCAGGGGTTTCAGCTCGACGCTAATTTTCTTGGTGGTGACTTCCTTATCGGTGTACTCCGTTCCGATTTCGCGGAATGCTGCATCACGCTGCGTAGCTAGGCGGCGGTAGCCGTACGAAAGGGTTGCGCCTCCTCCAGCTGGATTCACTGCTGTGTCGAATGCCAGGTTGTCGAGAATTACCGATTCTTTGCGGAATTCATCGATGACGGTTGGCTCATAATCTTCTAGGGTATTGAGCTTTGCTTGTTCTAGGGTGATCGCCATTTCTTCCTCCTTTAGACGTTAAAGTGGGCGCGCAAAGCGCTTGAGAGTGAGTTCGCTTGCGACTTTCCAGCTGCGTTCTGACCCTGTGAAGGATCAAAGGCAGAGCGGTCGAAGCCGATTGTCTTTGCAAGCGCTTTTGCGTCTTCCATGATTTCTTCTGCGGTTTCTCCCCGCAGCCTGTCCGCCATCTCGGCGGGTAATTTCGTTGCGGACAATGCTTGTGAGACGGCTTCACGCCGCTTTGATGCAGCTTCTCCGTCAGCGATTTGCTTTTCCAGCTCCGCAATTCTTGCTAATGCCTGATCACGATCTGCTACTGCTTTTTCGTGATCGCTCATTTTTGACCGCTCGATCTCATCGAGCTTCGCTTTAAATTCGTCGCGTTGCTGCTCTGCTTCTTGGCGTTTATCGCGCTCACGAGCAAGATCCTTAAGCACCATCGTCTTTGATCCACGGGCTTCTGGATCTTCATTACTGTCAGAATCTTCGGCAGCCTTATCTCCTTCGGCTTTCCCGTCTTGCGAAGTAGTTTTAGGGCTGTTTTGGTCATCTACTCCCGCACTAGATCCACTATGAGCGGTGTCGGAGTCGTTGATGATCGCTCGGACCCATGGGGCTCGTTTCTTGTGCATTGCTTACAATCCTTCCGATTTTGGGTATAGAAAAACCCGCTACCGATTGCGGTAACGGGTGAGATAGTTGATGTAGTTATGCGGCTTTATGGAGGAATGGGGATATATCTACACGAGGCTCCATGCCCGCATATTTCAGCAGCATCTTATACGTCAGATCCTGCACATAATCGAGTGCTTCCAGATCCTCATACTCATCATCAGTCAACCACAGTTCCAAGAACTCTTTTTTCAAATCGACGTCTAAATAACCGTAGTTCAGTAGTGCTTCTACGTAGTAAGCGTCAATAGTTATATTGTCCTGATTGTCAGGTCCAGCATCGACACCGTAGAAAACTTTCCCACCCGTTTCACGCTCGATTTTTTTATACACACTCTCAGCCATCATTCCTCCTTCCTATATCGCGTCATAATTCTACCATCCGATAGGACTTCGGTGACTCCGTCTCCGCCACGAAGCGGAAAGGCAGAATTGACTTTGAACGTTCGAGTATCATTACCACGTGTTTTACCTGTTACCACTCGCAAAGTAATGCAATGCTTATCTGGAGTGAGCACTTCTTTTTTTAATCGATACGTTCCCCACTGATCTACCTCGATTTCTTCAGGATCTGATAACACATCTCGAATAATTCCTTGTTGCTCATCACCCAACCAGTTCCTAAGTGCTGCTGTTCTTCCTTTGAGCAACGGAAAAAATGTTTTCACCTCACTAGGAAGATCTACACCACTTTTTACTTGCTCCACGACCCATGAACGTCTGGAATGATCATGGGCACCTTGGATAACGTTCTTATGCACCTTCCCGGTAACGATGTGTTCAATTGGCACGCGTTTATCCGCTGTACGCAAATCCTCGAAATACCGCCTCCGGATCTCATCATCACCACCGCCATTTTTCGACCATCGTGGCGGTTTGCTCGGAGGATCACCACTACCAGCCTCGACCGTTATACGCTTTAGCTCTTTTTCATGTCGCGCTTTCAGCTTCACACGAGCTCGCTCTGTAGCTTCTTTTACGGCTTTGTCCCGCGTAAAAAAGTTGAGTTTAGAATCCAATGTGGGCGATGCATCCAAGAAGAAACCGTTCTTGTGCAGCAATGAGACCGCAATATCACGGTCGCCACCTGCAATCTTGTAGATTTCTTCCGGCATCAATCGCGGCCGATCAGTCCGCATGTATCTGCCTTGCTTCGACATCTTCGCGTCATACTGCTGACGCAAATACATCGAAGCCCAACCGCGTTTCGTCGTCCCCTCAGATGTCATAACAGTGCGAGTGCCAAAACGATCTGCAGCAACCTTCATTCCCCGGCGCGCATTGATGACCTGTGATGGGTCTGCTCCGTCTCGGATTGCTTGGGCGCCTGCGATGGTGAAGATTTTGTTTTGGTCTTTTTCGGATAGTTGTGCGAAATATTTATCCACATCAAATATCCACAGCTTGTGCATGTCCGATGTTTCTTCGGATACGGGGATTGCGTCGCAGTCACAGCCTGGGTGTCGTTGGAATCCAAGTCCTGCTCCGCCGCGTTTTCCTGCAAGGATTGCGCAGCGAGCGCAGCACGGTGGGCGGACGATTCTCACCCACGTAGTTCGTGGGCGGGCGATGAGGTTGGTGAGTTTAGCGATTCTCGATGCGTCTGAGATTGCCGTTTGCGTTGCCATTTGGAGGACTTGCCCGCTGTATTTCCACAGCTTTGCTCTTTCAACTTCGGTTGCTCCGTTGTCGATTGCCTCTGTAATGCGCAATCCTTGTGCATAGGCAAGGCCCATGATTGGCTGCCCAGAGCCGGTGATTCCGGTGAAGGCTTCTGGTGAGGCGTGTCCTAGCGGGGTGCCGTCATAGCCTTGGAGTGCTAGTGCTGTGTCGACAGATCCGATAGCGATACTTGCTGCTTCGAGCTGTGCTTCTGCGACTCTCTTGGTGAATTCTTCAGCGTAGATCTCGAACCAAACTGATGGATCCATTGGGCGGTTCGTATTCCATGCGGCAGCTACCCATTTGACAGCCTCTCCAATGATCTCAGATCTGGTTCCAGCGGCGGCGCGTAGTTCTGGTGGTAAGCGGCTGAACTGGTCGTCGTGCATTTACCACCTCTTCCTGTCACGTTTCTGCGTCACGTTCCAGTTTCTGCAGAAGCGTTCCTGCTTCTTCTTGGCTGAACCATTCGATTTCACGGTCAATCCGTGCTTGAGGCCAACCCATCTCATTCATCGCTCCTCGAACGGACAAGATGGGACGTCCACCGGTTAGCTTCTGCATTGCATCTGCTTGCTGAGCTTCGGTCGGTGTACCTGGATTGCGCCAGAGAATCTGAATTTTCCCGTCTGCAGACCATTCCCTAGTGCGAATGCGCTCGGCGATTCCAAGCGCCCACGCCCAGCCTGCGCCGGCAACCGAATTGATTCTTTCTACCTGCTTTACAAGGCGTGATTCATCAGCTCTGATCGCGCCTTCAGCGGCCGGATTGGCAGTGTTTTGCCCCATCATCCGAACGGGAAGTCCTGTGATTGTTGATGCCTGCTCGGCCAGCATTTTGATGGTGTCATGGAAACCTGTCAGGCTTGCACCTGCAAGCTGTTCCACCTTGGCATCTTTCTTAGAGAGCGCCCAAACAGCCCCTAGGTATGTGTCCCAGGGGTCGAGTTGTTCACCGTTTTCATCGACAAAGTCTTCCTCGCTGACACCGAGAGCAATTTTCTGTGGTGTTGCCACTGTCTCCATAGCGAGCTGGAGCTGAAGCATGACTCGCCCAGCCATATCAACGATGGGCTTGAGATCCGAGAGTTGAGTTTCCCCTTCGAATGATCCTGACTGTTGTCTGTTGATCATCATGACGATTGGTACACGCCCAAGGTTGTGTTCGATCCGTGTCTTTGCTTTCCACATCCCCATTTCTTTGCCCATGATCACTGTGGAATCCGGCAAATACAGCGTCATATGCTCTGCAATGCCTACAGAATCCCTGTAAATTCGCAGCGCTGCTGTCATTGACCTTGTCAACGGATCCACGATTGCCGCCATATCTCGTGGTGACTCCGCTCGAATGCGCGGGCGCCCGCCATCTGGATCAGCAGCAACGGAGACGAATGCACGACCATAAATCGTTAAATCCTTGTGCACCAGATGGCTTTGCACATCAAGATCATTGGCTTCCCAATCGAGGCGTAATTCCTTGTCTTCGGTAATCTCACCAGATCGGATCAACAGTCTGACGTCTTGCCGCTCTTCAAGCACATCAATGTAAGTCCTGCACCAATTGAGCGGAAAAGCGAAAGGCTGTACATCAGGGGGAACGGAAATGCCTAGGTTGCCGATCTGTTGCAAGCCTCTGTAATAGCGCTCATTGATTTTGTCCTGATTCCGCTGCTTTTGAATCTTCATAAACAGCTTCTTGACGAGCTCTTCTTCCGATTTCGTTAGCTCCATCATCTCCGCCTCCTTCCTAAGACGACTACGCGAGATTTTTCTGATTCCCATTGCTTCGCATGCGCATCCATAGCTGCCTCATGCGCGAGGATGGTGGCCATTGCCGCATCTATTTTTTGATGCTCTGAGGGCTTCCCCAGAACATACTGTTGCCCAGGCTTTGCGACTTTCTTTGCATTTGCCATTGCAAGCGCTGTCAGCGGGCATCCATCATGGGTGATCCGCCCATTGGCTAAATCGATTTCAAACCGAGAGATCGCCGCATACATACGCTTGATTGCGTTCGTCGGCCATTCAAAAACGCGTTCTTGTCCAATCTGGAGTGCCCACTCACCAATTTCAGAGCGCCAATCCTGCGGATCCGCATAAAACCTCTGAATTTGATACCTAGTTCTGATCTCATCGACTGCGGCCATGACCTCCGATCGCGGAGTTTTCCCACCCCACTCTGCAGGATTCCAGATAGTAGGTCTACGATCTGGCCCATACCGCGGTGTGAAAATGAATCCACTACGTGTTTCAGCCCGTAAAGCTGTGAAATCGTTGTTTTCTGAGCCGTCGAAACCAACGCAGATTGATTCACCATCAGGCGGGTTCTCTATCCAATGCAAAGCAGTCCTCCCACAGGTTCGTCGGCAGCCACGTGCCTGATGAATACGTAATCCGGTTCCCGAAAAACCTCTCTGCTTGCTCTGGATCGCGCTCTGAAATCTCATTGGCTTCTGCTAGAACGGAGTCAATATTGACCCATGGAGAACCCCTATAAACCGCCTCTAGAATCCTGCGGCGATCTTTAGGACGCTTCCATAGCAGTCCTTTAGGCGGCGGGATGTAGAAGCAAAACACGTCTTGTGCCGTCGACTCAAACGTCGTTTGTGCTACAGAACGCTCTGAAGAGTCATAAGCGTTTGTGGTTTCGATTGAACGTCCAGCCATACCTGCAAGGCCACGACGCTGTGCGTCAGCAACCTTTTCCATTTTATTCCGCTTATTCCACAAACCAGTCTCGTCTTGAAGCACGAAACTGACAGGGTTACCGACCCTAGAGTCAGCAGAAGCCGTCACAGCATCAATTCGATCAGCATCATCACCTCCAAGCCCTCCGAGAATGCGAATGAATTCGCCTCTGGTAGCGAGAAGATTCCGCAACGGACCCATCTTGACCATCGACTTCAATGGGCGCATCGTGTTATCGACTTGATCTTCCGAGGTCGCCGTGAGCTGAATCAGTGGCGATGGGTGCGGACGACCTTTCGGTTCTCCCTTCTGGTAAGGAAACTCGAAACCGCAATCACAGCCCCAGTCAGCACACCGATAGACATCCCCTTCTTCTGCCCACCCATCAAATTCTGCTGGCCCCACAGCCTGCACTAGCGTCATAGAACCAGCCCACGGACCTTTGCCAGTCTTCTGCGGTGCAATCACCTGCATACGACGATATTGGAATGCTTGGTTACCTAGCGGTTCGCCACTCCATTTCAGCCCGGCGCGAATTCTTCCAAATTGCGCGGCGCACCAGAATTGCCAGTCGCTCCATATGAATGGTTGGCCGCGTCGGTAGCCATCTGGGACGAGGCAATGTGCTTGCACCCATGCGTCCCAGAGATCTCCGAGTGTCGGGAAGTCGATTATCCAGTTATCCTGCGTCTCCATTTACTGCGCGGAGCCGACGGATAGGCTGTGGAGACTGTGGCGGGGTGTTTGTCGGCGCCGCGTCTCCTTCCATCTCGGATGTGGAGATCACCCAGCCATTTTCACGAAGGCCTGCAGGAGAAAGCCCAATCGAGTCTGCAAGGCGTAGGACCTGTGTCATAGTCGATGGTGATGCGTCTGCGGCTTCTGATTTCACTACCCATCTGACGTAGTGGCCGATTGTGAGCCATCGCCATGGCTCATTGATCCAGGCTGCGGCTTGTGGATATTTCCAGATTTTCTTCCACAATGAGCGCTCTCGTGGGGTTCCTTTTGGTAGTGGCCATTCTGGCAGTTTCCCGTTGAATCCGCTTGCTGGCAATGGTCGGAGCTTTTCGTCGAGTTTTCGACGGTCCGACCGTCCAGATGCTGGGTCTGGTGCTGGACCAGATCTTGTTCTTGCTCCGCCTCGTGGCATTATTTTCGTCTCCTTCCTCGCCCCCTTTGGGCATATTTTTAACATGTCGGGTTCAAAAAAACAGCTGGTCAGGAAACTTTTTGAACCCTTCGCACCTCTGAGAGACCTCACCCACGGCTGGGGTTCATAGCCTCCGAGGGGCCCTCCCCTGGGGTCTTCCATAGGTGGATGCCAGGGCCCTTCTTACGTCCGCTGCATGACGGGAGTTACACCGCCGGCACAGCACCGTCAGATGCTGCTCCGATCCGCCTCCGAGCGCTAGAGCCTGCGTATGTTGCGCGGTCAAATCATGGGCTTTATGCCCGTAGCACTTATAGCCTGGGCACCAGTCTCCATAGATTTCCCGCCATCTAGCAACCGCTTCACGCCTGATCGCTGCTGTTCGCTGTCCGTCGATCTTCGTCGCAACTGTTTTTCGCTCGTGTGTCTCGTGGTCACGAGCATGCCGAGCGCATCTTCCTCGGTATGTCGCTTGCTCTGGGCACCCAGCTTCGCAGCAAATTGATCCTGCTCTCGCCATGTCACCTCCTGAGCATGCAAAAAGGCCCAGTCACATGCTTGTGATCTGGACCCAGAAGATTCGAGCGTTAGCTTACTATATTGGGTGTCCCACGCGGTAACTACATTGCATTATTGCAGGTAGCCAGCTTGTCTAGCACCTCTTGTAGGTCCACTATGACACGGCCATCTTCCATTGTTTGTGAGGCTATCGCCCCCTCGTGTGCCCACCGATGAATTGTTGTCTTTGATGTTCCGTAGCCGAGCCCTTTGCAGATCGCGGCGATCTCTCTACATGTCCCCTGCTTAGGCGCTGTGATTGCTCCATCATCATCAGAAGCGAACATCTCACTTAGCAGCTCCGACTGGCTGATCACCTGCTCCGCAATAGCATCAGCTTCATCAAGATCTCCGATATCAATCAAGTGACACTGAAGCCATGCAGCAACGCTATGCACGGACCTTGAACAAGGCGGGACCACATTCAGCTTCACAGCGCAGCCCCATGCCCAATGAGTCAGCAGACGCTCCGTCTCCCACTTCACATCCAGAATTGGAATCCTCAATGGAGGGCGCGACCCTTGCCCAGAACCTCCCCTTCCTTCAGAAAAACCACACTGAGAAGGGAGCAAAAGATCATCAAGCAAAGGGCCTAACTTCTCCAACTCATACAGAGCTTTACCTAAAGAATGTAACTTCCAACTATCCATGAGCTTTATTCCTTCCAGTTCCACGTCCACCTCTACGCCTACGGCGTCGACGCCTTGCCGTCCCTACCTGTCCATTCCCGTCCCGTCCCGTCCCGAGAGATCCAGATTCGTCACCCCACCGATCTGTGATTTGTTCTAGATCCGTGCTAGGTTTTACCGTTTCGTTATCAACGTGGTGTTGCGATGGCGCTTCAACATCAGGCGCTGCTCGATGGGTCCGCGCTGCTGCCTCCAAGGGCGCTGCTGCTTGACCCACCTGCTGCTGCTCCAACGGCGCTGCCGGTGCATGATCATGTTCACGCGGCGCTGCTGCCATTAAAGGCGCTGCTGCCTGTCCGTGATCGTTGAAAAGAGATTGTTTGACCCAGTCTGGAGCCTCATCAAGCGGATCACTAACGAATGGCGCTTCAACATCAGGCGCTGCTCGATAGGCCCGCGCTGCTGCCTCCAAGGGCGCTGCTGCTTGACCCACCTGCTGCTGCTCCGATGGCGCTGCCGGTGTTGTGATCTGCTGTCCGATGTCCAGGTGTGTTTGGCGTGGCTCGAGATGAATGCCCTCATGCTGAGCCCACTCGGAACGATTAATCCAGTCGATTGTGTGGTCTGTGTAATGTACCTTCTCTCTCGTAGGGGTTGGCAATAATTGAAGTTCTTCACCTGCGCCACGTTTTGAATTGCAGCTCTTGCAGGCGACAACCAGCGTATCCACGGTTGATTCCCGATGCTCATTAAGTGAGTCAATCGTCGCTGCACGCCAGCTTTTCCGATCTCGCCAGTCGACTGTCTTTCCACACCAACGACATTGGTCGCCGTCGCGGTAGCGAACTGCTGGGATTAAAGCCGGGTTGCGCTTATCAGCGGCGCGACGGCGGTCGATCTCGACTTCATCCCGGCTGCGATTGTGAAGGAGCTCATTGTCATCGACGATTCGTAGAACCTTGCGCCCGTCAACTTCATCGCGAAAAAGCATTCCTGCATCTACAAGAACGTCGATCAGTTGCTTTTCACGTCCAGGTGCGATCTGCGCCATGAGCCCATACTCAATGATGTAGTCAGTGAGATGCGCGGCCGACACAGTTGTGAGCTGGACGAGCGCACCAAACGCCTCATTTTTGAGCGAGTGGTCGAATTCGCATGAGGTAAGGAGCCTCGACATGAGCGGATGTGTGGCGATGTTGTCGCCGACTCTGCTCCATGCCATGGTCTATTTCCTTTGCTAGTCATTGTGTTTAGCGTTGTTTTCTTGAGAAGAGGGGATAGCAAACCGCACAGAGCCCTTCTCCCCGGTGTTTTCGAGCCCCGCTGGGTTCTTTTCCCCGTGGGCCACCCTGCGGTATCAATCGGACATTGCAGTGCTTGCAATGTCGCAAGACATCGATACTCGAGCCGTTTCTGTGCGAGACATCGCAGTATCTCCCTGCTACAACTCCGTCGACTCTGAGTTCTTCTTTTTCAAAATCGGAAAGCATCTTCTCACAATCAGTCAGAAGCGTGCAGGTCATGCACTTTTTTCTAGCTATTTTGTGACGTTCCAGCATTGCTACAGTTGATTCTCGCGGGCCTTGGGAATCCCAGTAGTTAGGCTCCGCGGTTTTGCCGTCTGCCTTTCGGCGACAGATCGCTGCGTCAATATGTTTCATGAGATCCCTTCGATTGGTGCTGCGTCGACGATATTGGCTGTATCTTTTTTGTTTTCGAGCAATACTGCTGGGACGTTGAGTACTGACAAGGTCCAAAATGTCGCCTCAGCTACAAGCCGATGCGATTCAGTACCCTCGTGCATATACGAGCGCATACTCAGCTTGGACTTGCCTCCTAGGTAGCGCGTTGCCCGAGCCAGTTCTGTTATCTGAGCTGGCGATGGCGTCACATCGCAAGGCGATGTTTCAGCAAGCTGTTGTTTTACTCTGATGATTGTGCGGACAGGATCTCCGATTTCTGCAGAATCGTTCCGATGAATCGTCGTAAGATCGACTCCGCGCCCAGCCCCATTTTCGTCGGTGAAATCAACTTCTTTCCCTCGAATGCAGATCCCTGCCATAGGCCGCGAGTCTTCCGACTTCTTCCCGGTCTCAGCAGTCGCGAGAATCAATGCTGGGACTTTTGCCTTATCTATCGTGATGATCTCATCTTCTTCACTACTGATATTCGCAACGAGAAGCTCCACTTTGGCGACCAGCGTTGCTTTGGCATTAACTGCGCAGATATACAGATAATCGCGGTCTGGTGAGACTCTCATCTGAACAACGTCATATGGGCTCTTCCCAGCAATTGCTTTTGCCGCTTTCAGCCCCCAGTTCAATTGGGTTTTGTCGCACACTAGCTGTGTTTTAGTCATTGTTCTGTTCCTTCTATTAGCGCAATCTGACCGGGCAGTTCCTGGATGGTGATTTGTCTAGGCGATACGATCCAGTGATGGATTTGTATTTTTCTTCGATCTGGTAGGTTCTCCCACCATTCGTCTGCGATTGATGCATCATCCATATCTCCGCTTCTCCTGCAGAATTTTTGCGCGGGGGTTCGCAGGGCATGTTTGGAAGTGCGGGCGGAAAAGCGGCTCTCCCATGAGGCGTGCTCGGCGCAATTTCGACTCCGCTAAGCGCGTCACTGTCGTTTTTTCTGCCGCGACATTGGCCGCCCATCGTGACCGGATTCTCCATTCGCCTTCTTCCGACGGCTTTGCATCAAAAACGTGCCATCGGTCGTCTTTAACGAAGAGCACGGCTGCTCCACAGTGCTTGCACATTCCTTCGTTATTCGCCATGAGAGTCGATCGCCTCCCGTAGCTGATGTGCATACGCATCTACGATGCCGGCACCTAGGAAATACTCACCAGTGCGCATTGCTTCTGCCTCCGATATCAGAGCCTGGTGCAGTTCTTCTAAAGCTATCCGGTTCATCTCCGCACCTCTGTGAAGATTCGAGACGCTGCCTCTTCATCTGGCATTGGTGGAATCTGCGCGATCCCATAGAGATCAAGGATTTTCACGCTCTGCACGTCGACATCTTCATTGAGCATGTCTAGGCGCTTCGTCGCGTCCTCAATCTTTCGATTTGCATCAGTCAGGTTGAAAAGCAGGAGCATTGAAAAGACGATGTTTATAAGCACTAAAAGAATCATTTTTCCTCTAATCGTGGGAATGGTAGGCAAAAACTGTGATGAATGCGGCACAAGTAAGCCAGATGTTTTGCCACTCGCTGACGGCAATGGTCGAAGCGGATTTCGACAGCATCTTCGCTGTCTGGGTAAGGGTTTTTGTAAGTGCG
This sequence comes from Corynebacterium rouxii, assembly GCF_902702935.1. NCBI lineage: Bacteria > Bacillati > Actinomycetota > Actinomycetes > Mycobacteriales > Corynebacteriaceae > Corynebacterium > Corynebacterium rouxii. Next base: position 176,595 of record NZ_LR738855.1, on the reverse strand, counting down.
CATTGTCATGCTGCTGCTCCTTGCTGGATGAAATTGACAAGGTCTGACTGCTTGATCATGATTCGGTTCTGCTTTGATCCAGGTCGTTTGGAGTGCGGCAGGATCCCCTGTCGACAGAACTTCCGGATTTGCCATGCGGAATATGGAATGATTTCCGCAGCTTGCGATGGCGACAGCCATCGGTCGATGGTGGTAATGTTTCCCATAGATGCTTTTCCTTGAGTGTCATTTCCGACCTGGTGCAACAGGTCGGTTTTTATTTGTCTTGATATCGTCGATGTCGAATCTCCCATCAAGGAATCTTTCGACGAAGTACCGTTGCCCTTTTCCCGTAACCTTCGGTGTTACGGTGATCGATGATCTTCCGTTGGATCTGGTCACGACGGTTTCTTTGATTTTGAACAGCCCGAGTTCCATCGCTTTTTGTGTTGGTGTGTGCTTAATGTGGCTTGGCCCGTCCATGAGGTATTTGTGCTTTCGAAGCCACGCGAAAAGACGATTTCCGCCGACCTCAATGCCATTGCCGCGTAAGATCTTCGCTAAGTCACGTACCAGGATGTCAGTGTTAGCTTCCGCGACAGCATCAGCGAACATGACCTTTGGTTTATCAATCGCAGCTTGCACCTCGAGCGCCCGGCGCTGGTCACGCTCTTGCTTAATCTGTTCCAGAAGTTTGATTGCCGTTACTGGATCAGCGAGCATTTGCTCTACCGTTGCCGTTGTTGCGTACATGCCGTGGCGACGGATTTCTGGCAGGACTTCTCCGGTTACCCACCGGCGGAATTCTTTTGCCTGAGGGACGCGAGACTGGAAAAGGAGTTCGTATAGTCCTGATTCATTTACGACTTTGAGTTTTTGTATACCTCCTGGTGTAAGGGTGTCGGCAATGCCGACCCCCTCTGGATCGATCCGTGAGAGTGCATCCCTAGAGTTCTTGATCTCTAAAACTGCACATACATCTCGTCCTACCCACAGCGGCTCCCCGTTCTCTGCAACTAAGACTCGTACATTGTGTCCACGGAAATTAAATGGTTTTAATTCCATTTTGCTTCCTCCTTTCAGGAAGATGCTTCATTTTTCGGTGGAATCTGCTGCCGTGTTTGATCCTGCGGATTACTCTTTTCGTATGAGCGATAAAACTTTCACGCTGAATATCAATGGTTACGAATACGAGATGCCGTACTGGTCTTTCCCTTGGATCTCCTACGCTGTGAATACCCTCAACGAGGGCGGTGTACCGCTTAACCTTCGGACGTCCAGTTTCCCGAGCCTGTGGATCAAGCCTGATTACGACGTCCAGTTCGTCTTTCCCGATCCTGCTGACCCCGAGATTCCTGAGCGTTTGACGGAAAAGGAGCGTCATCAAGTTATGGATCTCTTCGATGGTGACCGCATGTACGGTTACAGGGTCCTTGACGTCAGCATGGACGATGGTGAACCTATCTTTTTCGAATGGGACGACCCGAAGTTCAACAAGCGGGGTACCTTTGACTCGGAGCCTGAATAAACTCTGCATTTTCTTTCCTTTATGCTGCTGATATGTCCAACGTTGTTCTTGTTTACGGTGGTCAGCGCTACACGCTGGCGACCTCAGATATTGTTTCCGTCCACTTCCGTATCACCGAGCGTTTGAATCATTCCGCGCACTATCGCGACCGAATCGACCGGCGCCCATTCGGACAAGAGCAAGGCAGTCTCCAAGATTTCCCCGGCGGTCCGTTGCTGGAGCAGTTCGACCCCTTTGAGGTTTTCGAGCTGGCGGACGGCGGCGAAGTCTGGGTCGCTTGCTACGACGGCGTTGACCTCGCGCTGGAATCGGCATCACTCCGGTTAGATCGATTACTTTTCGACGACCATGCAGATCTTTGTTGTCCCTTACCCCAGGCATGAATAGTTCCTTCCTTTTGCTTTCGGCGTAGCATCGAATCCCGACTCAGTAGCGAGTAACGCACGCTTCAGGATCTTGTCCTGTCGCTCATAAAACTCACTGTCGTCTGGTATTGACGTCTCTACGTTCGGTGTGCCCACGGTGATCCTTTCTTCCCTAGCGTGTTTAGGCTGCTGCGGTTTCGGTGCTTTCCCAGACGACGATTTCTGATAGTCCTAACCCGAATGCTTGAGCTATGCCGACTGCGAAAGCTAGGGATGGTTCACGTTCTCCGCTTTTGACATCCACGAGTGTGCTTCTGCTAGTTCCGATTGTTCGGGCGAAAGCCTCATCGCTAGTAATTCCGCTCATGTTCCGGAGGCGTTCGATGAGACCATCACGAATTCTGATTTTTACATTTGCCATGCTCAACCCCTCTATTGAAGTTCTTTCAACTCACATTGAAGCAAAAGTAACTCATCATGTCAACCTCCAATAGCTCAAATTGTGTTGATTTTGCTACACTTCCGTGTCATTATTAACTCATGGAACGCATTGAACTTTGGATTCGAAGAACTGTTGGCAATGCTTCAGATCGGGAGATCGGCAAGCTTGCACAAATCGGTCAATCCACTTTGAGCCGCCAACGCCGTGATGGCACGGTTACCGTTGAGACTGCAGTTAAGATCGCACGCGCTTATCAGGTCAGTGTTATCCCAGCGCTTATCGCTTTAGACGTTGTGACAGAAGATGATCTCAAAGAATTTGCCATGGATGCGGCTATAGAAGATGCCGATGATGAAACTTTGGGACGCGAAGTCATCAAAAGAATGAAACAGGGATCTGCACTCATGTCCATGCCCATCGGTGAAGTTGAAAACCAACTCGAAGCACGTCGTAATGCAAAGCTCAGCAGAAACTCCCCCGCTACACCCCCGCATGTCACAACCCCCGATTATGATTCCATCCTCGATGGCATCAACGCTGGGACTGAAAAGATCGCAGCGCAAAAAGCAACCGATCCATTGGAAGAGAACTACACCTAGGAGACCAAATGAGTCCTGTGGAAGCAGCCCTCGAATCACTCTCCCACGAAATGGGCATCACAGTGATCGAGACGAGCAAGCTGGGAAGCACCCTCAACGCTTGCTTTCACCCCGCCAGCCAAACAATCTTTATCAAAATTGGCTTAGACCCAGTCACGAGACGCTGCGCCATCGCTCACGAGCTCGGACATGCGCACTACGGTCATACATGCTCATCACCCGGAGCTGAGCGGCAAGCTGACGAATGGGCAGCACAGCAGCTCTTGGATGCGAATGATGTTGCGGCTGTGGGACTTGAGTGTGAGGGATCACCTGCAGCTATGGCCGCTGAGCTTGGTGTAACTCCTCACTTGCTTGCTTTGTGGATGCGTCTTTACAACCAAGGAAGAATTCAACGCCACTGTCTATCTACTGTGACATGTCGCAGGTGAAGATAGTTTCCGTAGAAAGGAAAATATTATGACTGCACCATCTGCAGCAGCATCTCCCCGTCATAAGTCAGTTTTAGAGAGATGGTGGTTCTGGGTGATTGTCACGGTCTCGTGCATTTCACTGATCGGTGGCCTGATTTTTGTTGTTGCATCAGTTTTTAACGCTGATGAAGAGTTCTCTAGTTCCTCTGAAAAATATGATGCGTTTCAATCTTATGTATGCAAAACGTACTGGGATATGGATCAAAAAGGATTGGCTGCATCTGTGGCTACTGGCGTGTTGGCAGATAGGACAGCTACCGCAGCAGATAAGCAAAAAGCATTAAAGATAACTCTTGATACCAAGTTTGAAACGGAGTCATCCGTGCCGAAGACGATTAAGCCGGATGGAGAGCATTGCTCCGGATGGGTTTATTCCAAGCTCGTGGAACAAGAAAGCGCCAAGCATTTTGACACGTTCACTAAAAAAACAGGCAAAAGAAGCCGGTCTCTACAACTAATCACACTCTAGATTTTAGTAATCCCTCTTTTGAAAGGTTTTCTTATGACTACACCAGAGCAATCGCCTCAACAATCTAAGCCCCCTATCCAGCGGAAGCCCTATCGCAGGCTTTATTCTGGGATGGAAACCGTCGCTACGATTTTTAATGTTATTGGATGGCTTTCGTTTATCGCTGGCTTTCTCCTCATATTTGAGGATGGCATGAGCGGGTCCATGCTCATCGGATCCGGGATGCTCACCATCACCGTCTCAGGCATTTGGATGCTCCTCTGCGACCTTGGCCAGCGTTTACAAGCACGCGGTTTTATAACCAATTAGATATTTTAAGATCCTCGGATGCGGGGATTGTTCGGTAACTCCGAAAAATAAAGAACTCCCTTCCACGGTCATCTTGCCGGAATACGTGAAAGGGAGCACCACAGGTGAACTCTTTCCTAATGAGACGAGTTCGCCCTGACAAGGAAGAAGTGTACCTCATGGCATACGTCCGTGATCTCTGGATGAAGAAAAACCCCGACAAAACCTCACGCATTAAAAAGGTACGATCAGCACGATGGGGTAAGGGGAAACGCTGGCAAGCAGTCTGGGTTGAGAATGGAAATGAAATAACAAAAACCTTCCATAACCATGACGAAGCCGAACTATATGCAGCCCGCGCTGAAGTTGGACAAGCTGACGGTACGTGGATTACCAAAGATAAAGTAGATGTCACACTCTCCGACCTCTGGGAACCGTGGCTAGCGTCTAAAGGAAATATCTCAGACAAAAGCAGACGAGACTACCTCAGCTATTGGAACGTCCATATCCGACCACAATGGGGCCAAACCCCTTGCGCGCACATCCAACGCTCAGTAATCAACGCCTGGATCCCCACACTCTCCACAATGAAAGGCGTGCCAGCCAGCCAACCACCACGAGCACTCAGCGAATCCGCCATGCGCAAAGTCGGCCTCATCATCCACGGAATCCTCGACCTCGCAGTGGAGCTAGGCGTCATCCACCAAAACCCCATCAGAACTGGCGACCTCCCAAAACAAAAGAAATCAGAACGCCGATACCTCAAAATCACAGAAGTCGACGAACTCATCAGACAAGCACCAACCGAACAAGCAAAACTCCTCCTACGCGTCCTCATCATGACCGGTCTACGACCAGGAGAAGCAAAAGGACTCAAAGTCAAAGACCTAGACCCAGTACGCGGGCGTCTCATGATCCGCCGTGACGTCGACGACTTAGGGCGTGAAGACTCGACGAAAACACGAAACCATAGAGACGTACCTATTGGTGGCGAAATCCTGTTACTCCTCGATCGCTACGCTCAAGGAAAAGATCCTGATGCCTGGCTTATCCCAGATGAACGAGGCAAAGTATGGACCACCTCACGCTGGCGTGTTGTATGGAAAAACCTGTGTATTTGGACTGGTATTGGTGACCTCGACACCTACGAGCTACGACACACAGCCGCATCCATCGCTATCGCAGCCGGTGCTGATGTAAAAACTGTTCAACTCATGCTCGGACACTCCAGCGCCGCAATGACGCTAGACATCTACGCACACCTATGGGAAGAAGGACTTGACGCTATACCCAGCGCGATGGAAGCCCACATGGAAAGCGAAAGGAAACGCGCCGGAGAACTGTCCTCGATGCGTGAAGCATCAGAGGCGGAACGTCGACGCGCTGGTTTTAGGGTGATTGGGTAGCCCAGCTCGTATGTTACAAATACGCCGAATTCAGATTGGGAACTTCTCTGCTATTGGCTCGCCACTGTCCTTAACGCCTCTCTTTAGCTCGATTGCAAGCGGTATCTGTGCTGCTTCCAATTGGGCTCGAACATGATGAATTACTGAGAGTAGATTTGCGGCCTGGACAAAAGGGCGAGCACGCCCTTTAACGTAACTCTGTGGCACTCCGATCCAATGAATGCCACTGTTACGGTATTGATCGCGTTCCAACGTACGATCTGGTGATCGCATTTGTTTGATATCGCTAGTGATTACCGCATCAACATCCAGTTCTTCTAGGCGCTGAATAAGAGAGATGTCATCGAGCCCATGCGGAATGCTCGGCCCTGATCGCAGGAACTCGTCTTTTTTTAAGCCATTCTTTTAGTGGCCCGTCAACTTTAGCGTTCATGCATTCATCAAGGAAGAACCTCATGCGACATTCTCCAGCACCATCGTGTGAAATTCCACAGCGTCCCTTGCAGCTGCATCAGAAACCTGTGGGTAGAATTCTTCGATTTCACCTGGTTCTAGTTCGCCTGATCTGTACAGCTCAGCTATGTCGAGATATGGAATCCTTGATCCCTTGATGGTGGGATAGCCACCAATGCAACGCGGATTTACTTCGAGATGTGGCTTTGGGTTCCTAAAGTCAGGAACCAACTTGTCATTCATATTCATGAACGGCTTATAAATATCCGCCAGCGTGTAAAACTCAAACTGCCCTTTGTGAGTGTCACTCAAATCCATGAACCCATCGTCGGTCCAGACCTTGACAGTCTTGCCATCGGTGGCGAATTGATACTTAGAAGGGTGATCCACCATGTCAAAATCGCTCAACGATGAAAATGCCTTGCGAATCTGCTGAAGCGATGTCTGAGCCCGCAGCTTGGCGATCGTACGCAAGGCGACTAAATCACGGAAAGAATATTCAACTGGTCGAGAAGCTGAGGCCTCAGGAACAAGTAGTCCCGTAGTACGCCAACGTTGAAGTTGGGCAACCGTTGCACCGGTTAGCGTTGCTGTAAGTGAGATATCGTAGCCCATGGTGAACTCACCTCCTTTCCCCACAGTGTATATGGGATCAAGATGCATTCCGCACTAATTTGATTAAGTTCTCACGTTCGCTATCTGTTCGGTTTCTGTTCGGCCTATGTTCGGTACGAACAGCGACAACCTGCAACAATAACCAACAACCAAACAACCCACACAGTATAAAGAAACCCCAGCTCAAATATGCCATGAGCTGGGGTTTTAGTTGTGCGCCCGGAGGGATTCGAACCCCCAACCTTCTGATCCGTAGTCAGATGCTCTATCCGTTGAGCTACGGGCGCAAGTTCCACCAGGCCCGGTGAAACGCTCCCACCGAAGTGGAAGTGAGCGGAGACGAGAGGATTTGAACCTCCGGACCTGCGCAAACAAGTCAACTCCTTAGCAGGGAGCCCCATTCGGCCGCTCTGGCACGTCTCCAGCGATCCCAAAAAAGAATCGTAGCTCATCTTATCCAACATCATCGGCTGGCACAAAACACGAGGCAGTGCCCCCTATCTACGACACGCGGGGCTACAATTGCCGGCATGATCCGCAAAGACCTTTCCCAGATCCCAACATACGTTCCTGGCAAACGCAACGACCACGCCCTCAAATTATCCAGTAACGAGGTCACTCATCGCCCCCTGCCGTCCGCAGCCCAGGCGATGGCGAAAGCCGCCGCCGGTGCGAATCGCTACCCAGACATGGGTGTTACTGAATTACGCGGTGCACTTTCGGAGCATCTCGGCGTCCCAGCAGAGCAGATCGCCGTGGGCTGCGGCTCCTCAGCGTTGTGTCAGCAGTTAGTGCAGATCACCTGCACCCCAGGAGATGAGGTGGTGTTCCCGTGGCGCAGCTTCGAGGCATACCCCATATTCGTGCAGGTAGTGGGCGCAACACCGGTGGCAGTGCCGCTGACCAGTGACGGATTTAATGATCTCGATGCGATGGCGGCAGCGATCACCCCCACCACGAAGCTGGTGTTCGTGTGCAATCCGAATAACCCTTCGGGCACAGTGGTGCGTCGAGAAGCGTTTTTGGAGTTCATGGCGAAGGTGCCAGCGGATGTCGTCGTAGCGCTTGACGAGGCCTACACCGAATACGTCCGCGACGAAGACACCATCTTCGCCACCGAAATCCTCAGCGAATTCCCCAACCTCGTGGGCCTGCGCACCTTCTCCAAAGCATTCGGACTCGCCGGCGTCCGCGTGGGCTACGCCTTCGGCCCACACGAGCTTATCGACGCCCTCAACAAAGTCGCCCTCCCCTTCGGAGTCAATGCCGTCGGCCAAGCCGGCGCACTCGCATCACTGAACAACCTCGACGAACTCATGGAACACACCGAAGAAGTAGTAGCCGTACGCGACCGCGTCGCCGACCACATCGGCGCCGCACACTCGCAAGCAAACTTCGTGTGGATCCCCGCCGAATCCCGCAACGAACCCCCCTTCGAAATCGCCGAAAAACTCGCAGCTCACGACGTCCTCGTGCGCGCTTTCCCCGAAGGGGTCCGCATCACCGTGACCAACGAAGAAGAAAGCGATCGCCTGCTAGCCGCATGGGACGCGAGCTTCGCCTAGGCAGTTGTAGTGCTTGCGCTAGCACGAATCCGAGAACTCGAATTCAAGACCACGAAAACCCAAGAGCGGCATTTCGGCGAGAAAATCGCGTCCTGCGGTTTTCGTGGTCTTGAGTTCGAGGGGGCGGAAAACAGCGCAGCAGAAAACCCCTAGCCACAAGAGCTAGGGGTTTGGTTGGCGGAGACGCAGGGATTTGAACCCTGGGATGGTTTCCCATCGCTGGTTTTCAAGACCAGTGCATTCGGCCGCTCTGCCACATCTCCAGTTGTGAGAACCCAAAAACAAAGTTTCGGATCCAACACGAAAAACTATACCCGAAGTTGCCGAAATTCTTTAAAGTGGGGGCGTATGAGGGCAATTTACGTTCAAGACGACGCCACCTTGGCAGTCCACGATGCACCAACACCCACCCTGCAACCAGGCGAAGTACTCGTCCAGATCAAAGCCGCCGGCGTCAACCGCGCAGACCTCCTACAGGCAGCAGGCCACTACCCACCGCCACCCGGTGAATCCGACATCATCGGGCTCGAGTGCGCCGGTGTGATCGCAGACGCGGGCACCACCAGCCGCAACGTCGGTGACAAAGTCGCCTGTCTGCTAGCCGGCGGCGGGTACGCCGAGTATGTGGCGGTGCCAGAAGGCCAGCTCATGCCCATCCCCGAGGGTTACAGCTTCGCTGAGGCGGCAGCCGTCGTAGAGGTTGCCACCACCGTGTGGTCGAATATCGGGATGCTCACCGGCTTGGAACCCGAGCACACGTTCTTGATCCATGGCGGCGCGGGCGGGATCGGCACCTTTGCCATCCAGCTGGCTAAGTATGTGGGTGCCACGGTGGCGGTGACGGCTGGTTCGAAGGAGAAGCTGGAAACGTGCCGTGAGCTGGGTGCGGACATCCTGATTAATTATCGGGAGGAGGATTTTGCAGAGGTCCTGAAGAATAAGTGCGATCGCATTTTGGACATTATGGGTGCGAAGTATCTGGACCAAAACGTGCGCGCACTGGCAATGGACGGCCACCAGGTGACCATCGGCATGCAAGGTGGTGTGAAGGGTGAGCTCAACATTGGGCGGCTGCTGAGCAAGCGCGGCACGATCTCTGCGACGGCGTTGCGCGCCCGCGACCGCGAGGACAAGGCACGCATTGTGGCGTCGACAGTCGACAACGTGTGGCCACTGCTTGCCGACGGCACCATCCGGCACCACATCCACGCCACGCTCCCCCTAGAGCAGGCCCAGCAGGCCCATGAGATGCTCAAAAGCGGGGAGGTAACCGGAAAGATCGTCCTCGAGGTTTAAGCGAAGCTCGCCACCACCCGCATCAACTGGTCAACATCGTGGGTGGTGTTAAACGGTGCCAGAGCCAAACTGATGGTGCCGTGGGTGTCCTCGGCACCCATGGCGTCGAGAAGCGGCGACGGTGTAGACAAAGCGCCCACAATGCGGTTGCTCAGTAAGCGGTGATAAATTAGGTCAGCCGGCACGCCATCGATACAGAAGGTCACATGAGGGATGCGGTCGGCGTCTGAACCCGCGGCGGCCTCGCCAGTCACGCCAAACACGTGCGTCTTAGGCAACGAATCCAAAGAATCCGCCAAATAGGTACCCAACCGGCCCAAGTAAAGGCCAGCGGACTCAATGCTATCCACGAGACGGTTACGACGCGTACCACGCACCGACTCATCCAAATCCGCAATATGATCCACCGCAGCCGACACACCAGCAGCAAGACCCGGCGCGACACTGCTGTTGAGCAGGTCGGCGTCAAGCCGCGGGAACATCGTGGCATCGCGGAAAGCCAGCGCAGCAACCTGGGGGCCACCAAAAGCAGAGCAATCAAGAGCCACGATGTCGGCACCCAATGCCTCCATTGTGATGGGACGATGACCGGCCAAAGAGGAGGCGTCGACAAGCAGCCATGCCCGAGAAGCCCCATGAACGTACTCAGAGATCTCTCGGATGGGGTTAATCGTGCCCACCTGAGGATCCGCGGCGCGAAGAGCCACCAGACGCGTGGAGCCGTCGACAAGCGAACCAAACTGCCACGCCGGAATCTCACCCGTACCCAAATCCGGCTGCGCCCACCGCGTCTCCGCACCAACCGTCATCGCCGGCGAACAACCATGCGCCATCACAACCGACGAACCACGGCGCACCAATGGCCACACCGCAGCCGCAAATCGAGAAAACAGAACCTCCAAATTAGGGCCAAGAATCACCGCGTCAGCCGAAGTACCCGTCAAATCCGCAATAGCCACCTGCGCCGAACGCACATACCCATCAGAGGAAAAAAGCCCAGCATGTCGCTCCCGCGCATGAGAACCAAAAGCCGGCTCCACATCCTCCACAATCGGCGAATTACGAAAGCCACGCGCCACAGCAGCAGCCACCCGCTCAGGGATCTGAGCCTGCTGCTGAGCATTCATATACGTCCACCCACCGGTAATAGAGGTGTACGCACCACGGACGCGCGCCACATCAAACGCCATCACTCAACTCCCTCTACTTTTGATAATTGAACCTAGTTAGTATGCCTGTCAGATTCAATCCCCGCACAAAGCCAGCTAGGCTTAACATTTGTGCAGGAACAAGCTGAACGTCATAACAACGAGACACTCGAAGAGATGGTAGCCCGTATTACCAACACGGACACCACCGCCGACGAGCCGTCGCAATCCAAGACACTCGCAGCCGCCTGGGCAGACCTCGTTCGGGGCTTCTCCCAGCGGGAACTCTGGCTCCAACTAGGATGGCAAGACATCAAGCAGCGCTACCGCCGCTCCGTGCTCGGCCCCCTATGGATCACCATCGCCACCGGTGTGATGGCACTCGCCCTCGGCCTGCTGTACTCCGTGCTCTTCAAAATCCCCGTCGCCCAATTCCTCCCCCACGTCACTGTGGGATTAATCATGTGGAACTTCATCGCGGGATGTATTAAAGAAGGCTCCGAAGTCTTCATCGCCAACGAAGGCCTGATCAAACAGCTCCCCTCCGCGCTCTCCGTCCACGTCTACCGCCTGGTCTGGAAACAAACCCTCTTCCTCATGCACAACATGGTGATCTGGGTCATCCTCATGGCGATCTTCCCACGGCCGCTCGGCTGGGACATCCTCCTCGGAATCCCCGCCCTCGCGCTACTGATCGCCAACGGCGTATGGGTCACCATGTTCTTCGGCATCGTAGCCACCCGCTACCGCGATTTCTCGCCGCTGCTCGAAGCACTCACCCAACTCCTGTTCTACGTCACACCCATCGTGTGGACCACCGAAACGCTCTACTCCCAAGGCGGAGCCGTCTCCGAACGCGCCAAACTGGCCATGCTCAACCCCCTGTACCACTACATGGAAGTCATCCGCGCCCCCTTGATCGGGGCCCCCATCCACCCACTGAACTGGATCGTCGTGGGTTGCTGCACCGTTATCGGACTCTTCATCGCCATGCTCGCCATGCGCCAATGGCGATTCCGCGTCAGCTACTGGGTTTAAGAAGGAGAAACAACTCACCATGGTATCCATCGACACCTACAACGCCTGCGTTGACTTCCCCATCTTCGACGCCAAATCGCGCTCCATGAAAAAAGCCTTCCTCGGAGCAGCCGGCGGCGCAATCGGACGCAACAAAGACAACACCGTTGTTGTCGAAGCGCTTCGCGACGTCAACCTGCACCTACGCGAAGGCGACCGCATCGGACTCGTCGGTCACAACGGCGCCGGCAAATCCACACTCCTGCGACTCCTCTCCGGAATCTACGAACCCACCCGCGGCTCCGCACACGTCCGCGGCCGCGTCGCCCCCGTGTTTGACCTCGGCGTAGGCATGGACCCAGAAATCTCCGGATACGAAAACATCGTCATCCGAGGACTCTTCCTCGGCCAAACCCGCAAACAAATGAAACAAAAAATGGACGAAATCGCCGAATTCACCGAACTCGGCGACTACCTCTCCATGCCACTACGCACCTACTCCACCGGCATGCGCATCCGCCTCGCCCTCGGAGTAGTCACCTCCATCGAACCCGAAATCCTGCTTCTCGACGAAGGCATTGGAGCTGTCGACGCCGCCTTCATGGCAAAAGCACGCGAACGACTCTCCGACCTTGTCAAACGCTCCGGCATCCTCGTATTCGCCTCCCACTCCAACGACTTCCTCGTCCAACTATGCGACTCCGCACTCTGGGTCGACCACGGCACCATCCGCCAAGCCGGACCAGTAGCCGACATCGTGGAAGCCTACGAAGGAAAAGAAGCAGCCGAACACGTGCGCAGACTGCAAGCCAGAATGTAGCGCTAGCCGACGATAGCCGGTGCTGAAAAGCAGAAAAAGGTCCGATGAGCTGGGGCACAATCTCTTCGTGAGATGTCCCAGCCCACCGGACCTTTTAGCGACCTAGCAGGTGCGACCTAGCGGGTCGACCTAGCGGGTCGAGGAGAAAGCCTCCGCAATGGTGTCTGCGTTGTACTTCAAGGCACCGATGTAGGTATCAGCAGGGGCCTCAGCGCCAAGGGAGTCGCTGTAGAGCTCCTTATCCACAACCTTGACCTTGCCGCCCTTCTTAGCCACGTTCTCCTCTAGGGACTTCACAGCCTGTGGGTTAGCAGAAGCATCCTGGAAGATCACTGGGACGTGGTGCTCCACGATGAAGGTAGCCAAATCCTCAAGCTCGTTTGCAGAGCGCTCAGCGTCAGAGGTGACAAAGTCAGTGGCTTTTGCCTCAAGGCCGAACTGCTTGCCAAAGTAACGGAAAGCGTCGTGACCCGACACGAGGGTGCGCTGATCCTGCGGAATCGTGTCAATCTTGGCCTGAACATAAGCGTTGGCCTCGTCGATTTGCTTGTTGTACTTCTCGCCATTGGCCTTGTAGGTATCAGCGTTAGCAGAATCCGCAGCGGAGAGCTTCTTGACGATCTGGTCGACAACAAGCTTCCAGTTATCCGTGGAGTTCCATACATGAGGATCCCACTGCGACTCATGGTGATGGCCGTGCTCGTCGCCGTGCTCATGATCATGCTCATCTTCCTCAACCCATGGCAACAGCTGGGACTCAGGAAGCTGCTCTGCTACGGCGATTTGCTTGTCGCCAAGCCCACGAAGCTGGTCAACCATGTTGGCTTCCATGCCAAGGCCCGACCAGATAACGGCATCCGCGTTTTGCATTGCCTCAAGGTCGGCGGTGGATGGCTGGTAGGTGTGCGGATCGCCACCAGGGCCCACCATGATGGTGAGGTCTGCGTCGGGGGCGATGTTCTTCACAGCGTCACCAATGTAGCTGGTGGTAGCAAAGATTTTAAGAGTGTCGCTCTTGACGGCGCTCGAAGTTCCGGAAGCGCTGGTGCCAGAGTCGGTGGTGGAGCAACCGGCTGCTGCCACAAGACCTGTGGCAGCCACAGCTGCGATTGCGGTACGGATTAGTCGATGTGCCATGCCCACCACTATAGGCAACGATTGTCATGTGCACTAGGAAGCGCACACTTAGATACCCGCCACAGTTAGCAGTGCTGCAGTTTTCAACGCCGCAGCCGGCGACGCGCACGAATAATACCCCACACCGCGAGGAAGATGAGGCCGTCGACAAACGCCATCGTCGGCGAGGTCGCCGCGTCGAGACGATACGCCACCCAGAACCCCACCTGGGAACTTGCCGCAGCCACGACCAAGGTGACCAACAGCATGGCCCCTTCCGAGGAAGCGATCATCAATGCGGTAGCAGCCGGCACGATCATCAACGCAACAGCCAACACCGCACCAGCAGCGTCGAACACCACCACAATGGTCAACGACACCATCGTCATCACAAGATAATTAATCAACCGCGTCCGAATACCCACCGTGCGCGCAAACACCGGATCAAAAGTAGAAATCGCCAGCGGCCGCTTAGCCACCAACAACAACGCCAAGGTGAGCAAGCCCACCGCGCCAATAATCCACGCACTCTTCGGGCCAAAATCAATGGTCCCCACCACCACATGCTGCATGGCGGAAATGTTCAAATCACCCACCAACACCGTGTGCTCAGAAATCGACGAACGATTAAACTTCGTAGAAATCAGAATCACACCAATGGCAAAAAACGCGGGGAAAATCAGACCCGTGGCACTATCCTCAGTCACTCGATGACGGCCACGCACCCACTCCGTAAGCGCCATGACCAGCACACCACTCAATGTCGCGCCAACCAACAGAATCGGCGAATTCGGATTAGTAGTCCACAACGCGCCCACCGCAATGCCCGGCAAAACGGCGTGGGAGAGGGCGTCGGAAAGCATCGCTTGTCGACGCAACACCAACACCACCCCAGGAATCGCAGCGGTAAGCGCCACCACCAGCGCCAACAACGAAACAGACACCGCAAACGTCATGCCGACACCCCACTCCTACGCGGCGACAACACCATCGACACCAGCACAATCGCAGCCAGCACCAACACAATCACCGGGCCCGTGGGCACCTTACCCACCGAAATCGAAATATAGGTGCCCAACACCGCCGACACCCCACCAATCAGAGCCGACGCGACCACCATCTGCAACGCCGTACGCGACCACTGACGCGCAGCAGCCGGCGGGAACACAGCAAACGCAATCATCAAGATCAGGCCCACCGCCTTCACACCAATCACCATGCCCAGCGTGATAATCACAAACAACACACCATTAATCCACCGCGGCATCCCCGACATCCGCGCCAACACCGGATCAAAGACCAACAGCGTAAACGGCCGCCACAACGCCACAATCACACCCAAAATCACCACAGACACCACAGCCAACGTGCGCACATCCAAATTAGTAAGCGTGGCAGCATTACCAAACATCAACTCATCAATGCCGCCCTTGCCCTTATAACGCCCACGCTGAATGATCTGCAGCAAAATCAGGCCGCCGCCCAAAAACAGCGACAACATCACCGCCATAGTGGCATCAATACCAATGCGCGTCGTCGCAGCCACCTTGTCCGCCAACAACGCCGACGCCAACCCCGTAATCAACGCCCCCACCGTAATCACCGGCATCGAACGCGCATCAATCCCCCACTGCGCAAGCAACTGCGACCCCGCCAACACCGGAACCGTAGAAAACAACAAAAACGAACCCATCACACCAGGAGTCGCAGAGTGTCCAATCACATCACTCATCATCGACTGCCTGCGCAAATACAAAAACGTTCCCATGGCACCCGAACACAAACCAATCAACATGGTTCCCAGCACCACACGACGGAAAGAAAACTCCGACAAAAACTCAATCAGGCTCATAGCAGCCCCAACCCAAATGCCTTGTTCACCGTCTCACGAGTAAACACCTCAGACACCGGACCAGAAGCCAACACCCCACGATTAATAATCGTTACGTGATCGCACAACTCCGCCACCGTAGACAAATCATGGTGCACAATCACCACCGACTTGCCCGCATCTCGCAGCTCATGCAACACACCACGAATCACCTTCTCACTGGCAGCATCCACACCAGCAAACGGCTCATCCAACAAATAAATATCCGGCTGCTGGGCAAGAATACGCGCCACAAACACACGACGACGCTGCCCACCCGACAACTCAGAAATATGACGCTTAGCCAAATCCGCGATACCAACACGCGCCAGGGAAGCGTCGACAAGCTCCTTATGCTCCCCCGACAACCGCTTAAACCATCCCAACCGTGGAAACAGCCCCATCTGCACCACCTGGCGAACCGTGATCGGATAATCCCAATCCACATCCGCACTCTGCGGCATATAGCCCACCCTATTACGACACGCAGCCAAACTCTCGTCGAAAAACTCCACCTCGCCATCGCGATCAATCAAATCAATCGCAGCCTTAATCAACGAGGACTTACCCGCACCATTAGGGCCAATAAACCCCATCACCGTGCCAGCAGGAACCACAACACTAGCGCGTTCCACCGCAACAGTAGAACCATAACGCGCAGACACATTGCGCATCACCAAAGCCGGTGGCAGCGCGTGCAAAGGGACAGACATAACGCCTCTTAAAAAATAGTCAGATGTGCGACAAGAACCGCGCTACACAAAGAACACGCACAGGCAGACTCATTCCATGCACATTAACGTGTTGTAACGCGGTCGAGAAAATTTGCTAATTACTTAGCCAAAGCCTCGCGGATAGCATCAGCGTTGTACTTCAAAACACCAAGGTAAGTATCCGTCGGCGCAGACTCACCCAAGGAATCCGCGTAAAGCTCCTTATCGGAAACCTCCACGTTCCATCCCTTAGCCTTCACAGTCTCCTTCAAAGAGTTAATAGCCTGCGGATTAGCCAAATTATCCTGGAAAATCGTAGGGATCTTCTTATCAGCAATGAAGTTGCCCAACTCAGCAAGTTCCGCTGGCGACATCTCCGACTCAGAGGTCACAAAGTCCGTAGCGTGAATCTCCACACCAAACTGCTTGCCAAAGTAGCTAAACGCATCATGACCAGTGATCAAAATACGCTTCTGCTCCGGAATCTGATCGATCTGCTCCTTCACATACGCAGCAGTCTCGTCGATCTCCTTCTTGTACTTCTCAGCATTGTCCTTATAGGTAGCGGCATTATCCTTATCCACCTCAGACAACTTCTTCACAATCGCATCCACCACGTACTTCCAATTCTCCGTGGAATTCCACACGTGGGGGTCATACAACTTCTCGCCATTATCGCCAGGCTCCGGCCAATCCAAACGCTTCTCCTCAGGGATTGCCTCAGCAACCGCAGCCTGACGATCCCCCTGAGCCTTCAGCTGATCCAACATCTTGGCCTCCATGTGCAGACCAGACCACAACACCACATCAGAGGACTCGATCTTAGAAATGTCCTGCGTAGTGGGCTGGTAGGTGTGCGGATCGCCGCCAGGGCCCACCATGATGGTCACGTCGGCATCAGGAGCGATGTTCCTCACGGCGTCGCCAATGTAACCAGTGGTAGCAAACACCGTCAGCGCTTTGTTGGCTGCGCTGGTGGTAGCGGAGGTGCTAGCAGAATCAGTCGAGCACGCAACGAGGCTGCCCGTTAAAGCCAATGCGGCCACGGAAGCAGCAGCAGTGCGAATGAAGCCGCGCCGTGACATGCGAGAAGTTTCCTTAGTCATGAAACTGAATCTTATTGCGATAAGAAGAAAATTAGCTAGAGCAAAACTAAAGCAACACACAAACGGGGTAAGCCTGTCCTACCCTCACTTACCCTGACCTCACTGTTTGTGTCGTTGTAGGGCAAACCTCACAATGTGCCACAATAAGAACCATGCCGCTTTCCACTTCAGATAACATCGCCGCAGTCATCGTGACCCACAAGCGCGTCGAGCTCCTCCGCGCCTCCCTCGAAGTAGTGGCCGCGCAAACCCACCCAGTGAAGTGGATCATCGTGGTCGACAACGGCTACGAAGACGCAGTACGCGACCTCCTCCACAGCGTCGCTGGCGACCGAGGCATCTATCTGCCATCACACACCAACCTTGGCGGCGCAGGCGGATTCGCCTACGGATTCCTCACCGCACTCGCCCTCGGCGCCGACGCCATCTGGTGCGCCGACGACGACGGCCGCCCCGAAGGCCCCCACGTCCTCGCCACACTTATCGACGACGCCACCACCCACCAACTCGACGAAGTCTCCCCAGTGGTCTGCAACATGGACGACCCCAACCGACTCGCATTCCCCCTACGCCGCGGACTCGAATGGCGACGCTACCGCAGCGAACTCATCGACCCCAACAACCCCAGCGACACCCTCCTTCCCGGCATCGCATCCCTCTTCAACGGCGCACTCATCTCCGCCGCAGCCATAGAACGCATCGGTGTCCCTGACCTGCGCCTATTCATCCGCGGCGACGAAGTCGAATACCACCGCCGCCTAGTACGCTCCGGCCTCAACTTTGGCACCTGCCTGACCACCGCATACCTCCACCCCGACGGCTCCGACGAATTCAAACCTATCCTCGGCGGACGCATGCACACCCAATACCCCTCCAGCGACGCCAAACGCTACTTCACCTACCGCAACCGCGGCTACCTCATGAACCAACCAGGCATGCGACGCCTCCTCCCACAGGAATATGCCCGCTTTGCGTGGTTCTTCCTCATCCAACGACGCGACCCCCGCGGATTCCTCGAATGGTTCAAACTCCACCAGCTCGGACGCTCCGAGAAATTCGAACGCCCCTAGCGACGGGTGGCAAGTGAGTAGTTCGTGCCAAATTAAATCGTTTCTTATATCTCCGACCTGCGGAAACGCGGCGAAGGCGAAAAAGTTTTGGCACAAACTACTCACTATGACGTATCAACAATGGTTAGAGCCACGCTAACCCAGAGATCCACTTCCATGCTCCGCGATGCCAACACCTCGCCTCATCGACATCACGAAGCTGCTTCGGCGCACACTGCACCGCCTGCACAACCTGATCAACAATCACATCCAAAGAATCCCACACACAGGCCGCCGAATATCGCAGAACCACGTAACCACGCAGGGTGGCATCGTTAGCCTTCCAGCGATCTAAGCGGAATGTCTCACGATTTTCAGCATTGTGATACGTATAACCATCGACCTCAATAAGCACAGTGCTGCCACAAATACGAATATCCCAACGATAATCGCCCACCTGCACATTGCTCTCACACTCCACACCAACAGATCGCAACGCACGCACCAGATCACGCTCAGGCGGACTATCCGCACCAATAACCGAAGCCTGCACAATCTCCTGAACCCGCACCGGAACCGCACCCTGCGCATGGCGCTCCAACCGCGCACGCCCCTCGCGCCCAGCATAAGCAATCTCCGCTAACCGAATCGCCTGCTTTTTACCCAGCCATCGCATCGCATAAACCGGCAGCTCAATAAGCATATTTTCCACACGTACACCCTTGAGTACGGAACTGCGATGTATCACCACATACTCAGTAGATTGCACCCTACGATTAGCAACAACATGCAACGGCAGGGTGAGAGGTTGCTGAGCCAAAAGCTCCAGTTCTGTGACACCCGTAAGCACAAATCCCCGTCGGCACAGGACTACCGCCAGCTCATCTACGCTGACTTCCCCCTGCCAGTACAGCCCGTGAGTCACGCGGATAATTTCCCCACTCTCTAGCTTTCGAGTGAGAGTAGCGTGCGGTATTTTCTGTGTTATTTCCCCCATACCCCGTGGGAGAGTAGCCGAGTGAGTAGTTCGTGCCAAATCTTTTTCGCCTTCGCCGTGTTTCCGCAGGTCGGAGATATAAGAAACGATTTAATTTGGCACGAACTACTCACTGAGGCCCCAACAGGGCAGCGCGGGTTACTTGAAAATGAACCAGCGCTGCACGAAGAAATTGATCACCGTGGCAACACCTTGAGAGATCACAAAGGCGATCACCAAAGCCACGCGGTCTCCAAGACCAGAAGAGGTAAACATACCGAAGAGCAAGGCGTGGCCGCCCACATTCACAAAGTAAGTGATCGTGTACAGCACAGCCACCTGGATAAAACGCTTGGTGGAGGCCTCCGCTTGGAAGGTCCAGCGACGGTTGATTAAGTAGGCAGTCAGCGTACCAAAAATGAAGCCGATCGTGCGGCCACCCGCGGCGGAGAAACCGAAGAGGATCTGGCAGATGTAGGTAAGACCGAGATCCACGACAGCGGAGATGCCACCGGAGATGATGAACTTAATGCCTTGGGATGTCACGCTCTGTGGTGCGGCCGAGTTGGTTGTAGTCACGGGCGGGAATCTTACCGTGTAGGCAGCAAATGCAACGGAAGCGACCGCGCCGAAGACCCCAGCGCGTCTTTAAGGTAAGCGCGACTGCGGCGCTGTTGTTCAATATCAAGCCATGTTTGCATCCACGCTGCGACCGCGCTGGCAGCGGACCACGCGGTCTCTGCTTGGGGCTCGCCGTGGTAAGCGGCGCGGAAATCCTCGGGACTAATAGCGGGCAGAGTGCTAAAGCGCGGGGCGACAAGCTTGGGATTGTCTTTCTTAGCCGAGGCGATCACCGATTTGATCTCGCCTAGCCCTGCTTCTACTGCTGCGCGCACATCGTCGAGGGAAATCACGGGGATCCCAGCGGGAACTAGCTCTGCGGCCGCAGGGGTCAGCGGCAACGCCCATGTGTTAGTAAGCAGAGAGCTCAGGTTATCAACCCCATGACTTTCCGCTGGCCCGAGCACCCACGCACCGGACATGAGGCTAGCGGGGTAGTCGGGCGAGGTGTGCACATGCCACATGACCACGGTGGGGTCTTCGACAGTATCCGATACCACGTCGATAACGCTGATCATGACTTTGTTACTTCCGCATAAGCCAAGATTGCAGCAAGGACACCGAGCACAGTGTGTGGGGCGCACACGCCGCGACGACGCAGCCAGCCGGTGACCACGGCGGTGAGTTTGGCGTCGATACGCTGCACGAACAAGAGGGTTGCAACGGCGAGGAACAGCCCCCAGGTGGCTGCGGGTCCGAACTGGGCGCCGTCGATAAGCTCGCGGGCAACAACGTCAAGGTCGTTCGTGGGGTCCTCGTCTTGCTTGTTCACATACGCCACCACACCAACGCCAGCGCCCGCAATAAGGGTGTTGAGCAGCCAACGCACAGCTTTGTTAGAAACATAATCCGGCAAAGCGGTGATCAGGCCAATAGACAGCGCAGCTGAAAGGCGGCGAATACGTGCTTGGTTCGTCATAGAACACACACTAGCGAACCCCCATGACATGCACCCCCATTCACAGTAAAGTGGCAGCATGTTCGGTTTTTTTCGCAAGTCCCAACCCGTACCCCGACCCAAAGAGGCCACAAGCGACACCATCGCCACGCAGCACACCTCAGCGCCATTAAGCAACGACATGATGCTGCTCATGGCCGAAGAAATCCCCATGCTCGACAGCAACTCGCGAGTGCGCGTCTACGAAATCCTCGAGCATTACGACGGCCCCACCATCTGCTCCCAAGAGGAACTACCACGCGAAATCCGCGAAATGATGGACTTATAACGTAGCGTTCCCTCCCAAAAATGTTTGTTCCCACATCAGAACGTGAGAAAAACCACCCGCTCGGGCACGCCCAGTCATAGTCACATGTCGCGTGAAGCGAGTACCGTTGTAAAACGATGACGACCGACAAGGGCACGTCCAGCACCGCAGCTTCGAACGGTGCCTCCGGAGCCCTCTACACAGAAGCCAAGAAACTCACAGGTTGGGGCCGTACCGCACCAACCACCGCCGAGGTTCTGTCCACCCCAGATCTCGACGTAATCGTTGAAGCAGTCCGCCAAGTGGCTGAGCAGAATGATTCCAAACCAGCGCACCTCAAGCGCGGTGTCATCGCTCGTGGCATGGGACGCTCCTACGGTGACCCCGCCCAAAACTCCGGTGGCCTCGTCGTAGACATGCAAGCTCTGAACAAGATTCACTCCATCGACCCAGAATCGGCAATTGTCGACGTCGACGGCGGCGTGACCTTGGACCAGCTCATGAAGGCCGCACTGCCTTATGGCCTGTGGGTTCCAGTTTTGCCAGGCACCCGCCAGGTAACCATCGGCGGCGCAATCGGCCCCGACATCCACGGCAAGAACCACCACTCCGCAGGCTCCTTCGGCGACCACGTTGCCTCTATGGAACTACTCGTTGCCGACGGCCGCATTCTCCACCTTGAGCCAGAAGGCTCCGCAGACGACCCCACCGGCGAACTGTTCTGGGCCACCGTCGGCGGCATGGGACTGACCGGCATCATCGTGCGCGCACGCATCCGCATGACCAAGACGGAAACCGCGTACTTCATTGCCGACGGCGACCTGACCGCCAACCTCGACGAGACCATCGAGTTCCACTCCGACGGCTCCGAGCACAACTACACTTACTCGTCTGCATGGTTCGACGCCATCTCCCCTGAGCCAAAGCTCGGCCGCGCCGCAATCTCCCGCGGTTCGTTGGCCACCCTGGCACAGCTGGAAGAGATCGCACCGAAGCTGGCTAAGGATCCGCTGAAGTTCAACGCACCACAGCTGGTCACTGTGCCGGATATCTTCCCAAGCTTCACCATGAATAAGCTCTCCATGATCGCCATCGGCGAGCTGTGGTGGCTCAAGTCCGGCACCTACAAGAACAAGGTGCAAAACCTCACGCAGTTCTACCAGCCACTGGACCTGATCGGCGAGTGGAACCGCGGCTACGGCTCCAAGGGCTTCTTGCAGTATCAGTTCGTGGTGCCACGCGAAGCAGTCGAGCCATTCAAGGACATTGTCAAGGACATTCAGAAGTCCGGCCACTACTCCGCATTGAACGTGTTCAAGCTGTTCGGTGAGGGTAACAAGGCACCATTGTCCTACCCAATGCCTGGTTGGAACGTCTGCGTTGACTTCCCCATCAAGCCTGGTCTTGGCGCATTCTTGGATGATCTGGATAAGCGCGTGATGGAATTCGGTGGCCGCCTGTATTTGGCTAAGGAATCCCGTACCTCTGCGGAGAACTTCCACAAGATGTACCCAGGTATGGAAGGCTGGTTAAAGACCCGCAACGCTATCGACCCCACGGGTGTCTTTGCGTCCGATATGTCCCGCCGCCTCGAGCTGCACTAAAAGAAAGGACTACTTCCTCATGCTGAATGCAGTAGGCCAAGCACAAAATATTCTTCTGTTGGGCGGCACGTCCGAGATCGGTCTTTCCATCGTCGCCGAGTTTTTGGCCAAGGGCCCAGCTCATGTCACGTTGGCAGCGCGTAAGGACTCCCCGCGTATCGACGCAGCCGTCGCTCAGATGAAGGCTGCTGGTGCCTCGGAGGTCGACGTGATCGACTTTGATGCCACCGACTTTGACGAGCACGCTGAGGTTATCGACCTCGCATGGGCTCAAGGCGATGTGGATCTCGCCATCGTGGCCTTTGGCACCCTAGGTGACCAAGAGCAGCTCTGGCAGGACCAGAAGGCTGCTGTCGCCTCGGCACAGACCAACTACACCGCACCAGTGTCGGTCGGTGTGCTCCTAGGCGAGAAGTTCAAGGAGCAGGGTCACGGTACCATCGTGGCACTGTCCTCCGTTGCTGGCCAGCGCGTGCGTCGCTCCAACTTTGTCTATGGTGCCTCCAAGGCAGGCATGGACGGCTTCTACGTCAACCTCGGTGAGGCTCTGCGCCCATCCGGCGCCAACGTTGTGGTTGTGCGCCCAGGCCAGGTGCGCACCAAGATGTCCGCCGATGCGGGCGAAGCACCACTGACTGTTAACAAAGAGGATGTAGCTAAGGCTACGTTCGACGCTGTGCTCAACCGCAAGAGTGTCATCTTTGTTCACCCACTGTTCGAGTACGTCTCCTTGGCGTTCAAGTTCATCCCGCAGGCAATCTTCCGCAAGCTGCCCTTCTAGTTTGTAGGTTGTCTCACATCACTTTGTGGTGCTCCTTGTGACCGGAAAAGTACTCCGATCTGGTCATAAGGGGCACCATTTTTTTGCGTTTACAGGTCGGCGCTGCTTGCCATGTCAAGACCATGTGCCAAACTGTTATCTATGACTGAATCTGCCCCGAGTAAACATGCCTCCCCTTCAGGGGGTTCTTCGCAGGTGCGTGCGCAAAGGAATACCACCCAGGGAGAGGCTTCAGACTCAGAGCTCACATCCGTGGTGATGTACGCCCCGGATCAGCTCTCTGCAAAAGCTACCCTAATTGCCATTGTGGCCACGATCTTTGGTAGCTCCATCTGTACTTTGGGCTTGTGGTATCTCCTCAAGGTGATCAAACTGCCACCGTTTGGTGGTTCGCAGGTCACCAAGGCGGGCGCTACCGCGGGTATCTTCCTTACCCTGCTAGTAACCTGCATTTTTGTGCTGTGGTGGATGTCAGATGACAAGAGGGGCACCACGCGGCCACGCTGGCGCACGTGGATCACCTATGCGGTTACTCATATGGCACCGGCCGGTTTGGTCATGGCAGCCATTGGTGTGCCGATCTCTCCAAGCCGCCTGTACTTGGAAGGCATTACGGTTGACCAGGGCTTCCGCACCCAGTTCCTTACCCGTCTGACGGCCACGCAGGGTCTACCGGATATGAACTATGCCGATCTTCCGGCGTATTACCCAGGTGCGTGGTTCTGGTTAGGTGCGCGGTTTGCGCAGCTTATTGGGTTCCCAGGATGGGCGATCTATCAGCCGTGGGCATTGTTAACCATTGCGGTGACTGGCTGTGTGTTGGTACCTGTGTGGCAGCGATTGGTGGGCAGCTTACCTGTTGCTACGGCAATTGCGCTGGTTACTACTGCAATCGCTTTGACGTTGTGCGCTTTTGAGCCTTATGCCTGTGTGATTGCAATGGGCATTCCTGCAGCACTGGTGATGGGTCGTCGTGCGCTATCAGGCCAGAAGCTCGCCACTGTGGGTGTTGTGGTGTACTTGGGCGCTTCCGCATCCACATACACCTTGTACACTGCAGTGATTGCACTCAGCTTGGTCACGGTTGCGGGTCTATTCTTCGCGTTCGTGATTCGTTCGTGGCGGCCGATTCTTCAGATCGTCATTATCGGCGTGTCCTCGATGGCTATCGCCTCGATTGTGTGGGGACCATACTTGTGGCTGCGGTTTACCGGCCATTACGAGGGCGTTGCGACGGCCTCTCACTTCCTCCCACCTGAGGGCACCGTGGTGCCACTGCCAATGTTTGCCACCAGCTTCGTTGGCGTGCTGTGCCTTATCGGCTTGATCTACCTGATCATGCGTGTGATGGATCCCGATGTGTGCGCTATGGGCGTCGGCTTGGCCGTGATGTACCTGTGGGTTATCGCCTCAATGTCTGTTGCGTTGAGCGGAACCACGTTGTTGGGCTTCCGTCTGGATTCGGTTATCACCATCATTCTAGGTACCGCTGGCGTGCTGGGCCTTGCTGAGCTGCGCTTGGTGACGGTGCACCGCTTCTACCCTGTGCAGTTTTCTACGAGCTTGTCCACGCGTATCAACGTGATCTGCGTGGTGGTCTTGGCACTGGCAGGTATTCAGTACGCACAGGCAATTCCAGATCGGAATGCTCATGCTATCGAGTTGGCTTACACCAATACCGATGGCGACGGTCACCGTGCTGACTTCTTGCCACCGGATGCTACGCAGTACTACGCGGAAGTAGATCGTGTGATCCAAGAAAAGACCGGCAAGCCCGCGGCAGACACCGTGGTGCTGACCGACGAGTTCAACTTCCTCACTTACTACCCATACCTCGGTTTCCAGGCATTTACCTCGCACTACGCTAATCCGCTGGGCGAGTTTGAAAAGCGCAATGCAGTCATTGAGAATTGGGCGTCGCAAAGCTGGGATTCTTTGAAAAATCCTCAAGACTTTGATCGTGCGGTATCGAATGTGCCATGGCGTAGCCCCGACGCATTCGTGCTGCGTGCTGATTCCACAGGTTCCTCAGATTCGAAGGACGGCTGGAACTTTAACTTGGCTATCGACATCTTCCCCAGCAACCCCAACGTGTGGTTCAAGGGCGTTCGCTTTAACCCCGAGGTATTTCAAGGAGAAAATAGCCCATGGTCTGTCACTCAAGTAGGACCGTTCGTGGTGGTGACACATGAGTAAACCTATGAACACTAACCTCACCGGCATAAAATGGGCAGCGATCCTTTCTGGCGTGATCGGCTTCGCGCTGTTCATCATCACACCACTCATGCCAATCAACCAAGTGCAGTCGAGTGTGTCGTGGCCACAAAACGGCTCACTCAACAGTGTGAGTGCTCCGCTGATGAGCTACACACCGGTGTCTTTCGATGCCAAGATCCCAGTGGGAAGCGTCGATAAGCTGCGCAAAGACCAAGACCTTATCTTGGGCACCCTGCCCGCCACCAGCGAAGACGCTGGCGCTCGCGGCCTCTTCGTGCGCGCTAACAACGACGGCCTGCAAATCACCTCCCACGGCGAGCTAGTCCTCGACCTGAGCAAACGCGAACTCGCCCAACTGCCTGCCGACGCCACCATCGCGATCTCCTCGACCGAGGACGAAACAACCGCCAGCATCGAAGGCGACGACTCCACCACCGAAACCGTGGAACGCGACGTCCGCCCCATCATTATGGGCATCTACACCGAGCTGGAAAGCAACGCCGCAACTGACCTCCTCAACGCCGGACTCAACGCCCACGTAGAGATCAACTCGCGTTTTACCTCCTCCCCAACGCTGGCCAAGTATGTCTCCATGTGGCTCGGCGGCCTCATGCTGCTGATCTCCCTGATCTCCCTCGGCATGCTGGATCGACGCGACGGCGCAAAAGACATCCGATTCCTCAACAAGGGCTTCTTCCGTCCACGGCCACTCGACGCCATCGTGGGTGCCATCCTGCTGTTCTGGTACTTCATCGGCGCTAACACCTCAGACGACGGCTTCATCCTCACCATGGCCAGGGCCTCCTCGGCTTCCGACTACATGGCCAACTACTACCGCTGGTTCGGCGTGCCAGAATCCCCCTTCGGCGCCCCCTACTACGACCTGCTCGGCCTCATGGCCAAGGTGTCCACCGCCTCCATCTGGATGCGCTTGCCATCACTGATCTCCGCCATCGTGATCTGGCTCGTCCTCTCCCGCGAGGTACTGCCCCGCCTTGGCGAAAAAATCGCACAGCGCCGTGTCGCACAATGGACCACAGCCTTTGTGTTCCTTTCCTTCTGGCTGGCCTACAACAACGGCCTGCGCCCAGAACCCATCATTGCCGCCGGCACGCTACTGACCTGGTTGTCCTTCGAGGTAGCAATCGCCACCCAACGCCTCTTACCAGCAGCAATCGGCACAATGCTGGCAGCGTTTACCCTCGCCTGCGGCCCCACCGGCCTCATGGCAGTCACCGCTGTGCTGGCAGGCCTGTCCTACCTCATCCGCATCGTCTACCGTCGCCTGCCATACCTGAACACGGGGGCGTCGAAACGCTCCATCGCAGTGAGCGTGATGGCCATGGTCGCACCATTCATGGCCGCCGGCACCGCCGTGTTTATCGCGGTGTTCGGCGACCAAACGCTACGCAACGTGCTGGAATCCATCCACGTGCGTGGCGACAAAGGCCCAGCCCTAAGCTGGTACAACGAACTCGTGCGCTACCAAGTGCTCATGATGCAAACAGTCGACGGCTCCTTTGCCCGCCGCGTCGGAGTCTTTTTCACCTTCGTCGCTGCAGTACTCGTCGGCGCCACCATCTTGCGCCAAGGCAAAGTACCAGGCACCAACAAAGGCCCGGTCATGCGCCTCATGCTCGTCATGATAGGCACCCTGTTCTTCATGATGTTCACCCCCACCAAGTGGACACACCACTTCGGTGTGTGGGCCGGAATCGCCGCAGCTCTCGCAGGTGTGGGTGCCGTGGCACTATCGCACATCGCACTACGCTCCCCACGTGCACGTATCCTGCTCACCGGCGGTATCCTCTTCATGTTTGCCTTCGCCCTCGCAGGCCCTAACGGCTGGTGGTACACCTCCAGCTACTCCATCCCGTGGTGGGATAAAACCATCCAATTCCACGGGATCGAAGCCTCGACGGTCATGTTGTTGATCTCGCTGGTCGTCATGGCCGCCGGTGTGCTCGTGTCCTTCCGCAAAGACGTAGCCGAGGAGCAAGCCGAAGCACGCGGTGAAGACCCCACAATGGTCAACCGACCATTCCGCAAGCAGCACTTCGAGGGCCTTGCCGCTGCCCCCATCGCCATCCTGAGTATCTTCGCAGTCGCGTTCTCCCTAGTCTCTTTGACCAAGGGATTTATCGACCAATACCCGAACTACTCCGTCGGTTTAGGCAACCTCCGCGCGCTCAAAGGCGACACTTGCAACCTCGCCAACGATGTCCTCGTAGAAACCAACACCAACGAGTCCTTCCTCACGCCACTCACCGGCACCCTAGGCGACTCCCTTACTAACGACGACGTCCGCGGCTTCGACCCGAACCGCATCTCACCGTGGGCATTTACCCCAGAAAACCGGCCGGAAGCACTCGGCGCAGCCAACAGCACCGACGACGGCTCTGACAGTGCAGACGGTGCAACAAACACCACTGATTCCGCTGACTCTGCAGCGAAAGCTGACGCAACCTCCGATAACAAAGAAGAAGCAGCGAAGAAGAAAGAAACCCACCGCGTCGACCAAGGCGTGAACGGTTCTCACTCCCGACTGCCATTCAACTTGGACTACCGCACCGTTCCCGTACTGGGATCGTGGACAGACGGCAAACAAGAAATCGCTGAGGCAACCTCTAGCTGGTTCAAGCTGCCAGAAACCACCGACAACACCCCGCTGGTTGTTGTCTCCGCCGCAGGATCCATCAAGCACAAAGATGTCAACGGCATTGTGGAAAACGGCCAAAAGATCGTGCTGGAATACGGCCGCAGCAACGCTGGTGGCTCCTCCGGCAAGGCAGAAAAACTCGGCGAGCTCGACCTGCTCGACAGCGGTATCGACTCCACTTGGCGCAACCTGCGACTCCCACTGAGCGACATCCCCGATGACGCCGACGTGATCCGCATCCACGCCAAGGACACCAGCCTCGACCCCGACGAGTGGATCGCCTTTACCCCACCACGCGTGCCCACCATGGACACCTTGGCCAACCAATTCCCTGTTTCTACCCCAGGCCTGCTGGACTGGGCGGTACCGCTGCAATTCCCGTGCCAGCGCACCTTCAACCACTATGCAGGTGTGGCAGAAATCCCTGAGTACCGCATTTCTGCGGATGCCAAGGGCAAGCAAAGCGGTATGAACTTCCAGGACTTCGCTGGCGGTGGCGTCACCGGCATTGCTGAGACAATCAACTCCAGCTACGAGTTACCGAGCTACTCCAAGAACGACTGGGTTCGCGACTGGGGATCCATCAAGGTGTACAAGCTGCGTACCAACTCCAAGGGCGAAGCTCCTGATATAGCCATAGTGGACACCGAAACGATCACTCGATCTGGGCTGTGGTACCCAGGCCGGATGAACATTGATACGAAGGTGACTAAGAACTAGCCAGCCTTTGCGTCACAAGTGAGTAGTTCGTGCCAAAACTTTTTCGCCTCCGCAGCGTTTCCGCAGGTCGGAGATATAAGAAAAGATTTAATTTGGCACGAACTACTCACTTGTCTTATCCCCACCCCTTTTTGGCAGCCAACCCCTTAGCCCTTTACAGGTAATCCACAGCTTGCCGACGCATGCTAATGAGCATCTGCATCACAGGGCGTTTTTTGCTCCGTGATACGCGCTCGAGGTAAAGCGAGATTCTCCAAGGAGGTGTGCCGATGCGAAAGCTAACTATGGTCGGGATTACTGCAGCTGTGGTGGGCGCCAGCGTGATCGCCGGGGTATCGGGAATGACGTCGCGCAATGCGGAGCGCATCACTGCGGCTAGCTTGATCTCTACGTCTTCTGAGGTAAGCAGGGCACCCGCAAATGGAATCATCTCACAACCTGGCACCTACAGGGTGGGTAATCAGGCGATTCGTGTCACCACAACGGAGCCGGTCATGCTTATTTTGTGTAGCCCAGAAGTTGCGTCTATTTCTGCATCGGGGCCGCTGGGGCTGTCGTTAGACGAGGATGTTCGTTTGGGTTCTCTGCAGACCACGGGGGACGTGACGTTGGTAGGCCGTGGCGATTTGTACATCGCTGAGACGTTTAACGCTGCTCATGTGGCTACGCAAAAAGGGCAGCTAGTCACGCATGGTGTGCCACGCTAGCTGCCCCTATTTTTCGGTGTTATAGGTGTTGTTTGATCCAGTCTTTGGCGATCACGGAGCTGGGTAGTTGCTCGTTGACGGAGCGGGCGTTGAGTTCGCGGAGCTGCTCGGTTGTCAGCGTGGCATTGATTTTGTTGAGTACGGCTGCAGCGCCGAGGGGGACATCGTCGTGTGCGATGGTGACCACGTGGGAGGCTAGGAATTGGCCTTTGGGGTCTTCGAGGGTGGTCAGGTGGTTCGTGCTTATCGACGGGTCCGCACTGTAGATGATGGCCATCTGAATGGAGTTGTCGCGCAGTGCTTTGACGGTTAGCGGTCCGCCAGAATCCTCAATAGGAGTAAAGCCGACGGACACACCATAGGTTTTTTCTAGCCCTTTGGGGCCGTTGGGGCGATCTTGGGCCTCAGAGTTGGCACCGAGTGTGAGGGGTTGTTTTTTAGCGGCTTCGGCAAGGTCGGCGATGGACTTTACGTGGTATTTTTTGGCGAATTCCTCGGTGACCACATAGGAATCTTGATCGGTGGCCGCTGATTGATCAAGGGCTACAAGATGCTCAGGCAGTGCTTCTTTGAGTTGCTGATACACCTCTGTTTTCTCGCGGGCTTCAGTGTCTGGTTTCCAGTGTTGAAGAAGTGGGCCAGTGTATTCGGGGAAGACGTCGATACGCCCCGATTTGATCTCATCGACGTAGACCTCACGTTGCCCGATACGGAACTGACGGTCCACGGTGTACCCCTTGGCTTCGAGCGCTTGGGAGTAGATTTCCGCGATGATTTCGTTGGAGTAGTAGTCCTGCGACCCCACCACAATGGTGTCGGAGTTGCGGTGGCTGCCGCCTTCGATCGATTCGATGGAACCGCAGGAGGAAAGCGCAAGGGTCCCCGCGGTGACGGTGGCTGCGATAATCGTGGTGATGTTAAGACGCATGAGGCTGGCTTTCTTCAGAGGTAAGGGCGAGCTTGCGATGGTGGAGTTCGGCAATAGTCGTGATGGGGCGCTTCATGCGGACCACCCCGAGATCGTTTTTGGCTTGTCGGTGGCACCGCAACCAGAGCCAGACCATCAGTGGGTAGAGAATGAGCGCCACGATGATAACGTTGGCGATTTGCTTGACGTAGCTATCAAACTGCAGATTCCAGGTGAAGTGGAGGCAGAAGGCAACACCGAGGGCGAAGAGTCCCACGAGGAAGCGCTGGAGGGTGTCCCAACCGTAGCGGAATACCGCTAGGCCGATTCCGTAGCCGGCAATGGCGGTAAAGGCGACGTGGAGACCTGGTCCTGCGATGCTGCGAATGCCCCACGAGTACAGTGCGCCGGTGATGTCCGTGTTGGGGTCGCTCATCGCTCCGAGCACGCCGTAGCTGATGTTTTCAAAGACCTCGAACCCCAATCCGATCATGGCTCCGGTAACAAAACCGTGCCAAGGGCGAGTCAGTTTGGAGAAGGTAAACAAGATGAGCAGCACGCCGAGAGACTTCGCGATCTCTTCGGGGTAAGCGCCGGCGAATGAGGCGGAGACGGCTTCCCACCCTAACTTGTCGGTGAGATCCGTAAACGGGGCCGCAGACAACATGACGATACAGAAGGAGGCACCGGCACCCCAGCCGATGCACGCGAAGTACCACTTCCAGCCGGCGGTGGGCCACATGGGTGAGAAGAAAAATAGTGCGGTGCCTACGGCGAAATAGACGAGGCCGAAGAGGACACCAAGGAATGCCGCGATCGGAGAGGCGAAGAAGTTAGCGAAGGTGAAAAACGCTATGACTGGTATAGAGATACCGATGAGGGTCCACAGCACCCAAGAGATGGATGCGGGTTGTGCTCGTTGGGTGCTCATGTGTGTGCGTCCCCCTTGTGGGCTTTATCGAACCCTTTGGTGAGTTCTTCTAGGGTCATCGGTTCGTGCTCGCCACCAGCGATGCGGGCTTCTTCAGCACGGAGGTTGTTAAACACCAGCTCGGCGTAGCTATCAAATTCGGGCCCGTCGACAAGCACGAATAGGGTGCCGGTGTGCTCAACGTCGTCGCCGGGTCGCTCTAGGCTCAGGCCGATCTGATTGGGGATCTCAGGGCTGCTGATAATGCGCACGCCACCCTTGTGCAAGATGGGGACATCGTCGCCGGGGTCGATCATGGAATTGAGCCGCATCATGCGTCGTAACGTCGTGTCTTGATCTTTACTGCCCCACACCACCATGGAGGTCAGTGTTGCACCTCCACAATCCCAGGTGGGGGTGAGCAAATCCGACATGGATTCTTCACATTGCAGCCGGGAAGAATCGTCTTTGAACATGGACATTTCCCACCTGTCCTGCTCGGAGCCTAGGGAAACATTCACGGTCTTAGCGTCCACGTCTGGGGTCACCAAGTTAAGAAGCGCCGGAAGCACAAGAACAGCGATCACTGCTACGCCAAGCAGGCTCCATGTCTTGGCTGTCACCGCCGGCCGGAATTGATAATGCGACATAAAATACAACCTACTAGGTCATCGTGACATGCGGTTACCCCCAATGTCGGATAACCTCACTAGAGTGGTGCGCATGAATGATAATCAGCACCGTTTTGCCCTGTCAGACCTCTACCGTTTTGTTAATGGCCCGTGGTTGGACTCTCATGTGATTCCAGACGACCGCGGCGTGGATGGTACTTTCCATGGCCTGCGGGATCGCGCGGAAGAAGATGTGCACACGATCGTGGCGGATTCTGCTGATTCGCTGGCCGGAAAGTTGTATGCCTCGTTCATGGATACCGAGGGCATCGAGTCGGCGGGCGTGGCAGCTCTTGAGAAGGATCTCGCACTGATCGATGTTGCTACCGTGCCGGAGTTCGTTCAGGCCTTGGGCGCGTTGGACCGCGTGGGCGTGGGCGGACCTGTGGGGTTCTGGGTAGAAAAGGATTCCGCTGGTGACGAGTCCGTGGCTTATATCATGCAGTCCGGTATCACGTTGCCGGATGAGGCCTACTACCGCGAAGAGGCCCATGCGCAGACGCGTGAGGCTTATCAAAAGCACGTGGAAAAGATGTTGGGTTTCCTTGCACCGGAGCAACTGGGCACCACGCCTATCGACGCTGCCGCGCGGATCCTCGCACTAGAGACGGATATCGCCGCCGCCCATTGGGATGTGGTGCAGCGTCGTGATGCTGTAAAGACCTTCAATCCCACTGAGATGGCTGAGCTTCCGCCGCAGGTAGCAGCCCTGTTGCGTGCCGCTGGCCTGCCAGAGCATCGTGTTATTTCCATGATGCCTTCCTACTTTGAGGCTCTAGAGTCCTTGCTAACGCCTCAGCGTCTTGATGACTGGAAACTGCTGACCACGTGGCGCATCCTGCATTCTCGTGCCGGTGTTCTCACCCCTGAGATTTCTCGCGCCGACTTCGAGTTCTTTGGCACTACGCTTTCGGGTGCTACGCAGCAGCGTGATCGTTGGAAGCGTGCACTGGGGTTGGCGGAGTCCTTTGTGGGTGAAGAAATCGGTGCACTATTTGTTGAGCGTCACTTCCCCGAGTCCTCTAAGAAAGACATGCTTTCGCTGGTCAGCTACCTTATCGAGGCCTACCGTGAGCGCATCAGCGGGTTGTCGTGGATGACGCCTGAAACCCGCGAGCGCGCGTTGGACAAGCTGGACAAGTTCAATGCCAAGATCGGCTATCCAGATTCTTGGCGCAGCTACGCCGGCTTGGAGTTTAGCGCCAAGGGCACAGACCTCCTTGATAATGTTCGCGCTGGTTCTGCCTTTGCTCACGACTATGAGTTGAACAAAATTGGGCGGTTGGCGGATCGCAACGAGTGGGTTACCACCCCGCAAACCGTCAATGCGTTTTATAATCCCGTGGTCAATGACATCACCTTCCCTGCGGCTATCCTGCGAGCACCGTTCTATTCGCCTGATGCCGATGCGGCTGAAAACTTTGGTGCTATCGGCGCGGTGATTGGCCATGAGATCGGCCACGGCTTTGACGACCAAGGTTCGCAATACGACGGCCACGGCAACCTGCAGTCGTGGTGGACCGATGAGGACCGTGCTGCTTTCAGCGCGCTAACGGATCGTCTGGTTGAGCAGTTCGAGGGCTTGGTTCCGAGTGTGCTGGCGGACAACAACCCCAGCGGCGCGGGTGTTAATGGCCGGTTTACTTTGGGCGAAAACATTGGTGACCTCGGCGGATTGAGCATCGCAGTCATCGCTTATCGACGCTACCTCGCCGACCACGGCCTCGACTTCGATTCCACCCCGCTGGCCGCTTTCCATGCAGAAGATGCCGACCCAGAACTGGAAAAGACCCAGTTCACTGGCCTACAGCGTTTGTTCCTCGCATGGGCACGCGTGTGGCGCACGGCGATTCGTCCAGAGCTAGCAGCACAGTACCTCGCCATTGATCCGCACTCCCCTGCCGAGTTCCGTTGCAATGTGATCGCCGGAAACATCGCCGAGTTCTACCAAGCCTTCGACGTGGCGGAGGACTCCCCCATGTGGATCGCCCCAGAAAAGCGAGTCACTATCTGGTAGCCCTTGGTTAAATATCGTGCCAGCTCAGCTCCGCTGCGATGAGAACGGTTTCAGGGGACATCACCACAGAGCCGTTCAATCGCATGGGCGAGATGTTATGCCCTAGACGTGGGGAGTTCTCTGGCACGAGCAGATGCGGAACTCGCAGGACAAAGCCGCGGAGGGTGCCGTCGATACGCACGTAGCCCACCGCGCGCTGCCGTGTGGCCTCGAGAATGCGTACTTCGCCGATCTCGAGGCCCTCCTCACGGTTGCCGCTGCCGCGCACGTCGAGGACCGACACTTTGCCGTCGGAACGCTGCGCGCCGTTGTCGGCCTCCAAGATCACCCGAATGTACTCGCGTACCGCCACCGGATCGCCCATGGCGTTGCTCACGTAGCGGGTGCCTAGCACCGAGTGGTCCATGGTGGTCAATGTGTGTTCCGCATCAAATTCGGCGCTGCGATACGTCACCGGCATCTGAACAAGCCGGCGGTCGAGATCGAAACCAATCAGCGACTCGATACCTACCTGACCATCGGGGTCCACAAAGCGGTAGGAACCAATGTGCTCAAAATAGCCCAACCATTGCTCAGCGACCTCGCGCTTGGTGGGCTTAAGAACTGCGTTTTCGATAATAGAGATACCGCTCATGCTCCGCACTAACCCTTTCACGCTACGGACACATCCTTGTGACCATTATGTTTTTATTGTTTCTACACCTTTTGTTGAGAAGGTGGCGCAGTAATGCCCTGCAGCGGGGGTGATCCCCAACACGCGTAGGATGAAAATCATGACGGATACATCGAACATCAGCCCAGAAGAGCGCCGCGAGCGTGAAGAATTCCTTATCGGCGGCCACGATCGCATCCTTACCCCCGAGCAGCAACTAGAGCAGCTCTCCACCTATATCGCCGCCCACTATGAGGCACCTGCGAAGAACCCACCGTGGTCGGATAACCCCAGCGATAAGGAGGCCATCGACACTTTCGACGCCCGCCTCCCCGACCGAATCACCCACGCCTGCATGCTCATGCTCGGCTCCGCCCTCGACCACACCATGCCAGGTGTCGCCTTTATCGACGGCGTGACCACCGAAGATGTCCCCGAACTTGGCGGGCAGATCATCCGCCCCGACAACCCGACCGGCGCCTGGGCCATCTCCTTACACCCCGGCGGCTGGTGGAAAGGCTCCGGCGTAGCACTCGACAACGCGTGGCGCCCCGAGGTTGCTGCCGTAGCCAACCTCTCCGGTGTTACTTTCTTGGACCTGGATTATCCGCTGGTGCCTGAGCACACCTTGGAACAGGTCATCGCAACGGTCACCACGGCTGCCCAGTGGGTGCGTGACAATCAGCAGCCCACCGCGCTGTTTGCCTGGGGATACTCCTCCGGTGGCACACTGACCACCTTGACGCATTCGCTTTGGGATGCTCAGGCTTTAACTTTCCCGCACCTTGATCTCACGGGGCTACCCCCTGAGGTTGTTGGCGAGGTCAGCTTCCCTGACCCCAACCAGTTCCCACCAACGCTTATGCAGGTAGCTAGCAACGATGCCATCGCGGGGCATTACCCATGGGCCGAGGAGCCGGAGCAGGTCAGGGTGCTGGAATACGTCTCTGAGCATCGGGTTTCTACCCCAGAGGTGGCTCGCCAGCGGGTGCGCGACGTGGCGGAATTTCTTGCACATCAGGCAGCGCAACACAGCGCGTAGATTCACCGGTTAGGGCTGATAGTAGCACTGGGCGAGATCCACACGACTTCCATTGTGCGCGATCTTTTCGCGGTTCCAGTGCTCGACCGCGCGGTCGGCGACCGCCAGGGTGCCGTCGGCACGCACGACGCGCCACCATGTGGTCAGCGCACCGTATCGACGCATAATGCTGCCCACGTGGCGGGCACCGCACCCCACGCGGCGTGCCACGTCACCATAGGTGGTGACTTTCCCGCTGGGGATGGCATCAACATCAGCTAGAACCCGCTCAGTGAGATCGCTGAGCGGGACGTGCTGCGAGCAATCAGTGCCCATGGCGGCTAGAGGCCGAATTGGCTGAGGTCAATGCCTTCTAGCGGATCAGACTCGTTACCTTCTTCTACAGGTTCAGGTGCTTCACACAGGGTGACAGTGGCACCGGTGGAGTCTGCGATGATCGCCATGCGACCGAATTCGGTGTCCCATGGTTCGCGGATAACACTGCCGCCGTATTCCACGGTCGCTGCGACGGCAGCGTCTACCTCAGCAACGCCGAGGTAGCTTTGCCAGAAGCTTGGTACTTGGGATGGGAATTGGCCTTCGGCGTTGAAGATTCCTGCGATAGCTCCGCCATCTACTTGGGCGGTGGTGTATTCGAAGGAGCCGTCGGTGTCCATGGTGGCTGTTGCCCAGCCGAAAAGTGCTGGGTAGAACTCTACTGCCTTGGTGTAGTTCGTGGTGGCGGTGAGCTCATGCCACACTGGTGTGCCAGGTTCACCGGCCGCAATGAAGGCATCTTCACCGGCGGGTTGGATCAGGCCGAAGAGGCCACCGGCATTGTCGACGACCAATGCCATGAGCCCCAAGCGGACTTCCATGGGGTCAGCGAGTACCCGACCGCCTAGTTTTTCTACTTCTGCACAGTCAGCGGCGATGTTGTCCGTCATGAAGTAGGTGACCCAGGTATCGGGCTGCTGGTGGTTTTCTGGGCGTTTGATAAAACCTGCTACTGGCAGGCCTTGTACGCGGGCGAGGTGGTAGTCGGCACCAAATTCTTCGATTTCCCAGCCCAGTACGTGGGAGTAGAAATAGGTGGATTTACGCAGGTCGCTGGTGGTCAGGTCGATCCAGTAGGGCATGCCTGGTTCGGCTTGGAATGCGGGCATTACATGTTCCTCCAGACTTCTGGATCGAAGTCATCGTTGGCGGTCTTCTCATCAAAGTAGTCGTCATCATCCTCAGCACCTGCGACTACGCGGGCGCAGACGGTGCCGATGCAGACCACGTCGCCGTCGCGAAGCGTCTTGCCACGTCGGGTATCCACGGCACCGTTGACGGTGACGCGCCCCTCAGCGATGACTTCTTTTGCGGCGCCGCCGGTTTCTACGAGGTTGGCGAGCTTAATAAACTGACCGAGTTTGATTTCTTGATCACGAATCGTGACATCCTGCGCTTGCATGCCCATCAGTCTAACCGGTGCGGCTGCTTATGGCCTCGGCCCCCTCAAGCCAACAATCTACAACCCCCGCCTCTGTCGCGTGATGGAAAACGGTGGACCCGACGGAGGCGAGGACCAAAGGGGTTAGTCGTAGACCTTCGAGCGGTGCCCAACGTCAACCACAACGACGACAACATGCGCGTTTACAATGTCAGCAAACCCGACTTATTGGCTGCTAATGCCTTACCTCGTAACCTCGGGTTCTCAAAGGCGCCAACCTCCCGCAGAAACTTACTCGCGCTCCAGCTGACTCAACGGCACAGTTCCCAACTCCCCGCGACGAACCTGAGCAGCCTCCTCCTCCAAGCGATACACATACTCCAGATCAGCCAGATGTGCACTCAACGCTTCCCGAAGATAAAACGAACCCGGCCGCCCCGTACGTCGCGACAGCCACTCAAGCAGCCGACGAGCCACCCCAAAGTGATGGCCAAAGCACGCGAACTACTACGTAACCGGCACCCGTGTGCCGAATCCGCCTAACTGAGGTTCCCAAGGTGTCCGCTAGCTCCTCGGATGAGGGGTCGGCACCCCCTGGGTTCTGGCCTCCAAGATGGCCATTTTCACCTTTGAAGAGAGCAGCTCGCCTTGCTTTCGCGGGCAGTGGCGCTTCCAGCGCCCCCGAGAGGTGTGCTGAGTTATCTGAGCGTGGCCTACCGGCCAGTAACCTAGTTTCTGGAGGAATCAATCAAGCTAGGTAGATCATCTGAGGAGGATGTCATGAAAGAGCATCTACACCCATCTTTGGTGAGGCTGTACGGTGGTGCGTCTGATGATGACGCCTTTCTTTACCTCGATGAGTCGTACTCGGTGCCTGACGAATACGAGAGCGGGGTCCTTTTATATCTTGGCAGCAGTGAAGCTTAGCTATGGGGATCTTGAGGGAACCCGCAAGACTCTTCGCGATATTTCGGAGAAGGATTATTGGCACACAACAGATGAACTCCGCACCTCTGAAAGTCAGTACCGTACCGTCGAGATGCTGAAGCAGCTCGACTCCTGGGGAGACAAGCACCTTGTTTCCGTTGGAATTCCCCTGCAGTCTGGGGGGAGACCTTGAGCAGGCTAGGGGAGATTGCTTAAGGTCTCTGGTAGAGCACATCTACGGGAGCACACGCGATAATCCTCCGGCAGGGCTCATCTTCGAAAAGCGATTAAGACGAGTTGACGATAATCGGGATCGGCGTCTGGTTAGGAGGCTCAGGCAGGAGGGCATCTTTCCTCGTGAGGTAGGCGTAGCTTGGGTTAGCCCATCCGATGAGCAGCTTCTATGGGCTCCGGATATAACTTGTATGGCCTACCGACGTCAGATTACGCACAAGGGCAGAAACGAAACCGGGGACTACTTAGAGCCGCACTCTACGATTATCTATGCAGCTCCCCAGAAGAAATAAAATGGCCCGCACCTGCCAGTAGCTACAGTGCGGGCCGAGTTGATGTTCATCTTTCAACGAAGATCAACTCCACACCCTTGAGGATAGCGTTCTGTTTTAGGAAGGGCAACCCCAACCTTTTCCGTGTTCTCGTCAAGAGCTGGTTGGCAGTTGTTACTTCCCCCTCGTGACTTCTTTCTATGTCGACACAGAATCATCCTATCTTCATTAGCATCGTGTTGCTTAACCGCTGATGCATCGACTTCTGACAAGGGGCGCCCAGTGTATTGGGAATAGTTGATGGCTGCTGATCGGCTCATTTTGTGGAAAAGGTTGATTGTCAATCGTTCGGGATTATGCGCCGACCCACTTTAGCACTAGAACATACATTTGCATTGTGGTCGAATGGCTGTGTAGAGAGTTAGTAAGTATGGTTCCTGAGGAGGGCGAAGTGTCCGGTAAGAATGTTCATCAGTCATGGGATAGTGAGCGTCAGCAGTGGAAGGTAGGGAGAGAGGGTGCTTCTCGAGCCTCTGGCTATCGAGATACGGAATCTGAGGCGCGAAAGTGGAGCCAAAAGCTCGCTAAGGATAGTGGTAGCGAGTGGATAAAGCATCGTAAAGACGATGGGCGTATACACCAGCGCAATTCATATGGTGACGATCCCTTCCCTCCTAGAGGGTAATCGATATAGTTAAGGTGCAAGGGGGGCTGTCGTTCCCATTTCAGACGATCTGGGATGTTTTATTATGTTTGATGATGCACTTGGAGTTTCATGAAGCCGGATCCGTTCGAAAATCGCTCGGAGAAACACTCGAACGTGAAGGGACTATAAAATATCCTCGCGTGCACGCGGTTATGCAAGCTAAGCGAGTATGGCTTCCTCCAAGAACTCCTCACGGCTCCAATATGCGGGGTCAAACCATCCAATTGTTTCACCCACCTCAATAGCTACAAAAAGATCGGGAAGCAAAACATAGGAGTCCCGTTTTACTACTTTGAGCCCCTTATCTTCCAATGCTCGCGCGACCCGCTCAAGACTAGTCGCCCAACCTTCACCGGGCTGACAGTTAAGGTCTACGCCGTAAAAGGTATCCGTAATCGGTAAGTCCATGTACTTCATCTCAACCGTGATACAGATACCATCCTCGACGCAGCATACGATCTTCCGGCCAGGGTCACCGGGCTCTAAGGCCTCGATATCAACCCATCCTTCAAACTCCTCCGCATAGGTATCAGCACCCAATTCAGACCGATAACACGCCTCGGTAGCCTGAGCAACCGTCATACCGGGTTTGACTGGCAAAGGGCAGGAACTTTCAATCTTCATTTTCTGTGTCTTCTTTTTCGTTGGTTGTTTCATCCATCAGGTTTTGGCGATCCTGTCGCGTAAGTTAATACGTGCAGTATACATGCCAGAGGTTTATTCGCTAGCCCAGCAAATAGCGGCAACTTTGCCGAATTGGTACGACAATGCGATCACTCTATTTTCATGGTGAATGTTAATGCCGTCCCGGTCGTGGTCGAACTCAATGCCCAAACCCTTCAAAGCTTTCACGAACTTTCGATTTGGCAACGACAACGGGATATCAAGGAAGCTGTCTGTTTCGAGCACATCCAAAATCTCGACGGAGGAAACTGACTCGCCCTCCACATTGGCTCGAATTGTGTAGTCATTGTTGCCGACTGCGCAGTGTCCGATGATCTCGCCCGTGAATGACATCTTGAGATATGAGATATCCAGGTAGCGGTAATCAGACAGGAGGCCTTCGTAGTACGAAATGGGTGTGCCTAACTGCAATGGTGCGGGAATTTCAAAGTTGAACTTCATTTTCTATGTCTTCCTTAGATACAAGTCATTGCTTTACTGATTCACAGTAGTCATCTGGAGAATTCAATACATGGCACTAGCTCTCGTTTCTACGGCTTAGGCTGGAATTACGGTGATATGTGAATCGATTGATAGATTGCCTGCATCGAGGTTGTCTGCGATACGGAAGTCTTTGCTAAGGAAACCACGAGAAAGAGCGTCGTCAATCATTTCATCGAGCGCTTGATCATACTTACCTGGAAACACACTTTTTATGTATTCGTATTCGCCCTGAAATGCTTCCTCAATTTTTCCTTCCCGAACCAATTGTTCCTGCGCTTCCTGATATTTCTTTGCTTTAGTCCCGCTTCCCCAAGATTGTGTGAGTTTGTGGTCCGCTTTCTCCATTTGAATGGCGGGCGCGTTGCTGCACGTCATTCCCACAGGAAGCGAGGCCTTTTCTTTTTTGATGGTAGAAGCGGCGATGATGTGGTGCCGTTCAACTCTGAACTTTTGGCGCGGATCGATCCAGGAACGTGTCATAAGTTTACGGTAATTTCCCCCTCGGAAAATTCTTCCTGGGAAAGAACCAACCGTGCATTTGGTGCTGTCTACTTGCTCAAATTGCAATTGCCTGTGCCGATTGGCGTAATGAACCGCAAATTGAATGTTTGGTCTGGTTACTGCAGCAGAGCTGAGGGAGATCGCTCCGCAGGAGGGAATGCTGTGGAGTTGGTTGAGCTTGGCTGAGTGCTCGACTCGACGTGCACGAAGCAAATCGCGCACCTCGCCAGTTTTACTCAATAGCTTACGTAGCGCAGGTATTGCCTTACCTGCTTTTAGTATCTTCGAAGCTGGGAATAGGCTTACCGCTGTCCATAGACAACCGGAAAATTCACCATGGAAGCAGTTGACTACGTCGGTAACTCCAATAAAGTCTAAAAGAAGATCTAGAGCCTCCTGGCCAATTGTCGCTTTTATGCTTTCGAGAATTCCTGTAGTTTCTTCGACTGATCCGCCGTCTAGTTCTGCGTTTTTGTTCGCAGCCTGAAGCTCTACCTGTTCGTTCTGCCACTTTTCCGTTGCAGCTTGATACGCAGCATCTGCAGCCTCTGCAGCGGAAGCGGCATCCTGGCCAGCACTTGCAGCTGAGACTCTTGCTTGCTCGGCGGAGGATTGAGCTTGATTGGCTGACAGGTGGGCATCTAGGGCAAAGCTTTGTGCTTGATCTGAGTTGGCTGTGGCCTGTTGCGCGTCTTGTTCAGCCTGACGTGCGGCCGCATTTGCACGCTCTTTCTGCTCTTGAGCAAATCTAAGTGATTCTCGAGCCGAGGCTAGAGATCTGTTTGCTCTTTGCGCTGACTCCTCGGCACGGCCGGACCATTGGGCAGCCTCCTGCGCAAATGCCGAGGCCTGTACTGCATTGCCATAAGCCTCAAAGTAGGACTGTTGAGCCTTTGCAGCGCTTTCTGCTGCTCGGTGGGCAGCTTGGAATCCTTGCTCCAAAAGTGCATTGACTTGTTGATCATGCGTGGTCTTCTCGGCATCATCTGCGCTCTTTCGCGCTGCTTCAACTGCAATAAACTCATTAAGCCCTTGCCGATCCCCTAGAATGGCTGCTTCAGCAGCTGCTTTCAGCTCAGGTCCACCGGTTCTTTCCAGCTCATAAGCCAGCTGGAGTTGGTCATCATGACGGGCTTTGAGATATCCATTACCGTTGACAAAGGCATCAAGAGCCTCGTAAGTTCCTTCGGTAATAGCTTTGTCTGCCGCAAGCTGAACTTCTTTTCCAGCATTTTCCTTGAGTTTCCAAGCTCTCTCGATTAGGGCAGGAGTACGAAGTCGTTTTGCTTCGTCAGTTACAAACCAATGAACAACCGCTCCGTCAGCATTGACCCATTCTTCAGATCCGTCACGAATTTCCTCGTTTGGGTCAGTCGCCCACCATGTATTTAAGACACTTCGTTCATCGGTAGTTAGTGCAGCAGCGTAACCACTTTTAGCAAACTGTTGAAGATCCTCGGTCTTTCCACTGGATAAAGCTAGTTTCGCTGCTCCAGAGACGGCCGGCCCGCCGACCATAGCCGCGGCAACAGTTGCGTCGCGAAGTCGCGTAAGATCATCTGGGCTGGAGGGTCGTAGTGCAGGGTTTTCTTCAGTTGCTTCGATATTTGAATAGGCCCCAAGCAGCCTTAACTCGTCTTCGAGTTGTTTGCGTTTCTCTTGTTGTAATTGTCGAGTTTGATCATTTTGAGTTTCAACTTCATTTGCTTGGATGGCTTGGTCTTTGAGGTATTGAGCTTCTTGTTCCTGGCGTTGTTTTGCTGATTCTTTGGCTAGTTGCGCGATGTCAGAGGCTAGGTTGATTGCTTCGATGGATTTTGTTGCAGCGTCTTGGGCTGATTGGGCGTTGGCGCCTGCTCGTTGTGCGGCGGCAGAAGCGTTACCTGCTTCGCGTGCGGCGTCCTCGGCTGCTTGTGCGCTTTTACTTGCGTGGTCTGCGGCTTCGCGTGCTGCTGTGCGTGCTTGTTCAACGAGACCGGTGATGCGGGAAACTAGTCCGTCTACTTCGTTGGATGCTGCTCGGGCTCGTGACGCAGCAGCACGGGCTCGTGCGGCCCCTGCCCTGGCTTCGGCAGCAGCGGCGTCGCCTGCCCCAGCGGCTGCTGCTGCATCGGATGCGGCGGCTGCTGCGGCATCAGCATTGCTAGCAGCACTTGCTGCAGCTCCGCTGGCGGTGCGGGCAAATCCTGCTGCGGCATCGGCGTGGACGAATGATTGCGCTGCTTTTTCAGCTGCTCGTGCTGCATCTCGGGCTTGTTCAGCAGCTTGTCGGGCTTGAGCTGCCATAGAAGCATCGTATCCGGCCGCAGAAGCGCGGGCAGAAGCTTCTTGTGCTGCGATGCGTGCGCGGGAAGCTGCTGAGGCTGCGCGAGCCAACGCGTCTGCAGTTTGTGCTAAAGCTTGACGTGCTTCAGCTGCCGCAGCAACAGCGTTGTCAGCGGCTTGTGCGGACTGGTTGGCTAGCTTTCCTGCTGCTGCAGCCGCGTTTCCTGCCCTTACTTGTGCGGCGTCAGCTGCTAGGGCCTCATCTTTAGCTTTTTGGGTAGCTTGTCGAGCGGCCTCAGTGGCTCGGCGGGCTTGGTCTGCGTTTGTTGCTGCAAAACCAGCTGCTTGTTGGGCCTTATCGGATTCAGAGATGGCGGTATCGACCAGTTCGGTGATACTCATTGTTTCTGTGTCTCGAGCAGAGTCGACAAATTGACCGTAGCGAAGATACGACTCGATTGCCGTATCTGTGTCTGTCATGAGTGCTTCTGAGGCTCCGGCAGCAACAGATGGGAGTGGTGAGCGGGTTAGTTCATAGACTTCGCGTCGTTTGTCGTCTCGGCGGGCTTTGTTTGCTCCTGTTGAAGAGAATTCACTAAGGGCATCAGCGGTGTCTGCCGATAAAGCGTTTTCGGCCGCAGATTTAAGAACACTGCCATCAGGAGCCTGAGTTGCTTTCCATGCTGTTGCGCGGTCGTCCTCGGTTTGGGCAGTCTGCCACCCACTTTCAATGAAATTACTGAGGCTTTCAATGTCTCCTGCGTTAAGAGCTTGGGTCGCTGCTTTCTGGACGTTTTCACCAGACAGCGACGATATTGTTACGACTATCTGGCGAAGGTCTTGGGTTCGAGCTTCATTCATTCCGGATTCCGTGTAGGCAGTCAGCTCGTCTGGGCCACCACGAAGTACGGCCTCGGCTGCCGCTTGGGAAGCAGTGAAATTGGTTGCGACCATCTCCACGGCGTATTCTCGCGCCTGTTGCTCGTTAGCAATCTGTGTACCAAGATTTATTTGGTCTGCTTGTGCAAGTGCATCTGCTGAAGAAACACTAATGCCCAGAGCGGCCGTAATCATGGTTGTAACGATGGTTTGCGCGTATTTTTTCAGGGTTTTTCTACCGTGGTGCATGAGAGGATGTCCTTTCGGAAAAGGTTAACGAGATAGGTGCCACGTACCACGGAGAAATTGTCGGAACAAGTG
This sequence comes from Corynebacterium rouxii, assembly GCF_902702935.1. Lineage (NCBI taxonomy): Bacteria > Bacillati > Actinomycetota > Actinomycetes > Mycobacteriales > Corynebacteriaceae > Corynebacterium > Corynebacterium rouxii. Next base: position 131,900 of record NZ_LR738855.1, on the reverse strand, counting down.
CGCCGACATGCAGCAAGGTGGCTTTATCCATTTGCGTTGCGCGGAGTTTTAGTTCCCTGGCAGCGCTAGAGCTTGATCGACAAACCATACTGATTCGCTTGTACGCGATGTTGTCGTTGTTACCCCTTGTGAACCGCTGGTAGTAAATACCCGGGTCTGATTAAGTGCCGACGCAAGCCTTGTTCCAGTAGGGGTTTCTGCCGCTGCGGACGGACACCAGGTCGCCCCCTTTGCATTGGGATTGCTTTGAACAGTGACTGAACCGTTGGATTGCATTGTTAGGTAGACCCCTGGATATGCGGCAGCTTCTAACGATACGCACTGAGATCCGTCGCGGGCGGGGACTACTTTAAAAGACGCATCCAGTCGGTCATTAAACCCCGAGTTCCGATCCAAACTAGTCAATTCAACGCCTGCCCATGACAGGCGAAGCGTTTTCCCCGCTGCATTTCGTCCAGCCGATCGTAAACTGACAACATGGGGGTTAGCGGTATTAATTGTTAAGTCACCAGTGGCGGCACCTGCCGAGGTTGCAACTGGGGTAACTTGAATCTCCACGACTGTTGACAGGTTATTGTCGACATCAATGCTTTGTAGCTTTCCAGGCTCAATGACTCGCTGCCAATACACCTGCCCATCGGGTAGCTTAAACGCGACTGAAACTGGGACTTTCAAACGATTGACGATTCCATAAGAGCCTGTAATGTTGACCGCCACCCATCCGGTCGGTTTGGTCAGAAAAAGCAGGCCTTGGAGTTTTCTAACCCAGAAGAGTCAACACGCACATATTCAACTCCAGTGGCACAGTCTTTTTGAACAATTCCACCGTCACCTGCGGTGATATCGACAGAAGTTTCTGCTACCGCAGGGGAAATCGAAACACCAGCGGCAATAACACTAGCTAGTACGCCTGCGGAGAATCGACGAAAAATAGAAGACACGGGTAACTCCTTGACTTATAGATGCTGTTTAAAAGATGGCTACTTCGACAACGGAATGTAGGTTGTCGAAGACGAGTCGATCGTCGAGCGCAGATTTCCGGCAAACTTACCCCACACCTGCGAACCGACATGATCGGAGCTAAATGGACCTTGAACCTTTGAGGTCTGTGTCGAACCAAAGGATTCGACTACGAGACGAACCCATGTTTTGTCAGAGCCGGTGTATGCAGACTTCACAGCATCACTATCGAAGACAACGCCAGTCTCCTTTGCTGCAGGGGATGTTACTTCATCGAATCGGATGTTTAGTGTTCTGCCGCCGCCTTCAGGGTGATCGCTAGCGGTAACAAGTGAGAACCCTTCATCAGAAATTCGGTCAACGGTCACCTTGCTTGTGGCTCCGCCGACACCAGTGAAGGTGCATACAGCACCTTCGGTGATTTCATCTGGGCATCCTGACAATGGGAAATACTTATCCATGTTTTGGATGACTTCACGGTAGACGCCTGCTGCATGCCACCGCTTGAAGTCTGTGGTGTTAAACAGTGGATAGATCTGTCGGTAGCTCGAAATATTCTTGTTATCGAAGGCGGCTAGTGCTTTTCCTGTGGGTTCGAAATACTGGATTGAACCACCCTGGAAGTCTTGCTTTACTCCCCCACCAGCTGAATATTGCTCACCAGTTGGGAACTTCAAACTGCTGCGTTCCCAGCCTAGGCTTCCCCAGAACTTACGGATAGGTCCGGAGATGATATGGGTTCCACTTGCCGAAGACCAGTAGATAGACCCGCCTTGGAAGTGGTTGTAACGACCTGTCTTTTCTAAGGTAAGCAATTCGTCCGTCGTTGGGTACCCGAGGTCTCCAGTTTCCCATCCCTGCTGCCCCCATTTGTCTCGGATTCCTCCCCAGACTTGGTGGGCATCGGTGTCAGGAGACCAATAAATAGAACCACCTTGAAAATGGTTGAACCGGCCAACACCATCTGGAGTCTTGAGCTCATCGGTAATCGGATAACCCAATGCAGCGCCCTCCCAACCAAGGTCGCCCCACTTGTTGCGGATTCGTCCACCGACCTGATGGGCGATACCATTATCGACCCCGGCATGCCAGTAGATAGACGCATCTTTAGCAAAGACCTGGAAACGCCCGTTGTTCTTAGCGATGCGTTCGTCAGTCGTTGCATCACCAAACGTGTCCCATCCACCCAAGCGGTGATATGCCTCTTCAATGCGCCCACCAATCCAATGACCATGAAACACATTGGCCCCCGCAACACCAGTGCCTGCGAGAGAAATGCTCGCACATGCTGCAACGACTACGCTTAGTTGTTTTAGACTCTTCATTTGCGATCTCTTCCCTATGAACGTGGAGGAACACAGCTTTGTGACAGACTTTTGCCAGCAGTCTTTAGAGTAAACCTTCTACCCGGCGAGACAACTGGAAAATAGATGAAGAAAACTGTAATTACCCCTACTTGCCCAAAAGGACAGGTGGAAACCGTTTTTCATAGTGAAGGATTTGGTCTGAGCAGACTCTTATGGGGGTAGGAAACCTAGGGGTCAAAGGATTTATCCTGCTACCAACAAGAATAAAGTCCGCGCAGTCCTTGATAAGTTTGAAGCTGATAAGCTTGGCCAAAAGCCCTCGCAATCAGCGAAGGCTGGCGCGATGTGTGGGACAACTTCATTCCGTTCCCGTAGATCCAACTGAGGTAAGCGGGCTATCTACATCACGACTCCCATTGAATCGACAAACTGAAAAATCGCGTAAAGAACCCCATACTTGCGCTTCGTATCACTTTCACATTCGCCTGACACTCCAAGGTGATCAATGCACCCATATGGTAGTAGCTGAGGTGTCCTAAGATCTCTTATCTGCTCAGCTGGAACGGAAGTAGAGACCGCTCAACTACCTGTAGGGCGGGTCCGTCTCCGTGACTGAGAAACTCACCTACATTTGCCTCCTTCTAAAAGGCCACTGCTTTCTGAACTAGCCCCACTAAAAACTCCCCAAACCCCCAAATCCCGTGTCCGCCACTGGTCAGTTTTTCATGTCCGCCAACATCTGATTCCGATAGTGCATCGGAGTCAGACCCTTGAACCGTTGTTGAAGCCGGGCGTTGTTGTACCAGAAGATGTAATCATCTACGGCCCGGTAAAACTCATCAACACTGGCGAAGTACTCGCCGTAGTACATTTCGGTCTTGAGATGACCGAAGAAGTTCTTTCATCACCGCGTTGTCGTAGCAGTTACCCTTACGCGACATCGACTGCACACCACCAATAGACTCAATTAACTAACGCCAACTGGAGTGCTGGTACTAGATCCCTTGGTCAGTGTGCACCATCAACCCTTCACCATGTTTATGCCATGTGATCGCATTCTTTAACGAGGTTGACGTGAGCTTCGTTGACGGGGATGTCGACAACTCGTGTGCCAGAATACTCCGGTCGCTTAGATCCATGATCGGTGAAAGATAGACCTTCATACCAGCCACCTGAAAACTCGGTGGCATCACTAACACATACTGTGTTGGGTTGTTCTGGCGTGACGTTGCAGTCCAAGAGGCTCTTTGTGATGTGGCTCGTCTGGCCTTGGTACGAGGTGTACTTCTTACGCGACCTGACCTTGGATTTCAAGCCCATCTAGTCCATGAGCTTGTAGACGAGCTTGTGGTTAACCTCCCAGCCTCGTTGACGTAAGTTCACTGTGGACCCGACGGTAGCCAAAGTAGTGCTTCATCTTCAAATATGGCCGTGATGACGTCCCTTAAGCTCGGCATGTAGGTCTGGCCAGTCTAGGCGTTGCTGGTGGTAGAAGTACGTCGACCTTGCTAAGCCTGCTGCTTTTAATAGGTCGTTGAGTCGATGCTGTGATGTGAGGGTGACGATGGCTTTGGTCTTTAGCCTTGCCGTTGGTTTTCAAGTCCCGCAATTTTTTTAGGTAGCCATTTTCCGCCCGAAGTTTCTCCACAAGACATAGCCTGCCATGGAGAAGCCAGCGATGGTACAGGCTACGAACTGGGGCGCGCCGGACCCCAATCCGACTTGCTGTAGCCGTAAAACCCAAGTCTTGCTCACATAGGCCAACGAGCTGTTCTCGTTGTTCCTCTGACAGAGAACTTCGTGTGCTCATAGAAACACTCCCTATTAGTCGGTGTCTGATTTCTCAGTCCAACTAAAGGGGAGCAGTTCAAATCTCACCCACGGAATTAACAACCTATGTAGGAACACCCCCAAGTCGGCTGCACGGCGAACCATCTCTGCGATGGTGCGGCCTTCAACAGTAGGTGTCGTGGTAACAATCGTGAGTATCTCCTTGTCGGAGCAATTGTTGGCTTACGCAGCTTATTAGCTGGCAAGTTTGTGGATTTGTTTGTTAACCAAGTCGGTGATCGCTTGGTCAGGAATATCACCGGTTCCCACTGCGGTAATGGTGTGTCCGTGCGCTTGCGCAATGACCACTGTGGTGCGTTCCCCAGCGCGCGCACCGCTCATATCAGCGTCGTCGAGGGTTAAGCCTTGGAGATTTTGGTCAACGACCACGACACTGTCTGCACCTTCTACTGGGAGTTGTTTTGGTGCAATGGCATAGGTGGTACGCGAGTTGCCTAAGGCTGAGGTGTTTTCTGAGGTAACGGTGGCGCAAGCACCTGCGTCTGGTACCGGCCCTGCTGCGTCTTCTTCGAGTTTGACGAAGGCTGTTTGATCGCCGCCGGCGCTACTGTACATGGATACTGCGGTGGTGCCACGGGCTTGAGACCCCCAGTTGAACATGGTGTGGCTGTCAAAGATGAGGGGTTCGCACTCTGGTGGGGTGATGGTGTCTTTGGGGGTTTCTTCTGCGGAGCCGAACATGGCGTAGAAGTCCTCATGGGTAAGACCTTCGGGGGCGTCTTCGGCGCCGACGATTCGCCCTGAGAGTGCGTCGGCTGTGGTTGGTGTGGCCGAGGCTGCTGCTGGGCTAGAAGGTCCTGCAGAGCCGTCGGTGGTATCGGTTGCGGTATCTGATCCACATGCTGCCAGCATGGCGGCACTGAGCGTTCCTACTGCGAACACGAGTGGGAGTTTGGTCCAGCGTGTGTGTCCTTGACGGTGTGGTGTACGCATTGCGTGTGTTCTCCTCTTGAATAGACAACGTTGGACGGGGGCACGCTGCGGGTGCAGTGCATCCTCTCTTATGTCGCAGACTAGCACACATTAAAAAGCTTAAAGTGTCTTAACTCACAATTCTGGCAACTCCTTCAATGGCCATGATTACACCTACGGCGAGGAAAATTACGCCCGCGCCAAGATCAATCCATGCACTATTGCTCATTAAAGCGCTGGCTGCCACCCTCACGACACACGCAAGGCCGATAAACCACGCTAGACCGCTAACGATCAGAAACGCTGCTATCGCAATAGTCCACATAGTCCCCATATTGGGGTTGACAAACTGTGCGAATATCGAGGAGAAAAACACCACGGCTTTGGGATTAGACAGATTCGTTGCCACCCCTGCCCGCAGTGCCGACCAGCGAGTCCCCCAGACCGCACAGAGGACATACCCATCCACGCGATATAAAGCCCACCAACTAATTGAATAAAGTGCACGATCTCTGGCCTAGCAGCTAACACTGCCGCAAACCCCAACAGGGATCCCACAATCCATATCGTGTTACCCGTCATCACACCTAGCGCACACCACATGCCTAAGTGCCGATTCTTAGTACCCATGCATACAATCTGCAGCCCACACGGCAGCTAATGCACCAAACGCCGAAAGAGTCATAGCGGTAGAGCTAGATCACCTGATCCTGTGGGGTGATCACAAGCCGGTCAATGTTGACATGCGCAGGCAACGAGGCCACCCACCGGATCGTTTCCGCAATATCAGCCGCGGTGAGATTCACCTTGCCCTCATAGACAGCATTGGCTGCCTGCTGGTCACCTTTAAACCGCACCAGCGAGAAGTCAGTGTGCACACGCCCCGGGTTGATTTCTGCCACACGGATACTCCGTTCTTGGAACTCAATGCGCATGACCTTATCCATGGCAGATACCCCAAACTTGGCAGCGTTATAGTCAGCGCCACCGGCATAGGGCACGATACCGGCGATCGAGCTGATGTTAATAATCAGACCATTACTGCTGCTCAACACATCAAGCAGAGACCTCGTTACCCGCAATGTGCCTAACACGTTGGTGTTATACATCCACTGCCAGTCGTCAAGATTGGCCTGAGCAATGGGATCAAGCCCTAATGCGCCTCCCGCGTTATTCACCAGCAGGTCACATCGCGGAATCTGCGCCGCAAACGCAGCCACCGACTCATCGCTAGTTACATCCAGCTCAATAGCCGTCCCCACAATCTCCGCCGCTAGAACGTCTAGGAGATGCTTGCGACGCGCCGCTACGATCACATGCCAACCATCGGCCGCAAGCGCACGCGCGGCAGCCTCACCAATACCCGAGGAGGCACCGGTAACAACCGCAATCTTTTTCTCATTAACCACATGTTGATTCGACATGGCACTAGCTTTCCACGAGAAGTGGCGACGCGCCACGGGGGCGATCATCCACCATCCCCACTGCCTGCATGGTGGCATAGCAGGTGGTAGGACCAACAAATTGAAAACCATGACGTTTCAACTCTTTAGCCATCGCCCGAGACTCCACCGTCTGCGAAGGGATATCCGCCACCGTAAGAGGAGGAGTATGCTGCGCCGGCGCAAACGACCACAACACCTCATCCAAGCCACCATGCTCACGCAGATCAATCACAGCACGAGCGTTATTGACCACCGCCATGATTTTGCGCCGGTTACGGATCAGGCGGGCGTCGACAAGCAATGCCTGCACATCCGCCTCCGTCATGCACGCCACCCGATCCGCATCAAACCCCCAGAAAACCTCCCGAAAAGCAGCGCGCTTCTGCAGCACCGTCCGCCAACTCAACCCCGACTGGAACCCCTCTAGCGCTAATCGCTCAAACAACCCCGACTCCGAATGAACCGGTGCACCCCACTCATAGTCGTAATAATGACGCAACAGCGCATCCCCCACCGCCCACGCAGGGCGTACCCGACCATCATCACAAGAAATAAGATCCATACCGTTCATGACAGCGAGGCTAAAACATCCCTCCAACACACGGGGGTAAAACAGGGGGAAACTATAGCTTTACCTGCCGAAATGTCAGATTTATCCGCCCCTGAGACACCCCACATCGCGTCGGTGCCGTGCCCTCGTGCAGCCGCACCACCGAATGAAACATGTCTCGCGACGGTCCACCAAACACCACCGCATCCCCGCTCCCCAACACCACGTCCTGCCACGGACGCTGCCGATTCACACCATTGCCCGCCCGAAACACCGCCGAATCTCCAATAGACAACGACACCACCGGTGCACGGGAATCCTCAAACGCATCTTGGTGCATCCCCATCCCAGCGCTCGGCGGATAATAATTCACCAAAGTCGTATCAATGCGATAAGAATCCACCCACGCGGCAAGGGAGTCGTCAACACCCGCAGCAGCGCGCAAAACTTCATGCGCCAGCGCCGAAAACTCCACAGGAATAGGCGGGACAGCCACCCCACCCCACTGAGAAACATACTGGTAGGTACGGTATTCCCAGTGCAACCCCAAGGACATCAAATAGGCGCTCATCGTGCCAGACGCCCACTGCTGCCGGTGCATCGCAAGCGGAGTACCTGCCATCGAACGCGCGATCTCACGGCACTGCTGCACCACGGCGAACTGCTGGTCCAACCCCATCCAACGTGGCAGGTGAACAAGACCAGGGCGCAGCACCCGTGGCAGCTCACCACTACCCCAACCGCTATCACTGAAAAGATCTGGCATACCCACTAACCTAGCCATCATGAGCTTTGATCCGCATACCCTAGCTACGATGGCCGACCAGCGCGCCCAACGGTGGCATATGCCGGTATCACCTGAGATCACGCAGTCTATAGCTCGCACCGCAGAGTTGGTTTTTGATTACAACGCCAATATGCGCACCGCCGGCTGGGAAATCGCCCACCCGATTGTCGTCGGCAAGCAGGCATGGCTAGGGGCTGGCGTGATCGTTTTACCTGGGGTCACCATCGCCTACGGCAACCCTGCCCGAGCTATACACACCACCAATCCCCACACCACTTATGAGCTTTAATCTTTCTGTTATCGGCGCCGGTCTGCCCGTCGCACAGTCCACCACGACGCTTATCAGCGCCCTGCGCACCCATCGCATGGCGGTGGTACAAGCCCCACCTGGCACCGGTAAAACCACCCTTGTTCCACCCATTGCACACAATGTAACTGGCGGCAAGGTGATCGTGGTGGCCCCACGCAGGGTGGCTGTTCGCGCCGCTGCACACCACCTTGAACAACTTGACCGCAACAGCTGCGAGCACCTCACCGCCCATCGCGTGGGCTACACCATCCGCGGTGAGCGTTCTCGGGGCGACCTCGTGGAGTTTGTCACCCCAGGTGTGCTGTTGCGCAGGCTGATTTCTAATCCGGAGCTCGACGGGGTGTCCGCCGTGGTGGTCGATGAGGTGCATGAGCGTCAGCTCGACACCGACCTTGTTCTTGGCATGCTTGTTGAGCTACGAGAGCTTCGCGACGATCTCACGATCATCGCAATGTCGGCAACCGTCGACGCCCCACGTTTTGCTGAGCTACTGAGCCCAGAACACCCAGCACCTATCGTGGAAACCCACGCGGAGATCCACCCCCTAGAGTTGCATTATCAGCCTGCCGCCGAGCGCATAGCACTGAGCCGCTCATACATGGATCATGTGTGCACAGTTACCCAGCGTGCGGTGGCACATTCCACGGATTCCGCCCTCGTATTCTTGCCCACCATTGCCGCTGTGACCAGCACAGTATCCGCCTTGGAGCAGCGCACATCCGTTCCGGTTTATCCTCTGCATGGGCAGTTGAGCAGTTCGGAGCAAGACGCTGCGCTGCGTGCTGGCCAGCAGCGGATCGTGGTGGCAACGTCGATAGCCGAAAGCTCTTTGACCGTGCCCGGCGTGCGCATTGTTATCGACGCCGGCCTAAGCCGTGTTCCCAAACGCGATCACGCCCGCGACCTCACCGGACTGGTCACCACCAGCACCAGTCAGGCACAAGCAGACCAGCGTGCGGGACGTGCTGGCCGCGAAGGCCCAGGCACCGTGTACCGTCTGTACTCAGCGGCGGAGTTTCAGCACTTTCCCGATCACGTCACCCCAGAGATCCGCTCCGCCGATCTGACCCAGGCGGCACTATTCTTGGCCGCGTGGGGTTGTACTGATCCTGCCCAGTTCCCGCTACTTACTTCGCCTCCTGAGCGGTCGTGGGAGCAGGCAGTGGATACATTGCGCGACATCGGGGCTCTTAACGCCGCCGGCCAGATCACTGAACTTGGTCGCACGCTGGCTACGTTGCCCACGGATCCTCGGCTGGGTGCGTCGTTGCTGCGTTGTGGTGGCGGGGCTGCACCGACGATTGCGGCACTAAGTCTTGATGCCCGTGGTGATATTCCCCGCGCCATTGCCGCAATGTCCAAGCAGCCACGTTTTACCCGTGAGGTGGCGCGGTTAACGGGGCTCGTACCCGATTCTAAGTGCACACCCGGTGAGGCGATCGGGCGGGCGTGGCCTAACAACGTAGCGCGTCGCGAGGGCGATAGTTACCTTATGGCGGGTGGGTCCCGCGCTGATCTGGGAGTTTCTACGCTTGCCGGCCATGAGTGGCTCGCGGTTGCGCAGGTGTCTCTTACGCATCGTGGCAGTGTCATCCGCTCGGCTGCCCCTATCAGCGAGGCCACCGCTTTAGACATCATCGGCGTTGCGGAGCGCACCGAGGCCACGCTTGTCGACGGCTCCCTGCGGGGCACGCGCATCCGTCACGCCGGCGCAATAACATTGGGCACAACCAATGTGAAAGTTGAGGGTGAGCTTGCCGAACAAGCTCTCGCCGAGGGAATCCGCACCTATGGCCTTGATCTGTTCACATTCTCCGAGAAGGCTACCGAGCTGCGCGACCGCCTCCACCACCTCCACGACTATTACGGTGAACCGTGGCCGGATGTTGATGCGGCCGACCCCACCCTGTGGCTTGGCCCTGAGATCGCGGCCCTTGCCGCTGGTACCCCAGCCGCCCGAATCGACCTCTACCCAGCACTTCAGCGCCTTTTGCCGTGGCCGGAGGCCACCCGCCTCGACGAGCTGGCACCTGCCGTACTTGAGTTGCCGAATGGCAGGCGCGCCCGTATTTCTTATGCGGGTGACCGACCGGTGTTGAGCACCAAGCTGCAGGATTGTTTTGGCCTGTTGGAGTCTCCTATCGTGTGTGGCCGCCCGCTTCAGTTTCATTTGTTGTCGCCTGCTGGCCGCCCGCTTGCAGTGACCGACACGTTGGACAGTTTTTGGGCAGGCCCCTACCAGCAGGTTCGTTCCGATATGCGTGGGCGTTATCCCAAGCACCCGTGGCCGGAGGATCCGTTGGCTATCCGTTGAACCACTGTTGTTGCGCCAAGTAGATACTCATCACGACGACGAGGGTAAGCAAGGCTGCGCGCAGGAGTCGGGTGCCACCACCGAGGACAGTACGTGCTCCTAGTTGTGCCCCGGCAATGTTGGCGATAGCAAGGATGATGCCGAGTTTCCAGAGGATGTGACCTGCGGCGATGAAGACGCAGAGGGCACCGATGTTGGTGGCGGTATTGATGACTTTTGCCAGGGCTGCGGAGCGGATGAAGTCTTGGGAAAGCAAGGCAGTAAAGGCCATGATGAGGAACATGCCGGTGCCGGGCCCGAAGATGCCGTCGTAAAGCGCGATGGCGGCAACGGCGATAAGTGCCACGGCACGTCCCCATGATTTGTGGGTGCTGTTTCCTTGGCCAAAGTCGGGTCTAAGCGCAACAAAGAGGCCAGCGATAAGCATCAATATGATAACGATTGGCCGCATTACATCTTTGCTTATCGACGCCGCCATCAGCGCACCCATTCCGGAACACACGGCCGCCACGGGGATCATTCGTAACGTGAGGGAGGTATCCACCCCGACTTTGCGCACGAGGGTTACCGCCGCGGAGGAGGTTCCGGTGACTGCTGCGAATTTGTTTGTGGCCAGCGCATTTGCTGGGAGCAGCCCTGGGGCTACGGCCATGATGAGTGGGATGAGAATCAATCCACCGCCGCCAATGACGGCGTCGACCCAACCGGCGGCGGCCGCCCCAAAGGTGAGTATCGCCCAACCGCTTAGTCCTAGATCCATGGGGTGTTGTCCTTTGTTCGTGTTCTGCGCCCTGTCAGCGTTGTTCGTGGTTACACACTACGCTCGGAGGTAACCAAGCTTGTGGAGGTGAGCACCGTGAGATTGACTACCGTTTGTCAGGCCACTGCGATTGCTACTGCGGTGACGTTGGGGGTGTGTGGTTGTTCGTCGGCTGGGTCGGTCCAGCAGGCGGCACCGGAAACCATTCAGCCCGGCGGCTATGTGGTAGCCCTTAGCAGCGATGTAGACCTTGCTTGTGATTTCACCCCAGCCCAAGCCCAGTGTTCACCGGTGCAGTTTGTTACCACATGGAAGAACACGGAGGGCGCCCATGAGCAGGCCACCACTGTGGTGGTGCAGGCGGAACCGTTTGCGGTATCGGCAACAGGCAAACAGCCGCCGATGCGCGATCAGGGTTTTGCACACTTAGACAAAGAGCACCGCTATGTGGTGGGTGATCCGCAGTCTGGGTGGCTGGTGGATTCCTCGGCACCAGATTCACTGAAGATCAGCAGGCCCGATGGCAAGGGTGTGGTGATTACCCAGGATTCCTATGAGGCTGTGAACTAACAAAGTGACGTGGAATAGCAGTGTTGCCGCGCGATGGCTGCTGGTGGTGCCGGCGTCGGTAGCAACCGGATATGTGTTGAGTATGGTGCACGTTCCTGCGGCATGGATCCTTGGGGCGATCTTCGTTTCCGCCACGATGGCCATTGCCAGTGGTGCGGAGCTGCCGATCCACAAGGAGGTGTTTAATCTCGGTCGTGGCTTTATCGGGATTTTGGCCGGCTTGCCGTTGGCCACTGCGGACCCGGCGCTGTTGGCACGCTACGTGCTGCCGGGATTGCTGGCCACGTTTGTCACGTTGGCGATTGGCATTGTGGGTGGCATGGTGTTGGCGCGGGCGCAGCCGTTGATTTCCCAGGAGACAGGTATTTTGTCGATGTTGGCTGGTGGAGCATCGGTCATGCCGGTGTTGGCGCAGGATTTGGGTGCAGATTTTCGGTATGTGGCATTGTCGCAGTATTTGCGACTGGTGGCTGTGTCGATGTCGTTGCCGTTGGTGGCGCATATGATTGCGCCGACGGGGTTGGATCATGTGGTTACCCCGCGTGGCGATCAGCCCTGGTGGGCGCTTGCCCTTGTGTGCGTAATAGCGGTGGTGGGCCATCGGATTGCGGCGATGTTGCGGATTCCGGTGCCGTCGATTTTGGGCCCGTTGCTTCTTGTTGTTGGAGCTAGTGCGGTGTTGCCGCATGTGGATTTCACGCCGCCGATGTATGTGCGCATTTTTGCATTTTTGTGCATTGGATGGATGTGCGGCGGTGGGTTGTCGGTGGCTGCGTTGAAGTTTTTTGCCCGCCAAGTACCTGCAACGGTGATGTTTATTGTGGTGTTGCTGGGTGGTTGTGCGCTCACGGCGTGGCCGTTGGCCGCCACCATGGGCGTGGATTATTTCGACGCGTATTTGGCTACCAGCCCTGGTGGTTTGGAGACGGTCCTTGCCCTTGCCAGCGAGGGCGGTGCTGGCCCGATTGTGGTGGCCGTGCAGATTATCCGCCTGTTGTGTGTGTTGTTGCTGGCGGGGTGGCTGCCGCAGCTTATTAGATTGCTGCGGAGGGGTTGATCTTTTCCAGAACGCGGGTGACGGCGGCGAGGTCGGCGTCGTCAAAGCCCAGCATGTCGTTGAGCTCGTCGTTCATTTTTTTGGCTTTGGCTTTCAGACGGCGGCCGCGGGTGGTCAGGCAGACGACCACTTTGCGGTAGTCGCTTTGTTCGTGTTCGCGGGTGACAAAGCCATTGGCCTCCATGCGCCGCAGTAGTGGCGAGAGGGTACCGCTGTCTAGGTCGAGGGGGTCTGACAGTTCACTGACGGTCTGGCGATCTTTTTCCCATAGCAGCAATAGGACCAAGTACTGGGAGTACGTGATTCCCCACTGGTCGAAGTAGACGCGGTACATTCGTTGCATGAGGCGCGATCCGGTGTACAGCTGGAAACAGATCTGCTGGTCCAGTTTCAGTTGGTCAGACATACACCGCATTATATTGCGCGCAACAGGTAGAGTGGAAATCGTGGGTTAGCGAAGTACCTCACGTCGCAGAATCGACATGGGGATAGACCCCAGCGCCAGCGCACGGCTGTGGAATTCCGGCAGGGTCATTCCTTGTGCGATGGCACTGTCGCGCAGATCTTGCCAGAGGCGTTGGCCGAGTGCATAGGATGGCGCTTGGCCTGGCCAGCCGAGGTAGCGGTCGAGTTCGAAGGCAAGGTTCTTCTCATCCATGGCCACGTTGGCGCGCAGGAAGTCCCAAGCGTAGGCGGCATCCCATACACCGCCATCGGGCGTGGTTTTGCGCAGGTGCACGCCAATGTCAAGGACGACACGGGCAGCGCGGAGGCGTTGTGCGTCGAGCATGCCCATCATGGTGCCGGGGTCGTCGTGGTATCCCAGTTCGGCCATGAGTTGTTCGGCGTAGAGGGCCCAGCCTTCGCCGTGTCCGGAATTCCAGCAGGCTACGCGTCGCCATAGGTTGAGGTTGTCACGTTCGCAGGTGGCTTGTCCGCATTGCAGGTGGTGGCCTGGTACCGCTTCATGGAATACGGTAGTGAGTTCTTGCCACGTGTGAAATTCTTCTTGACCTGCGGGAACCGACCACCACATGCGTCCTGGGCGGGTGAAGTCGTCTGATGGTGGGGTGTAGAAGATTCCGCCGGTGCCCGCGGGATCGATTTTGGCTTCAATGGTGCGCACTGGTTCAGGGATGGCAAAGTGGATGCCGTTGAGGTCTGCGATGGCGCGGTCGGCTTGGGTTTGCATCCATTGTTGGAGCGCGTCCACCCCGTGGATGGTGTAACGCTCTTCGCTATCGAGGCGTTTCATGGCATCAACGACGCTGGTACCAGCACCGTAGAGTTCGGCGGCGATAGCTTCTTGCTTATCGACGATCTCCCGCAAGCGTTCTTGACCCCACAGGTAGGCGTCGTCAAGGTCTACTACATCACCAACAAAGAGGTGACTTAGGCGCTGGTAGCGCTCCCTGCCGACGGCATCCTCGGCGGGTGCTTTGTGCAGTAGTTCGGTGCGCAGCCACTGCGCCATCTCCCCACAGGCTGCTTGGGCGCGCTCCACGGCCTCACCTGATACGCCCAGCTGCGTCAGCATTGATTGCGGCTGGGTAAGTTCCGTGAGTTGTTCGATTACGCACCGTACTTGGCGTGCAGCTGCCACCCTGCCTGCTGCGGCAGCCACCTGCAGGGATTCCTTGTAACCAGCCAGTGCTCGCGGGAGATGGGTCAGGCGTGCAGCAATCGCATCGCGCTGCTCGGCGGTGTCCTGCGGCATGAGCAAGAAGGTGTCGCGAATGGTTTGCACTGGCGACTCAATATTGTTGAGCTTTGCGAGGTTATCGCCAGCCGCATCAATGTCTAATTCCACCCCGAGGCGATCCCGCAACACCGCAGCCGTGACACGATCAACCGAGTCGAGGGTGTTGTCTGCAGGGATGGCATGAAGAAGTTTGCGATGCTGGTCTGCAACTTTTTCCCAATACGCTGGGGAGAAATCTTGAAGTTGATCGCCATAGCCACTAATCCCCCACGCGGTAGCTTCGGTGGGGGAAACAGCAGCAAGATCGTACACATACGCCTCACAGGAGGCGTCGAGAGCAGAAGGAATCCGTGGGGTGTTCATGCTTCGACAGTCTAGTCGGACAGCCACTTCAGCCCAGGGTTCACCCACGAGCTGAAGCCTTGGAAAAGCTCCTCAGAATCTTTCGCCATCACCAATGCATCAATATAGCGCTCTGAAATAAAGCCCTCTTCACTCATTGTGCGCAATGCAGCAATAAAGGGATCCCAGAACTCCTCAATGTTCATCAACGCCACCGGCCCCGCATACGGCCCTAGTTGCTGACGCACCAACACCTGGAACATTTCCTCCATAGTGCCCATGCCACCTGGCAGGACCACAAAGGCGTCGGCAAGCTCTTCCATGCGCGTCTTGCGCTGCGCCATCGTCTCGGTGATGTCGAGCGCACTCAACCCTGGGTGCGCCTGCTCTAGATCAACAAGCGCATGCGGCATCACACCATGCACCTTGCCACCTGCGGCAATGGCAGCGTCGGCAGCAATACCCATCAAGCCTGGCCTGCCGCCACCATAAACCATGGTGATACCGCGCTGCGCCAGCGCAGTACCCAACTCGCGTGCAGCCTGCGCATACTCAGGGCGCTCACCCACAGCAGAACCGCAATACACAGCAACACTACGAATCTTCGGACTCAAGGTCTTGAGCATGATAGCGCCATGCTCAACCTCACAGTCCTGGGCAGCGAAATCATGGTGCGCATAAAGGCGACGAGCTGGCGACTGCTTTTCCACATTCACCGCAATACCCGGCCAACCGTTCAGACGGCCATACTCGGTTGCCTGCTCAATCAGCCAACCACCAATCCCCTTGCCGCGCCATTGCTCGTCAAGACGAAGAGTCATTTCCGGCACCGCTGGGTTGAGATAGGCCAACCCCTTAATAAACTGCACGCACATGGTACCCACGACGGCACCAGAAGCATCTTCTACCACGATGCCAATATCACCACGACCCTCGTTAAAGAAGGTGTACTCCGACAGCGGCGCTACGGCAAAATCTTCGGCGGTAAAACGCTGATCAAAACGATTCAGGTTACGCAAAACAGAATCCGTGTGCGCGGGGACATCGGCTGTTGTCATGGCATGAACGGACACGCCGAGGCCCTGCATAAAGTCAGGCAGTTCTGGGGAAAAGCTCATGTGAAAACAGTTTAGGGCACCACTGGGATTGTGCAATAACTGCCGTGTTGGTTGCGAGTGAGTAGTTCGTGCCAAATTAAATCTTTTCTTATATCTCCGACCTGCGGAAACGCTGCGAGCCTCAAAAAGTTTTGGCACAAACTACTCACTTCGCCTCATTAGCGCCGGCGCCGCGCTACATCCCACAGCATGCTGCAGATCAAAAACGCCACACAGGTGATACCGAATAGAGGTGCCACCACGCCATAAATCACCATGGAAGCAATGCCTACCCAGCCAAGTACGCCATACCCGCGCACACCATCCACGCTGCGCGCAGGAGCACTACCGGCCCACGCAGTGCCACGGCGCTGGAACCACAGCAGGTAGCCACGCACCACGAGGATGATCAGGCCAATAGCCAACAGACCGAGGGCAATTTGGTTGGGTACGCCCAGCAGGGTGCCCATGTGCAATTCGATCAGCCAGGCAGTGAGCTTTGCGGGCAATGACCACTGATCAAAGCCCACGCGGTTGGTCACCTGCCCGTTGGAGCCGTCGACAGCCAGGGCATCGTAGGTCACGCGATAAGCAACGCGGTCTTCTGCGGCGGTCCAGGCGTGGCCGTCTTCCTTCGGGGGCTTGACGGTAAAGGGGGTGCGCAGTTCGCCGGCGGCGGTGGTTGCTACGCGTTGTGCCTGCTCAGATAGGTTGACCTGCGCCATGTGCGCATGGTGTCCGCTGTGTCCACTATGTCCGCCGTGCTCAGCATGGGGATCGGCGGAGGTTTGCTCGGCCGCCGCACCGAGCGCCGTGCTTACCGACGGCGTAGTCCAGTTCAAGGCGGTGCGAATCGGACGGATGTTGTCGCCGGCTACGGATGACCATGTCAATCCGGTGATGGTCAAAAAGATCATGCCGGCAGCTACAAGGGTGCCGATCGCGCCGTGCCAGCGCAGGTTGCGGGTGCGGCCGCGGCCGTCGATACGCAGCATGGCAGCTAGGCGGCCGGCTTTGCGCTGGCGTTTCCACCACAGGTACACGCCACTGACGGCTAGAACGCCGAGCCATGAGGCAGCGGTTTCTGAGTAAAGACGGCCTGGTTCACCGAGCCAGAGATCGCGGTGTCCGAGTGAGAGCCAGTGGCGGATGGGAAGTGCTGCTGAGCCGCCGTATTGTGGCATATCGCCGGTGATGTCGCCGGTGTATTGGTTAACAAAGACGCTCTGCGTGGTGTTTTTGGGCAGGTCGGGGTCGTTAAACATCACGCGCGTGGCTTGGTCGGAATTGCCTACGCGCACACCAGCGAGTTCAAGATCGGGGTGGGTGGCGCGGGCGATGTCAACGATCCGTTCTAGCGGTAGCTCATCGCCGCTGGGTGTGACGTTGATGGCTTCGGAGTAGACGGCCTTATCCAGGCTAGGGCCGAAGGCGTAGCCGAGGCCGGTCAGCGACGCGATGAAGATGAGTGGCGCGCAGATGATGCCTGCGAAGAAGTGCAGTCGTCGCAGGTGGCGGGGCAAAGCGCGTGTCGACGCTTCCCGCTTCTCGTCGGCCGGTGTGTAAGTTGCAACCATAAACAGCTTTCTGTGATGGGTTGTGGCAATGGAACGCAGTAGTTGTCGGCGACAATAAGGCAAGAGTTCCCTAAAGTTCAATATTTTTATTGCCAATATTTCAACAGCATGAAATTCACCCCCGTTACCCCCAATATGTCGGGACTATATTCATCCTTGTCGCTGAGATGTAACCTCAAGCCGCTTGATAACGCTTATGCAAAAAGTGTACTTTCACCTTTTGTTTTTTCTTCTCAGTCATATACCCCTAGGTGTACCGGTCAGTCTATAGGGGTGTTGCATTTAAAACATATTTGCAGTTCAAAACATCTATTTACCAAACTTTTAAACGCCGTCCAATTTAGACAAGATGGTCTATGAACCCCTAAAATTTGACGCATGCCGAACCGCAGAACACTGAGGAACACGCCATCCTTTACCAAGCCCATTTCCCCGGCTGCCTCATGTTTGCACCTCATCCGCCACCTTCAACCAGTCACACGGGCAACACTGGTCAACGGATCGGGTAAATCCCAACCAACCGTCACCCGCGCAGTCGCCGCACTCATGGAAGCGCACCTCGTTCGCGAACGCCCCGACCTCTCCATCCCTCAAGGACCAGGGCGACCCACCATCCCCATCGAACTTGCACCTTCACCCTGGGTTCACATCGGTGTCGCAGTAGGCACCCGCGCCACCTACATCGGCGCATACAACACCCGAGGCATCGCCCTACGGGAAAAGATGATTGAGATCCGGCCGGCGTCGACAAGCATCGATACCTACATCGATGCCATCACAACTGCCATCACCGAACTCACCACACTCTCCGAACTACCACTAGCCAGCATCGGAATCTCCAGCTCCGGCCGAGTATCCCCCACTGGGCTCGTCACCGCAGCCAATCTCGGATGGGACCGCCTCGACATCGTCAGCGCACTCTACAAACGAATCCCCGTCCCGATCGCCGCCACCAGCGTGACCACCGCCATCGCCGGTGCAGAACAACAAGCACAAGACCCCAACCATCCCAGCACCACCCTCATCTTCTACGCCGACGACTCCACCGGTGCAGCACTACAAACCCCCGACAGCATCACCACCGTTCCCATCGACACCTCCTCGGAGGACGTCGCACTGCTCAGCGAAGCAGCCGTCCACCTCGTCGCTGAACACGCCCCCAACAGCATCGTGCTCGCAGGCTCCGCGTTCTCCAACCCCGACGACGCCCGAACCGTAGGCAAAGCACTACGCTCTTCCCCCACCAACCCCAACATAGAAATCCGCGTCTTCCCCACCCACCTGGACAACGCCCGCGCCGCCGCCCGAGCAGTAGCCCTCGATCACCTCATCGAAGACCCACTCGGACTGGCAAAGCGCATCGTCGCATCCCGCTAACGGAAGCGAACATCCTCCACACTGAGCGGAGCACCCAACTCCCCATGCTGAGCCGCTACCTCAACATAACGGCCAGCATGGGGAATAAACCCAGCAGACTGCTCATCAGATAACTCACGACGCACCTTCGCCGGCACCCCAGCAGCCAACGACTTCGCCGGAATCACCTGACCTTCCAGCACCACCGCACCAGCAGCAATCAAACTGCCAGCACCTACCACCGAACGCGACAACAATGCCGCATGCATACCCACCAAGGTGCCATCGCCCACAGTGGAACCATGCACCAACGCCATGTGTCCCACCGTGACATCGTCACCCAGCACGCAGGCAGCGTCACGATCAACATGCAGCACCGAATTATCCTGGATATTCGTACGCGCACCCACAACAATCGAATTAATATCCGCACGCAGCACACAACCATAAAACACCGAAGCATGCGGCCCAATCGTCACATCACCAATCAGAGTGGCGTTCGGAGCAATAAATGCAGTCTCATGAACACGCGGAACCTTGCCATTAAACGGCAGAATAAGTGGACCAGTCATAGCTACAACACTATGCCGAGAAGCCTCCGATCAACCCAGTAGGCACGCAACAACAACTTCAAACAACTTAAAACAACTACTCCTAGCTGCAAAAACACTAGTAAAACCACCTCACATCCCTCCCAGCTCATGTCATAAATGCACTAGATGCTATCTGAGAAGGATCCATTACAGATTCTTTGAAGTCAGAAACTTTAGAATTCAAAGAAGATCTTCGACGGTACTCGCCCAAATCTTCGTCCCGAGGTTCATGAAGTTCGTTATCAAAATAATCGGCTCATCGTTATCTACATCCCCGAGGTGCTCTCCCTATATTCCCGCTCCAAAGGGCAGGCTAGTAAACGCGTAGATTCTCATTGTGAGCCGCTATCCGAAGAACAACGGCGAGCTATTACAGCCGATACCATCCAAGAGGTCCGGAGACCTTTAAAGACCAAACGTGCGCAGCCGGGTATCGATCCCGAAGTAACCGACCACGACCAACCGCTCCTCATCGCATTGAGTTCACTCAAGCGTCGCATTACTGAAAATACAAACACGGAAATAAAGCGCACCCAGTTTTCCGATGGCCAAGAAATCGCAGTTTCAGCTTTCCCTCAAACTGCTGTTGATGAGGTTGTTACCAATGCGATCATTCACCGAGATGGGCGACTTAGTCGTCCAGTAGTTATTGACCAATCACCTCAAACATTAAAAGTTTGGTCCCCAGGATCACTCCCTGTAGGCGTTACCCCCAATCGCATGTTGACGACTCAATCTATTCCACGAAACAGCAGACTCATGTCAGCGATGAGAATGTTGGGGCTCGCAGAAGAATCTTCTCGTGGCTTCGACCGAATATGGGCTGCGCTATTAGGCAGCGGTCGTGATATTCCGGATGTTCATACGGAGGACACTTTTACTGCATGAGCTCAGTCTCAGTTTCAACCCGGACATGCTCCATAGCGCCAACACCTCAAAAGAAGCTACCGAGCGAATGCTTGCTCTTGAAAGCAATGGTTTCTCAGTGAAAAAGCTCGAAAACCACCGATCATTATCAGTCACAGATAACCCCGCAATCGTCAGTCCAAACATGGGTTGAGGAAAAGCACACACTGATCCTTCAGGTCCACAACGAGGATCGGGGACCCGATGGATCAAAGGGAAATAATGTTTTAGTAGTGATCGTTGACGCGGCGGCTTGCCTCGCGGCCGGGGTGGACCGGCTGTTCGGCAGGATAACCCATGGCGATAACAAGTCCTACGGCGCGGTCATCACGCCCGCCAAGTCCGACAGCCTCGAGAACTTTAGCTTCGTTCCAACCTGTGGTTGGCGAGGTAGCAAGACCCTCACCTTGGGCTGCGATGAGGGCGAAACCTGCGACAAGCATGGCATCTTTCAGTGCGGTTTCGCGCAGAGCGGCTGCGTCGAGACGTGCAAAGAAGCCACTGACATGTTCGGCTCGATCCGCGCCGAGGAGATCAGGTAGGTCGGTGGGTGCATCGGCACGAGCGACGATCACGAGCACGACGGGAGCGTCGCGAAGCTGCGCTTGCTTAGAAGCAGCAAAAAGTCCATCCTTAACGGCCTGATCGCGCACCACCACAACGTCGGCACGCTGGGCGTTAAAAGCAGTAGGCGCTTCGAGGGCTTGGGCGACAACGCGGTCGAGGATGTCGTCCGGGATGGGCTGGTCGGTGTACGTGCGCACGGCGCGTCGTTGAGCGATGGCTTCTGCAACAGTCAGGGACATTGCACAGTCCTTTCAAGGTTTATTGATAAATCATTATTATTGGTGTGACTACACTAACAGTGAAGGCACCTACGTACTGATAGTACAAGGAGAAAGCATGGCAGTTGTTCAGCGTCACCTGCCGCTTTCCGCCCGCCTGCCCGCCCGTGGAATCTTCGAGGACGACTGGCGTGATCGGCCGTCGAAACGCCACCCCTACCCCGTCATCCTGATCCACGGAACCGGAGTAACCAAAGGTGATTGGATGGAGCTCGGGCACACGCTTCGCAGTCTCGGCTACGCCGTGTGGGCACCGGATTTTGGGATGCGCTCCACCGCAGCCGTAGCGGAATCCGCGGCCCAAGTAGGCGCATATATCGACGCCGTTTTGACCGTCACCGAGGCCAACAAAGCAATTGTGGTGGGGCATTCGCAAGGCGGGATTTTGGCACGCTATTGGATGCACAACCTCGGCGGTGCGGACAAAGTCAGCCACCTCATTTCACTTGCGGTCCCCCACTGGGGCGCACACCGCGCGGTACCGCAGTGATCGACTCCCTTATCACCGGATTTTTTGGAGCTAGCGGCTTTGAAATGCTGCACGATAGCGAACTCATTGCACAGCTCAATAAGCATGGCGATACCCTGCCGCAGGTGCATTACAGCTGCATTGCCACCCGATCCGACACCATTATCCAGCCGGTAGAGTCGTGTTTTCTTCGCGGAAAACTTGTGCACAATATTTATGCGCAAGCAGTGTCTAAGCACGCGATCATCTTGCACGAGGACATGCCACATGACCCTCGCGTGCGACGCATCGTGATCGCCGAAATAGAAAGGGTGGAAAGGCTAACTATTCCCAGCTAAGGCTAGGGTTTCAATCCTTGCAGCCCTAGAAAAATAGCAGCACAATAAAGCCTAAGCGACACCGATTCGCACCATAAGACCAAGGTAGGCAACGATGACGCAAAAGAATTTCCCACCATTGCCGGGGACCCTCTCCTCCACAGTCTCAGCCCTAGACCCCGTGGCCGTATCGGGGCTCAACTCCAAGCTGAACTGGCTACGCGCCGGCATCCTCGGAGCGAACGACGGCATTGTGTCCATCTCTGCCCTGCTGCTCGGCGTGATCGCTACCAACGCCAGCACCTCCACGGTGCTGCTTTCCGGTGTAGCAGCCACCATCGCAGGTGCCGTATCCATGGCACTCGGCGAGTTCGTATCCGTGTCTGCCCAGCGCGACAACGAACACAAGGTCATGGAGCAAGAGTACAACGAGCTCCTGCACACCCCAGGTGAAGAGCGCGCAGAAATCGCCGGCATCCTTGAAAACTACGGCATGAGCACTGCCACTGCCTACCGCGCCGCCATTGAGATTGGCCGCAATGATCCATTCCGTGCTCACCTGCAAATCGAGTACGGCATTGATCCCCATGACCTCACCAGCCCGCTTCACGCTGCGGTATCCTCGGCGGCATCCTTCCTGCTCGGCGCACTGCTTCCGCTGCTCACGGTACTCCTAATTCCAGATCTATCCCGTGTGGCCAGCGCGATTGCCGTAACCGTTGTGACGTTGCTGGCCTTGGCCATCACCGGCTATATCTCAGCGCGTATCGGCGGCACCTCGCCAATAAAGTCGGTGCTTCGCCTGACCATCGGTGGCATTCTCGGCTTGGCACTGACCTTCGGTGCCGGTTATGCTTTCGGCGCAGTGGGTACGCCGTGAAGCTTATGTTCGGTTGTTATCAAAGCCAAGGGAGTATCACGTAGGCGATATTGAGTTTGTTGCCGCGTTTGATGTGGTGCAGGTGCTCGGATGAGCGTGTCGACGTCCTCGTGTCGTATCTTGCGGTGGGCTCAGAGGAGGCGGATAAGTTTTATGCACAGTGCGCTATCGACGCCAACGTGGCGTTTGTGAATGCGCTGCCGGTGTTTATTGCTTCTGATCCGCAGTGAGCCGCCAAGTTTGAAGAGGCTGCTCGTGCGGAGCTGAAGCAGTTTATTACTGGTTAGCTTCGCTACGCTTGATGGCGGTGTTGAGCATACTGAAGAACCAGATGAAGCCGCCGGTGAGCAGGATGTGGCCTAGACCTGAGATTCCGGATTGGGCTGGGCCCCACATGCCACCGCTGGTTACTACGAGACCGTTGGCCAGCATGGCGATGGTGGTCCACGCTAGGGCCACATTGTGGAAGATGAACCACTGCTGGAATTTCTTTTGGCCAGAGAGGTTAAACACCTTGTCTAGCGCCAATACGATGAGGAAGAAGAAGGTTCCTAGCACGAGGAGGTGGGTGTGCAAGGTGTTGAGCTGGGAGCGGTCCACGGCGTTGAACACCTTGGTCCATTCACGGTAGAACACCCCAGCTACGAGCCCGAGAATGAGGTAGGTTAACGAGGCATAATACAGTTTTCTCATACCCCTTAACCTATCTGATTACTCAGCGTTTACAAGCGTTATAGGCGTCGAGGGCTCGAAGTCGGGATTCTTTAAGGTCTACGATCGCCTCTTCGGGGTAGTCCGCGCTCATGATGGGCAGCCAGCGGTTGCGGTAGGTGCCGTCGGGGTCGAAACGGCGCGCTTGGGTATCGGGGTTGAAGATGCGGAAGTAGGGGGCGGCGTCGTCACCGCTGCCGGCTACCCATTGCCAGTTGAAGGGGTTAGACGCTGGGTCGGCATCAACGAGGGTGTCCCAGAACCATTGCTCGCCGTGCCGCCAATGGATTCCTAGGTTTTTAACCAGCAGGGATGCGGCAACCATGCGCACACGGTTGTGCATGGTTCCGGTGGCCCATAGTTCGCGCATGCCGGCGTCGACAAGCGCGATGCCGGTGCGGCCGTGGCACCAAGCGTTCAGTTCGGTTTCGAAGTCACCGCCGTCCCAAGGGAAGCGGTCAAATTCGGGGCGGATGTTGGCGGTGGCCATGTCGGGGTGCGCGTCGAGGCGGTGCCAGGCGAAATCCCGCCACATAAGTTGACGGCGGAACCCCTCCGAGGTGTGGGCGTGATTCCACACTTCGGCGACGCTGAGTTCCCCGAAGCGCAGGCGGGGGCTTAGCCTAGAGGTACCGTCGATGTCGGGGCGGTCGCGGTCGTCTAGGTAGCGCGGGAGGATGCCGTCGAGCTCGGCGAGGGCTTCGCGTGCGGCGGGTTCACCTGGGGTCCACTCCTTGCTTATCGACGCCGCCCACCACGCGTCCCAGCCCAGTTGCGCAATAGCGGCCTGGGTTTCCGTGTCGTCTATGGGCTGTTCGGCCTTGGGAGGTGCCACAAGCGTGTCTAAGGGCAGGTCACCGATGGCGTCACGAAGGTTACGGGAAAAGGGCGTAAACACCTTGTAGCTGCCGCCCGTTGTGGTGGTGATCTCCCCTGGTTCTGCCAGCAAGTGGCAGGGGAAGTCGTAGACCTCCACAGCGTGGGCGCGAGCATCTGCAGCAAAGCTAACATCAATGCTGCGTGCTGCGGGATCATAACGCCGATTCATCGTCACCGCTGTGGCACCGCAGGAGGTCACTAGCTGCGGCAACAGCGTCAACGGGTCGCCGGAGAGCACGTGCAGTCGTACGCCACGCTGCGCCAGCTGCTCAGACAATGCCAGCAGGCTATGGTGCAGCCACCACTTGACTGCCCCACCCAAGGGACGCACCCCCACCTCGTTGACAATGTAGACCGCATGCAGGTCCGCAGGGTTGGCGCGGACAAGCTCCCATGCCTTCATAAGAGCTGGATTGTCATGGACGCGTAGATCGTCACGGAACCACACCACCACCGGGTGAGTCATCATGTCCTCCTGTGCTACCTACGCCAGAAGCTTGTCACATCGCGTTTATCTTCGATGTTAAAGGCGATCACATCGCGCAGCAGTTCGAAGGGAATCGGCTGGTCCCACGGCAATCGCACCATCATCTTCCCGTAAGACAATCCCCGTTGTTTAAACTGCGACTCCCATTTCACAATGCCTGCGCGTTCAGGGGCAAAAGAAATGTGATTGGTCGCTGGACTAAACCCAATAATGAACGTGCCGTGGTGGGTGAACATGGGTTGTTTCCACGCAAAACGGTAGCCCAGATCAGGGAATTCTTCGTGCACCCATGTCAGAATCTGCTCGGCGGTGGCACGGTTGGTGGGATTGGAAATCCCGTCGAGCCAATCAGCGAAGAACTCGATGATTGGCTCGCCTGGTTTAGCAATACGAGTAGCCATAGCCCACCACAATACCGTTATTGGTAAGAGACAAACCCTGGGCGAGGATAAATATCCATAGTTTGCTCCGGGGTAAACATCGGGGTGTCCTCATCAATAAAGTTCTTCCACGCCATAGTGAACTCCGGCTGCAGATCCTGCTGCACCATCTCCCAAGTGGCAAACTTGTCGCGCGCTGGACCATGACCGTCAGCGTGCAGGATCCACGCCAACTCAGGGGCGGTGGTATTAAGCTGCTCACGACCACGGATCATCTGCCACTGGAACTGGTGCACCACAAAGGGCTTTTGCGGCAGGTTATTATCGCGAACAAGGCCAGCAAGCCACTCAGCCGTGCTATTAATCTCAGCGGCCTCAACGCTTCCCACCCGCTCCATAGGCTTTTCACCTAGATTGATCCGCCACTCGGGATCAAGAGCAAGCCCCACGTGCGGAAGCTTGAGCAACTCTTCGAACTGCTTGGCTTGGTCGAGGAAGTTCGCGTTGCCTGGCTGCAGATCAAGGACCGCATACCCGCCCGCTTTACCAATCTCGTCTACCCACGGACGCAGCTCATCAATAGTGCCCTCGTTGGAGTAGTTGCCGTCTGGGCCAGGATCTGCGCTGGCTACGGTGGCAATAATTTCAAAAGCAGGAACAGTGGTGGTCTGCGGATCGATGGCGGCATAGTGCTCAGCAAGCTCTTTTACCTTGGACACTGCCTCGGGAGCAGGTTGTTCGCCCATCACACCGAGTGCACCGCCAGAGGGGTGACCATACAAAGCAACGAGGCGATGTTCGGGGAAAATCAAGTGCCCGCCACCTGGGACTTCTGGGCTCTGCAACATGTCTACTGCGCGATGGAAGCGCTCTTGATTGCTAAAGCTCGGCCCTAGGCCCACTACCTTGGCGTGGGCATCTTTTTGCAAAGTAGCGGATTCACGTGGGTCACCTGAAGAGAGGTATTCCACGGTGGCGCCGGAGGCTTTAGCGGTGGCAACACTTGCTGCCGACGTCGCCTGCGAAACCAACACCACTGCCCCACCATCAAGGTGACCATGTTCTGCAGAAAGCTCAGTGATCTGGCGTGCCATGCTGGTATCGGTCGGATGATCCGGTGCTGGTGGCACAGGGGCCGCTGGATCACCAATGCGAACCACATCTTTTACCCCAAGCCGTTCGATCTCGGCATTGATAGCCTCGGTGTTAGAGGAGTCGTCGACAAGCAGGGGGACCCCGCGCTTAATGGCCTCCTGTGCGCCCTCCCAACGATGCTGCGCGGTGTCACCTGCCACCACAACCGAATCTACTTTGTCGGCATCAGGGAAAAATGCCTGCGAAACCTCCACCCCCGAAGCATCCGCAACCAGCGCCGTCTTATCCAACGACAGCTCACTGCCCGCAACACTGATGTCTTTTGTTGCAGAATCAGAACCGCAGGCAGAAAGCGTCATACCCGCCGCAATGGCGAGAACAAGGGCCGGCTTAAGAAGTCGCACGATCAAATCCCTCCTAGGGATGTGGTGGTTACAGCGGGGGTTCAGGCACCCCAGCCTAGCAACTCCCGCCGGCCCGCGAAGTGAAAGACCTAATCCTCCACGGGACAGACCACCGGAACTCCGGCGTCGTCAAGAACACGGGCACGCAGCCCGTAGACCTGCTCCAACAGGTCAGAAGTAAGCACTTGCTTCGGTGCGCCCTCGGCAATCACATGGCCGCCACTGAGCACCACCAAATGATCGCAATACCGTGCTGCCAGGTTCAGATCATGCAACGCCACCACAGCAAGGCACTCCCGCGAGGTCACCTCAGTACGCAGCAACTTGAGCAACTCCACCTGATGGCGCAGGTCAAGAGCCGACGTGGGCTCGTCGAGAAGCAAAACCTCCGGCTGACGCACCAACATCTGCGCCACCGCAACCAACTGACGCTGGCCACCCGACAACTCCGAAACGTAGCGATCCGCCAGCGGAGTAATACCCAAGCGTTCCATCACCGCCCCAGAGCTCAACAGCGGATCGTAGCCCTTACGCGCGGACACCAAAATAGACTCAAAAGCCGTCAACGACGCACTGGTCAACAAATCCTGCGGCACATAGCCCACCACATTGCGCAGCTCATGATGCGGCACCTCCACACCTTTGCTCATGATGGTGCGCGTGCCACCCGAGGTGGCCTTCAAACCAGCAATGGCCTTAATCAACGTGGATTTACCAGCAGCGTTAGGACCCAACAAGCCCGTCACCGTTCCTAGTGGCACTGGGCCAAAGCTCACACCATTCAAAATATGGCGCGTACGCGGGCCACGACCATAGGAGACTCGCAGGTCAGAAATACTCAAACTCATGCTAAGACCCCCACATTGCGCGGCGGCGAGTAAACACCAAGATCACGAAGAACGGAACGCCCACCAGCGCAGTAATAATGCCGATAGGAAGCGCCACACCAGGGATCATCGTAATAGACACCGCGTGGGCCGTAGCCAGCAGGAACGCACCCGCAGCCATCGACGCTGGCGCGAAGAACCGCTGCTCTTCGCCCACCAAAATGCGGGCCACGTGGGGGCCAACCAAGCCGATGAAGCCAATGATGCCAGCAAACGCCACCGCGCTTGCCGCCAATAGCGACGCCACCACGAGAGTAATCACGCGCAGCCTTGTCACGTTAATCCCCAAGGCGGCCGCGCGAGCGTCGCCAAGCCGAAGTGCTGTCAGACGCCACGCGTTGACCACCGTGTACGGAATCGCAATCGCCAACATCACCGCAATGATCGCATTAGCAGTCCACGTTGCCCGCTGCAGCGAACCCATCGTCCAAAAAACGATCTGCTGCAACGCCTCAGTCGTCGCACGATACTGCATCAACGACAACAGCGCCTGGAACAAAAACACCAACGCAATGCCCAGCAAAATCATCGACTCCGCGCCAGCACCACGCCACACCGCGGCACCAGCCACAATCACCACAGCAACTAACGACGACGCCCACGCCACCGCAGCCAAATTAAACTGCGCATGCGGAATAAGCACCCAGCCCAAAACAATCGACGCTGCGCCACCGAAAGCCGCCGCCGCCGAAATACCCAAGGTAAACGGCTCCGCCAACGGATTATCCAAAATGGTCTGCATATGAGCGCCCGCAAGCGACAACGCAGCACCAATCAGCACAGCCATAACAGACGCCGGCAGGCGTAAATCCCACAACACAGCACGTGTGGTGGGATCAACACTATCGGGCTGAATAATACCCTTCAGCATGGTGGCCGGAGTAAGATTCACCGGCCCCACCACAGTGGCCACCACGAATGCCGCGATGGCCAACACTGTGAGTATCACAATCGCAAGAAGCTTACGGCGTGAGCGCTTGTGATACTGCTCGACTACATCACTCATTTATTTAGCTTCAACCTTGTCGGTAACGAAGAACACGCCCGAGAACTCAAATGGCATCCACTTCTTGTGGAACTCTTGGAAATCCTTCACAGCGTCCAGATCCTTGAATTCCTCTGGTTGCAGCCACTGTGCGAACTGCTCAAGAGCAAAGATGTTGTATGGGGAGTCGTAGAACTGGTGGAATACCGCATGCAGGTCACCCTTCTTAGGTGCCTCGAGGGTGCTAAAGCCAGGGGTCTTGAGCAGGCCTTCGAGGGTACGCTCTGCTACCTCATCGGTAGCGGTGTAGCCCAGCTCAACATGAGGAAGAACCTCAGGCTTCTTGGGGTCTTTCGCCCAAGCGCCACCGGTTGCAATGATCTTTTCTGGCTGCTCAGCAATAACCTTCTCAGCGGTCAGATCGCCGGACTCGGTATCGAGCAAGGTGTCGCCAATGTTTATGCCACCAGCAGCGTTGACCAAGTCACCAAGATTGGAGTTTTTCACCGTGGAGCAGCAGTCCTTCAGACCAGCAGCACGCCACAGCAGAGTGCGTGGCTTGTTGTCCAGCTTCTCTGCACGAGCGATGATGTCGTCGCGCTTCTTGGTGTAGAACTCACTGAATTCCTTTGCCTTGTCCCGCTCGCCGAGGACCGCACCCAAAACCTCGACCGACTTGATGGTGTTTTCCAGTGGCTTCTGGCGGAAGTCGGTGAACACGTACTTCATGCCGGCCTGATCCATCTTGGCAAGGAAGCCGTTTTGCTCAGCGGCCTTCTTGTGGTCAAGGGTCATCACGACAACGTCTGGGGTGAAAGCCAACAGGTTTTCCACAGACACGTTGCCCTTGGCGATGTGGCCGATCACTGGGATGTCTTTGATCTCTGGGTGAGCCTCAAAGAGTTTCGCCTCAAAGCTTGGTGCACCTTGATGCAGATCCTCGCCGAGGGCCACGATGTGCTCGCCTGGATTTTCCTTATTCAAAATGGAGGCCGCAAACATGGCACGGCCTTCACCGAGCAGCACGCGCTCTGGTTGTTTATCAAATTCCACTGTTCGACCAGCAACGTCGGTGACGGTCAGTGCTGCAGCAGAACCGGACGCAGCAGCATCCGTTGCGGTGTCTGATGTATTGCTGCATGCAGTAAGCGCAGCACCACTGGCAGCAATTGCCACTGCCACAGCTGTGATTTTCTTGAACAGGCGCACAAGTCTTCCTTTACTTAGAGGGCCAGATGTGAGATAAGGCTAACTGTATACGAGTTAGGCTAACCAAAGGAAATTTCAATACATCGTCCGGTTGATATTTTTACCACCCAAAAGAATAAAAAATCGCAGGTCACCCCACTGTGACCACAAGGTTCCAAGGAAGCGCAAAGAGATCTAATCTCACAGAATTAAAAATATGTAGCCTACTTCACAGTCACTACACCCATCCCGAGAACCCCAGCCCATGACCCATGTCACATCATTTTCAATATCGAGATCACCACATAAACAAAGCGGAATTATCCACAATTATTGCAGCACTTTAAATACCCCAACAATTAGCTTTATTTCAAATTAGTGATCAGTACCTCAAATTGGGAAAATTTTCTTTAAAACTATTTTATTTTTGCTTATAAAATAGTAAGTTTCTAAGCGTATCGACAGATACCCCCATTATGTTTTGTCCGTTACTACCCAATAAGGAGAGTGCCATTTTGCAGATTAGAAAAGCAGCCATCACCGTCGCCGGTGTCACCATGCTCGCCGGTGGCCTTGCCACCATCGGCTCAGCACAGGCCAGCACTTTTTCACCAGAACCACACGATCATTCATGGTGCATTGAGACTTTCGGCCAAAGCCAAGACTACCTGTGTACCTACTACAACGACCTATCCGATAGGGCATATCACCTACGTTCAACCGGTCAAATCCAGGAAGCAGAGGCATATCACACCCAAATCAACGAAACACTCATTCGCCTTATCAACTCAAAGGTATACGGTTAATCACCTGAAATAATATCGAAGCTATATCCGTTCAGTATGCGCCATTAAGCACCCTTATAGCCCTCCTCAAACCCCCGATAGGAGACGCTATAGGTGTGTTTAGTGGTGCCCTTTTATTTTCTTTTAATAGGAGCATTAAATGGGAAAATTTACCGGAATAATCACATTTTGCTTTCCCTTATCATCCCTATCACGTCTGTCATAGACGCCTCCCAGCTAGGGTCTACGCCGTTAGGCAGTGGAAGCACAGTCGTCTTCCACGTGGCAGCCCGCTAAAACTCTAGCGCCTGCCTAGGTAAGCAGAATCTACGCTGCCATGACGAGAACAGGTGGCCTCCCAACCATCGGGGCGGACCTGCACAACCATGCGACGCCCGCAGATCTGACAAAAGCGAGGTGCCTCGAGCCCGGCGCGGGCTGATGGGGAGAGCGTGATCTCGATGTCGTCGACAAGCTCTTGGCCGGTGTTGGGGTGAAAGCGGGGTGCTTCGCCCGCGAGTAGGGCTTCGAGGAGCTCTGTGGATTGTGTGCGTGTGGCCATTAGACGCTCGCGTTCAAGGCTTTGATAGGCAGGCGGAGTTTGCCAAGCATGTCGAGGTCTTGTTCCATAGGGCGACCGAGGGTGGTCAGGTAGTTGCCCACGATCACGGCGTTAATGCCGCCGAGGAGGCCTTGTTCGGTGCCGAGGTCGCCAAGGGTGAGTTCACGGCCGCCAGCGAAGCGCAGGATGGTCTTAGGAAGTGCAAGTCGGAATGCTCCGATTGCGCGCAATGCATCTGCTGTGTCGAGAACTTCGTAGTCAGCGAATGGGGTGCCTGGGCGTGGGTCAAGGAAGTTCATGGGAACTTCGGTGGGGTTGAGTTCTGCGAGGTCGCAGGCAAATTCGGCGCGTTGTTCTAGGGTTTCACCCATGCCGATAATGCCACCGGAGCAGACTTCCATTCCGGCTTCGCCGACCATGCGCAGGGTTTCGCGGCGGGATTCCCAGGAGTGGGTGGTTACTACGTTGGGGAAGTAGGAGCGTGCGGTTTCTAGGTTGTGGTTGTAGCGGTGTACGCCGGCGGCTTTGAGGCGGTCGACTTGTTCTTGGGTAAGGATGCCGATGGAGGCTGCGACCTCAATGTCGACTTCCGATTTAATGGCGGCGACGGCTTCTTCGAGCTGGCTCATGAGGCGCTCGTCGGGGCCCTTGACGGCTGCCACAATGCAGAATTCGGTGGCTCCGGATTTTTGAGTTTGCTTTGCAGCTTCTACAAGGCCGGCAATGTCGAGCCATGCGGAGCGTACCGGGGACTCAAAGAGTCCAGATTGGGAGCAAAAGTGGCAGTCTTCTGGGCATCCGCCGGTTTTAAGGGAGATGATTCCTTCTACTTCTACTTCTTCGCCGCACCATTTGAGGCGTACTTCGTGGGCGAGTTCGAGCAGCTCTGGGATTCGGGCTTCGTCGAGTTGTAATACTTGGAGGACTTCTTCTTTGTTCAGGCCTTCGCCGTTGTTGAGCACTTTGGTGCGGGCGAGTTCTAGAATGTCAGTCACGTGATGCTCCCATGTTGTGGCAATTGGTAGATGTCCAAAAATCCTAGCGATAATTATTGAACGGTGTTTAATCTTGGATGTCAATCACCCCCATTGCCCTTAAAGTGGTACACATGACGCTTTACGACGACACCCTCACCCTGCTCACCCAACTCATCCGCAACGCCTGCGTCAACGACCTCACACCAGACTCCGGCCACGAGGAACGCAATGCGGCCACTTTAGAAGAGTTCTTCGCAGGAAGTCCCGTGAACATCCAACGCTTCGAACCTCACCCAGGGCGCGTCAGCCTCGTCGTCACTGTTGCTGGAAGCGACCCCGCCGCCGAACCCCTCACCTTCTTAGGCCACACCGATGTGGTGCCCGTCGATACGCAGCATTGGAGCGTCCCGCCTTTCGATGCCACCATCATCGACAACAAACTCTACGGCCGCGGCAGCGTCGACATGCTCTTTATTACCGCCACCATGGCCGCCGTCACCCGACATGTTGCCCGCACCGGCGGCAACGCCGGCACCCTTTACTTCGCAGCGCTTGCCGACGAAGAAGCCCGCGGTGGCCTCGGCGCAGCATGGCTAGCCCAACACCACCCCGAGGCGTTGAGCTGGAAGAACTGTGTCTCTGAAACCGGCGGGTCCCACATCCCAGGCCGCGATGGCTCCGACTCCACCATCATCTACGTCGGTGAAAAAGGCGCTGCTCAACGCCGGCTCCACGTCTATGGCGATACTGGCCACGGCTCCGCCCCCTACAACAAGGACAGCGCTATCGCCACGATCGGCGAAGTAGCCCGCCGGATCGCCGCCTTTGAACCCGAAGTAAGCACCGACGACATCTGGCACGGCTTTATCGACGCCTTCCGCTTCGACCCCACCACTACCGCTGCCCTGCGAAGCGGCACCGGCTACGAACACCTCGGCGGCCTCGCCGCCTTCGGCCACGCAATCTCCCACCTCACCATCGCCCAGACCGTGCTACGCGCAGGTAAAGCCATCAACGTTCTTCCCAGCCACGCCTGGCTCGACATGGACATCCGCACTCTCCCCGGGCACGACGATGCATACGTAGATGACCTCCTCACCCGCGCACTCGGCGATCTCGCACCCCATGTCACCATCGAGCACCTCATCTGCGAACCCGCCACCATCTCCCCTACCGACTCCCCGCTCTACCGCACACTAACCGAGGTCCTCCACGATGCTTTCCCCACCACCACCGTGATCCCCATGATCGCACCTGGTGGTTCTGACCTGCGCTTTGCCCGGCAAATGGGCGGCAATGGCTATGGGTTTGCACTCCACGCACCCGAACGCACCCTAGGGCATGTTCACGGCCAACTCCACTCCCATGACGAGTACCTCCATCTTGAAGATCTCCGCCTCACTGTTGCCGGATACCAGCAGCTAGTAGAGAAATTTCTGTAGACTGACCTGCATGGATATTCTCAACAAAGCTAAAGACCTGATCAACAACAACTCCGACAAGGTGAAGGAGGCCGTGGATAAGGCCGGCGATTTTATCGATTCCAAAACCGAAGGCAAATACGCCGACAAGGTAGACCAAGTACAAGAAGCCGTAAAGAAAAAGATCGACGAGCAGTAGTCGAACCCAATAAAAATCGGCCCACTTGACCCTCACACTGCGTCAGGGTGAATGGTAACTCCCATGGAAGAACACAATCTTCGCACTGTTGGTGAAGTAGCAG
This sequence comes from Corynebacterium rouxii, assembly GCF_902702935.1. Classification (NCBI taxonomy): domain Bacteria; kingdom Bacillati; phylum Actinomycetota; class Actinomycetes; order Mycobacteriales; family Corynebacteriaceae; genus Corynebacterium; species Corynebacterium rouxii. Next base: position 97,930 of record NZ_LR738855.1, on the reverse strand, counting down.
ACCTCGTCGGTGTAAGCGTGCGTACTCTTCACCATTGGGATGCCATCGGACTAGTCAGCCCCCAATGGCGCAGTTGGGCCGATTACCGCCTCTACAGCGAGGAGGATGTTGCCCGGATTTACCAGACGCACATGCACTCGCAGAGGAACACCGGGCATGTTTATCGCAATGGTTTCCGGTTTCACACAGCAAGCATGTGCTGATTGCTCAGGGATACACTGCCGATCCGCGCTTTACCGCGCATTATGACAAGTACGCGAAAGGCTTGGCGGTCTGGTTGGAAAAGGCTATTCAGAGCAACGCTCAACGCCACACTCAATAAAAATCGGCCAGGTGAGTTGGACAGCAACATTGTGTCCAACTCACCTGGCCGATTTTTATATGCGGCTTAGCCGAAGGTTAGCGAGTAGAAGCTCACGCCTTGGGATGGCTTCACGGTGACGATTCCGTCGAGAGGCTCGTCTTGTTCCACCACGTTGACGGTGCCGTCGGCCACCTTAAATTCCTTGGTGTGGCCATCGGGGTAGGTCACTTCGAGGGTTCCGGTGCCGGAAACAACTGTCTGCACGGTTGCTGCGTGAATGTTCACGGCCAATGCAGCGTCTTTAACAGGGTTGATGTGGTCGGATGCAATCTCCCAGGTTCCGCTGAGGGTGTATTGCCCAACTTTTGGTGCGTTGAATTCGAGGGTGCGCTCACCTGGGCCGTAGTTGCTGTTGGTGAAGTAGCGGGCACGCTCGTAGCCAAGGTAAGTTTCGGGGTTGCGGCGCTGAGTGAGTTGCGCATCGTGCTTTTCGACGCCCTTTTCCACTGGCTCCGGCAGTGATACCTGGGGGTTTGCTTCACGCAGGAGTTCGCGCACCAGTTGTTCAGTTTCCTTGTAAGCACCCTCACCTTCGTGAATGTGGCGCACATTGCCCTGAGAGTCGATCAGGTAGCGGGCTGGCCAGTAGCGGTTGTTGTACTTCTTCCAAGTAACAAAGTCGTTGTCTTGGGCCACTGGGTAGTTGATGCCTTCACGCTTGGCAGCATCTTTCACGTTGGCCAGCTCGTGCTCAAAGCCATATTCGGGGGCGTGTACACCTACGACTTGCAAACCAGCATCGCGGTAGGCGTCGTAAAGCTTGGTGATGTGCTCACCCGCACGCTGGCAGTTGATGCACGCGTAGGCCCAAAAGTCCACAAGCGTTACCTGGCCACTGTGCGTAGACACAGGCTTATCCGTGTTAAACCAGCCGGTCAAACCCTCAAACTCCGGTGCTTCACCGCAGTCATGCAGCATCGATGGGTCGGCGTCGCGGCACGCAGCCAAGGAGCCGCCGCCGGAGCTCAAAGCACCTCGAACCGTGTCATTTTCACTAATCTGCTTTTGCACACCAGCAGTCCAGTCGGGGATCGCACGCTGCACACGCTCAGGGACGTTCAACGCCATCGCCACCGCCAGCGCCAAAATGACCGCACCGACGAGCTTCATGTGCTTACGGATCGCATCGATCTTCTCACCCATCTTGTTGCCGGCCAGTGCAAACACCAGCAGCGGAAGGCTCGCACCTACGGCAAATGCCACGGTGAGCACAACCGTTGGCCAACCGATGTCACCCGTTGCACCGGCGACGGTAATAGCAGCCAAAATGGGGCCTGCACAGGGAACATACACTGCACCTAGGGCTAGACCGATCATAAAGCCACCCTTGTCGCGGGCCTTTTGCTGCAAAAAAGTTGGACGCGGAATGCGACTAAATGGCTCCTCGACCAGCTCACCCAGCTTAGGGATCATCATGCCCAAACCGACAATCACCAGCAGGCCAATACCCGTCCAACGCAGTACGTCTTTAGGCAGACCCAAAGAACTCAAAATCACAGTGCCCAACAGCGTGATGGTGGCAAAGCTGAGCGCTAGGCCAGCGACCACATGGGTTGGCCTACGGCCCACCGACACGGCGAGAACCACCGGCAAAACCGGCAAGATACATGGGGATATACCGGTGACAATGCCACCGATTAATCCGATTGTGGCCAATTCAAACATCTGTTACGTGCTCCCTCATCGCAGTGGTGGTTAGGTTTTCAACATTGTTGTGAGTTGATACGGAGCCACCCACCGTTATGGATTGTTCGCAATGCGAAAAAACTTTTCACCCAATCGCAATCCGTTTCCCCTCGGGGTTCCGAATACCCCTATGAGACACACAGGAAGGATTCCTGGTGTCAGCCTTCAAGTAAGCAAGTAATCGTGAAACATAAGGAGTATTCACTCATGCGTATGACCACCAAAGCAGCCCTGACCATGATGTTCGCAGCCGGCGCATTCGGCCTTGCAGCCTGTGGCGATGACGGCGCTTCTGAGAAGATGACCTCTGAGATGAGCACCCAGATGAGCTCCGAAAAGATGGCACCTGAATCCGACAAAATGGAGCACGACAAGATGGAATCCGACAAAATGGAGCACGACAAGATGACCCACGAATCTGAGTCAATGCAGAAGTAGATTTTTCGCTGGTCGCTGTATGCGGTGTGACCGCTGTAGAGTTATTGGTCATGGATCCCGATGATTTGCTCGTCGCGGTTGCTTCTGGTGACCAAGCGGCTTTCGCGCAGCTTTATGACCAGCTCGCGCCCTATGTTTTAGGCCTGAGCACTCAGGTGATTCATGATCGTGCGCAGGCAGAGGAGATAACCCAGGAGGTTTTTGTCGAGGTGTGGCGTACTGCGCCGAGTTTCGACGCCTCCCGTGGTTCGGCACGGTCGTGGATTTTGCGGTTGGCTCGGTCGAGGGCTATTGATCGCGTTCGTTCCGATATTGCTTCGAAAAAACGCGATACCAACGATTTTCTGCATAGCGCCACCACATGGTGTGCCGCTGAGGAAGAGGCGGTGGAGTCTTTGGAGTCGCAGCAGGTTCGTGCGCTCGTCGATTCCATTGGTGAGCCGCACCGGACGGCAATTATGTTGTCCTATTTCCAAGGGCTTACCCATAGTGAAATCGCAGAGGCCACGGGCGTTCCGTTGGGAACAGCGAAAACACGGCTACGCGACGGCCTGAAAAAACTACGTCAGCTTGTTCACCCCCATTTATCTGCGACGGGAGCAGCCCGATGAGTAACAACTTCCCCCGAGATGTAGAAGATGCGCTCAATGTTTCCCCTGTTCCAATGACACCACCACCGGCGTTAAAGCTCAGCGTTATGAATGCCATTGCGGCTACCCCGCAGGAGCAGCCGGTACGGCAGGCGCCGGAGCAGTTGGCTACGGTTACGCCGTTGCGACGCCGCCGCCCAGGGCTAGTGTTTGCGTCGATGGCCGCGTCGGTGGTGTTGCTTGCTGGTGCGGTCACGGCGGTGTATCAGCCGTGGCAGGCAGCGGATCCGCATGCTCAAATGGATAGCATTTTGGCTGCGTCTGATGTGCGTCAGGCGGATGCGTCGGCGATGGGTGCCACGTTGGATATTGTGGTGTCGCAATCGATGGATTCTGGTGGTGCCATGGTTGATGGTGCTCCTGCGGTTGGGCACGGGATGGGTGCCCAGGTGTGGGCGGTTAAGACGGATGGTTCGATGGAATCGGCTGGTGTTATTGGGCCGGAGGAGCACACTGATGTGTGGATGCCGTTGCCGGGTGACACCCGCAAGGTGATGATTACTGAGGAGCCTATGGCTGGTAGTACCTCTCCGCGAGGAAAGGTACTTGCCGAGGTCGTAGTGTAGCGTGGCGTCATGATCGAGTTTGAGTCGGTGAGTAAGCGCTATGGCAAACGTGGTGAGAAAGCCGTGGCCGATTTCAGTCTGTTTATCCCCAAGGGAAAGACGACGGTGTTGGTGGGGTCGTCGGGAAGCGGTAAGACTACACTGTTGCGCATGATCAATCGCATGGTCGAGCCCACCGAGGGCCGTGTGATTGTGCGCGGTAAAGATGTCGCTGAGACGGATCCGGTGCAGTTACGACGTTCCATCGGCTATGTGATCCAAAGCGCTGGGCTTTTGCCGCACCGCACCGTGATTCAAAATATTGCCTTGGTCCCCACGCTCAACAAAGAGCCCAAGGCTGAAATCGAGCGGCGTGCCAAGCAAGCGCTTGACAACGTCGACCTGGATGCGTCGTTAGCCAACCGCTACCCTGGCGAGCTCTCCGGCGGCCAGCAACAACGCGTCGGTGTGGCGCGGGCGCTGGCCTCTGACCCCGACATCTTGCTCATGGACGAGCCCTTCGGCGCGGTGGATCCCATCGTGCGGCGCTCATTGCAAAAACAACTCATCGACTTGCAATCCCGCCTGCATAAAACGGTGGTCATGGTCACCCATGACATCGACGAGGCCTTCTGCGTAGGCGACCACATCGTGGTGCTGGAAAAGGGCGGCAAGATTGCCCAACAAGGCTCCCCTGCCCACATTTTCGCCCATCCCGCCAACGACTTCGTGGCCTCCTTTTTAGGCTCTGATCAGGAAAATCGCAGCCTGCACACCGAGCGTATCGACGGCCACACCGTAGTCGTTGACACCTTCGGCAGGCCACTAGGAACTCTAGGCGATGGTGCCACATGTGGCTAATGCATGCTTGGCCAGAAGTGCTGGATCTACTGCGAGCACATGTGCTGCTCAGCGTTCCCGCCATCGTGATCAGTGTGCTGGTGGCGGTTCCCGTGGGGTTGTTTGCCGCACGCTATCCGCGAGTAGGTAACGCGGTGGTGCAGGTGACGTCGTTAGCCTATACGATCCCAGCGCTTCCCATGCTGGTCATCGTGCCTTTTATCGTGGCTGTGCCGCTGCGCTCACAGATCAATGTGATCATCGCACTGTGCGTGTATGGCATTGCTTTGATCGTACGCACCGCCACCGACGCGTTTCGTTCGGTACCGGAGGAAGTCCGCACCGCCGCGGTGGCCCAAGGTATGAGCCCGAGCCAGATCGCATGGAAGGTAGATATGCCGTTGGCAATCCCCGTGTTGATCTCTGGCCTGCGCGTACTGTGTGTTTCCACCGTCGGGCTTGTGACCATCGGCGCACTGATTGGTGTGTCCAGTTTGGGCAGCCTGTTTACCGACGGTTTTCAACGCAATATCACCGCCGAGGTAGTGGTGGGTATCGTGACCGTGGTGCTCCTCGCCGTGCTTTTCGACGTCGCCTGCCTTGTCCTGCAACGTATTTGCACCCCATGGACTCGCCCAGGAAAGGCACGGTAACCCCGCATGACTTGGTTCGGTGATCTTCTCTCCTACCTCACCACTGCAGCACACTGGTGGGGCCCGCAAGGCTTTCTTGCCCGCCTGCTCGAGCATGTTGGAATCAGCCTGGCTGCGGTCGCCATTGCCGCACTGCTCGCGCTTCCGGCTGGTGTGCTGATCGGCCATACCGGCCGCGGTGCGGGTCTTGTTGGTGGTGTCAGTGGTGCTGCCCGCGCGTTGCCAACCTTGGGATTGCTCACGATCTTTGGGCTGGCTTTTGGTATTGGGCTTACGGCACCGATGCTGGCACTGATCATTTTGGCTATCCCGTCGCTGCTGGCCGGCGCTTATTCCGGTGTGGCCGCAGTTGACCGCGCGACTATCGACGCCGCCTACGCCATGGGTTTTACCCACCGCCAAGTAATCAGTTCCATTGAACTGCCGCTATCTGCAGCCGTGCTAGTAGGTGGTATCCGCACCGCGGTGTTGCAGGTGACTGCTACGGCCACACTTGCTGCGTATACAGCAGATGTGGGGTTGGGCAGATTTATTTTCCACGGTCTGAAAACGAGGGACTACATCGAGATGTTGGCGGCCTCCGTGCTGGTGGTCGCACTCGCGTTGCTTTTCGACGCCCTACTCGGTGGTGTTCAAAAAGTGATCTCTCAACGCACCCATACTGCTACGCCTGCTCTTTAATGATCAGGTCGTAGACGGGGTCGAGAACCACTCGCACATTGTTGGTAATCTTCCCGCCGCGATCATAAAAGCGCAGAACGCGCTTATATAAAACCCCACGGGTGACATCATAATCGTCATGCAATAATTGCATCATCAGGCTTTTGATTTCATTGGGTGGAATAGAAGGGAAATCCCGCGGACCAATGGCACGAATCACACTTGAGGGCGTGTCCTTGAGATACATGGTGGACATCATAACGCTATTTCGGTTCAGCGGATCCTCCCATACAACACTTCTGGAAAATTCTGGCGCCTTCATTACGGCGACAAGGCGTTCCCTAATTCGCCTCCCCAATTTATGCCCTGCCGCGCGTGCATAGACTTCCAACAATCGCCGACCCAGCACTGGCCCCTCAACCTCTATGATACGAACGAGAGCCTCACAAATTTCAGCGTCTGTGGAAACATCCAGCGCAGGGGCCACACCATGGAACTCGTTGTACGGTATTGCCTCCACAACAACCACCCCAATCATCAAAGTAGCACTTTCCACAGTAAACACTTAATAATTTAAAAACCCAACACGGGGTGATCTAATAGAGGCTCTAACACCCGCAATCGGGTGGTTATTTTCTCATTTTGGGGATATTTAACCTGTAAATATTTTGACAAAAAAATATGGATTGCATTTTCCGTTATTGGAAATGCAATCCATATTAAAAAATATTAATTATTTTTTAGTGATCATCCCAGTGGCCATCGTGCAATGCATGGCGGTGACCGTCGTGAATGTAGTCAACATGGTCGCCGTGAGGAACTGCTACGTGACCACAGCTTGGGCCGTGCTGGTGGGTGTGGTTCTCGTGAACTACATGGGTCATGATGTCAAGACTCCCTTATCTAGATGTGAAAATTTATTTTTCAACAAGCTCTAAAACTGAAAATACACCGCTGTGTCAATATTTTCAATACGTTTTCATTAATGGAAATCATATGCTTTAACAGCGGCAATAAAGGTGATACGTCACCAGGGCATGCTTAGTGAGTAGTTCGTGCCAAATTTAATTTTTCCTTATATCTCCCACCTGCGGAAACGCCGGGCACCCCAAAAAGATTTGGCACAAACTACTCACCACACCACTACTATTGCCACCATGGCACGCCTAGGTGACAAGATCCTGACAGCAGCCGCGACCATCATCACCGCAGGCTATCTATTTTTCGCTACCCAGACCCCCTCCGCCCACAACACAGCATATGCAGCCATCTCCATCCTATTTCTGCCTTTTATCTGGCACTGGCGATCCCGCCCCAAACTCAGCTCCGCCGGATTTGTCACACTCCTCGGCGCCTGGGCGGCAGTCTGGTGCCATGCGCTACCAGAAAATATGGGAGTCACCCCGTGGGCAGTCTTAGCACCCATGGCGGTATACGCACCCGCGCGTTATCTTCCCCAAAGAAATTGGGGTCGCATCATCCTATTACTCACCTTGGTCGGTTCATTTGCCTCCCCTGTAATGTGGCGACTGGACTCACATCTTCTACTGCACTACCGCGAGGGTATGGAGTTAGTGCTAGCCATCGGGTTCCACTGGACATTGCTAGGGTGCGTTTACGCTGTTGGTGCGCACTATTTCCTCGCCGATCAAGCGCGTGAGACTGCATACCAAACCGCTCGCGAAGAAGAAAAGCTGCTGATCGCACGGGAGCTTCATGATGTTCTGGCACACTCCTTAACCCTGATCAAGGTGCAGGCGCAGGCTGGGCTATATGGTGGCGATCAACGCGAAGCACTAGAGGAGATCCGTAACGCAGCCACCACTTCCCTTGAAGAGGTGCGCGGGATTGTGCACGCACTTCGAGATCCCACACAATCAGGTGCGATGCAACCATTGTGTCAGCTCGCCGATCTAGCGGAGATCGTTGCCAGCTTTGAACGTGCCGGTTTGAATATCTCGGCCCACCTTCCCCAGCATTGTCCACCAGTGCCCACCTTGGTGCAGCTTGCTGGCGTCCGCATTGTGTCGGAGGCGCTTACCAATGTGGTGAAACACCAAGGTGTTGGTAGCACGGTGCAGCTAAGAGTGCAGGTAGATGAGCAACTGCAGATCACCGTCGATTCCCAGGCGATGGCACCGACTGGGGCGTCGACAAGCCCTGGCTCAGGGCTGCTGGGGCTTAACGAACGCGCAACCGCACTCGGCGGTCGTTTTAGTGCCCAAGGAACCGCATCCGATTTTCATGTTTGTGCCACCATTCCCATGCACCAAGGAGACCATTAATGATTCGCATTGTGCTTGCCGACGACCAACCACCCATCCTCAAAGCGTTCTCCACAATCATCCACTCCCGCGACACCATGCGCGTAGTGGCCACAGCCGCCAACGGCGCCGAAGCCATCAATGCGTGCATGAGCCACAACGTGGATGTTGTGGTCATGGATATCCGCATGCCCGTCATGGATGGCATCACCGCAGCACGCACCATCCTCGCCCGGCACCCTCGCATCCGCATCGTCATGCTCACCACTTTCGACGACCCCACGCTCGTCCGCGAAGCGCTCACCGCCGGAGTGCACGGATTTCTTCTTAAAGACGCCGACCCCGAAATCTTCCTCACCGCAATCGAGGCGATCCACTCAGGAGAATCCGTTCTAGCCAGCGGAGTAACCAAGCAGGTCATTGACACATTCCGCCACGCCTATGGCAGCGATCTCAGCCCCGAGCAGCGCCAAGGACTAAGCCTGATCACCCGGCGCGAAATGGATGTACTACTGCGCGTTGCACAAGGGCTCACCAACGCGGAGATCAGTGCTGACCTTGGGATTGCAGAAACGACCGTAAAAACACATATCACCGCACTATTGGCAAAGGTGCATGCCCGTGACCGCGTCGCTTTGGTGTTGTTTGCACATAAAGCTGGGCTTCTCCTACCACGGTAGGATCTGCGCTTGTGGTTGCTGGATAACAATCAACAACCATGAGTACAACTATTCGAGTCAATGAAGTCTCTAAAAGCTTCCACGACCAGCATGTTTTGAACAATGTTTCCTGCGATATCCGCCCTGGGGAAGTCCACGCCCTGTTGGGGCGCAACGGTGCAGGAAAATCCACGCTGTTTTCCATTCTGCTTGGTTTGATCCCCGCCGATTCCGGTGAGGTAACTATCGACATTTCCCAAGTAGGTGCTTCTATTAATGGGCCAGCCTTCTATGGGCATTTGTCAGCGCGTTCCAATGTGCGGGTGCACAGCAAGTTGTTGGGGCTGCCAGATTCAGAGGCTGATCGCGTGCTCGACGTGGTGGGGCTTTCCGATGTTGGGTCGAAAAAGGCGCGGAGTTTTTCTACCGGCATGAAGGCTCGATTGGCGCTAGCGCAGGCGATTCTTGGCGACCCCGACATCCTCATCTTGGATGAGCCACAAAATGGCCTTGACCCACAAGGTATCCGCGATCTGCGCGCGCTACTGCGGGCGTGGGCAGCCAGTGGCAAGACTGTGCTCGTGAGCTCCCACCAGTTAGGAGAAGTCACCCAGCTTGCCGATACCGTCACCATCCTCGCCGAAGGCACTATTCGATACAGCGGTCCCCTCGATCAACTAGCACCCCAAGGCCAGCTCGAGCAGGAATTCTTCCGCCTTACCCAACCAGGCGTACTAGAAACTGGTGACCACCATGAATAGATACCTCGCCTCCGAGTTTATCGCCTCGCGATCCTCGTCAACAGCGTGGCTCACCCTCACTGCACTCCCCTTATTCTTCCTCACCTTTACACTCGCCCGCGTTGTCACTGAAGATCCCGACGCCACCGGAATCCTGACGTGGCAAAGCATGTACGCCACCGGTATTGCAGCACCACTGACGGCCATGTTTGCGGCATCCGCAGAGCTGCGCGAGCGCCATGCCCGCATGGGTGGACGGCATTGGCACGGCCTGAGCATGCGGTCCCTACGGCTGGCACGCTTTGTTGCAGTGATCACGTGCGTGGCAGTGTTCCACGTGCTCAACTTTGGCGGCACCTGGCTGCTTGCGCTTCTCGACGGCCGCACGGGCGCCAACCGGATCCTCCTCCTCGGGGTGCTGAGCTGGGTCGGTGCCATAGGAGTGGCCGGACTTGCTATGGCCTGCGCAAGGAACACCAACATCGTGATAACACTGGTGGTGTTCTTGGTTTGGCAGTTGGCTGGGACTACCCGCACTATCGTCGAAGGGCCTGTGTGGTGGGCGTTCCCCTTCGCGTGGCCAGTGCGCCTCGTTTTACCGGTGTTGCAGGTGCACCAAAACGCTGTCCCCCTCGAACCCGATGCCGCCCTGCGCCACGAGTCACCATGGCTAGCACTGCTGTTATGTTTGGTTCTTGCTGCTGCAGGGGCGATCATCGCGGTGGTCACGCCTCGGTACCGCATCGCTTTTCGACGCACCCATCAACACGTAAGTACTGCAGTGCTACGGAAGGCGTCGACACGCAGGCCTGCTGACCGCCCCCGTAACGTACTGCCTGCACTCCTACCCGTAGCCCTCACCCCCGCCGTGCGCAGCTGCATCATATTGTGCACAATATTAATGCTGTGTGTTGCCATGACCTACCCACCCAGCTACATCCACGGCCTATTCACATTCGCCATGCTCCCCATCGGGGCCGGCATACTACCAGCACTCATCTGGCCCACCACCGCCCCCGCATGGAACATCATGCGCATAGAAAATCCACGCTGCACACCAACGCTTCTCAGCATCCACGCACTATGCGTAAGTACCATGAGCGCCATCGCGGCACTTGCAGGACTCATCTCCGGCAGCCCCTTAAGCACCGAACTGACACGGCTCACACTAGCCATCCCAGTAGGATGCATGCTCACCATGATCGCACTGCTGATAGTAACCAGATTCGGCACGGCAACCACCATCATCTGGGCAGTTATCTGGACGATCATCTCTGCCACGCTCGGCGGCGATGTTCTTGCCGACACCCCACTATGGCTACTCGCGGCGGCAGCCTGGCCAGAAATCGCACACGGCCCGCGCTGGCTCGTGGCCTTCAGTATCGCAGCAATCGCATGCGCGACACTTTATCCGTTATGCGCCCGCACGCTGCGCGCCCACCGCAGCGAGTAAGCGCCGCGATGCCGTGGCGGGGGTGTTTAGCGCCGAAGTGAGTAGTTCGTGCCAAAACTTTTTGGGCCGTTTTACATTTCCGCAGGTCGGAGACATAAGAAATGATTTAATTTGGCACGAACTACTCACGGTGACGTGTCAATACGGTTCTTTCACAGGTAATCCACTTGCCGTCGTCGGTAACGCAAATAATCTGTCCACTACCCAGATGCAGAATATTGCACGGTGGCTAAATCTCTCCGAAACTGCCTTCTTATCAGCTCCGACAACAACCGATGCAGATTACCGTGTACGTATCTTTACTCGTACCGAAGAACTGCCGTTCGCCGGCCACCCAACATTAGGTTCTGCACGTGCTTGGCTTGAATTTGGTGGAAACCACAAAGACACGATGTTCTCGTACAAGAATGCGCCGCTGGCCTCATAACAATCCGAAATGATAACTCGACCTTTTCTTTTCAGCACCACCCCTCACATGCAACGCCCCTCTGACTACCAGCGAGATCCAAGAAGTCGCCGAATCTCTAGGAATTTCTGTTCATAACATCGCCACTGCCGTCTGGGGAGTAAACGGTCCACGTTGACAACTTATTCAACTAGCCGATATAGATCTTCTTCCCACTCTTACTCCGACAGCACTTTCCATAGGAAAGCGTCTTGGGGTCATTGCGATAGCCGACCGCACTCACGTCCATGTACGCACATTTGTAGGTACTGGAGAGGTTCCAGTCACAGGTTCATTGAATGCCGCCATCGCTCAATGGCTACGCAAACAAAACAAGGTGGACAACGAATACGAAGCATTCCAAGGAAAGTTTGTGGGCGCAGCTGGAAAAATCACCATCCTTGATGATGCCTCAGGCATCTGGGTAGGTGGCGAAACACAGGTCCAGATAAACGGGAGCATAGACATATAAATCGTTGTAAACGTTGACAATTTGTTGTGTTTATACAACACTATATTGCATGTCTCCAAAGAAAAAGCTTGAACGGAGTATCTACAACCGCATCCGCGTACTGCGCACCGAACGAGATATGTCTCGCGCACAACTCGCGGAGCTTGTAGACGTCAACCCACAAACCATTGGTGCACTAGAACGAGGAGATCACTCCCCCAGCCTCGATCTTGCCCTTCGTATTTGCGACGTATTCAACCTACCTATTGAGGCGATATTCTCACGCATACCTTTCACCCCCCTCACCGCTGCAAGCCTCACTCAAGGAGCATGACCCGATGACTTCTCAAATCAAAGAACGCTTCTACGATTTCGCCATCAGCAACGGCAATCCCTATCCCCGATGGCGCAACCCCCGATCTACCCACCTCTTAGTCACAGGGTATTTCGTTAGTCTAGTCCTAGCCTTAATCTTTGAGCTCCTCATGTTTATATGGATTCACTTCATCTGGGTTTTTATCGCATGCATGTTTATCGCAATGACATGCTGGACGATCCTGCGATCGACCATCGATCTCAAAGATATGGCACCCGAAGACCGTCTTGACGACTACGAAAAAGCTGTGATTAATAAATGGCGTCAGCGCTCCCTCAGCACCGCACTTAGCTTACTTTTTATCGGAGGTCTCGCGGCCATCATTGCCAGCACTAGCCTTATAGCCCCCGATTCCCCCCTTAGCCCAAACCTTCTCGCCATATTCGCTGGGCTGTACATGATTTACACATACTTATTCGCGTCTTCCCTACCAGCAGTGGGCTATGCACTAACGTTTAACCGCAATCCTGAAGAATAAATACTTTGGGAAGCAGTTTCAGTGAGTAGTTCGTGCCAAAACTTTTTGAGCCGTTTTACATTTCCGCAGGTCGGAGACATAAGAAATGATTTAATTTGGCACGAACTACTCACGGTGACGTGTCAATACGGTTTTAGCCCCCAATCCGCCCACCCTGCCCACAACAAAACAAAAAACCGGAGGACACGCCCTCTTTCGAGTTTGTGACCTCCGGCCGTTGCAGTTCGTGAACTGCTCTTTGTGCCCAGGGGGGGACTTGAACCCCCACGTCCTTGCGAACACTGGCACCTGAAGCCAGCGCGTCTGCCAATTCCGCCACCTGGGCAGGTGGTGAAGCAAATTTTTTGCGACTGCGCTACTATATCACACCATTAAGTTTTCCGCACAAATGTCAACGTCAAGCACTGTTTCTACATGGGCCAGCACCCCGCTTCATACCAGTGGGTCAATGCACACAGCTAGGGACATAGGCGTTGGACACCTATACTTAGTGCCATCGTGTTGTCACTATGTTTAACCGAGAAAGTTTAAGGAGGCGAAGTTCTTTGTCGATCATGGGCAAGGTGGCCAAGCTCGATAGTGCTATGCAGCGTGGCTTGGATAATAGTTTCGCCTTCGTTTTCGGTGGCAAGCTCGTTCCGGCGGAGATTGAGGAACTGCTTAAGCAAGAGGTGCAGGATAATATCGTGCGCACTTATGAGGGCGGTGTGGAGTCTCCGAATGTGTTCCGTGTGCGTGTGAGCCGAAAGGATGCGCAGAATTTGGCCCAGCGGTATCCGTCGTTGGCTGATGATTTTGCGGATCGTTTGTCGCGTTATACGCGTAATCAGGGCTGGTCTACTGAGGGTCCGGTGGTGGTCACGATCGCCGCGGATTCGGGTCTTCGTACTGGCCAGCTGCATGCGTCGTCAGCTTTTGATCCTGCCCCGCAGGAGTACAGCCGCTTTATTGGGGTTGAAGATGATGCGGCGGCTGCAGCGCCTACTAATGATGAAAGCAACTATGAAAGCGAGTCCGGCATGAATTCTTATGATGCTGATCCTCGGACGGAGTACATGACGGCGCAGGCGCCGGATGCTGTTTATACGGAGGTTCCGGTTCCGGAGCCGAAGGCAACTCCGACGGTGAGCTTGTTGTTGCAGGATGGTTCGTCGCGGACGTATCTGGTGGAAGAGGGCTCGAATATTATCGGGCGTTCTAATGAGGCCCATTTCCGACTGCCGGATACGGGTGTGTCGCGTCAGCATGCGGAGATTACGTGGAATGGTCGTGATGCCATTTTGACTGATTTGAAGTCAACGAATGGAACGACGGTGAATGACACTCCTGTAGAGAACTGGTTGTTGGAGGATGGCGACGTGATTACTGTTGGTCATTCTCATATTGAAGTTCGTATCGTAGAGCCGAATTAAGGAGCCCTACCTCGTGGAATCCGTCATTGTTTTTTTGCTGCGCATTGCCTTGTTGGTTCTGTTGTGGCTCTTGATTCTTCTTGCTCTTTATATTCAGCGCAAGGATGCTAAGTCGGCTGCTCAAACGACGGTCGCACCGCAGGCTGTGACGGGACCTGGGGTGTCGTCGGCGTCGAGTCCGTTGAAGAAGGTGTCTCGTCGTGGTGGCGCACCTCAGCAGATTGTTGTGGTTGAGGGCCCGTTGACGGGTTCGTCTATGCAGTTGGGTTCTTTGACGGAGATTACGTTGGGTCGTTCGAAGGATTGCGATTTTGTGGTGGGCGATGATTACGCGTCGGCTCGTCACGCTCGTTTGATTAAGCGTGGTAGTGAGTGGTTTGCGGAGGATTTGGATTCCCGCAATGGCACCTATGTGGGCGGTTATCGCATTGATCAGCCGGAGAAGGTTTCTGCTGGTAGTGACATTAAGATTGGTCGTACAACGGTGAGGTTGGTTGCTTGATGCTGAGGTTGAATTATGCAGCGGCTTCCGATCGGGGGCTGGTGCGAGGCAATAATGAGGACTCGGCGTATGCGGGTCCTCACCTCATTGCGCTTGCCGACGGCATGGGTGGTCATGCGGCTGGCGAGGTTGCTTCGCAGTTGATGATTAATCATTTGATGCGTCTCGACGCCGACGCCGACGACAACGACATGTTGGCGTTGTTGGCATCGGTAGCTGACGACGCCAACCGTGCCATCGCTCAAGGTGTCCGCGATGTTCCGGAAACCGACGGCATGGGCACCACCCTGACGGCGCTGATGTTCAACGGTGCCGATTTGGCGATGTGCCATGTGGGTGATTCCCGTGGCTATCGGCTACGCGATGGAGCGTTGGAACAGATCACGGTGGATGACACCTATGTGCAGTCCCTCGTGGATAAGGGGCAGCTGGCCCCTGAGGATGTGTCCACACACCCGCAGCGCTCGATGATTTTGAAGGCTTATACTGGTCGCCCAGTTGAGCCCACGTTGAAGATGATTGATATTCGCCCTGGCGATCGCTTCTTGTTGTGCTCGGATGGGTTGTCTGATCCGGTCACGCATTCGACAATTGAGACGACTCTGCAGCAGGGCACGCCCCAAGAGGCTGCTCGTCGGTTGGTTGATTTGGCGCTTCGTTCGGGTGGCCCCGATAACGTCACGGTTGTGGTGGCAGATGTTGTAGAGGCGGATGACTCGGATGAGTCCGCTGCTGTCGCATCGTTGCCGGTCACACCACTGACGGTGGGCGCTCTTAATTCGAGCATGCCGGAGGATCCCCGCCCAGATACGGCGGCGGGACGGGCTGCGATGGCGATTGCGCAGCGCCAGCCTCAGGTGATCCTTCCGGATCCGGAGTCTGTCAAGGAGGCTACTCCCAGCCCACGACGCCGCATGGTGGCCGTGATTAGTGCGCTGGTGGTATTGGCTGTGCTGATCAGTGCTGGTTGGTGGGGTTCTTCGATGGTGAAGAACAACTACTATGTCACCACCGCGGATTCGGATACTGCGCAGGGTGCGTTGGTTATCGAAAACGGTATCGACGTCTCCTTGCTGGGCAAGTCTTTGCACAGCACGTACCAGTTCGCTTGTTTGAGTCCCGAGGGGGATCTCACGTTTGTGGATTCTGCCGACGCAGAAAATTCTTGTCATCGGTTCCGGTTGAGCGACCTGAAGGAGTCGGCACGCGGACAGGTGTCCACGCTTCCCGACGGCAGCTACGACGAAGTGCAGCAGCAGCTACAGCGCTTGGCAGAACATACCCTGCCAGCATGTATTACTCGTCAGGCTGCGCAGCCAAAGGATAAGGATAAAAAGAAGCCAGCGGCACCGTCGAGTGCAGCCCCTACGACCACAAAGGCGGCGTCGCCAAGCAGTACTGGCTCCCCCGATGATCTCTCCACGCCTGGCGAAACCTGCAGGGAGGTCAAATAAATGACCTTCCTACGACGCATTACCGCACGCCCCGTGGAATTCGGGCTACTCGTGATGGCAACCCTGCTCATCGCAGTCACCCTGATTAACCTCAACATGGCCCAAGGGCTGTCGGTCACCTCCGAAACACTCTGGGTGATCGGCGGCTTTATTGGCGTCTTCACCATCGCCCACCTCGCGCTATGCTTTACCGCCCCGCATGCCGACCAAGTCATGCTGCCGGTAGCCAGCGTGCTCAACGGGCTAGGGCTGGTCATGGTGTACCGCATCGATCTCGCACGCGACACCGCCCTTGCTAGCCGCCAGGTGATCTGGACCCTTGTGGGTATCCTCCTCATGATCGCCGTCTTGGTGTTTATTCGCGACCACCGGATGTTGTCGCGCTACTCCTATGTGCTGGGCTTGCTTGGCCTGATCCTGCTCGCACTGCCCATGGTGTGGCCTACCAAGATGAATGCCGACGCCAACATTTGGATCTCCATCGGACCGTTCTCCGTGCAACCAGGTGAGTTTTCCAAGATCTTGCTGCTGATTTTCTTCGCGCAGCTTTTGGTCAATAAACGCGCACTATTTAACGTAGCCGGCTACCGATTCCTTGGACTCGAGTTCCCGCGCCTCCGCGACCTAGGCCCCATCCTCGGCGTGTGGGCCTTCGCCATTTTGGTTATGGCCGGCGAAAACGACTTCGGCCCCGCACTGCTGCTGTTTAGCACCGTGCTCGGCATGCTGTACCTAGCCACCAACCGCGTATCGTGGCTGATCATTGGTGCAGCACTTGTGGCCGTTGGCGGTACCGCGCTGTACCAGATCTCTAGCAAGATCCAGTCGCGCGTAACCAACTTTATTAACCCACTGGATAACTTCAACGGCACGGGCTACCAGCTCTCGCAGTCACTCTTCGGGCTGTCTTCTGGTGGCGTAGCCGGCGCTGGGCTCGGGTTAGGTCACCCAGAGCTGATCCCAGTTGCTGAGTCCGACTTCATTCTCGCCGCCGTTGGCGAGGAACTCGGCTTTATTGGACTTGCTGCCGTGCTGATTCTCTTTGCTATCTTTATCACCCGCGGTCTGCGCACTGCGCTGCGGGCACGTGATTCCTACGGCAAACTCATGGCTGCCGGCCTCTCGCTGACCTTGGCCATCCAGGTCTTTGTGGTCACCGCTGGAATTACCGCCCTGATGCCGATGACGGGTCTGACCACGCCGTTTATGTCTCAGGGCGGATCTAGCTTGATGGCTAACTACATTCTTCTCGGACTGATCCTTAGGATCTCCCACTCCACACAAGCCGCCGCCAACGACGTGGTGTCTATGGACGAGCAGGCCGCACGAGGTCAGGAGGCCCACCGATGAACCGATCTATCCGATTCACCAGTGTGTTCGCACTGTTGCTGATCCTGATTTTGTTGGTCAACTTGACGATCATTCAGGGTTTTAGCCAGGAAAAATACGCGCATAATGCGCTTAATCGACGCGGCTTTATTGAGTTGAAGTCGCAGGCCCGCGGTCAAATCTCCACTGGCGGGCAGGTACTAGCCGAGTCCTACCAGGATGAGGATGGCTTCTACCAGCGTCGTTACGTGACCAACCCTGCGATCTATGGTCCGATCGAAGGCTACCTGTCTGACATTTATGGGGCTTCGGGCATGGAGTCAAACCTCAACGGTGTACTCAGTGGCACGGATTCTTCCGTGTCAGTGCGCCGCTGGACAGATGAGCTTTTGGGCCGTAAACACAGCGGAGCCAACGTCGAGCTCACCTTGCTGCCGCAGGTACAAGAGGTGGCGTATAACCAGATGGCCAACGCCGGCTACGAGGGCGCAGTTGTGGCGATCAAACCGTCGACAGGCGAAATCCTTGCCATGGCATCGACCCCGAGCTATAACCCCTCGGCGATCGTCAACCCCGATACCGCCGAGGAAACATGGGCTGCGTTGAATGCCAACCCCGGCAACCCGCTGCTCAACCACGCCACCCAAGAGACGCTGCCACCAGGTTCTACCTTCAAGGTGATTACCACGGCGGCTGGCCTTAACGCTGGTTACGGCCCGGGCTCGATGCTCACGGGGCAAGACCGCATTACGCTTCCCGACGGCATCACCACCTTGGAAAACTATGCAGGACAAACCTGTGCCGGTTCCCAAAATGTCACCTTGGCTACCGCATTCCAGTACTCGTGCAACACCGCATTCGTGCAGATGGGTATTGATGTTGGCCAAGAAAAATTTGATGAGGCCGCCCATGCTTTCGGCGTGAATGATCGCTACGATCTTGGCGTCGATATGGCCCCTGGCACCATCGGTGACGTATCGGATC
Organism: Corynebacterium rouxii; assembly: GCF_902702935.1. Taxonomy (NCBI): domain Bacteria; kingdom Bacillati; phylum Actinomycetota; class Actinomycetes; order Mycobacteriales; family Corynebacteriaceae; genus Corynebacterium; species Corynebacterium rouxii. Next base: position 79,547 of record NZ_LR738855.1, on the reverse strand, counting down.
CGTCGGCACGCGGGCAGTCGTCGATCGGCCAGCGCGACGTTGCCATGTCCGTGCTCCACAACGCCGTCGTAGCCGCCACCGTGGCCAATGGCGGCAAGCGTATGGAGCCTCACCTTGTGAGTCGGATCGTCGGCCAAGACCTCAAGGTGATTAAGGAGACTAAGCCGCACCAGATCAACGAGGCCGTCACCCCCGAGGTAGCCGCCACGTTGACGGACCTAATGCGACTATCGGAACGCCACACGGCTGGCTACACCGGCGCCGACATTGCCTCTAAGACAGGTACTGCCGAGCACGGTGAGGATTCCCGCAACTCCAACCCGCACGCCTGGTACATCGCTTTCGGGCCTTCCGCTAATGCCGACGTTGCCGTTGCCGTGGTGGTGAAAAACGGTGGCGATGCCGGCCAAGCCGCCACCGGTGGTTCCGTGGCCGCGCCTATTGGCCGCGCCGTCATCGCAGCAGCACAAGCAGCCCTAGCAGCACGAGGATAGAGGGGAGACATCATGACACAATCACAGTCACCTGATCCGGCACTGCAGGCGCTCGTCGGTTCCGACTACGCCCTGCAATGGGTGGTGGGCAACGGTGGAATGTCCACGGTTTGGCTTGCCGACGACCTCCGCAACCAGCGCGAAGTGGCCATCAAGGTGTTGCGCCCAGAATTCTCCGACAACGAAGAATTCCTCTCACGCTTCCGCAACGAGGCACTCGCCAGCGAGCACATCGACTCCGACAACGTGGTGCGCACCTACGACTACCGCGAAGTCACCGACGACATGGGCCGCACCCTGTGCTTCATTGTGATGGAATACGTTCGCGGCGAATCCCTCGCCGACATGCTGGCACGCAAAGGTCGCCTCGAAGAAGAACTTGCTCTCGACGTTCTCGAGCAGGCAGCCCACGGACTATCCATCATCCACCGTATGGGCATGGTCCACCGCGACATCAAACCTGGCAACCTTTTGATTACCCAAAACGGCCAGGTAAAAATTACCGACTTCGGTATCGCCAAAGCAGCCGCAGCAGTACCACTGACCCGAACGGGCATGGTGGTAGGCACCGCCCAGTATGTCTCCCCAGAGCAGGCGCAGGGCCGCGATGTTACCGCAGCTACCGACGTCTACTCCCTCGGCGTTGTGGGATACGAGATGCTGGTGGGTCAGCGCCCCTTCAACGGCGACTCCTCAGTCTCCGTGGCTATCGCCCACATCAACCAAGCGCCACCGGCTATGCCCACTAGTGTGTCCGCCCCAGCGCGCGAGTTGATCGGCATTGCGCTGCGCAAGGATCCGGCCCACCGTTATGCTGATGGCAACGAGCTGGCGTTGGCGGTTTCTGCTACCCGCATGGGGCAGCGCCCGCCACAGCCTAAGTCCGCACCATTGCAGCACATTGCGCCGCAGCCGGCCCCCACGGAATCCACTTATGCGCTGGGCGCTACTGCGCAACCTACGACGGTTATTCCGGCTACCGGCCAAGTGCCTGCTGCTTCCGCTGCCGCTGCCGCGTATCCGGCATCGACGGTGATTCCTGCTGGCACACCCCGCCAGGAGCCGGAGAAGCAATCTAGTGGTTGGGGGGCCGGCATTGTGGTTGGCGCGTTGGCCGCATTGTTGCTGGGTACTGCTGCGTGGGCTGCAAGTCAGGGCATGTTTGATGATCTTTTTGATAAAACGCCGCAAAGCTCAGAGTCCTCGGTTCCGCCACCTCCTGTGACGGCTACCGTGACGGAGACTCCCACACCGCAAATCACTACTGTGATCCCCGAGCCGTTGCCTACGTCGAGCCCGGAGCCAACTCCGAGTGAAACGGAGCGTACTCCTGACGAGTCGCGTCCAACGTCGGCTCACCAGTTGCCTTCGGTGCGCCCGTCGCATAATGGTCGCCCCAGCTCGCATGCGCCACATGCGCCTACGCAGGATGCTGATCAGCCTGCCGAATCACCCGCTCCCGATACTCTCGATTCTTTGATCGAGAATCTGAACAAGCTCAACCAAGGAGGTGCCCAGTGACCGATATCGTTCTAGCCGACCGCTATCGCCTTGGCGACGTCATCGGTACTGGTGGCATGTCTGAGGTGTATGAGGCCACCGATGTTCTTCTCGGCCGCAAGGTCGCGGTAAAAATGCTGCGTGCCGACTTAGCACGGGATGTGAACTTCCGCGAGCGCTTCCGTAGGGAGGCTCAAAATTCCGGCAAGCTCAACCACCCTGCGATCGTCGCGGTGTACGACACCGGTGAAACTCCACGGGCTGGGTTGAACACTCCTTACATTGTGATGGAGCTGGTCAACGGCCGCACCCTGCGTGACATTGTTCGCGAGGATGGCCCGCTAACACCTAGCCAGGCGGCACATACTTTGATCCCTGTGTGCCATGCGCTGCAGGTCAGCCACGATGCTGGCATTATTCACCGCGACATCAAACCCGCGAACGTGATGATCACCAACACCGGCGCGGTCAAAATCATGGACTTTGGTATCGCACGCGCGCTTGACGACGCCACCAGCGCCATGACGCAGACCTCCGCAGTGATCGGCACCGCCCAGTACCTCTCACCAGAGCAGGCACGCGGAAAGCTTGCCGACGCCCGCTCCGATGTCTACGCCCTAGGCTGTGTGCTTTATGAAACCCTCACTGGTAAACCACCTTTCGAGGGCGAAACCCCCTTCGCTGTTGCCTACCAACACGTACAGGAAGACCCCGTAAAGCCCAGCGAATACATCGCTGACCTCTCGCCTACCGCAGCAATTAACGTCGATGCTGTTGTGCTTACTGCCATGGCTAAGCACCCTGGTGATCGCTACCAGACCGCACAAGAAATGTGCGCGGATCTTGAACGCCTTGAGCGCAATGCGGTCACCGACGCGGCACGCCACTATGTCACGCCGACCAGCTTTGCTACCCAAGACCCAGCGTCTACCACCGTGGTTCCAGTAACCCAGGTGACTGAGTTGGATCACGCCGAGGCTGGTGCTGGCATTGGTGCTGGTGTGGTTCCTGCCGGTGCCGTAACTGGTTCGGCTGCGGTGACCGGTTCCGGTGGTGCGCATGCTGCACCACGATCATCCAACCGTGGCCTGCGGATTCTCGCCGCTATTTTAGCAGTACTCGTCTTGGCTGTGGGTGCCGGCTTTGCCATTGACTATTTTGGTGGCGGACCGTTTTCTCAGCGATCCACCGTGACCATCCCTAAGCTGCAAAACTCCACGCAGCAGGATGCTGTGAACCAGCTGGAAAAGCTAGGACTACAGGTCAATGTGATCGAAGAACCCAACCCTGATATTCCTCGCGGTAAGGTTATTCGCACCAACCCCACCGATGGTTCCAACGTGCAGCGCAACTCTACTGTGCGCCTCACCATTTCCTCCGGTAAAGAGATCACTGAGGTTCCCGACCTCAGCGGTAAGAATACCGCCGACGCGGTTAAGATCCTCGAAGCCGCCGGTCTGCTTCTCGACCCCACCGTGCGTGAAGACTCCTCCGACACCGTCCCCAAGGGCGAAATCATCGAAGTCTCCCCCGCAGCCGGTTCTCAGGTATCCCGTGGGTCCAAGGTATCCATTACTGTCTCCACCGGTGTAGAAGCAGTCCGCGTTCCCGTGATCACCGGCATGAAATGGGACCAAGCCGAAGGCAACCTAACCTCCCTAGGCTTCAAACCCGAAGTCGTCCGCGTTGATTCCGTCGAACCAGCCGGAACCGTGATCGCCGTACCAGACGAAGGCGCCGAAATACCTAAGGGCTCTGGCGTCACAGTACAGATCTCCAACGGGGCAATGTTCACCGTCCCAGACATCACCCGCCAAACAATTGGCGACGCAGTGCGCATCCTGCACGACGCTGGCTGGAACGGCAACGCCTCCCGACTCAACCAAGCAGCGAAAGTGCCCACCGTAGCTGTGACCGACCAAAACCTGATCGCCTCACAACTACCAACCCCAGGCACAGCACTGCGCAAAGACGCACCTATTGAAATTCGCCTCTACGAATTCAACCTTACGGCACTCGTGCCACCAGCACAGCACTAGCAGTTAACGCTGCTGGTGCTGCCAGTAGCACCAGCGCTGCTCGTGCGGCGGCTGGCGCTAACCTGATAGATTGATAAACTCTTAGAAACTTACAAACCAACAAGGACACCCCACGATGCCAAAGTCAAAGATCAACCACAGCTCCACCGCTTACACCGCTGGTTCCACCGCAAACCGCACCCCCGTGAAAATCAACTCCACGGGCACCCCACTGTGGTACAAAATCATCATGTTCGGCCTCATCCTCGCCGGACTACTCTGGCTGATCGTTAACTACCTAGCAGGCCAAGACATCTCCTTCATGACCGAACTCGGCCCATGGAACTACGGCATCGGCTTCGGACTCTTCATCATCGGCCTGCTCATGACCATGGGATGGCGTTAGGCGCTTCCTACTTCCCGCGATTCTTCCTAACGTTTCGCGCAATAGACCACCCAGTTCGACGTTGATACGAACTGGGTTTCGTGTTGTCTGGGCGCATCATCAGCGTCAACCCATCAAAATCTGTGGGCTCCCATTCATGCCGATGTGTTCTGTATTCCATGCCTTGCTCGTTATTACTCGAGTAAATCAACAGTGCACGCCCGTCCTTGCTGAGCTCAGTGGTTCGCTCCCACAACAGATCCCGAATTCGAGCACTGGGATTACCTACAAAAACACCAGGGGAGATCTCCATGAGCCATTTTGTAAGATCTCCACGAAGACCAGCTGGTACGGCGGAAACAACAAGAACAATCATGGTGGCTCAAAATCTTTCTGCTGACCAGTTCACACCAGCAGCAATGACCTCAAGTTCACTCCACAGCATGAGATCAACATCGGAATAGGCATCTTCTTTTGGGATCTCCATGAGATCTTGAAGATCATGAACCATCCGCTGCATCAATCGGGTGCTCACAACCTTGTCACGAATTCGTGCGCGCACATTAAGATCGTCGCCCGAAGGAATAGCCGCGACTGCTTCAAAAGCTGCAGGAATGGAGATTTCTGCCTTATAGAGATCTGCAATGTCATAGACAAAAGCACGGTCAGTTCCTGTGTGTACGATCCCGAGAGAAGGGATAAAACCAAGAGCTACGATCACCGCGTGGGCAATGCCATATAAAGCAGCCGATCCTTCGGTAAGCGCACGATTAATGGGGTCACCTGATTCAAAATCTTGAGGATCATAGTTTCTACGTGTCCACACCACACCTGTGCGTTGCGCTTCTGCGGCATAGATTTTCTTCATTCTGGCACCTTCTCTGCCGCGAAGTTGCGCCAGAGATAGCTGCGAGATTTCCTCTCCTGGGAAGCGCATGTCATACATGCGTCGTGCACATCGAAGGCGAGTGCGCTGATTACTCCATAGTCGAGCGTGAGCTTCTGCAAAACGAGATGTTTTGGCAGGTGGTCGACCATGTGCATAATAGCGCACCCCCTTCTCCCCTACCCACACAACGGAAGCGCCGGCGTCGCCAAGTAATGCCATCGCCGCATACGTCACTTTGGTGCCTGGCCCCAGCAAAACAACTGCTAGTTGAGTTGCTGGGACATGAGCGATTCCGCGCTGATCTTTAATCGTCAGCGCATTTCCATCACGATTGATCACAGCTCTTTCCACATAAAGGAAGGACAATCGACTTTCCATTCGCGGAAGTAGCAAGCGATCTAATGGGCTCTGGCTAGGGGTGGCAGACATGGTTTATTAGCCTCTCGCGAGCGTTAATAAACCACAGCCGTAGCCTTTAGCACGACCCACACCACCAATAAGTGTTGCACGCAATTTATCTGAGTCAACTACCTCCAACTGGCCAGAGAAACGAGCAGTAACCAGATGGACGCGATTTCCCTTTTCACCATTGGGACGAGAGCGATGAAAATCTAGGGTCTTTTTGCCAACCACTTGAGCGCTGCTGTTCTCAAGGGTTCCAAAACTGACTCCCATTGATTCGGCTTTACGATGCAGCCATTCCAACTGCGTAGCAGCTGTACTATGTGCAACTACTTTTCCACGCTTTCCGCCCTGAACAGGAATGGTATGAGTTGGATTGGCTACCAACTCGAAATTCCATTTCTGCCCCTTGGTGAGCTGAGAAAGCATCCGATCGTAATCAGCGGATTGTGGCGGTCGAACATCCCAGCCGGCTTCTTCCACGATGTGGTCGATAGTAGGTTTTTCTGGACCCACCACATACAAAATATGCTCGTGACCGCGCTCATCAAGACGCCACAGGATTCGTTCGGTGCTGGTATCGCAGTCCGGTGGGAACCCATGCATAACCGCGGCATGCAGCATATGGGGGTTGGTTAGGTACTTACGCCCCTGTCTGCGTGCTGGGTTAATCAGCACTTTGGTAAAAGTGGCCATGTTACGAAATCACCGCCTCAAAGAATGGATCATTAGCCGTGCCCTTTTCGTTCACAATGCTCTTCGATCCTGCATAAACAACAGTGCGCCATCCGTATCGACGATGTTCTTGAGCAAATGACAACGGAACGTCTTGCCGAGGAACACCGTGCTCGCCTGGCTTACCATCACGATAAATAGGAAGCTCAACATCCCTAGAACGTTCCTGCTGGTGAGCAGAGGTTGCGTGCCAAGTATCGTGAGCCATCAGAGCCTCCACGACGGGCTTATCCACAATACCCAAATCCAAATTAACTGGAGCAGGGCATGAACGCCGTCCTAAGAACAGCGGATAAGTAGGTTGCCGCAGATACCCTTGGAGTCCTTCCAAAAGTTCTTTATCTTCAGAGCCAATTGCAGCAACGAATGCTGCGTCGCTAAGAAAATGCCGTGTTACGAGGCTTGCGTTAGCTTTAGGAGCCTTTTGCCATGGCTGCGCTGTCTGATAGTCCCGCAGGAGCGTGCCCGATTGATCTACTCGGACCGCGAAGTCGAGTGCGACGAGGTCTTCAATACTGTCTGTGCGCTGCCGGCCTTGTGCTGCTGCAAGCAACCCAATAACCCCAGATTTACTTGGAGTGTTTCCGGTAGCGCGTGTGTTATAGCGAGACTCATCACCCCATGACTGCAAAGGCCCTTTCAGCAGCAGTAGAAGTGAATAGGACATGAAGTTACTTCGCTTCCTGAGCGGCTAAAGTACGAATGACTGCTTCGCCCAACTCTGTGAGCGTCACTTTTTCCGCTAGTTCTTCGAAGTCTGTTCCCAATTCACCGAGTGCCACCACGAATGAGGCGAGTGGCTTCATTCCATAAGCTTCCTCAACGTCACGTTCTTCACGAGCAAGGGCCGTGGCAGCTGCTTGTCGACGACTTCCGTCAACTGCCGCGACTGGCTCTTCGAATGCATTGACCAGAGATACGGAGCGGGTATCGCGAACAGCAACGTACATCAGCTCAGGAAGCGTGTTATTGGCAAAAGAGTTCTGTTTACCGGTAGGCATAGACTCTGCGAAAGCTCGGATGAACATGCGAACTGCCTCATGGGCCAGTTCCGTATTTTCTAGATTTTTTACCAAACCATCAACATTGACAGTGGCAAAGCGATACAGGGTTGAGGACATCATCTGGGTAGTACCGATCATGCCTGCGCCGGTTTCTTCAGCATCTTCTACAACATCATCGACAGCTGTGAAATAGTCGAATTCTGGCTGCGATTCATGGACGCTAATAGCGTGTGCAACCTGCACTGATGCATCAATGTTGTACGCAGGGGCGTCGGCAAGCATGCGGCCAAACAGTGCCATATCAACGGAGTGCTTGGTGTCTAGGATGTCTTCCGCTTCAGCCTTGGTGAACTTCTCACCATTCTTGTCCACAACAGCCTGAGCAGCACGATCTAGCTGATATGGGCTCAGGAAAAGGAGGTAACCGGTGGTGGGATACTTTTCTGCATCCTCTGGCAATTCTTCGCCCTTTTTAGGTGCTTTTGGCTCAACGAGTGAAATCTTTGCGGCTTTAAACAGCTGACGCACACCATCGAGAATCTGATCTTCGGTGAGGTCGCTACCTAGTGCGATCGCACGACTGACGATGTTTTCTGGAAGTTTGCGCGACCGCAAGCCCACGGTGCTCTTATCAATCTCGTCTTCAAAGAAACGTCGAACTGCCCGCTTCCATGATTGGGAGGAAACGCGCTGACGTGGAACACCACCAAAAATTGCTGTTTTGGGAGCTCCCATATCGTCACGGTTGATCAGGCTAGGAGGAACGGTTTGAAGTGCGTGAATGTCTACAACGAGAGTCATGATGATGCCTTTCTCTAAGCAGTTTGAGTGGAGTTAGTAGTGGAATTGGAGTTACGGAAATGCCCAATGGCAAAATCCCGTCCCCATCGAAGCTGAATGCCAGCGCGTTTCTTTGGATCATTAAGGGCACGCAAATCACGTGCTAAAAGTCCGTAGTCAAATCCAATGTTGTTAGCCCGTAGGAGTGTCACCAACGATCGAATGTGAACCAATCGTGCTTGTTCCTGGGAGGCTAAAAGCATGGCGTCGACACGTGGCTTGATTGAATCCGAAGTTCCCAACGAATGAAGTCGACCACACGCAGAAGCAAAACTCACTTGTGGAATATGCACTGGTGATGTAGCAGACTGCATATGCACACCGAACAGTGTGAGTGCCACAAAAGCTGCTTCTTCAGAGGGCGATGGATTATCCCCATGTCCAACTAGACGGTCAGAAAAATCCCCTGCCATTGCAAACAACACTTTTTCTAGGCCCAGTGGATTTTTCCTGATATCCACAGTGGCACCGTGACGTAACTCTGCCAAGGTAGCGCGAGCACTGTGATGTCGTGCCGAATTCCGATCACCTAGGTAGGCCTCTTGCAACCTATGACATGTCGCCCCCACTGCAGCGCGAAGGGCATCTTTGTTTTCCGCCATGGTTTACTCTCCTTCCTTTTCTTGTTTTCTTACTGTTAGAGGAAGCACCTCATCGAGTTTCCGCTGCAGCATTCGGTAATAGCCAGCTGCCGATACCACTCGTCCTTTATGGTCATCAGCGTCGCGATACTGAATTCGTCCTGCCAATGCCTTGGGACCAGCACCGCGCAATAAAATCCGCGCATGCTGATCAATGATTGACCGCGCCGTGTGCTGCCAGGCTTTCTCCAGATCCGTCAACGATTCGTTCTCTTGAATTGCTTGTTCTGGTGAAATATCACGCAACCGCTCAAGCCAGTCATTAAATCTCGGCTCCAGTTCCGCTAACACACGATCTGTTATCGCAGGTTGGAATGCATATTCCCCACCAGCCGCGTCGAGTAGATTTCCTGAAAACTGCCCTAAAGCCACTGCAGATTGTGTGGTTGCACGAGCAATCTCGCGCACTTTTCCTCGCAGATGTTTCGCTTCCGTCAGGAGCAAAACTACCGGCATGCTCATGCGAGAAGCATAGGTAGTTGCTACCGACGATGCATGCGGACCGTACTCCACAGAAACCAGATCCACATTCAGCACTGCTGGAACATTGGCCTTTTGTACAGCCAATTCCGCCAGGCTAGCAAGGTTTTTCGGCCGCTTAGGAGCCTTTTCTTTAGCACTAAAACCGCCATCAGTTTCTGCAACGACTAAGGCATCTAGCGCTTTCCACATTGTTCGCTCTACGTCATAAGGACGTGGATAGTAAACATCATGGTCTTTTTTCGACTTATTCGCGGAGAAACGATATGGGGTCATCGGATCATCTAGCACATTGGCACCAGCGTCCGGTATCTTGTCCCCGTTACAGACAATTACTCCTACGACTCGATCCCCTTCGGGTATCAACCGGATCCTACGTGACTGCCATGTAGCTAAATCTGCAGGGCCTTGAGGTTGCGAGTTCTCTCCAACCACAGCCCTTTCATCTGGCCCGTACGCAGTACGCTCCCACACGGGGCGGTCTTCGGGGTCATTCAAGGTTTCCAGAGTGGTATTCAACAGTAGAGTGTCGAGAAGATCCTCACCTTTGACTAAGGTGCCGCCCGTCATACCAGTCCAGCCGGTACCAATTGGGTAACCTCTTCCACCTTTGACGCGCGAGTCTCCCACAGCACCCGATTTAATACCGTTGTAGTCAAAAGCTTGTGCATAAACTAGCCAGCGCGCAGCTTCTTCGATCGAAACAGAGTCGCGTTCTTTCCCTCCACGCATACTGAAATACTCATTTTGCGCTTCCGGAATGATCGTCGTTATATGTCTATACCCACCCGATGCCATATGAAGACCCGCTACCTGCATAAAGGGAGCTTTTGCATCAAAAAGATCGAAGCGATCAGCATAACGATCCAAATAGTCTAGGACGACCTGATCTTTCCCTTTTCGAGCAAGACGACGTCTCATCTTGTTGAACCATTCAAGGAAATCAAAAGGTTCCACGTCCATGTCGATATCCATGGAATGGGCACGCCAGAAAATAGCCAGCAAAAGCCGCATCACTGCATAGTCTTGAGCTGGGGACTCCCCCTGAATATAGGCAACCTGCACCTCCCCCGCGAAAATATCTCGTATTCCAACTGAAATCTGGTTACCTTGAGTATCAAGAGCCAGAATCCAGCGGATCTCCAGTAACGAAACCACCACCAACTCCTTCCTGATTGTGTCAAAACTTCCAAATTGGGAAGCACCTTCCCTACAGCTTACATGTTAAAGATATTAAGCGTTAGTTTTTAAAATTTTTTAGTACTCCATCATTTGCTGATTTCTCTGAATGAAAAGCACAGATCCAAAAACCTGTTCTTGGACAAAGATTCATCCCCTGCCAACACAGGGAATCACGGCGGTCCAGTTTCCAAACTTCCTAATAAAGGATTCACCCCCGCTGGTGCGGGAAATACTTATAGCGTGAGCCCTTATTTTTCAGGGAATAAACCTTATTCTCTCAATGCTGCCAAGCGCCGTGTAACAGTTACCCTCAACGTTCCTGTTTCGTGCACGATTTGTTTACGGGTCAGAATCTTTCCCGTTTGCACATATATGTCACCGACAAGCATCTGAATTCGTACCCGAGTGCTCTGACCCTCCGCACACTTTTTGCAGTAGGTCTTTTTTTCATAACATTTAATCAGCTTTGTGCATAGTCCCCCTTGTGATCGATTTTCCAGCACCTAACAACCTTCCGATCACCCCCACGTCCCATTTTGGCTAATACTTTGCGTTCGCTGCTTGTAGCGCACCTCAAGGCATTGGTATCATAGATACCAATCTATGACTGGGCGACATACCCACGCACACACCTAGCCATTATCTGACGACCACACAGGGGTGGCACCTCGTTGAGATTATGACGCGGGTTATGAAGAAGACAATCAATAACCTAAAAAGGTGACATACGGTTCCCCTGTGCGTTAGCACATAGGGGCTAAACTCTTCTTGTTTAGTCGTCGTAAACCTGAGATCGGTGACCAATGGAAACAACAACAATGACAACACGATCATCTTCAATAGCTGCAACGAGGCGGTAATCCCCCACACACCAACGCCAAAAACCCGCCCAGTTGCCGGTTAACGCCTTACCACGCATTTGCGGATTGGGCAGAGTAGAGATTTCTCGAAGATACGCAACAATGCGCTTTTGAACTGGCCGGTCAAGCGTCCAAAGCTCTTTAGCAGCACGCGGAGAAAACTCAACCGTCCAAGAGGTCACGCTCTACCTCGTCCAATCTGATTGTCTCCAGCTCTCCGCGTCGAATAGCTTCATACTCGCTGCGAACGCCATAGACGTACTCAAGCTCGTCAAGATGTTTTTCTAAGGCTTCTCGTATGTAAAAAGATCCTGACCGACCGGTACGCCGTGCGGGCAAAGCGAGATCCTAACTTCGACTGACCGCCACGGACTCTTTACTACGCCCATACACACAACACCGTGCATACAAACAACTAGGAGCTCTCCATAGGTTCTCTGCTTTCACATTGCCCTCCTTCTTGCTCCTACAGTCAGTCCGTGACGAACGCGGGTGGGACGCTACGACGAGGGGGGCCGCGAAGATTTTATGCGACATCACGACTGCGTTGGGCACCAACAATAAACCAACAATTACCCACACAGTAGGAAACTTGATGACTGCCGGCCAAAAACTCAACCGAACAATAAGCGCAGTCATAGCCACCGAATCGCCAACGCCGCGACTCAACCGCTCATCCCCGCTAGCGCGGAGAAAACGCTCGATGTTGCACCAGGTTCATCGACTGGCTGATCTGGCGATATGCAGTACTTCGTTTGATGAGAGTGCTCCGCGTGTGTAGTCGTTGGCGATTTTGTCTTCGTTGCGTACGACAGCGCGGTCATGCACGACAGCTTCCCAATCGGTTTGACCTTGTGTGCTGGTGCCGTAGGAGCCACGTCTGGGGTATGCCCATTTTCACAGGTATTCGAACAGACCAACATTGCGTCCGACGCCGGTGACGGTGAGAGCTTTGTGATCGTCGTAGCGCGGTAGTGCGTCGATATCGGAGAGCGCTTTAGCGAGTTCTTTGAGTCCATAGACGGCTTTTCCATCGCCCCACAGTGGAAGGTGAGCTTTATAGTTTGTGGGGTTTTGGTGATGCGCCCGGCGAAGGCTGGATCACCACCGAGTACTTTCGTCAGTCCTGCTTCGATGCGGGCGAGTAAATTGACCGGTCATCGATGTGCTGCGTTGGACAGGCAGACAGGGGCTCCAAGCACGTAGACGATGTGTCCGGAGCGTGTGTGTGGGGGGTTAGCGCGGTCCATGACGGGGACGGAAGTCCGGGAAGTTCGTCGGCCATCCCGCCGTCATAGTCGGTGATGATGAGCGATTGCAGCACTGTGGGGTTGGCCTCGATGTAGGCCTGTGTGAGTGCTTTTGACTCGTGTGGTCCGACGGTATGGCCCCGTCTTATGACCAGACGCTAAAGGCGCACGGGGGGGTTTCTGGGCATCCGCACTAGCTAAATCTGCTATCCTCGGCCCACCGGCCTCCCCCGCTGCCCCCCTGCAAGGCGTGCGACGACCCCGAAGGCGCACGGAGGTGCACAGGATGTCTCTGTGGTGTCGCCGGAGGATCGGCCGGTGTTGCGTCGCCCGCGATTAGGTGTGGGAGAGCCGGATGATGCCGGTGTGGTCTTTGGTGCGCGTCCGCGTCGTCAACAGCGCCCGCCGTCGCCGTGAGCGTGTAGTGCTCTCTTCGTTGGTCAGGCTGCGCATATTTACCCTCACCCCGAAAACAGCGTGCGCTATCGTGCGCTATGAAATTCTGCCGCGGGCGCAAGTGCGCCCTTGGCTAGTGGCGCACATGAGTGTTGGGGCAAGCACATCGCGCGTGCGCCTTGTGTGCGCCAGCATTGCCATAATTGCCGCGCTGACTCGCTCAAGCGTGGTTTCGGTTGTGTGTCGCGTTCTGTTTTGCCCAGGTTCAAGAAAGCAACCCCAAAAGATCAGCACACGTCTTGCAGATGTTCATCTGAGACTGCTACAGGGAAGATATCCATCAATTGCAGTCGGTCTTTCGCATGAAATTCGCGCTGGTGAGAATCCAATTAAGTAATATGTGGATATGGAAAAAGAAGACGCTAAAAACCTTGAAAAACGCGTTGAAAAGGCAATTCATTCCCTCCGTGAGGTGGAGGGTTTTCTTCTACAACTTGATTCTTTATCTGGTGAGGAAACTCAAGGACTGCCGTATCTGGAGGAGAGGATCTTCCAGAATGAAAGAAATGCGTTGTTAGACCTTGCTGAAGAATTGGCAGAGAAGATTCTTCCTGAAATACGGAGGAACGCGTAGGACTAGTCCTACGCGTTCCTTTAAATTACTGCGTCGACCAGTAGGCGTTGCAGGTTCCTGACGTTAGCTCCCCAACTACTTCTGCAGAAGCCCAAGATTCAGAACGTGCTGTTGAGCTTCGTGTGACTCCGCCCATGATTGCTGTAGCTGTATGGCTCTTTGACCTGTGTATGTAACGAGAAAAGCACTGCCTCGTTGATGCATTAATCAGATTCCATCCATAAGTCCATGTTCCTCCGCCAACTTGTTCCGTTGTGGAACCAGGCAAGCCACGAATTTTATAGGTGGTGATTTTGCCTGACGGGGGCGCGCTTGTGGTGTCAAATGTGACCATTCCCAACGTAGGCTCTCTTCTTTCATTAACTGTGAGGATTTGGCTTTCAATGACCTTAACGCCTTGGGTTTCCTGGGAATCTGCGATAGATGCTGAGACCGCTAAAACAGAGGTTGCAAGAGATACAGCTGCGATGCTGATCCGTCTTGATGTCTTCATTTCTTTCTCCGTAAAACTCGAGCCTTACCTATAAGGTATGTAATACGAAAATATGATGTGTGATTTTTAACACATTCGACAGTGTATTGTATTAACTGGCGGCTACCTAGGTTTTTGGGAAAGGTTTATAGGGGAATGGACCAGTTAGGCGACCTGAGATTGCTTGATGTATCGGTGAACCGTTCCAACGCTATAACCGGTTTCCTGAGCAATGGTGCGGATAGAGAGCCCCTTACTGCGCAGTTCGCGGACTCGGCGTCGCTTTTCATCTGCTCTCGCGAGATAATCCTCTCTCGGCTCCGAAGTCCAACGAATAATCGTTGCTGTTGAAAGTCCTGTTATCTTTGCAGCCTCTTTTACTGTGTGACCATTGCGGGGCATTTTTACACGGGTAGTCATAGTCGTTCCAGTCGTTGTTTTGTCTCGGTTGCTGCTTGAATCCATCTTTCCTGAACCCGCCGGCGTTGCTGTTGACTAAATCATTGATTGACGTCTATTGCCATGATTTCTTCTGCGGTTTCTCCCCGCAGTCGGCTCATCCCCGCTAGCGCGGGGAAAACGGGTTCAAGTCCCATCTCCAGCTCAACAAGCCCGGCTCATCCCCGCTAGCGCGGGGAAAACAGAAAAAGCGCCTGCACTGGAGCCTTCCACTTAAAACGTGGGGAGACATAATAAAAATTATTACGGCGGTTATTGAGCTGGTGGTGATGCTTGTGGGTCAGTAAAAAACCGGTGCGCGAGGCTTCTACCAATTTTTGATGGTGGTAGCAGCCTCGCGCTTTCTCTAGGAGGAAAGGGTAATGGTTTTATCCCGTCCAACGGTGTGTAGCGTAATCGGTCGTAGCTTTAGTGCTCAAGGGGTTCAATAAAAAGAGCAAGATAATATGCTACCAGCCGTCTTCGCCGTTTTCGCCACGTTGCGCCATAATTTCGCGAATGGGTTCGTTGAACCATTCGTCCATGATTTCTTCTTGTGCTCTGTGTATGGATTTGAGATGGAGTTCTCCTGTGACTTCGCCAGGGCGAAGATGGTTTGCTTCTGGGTGGTCTTTATCCCATCGGTCGGATAGTGCAAAGAAGATTTTGGTGCTGCGGGCGGTGAGTTCCTCTCGGAATTGTTCATATACTGCGATGATGGTGGTGTCGTCGGTGGGGCGGCCGAGTTCTTCATGGGCTGCTCGAATGGTGAAATGTGTGATCATGGGTATCGGCCTCCTGATGTAGGTAAGGGTCGCAGTAGAGCTTTATAGATTGGGCTCATCCCCGCTAGCGCGGGGAAAACCCGCTGGCTGTCCGCACAATGGTGTTGTCGCCGGCTCATCCCCGCTAGCGCGGGGAAAACTTAAACGCCTGGGCTTCTTCCCTGCGGGTTTTAACGGCAGTAATCAACTCGCGCCCGCTGGTGAACTGCTGACGGGTCTTTTCATACTGCAACTGTCCTGACATAGCGCGAACCTCCTTAATTAGATCTCCTAGCCGCATCACGTGGTTGTGCTGGCGATACCATTTGTAAGCGGTCGGATCATTGCCCTCATAGAACGGATTACGACTAAAGCGGTGACTAAAATGCGGGTCGTGATCCAGCATTTCTCCCAATGCACGGGTCGTAGACGCGAGCAAACCCATGTTCCGAGACTTACCGGATGCATCAGCGTAGACAGGATCAATCAACCACAACGCCTGAGCCTTCCCCGATTGAGGATTGATGCCAACCCATGCAGGCCCTATCCCCTTAGATACCAGTGCAGCTAATTTAGTACGCACATCGACAGCAAGATTCGATGGGTGACCTCCTTCAGTGCCTGGCTGGTCAATGTCTACAACGATCACGGCGGCACGCTTGACCTTCGTCAGCATGACGTACTGGCACGTGGTAAAGGCAGCAGAAGTCACGCGGTACATACGTGGTTTTGTGACCTGCTCGCCGGTCTCCTCGTTTGTCACCGTGTAATAGGCGTGCGAAAACCTACGGGTTTTGCTGGCGTGCAGTACCTCACTACCGAGATGCTCGCGTAGGAAGTCCCGGTCAGTGGCACTTGCCGGAGTGTCGTAAAGTCCACCACATACGCCTAGATTGGAAACATGCGAGATGACACACGCTTCGGCTGTGTCTATCTGCCGAAGATTAGCTAAACTCATGACCATGCTTTCTCCCAGCTGCGAACTGGGTGATAAGCGAACGCTCGACGGCTTGGATCCCGTCGGGCGTTCATTTTTTAGTTAATGTCTTCGGCCAGAATAACACCGTTATCATGCACTACTTGCAGGGATATAACATTACCGTTACTTTTGCCCCGTTTGCCAGCAATAGCGTTGCAACGCTATTGCTGTGGCGTTAAGGCGTTACTGCAGTACATAGATAAAAATACTGTAGCCATAGACACTTATGCCTATAGGTTCATATGCCTACTTCTTGCGGCTAGATAACCAGTCCATTGACCAGTCCTCAAAAAGCTGGCTCAGACTGGTGTCATCTTCAAGTGCAGCCATCTTCAGTTCTTTGAGATAGTCGGCGTTTTTGACGTAGATGCGCAACGTCGTTGCGCGTTCTTCAAATCCTTTAAGTGCTGACGCTGCGGTCTTCTGGGTAGCCTTTCTCGTGGCTTTCTTCGTCGTTTGCTTTGCTCTGATAGCACTATCGACTTTAACTGGTTCAGCTTTTTCCACTTTGTTCTTGGCGGCTCCAATAGGCATTGATCTATCTCCTTTAGAAAGCTGCGGTGAGTTCGTCGGCTAGCTCACGCCACTCAGTAAACGGCTTGGTATTGATGCTCGGGAGGGTGCTACCTGCTCGGCGGGTAGCGGCTCGCGATGGAATGACAGTGTCAGCCAGCGCCGCACGAGTATGCGCTGATAGTGCGGCATGAGCTTCATCCAATATCCGTTCACGCGGATTCACATTCACCAAAACAACAGCGATAGGTGTAGAGGTTTCCGCAAGGGCGTCTAGGGTTGCTTGTGTGCGGCGTAGATCAAGCGGTGATGCTGACGTCGGAACAAGAACCATTGCTGATTCAGTAGCAGCGACAGACACAATGGCGTTACTCCCCGGTGGGGTGTCAATGAAAACGAATGAGTAGTCACTATCGGCGTAGCGACGCATCGCTGATTCTAAGGCTCTTGCTGTCGAAACTGGCTCGACAATAAAAGGCATCTCGTCGCCCACGGCTTCTGCCCAGTCGGTTGCCGAACTTTGCTTGTCGGAATCGAGGACAAGGACATTCTCGCCACGGGCGCTGAGCGCAAAGGCAAGCATCATAGCGGTAGTTGTTTTACCAGTGCCCCCCCCCTTGGTCTGGAGAATGGACACAATAGAAGTCATATTCCCAGAGTACTTTATAGTACCCTATGTCACTATGCCTATATGGGTATAGTGACATAGGGTCAGTATTTAGGTTTACAAGCAGTCTAGGAAACTCTACTGCGAACATGTCCTTATCTACACCATCCGCTACGCTAGGAGCCCGATCCTCGGGATCTCACATTTCACCATTTGAGCAACTCATAAAGAACTGGACCATCTCATCAACGAGCACCCCTTCTCGCCCGTTGAACATGAATCACGATTCACACATCTCGAGATTGATACAAAAATTTGCTAGTTCACTGAGGGCAACGAATGAACCTCGGCACATTGAACGAAGATTCGGAGTGGGTCCCTCATTGCCTTCCCGGTCGGACTATCCAAGAAAACCCTAGCTGATTTAAGTGGAGTTGTATTTCTTCTGCGAAGGTGTACCATTGTCCACATCAAGCCGAAAGGCAAATAAGCCCTGGCCCCCAGTACGACTGGGGGCCATCTTCTATAATAACGGTGACTTCTTAAGTGCTTGGGGGATCCACTTTTCATTTCGGAGCCAGATCCCTAGATCTTCATTTATTGCTTTTGCGATTGTCACGCAATCTTGGTGCGCTTTACTAACGGCCTTAATGTCTTTAACGAGCGGACGTCTGTGAGTCGCTCGGTTGCGTATGTCTTTTACTGCCATTACGCGTTGCTGAAAATCTACCCTATCTGGCGAATTTAGATGAGGAGCGAAAGCTTCATTCCAAAGAATCACTCGTACATTCTTTTCCGAAGCGTGTTTCTTTGGCAATAGGTGAACCCAATTTCCAAAAGTTAAACCTGCTACATAATCGTCATGTGTGGGAGTTCCTTCAACTGTTTGAAGGTGTGCAAAGTCCCTCAAAGGTTTCCCCTTAGAAGGGATTACCAGCTCTTTCAGTTCACCTTCAGGTGCGGTTAGCCATTCACGCGAACCACATCGCGGTAGTGCACTGTTCCATTGCGATAAAGATTTATCCATAAAGTTACGTAGCAGCACTTCAATTTCCCCCGTTGTTCTATCTATAACCGAGGCTAGATATCCGTTCCATAAATATAGTTTGGCCGCCAATATAGTAATTTTTTCAGTTTCCGCATTGTCCCTAGCGATAGTTAAGTAAGTATTTCTCCTAGGGTGAGGAAGTGCATTAATTATCCGACATGCATCCATGCATGTAAGTGGGTTTGTATAGGGATCCATTGTTCAGCCTTTCCGTAGATAATATGTTCTAATCTTACGGCAAGGGCATGGGGAACCAGCGCCTCTCACGAGGTGCAATTTCAGGAATTCAACGGCAAGAAAATAGCAAGGGCCATGTGTGGTATGATTCAAAAAGCTTTTTGAGTCATACCACACATGGCCCTCTTACTCAATACAGATTGTCAATTTGTGCCCAAAATCACAAAATATTTCCATGTTGCAGAGGTCTTCCTAAAAGCTTTCACACTGTTGCTTTCTGTGATTCCATCACAATGGCCCTATCTAAGGATAAACATGCCGCCTCTCCATTTCGCCGTTATCCTACTTTGAGCCTCGATCACTACAGTCACACTGACTACAAAAGAGGCTTTAGCAACAAAACGAACTGCCATTAAATCACGGAAAGAGACGCAATTAGTCAAGATCCACACAGAACGAAATCTGCCCATGACGGCACTTAATGCGCACAGGGAGCTTCCGTCGGTCATTTGATTCTCTCGGTATCGTTATCACAAAGGATGATGCTTCGCTGGCTAGTTCTGTGCTCGACCCCATAACTGATCTAGCCAAAACCAGTCCTTTCAAGGACTTGAAAGACGTCGCTACCACCACTGCGAATCTTAAAACTCCTGATAAAGTCTGGGAACTTTATCCTTATCCACCGTCTCGAAAGAACTGAACTCATGCACCCAATTAAGGCCGATGAGTCACGTGATCTGGAGCATCTGCGCACGTGGATCGCGGAACAACGTTTCGTAAGGATAAAAAGAGAAAATATCCAGCGCTCTATAGGTCACGCCACAGCAATACTTAAAGCCAAGTTCCTAGAAATTGAACTCGCAAACAAAGAAAACAACTCCCTTCTAACCACCGCCCCACACAGAAAGCAACTGCTTACCTCATTTTTATGCTTCCCCTGTAGTTAATCCTCTAGGTATCCAATCAACAAAACTCTTCTTCCATAAAAATAAAACCAAAGAAACACATCGCAACCGCTACTGGTGTCTTGGTTGTACGATTTTATCGGGTGCCAACGCGGAAACAGTGGGAGCATAGAGACCATAAAGAAGGTAACCAACTACCAAGAATCCGTCTAGTACTACATACCTAGAAATAGATAAAGCTAAATTGTTAGAAAGGTAGCACTCAGGACAAGAAAATATTTTCTTGCCAAAACACACCCAAATAGGTGGAATTAGACAGCGTTCAAAAAACATACCTGGACGAAAAATTTGTATAGAAAACTTCTCCCTTATGAGTGCTTCTCATGCCTGTAGTGCATGAATCGACTTAACAGCTAGCTTTACTTGGATTCCACCAAGAATTTCCTACTCTCAGGAAGCAACAAATTTGCCATTTAAACAAAACGACAATCGTTTGTATTAATCTGATTAACGACTCACCGAGTCAAAACTGACGCAGAATAGGGTTGTTTCCTACTCCCAGTTTCATCTCATCTCACACGGAGCCGTAATGGATTCTATCAACTCCCTCATCCAGAATGATGCCGTCATTGATCTCGCAGATCAGGACGATTTGGGCTATTTCGTTACCGGAGGAACCATCCTGCACTGGTAATTCCGACACACAAGGGAGGGAATGGAAAGTATCCATCCCTTCCTTCCCCTTTTTAGTAATCTCCACTTTGAGTGAATTAGGCGCAACATGGTAGCCCTTGGCATAGTTATTGACAGGAAATGCAACATTAGATGCGGACACTGTTGTTTTTCTTCCACCCCTCAGGCCGAGGAACATCTCACAGATGAACAGATTCTTCGAATCGTTAAGGAAGGTTGTGAAGCACCCGCTATCGACACAATTTCACTGAGCGGCGGGGAAGCTCTCTTACGTAAACCTTTAGTACTGGAAGTACTTCGCGTTGCTAAATCCTATGGGAAAGCCGCAACCTTAGTAACTAATGGGTTCTGGGGACAAAATAAGAAACGAGCTGAGGAAACACTTTTTGAGCTAAAAGAAGCAGGTCTTTGCGCTCTAAAGATCAGCTTCGATGATTTCCATCAAGATCTCCTCAAGGTAGAGAAAGTCAAAAATATCCTCGATGCCAACTTGAGTGTGAGGGTACCAATCGCAATTAATGTTGCGGTATCCAAAAACTTCTCTTCCGATAGGATTCTAGCGGCGCTTGGAGAATCGCTCATGGGAGTCAAAGTGATTAAGTTCCCCATTCAACGAGTGGGGGCAGCGGAACAATACCCTGAAGAATCAATCATTCGCCGCCATCGTATAGAAGACAATCTAACCTGTCCGGGCTTTGAGCCCACCTACCACTACGACGGCAAAGTCTATCCTTGTTGCTCCCCCACGGTCTTTACCACAGATCTCGCCTTTGGAAAGGCAGAAGATCTTCCCGTAGAACGCGCAGTTTCCAGTATCGAGAGAAATCTTCTTTTTGCCGCGATCCGACAAAAAGGTTTCAAATGGCTCTTTGAGCGATGCATCGAAGAAAGGGTCCTGGATGTTTCCTACACTGAACGCAGTTATGTCGACGCATGTGAAATGTGCCAAATCCTCTTCTCAAATCCACACACGCTGAAAGCTGTAGTGTCTATCGTTTCAAGCGAATATACAAGTATCTCGAAATAAGCCCATGACTCAAAGATACAAAAACGATTCTTTCGAGATACTTAAAGAAGGAAATGTTCTAGTCATTAAAGATCTGTCTACAAAAAGGATCGTTCAGGCGCCTCTCTCCGCAGGCAAAAACCTTCCTTTTACAGAAACCTCACCTATTGTGAGCAAACCAGTTTTTACAGTTTATTTACTGCTTTCGTTTTCCCTCATTGTATCCTCTACTGCATTAGGTATTTGGGGAGCATATCAGGTGGACTTATCACAACTGCGCTGGCACAATTTTGCAATACTCATTGGCTACGCCTCCTGCCAGATAGCCATTCACGAGGCTGGTCACTATGCAGTATTCAGGATGATGGGAAGATCTCCAGATAAGGTTGGATTTAAGCTTAATTACGGAGTATTTCCCGCTTTTTACGTGAGAATGAACGACTCCCACCTTCTCGTTCGCACGGATCGCTACGTTGTTCATTCTATCGGGATCGTTACCAACGCAATCATTACCGTTATAGCTTTTGGAATGCTCTGGGCAGACCTCTTAGAGAGAGATTGGCTGTTCGTGTTTTCTTGGTATGCCATTGCTATGGCTTATAACTGTATCCCCATACTTAACTCGGATGGTTTTAAGTCTTTGCTAGTCCTAGTCAACCAAAGGGAAGCAAAATCATTCAAAGATAACTCGCTCTTAGTACGAGCCATTATTATTATCAGCTATGGTGCTGCGGTTATATATACCGCGCGAATCATTTGGCTGATTTGCGACACCTTAACGGAGGCACACATATGATCTTCAAAATCGCTTTAAACTCCGTACGTAAGGGAATAGCGTCATGGATCGCTCTACTTGTTTCTTCCATCGCCCTTTCGGTCGTTCTCACCCTCAATGTCGCCCTCATAGTCGCCGGCGCTGCCGTATCTGGAGATGCCCAGCAGGCATATATAAGCATGGGAGGAGTTGCACTCGCGTTCAGTGTACTTACAGGCCTCGCTTCATTCCGCTTAGTTGTAGACACATGTATTCGCTTACAGCGACGTGAAGTTGCGCTTTGGCAAATAGCTGGGCTTCTACCTCCCACAGCACTTGCAATCCTCTTCACGGAAGTAGTGTTAGTTACCGCCGCATCAGCTGTGGTCGGTACGATAATCACGATCATAATCTGGCCAAGCTACGCAAGCTTCGTAGGACACAGCGGGCTCCCTTACAGTAGCGTTCTCGAGCACAATATCCCAGCTCCCGCCATTTCTATCGGTATAGCCATTACCGTCATCGTTAGCATTTTGGCAGGAATTAGCTCATCTCGAAAAATTGTACGCGGTGATCTTATTACTGGCGTTAAAGCCTCCTCATCTTTCGAGACAAAGCGTGGTTCAGTCAAAGGCTACATATTCACAACTACGCTCGGGGTGACGTTTCTCGTTGGAATCATCGCAATCTATTCTGCGATTGGAAACCGAACCGAACTTACCGATCCGCAGGAAATCGGTGATTTCGTCACAATCTACCCAGGCATGGGTATACTGCTTTGTCTTGTTTTTGCATTCCTTGGCCCATTCTTAATCCGTGCACTTGTCGCACTAATTCAACTACGTCCTGGCAAAGTTTCCTTTTTTCTAGCCGCTAGGGAAGCCTCCTCGCGCCCTGCACTAACTAAAGCGCTTGTCATGCCGATTAGTCTCGCAGCCTCCGCTGTTGGGGTAATGACATCGTGGGTATCGAAACTTAAAGATATTCTCGAAACAGTTAGCGGGGCTTCTAGCTCCGTCTCTGCCCCACCTGAGCAAATGGCATTATTGCTCGCAGGTCCTATCATTGCGGCATGTGTATCGGCATCATCAATCGTCTTTGCGACGGCCTCAAACAGAGAGCAAGATAATGCACTCTTGATTGTGTCCGGTTCCACTCGGAGCGCAGCTTATACAAAAGCACTGTTTGAGACCATCGTTTATGCGTTTATCTCACTATTCTGCGCTTATTTCATAATCATCGCTAACGAACTTGCAATGGTCGCTGCTTTTTCATCGGGACCAATTCCCTCCGCACAAGTTTCATTACCAAGTTGGGCGGCTACCGGGGTTGTCACATTTGGCATGTCACTCACACTGCTCATGCTACTTACCGTGACAAGCACAGGTTTCCGAAAAGAATCCATAACCGTCGTACTGGGGAGTAAATAATGACAGCACTCATCACAGCCACCGGAGTGAAGAAAAGCTTCGGTAAAGGTAGTCAGAAAGTAACAGTTCTCAAGGGAATTGATCTCACTATATTACCTGGAGAATCTGTTGCAATTGTCGGAAAATCGGGTTCAGGAAAATCTACATTACTGTACTGCTTAAGTGGATTACTCGCACCCGATGAAGGATCTATCTCCCTAGCCAATCAGAACATCACCGCCATCTCGCCACGAAAAGTTGCTGAGATCAGGAGAAATCACGCAAGTTTCATCTTCCAAGACTTAAACCTCATTAGCTCCCTGACGGTCGCCGACAACATCCGGCTTCCTTCAAAGCTTGCTGGCCGAAACCCAAAAAAACGCGAAATCGACTCAGTTCTTGAAAAAGTGGGGCTGTCAGGAGCTGGCAATAAGTATCCAAACCAATTATCCGGAGGACAACAACAACGCGTAGCTATCGCACGTTCTCTTGTCAGATCTCCCCAGATACTCTTTGCCGACGAACCGACTGGAGCACTAGACGTTACAACCAGCGCAATTATCCTAGAACTACTTCAAGAAACGGTCACCAAGAGAACTTCTCTAGTTATGGTCACACATGATCTGGATATTGCAGCATCAGCTGACCGTGTTGTGGTGCTAAAAGAAGGAAACACAGGTCAAATCCTCCATCACGCAACACCAACAAACATATTTGATGCTATGCATAAGAGTTAGTCAAAACGGTATCATCGCCAGTCTTGAAGGCGCGCCCTCAGTGTGAACAAAGCCGAAAAAAGAACTCGAATAACGCTGCCAAAGCACCCCACGGGGTGCTTTTATTTTCCCTGTTCAGGTTGCGCATATTTACCCTCACGGAGACAATTATCCACAGGGTTTGACCAGCAGGTTTACCTATTTCCACAGGTCACCTATAACTATATAACTATATACCTAGGGGTAAAACAGATCAGTAACCGTTACTGCGTCTTGGTGGTGGAGTGTTATCGGGTGCTAGCGCGGAAACCCTAAGGGTTCCCTTGCTCACGAAAGTAGTAGGGCAAGGAAGCTATAAACAAACAGGCAACAAGATGATGACCCATAGGTTGCTATATAGAAAGCTATTCATTTCCATGAAGTGATTGCTACGATGAGGTGAAGAAACCGGAAAAATTTCTCGCCTCTACCTGCTGGATCCGGCTTGGTTAATAACCAACAAACCTATTCCGCAGCGTTGCTGTTTAAGTTTCCTTATGCTGTTGCAAGCTTTTGCGCCCTTTGGTAGGACACCTCGAGAATATCACCCATGTCGCGTACAGTCATACCGGACTTTTTCATTGCGGCAGCCAATTCCCGGGTACTTTCTTGCGTTGTTCATCGGCACGTGTCTTTAGCTCGGCGATATTAGAGGGGAGGATAGCTTCAACAACAATATTGAAGCTATCGGGACTTGCTCCTGCTTGGTAGGCCATAGCTTCTCGCATCTCGGCAGCGGCATGGTCTAGCCGCTTGGTCTGGGACACAGCTCCCAGTTCGACACATTCAAGCACCCACACGTCGCTGCCTCGTTCTGCAGTGACCGTGTATGTCTTTGCCATTATCTCCACCAACCTTTTACTAATTCTTGTGCATACTGATCAAAAAACTTTTTCGCTGTCACGTCGTCGATCTCGCGGTGCCTGCCAAGCGTTCGGGTAGCCACACGCTAAATGAACAGTTGCCCCTAGACTATCTGCACTGTTCGCTAGGGTTGAATTATGAATAACCAAACACATACGCCACTTTTTGTAGACCCTAGCGAACATATTACGCCTATCGTGGGGCAAAAAATCGGCTACGCACGAGTAAGTACCACTGAACAAAACCCCGAACGCCAGCATGCCAGGTTACGTAACGCGGGTGCTGTTCGTATCTACACTGATTGCATCAGTGGCGGTACTCGCCACCGCCCACAACTTGATGAGGCTTTACGTTATCTTCGTGAAGGCGACCGCCTGATTATCACAAGCATGGACAGGCTTGCTCGTTCGCTTACTGATCTCAGCAGTATTGTCACCAAATTAACCGAGCGTGGTGTTATCGTCGAGTTCCTCAAAGAAAACCAAACCTATACCGCTACTAGTGATCCGATAGCCCGACTTATGTTGGGGATCTTGGGGGCCATCGCAGAGTTTGAGCGTTCACTGATTCGTGAGCGTCAGGCAGAAGGTATTGCCCGAGCTAAAGCTAGAGGAGTGTATAAGGGGCGCGCAAAAGTCCTTACCGACGAACAAATCAGTCAGGCTCGGCAGTGGGTAGATACAGGTGTTCCGAAAGCTGAAGTCGCCCGCCGTTTAGAGATCGGCAGAACCACTCTCTACAAATATCTAAGCATATAGCCTTATGTCTATATGGGCATACGGCTATATAGACCTTAATCAAATCGTACGTTCACGATGGATACCCCATCTTCAGCTTTGCACTAGGAATACGTCTATTCGCTAACCATATTTTCTTTAAGAGAGCAATTCGTGCGTGGTTGGGGTCTTTGATTATGCCTACAACTCCGGCTCATACGAACTGTGTTCCCACTGCACAGACACACCATCGTCTTCTTGCGCCGTAGACTCACCAGCCGCACACTGCGCTGCAAGCAGCGCCGCTGCCCCACTCGTCGTTGTCACCCGAGGACTTAGTACAGAACCTGTACCCCGCTCCGGTTTAACTACACGCTTCTCCCGCAGTACGCGCAGTTCCCCCGAGCTAGCTTTAAGATACCTTTAGACACCAGCGCCGCGAACGTGCCTCGTATATCATCAGCCAGATTCGACGGGTGTCCTCCTGCACTGCCTGTCTGATCAATGTCGACGACGATCACGGCAGCGCGCTTGATCTTCGTCAGTATCACGTACTGGCATTTGCGGAAAGTCTCAGAGTTCACACGGTACATACGTGGCTTTGTGATCTGTTCTCCAGTCTCCTCATTCGTCGCTGTGTAGTAGGCGTGGGAGAACTTGCAGGTGCGACTAGCGTGGAACACTCGCTACCAAGATGTTCTAAGAGAAAATCCTTGTCAGTGGCACTCGCCGGGGTGTCGTAAAGCCCACCTGTACTGCGGCGGTCGCCAGCATGATGGTGTTCGTTGTTTTACCCACACCCCCTTGGTGTGAACGAATGCGATACGCATGTCACTGCTACTTTCTTTCAGTGTAAAAATCTTAGCACGTTAAAACGTTAGCGTTTCAACGTCATAACACTAACGTTTTAACCTTTATGTCAATCACCCTCACAAGCCAATCACGGCTAGGTATAAAGAAACTCCGCAGTTTCGGCAGTCCGTTAGACGTTACGAAAAGTTCAAAACTGTCTACTGAGGTTGACTCGGTTGTCGCTTTTTTGGGCAGACTAACGTTATAAAACGTAGCGCCATAATCAAGAGACTGAAAGCTGAAGCTAAGCGGCGTGGACTTGAATTTGAGGAGATGGCTCTTACTCGTCACGATGTTTACTGGGTGGGCAATACAACTCGAACGCTGGGCCTGCACCGGGAGATGGACGCTGTAACAGCCAGGAAGTTTTTCGATCAATATGCGCAAGAGCTAGGAAACAGTGATGTATGGGGGGCTAGAGTGTGAGGAACTGCGTGCCGTATCCCGGACCAAGCGTCTAGCTCATGCCGCCGACGAAATACGGGAAACCATGGCGTATCAGGCCGGGGTAAGCTCTGATGAACTAATATTATTGTTAAAGTCATTCGCTCTCTGCACATTGTCGAGATGAAGATCCTCTCCGACGCGCAGCGAAGCTGCACGGCTTAGTGTCATGGTTCAGGAGAGTATTCGAGATCTTGCTGACAACCTGAAGAAAATCGGGAATGACTGTGCGTGACATGGGGAAAATCTTGGCGTGCCCTATCAACGATTCCAAAAAACTTGCCACCGCCTAGCATGCCTTACTAGCAAATCTTTCTCCATCCAGAACATAGCCACCCGAGTCCTTTACGACCCTCGAAGACCCAATCACTATCAGGGCGAGCAGGGGCCGCTCCGGTCTCCTAAGTACATAGGAATTAAGCCTGTTGCGGCATTTCTAATCCTTAGTTAGGCGCGTGTGCCGTCCTTTTTAAGATATTCATCTACGCATAGGCTGGGAAACAAGCAGTCGATAAACGCTCAAAACTAAAAGAATGTTGGATGGCATCTACCGAAATAGCGCTGACCAACATTCAAAACGGAGAAAGTTTACTTCTTTTTCTTGAGTGACAGGACAAAAAGCACGATTATGATCACAAGTAAGGTAGGGATCAGAAAAGCGATACTAAAGCTGCCAATTATAGTCAGAAATTCTACCATCTACACTCCTAGGGCTTAATCGTAATGCAAGCCCAGTTTCCTGGACCCGCACCTTGCACGTGCGCTCGTCCACAGACCCGCGAATTAGGGTCAAAATTCCTATATACCCGAAAAGTATGGGTGGTACGGTACAGAGCGCAATTATGTCCCGAGGTCATGACCTTGCTTTGGCCATTCTCCCGATATGTGACCTCAAATTTATCGACACAGGCATTCGCCAACTGCCCTCCCACATTATAAGCCATAGCGATGGAATTAACGCGCGTCCCCCACCCGTTTACATATAGGGTATTCGTGGCACCGATTCCTCCTGGAGCCCAAGTGGATCCGCTGGCCGAGCGTACGGTTATGGTAGGTTCTTCCTCATTTTGCACGGATTCAGCAGGAAGGGGTGCCCAAGCTTCAGCCACCCATTCTGACCCCTCGGCCTGACCAAGTTCATCTGCGCTAGCAATACCGCTTTGCCCCCAGCAAAACAACGGAAGCAGCGATTGCAAAAATCTTTGATTTCATTTTCATCTTTCGAGCGTAGAAGTAACAACAAATAGCTGCAGTAACCGCAAAAGGGTGCTGTAAATACGTACCTGTACGCCTGCACCCACAGTTTACCTGTATATAGTCTGCGTTTTTCACCCTGCTCACCCTATGTTAGGGGGGGTATTTGCAAAAATTCCAGAACCTCGAGAAAGCCCCTAAAAGAAGTCCAAAACAGAACTTGGATCTTTTGTGGCCAAATGCAACTTCCCCTAGGGTAAACGTTTACAACGTTTTAACATCACAACGTTAACCGTTTGGGCAGCTCAGATGCGTTTAGAGTTCCATTCCATCCTCGACAACGATGTCGTAGGAATCGGCGGGCTCGTCGGTTTCAGAGGTGGTGTATCCGGTTCCGAAGTCGGCGCGTACGCCGACTTCTCCGAGCTATTAACGAATGGGTTCGTCTGCGAAACGGGTCTGTTCGGTCTCTTTCAGCAAGGTGATCATCTGCCACGTGGGTGGAACTCCGAGTTCGGCGACAGGGTAGAGCAAAGCATGCGGTCCCCTCAGCGAATCAGCTTCGTGCTGGGTGTCAGCAGTCCTGTCTTTGATCTGTCGTGCTTCGGTTTCAATTTCTTCCTGGCGCTGGCGCAGCTCGTCGAGTTCCTGCTGTCTCTAGATTAAGCAGCTTTTTATCCAGCGCAGTCCACTTACGCGGGTGCGCTGGCGAGCGTCCTCGCCCATGCCGCTGCCGGCGTAGTTCCGTCCCCGGAGTAGTAGCCGTCCAGGGCCAAGGTTCTCGTCCTAGTCCTGGTCCGTGTCGACGGTGGACTCATAGTAGGTGCCACGGATTCACCGTGCATCTTCGCGACGGTCAGCACGCCCCGCATCCCTCCCAGACTCCCCTCTCGATCTTCTATGCTGCCGCGAAAATCGCTACGCGATTTCCTTGCCTCTTACCCACTTTCCTCCACACCTAGCGCGCCGCCGTACACTCGCAGATTCTTTACCTTTGACCCGCTTTTGGCTACACACAGTATGCACTTTTAGTGAGAATGGTTCGAAAGCCGTTTAACCAGCGGATATAAAGAGGAAAAACTGGCCAAAATAATATCGAACGTTCGATATTATGGGGATCATGAATACCCTCTCAGATCCAGTTTTCTGTGAGCACTGCGGAAGGAAAAATCCTCCGCGCCTTGGCCCCCAAGGGCGAGCAAAACGCTTTTGCTCAGATGCGTGCCGTGCAGCAGCTAGCCGCGCCCGCCGTGAGCGTAAGCGTCTAGACGAGCTAGAGAAAGCACGCTTACAGTCAGCCCGTGATGCATGCGGGCAGGACGCTATAGCTAGGGAGGCAGCGAAGATTTTGCGTGACATCACGGCTGCTTTGCTCTCCAACGATAGACCAATGGTTACCCACGCAGTCGGAGACTTGATCACTGCCGGCCAAGAACTCAACCAAACAATGAACGCAGTCAAAGCCACCGAATCGTCAACGCCTCGACCCAACCGGGCACAGCGCCGACGAGCCAAACGGTAGAGCGGACAACCTAAGGTCTATCTCTTACTAGAAACAGACCTTTCACTTACCACATGAACCCTCTCTAAAAGATCATTTTTGATCCAAATTCTTAACCTACTGTGCTCGCGCCCAGGGGAACCGTATATTGCTTACGGTGTGGCACATTTATTTTAATTGGCGCTTGCGTCCCCTGGGGAGGGAAACATCTGCTGCCTTCAACGCACGGTTAACCGTCTGTCTGGATACCCCGAACTCATTCATTCCTGATTGAATCGTCGGCCATTCTCCTGTTTCGCTTTCCGCTTGGATAAACCAACCAGCAATCGTTAAGCGGGCGCCTTTTGCTGCCCTAGAACGCTTCTTAGAGGCTTGTTCAAGCTTCTTTCGCTCTGTTTGTGCGTAGTCGCCGTTGGGGTCGGTTTCCCAGCGTTTAGCAGCCTGCTGACCACCCCTGCGCCCCATTGTGGATAGCGCCTTACGTTCGCTGCTTGTAGCGTGCCCTAGGGCACTACAACCGTAGGCATCAGTCTTTGCTTGGGTGACATACCCACGCACACGCCTCGCCATCGTTTGACGGTCACGCATCGGCGGCATCTCATCGACACGACCATCTGCACCAACCCTATGTGCGGTCTTGTAGGCGTGCTCATAAGCGTCGATGATCGCAGCATCAGTCATCCGCTCGCCTGCTGTGCGCAGGCGGTGGGCGACTTTCAAAGCGTGTCTAAAAGCCGTCTCGTCGCGCGCTGTCTTACCCTCGCTAATCCACAGCACCCGCACCCCATCAATCAGCTCCGGATCGAACTGATCAAGATCGGTACCCATCTCTTTCCCAACTTCGCGGGCAATGTCGTCGCTAGCGACGCGGCAACAAAGTCACCCGGGCTCATCCCCGCTAGCGCGGGGAAAACTTGCGGACGGGGTTCGCGCTGCCGACTCCATCGGGCTCATCCCCGCTAGCGCGGGGAAAACTTTCCTCGATAAAGTGTCGGCAGGAATCAATGAGGCTCATCCCCGCTAGCGCGGGGAAAACGTGTTGCAACATCCGCGATCCACTCTGCGATAGGGCTCATCCCCGCTAGCGCGGGGAAAACGTGTTGCAACATCCGCGATCCACTCTGCGATAGGGCTCATCCCCGCTAGCGCGGGGAAAACGGCGGAGATGCTGCGGGGGTTGGATGATAGCGGGGCTCATCCCCGCTAGCGCGGGGAAAACCCGTGAAAATAACCTTGGACGTCGCCAGACTAGGGCTCATCCCCGCTAGCGCGGGGAAAACGATGTTATGGCTTTGACGTATGGGCAGTTTTCGGGCTCATCCCCGCTAGCGCGGGGAAAACAGCCCCAACCGAAACAAGGTTGGGGTTAAAAACGGCTCATCCCCGCTAGCGCGGGGAAAACATGACTCTCCTCGTGGCGTTCGCCACTGACGAGGGCTCATCCCCGCTAGCGCGGGGAAAACTAGAGGCTTTTGATTGCACCGTGGGGGGGGAGGGCTCATCCCCGCTAGCGCGGGGAAAACCGAAGCGTTTTAGTCGAAATACGTTGTATTTAGGGCTCATCCCCGCTAGCGCGGGGAAAACCTGTCGATCCGAACCCTTTAGCACCGCGCTGCGGGCTCATCCCCGCTAGCGCGGGGAAAACACATCCCACTCATCATTACGGATGAGAACAAACGGCTCATCCCCGCTAGCGCGGGGAAAACAACCGTGTGTACGTCGCGCTTTGGGTAGTCACGGGCTCATCCCCGCTAGCGCGGGGAAAACTCTTTTTGAAAATCCTGTAAATCGCTTCCCACCGGCTCATCCCCGCTAGCGCGGGGAAAACAAATCCCGTTATCGCATGGTCTAATGACGGGCGGGCTCATCCCCGCTAGCGCGGGGAAAACCTGTGACCCCAAATTTTGCGAATTTTCGCTCGGGGCTCATCCCCGCTAGCGCGGGGAAAACGCTGTATCTTTCCTGACCGTCGGTGGCTTTTTGGGCTCATCCCCGCTAGCGCGGGGAAAACGTGCGGCGGTAGCCCGCCCACGCGGCGTACGTGGGCTCATCCCCGCTAGCGCGGGGAAAACGTGCGGCGGTAGCCCGCCCACGCGGCGTACATGGGCTCATCCCCGCTAGCGCGGGGAAAACTCTACGAAATCGAGCCGTTGAAAATGAAATCTGGGCTCATCCCCGCTAGCGCGGGGAAAACATGTCGCTCCTCGTGATGTTCGCCACTGACGAGGGCTCATCCCCGCTAGCGCGGGGAAAACCCATTTCGCCATCGGTGGTACTGACCATCCTCGGGCTCATCCCCGCTAGCGCGGGGAAAACAAGGCCGGGGTGGCCGCACAGGCTATCGCTGGGGGCTCATCCCCGCTAGCGCGGGGAAAACTGATCGTCGCCGGCCGCATGTCGAATCAGATCCGGCTCATCCCCGCTAGCGCGGGGAAAACGATCGAATGATTGCTAAGGCTGTGCTTGCTCACGGCTCATCCCCGCTAGCGCGGGGAAAACCGCGGCGTGAAGATCGGCACCGTCAGCAAGTCCGGCTCATCCCCGCTAGCGCGGGGAAAACGCGTTGGCAGTAGTCATGATCGTCGAGGGTGAGGGCTCATCCCCGCTAGCGCGGGGAAAACCCACGGGTAGCGGCTCAATAATCACGGTGCCTGGGCTCATCCCCGCTAGCGCGGGGAAAACCCTGCTCATGTTTTTTCGTGTTCCTCTCACCCAGGCTCATCCCCGCTAGCGCGGGGAAAACCACCATGGCACCACGGCGTAGCACTGGCACCTGGGCTCATCCCCGCTAGCGCGGGGAAAACTCACCAATCTCATGAACACCAGCCTGCCCCTTCGGCTCATCCCCGCTAGCGCGGGGAAAACAGTCGCATAGACCACCCCATGGTCGAGCATTGCGGCTCATCCCCGCTAGCGCGGGGAAAACACTTATCGAGCTGCACGTTCAGAGCCAGTTAGAGTGTATTACATATAACTTTGCTTCAGCAATTTTTCTACTTTCCCATTATTCCTACTGTTTTAGAATCAGTCATTCACCCAAATTTGCTTAGTCTTTTCCTCTAGCCATAGGCTGGCATTATTCCCTGCGATCAGGGATGAGCCTGCTTAATATCTCTACTAGATTTGCATAGGCATACTTCCCCGCACCAGCGGGGTTTCCTTTTACGCGTCTTCCTTTGGGCAGACGTCCACCTCTAATCCACGTTCATTGGTATAACACACTAGGAATCGACCCACACGAGCCTCCCCACTTTCATCGAAAAGCAACGCAACTTGGCCTTTAAGCAAACCGGATCGTTGCCATTCGGGCGGAGTTTGCGCTTCGAGCGAATCAATAACAGCATTAAAATCCGAATCGCTACGTGTCATTCGGGCTGGCAGGCGCACTGTGTTTCCAGCCAATGCCTCAGCTTCTTTCCAAGTAAGTTCTCTGCCATTCTCGATTTCTTCTTCTCTACCAAACGGATGGTATCCATAATCGGTCTTCAAAAGAACAACTACTTCAATAGAGAATTCAGCATCCCTAACCTGTGCACTACCTGACTCGTCATTCTTATCAACTGAATTAGAATGTTGCTGCTTAAAAAGATCACGCAGAGTTCGTGCCATATGAGGTTGCGGGAAGCTAAACGTTTGAGCTTTCCGCACGGATTTTTCGTAGTTTTCTTTCGCTTTTACGCAAGATTTTTCCCATTGTTCTTTCCAATTTTCTGGAATACAAGGGGTATCTGAATACACGTTTTTTACAAGTTTAGGAATGTCGCTGGGGCGATGGAATTCATCAGGAAGATACGCCATGGTGGCGTACAGAATTTTTTCTCCATATATAGCAGTCGCACCACCATCAAATTCTGGTACTTCGTTAGAATTTTCCCCATTATTAATACCTCTAATAAAAATTTGGGGCTGTCCTAGAATCTCTGGTCTGTCAGAATGCGGACGTTCATGACGATGCAAACGTCCTGCACGTTGAATAAGGAGGTCAATAGGCGCAATATCTGTGACTAGTACATCGGCATCGATATCCAAACTCTGTTCGGCGACTTGAGTAGCCACTACTATTCGACGCCACGGTCGATCCTCCCCACGAGAAGCATGGGGACCAAGAGATTCTCGCAAAGCATCTTCTTTTTCACTTCTTTGAGTTGCTATAAAGGCAGCGTGGTGAAGCTCTACTTCATCAGGAAATAGTTCTTTTAAAGAGTCATAAGCTTGTTGCGCTCGACGAATCGTATTACAGATAACGAGTGCTATTCCACCATCTACAAGCAGATCGTTAAACATACCACCTAGAGCAGGCAGAGAATCGTCGATACGCCTTATTTTTATCGTGGTGTCAAGAGTTTCTTGAGGGACTTCTGTGACACTAATTCCCTTTTTGTTCACAGCAGTAATCAGCGGATATGCGTCACTGTTTAATGCGCTTGCATCGGCTTTTTTACACACCTGCGAGGCATAGGCATTAACGAGTCGAGCACGTTGCTGTGGTGGCAGTGTTGCAGACATCAAGATCACGCTCACGCCATATTTAGCTAACCATTGCAAAGTCAGATAAAGATATTGAGACATGTAGGCGTCATAAGCATGAACTTCGTCGATAATAACGATTTTCCCAGCGAGTCCAACATGACGCAGCATAGAAAAACGCACCTGAAGTGCCATCATAAGAACCTGGTCGACAGTTCCCACTACAAAATCAGAGAGTATTCCACGGTACCGACCAGACAACCATTGAGAAGCCACAACTGATCCATGCTTTTCTAAGTGGTCGTCTTCGCCAATGGACGTAAAACGTAACGATTGGAAGGGACGCGATAGTTTGTTCTTTGAATGTGCCAAATACAGCGAAGCTACTTCACCACGAGACGAAGTACATTGTGCCCAATTCTTTGTTCTGTCAAATAGTCCATTAGCTGTAGACATAGTGGGGGCAGCAAAGAAAACCCCTTGAGCACCGGTTTTTTGACCAAGAATATGAGAAGCGGCAAGCCCCGCTTCCGTTTTCCCTTCCCCAGTGGGGGCCTCAATGATGATGAGCGTTGGGTCTTGCACAGCACGTGCCACAGCTACTGCTGCTTGTTGCACGGGTCGCACTTGGTAGGAATCTGGCCACGTGAAAGTATCACGAAACAGAGTTTCCACATTATCTGGAACATCGGTAGGGACCCATGCCGGCGGCAAATTCACATGAGCCATGCCCTCCACAACACGATCATGCTGCGAGCTATCACAAACATAAGGGAATGCTTTTTCATCCGAGGCGATCCAGTCTGCCATAATCACCAACCCAGTCATGATTTGCATGGCTGGCGCGCTTGGCGTGGATTGATCCGCTAATTCTTCTAGGGTTTCACCAATGTCAGTGATCTCAGCCATGGAGTCTAGGATTTCCGCATGGACTGCCAACCATTCAGGCGGATAGTAATCCAAGGTATCTTCGTGGCTTCGGTAGAGCTCTTCGTCTGAAGCAAAGCCGTGGTGAGCATCAGCAATAAAACTCAAACGCGCTGCACTACTGGGGTCGATATCGTGTTTTTCCAGCCACGCAGCAATGATGAGCGCAGATGCCATTCCGTGGGGGAATTTTTTGCCCTCACCCTCGTTAAGCGTCCATTGCAGCGACAAACCAGCTTCGCGAACCGGCCCTAGCAGATAGTTACCGTGAGAAGTTTTTTCTACAAGTCGTTGGAAAGAAATGGTCGCTTTTCCCACGTCGTGAGTTCCAGCGTAGAAAGTATAAAGACGTCCTACTTCTTCAGCAGGTAGTCGCCATGCTGTACTAAGAGTGGATTTCAGTGAGTCCGACACCCAGTTGTTCCAAAGCCATTCGGCTACGCAGGCGGCGTCGATAAGGTGTTGGGGCAGGCGTAAATACAAGTCTTCATTTCCCGACTTAGCCCACAACGAATATGCTTGCACACTGCGCGCACGTCGCCACTGATCAGCTTGATCTACCACGCTCATGTGACCAATTCCCTCCGTCCCTGATCGATCACTCTTGACCATCAGAATATGCCCATTGCACAATCTTATCGACGCCTTCCATCTGTCCCACCCCCGCACGCGTACAATCGCACCTCATATGAACTCCATTATCTCGACCATTCCTTCCCTACCTGGTGTTGATTCCGAGCAGTTGCATGCGCGGGATCTCGGTGACGGCTATTACGTGATTACGTCGGTGCCGTTTACGGATCCTTCTCTTGCCCTTGGCGATATTGTCGAGGTCGCAGGTGGCCTGATTATTGCGGTGGTTACCCGCGGTGGTGGTCGCACGTTGCGGATATTAACTAGCGACCAATGTCCGAACGTGGTTGATCCACTTTTAGAGTTGGGGTGTCATGTTGAAAGTGGACCTGCGGGAATTCTTGGGGTGTGCGTTCCGGCTGATGCTCCTTATGATTCGATTGTGTTGTGGTTGGAGGATCTCCACGATCAGCAGTTGTTGCAGTTAGCTGAGTATTCCCCTAGCCGGTAGCTGTGGTCGACAGGCCCGTTGCCGTGACCTACGTTGAGGTCACTGCCATGGGCGATTGCCCCGTTGAGCCAGGTAGTAGCCCAATGGAGGGCGGGTTCTGGAGATTCGATAGCAAGGCGGGTGGCAAGTGCCGAGGAGAGCGAGCAGCCGGTGCCGTGGGTGTTGGTGGTGTGGATGCGTGGGCTGGGGGCGTGAAATTGAGGCCCGTCGACAGTAATCCAGGTGTTGCCAAGGTCGTCGGTTCCGTGTCGGTGTCCACCTTTGAGCAGCACTGCGCAGTCGTATTGTTTTGCGAGGCTGCGTGCGGTGTGTTCAGCCTGTTCAGGGTCGTGGTTGTTCGCTAGGACTGCGAGCTCCGGCAGGTTTGGGGTGATCACAGTGGCATGGTGTAGCAGGGGTTCGAAGTAGTGGCGTTGGCCGAGTACCGATCCGGAGGTGGCTACCATGACGGGGTCGAGAACCACGATGGGTGTGTGGTGTAGCTGGTCAAGCCATGTGGCGATGGCGGTGGCCGCATCAGGGGATCCGATCATGCCGATTTTGATGGCATGGATGGTGATGTCGTCGGATATGGTACGGAGTTGTTCGCTGAGAAACTCCGTGGGTGGGGTGTGTATTGCGGTAACTCCGCAGGTGTTTTGCGCGGTCAGGGCGGTGATTGCTGCCATACCGTAGCCGCCGGCTGCCATGATGGATTTGAGGTCTGCTTGAATTCCGGCCCCGCCGGAGGGGTCGGATCCTGCGATGGTGAGTATGTGTGGGTTCATGGGAGTTCGTTGATTCCGCCGGGGACGTTGTGGAAGGTGATGCGTGGGTTGAGGTGCGCAAATTGTTCGATAAATGCGGCACTTCTTATGCCGGAGGCACAGACGACCACCACATCATCTGTGGTGATGTGGTCGAGTACATGCTGGATCGTCGTGGTGTCACTCCACATGGATTGTGGCAGGGTGATGTGCGCACCACTGGGGGTGTGTTCTATTTCGTGGGGTTCGCGAACGTCGATAAGTTCGTATTCGTTGGGAAGCTCCCATGTGTGAAGTGTGCGTGCTGCAGGCCGAAGGGGGTCACGCCCCACAGTGTATGTGCGAAATGTGCTGGTCAAAGCGTTGTAGGTAGTGATAGCTCCCGGTTGGACGGTTCCGATTCCGGCGAGGATTTTGATGGTTTCAGTGGCCATGAGGTTGGCGATCACGGCGGTGGTAGCGCCGAGTACACCTGCGTCGGCACAGTTGAGGCCTTGGGTGGGGGCTTCAGGGAACAGGTCCCGTAGCCCTACCTCGCAGGCGAATACGCCCATGTGTCCTTCGAATTGCAGTACGCTGCCCCAGACGAGCGGTATGCCTGTTATCTCGGCAAGGTCACCGCAGAGGAATTTGGTAGCAAAGGTGTCGGAGCCGTCGAGGATCACATCGCAGCCTTCGCCGAGTTCGTGTGCGTTGTGCGCGGTGAGGCGTTCGGTGCGGGCGTCGATACGAATACCGGGTTGAATTGCACGCAATCTTTCGGCAGCGACGTGGACTTTGGGTTTCCCCACATCCCCAACACCAAACAGGATCTGGCGTTGAATGTTGGACACATCCACAGTGTCGTTATCCACGAGTCGAATCGACCCCACCCCAGCCGCCGCAAGGGATTGCAACGCGGGACTACCCAGCCCCCCAGCCCCGATCACCAGCACTCGCCCTTTGTTGAGCCGTTCTTGCTGCTCAATCCCAAAACCAGGTAGCCGCAGTTGGCGGGCTACGCGTTGGCGTTCCAGCTCGTCGAGCATCACAGCACCTCGTCCGCCCAGGAGGCAAGCCCCTCAAAGCTTGACGACGCCACCGCATGCTCCCGGCGCGGTATGCGCCCGGCTTCGCGCGCGAGTCGTCCTGCTTCGACAGCGTGTTTCATGGCGGTAGCCATGGTAATGGGGTTGATGCATCGGTTGATGGCGCTGGCGAGGAGTACGCCTGAGCAGCCGAGTTCCATGGCGAGGGTGGCGTCGGAGGCGGTTCCGATGCCGGCGTCGAGGAGTACGGGGACTGTGGCACGTGAGCAGATGAGTTCGATGTTGTGCGGGTTGAGGATGCCGAGTCCGGTTCCGATGGGTGACCCTAAAGGCATGACTGCGGCGGCGCCGGCGTCTTCGAGTCGTTGTGCGACTACGGGGTCGTCGGAGGTGTAGGCGAGGACAGTGAATCCGTCGTTGGTAAGGGTTTCGGTGGCGTCGATAAGTTCGAGGACATCGGGGAGCAGGGTGATATCGTCGGCGATGACTTCCACTTTGATCCATGAGGTGTCGAGTGCTTCGCGGGCGAGTTGTGCGGTGAGGATGGCATCGCGGGCGGTGCGGCAGCCTGCGGTGTTGGGCAGCGGGGTGATGTTGAGGCGCTGCATGAGTTCGAAGACGGATTCACCGTGAGCTCCGGTATGGGCGGCGTGTCGACGCATCGCTACGGTGGTGAGTTCGGTTCCGGAGGCGATGAGGGATTTTTCTAGGGTGTCGAATGAGCTTGCGCCGCCGGTTCCCATGATGAGGTGGGATTGGAAGCTGCGGTCTGCAATGGTGAGCATGTTATCCTCCCTGCACTGCGGTGAGAATGTCGAGGCGGTCGCCTGCGGTGACTGTGGTGGTATCCCATTGTGAGCGGGGTATCACGCGTTGGTTGATGGCTGCGGCGATCCCTGAGCGGATTCCGTTGCAGTGGTTGCTAATAATGGTAGTGAGCTGGGGTGATTCTATAATGGTGGGAGTGTCGTTAATGTAGATGTTCATGGGTTGCTTCCCTTTCGTTGCGGTGTCGATCTGGTGCGCATGCTGTGAGGTCGATGCCGGGGTCGGTACCGTCGATAAGGCATGCGGTGACGTGGGCGCCGAGTGCTGAGAGCAAGATACCGTGGCGGAAGTATCCGGTGGAGATAATGAGTCGGTCTGATGCCCACCCGAGGTATGGGAGGTCGTCGGGCGTGCCGGGGCGTATCCCTACGTTGGCTTCTAGAAGGGAGCTATCGACGATGCTCGGGACTACGCGTACGGCATCGCGGAGTAGGTCGTATATCCCTTCTACACTGGGCAAATCACGCTCGTCTTCGCGGCTGGTGGCACCTATGGCGATTTCGCCGTCTGCGCGCGGGATGATGTAGATGGGGCGGTCGTTGACCCAACCACGTACAACCATGTTGACTGCCCTTGGTTCTGTTTGTACTCGTAGGATGTCGCCGCGCACGGGCCGTAGAGCTAGCGGTATGGGGCTTAGGTGTTGTGCGCCGAGGCCTGCTGCGAGGACAACAATATCGAATTGTTGGTATAGGGGTTCAAGGTCAGTGATTTTTTCTTTTACTACCTCTACCCCACAATCGTGGAGGGCGTCGAGTAGTGCGGTGAGGAATACACGTGGTGCAACTTGGGTGTCATTGGGGATATGTACGGCCGCCGATAGCCGAGGCCCTAATGCCGGTTCGAGGTCACGGGCCTGTCGGGTAGTGATGGGGCGAACGTCCATTCCGGCTGCCTCTTGGGTTGTGTGCAATTGTTTAAGATGTTCTGCATCCGCACGATCGGCTGCCACAACGAGGGTACCTTCTGTGCGATAACCCATAGGCAGGTTGGTATGCTGCGCTCCCCGACGCACCATGTCCGGCCACAGCTCCCCGGCGCGCCGCATTAGGGGAAACAGCGGGTCTTGTTGGAACTGTACTTCGGCGGCGGGGGCGAGCATTCCGCCGGCAAAGTGTGAGGCCCCGCTTGCTGGGTTGGGGTCAAATACGTGAACGGTATGCCCGCGGACACTGAGCTCAAAGGCGGTACTTAGCCCTACGATCCCACCACCTACAACAGCTATTTTCATTGTGCAAAACCTTTCAATACGAGGTTTACATCGGCAGCTACATCCTGCGAGTTCATTAATGCGCGCACGATTGCCACACCAGCGACCCCCGTTGCGGCAAGATCGGCCGCATCTTCGGGGCGAACATCCCCAATGGCAACAACTGGCACCAATGATTCAGCAACCAGTGACGGATACCCCGCAAGACCTACAGGTGCCCGCCCAGAATCTTTTGTCGGGGTGGGCCGAAATGGGCCGGCACCAATGTAGTCGATCACCTCGGCAACGTGGCGCGATGCACGAACTAACTCCAGTGTGCCCGTGGTTAACCCAATAATGGCGTTATCACCCAACAAGGCGCGAACATGGCGCACCGGAAGATCGTCTTGGCCAACATGCACCCCGTGGATGTGCTCGCCGTCGTTCATTAACGCAAGGGCAACATCCACGCGGTCGTCGATAAGCACGCGGGTGCGAGGATTAACCTCCACCACCGCGCGGGCTACCTCACGGCCAAGAATGTACAGGTCACGGGCAGCAATGGGTTTGCTGCGCACTTGGATGAGCCCAGCGCCGGCGCGTGCCGCCTGGTGCGCTACGTCGACAATGTGATCCACAGAGCCCGTGCCGGTGACAAAGTAGCACCGCGGATCAAAGTCTCGACCCCACCTAGGCGTGGGCAGCATTATCACGCACCTCGCTATAAAGCTGCGATCCTTGGGCCACAAACTCCTCAGACTTTGCCGCCATGCCAGCCTCTACGTCGCCGCCAACCTGCGGAATGCCTAAGTCAGCGATCTTGTCAGCGAACATGTCACGAATATCTTGGCTAATGCGCATGGAGCAGAACTTCGGACCACACATGGAACAGAAGTGCGCAGTCTTTGCCGGCTCCGCCGGAAGCGTTTCGTCATGGTAAGCAATCGCGGTATCTGGATCGAGCGACAACGCGAACTGATCATGCCAACGGAACTCAAAACGTGCTTTACTCATCGCGTCATCCCACGCACGAGCACCAGGGTGCCCCTTAGCCACATCGGCCGCGTGAGCTGCGAGTTTATAAGTAATCACACCGGTTTTCACATCATCACGATTAGGCAGACCCAAGTGTTCCTTGGGGGTCACATAACACAGCATCGCCGTACCACCCATAGCGATATGAGCAGCTCCGATTGCCGAGGTGATGTGGTCATAGCCTGGCGCAATATCAGTCACCAATGGGCCAAGAGTGTAGAAAGGCGCATCGTGAGCCCACTTTTGCTCCAGCTCATTGTTTTCTTGCACCATATTCAGCGGAACGTGACCTGGACCCTCGATCATGACCTGTACATCGTATTCCCACGCACGGCGAGCCAGCTCACCAATGGTTTTCAGCTCCGCGAACTGGGCGGCATCATTCGCATCAGCAACAGAACCAGGGCGCAGACCATCACCCAGCGAGAAAGCGACGTCGTACTGCGCGAAAATCTCGCACAGCTCATCAAAGTGTTCGTAAAGGAAGGACTCCTTGTGGTGCGCAAGGCACCAACCAGCCATGATGGATCCACCACGGGACACAATTCCGGTTACGCGTTTGGTGGTCAGCGGAATGTAGGCAAGCAACACACCGGCGTGAATGGTCATGTAGTCCACGCCTTGTTCACACTGCTCAATGACGGTATCGCGAAAAATCTCCCAGGTGAGATCCTCAGCCACACCATTGACCTTTTCTAACGCTTGGTAGATCGGTACCGTACCGATAGGCACTGGGGAGTTACGGATAATCCATTCGCGGGTGGTGTGGATATCGTCGCCAGTAGACAAATCCATCACGGTATCTGCACCCCAGCGGGTAGCCCACCGCAGCTTGGATACTTCTTCCTCGATGCTCGAGGTCACCGCGGAGTTACCGATATTGGCGTTGATCTTGGTCAGAAACTTTCGACCAATAATCATGGGCTCCGATTCCGGGTGGTTAATGTTGTTCGGAATAATCGCACGACCACGGGCGATCTCACTGCGCACAAACTCTGGGTCCATGTGCTCGCGCAGCGCCACGAATTCCATTTCCTTCGTAA
The DNA here is from genome assembly GCF_902702935.1 of Corynebacterium rouxii. Classification (NCBI taxonomy): domain Bacteria; kingdom Bacillati; phylum Actinomycetota; class Actinomycetes; order Mycobacteriales; family Corynebacteriaceae; genus Corynebacterium; species Corynebacterium rouxii. The sequence goes on along the minus strand of NZ_LR738855.1, from coordinate 37,399 downwards.
TAATGCCCTGGCGCGCATAGTGCATCTGAGTCACGCGCTTACCCTGCTTGGCGCGTCGTGGCGTGGGCTTCACACCTTTCCACTCCAGTGACGCTGCGCCACGACGCAGCGCGGAACGACCATCATCAGCCAAATTCCGCTCACGGCCAGCATATTCTTCCGTATCCTCACGATTGTCAATCCACTGTGCACGCAGCGGCTTCAATCCCACCGTGGGATCGCACTCAGGGCCGCGGGTGCGATAGATCCGAACTGGATCATTGGGGCCGGTAGGAGAATCGTCAAGCTGAATCTCTGTTTCTGGAACCTCAAGGTCGCCGGAAACGATCGGCGAATAGGAGTGCTTCGGATGGATCTCGGAGTTTTCCCAAGCAGATGGATTGGTAACTGAATTAGCTGAGGCTGCCGACACTAGGCTCGCGCTCCTCTCTTCCTTCGCTGGTGTTAACCAGACAGGTTCAAACGGTGCTTGCACAGCATCAGCGCAATCTCAGCCCGTGCTCGGGCGCCCGCGGGGGGACACTCACTAACCTAGAACACGCACCCAACATTGTGCCGCCACACCCCACTCCGATGGGGGTAGCAATATCACCAAAGCGTGAGACGACCTGCAGTTTTAGCAAAGCGTCTAGGGGTGCGTCCCAGACCGGTCATGCCCCTCAATCACTCGGTTTCTAGAAACTTCCACAACACCCACCAGAACCTTAATTTTTCTCAGCTAATAGCGTAACGTGCGAGTTCTTATCGCCCCACAGCCACTTCTTGCTCAAAAGTAGCTATTTATCTGCACAAACAGTCACTCCACAGCTGAACAAGTCCATGACGTTGACCTGTGCCCTTATACCTAGAGTGCACGGCACAGCGCTCCTTTTTTAGGCCAGAACCACCAGATGTGAAGTTTACTCACAAGTTATCCACCACTTGTGAACATCTATCACCAAAAGTTATCCACAGGCTGTGGAAGAAATTGTGGAATTACACGGATGGAAGTTATCCCCAGACTTTATCCACACCCTGTGGATAAAGTTGTGCACTTCTTCCCCACCTGCGGATTTGTTCGAAATCTTGTGGAAAATAGCAGGTCGCACACTTCGAACACACAGCTATTCGATCACTACCCTGTGAACAACACACATGTAATTATCCACATTGTGGATAACTGCTGTGGAATCTTTTTCACACGATCAGCGCTGTGTTCACACTCCAGAAGTTGTGAAATTTTGGTGGATAATTACAAAAATCTGGGGATAACTCAGAACAGCTGTGCACTATTCTCCGCCCAAAATTGAGGTGCCAGACCACCCCAGTAGCCTCATGTCGCCTCTTGTGACAGCCGATAACCACATTGCTCCCCACCAGCAGTCAACCCAAGAAACTGCAGCTAACTGCTGGGTTTCATGTTATTTGTGTGGTTTGTGTGATAAGGATTTTCTCAAAAAAAGAGGCGCCTCATGCAAACACGAGACGCCCCTAGATAAACTCCTTATCTCACCCCCGCTTACCACCTCGAGTAGTCTGCGCAATCACCAAAACAATCCCCAGAACACAACCCGTCAGCAAGCCACCCAGATGTCCCCACAGGGAAACACCATCCATAAGCAAGGAATAGCCCACATTCACTGCGATAAGAATCAACGGTGCTGTGATATCTTTACGCAACCGGTACGACATCGCCACAAAAATCGCCATAAGCCCATACACAGCACCAGAAGCACCCACCGTAGGCGCAAGCGGATCCATCAGCAGAACAGTTGCAGAGGCCCCGATCCCGCTCACAATATAAGCCAAAGTAAAACGACCACTACCTAAATAATGCTCAATCTCGCGACCAAAGAAGAACAACATAAACATGTTCAACGCCAGATGTGTGGGCCCGCTGTGGAGAAACACCGTCCCCACCATGCGCAGCCACCCTAGGCCATGAGAATACGGACCATAAAGAGTCCAGTGATCTGCAATCCACGAATCACTAAGGTTGTTTTCAATCGAGCGGGACTCCACAACAGTAAGCAGATAAATAAGTATCGTCAGCGCGCAAAGAACCACGGTCACAGGTGCTTGACCATATGTGCGTTTGAGTGCGTTCATCACTTCAGTATGCACCACCCCCACCTCGTTAAAGAATGCGATCACATAGCATAAACATGGTGAAGGGTTGATGGTGCACACTGACCAAGGGATCTGAAATGCCCCAGGTTTTGCTCCTAGGCATTTGCCTTGATTTCTATTATTTCTCGACTTGGGTGATGTTCCCAAAACTCGGCTTCTACTTCAGCCGGTGTGCGGTAGCCCAGGCTCTGGTGGAGCCTTGATTCGTTCCACCAATTCACCCCTCGAACGTTGCAACCTCGATATCAACCACGTCGGCCCACGAGCGCTTATGGATCAGCTCATTCTTGTGAGGGGCCGTTGACGTTCTCAGCCAAAGCATTGTCATAGGAATCACCAACAGTCCCGATAGACGCGCTAATTCCGTGTTCTTCCAGGCGCTCGTTGTAGACAATGCTCACATACTGCGAACCGTGATCTGAATGGTGAATCAAACCCGTTGTTTCCTTAGCACACAATCATCTGGTTGACCAAGTCAGGGCGAAGGTCCAGGCCCTTAGATTGACGAGTTGTGACAGGTGCCCCACCTTTGCCCTTGCCAGACAGTCCAGCACTGCGCATCAGCCAGGCTGTGCGCTCACGCCCAATGTCAATGCCCTGACGTTGCAGCACGCGCCACATCTTCCGCACCCCATAGACGCCATAATTTTCAGCATGAACGTCGCGAATATGCTCTACAAGGGCAGCGTCGCGAAGAGCGCGGGCACTTAAGCCCCGGGCCTTGGATTGGCGGTAACCACGCAAGCTAAGAAAACCACCTGCGCGATGCGTGTTTAACGTCTGGCAGATGAACAAGGCAGAGAAACGATTCCAATACTCATCGATGAATCGGATCATTTCTTAACGTTTTAGGCCTGGTTCGGATGCGAAAAAGCTGAGGTGGCTTTCAACAACTCATTGGTATCCCGCAGCTTTTGATTTTCTCGACGCAACCGTGCGTTTTCTGCCACAAGGTCCTCGGGCATTGATTCCACAACACGTCCTTCGCGACGAGCGGGCTTACGTCCATTGCCTCGCCGTGTGCCACGAAACACCCAGCTTTGGTGCCACGATCTTGCAGGCTGCCTGCATGGAAATGTTCTCCGCCAGGATGCGGTCTTCCACGAGGCGGACCACACGGTCTTTGGCTTCCTGGTCAAATTTTCCTTGGCATGTTCGAAGATTTTCCCATCTATTCAAACGGAACAAAACCTCGGGCACTTCATCAGGCCTGCCCCTCATGACGGCTTAGCATCAATCACGGCAGTGCCCAAAGGAGCCGGTAACTAAATAGTTGGTGGTTGTGATGACCACGCCCTGATCACATCGGAGGTAAGACCGCAATACTCCTGATACTTGGCAAACGGGATGCGATCCTCAATGGGATAGTATTGATGCTTTTTGCCCCATAGTTCGATTAGGTAGCCGGACGTGCCGTAGAACGCATCATCAAAGACATCAATACCGAGTTGCTGACAAATATGGTCCACATCGTCAAAGTTGAAGATCTCCCACATACGATCGATCTCTTGACTTGACATGTCTGTTTTGAGTTTGAAGTCGACATCAATCTCAGGAGCGTCAGTGACACCGAACGAACTCAGCGGAGCCATAGTCCACGACCGGACCTCAAAAGAATCAATGCCACCATTCATCACCCGGCTTAGCTCGTGACCGTATTCCAGTGCTTCTTCGAAATCACCTGTACTACGGATTATTACTCCACATGTGCCACAACGGCTTTGAAACTTTCCACTTGTTTGTTTAGCAGTACGGCGTGGCTCTGCAGTGACGGTAACAGAGTATGGGGCGTGTTCTGGCAGCTCTAGTTGACGAGCTGCCCAGATCCCCAAAGTTTGAATGGGAATGTCAGTCTTGGTGAAACCACCTAATCGATGAATGCTGTGTGGTGAAAAAATCGCTGTCCATCGCGACTTGGTGGGAACGAGTACATATCGGCAAATCGAGTTCTGAGGCTTCAACAGGTTCGGTAGGTCCTCGCGCTTGGCGGAAACCTGTGAGATTTCGGCCTTTGTTCCACCGAGATCACGAAGCGATTCATCAAATGGTTTACCCTCGTCATCTTCTGCCCACTGGATAAAACACTCAACGGTGTCTTCCAAGGAGAAGGGAACGAACGTCACACCGTAGGAGATCGGGGCGATCGGAGAATCGAAGTAATACTTGTCCATTTAGATATCTCCTTCTTCCTGCTGCCACCCAAGCCACGTACGGCGTCCTGCGTAATAGTCATCCATGGTGTAGCTGACCTCACGTAGGGGGCCGGTAACAATCTTGATCATCCGCCCAGTGAGAAAGCGACGGTTAAACGGATCAAGCCCAAACAATCGTGCCGCATCCTCCAGGTCGTCGGTGGTAAATCGTTTACGCAACGGCCCTTTCTTGGTACGAAGTCGCTCCAAGCCTGGGAAGGTCCAGCGCGAGTCATCTGGCCACGCATCCCAGGCTTGGAATCGGTATTCTCCTTGGGAGATACCAACACAGAAGTCGAATTGGGTGGCAGGCTTTGGCCGAACAGTCGGAGACATGGGATGTTTGTTGGGCATGTTCACGGAAATCATGCGCTTACCCACGCCATAGGCACCTTCCCCGAGGTGTCGCTTATCAGGTTCCCTCTCGATTTGTACCATTACGAACTCAGGTGACGACGGCACGATCGTGCCAGATGCGGCGGCACTATAAAAATTACCCTCTGGGGCATACCACCCAGAACCATCAATCATCAGGCACCAATTGGGATCTACGGTTTCCAAGACAGCAAACCAACTATGCAACGCATCGACAGCCCCGTGTTTGTGTAACGCAACCATGATGTCATTGACATCACTGGTGATGTCAATGTGTCGCGCATTCCACACCGTCGTTGCCGTGTATGCGTCACTGTGCGTCCGCATCAAGACATTCGCCACTTCAACAGCGTGTTCTAGTGGAAGCCGAAGAAACAGCTGCTTATACGAATATCCGGCCATGATGTGGTCAATGTCGCGTTCCAGATAAATACCCATCTGATTAACTCCTCCGCTCTAGAGCTTTGGCTGCGGCAAGGTTTGCTTCAATAACCTTCCGGATATCCCCAGTAAACACCCTAGGCCCGCCAGCGGTGAGCAACAACACCTGAGCATCTGGATTTGCGTCGAATGCTGCCTGAGCATGCCCCACGCCCCTGTTGGAAGAGGGGAGATCGTACTCGATTTTGGTAGTCTTGGCGTTATTCTCCGCTTCAGCCCATAGATTGATATCAGGGCGTCCTCGACTGGTCGCTACCTCCTGCAGTATGGTTCCTCCTTTACCGTCATCAACCAAGGTTGCGAATGTGTCCCGCTGATTCAACCGCACAGCATTTCCGTGCGCGTTCTTAGAGATCATGGCTTCGGCTTGAGCAAGCTGATTTTGCATGTCATCTCGGCTGACCTTTCGAGAGTCGAAAGGTAACCGGTCTGGGGCTCTGTCCTCCTTCAGTCCTTTTACTGCAGAGTCATTGAGCCTGTGAGGTCCGTCCACTGTGACGTCTTGGAAGCGTATTTTGCTTTTCAGTGAATCGATCACAGGGTGCAACGAACTTTCTGGTGGTAGCGGGTATCCTTCTACCAAATCAACGCGTAGAATGTCCTTTGCGTTTATGTCTATCAGTGGTCTTTGTTTGTCCCATCTCATAAAGACGTTCATTTCATCCGCCGTGAGCGTATTGAGATCAAGCGTCACAGCCTTAAACACCCGAGGATATCCCTCACATCTCGACGCGGCAGGACGAAAGACAGGACCACGATCTCGACCAGTTTCATATCGGGCGAATCGGTACGTCGGGGAACGATCAGTTCTTGCTAGGGCGCAGGATACGGTAGCGGTGAGGGAATCCTCAGCTCGTTGCGCACGCGCTGCGGCCTTGGTTCCCATCAGGCGTTTGATATCAGGCAGCTTGCCAATGAGTTTCTTTACCGCTGGGATAGCCTTGCCCATTTTGACAAGCTTTCCTACAGGTAGGAAGTTCAACGCAGTCCATAGGCAACCGGCGACATCGCCCTTGAAACAGTTGATGGCATCGGTTACCCCGATGAGGTCAAGGATGAGATTGAGGGCTTCTTTGCCGATGATTTCTCGAATCGACTCGATGACGCTGTCTTGTGGGTTTTCGCTGATTCCGGCAGCAGCAGCTTCTTGTGCTTCGGCACGCTCCTGCAAATCCATCTGCATGGCTGCGTTGTAGGCTTCAGTAGCAGCTTGGCTAGCAAGCTCAGCATCCTGACCAGCGGCAGCCGCAGAGGCACGTGCTGATGCTGCTGAAGATGCTGCCTCGTTCGCGGATTGGTGTGCAGCTGCGGCGTAGCTTGCTGCCTGGTCCGCGTTCGCAGTGGCCTTCGCAGCATCAGCCTCAGCCTGATTGGCTGCCGTATGAGCGCGTTGTTGTTGCTCGAGTGCGAAGGCAAGGGAGCCTTCCGCAGATTTCACGTGTCCTGCAGCAAGGTTGGCGGATTCTTGGGCTTTACCTGCCCAGGACTCAGCCTCCTGCGCGTACTTGGTTGCTTGTGCCGCATCACCTTGTGCTGCGAAGTACGACTGTTGGGCATTGGATGCTGATTCGGCTGCGCGTTGGGCTGCGGCGTAGCCGCGTTGCAGGAGTGCGTTGATGTGCCCGTCGTGGGTGGCGCGTTGTGCATCTGCTGCACCCCGTCGGTACATTTCGATTTGCACGAATTCGTCTAGTCCTGCTCGATCACCAAGCACCGCAGCTTCAGCAGCAGCCTTGACTTCTGGGGTGCCGGTGGATGCTAAGTCGTAGGCGAGGCGGAGTTGATCCTCGTACCGTGCCCGATCAAAACCACCACCGTTAACGAAACTGTCGAGCGCGTCGTAGGTGTTGGCTTGTAGTGCTGCATCTGCTGCTGTTTGTACAGCTGTTTCTCCTTGGGCACGCAGTTGCCAGGTGTGTTGGATCAGGCCTGGTTTACGCAGTTCAGTGAGATCTGTGTCGAGAAATCCTTTGATTACGCTCGGGGATTGCTCCACCATAAGGTCTGCTTGGTGACGGATTTCTTCATTGGGATCGGTTTGCCACAGGTGTTGAACCTGACCAAGATCATCTTGGTAGGTGAGGTCTTGGTAGCTGCCTACGAAGGCCTTGAGATCAGCATCGCTTCCGGTTTGCAGGGCTACTTTTGCTCCGCCGGCCACTGCGGGGTCAGCAACCTGGACGGCGGAAACAGCCAATTGTTTCACTTGGGCGGTGTCGACCACGGTGGTGTCTGACTGGGCTGCGATCTCTGCAAGCTTGGCCAGATCTGCTTCCAGTGACTTTTGTTTCTTTAGCTGCTCAGCCTTGATCGCATCGCGTGCGTCTTGGACTTCGCGGGCTTGCTTTGCTTGCGCTTTGAGGAAGTCTGCTTCTTGAGCTAGCCGCTGATCAGCTGCGGTACGGGCGAACTCAGCTGTCTTAGTAGCAAGGTTCATCACCTCAATGGCCTTGGATGCTGCTGTTTGCGCGTCTTTCGCGTTGATTCCTGCTTTTTGAGCGGAGTCGGCAGCATTACCGGCATGCGATACTGCTTCTTCTGCTGCCTGTGCAGACAGACGCGCATGTTCTGCCGCTTCTCGTGCAGCAACCCGAGCTTGCTCTACCAGCGAGCTGATCTGACCAACCAGTGCGTCGACTTCTTTTGCCGATGCTCGTGCACGGGAAGCTGCTGCCCGAGCACGCGTCGCACCAGCGCGTGCTTCTGCTGCTGCAGCGTCACCGGCACCGGCGGCTGCAGCGGCTTGTTCTGCGGCGTGGGCTGCGGCATCGGCATTGCCTGCTGCTGAGGATGCAGCTCCACCAGCATCACGTGCATGTTTAGCAGCATCGTTAGCATAGTCGAAGGACTTGGCTGCATTATCGGCTGCGGCGGCGGCATTACGGGCTTGTTCAGCGGCCACGCGGGCTTGGTGAGCCACGGTTGCATCCATGCCTGCGGCGGCGGCGCGGGCAGCGGCTTCGTTAGCAGCTATGCGTGCGGTTGCTGCTGCGGACGCTGCCCTAGATAAGGCGTCGGCGGTTTGCGCTAGGGCTCGTTTTGCCTCTGCGGCGGCGACAGCGTTATCAGCTGCGGTAGCGGACTGTGTGGCTAGTTGCCCTGCTGCGGTGGCGGCATTGCCTGCGCGTATCTGCGCTCCATCAGCGGCGATGGCTTCGTTTTTGGCTCGTTCAGTAGCCTGTTTGGACAGTTCTGTGGACCGGCGTGCTTGGTCGGCGTTTTGGGCTGCAAGGGAGGCTGCTTCTTCTGCCTTGGCAGATTGGGCGGTGGCGGTATCAACCAAGTTGCTGATATCCATTTTTTCTGTGTCTTGGGCAGCATCAACAAATTGCCCATAACGCAGGTAGGAGTTAATGGCGGTTTCAGTTCCTACTTGAATTGCTTCATTAGCGCCACGAACGACAGAAGGAAACGGGGAGCGCGTGAGTTCGTAGACATCACGGCGGGCATCGTGGGCACGTGCGATGTCGGCGCCGGTGGAAGCGAAATCACTTAACGCTTCAGGCGTGCCATCTTTAAGGGCTGCGTCTGCCGCTGTTTTCAGTGAGGTGCCTTCTGGAGCTTTGGCGGCTTCCCATGCTGTGGCACGGTCATCGACAGCTTGGGCGCGTTGCCATCCGTTTTCCATGAAGTCAGCCATGACTTGTGGGTCATTGGTGTCTAGAGCTTTGGCGGCTTCTTCTTGAACTTTTTGTCCTGATATGCCAGAAATGGTGACGAGGATTTGGGCGAGGTCTTGGCGTTTTGCTTCTTCGAGTCCAGTGCGGGCGTAATCAGTAAGTTCTCTATCGCCACCACGTAGTGCTGCTTCGGCAGCGCTTTTCGACGCTGGGAAAGTGGTACCGAGCATGTCAAGAGCAAACTGCTTGGCTTGCTCGTTAGTGGCTGCTTGCTCAGCTAGTCGAATCTGGTCGGTTTGGGCAATAACTGCGGGGTCGCCAGTGGCACTGGCCAATGCAATGATAGTGATAGCAGTGAGGGCTCGAGTAAACAGTGACCTCCACGTTTTTCTGCTGCGGTGCTCGGTTGTCAGTGTCATAACTTCACTTCCAAGTATCTTTCTTCAGGCGTGGCCAGTGGTGGGCGTTAAGGGTGTGCGAGCGCGGTGTCAACGAACCAGGCTGTACCGGTGGTTGTGGTCGATGCCAAGGAGACGGCACCTGTGGCGTTGACTGCGAGTGTTTTGGTTTGGTCTGCTGCGAGGCGTAGTTGTTGGGCGGTAGCTGGGGTGGCAACAGTTGTTGGGCACCAGGTGGCTCGGTTTGGGATGGGGGTGTGGCTGACCGCGAGGGTGGTGGCTGTGGGTGCGGTGAGGTAGGTGCCGGGGTAGGCGGCGGATTCGAGAGAAATGCAGGATGAGCCGTCTAAGGCTGGGATGGCTTTGAAGGATCCGTCGAGGCGATCGGTGAAGCTGGAGTTGCGGTCCATGGTTGTGGTGGTTATGCCGTTCCAGTTCACGCGTAGGATGCGGCCGGCGGTGGGAGCTGTTGCTTGACGCAGAGAGATGTAATTGGGGGCTGTGTCGGTGGAGGGGGTGAGGGTACCGGTGGCTGGGCCTATGCTGGTGGTGACGGGTGTAATTTGAATTTCGACAACAGTGGATCCGAAGCGACCCACATCGATGGTGGCAACTTTGCTGGGTTCAACGGTTTCTTGCCAATACACGTCGCCGTCAGGGAGTTTGAAGGCAATGTGGGCAGGGACGGTAAGCGTCTATGGTCATGGCACTACATGGGGATGGGTTGAAGGCAATGTGGGCAGGGACGGTAAGGTTGTTGACCACTCCATATGATCCGGTGATTTTAGTAGCTATCCATCCCGTGGGTTTAACAAGTCCAAAACAGGCCGAGAAAGAGCTAAAAGAAGAAGAGTCGATGCGAATTTGTGCGGTTGTGCTGCCGCAAGTTTGTTGAACGAGTCCGCCATCGCCGTCAAAAATGGTGACGGTATCTGCTGCGTGAGCGGTGGGGGCGAAAGCGAGCAGGGCTGTTGTACATAGGATTGCGAGACGGCGTGTACGGTGTGTGAGAGAGGTATACAGGGTCATAGTGAGCTCCTTTATGACGTAGAGAGTGCGCGCACGTGTACAGGGTGCGCGCAGAAATAGGGTTGTGTATTGGTTAAGCTGTTATGAGGTGACGCGACCGTATGTAGTGGTTGCTTTGTCAATGGTTGTGGTCAAGGTCGTGGCCATGTGGGACCAGACTTGGGTTCCGACGTGGTCGGAGCTAAATGGTCCTGCCACTTTGGTGGTAGCTGTTTCTCCGAAGGCTTCGACGATCATGCGTAGCCATGTTTTGTTGGATCCGACGTAGGCGGTTTTGATGGCTGGGTCGGTGAAGATCATGTCTTCTTCGGCTGACGCTGGTGCGGTGACTTTATCGAAGCGGATATTGAGGATGCGACCCTGCCCCTTCGGGGTGTCCCGCCTGGGTGATGAGAGTAAACCCAGTGTCGGAGATCCGGTCGATTGTGGCTGGGCCTTTCCCACCGCCAGTGGTAGTAAAGGTGCATGTTGCGCCGACAGTGATCACATCGGGACAGCCGGTGAGTGGGAAGTATGTGCCCATGTGTTGGGCGACTTCGCGCAGTATGCCTGCTTCGTGCCATCGTGGATGGTCATTAGTGGTCAAGATGGGGTAGATCTGTCGGTAGCTGGAGTAAGCCTTGTTATCGTATTTTTGTAGTACTTGGCCGGTGTCAGGGAAAATTTGAAGCCGTCCGTGCTGGAAGTCTTGAGTGGTTGCACCGTTAAGCTGGTAGCGATCTGAGGTGGGGTATCCGAGTTTTCCTGTTTCCCAACCTTGGCTACCCCAGAGGTCAAAAATGTCTTTTTCTATCGTATGGGCACCGGTCTTAGGAGACCAGTAAATGTGTCCGTGTTCGAAGCGATTGAATCGGCCGATACCATCGGGGTAGTGATTTCATCGGTGACAGGGTATCCGAGTTTTCCTGTTTCCCAACCTTGTTTTTCCCAAGACTCACGAATTTTTCCTTGAATACTGTGCGCATCGGTTGACGGAGACCAATAGATTGATCCTGTTTGAAAGTGGTTGAATCGGCCGATACCGTCAGGGGCGTAAGTTCATCAGTAATGGGGTACCCGACGCTGGAATTTTCCCAGCCAAGGTCTGCCCATTTGTCTCGGATGCGGCCTTCGACAGCATGGGCTATGGCGTTATCGACGTTGGGATGCCAGTAGATAGATTTGTTGTTTGCAAAATGTTGAAAGCGGCCATTGTTCGCGGAGACGGATTCGTCGTTAAGTGCATCACCGAAGTGGTTCCATCCGCCAAGGCGATGGTAGGTGGCTTCGATAGCACCGCCGATCCAGTGTCCGTGAAAAGTTCCTGCAATAGCTGGCGGGGTAATCAGAGCTGCGGTGGTGAGGGTGGCGATAATTGCACGTTTATAGAATCGTATTTTGGTAGAGAACTGCAAATAGTTTTTCATAAGTGAACTTTAAATCCATTAACAGGGGTACGTTATGTGAATTGTGGTTTTAGTGTATTTTCTTTTAGTTCCCCTGGTGTTTTCTTAGGTTTTTATGGTTTGGGTGGGCACATGTGGGGGTGGTTATCCTTTGATGAAGGGGCCAACGGTAGCCGGTGCTGGGGTGATCCGGGTGGTTTCAGCGCGCCGGTGGGTTGTGGTGGCGTGTTTTGGGGTGGCTGCATCGTTGGGTGATTAGGTAGATAAGTACCCATAAGATGACTGTTTCAAGGATGTGCGGAAGGTGTGTTGAAGTGCCTCGGGTTTTGCTCCTAGGCATTTGCCTTGATTTCTATCATTTCCTATGGCGGGTTCTGCTTCCAAAAATCAGTTTCCACCTCAACAGAGGGTGTCGGAAGCAGGCGTTTGACAATAATGCACCGACTGACCCCGCATAATTAGTAATTCATTCCGATCGTGGTTGCCATTATCGGGGCAACAGTTGGATTCAAGCATCACAGGACATCGGCTTTACGCGTTCGATGTCGAAGAAGAGATGTTCACCCGACAATTCAGCGTGCGAGGGATTGTTCGGCAGAATGAAAAATGAGATGTTCTATGGGCGTAAGTGGCCCCATTGTGATGAGTTAGAGCGAGCAATTCATGAATATGTTGGCTTCTATAACGAGCATAGAATCAAGCTTGAGTTTGGTCGCGTAGGTATCGTCACAATAGTTATTGCTGGAATATTTTCATTGCTGGGTTACATGAAAATTTCTTATGCTTTCCTAGCTATGGCAACTATAGATCTTCTGGTTACAGTGCTGTACCATCCTAATAAATTTAAAGATGCAAAAGATAGTAAAAAGGCAAAAATCATTAGCTATCTAAGCATCGTCAGTGGAGTTATTTTTATCTATGCAACCGGAAATTGGATAGGACTCTTGCTGGTCTCGGGAGGAATCCACGATTTGCTGTTCGGGGAGAATTCGATCTTCAAAAAAACAAAAGACTTAAAGAGATATCCGAATCAAAAACGCTAAAGAAGAGCATATCGGAGCCATTCTCGCAGGAGAAAAGAAGTTCACCAACGGCGGTGCCATAAATGTCTCTTCCGAGCTTCTAGAGCACGGCACTGTTTTGGCTCATGCAACGCGTGTTAAAAGTGGCACAGCCTCTCGAGGCATGGAGCCTAGCTGCTTTTAAACATGCTGGGAACCGCTGCTGCAACAGGACTGTAGTTCAGTATCGCCACTCCGCCCCCTGCTTGGGGGATGGGTCTTTCATTAACTGCATGGACATCCCAATATATGAATAGAGTTGCGACCTGTGCGGGATAAAAACTACTTCTGCTCTGGACAATCATTGCGACAATTGCTTTGCTCATAAATTTGTACGCAAAAGCGCTTTGGTACAGCAATATTGCAATCGTCGTGATTATTTTGTGGGGAATTTGGGCAATAATTAAAACACCTAGAAATTAGTTGCCCTAAAAGTGAGTGGAGACAACCACAAGGCTTGTCTCCACTCACTTTTTCATCGGTTCTTGCACAGTCGTGTGCGAGGGTAAAACCATGACTTCAACCAGCGTGCTTTGGAGTGCCCTAGGCTTAGGAACAAGGGTAAGTGGTTGCGTCCGTTAGCGTGGTGTACGAGTTAGTTCCTGTGATGGGCCCCGAGGACAAATAGGGCAACCATCATGGGTACCTTTCGAATCAACTTCTACCTATCCTCGAAAGGACGACACCCTCAAGACCGAAATGTACTATGGCGAGTACTTCGCCAGTGTTGATGAGTTTTACAGGGCCGTAGATGATTACATCTTCTGGTACAACAACGCCCGGCTACAACAACGGTTCAAGGGCCTGACTCCGATGCACTACCGGAATCAGACCCTTGAAGGCCCTAACCGCCTAGAATTAAACCAGTCCAACCTCTGGGGGCTAGTTCAGTAAAAAGTGCTAGCAGGGGCGTCGTTAAGCGTTAAAGCGCTCAGCGTAAGCTTTTTATTCGGTGATTTCGACGGACTCGATAACCACTGGCTCAACTGGGCGATCCATACGATCGGTTGCAGTCTGAGCAATGTCAAGAACAACCTTCTGAGAAGCTGCATCGGTGACCTCACCAAAGATGGTGTGGTGGTTGTTCAAGTGTGGGGTTGGTACCACGGTGATAAAGAACTGGGAGCCATTGGTTCCTGGGCCGGCATTCGCCATAGCCAGCAGGAATGGGCGATCGAACTGGAGCTCAGGGTGGAACTCATCAGCAAACATGTAGCCTGGGCCGCCACGACCGGTGCCGGTTGGGTCGCCACCCTGGATCATGAAGCCGTCAATAACGCGGTGGAACACTGCGCCATCGTAGAAAGGGCCCTCGTTGGTGCCGGAAGCGTTTTCGGTCTTGTACTCAGCGGTACCGTTTGCCAAGGTGACAAAGTTTTCGACGGTCTTTGGCGCATGGTTGCCAAACAACTCGATGGAAACGTCACCACGGTTGGTGTGCAGAATCGCAGTAGCGGTCTTCAAAGTCATGCCATTCATCATAAGCATGAAACCCGCAACCTCGCTACGCTTGATAGATAAGTAACCACAACTGGGAAGGACGATAAAGGATGAACCCAACCACCATCCGTGGCGCAGTTGTACTGACAAAGGCGGCATACGACAAGTACGCGGACTACCGCGACCGTAAGGCCAGCGAGGCGTACGACGCTCTCCTGTCCGCAGCGGATACCGCCGAAGATGTCCGCGACAGCGCCGTAGAAAACGTAACCTCGCTAGCAGGCCAAGCCCGCAAGCGTCTCGACGCAGCCCTCGCGGATGCACAAAACACCGCCGAGAGCACCAAAAAAGACGTCGCTAAGACCTCAAAGAAACTCTCCAAGAAAGCCCGCAAGCAGGCCCGCAAACAAGCTCAAAAAGCTGGCCTAACCAAGAAGAAGCGCAGCGCCGGCGCCCAAGCGGTGCGCTGCTCCCTCTACACCGTAGTACTTGCAGCACTCGGCGCTGCAGTCTACTTCCTCTGGGATAAATTCTCCGGCTCCGGCGTATCCGATGAACCACCACGCGTTGAGGACTTCGGTGCCGATACCGTTAACACCGAAGAATCCCGCTTGGTGTACTCCACACAAACCCCAGAAGAGGGAATCCCCGAGCGCGACGAGGAACTCCTCAACTCCCTCGAAAAGCAGCTCAAGGACAGCGAAAAGAACGACGACTAACCCATTAGATTTGTAGCCTGCCACGCGTTTACGTGCGGCAGGCTACGTTATCGGCGCAGTTCGTGGCTCAGTGCTTCTAGCTCGCCACCGCCAGCCATGTGCTGAGTGAGCTCCTCAAGAGTCACGTTGCTGCGATCAGCATCCAGAATCTGATTACCCAGATTCAAGATCGTGAAGTGATCGCCCACAAGATACGCATGATGGGGGTTGTGCGTAATAAGAACAACACCAATACCTTTTTCACGAGCAGCCGCTACAAAGCGCAACACCATACCGGATTGCTTCACACCAAGAGCAGCCGTGGGCTCGTCAAGAATAATCACACGGGCGCCAAAATAAACCGCACGGGCAATCGCCACCACCTGGCGCTGACCACCAGACAACGACTCCACTTCCACATCCACATCAGGAAGATCAATACCCATAGCAGCCAACTGTTCCTGGGTAATACGCCGCATCTCATCTTCACGCAGCCGACCTAAAAACCCCGTCAACTCCTGGCCCAAAAAGAAATTGCGCCACACCGACATGTGTCCCACCACCGCCAGGTTCTGGTGCACCGTAGCAATGCCATGATTCAAAGCATCCCTCGGACCATTGAACACCGTCGGGGTGGCGTCGATAAGCATCTCGCCACTCGTGGGCTTATGAATACCCGACAAAATCTTAATCAGCGTAGATTTTCCGGCACCATTATCACCCAACACACACAGGACCTCGCCTGTGGAAATTGAAAGCGACACCCCGCGCAGCGCATCAAAACTGCCATAGGATTTGGTCACATCCCGCAACGCAATAATCTCAGACATTTAGCGCCTCCCCTTGGTCAAACTAGCAAACGACGTATTAGTCAACACCGCAAACAACAACATGGCACCAAGGAAGAACTTAAACCAATCCGGATTCCACCCCGCGTACACAATGCCCTGATTAGTCATACCGAAAATCAAAGCACCAATCGCCGTACCAATAATCGTTCCACGGCCACCCGTCATCGCGCAGCCACCAATAACCGCAGCAATGATGTACAAAAACTCATTACCCACGCCCTGGCCAGCCTGAATCGAATCAAAAGCGAAAAGATTGTGCATGCCCACAAACCACGCCGCAAAACCAACAAACATAAACAGAATAATTTTTACGCGATCCACCGGAACACCCGAAGCACGAGCAGCATCAGCGTCGCCCCCCACCGCAAAAATCCAGTTGCCAAACCGAGTTTTAAACAACAACCACGAACCGATCACGACGAAGAAAATCCACCACAACACCGTGGCACGAATCGACACCGATCCCACATGAATCGTGCCAGCAAACACCACGCGCGCAGAACCAAAACCCTCCATGTCAGAAATAATCGGAGTAGCAACCTGGCCCGTCACCCACTTAGTGATCGCCAAATTCAAACCCTGCAAACCCAAAAAACCTGCCAGAGTAATCAAGAAACTATCAATGCCAGTACGCGTGACCAGAAAACCATTCCACGCACCAATACCCAGCGCAAACACCAGCGAAATACCAGCACCCACCCAACTATTCAGGTGGAAATTGTAGTTCAGCATCGTGGCCGCCAACGCAGTGCTCGTCACCGCCACACCCGAAGACAAATCAAACTCCGCGCCGATCATCAGCATGCCCACCGCTACCGCAACAATGCCGATAGTGGAACTTGCGTACAACACCGTGGAAAACGATTCCAACGAGCGAAACGACGGTGCCAACACCATGAACAGCACGAAAATAGCGATAGCGCCCAGCAAACTCGCCAACTCAGGGCGACGAATCAGCGCAGAAAAACCAGTACGACGACGAAGTCGATCATCAGCAGAAACAGAACTCATCGCAGACCCGCCTTCGCAGCCTCAGAAATCGCCTCCACATTGGAGCTATCCACAAAACTTGGACCCGTGTACACCGGACGACCACCACCCATCGTCGAACCATTACGATGCGCCAACCAAATCGAATCCACAGCCAAATAACCCTGCATATACGGCTGCTGATCCACAGCCCACGCAATCGCACCCGAAGAGATGGCGTCGACAAGCTGGGCGTTGGTATCAAACGTAGCCACCTTCGCTGCACTGCCCGCGTTCTTCACAGCCTCCGCGCTGGTCATCGCAACCGGAGCTTGCAGACCCATCACCCAATCAATGCTCTTATCCTGCGACAACTTCGCCTGCACAGTCGCCTGCACACTCGTAAGATCCTTGCCATTGACGTACAACGTCTCCACGTTGCCGCCCATGCCCTGCTTCACACCAGCACAACGCGCCTCCTGCGAAGAATTGCCCTGCTCATGGATCACACACAACGCATGACGAGCACCATCCTTAGCCAAACGCTCACCAGCCAACGTGCCAGCAACCTTTTCCTCCTGGCCAAAAAACGCACTGATGTTGTACTTCTGATAGGCATCCATACCAGCGTTCAGAGCCACAATCGGGATCTTCTTATCCGCAGCCTTGCGCGCCGCCGGACCAATCGCATCCGCATTAGGCAACGTCACCGCAATGCCATCAACACGGGAATCAATTGCATTTTGTACAAGATTCGCCTGATTAGGAGCCTCAGGATCCGAAGAATACCGCAGCTCAATGTTATTTTTACGAGCCGCATCCTCCGCCCCCTTGCGCACCAAATCCCAGAAGGTATCACCCGGCGCGCCATGGGTAATCATCGCAACGGTATAGCGTGGAGTATCCACGCCCCCTGCTTGGCCGTTGGGATTGTCAGAAGCCCTCGGGGCACCGCCGGTAGCGGAACATGCAGTGACAGTGACAAGGGCTGCCACAGCAGCTGCGGCGGCTTTGAGGGTCTTCTTTATACTTTTCACTCAAGCATGGTGTCGCATCAACGGCTTGAGGTCAAACCGCTGACCTGCATCTTTACCGATTCAGTGGGGTTGAGCTGGGAAGGGTTCCTCCCTATCTGGGGGTGCAATGTAGCGGTGGCCCACCATAGCAAGGAGGAGAAATTGCTCGGTCAAGTTGGCCCAGCGGCACTGATATTCCACCTAGCAGGACCCCATGACTCATAGTGATAGGAAAGCGTGGGATCCCACCACGATCATGTGGCAGGTATATCCGCTGGGATTTGCTGGCGTACCAGTGCGCGAGCCGGTGGATCCGGCACCGCGATTGTCGGCAGTGAATTAACAGTTGGACTATCTCGTGGAATTGGGGTGCACGGGATTGCAGAGGTCCGCAGTTACGTGGCGGACGTCATGCGGTATTGGTTAGACCACGGCGCAACCGGGTGGCGACGACGCCGTACGCCCCGAGTTCCACCCCGACGGTGACACCACCCTCCACGACGCCTATCGATGCATCATCACACTGCGCCGCACCCACCCTTGGCTTATCGACGCCATACTCGACGTGGTACTCACTCCTACCTCCAGCAGCGTGTATTCAAGACAAGGGCAACTGTTCTAGGAACGACGCAGCACCGGATGGCCGCTGGCGATCGACAACCTATTAAAGGAATTCATTACGATCACAGCCCATTCGAGTGCCGCAATCTGTTCGGTGTTAAAGACCTCACCTGCTGCGTCTTGAGCCGATTCGCACCCCGAGCCATCAATCACACCAGTGACAGCAGACCGTGACGTCAGCGCCTCCGCCAACCCCAACGCTGCCCGCTCCAAAGGAGAAAACTCCTTACTGTCACGCCACGCCGGCAAAATATCCAGCTTGACCTCATCCACGCCCTCCTTACGAGCAGCCGGAACATGGATACTCAAACACATCGGACACCCATTGAGCTGTGAGACCCGCACATTCACCAGCTCAACAAGATCGCGCCCCACGCCTGCATCAGCACAGGCCTTCTTTGCTTCCTGAGCCACCCCAATCAAAGCCTTATACGCTGCAGGATGCGTCTTATCCAGATACGGACGATGCGCCGACGACACTAACCAAGCACCCCCTGAACAAACTGGATATCGGATGTAGAGGGGCGTCGATAAGCGCCGCCGGAGGCCACAAAATCCTCACCATGCTTATCCAAATAACTCTTGACCAGCGGACACAACGGCACGACCGTCTTCGACTCCGCAGCCGTCACCGCCAATGCCTCCTGCACCAACACCGACGCAATCCCACGGCCACCATACTCATCAGCAACCTCCGTGTGAAAGAAAATTCGCTCATCGCCACGATCGATAAACAACGCACGACCAGGAATCAGCCTCTCCTGCGACAACACCGCCACAAAAGCAGGCTCCAACACATCACGCACCACTAACAACGGCGCACCAATCTTATCTTCCATCATCAACTCCTAACGAGGTAACTCAACACTTTCCGACTCACTACCAGGCTCCGGTAAATCCGGACGCGCATACGACGGCGGATTCTTCCGAGCCTTAATCCTCCCGTGCGGCAACGCAGGCGCCGGTAACCACGACAAACCCTCCGCATTCTTATCCACACCCCCATGACCAACATAGCCACGCACCCAACCAAAACGCTCAGTGCGATCCTGCCACTGCTCACGAAACTCCGCGATCTCCCCCGACTCACGACCCACAAAATTCCACCACATCACAATCTCCTCCCCGAACGGAACACCGCCAAGAACAACCATGCGCGCCGGAACATCACCACCATTGTGCAAACGCAACTGCGACGCCCCCACACCCGTATAACCAATCGCAGCCTGCGGAATCGCAACCCCCTCCAGCTCAACACTGCCACTATCGAGCAACACCCCATGCTCAAAATCAGGGTTCACATTCAACGTCACCGTGCGCCCAGGATGCACAATCAGCTCCGCGCCCAACAGTGGAGTAAACGTCTCCACCGGACTAGCACTGCCCTCAAGCTCACCGAGGAACACCAAAAGCTGACCACCGGGGACGTCGAAACGCTCGGGCGCATAGTGCTCAAAATTACGAGGAGCACTCTGGCGCACCGAATCCGGCAACGCCAACCATAATTGCACGCCATGCAACACCGACGTCGCGCTTGTCGACGTCTCCGAGTGGCAAATGCCAGCACCCGCCGTCATCAAATTCACCTCCCCAGGGCGAACCATCCCACGATTTCCACCCGAATCCACATGCTCAATCTCCCCCTCAAACAACCAGCTCACCGTCTGCAACCCCGTATGCGGATGCGGAGCCACATCCATGCCACCAGTACGCGACACATCATCAGGACCATAATGATCCGCAAAACACCACGCACCAATCAAAGAACGCTTCTTCTGCGGCAACGTGCGCCGCACTGGCATGGCACGCGGACCGCCCAGTGGCACTTCGCGCGCGGTGATGATCTCTACAGGCTGCAAATTGTTGTTCATGTCAACATTCTAGCGATGGAAAGGCGTCCGCGAGCGGTTTGTGACAAATTTTTCAGGCATTTTAGGCCCGCGGACCGAGAACTCGAGTTCAAGAACACAAAAACCCAAGGACGGCTATTGTGCCCCGTGAGTACCGCTCTTGGTTTTTTGTGTTCTTGAGTTCGAGGAGGCGAAAAATGCACTCACATACAAACAAAAAAGAACCCAGCCTCACCGGCTGGGTTCCATACTGTGGAGCATAGGAGAATCGAACTCCTGACCTTCTGCTTGCAAAGCAGATGCTCTACCAATTGAGCTAATGCCCCTTGTACAACCACACTATAACAACCCCGATCCCGAAACTCCTAATCCCCGTCCCCGCCACAGCGTAGCTTTAGCTTGCTATCATGACATATCCCACACGCCAGTATGACGACATGATTACTTCCTTGCCATTTCATCTGCTCATCGTCCACTTGGCGGTGGTAGCGATTCCGGTCGCAGCACTCCTCACATTAACCTTGAGCATTCGCCCAACGCTTTACCCTAAGATCGGCAAGCTCACGGTAGGTGTGGTCACGGTGGCGTCGGCAAGCTATTGTTCTTGCCAAGGTGACCGGTGAAAGCCTCATGACAACCCTCGGACTCAGCGAAGCGCAGCCAGGTCCGGTGTCCACGCACGCCGAGCTTGCCGACGCCAGCGTTATCGCCTGCGGAATTCTCTTCCTCGCAGCAGCCGCATCGCTCGTCACCATCATCATGGCAAGCCACGAAAGTGCCGTCCGAATCTGGCAACACCCAGACCCCCAGCTCTCCCGAGTCTTATCGGAATGCGAGTCCGTGAGATCGTCGACAAGCTTTGCCGCCATCAACGACTCCATATCAGACACCGTAGGAATCTCATCCCACCCCGCAGCAACAACCACCAGACCAGCCACGATTGCCCCACCACATAGCGCAACTGAGCCCAAAAAATCATCAGACCAAGGGCATTGACAAAACCAATCATCACCGAGCGCGGCATAAACCGCTGCAAGCGAGCAACACCAGCAGCAGTAATCATCGCAGGGCGGCCACCGGTGAGCGCGATGACCAACGGCATGATCACCGAAAATGCGATCGTTTCTGAAATCAGCGCCAACGCAACTGTTAATCCGCCGATGATTTCTCTACGTCACATCACAAATTTCACTTTCACAAAACACGACAGGGATTGTTGGTGCGCTACCCGTTCCTCCGTCTCCTCGATCTCAAGAACGCGAAAACCGCAGGAAGACTATTGCATCCCATAAGTACCGCTCTTGGGTTTTCGTGTTCTTGAACTCGAGGAGGCGAAAAATGGCACAAAGCGCTACACAAACAAAAAAGAACCCAGCCTCACCGGCTGGGTTCCACACTGTGGAGCATAGGAGAATCGAACTCCTGACCTTCTGCTTGCAAAGCAGATGCTCTACCAATTGAGCTAATGCCCCATTCGTCCCTGGTGGGCCTAGCAAGAATCGAACTTGCGACCTCATCGTTATCAGCGATGCGCTCTAACCGACTGAGCTATAGGCCCTCTTAGGAACGAAAAAGAACTTTACAGCATACGCCACGCAATTCCAAAACGGCACGTCAGTACACGTTTTCACATTCGCAAAGCCCTGAGCCAAGTCGCAATCATATAATTGCACCCAGCCCAGGGTCTTACGTCTTTCCTTATTCTTTCTTCACCAGCTCTAGCGCGAAATTACTCCGCGGCAGGAAGCGCAATCTCTGGAGCGTCCTCCTTAGGCGAATCCGCCTCCGGATCACCAACGGTGAAGGTTACTTCACTCCATGTGACGTTGCCGTCGAGGTCAACAGCCTTCACCTTGACGGTGTAGTTGTCGCCATCTTGGGCATCTGGGGATGCACTGACAGTTACTTTGCCGGAGTCTTCGTCAACGCTAACGAACCAGCCTTCTGGAATTCCAAATTGGGAGTACCCAAAGATGGTGTCTTCAGAAACGTCGCCTACTTGCTCAGCTTCTGCAGAGTGTCCTGCTCGCACGATTTGCGACTCATAACGAGGATTGTCCTGCGAAGCCTGTGCGGACTGCTCTCCCTCTTCTAACGTCTGCGGTGCCTCTACTGCTGGGGAATTATCTGCGGTCGGTGCCTCCTGAGCAGCATCTACTGCCAAAGCCGGCCCCATCGCAGCACCCACGCTTATTGCTGCCGCTCCTGCGGCAATCGAAAGATTTCGAATTAGTGCGTTCTTGCTACGAGACAAAGAGATTCCCCTCTCAAATAGAAAGATCGGTATCGATTGAATGGAAAAACACAGCCTTTTGACCTAAGGCTCTGTGGTTCGTCCGGCCGGACACCACACACCATACGGATAATCATTCTCATTTCAAGAGGGATAAAACCATTTGCCGGCAAGCAGCACGGGTGCAGCCAGCCTCAGGTGCGAGAATCGCAGAAAAATTTTTTTATTAAATCCACCATTTTTCGAAATATTTTCATTTGCAACACTTTTGCAACATTGCACCGCAGCCACACATACACATCACCCCAGCATTGACATGTGACATAGATCAACTATAAAGTCTGTGGCCTTACCACTGTGGTCAGACCAACCCAAGTTGTTGTCGAGTCGATAGTGGTAGAGCCCCTGCCGGTTCTTAGCCGCCCAAAGGGCAGCTAACTTAAAAACTCCAGGAGTTTCCTCAAGATGGACACTTTTACCGCAAACGTGAGCGCGGTCGGAGGCAGCACCACTGCCTCGGCTATCGTCGCACTTCTGCCCCTCATCACGTTCTTTGTCATGCTTTTGGTCGTTAAAGCAAAAGCATATGTTTCCGGCCTTACAGCCCTCGCCGTTGCCATCATTGTGGCCATCGCAGCGTTCCACATGCCATGGAATTTCGCCCTATTGTCTGCAACCCAAGGTGCAGCCTTCGGCTTGTTTCCCATCGTATGGATCGTGGTACTAGCCCTGTGGTTCTACCAAGTCACAGTCGCTAGCGGACGCTTTCAAGATATGCGCGCTATCTTCGACACCGTTGGCGGTGGCGACCTGCGCATCCAAACAATCTTGATCGCGTTTTGTTTCGGAGGACTCCTCGAAGCACTCGCCGGTTTCGGCGCCCCAGTAGCGATCACCGCAACCATGATCATGGCGCTTGGTCTTAAACCGCTCAAGACCGCCACCGTGGTACTGATCGCCAACACTGCACCCGTCGCATTCGGCGCAGTCGCCATCCCAATTACCACCGCGGGCACTCTGACCGGCTTGAATTCAGCCCACATTGGTGCCGTCGTCGGCCACCAAGCCCCCTTCTTTGCAGCACTCGTGCCGTTTATCATCGTGCTCATCATCGACGGCGTACACGGCCTGCGCGAAACCTGGCCAGCAGCGCTCACCATCGGCTTGAGCTTCGCTATCTCCCAGTGGTGGAGTGCCACTTACTTCTCCTACGAGCTTACCGACGTCGTCGCATCCCTCGTTGGCCTTATCGCCGCCGTGCTGTTGCTGCAGGTGTGGAAGCCCAAAAGACTCGACGCGGTCCGCGAACGTCTGGGCGTCGAAAAGCACGAAGCTGCAGACCGCCTCACCCTGTCACGCACATGGATGGCCGTCTTCCCCTACGTTTTGGTCGTCGCGATCTTCGGTGTTGCCAAACTATGGACGCTCGGCATCGACATCCCCAAAGCACTCGCCACAACCGACGTGAAAATCCCATGGCCAGGCCTGCACGGACACATCCTGAACAGCTCCGGTGAAGCGATCAAATCCACCACCTACAACTTCCAGTGGCTATCTTCACCAGGTACTCTCCTGCTGATCACCGGTATCATCGTCGCCATCGTCTACTCGATTTTCGACGACAAAGGCCGCTACCAACTCCCACTCGGACGCGCAGCCATGGAACTAGGATCGTGCTTCTACAAGATGCGATTCTCCGCACTGACCATCGTCAGCGTCCTCTCCTTGGCCTACGTTATGAACTTCTCCGGCCAAACACTCGCCATCGGAACCGCAGTCGCAAGCCTCGGCGCAGCATTCGCATTCTTCTCCCCTGTACTCGGCTGGATCGGCACCGCCGTCACAGGCTCCGACACCTCAGCCAACGCACTCTTCTCCAACCTGCAAAAAACCGCAGCTGAAAACATCGGACTAGACCCCCACCTCATGACCGCAGCCAACACCTCCGGTGGCGTCGTCGGCAAGATGATCTCCCCACAATCACTCGCCATCGCCGCAAGCTCCGTAGGAATGGAAGGCAAAGAATCCCAGATCTTCCGCTCCGTCATCTGGTGGTCCATCGGACTCCTCGCAGTCCTATGCACCATGGTGTTCCTACAATCCAACGTATTGGCATGGATGCTACCAACACCATAGCGGCACGACTTCCAAGGCACGTGGATTAGGATTACATCTAACACATCCGCCTTGAACAAGGGAGCCTTTGCACATGTCTCAATCCACCCAACGGGCCTATCAAGAAGTCCTCGATTGGCTGGAAAAAGAGCTGCGCAAAGGCTCCATTGCTATTGGCGACAAACTCCCCGGCGAACGCGCACTCGCAGAACGATTCGAACTCTCCAGAGCCTCCATACGCGAAGCCATCCGCATCCTCACCTCCATGGGACTCGTACGCACTAGCACCGGATCCGGCCCGCACTCCGGAGCGATCGTCATCTCTGAACCATCCGCAGGACTCTCTTGGGCCATTCGCATGCACCTCAGCGCCCGATCGCTCCCGCTTAAAGACCTCGTCAACACCTGCGTTCTCATCGAATCCAACGCAGCCGCCGACGCAGCCACCCCAGAAATCAGCCCAGACTCCCCCGTACGCAGCCGCGTCCTCAGCGAAGCTCACCGCCTCCTCGACAGCATGGACGACCCCACCCTGCCGTTCCACGACTACCACATCAAAGACGTCAACTTTCACATTCTGATCACCTCACTAGCAGGCAACCTCGTCACAGAAACCATCATGGAATCCCTGCGCTACTCCGCCATCGCATTCGTCATCGAACGCCTCGCCATGAGCACCGACTGGGCCGAAGTATCAGAAAAACTACAACGCGAACACCGCAATATCCTACGCGCCATCGAAGAACGCAACCCAGACAAAGCCCGCACCCTCGTTCACGACCACATCGCGGATTTCTACGAGCTCACTTCACACTAAGCACAAGCACGCTTATCGACGTTTCCCACTGCGGCTCTTCTCTAACCGCGAACTTGAATTCAAGAACACAAAAACCCAAGGACAGCTCTTATGCCCTGCGAGTACCGCTCTTGGGTTTTCGTGTTCTTGAACTCGAGGAGGCGAAAAATGGTACAAGCGCTACACAAACAAAAAGAACCCAGCCTCACCGGCCGGGTTCCACACTGTGGAGCATAGGAGAATCGAACTCCTGACCTTCTGCTTGCAAAGCAGATGCTCTACCAATTGAGCTAATGCCCCATTCGTTCCTGGTGGGCCTAGCAAGAATCGAACTTGCGACCTCATCGTTATCAGCGATGCGCTCTAACCGACTGAGCTATAGGCCCTCTTAGGAACGTATGCCAACTTTAATCAAGTTCTGGCAATAACACAAAAACAGGCCATGCGCTGCCACGATGGTGGCACCTTGCATGACCTGTTTTGCTAAAGATACACGCTAGTCGAGTTCTTCGCGCAGGGTTACCCCGATGCCGCCGAAGAGATCAACGAATGCGTTGTAAGCCAATGCCGCAAGCGGTGCGAGCACCGTAGCAATGATCGCCACGATGGTTCCCAGCAGCGCTGCTAGGCTGATGATCAGCCCGAAGGACACGATCTGGTCGCCGCCGACACCGCCGATGACCTGGTTGATTTTGTCCCAGATACCTACGACTTGCATGCCGAAGTACAGGATGACAACGCAGATCAGCCATGCGATAAGTCCGATCAGCGACAGGGATAGCGCGGTTTTAAATGCGCTGGCTGGTGCTACTCGGGTAATGATCACGTCGCGTGTTGCCATTAGGCCTCCTCGTCGGCGCTATCTATGCCGAGGTCGACTTCGGTTTGCTTGCCGCGTTCGGCGGGGCCGTCAACAGCTCCGGTGGCTACGGCTTCAGCAGCCTCTTCGCCTTCACCTTCGACGTTGCGGTCGATAGCGAGCAGTTCGACGCCGTCTTCGAGGTTGACGAGGCGCACGCCCATGGTGGCGCGTGACGACGGGCGGATCTGGTTAACCACGGTGCGGATAACGCCGCCAGCGGAGGTGATAGCCAGGATCTCGTCGTCTTCGTCAACGACGACTGCGGCGATGAGCTTGCCACGCTTTGGCGTGTACTTGAAGGTGAGCACACCCTGGCCGCCGCGTCCCTGTGGTGAGTATTCATCCAAGGAGGTGCGCTTGCCGTAGCCGCCGGAGGTAGCTACCAGCAAGAATGCATCCGGTTTGACCACTGTCATAGCGAGCAGCTGGTCGTCACCCTTGAAGCGCATGCCCTTCACACCTGCGGTAGCACGGCCCATGGGGCGCAGCTGGTCGTCGTTAGCATTGAAGCGAATCGACTGGCCTTCTTCGGAGACGAGCAGCAGGTCGTCGTCGTTGTCGCATAGCGCGGCGCCGATGAGCTTGTCGCCTTCGTTGAGGTTGATGGCAATAAGCCCGCCGGAACGGTTGGACTCGTAGTCGGAGAGGCGGGACTTCTTCACACGCCCCTGTGCGGTTGCCAGTACGAGGTATGGAGCATCCTCGTAGGACTGGATTTGAATGACCT
The DNA here is from genome assembly GCF_902702935.1 of Corynebacterium rouxii. Lineage (NCBI taxonomy): Bacteria > Bacillati > Actinomycetota > Actinomycetes > Mycobacteriales > Corynebacteriaceae > Corynebacterium > Corynebacterium rouxii. Next base: position 10,611 of record NZ_LR738855.1, on the reverse strand, counting down.
GGGCGATGCGCTCTTCCGGCTGGAATTCCAGCAGGTTAGCCACATGCTGGCCACGTGCGGTACGCGATGCTTCTGGCAGTTCGTAGGCTTTGAGGCGGTAGACGCGACCAAAGTTGGTGAAGAACAGGATCCAGTCGTGGGTGGAGCTGACAAAGAAGTGGCGGACCACGTCGTCTTGCTTGAGCTCTGCACCGCGTACGCCCTTGCCGCCGCGCCGCTGGGACTTGTAGGCGTCCACTTTGGTGCGCTTGGCGTAGCCGGTGGAGGTGATGGTGACAACCACGTTCTCGCGGGCGATGAGGTCTTCTTCGGTGACATCGCCAGTTGCGGCGATAATTTGGGTGCGGCGGTCGTCGCCATACTTATCGACGATCTCTGCGAGCTCGTCACGCACGATAGCGCGCTGGCGTTCTGGGCGGGCCAGAATGTCTTTGTAGTCGGCGATTTCCAGCTCGATCTCGGCGAGTTCGTCGACAATCTTTTGCCGCTCGAGAGCTGCCAGACGACGCAGCTGCATAGCCAAGATGGCGTCTGCTTGGATTTCGTCGACGGTAAGCAGTTCCATCAGGCCGGTGCGGGCGATGTCGACGGTTGGTGAGCGACGGATCAAGGCGATGACCTCGTCGAGCATGTCGAGAGCCTTAACCAAACCGCGTAGGATGTGGGCCCGCTTTTCCGCTTCGTCGAGGCGGTACTGGGTGCGGCGCACAATCACTTCGATCTGGTGCGTCACATAGTGGCGCAGCATTTGGTCGAGACGCAGGGTACGTGGCACACCATCCACGATGGACAGCATGTTGACACCGAAGTTGGTTTGCAGCTGAGAGTGCTTGTACAGGTTGTTCAGCACCACACGTGGTACGGCGTCACGTTTGAGGGTGACGACGATGCGCATACCCACGCGATCGGAGGACTCGTCCTCGATCTTGGAGATGCCCGCGAGTTTGCCGTCGCGAACCTGCTCCGCAATGTTGGAGATCATGTTGTCCGGGTTGACCTGATAAGGCAGCTCGGTGATCACGATGATCTGACGGTTGCCTTCTTCCTCAATCGAGGTAACCCCGCGCATGCGGATGGAACCGCGACCGGTGGTGTAGGCGTCGTTAATGCCTTGGGAGCCGACGATCTGCCCCGCGGTGGGGAAATCGGGTCCCTTGACGTACTTCATGCAGGCTTCCAGTGCCGATGCCTCGTCTGCTTCTGGGTTGTCTAGCAGCCAGAAGATGGCGTCGCCGAGTTCGCGCAGGTTATGCGGAGGAATGTTGGTGGCCATACCGACGGCGATACCGTTGGAGCCGTTCATCAGCAGGTGAGGAACACGCGATGGCAACACGTCTGGTTCTTGGGTCTTGCCGTCGTAGTTCGGGGAGAAGTCCACGGTGTTCTCGCGGATGTCGCGAACCATCTCCATGGCCAATGGGGTCAGGCGACACTCGGTGTAACGCATAGCTGCGGGGCCGTCGTTACCGCGGGAGCCGAAGTTACCCTGGCCATCCACCATCGGGTAACGCATGTTCCAATCCTGGGCAAGGCGCACCAAGGTGTCGTAAATAGCGGAGTCGCCGTGGGGGTGGAACTGACCCATGGTGTCCGAGACTGGGCGCGCAGACTTTACGTAGCCACGGTCGGGGCGGTAACCGGAGTCGTACATCGCGTAGAGGATGCGGCGGTGCACTGGCTTGAGTCCGTCACGGACCTCAGGCAAAGCACGGCCGACGATGACCGACATCGCATAATCGATGTAGCTGGTCTCCATTTCCTCGTTGAGGTCGATCGGGTGGACGCGGTCGTAGCCGTCACCACCGAGAAGATCGTCGCTCATATGTCACCTTTTCTTAAGATTCATCGAGTATGTAGCCAATAACCCCTCTATTCTAGCTTCTAGCACCACAGTCAAACATTTTTGATACCAGATTGATACCATTTCCACATGGCCATGACCCTACGCCTCACGGCGGAACACGATCGCGCACTCACCCTCCTCGCCCACGCTCAAGGCTGCAGCAAACAAGAAGCGGCCACCAGAGCAATCGTCGCCGCAGCAGCCCGCATGCTTGCCGACGAAGAAGTGCGCACCCTCGCCCGACAACACCTCCCCCATTACGCAACCATCGAACACCGACTAGGCAGGTAGCCCCATGCGCGGACTTACCTCCGAACAAACACTCATGCTTGCCGACGCCTTCTGCGCGGATTCGCGCGGCGGCCTGAGCGTGCGCGACTATGCGGCATTGACAGCAATCGCCGCCGTAACCACCGCTCATATCCACGCAGTGACGGTCTTCCCCACTGCACATCACATGGTGAAGTACGTGCGCAACTTGGTCATTCAGCTTTTACCTTTAAATGATCGCAACACGGATTTTGCCGATTTTCTCGTGGCAGTTCTTCGCGACCTCAACGGACTCTAAGACAAAATTCTCGTGGTTTGTTGTACGACACCACGTCACTCCTGTAACATTTGCGACTGTTGTGATTGCAGTACATTACTGTGGCGGAAGAATGACAACGCAGGCGACCCCCGTCGCTGGATTTCCAACACGCACCCCGTTGGCGTGGAGGTCCAGCAATGGAGGTCGCTTTTCCCATTTTCCCCTGTACCCCACCGACTCTCCAGACACATGTCATGCCACAACAGGCTAGAATGCCGGATAACACTCCAACTTTATGTTTTGACGAAAGGACTCGCGGATGAGTACACTCGCGCAGCTTTTGGACACCAAGCGTACTGCCCTAGCAGCTGAGCTCGCCGGCTTCATTGATCGTTCAGTTTCGCAGTCCAGCGGCATTTCCGGTGTGGCGCTCAAAGGCGCTGTAGCAGCTGCTAAGAAAGTCCGCCCCGACATTGTCACCAAGGGAGCCGAGCGCCTCTTGCCCGAGGTCGTCGAGGTATTGGATCCTTACTGGACTTCTTTCGAGGCCTCTGACAGCACCCACTTTGGTGAGTTCTTGGAACAGCACAAGTCTGAAGTCAGCGACAAGATCCTCGAAGTTGCAGATCGCAACGCTGAGAAGGTCGACATGCCAGCGTTGAAGAAAGCATATGGTTCGTTGCGGGGTAAGGCAGCAAGTTTTATCGAGCCCAACCTGCCAGGTTTGGGACAAATCATGCAGAACTACATGAAGTAGCTCTCCCTACTACGAAGGCCCGCCACAGAAACCTGCGGCGGGCCTTCGTCATGCTAGATGTCCAAGAAACGAACATCCTTAGCACGGCGAGTAATAAAGCTACGGCGTGCAGCCACATCATCACCCATGAGGATGGAGAAGATCTCGTCGGCACGCTGTGCGTCAGTAATGTCCACGCGACGCAGGACACGGTACTTCGGGTCGAGAGTGGTTTCCCACAGCTCAGAGGCGTTCATCTCACCCAGACCCTTGTAACGCTGGATGCCGTCGTCCTTGTTGATCTTGCGGTTTTGGGCAAGGCCTTCTGCCAGCAAGGTGTCGCGTTCCGCATCGGAGTAAGCAAAGCCTGGCTCGCCTTTGCCCCACTTGAGTTTGTAGAGCGGTGGCTGTGCGAGGTAGACGTGGCCTTCTTCGATCAGCTGCGGCATGAAGCGGAACAGCAAGGTGAGCAGCAAGGTTGCGATGTGGGAGCCGTCGACGTCGGCATCGGCCATCAGCACGATCTTGTGATACCGCAGCTTCTTGATGTCAAACTCATCATGAATACCGGTGCCCAAGGCGGTAATGATCGCCTGAACTTCAGTATTCTTGAGAACCTTGTCCAGACGTGCTTTCTCCACGTTCAAGATCTTGCCGCGCAGCGGAAGAATTGCCTGGTAGAGGGAATCGCGACCCGCTTTAGCGGAACCACCTGCGGAGTCACCCTCCACGATGTAGAGTTCGGACTTCTCCGGATCCTTAGAACGGCAATCGGCGAGCTTGCCAGGCAGGCCACCGAGGTCAGTTGCAGACTTACGACGCACCAAATCGCGTGCTTTACGAGCAGCCACGCGAGCATGGGCCGAGGACACCGCCTTGTTGATGATCGTCTTGGCTTCAGCAGGGTTAGCGTCTAGCCAATCAGCGATGTGTTCATTGACCATACGCTGAACAAAGCCCTTGACCTCAGTGTTTCCAAGTTTGGTCTTGGTCTGGCCTTCGAACTGCGGATCGCCAACGCGCACGGAAATCACGGCGGAAAGGCCCTCGCGGCAGTCGTCGCCAGTAAGGTTTGCTTCCTTTTCCTTGAGCAGCTTGTGCTCACGGGCGTAGCGGTTCATCAATGATGTCAACGCGGCACGGAAGCCCTCTTCGTGAGTGCCACCCTCGAAGGTGTTGATGGTGTTAGCAAAGGTGTGCACGCTCTGCGAGTAGCTGTTGTTCCACTGCATTGCCACCTCGACCTCGTGGTCGTCGCCCTTAGCGTCGAAGGAGATGATGGTGGGGTGGATAACCTGCTTGGACTTGTTCAGGTGCACAACATAGTCCTTCAAACCGTCTGGGTAGAAGAAAACCTTCTTCTTCTCACGCTTCTTTGGCGCAGCAGGTGCATCGATGTTGCCGTCGGCATCGACATCGATTTGGTCCAAGGAGACGTTTTCAGCGGTGTCGCCTTCCTCAGCGATCGCTTCGAGCTCAAGCTGTTCGTCGGTGACGCGCTTATCCACCAACGTAATGGTCAGACCCTTATTCAGGAAGGCCATCTCTTGGAGACGTCGGCTGATCGTCTCAAATTTGAAGGTGGTTGTTTCAAAGATCTCTGCATCAGGCCAGAAGCGGATGGTGGTACCAGTACCGCGCGCGTTGCCGCCCTCGATCAGTGGATCAGGGATGGCCATGGAGAAGTTCTGCAGCCAGTGCTTGCCGTCGCGTTTGATGTCGGCTTCTACGCGAGTAGATAGTGCGTTCACCACGGAGATCCCCACGCCGTGCAGACCACCGGAAACCGCATAGGAGTCGGAGTCAAACTTGCCGCCGGCGTGCAGCTGGGTCATAACGACTTGGACAGTAGGAGCACCGGATGGGTGCATTTCGACGGGGATACCACGGCCGTTATCCACGACCTCCACGCCGCCATCGGCGAGAAGTGTCACCTCGACGTGGGTGGCGTAGCCTGCCATTGCCTCGTCGACGGAGTTGTCCACAACCTCCCACACCAGGTGGTGGAGGCCGCGTTCACCGGTAGAACCGATGTACATACCGGGACGCTTGCGGACGGCCTCCAGACCCTCGAGGATCGTAATGGATGAGGCGCCATATTCATGTTCAGCGGTTGCCACGGAAGCGTGCACTCCTTGCTATGCGAGATTTGAGCCTAGACTCTCCCATATTACACTGCCTACCTCCCCACTAGGTAGCCCCTCGCACACGCCCCACGGGCTACACAGCGCCTGTTATCCGTATGTGTCGCGTGGCCCCCTGCCTTTAACGTGCAAAGGACCATGCCGCCAGCTCGGTGCCTTGGGGCCAAAAATCTTCAGTTCAACGATGATATCTGGGCCGATTTGCTCGCTAATAGACCGCAAAATAATGCGCTGCATCATGCGTAAATTGGTCGCCCACGCAGTGGAATCACATGTGATAAACAAAGCTTTATCTTTGAACATTTCCACTTTGGTATGCGCAGCGATTTGGGCCCCCACCAAATCCTCCCAGTGCGAATTTACCCATCCACCTGCGATTTCTTTACGCCATCCTCGTTTTTTAATCTCATCGCTGAGAATACTTCCAGCGCGTTGCACTGAGTAACTACGCCGCCGCCGACGCCCATCAGGCCCCGTAGCAATGCCACGCTGCCGTGGGGCTGCAGGGGTGGCGTCGTTATCCGCGAGGCTTTTCGACGCCTTCGGCAGCGGCCGGTTCAGGTTCGGGACGGTGCCGGTGCGTTTTTTCGCCTCCTGGCGCATATGTGCAAAAGCAGCAGAAACCGCATCATTATCCGTCATGTGGTACCCCCATGGCGGCGTCGAGAAGCGAAATCCGCCCCTCGGGAGTGTCCTCCACGCTGACAAAGTGACGATGCACCGCCGATTCCGTAAGGGTATCGGGCAGATCATCGCCCACTGCAGCAGTAATGAGCACCTGCTCAGCCTCGGCGGTCACGCTCACCAGCTTTTCACGCCGCTGAGTATCAAGCTCCGCGAATACATCGTCCAAGATAAGCACAGGATCAGTACCGTCGCTACGCAGCAAATGAAACTCCGCCAACCGCAAAGCCAAACACATCGACCACGTTTCGCCGTGGCTCGCAAACCCCTTCGCCGGATAATCGCCAAGCACAACATCAAGATCATCACGGTGCGGCCCCACCAACGACACCCCGCGATCAATCTCCTTATCTCGACGTTGGCCCAGCTCAGCGAGCATAGCTGCCTCAAAATCCTCAGGTTTTGGCAGTTCTTCCGGCGCAGCCAACGGCACCGTCGACACGTAGCGAATATGCGCCGGACGAGACTCCGGAGCAATCCGCGCATACGCATCATGCACCAACGGATCCAACTCTTGAACCACACTATGACGAGCATGAATCAGCTGGCCACCAAGGTGTGCAAGCTGGGTATCCCACACGTCCAAAGTAGAAAGTGCGCCATCATCAGCGCCATAGCCACGGCGCAAAGCAGCACCCGCAGTTTTGAGCAAGGAATTACGCTGCCGCAGTACCTTCTCGTAGTCCGCTTTCACACCGCCAAGTCGGGGTTTGCGCGTGGCAATCACATGGTCAAGATACCGCCGGCGCTCCGCAGGATCGCCTCGCACCAGGCTTAAATCCTCTGGAGAAAACAGCACGGTTTTGACGACACCTAGCAGCTCACGGGGGCTTTTCAGACGTGTGCGGTTGATCTGAGCTTGGTTAGCTCCTTTGGCTTTGATCAACAAATGGGCGGTGAGTTCGCGGCCGTGGTTGACCGCCGTTACCGACACACGCGCTGATTCTTTCCCCTGCCGGACCAGCGCAGAATCATGAAACACACGGTGTGAACCCAGATGCGCCACATAGCCGATGGCCTCCACGATGTTCGTTTTGCCAAAGCCATTGCGTCCGACGAACAGCGTCACCCCAGGTTCCAAAGTGACAGTACACTCTGGCCACGAGCGGAAATCTCGAAGCGAAAGCTCACGAATGTACACGGTGGGGCGACGTCCTTTGTGCTAGTCAGAGTGTATTTTTTATCCTGGCAGTCGAACCGGCATCAGCAGGTAGGTGAATTCGGTATCTGGGGTGGCAAACGTTCCGTCAGCGCTTGCTTCCGGCAGCGATTCTGGCTCCGGAATCATGATTGCTGGGCGGGAAGGCTCAGTGAAACCGAACACTACACGGCTGGTGCGGATCACGCTCAAGCCATCACGCAGATATGCCGAGTTGAACGCGATCAAAAACTCTTGGTCACCGGTGAAAGCACACGGCACGGATTCCTCAGCGTGGCCGGCGTCGGAGCCGCCAGCGGAGAGAATGACCTCGTCACGGGTGAATTGCATCCGGATCTGAGCGTTACGCTCAGCAACCAGAGCTACGCGGCGGATGGCGTCGGAAAGCGCAGAGATTTCTACACTGGCCATTGCGTTATGCACCTTGGGCAGCAATGGGCTGACGTTCGGGAAGTCTGCATCGAGCATGCGGGTGGTGGTCTGGCGGTTATCGATGTGAATACCGAACAAGCCCTCAGTGCCAATGTTCTCGCCGGTACCTACGGCGATTTCCACTGGTTCGGTGGAGCCAGAATCGAGGCTACGTGCATTATCCGAGAGGTTCTTCGCGGGGATCAGCAGCTTTGCTTTGGCTTCCGGATTAGCTGGTGACCAGGTGAAACGTCGTAACGCAAGACGGAAACGGTCCGTTGCGGTCAAGGTGACGTTCTCGCCATCGATCTCCATGTGAATACCCGTGAGCATCGGAAGCGTCTCATCGCGACCAGCGGCGGCTGCGACCTGCAGCACTACATCGGTGAACAAGTTGGGATCGATAGCACCGGTTACAGCTGGTAGCTGCGGCAATGGTGGGTACTCGTCGAGAGGAATCAAGGGCAACTCGAAGCGGGAAGAACCGCATACGACCTGCACCTGGGTGCCTTCAACGAAAACCTCAATGGTCTTGTTAGGCAGCGTGCCGATGATGTCCGACATCAGCTTGCCAGCTACGGCGATCCGACCTGGTTGGCGAACATCAGCGTTGATGCGCACTTTTGTGGAAACTTCGTAATCAAAACCAGCGAACTCGAGTCCCTCGTCATCGGCGGTGATGACAACCGCGCGCAAAACCGGCTGCGTGGGTTTGGTGGGCAAATTACGTGCAACCCAGCTCACCGCACCGGAAAGGTCGTCTTTTTCGACCCGGAATGAGACAGCGTGTGCGTTCATGCTTGAGGGCTCCTCGATGTGATCGACCACGTAGGCGCTGCCGTGAGGGGAGCCTGCGGATCGGAAGACTTCTTGAAATTACAAAAACTAACCGTACCTGTGAACGCCAAGAACGAAAACTCGTATTTGCCGGATTTTTGTAATTACAAGATCGCTCGCTTCGCTCGCGAGCTCCAGCGATTCGAGTAATTCCCCAACCCCTATTTCTCCCTAGGTTTATTTGGACTAAATAGTTGGTAACTACAGTAAGTCCTGTGGAATCTGTGGAAGACAGGATATCGCTCGTGGTGGTGGCCGTTTTCCGAGTTGTGAGTCCGGTTGTGGAATCTCTGTGGATAACTATAGGGGGTTGTGGATAACTTTTCCAAGACGTATTCCTTCCACAATCCTTCCCCAGTTCAGGGTTAATTTTTACACATCTTAAGCAGGGTTATGCACAGGGGTCTGTGGGCACAAATGTTCCGCGAAAAGTGATAGAGATCACCGAATTACAATTTTGTAATTACACACCTGTGGATAGTTTTGTGGGATATTTTCCAACCACCGCGTGTTGCTCATAAAAGAGGCTGTAGGTGTTGTATCCCCGCGGGGACCACCTACAGCCTTGTAACGCTCTGAGCTGCAAAAACACCGTAACTAGGCGCGATCAGAGCTCTTAATCTGCTGCGTCAATTGCTGAATCTCATCGTAGGTATCACGCTTTTCCGTGATCTCTTTACCGATCTTGCGGTACGCGTACATCACCGTCGTATGGTCCTTGCCACCGAAATGCTCACCGATCTTTGGCAACGACAAATCTGTCAATTCACGGCACAAATACATAGCAAGTTGTCGAGGATGTGCCACCGAACGCGACTTGCCACTGCCCTTAAGCGTATCGACGTCGATGTGGAAGTACTCGGCAGTCACCGACATAATCATGCCAGCCGTGATTTCGATATCTGCCTGCTCAGGCATCATATCGCGCAGTGCTTCCTGGGCCGTGGCCATGTTAATGGGGGCCTCGTTGAGCGATGCATAGGCCGAAACTCGAATGAACGCGCCTTCGAGCTCACGGATCGACGCGTTGAACTGGCTCGCAATCAGCTCTAAAACATCGCGGTCGGCTGTAATGCCTTCTGCTGATGCCTTGTTCAACAAAATAGCAATACGAGTTTCCAAATCTGGTGGATAAATATCTGCGATCAAACCGGACTGGAATCTGGTGCGCAGACGATCTTCCAAGGTCGTGAGCTGTTTTGGTGGTCGGTCCGAAGACAAAACAATTTGTTTATCGGCCTGCTGTAGTGCATTGAAGGTATGGAAGAACTCTTCCTGGGTACCCTCTTTACCCTGCAAGAATTGTATGTCGTCGACCATCAAAATGTCGAGGTCACGGTAGCGACGCTTAAACGCCTCTTGGCGGTCGTCACGCACCGAGTTGATGTAATCATTGGTGAATTCTTCCGAAGAAACATACTTCACCTTGAGCTTGGGATCGAGCTCTTGCGCATAGTTGCCAATTGCGTGCATGAGGTGGGTCTTGCCCAAACCTGAATCACCCCAGATAAATAGCGGGTTATACGCGCGAGCTGGCTTTTCCGCGACAGCCCATGCCGCAGACCATGGAAGTTTGTTGGAATCAGAAACCACGTAGGTGTCAAAGGTATAGCGCGGATTCAGTGAACCATTGCGATCTGGGTCGTGAGCTGGCTTTTCGCGCGCACGACGTTGCCCCATGACTGGTTCCTCGGAGCGCTGCGGAACGTTCTGCTGCTCGGAGTACCTGCGACGATCCGGCATGAGTTGTGTCGGTTGTTGATCTTGTTGTTGCCGTGCATGCGGTGAGGACTGCGAAGACTGTGGCTTTTGTACATGATGAGTAGCCCAACCAGAGGGGTACTCATCAGAATATTCGGCGTTGTATTCCGGCTGCTCCTGTACATATTGCGGCGGATATCCTTGAGAAACCGGCGAGTAGTGGGGGTGCTCTGGTACGTGATGCTGGACTATGTGCTGTTCTGGCACGTCATGCGGCAAATCCTGGATGACATCCAAAGTAGGATCGACGGTGACTGCCACAGTAAAAGGACGGCCCATTCGACGCGAGAGCACTGAGGTAATCGCTTGTCCCAGATGTGTTTCGATGGTCTCCTTGGCGCGGGAGTGCGGAACCCGCAAAACGGCGATGCCTTCGACAAAAGCCGCAGGTCGGACGAGTTTGAGATAAGCGCGTTGTTCAGCAGTGATTCGTGGAATCTCGCTTTCGGGTTCGCGAGATAGCTGAATGAGTTCATTAGTGATCTCATTCCACGTCTCGTTCCACAC